>NZ_JAPZDS010000005.1 GCF_029813115.1 Aureimonas sp. SK2
ACCGTCGACGTCGTCGGGCGACAGGCCGGCATCGTGGATGGCGGGAAGCGCGACCTCCGCCATCAGCGCGCGCGTGTCGGGCGCCTCCGACTTGCCGAAGCGCGAATGGGCCCAGCCGACGATCTGCGGTTCAGACATGATGGGATTCCCTAGCGGATGAGACGGCGGCGGGTTCGCGCCGCGGGAAGGAGGCGGGCCGGGCCCGCTCGCGCGAGAACAGGCGGGCGAGCTTGGCCTCGACCTTGGCGGTCTCGGCGCGCAGGAGGGAGGCGAGTTCCGCCCGGCGGTCCGGCTGGAGCCGGCTGTCGATGGCGGCGATCGACAGGGCGCCGGCGACGCGCCCGTCCGGGAACATCACCGCCTGCCCGATCCCCCAGGAGCTGGCCACTACGAGGCCGGGATTGAAGGCGTAGCCATCCTGGCGGGTGCGGCGCACGCCCTCGCGGAGCTCGTCGGGCGAGCAGCCGGGATAGCGCTCCGCCAGGATCGGCGCGTTGCGCTGGAGGATCTCGGCGATCTCGGCGTCAGGCAGAGACGAAAGCAGCGCGAGCGATCCTGCCCCGACGCCCAGCGGGTGCTGGTCGCGCGCCTGGAGGACGTGGGAGCGCACGGGATAGGCGCCTTCCTCGCGATGAAGGCATACGGCGTGGGCATCCCGGCGCATCGACAGGAAGCTCGTGTCGCCCGATGCCTGGGCCAGCGTCCGCAGGCTCTCCATGGCCACATCGAGGAGGCTGTAGCGACTCGAGGCGAGGACGCCGAGCACGTAGACCTCGTCCGACAGGTAGTAGCGCCGCGTCGTTTCCGACTGCTCGACGAGGCGTGAGCGCATCAGCGCGACGAGAAGGCGGCGGGCGGTCGGCTTGTTCAGCCCGCTCGCCTCGACGATCTCGGACAGGGCGATGCCGCGCTCGGCCTCGCGCCCGACGAGGGAGAGGAGCGCGAGCGCCCGGTCCACCGCCTGGGCGCCGGAGGCGGGAACCAGGGTCCTCTCGCCCTCGCCTCCCTGCCCGGCCGATGGATCCATGCGCCGCATCGCTCCTGCCTCCCGTCCCGTCAGCCGAGGTCCTTGCCGACGGCCTTCTCGAGGATGGCCCAGGCGTCCTCGCCGAACTTGCCCTTCCATTCGGCATAGAAGCCGGCCTCGTTGAGCTTGGCCTGGAAGGGGGCCGTGTCGGGCTCGTTGAAGACCATGCCGTGGCCCTCGAGATCGCCGCGCAGGCCGGCGTTGAGCTCCATCACGTCCTGGCGCTGCTGCTCACCCGCCGCGTTGAAGTTCTTGGCCACGATCTCCTTGAGTTCGTCCGGCAGACTCTGCCAGGCGCGGCGGTTGCCGAGGATCCAGAACCCGTCCCACATGTGGTTGGTGGTGGAGCAGTATTTCTGCACCTCGTAGACCTTGTGGGTCGTGAGGATCGCGAGCGGATTCTCTTGGCCGTCCACGACGCCGGTCTGCAGCGCGGCGTAGGTCTCGGCGAAGTTGATGGAGGTCGGCGCCGAGCCGAAGGCGGAGAACATCGAGGTCCAGAGCGGTGAGACCGGCACGCGGATCTTGAAGCCTTCGAGGTCGGCCGGCGTGTTGATCGGGCCCTTGGACGAGGTGATCTGGCGGAAGCCGTTATCCCAGATCTTGTCCATGGTGACGAGGCCGCGCTCGGCGATCTGGCCGCGCACATAGGTGCCGAGCTCGCCGTCCATGGCGGGCCACACCGCGTCGTAATTGGGGAAGGCGAAGCCGATGCCGCTGAGCGCCGCGTTCGGCACGAGCGTCGAGAGGATGAGGGGCGAGAGCGAGAAGAACTCGACGCCGCCCGAGCGCACCTGGCTCAGCATGTCCGTGTCCGCGCCGAGCTGCGAGGACGGGAAGATCTGCAATTCGAACCGGCCGCCCGATTCCTCCTGCATCTTCCTGGCGGCCTCCTGCGCGCGCACGTTCGTCGGGTGCGTCAGCGCCTGGTTGTTGGCGAACTTGTAGGTGAACTCGGCGGCATGGGCCGGCCGGGTGCGGATGGCGAAGCTCGTTACGGCGCCGGTGGCGACCGCGCCGACGACGAATTGGCGGCGGTTCATGCGCATGGGTCTAGTCCTCCCGTTTTTATCGTTGATGGCGGATGGGGTCGGCGCGTTCAGAGCGCGAAGGTCGACAGGATCGGAAAGGCGGCGATCAGGAGGAGGCCCACGACCAGCGCGCCGATATAGGGCCAGATCGCGCCCATCGCCTCGTCGGGCGAGACGTTGCCGATCTTGCAGGCGATGTAGAAGCCGATGCCGATGGGCGGGGCCATGAGACCGATGTTCATGGCCGTGACGATGACCATGGAATAATGGACGTCGTTGATGCCGAGCGAGCGGGCCACCGGAAACATGATCGGCGCCATCAGGACGATGGCCGGCAGGCCCTCCAGGATGCAGCCGAGCAGCATGAAGACGCCGATCGACACCAGCATGAAGGTCATCCAGCCGCCGGGAAGGTCGGAGACCATGGCGACGAGGTGCGTGGCGAAGCCGGTTTGCGTCAGCGTCCAGGCCATGGCCGAGGCGGTGCCGAGGATCAGGAGGATCGCGCCGGACAGGGCGGCTGTCTCCACCAGCATGGCGTAGATCTTGCGCGGGCCGATGCCGCCATAGAGCACCATGCCGATGATCATGGCGTAGAGGACGGCGAGCGTCGACACTTCCGTCGCCGTGGCCACGCCCCCGCCCACCGCCGAGCGGATCAGGAAGGGCAGGACGAGGGCGGGCGCGGCGACGAGCGCCGCCTTGCCGATCGCCCTCATCGGCGCGCGGCGGATGCCGTCCATCACCTCGCCCCGCGCCTTCCATCGGGCGAGGCCGACGAGCACCGCAAGGAGCACCATGGCGATGATGAAGCCGGAGGTGAAGAGCCCGGCGATGGAGACGCCGGCGGCCGAGCCGAGCACGATGAGCACGATCGAGGGCGGCACCGTGTCGGCCATGGCGGCGCCGGTGGAAAGGAGCGCGATCATCTCCTTGGGCTTGTGACCGCGTCGCTTCATCTCGGGAAAGAGCGCAGGCGCGACGGTCGCCATGTCCGAGACCTTGGACCCCGAAATGCCCGAGACGAGGAAGAGAGAGCCGAGGAGCACGTAGCTCATGCCGGCCTTCACGTGGCCGAGCATGGAGGCGAGGAAATCGACGATCGCCTTGCCCATGCCCGTCGCGTCGAGGATGCAGCCGAGAAGCACGAAGATCGGCACCGAGATCAGGATCAGCGCCGACATGCCTTCGTCCATGCGCCCGATCACCACGAAGACCGGCACGTTGGAGGTGAATGTGAGAAAGGCGAGCGCGCCGAGGCCGAAGCAGAAGGCGATCGGCACGCCGAGCGCCAGGAACAGGGCGACGAAGCCGACGAGGAAGACCACGATATTGCCGTAGCCCAGCGCGCGAAGGTCCGCCCCGGCGAGCCACAGCGCGCCGCAGACAAGGGCGACGACCGCGGCGCAGCCGAGAACGCGGACCGGCGCCCGGGCTTTCCAGAGCTGGCCGAGGACAAGGAGCAGCATCAGCCCGATGCCGAACGGGATGGCCGAGACGCGCCAGGACAAGGGAATGTTGAGCGCCGCCGAGGTGACCCAGGATTCCTCGATCGCATAGTCCACCGCCGGCCAGACGAGGGCGGCGAGAAAGGTCGCGACCAGCACCAGCGCCAGCGTCTCGGCGACGGGGCGCCAGCGCGCCGGCATCATCGACAGGAAGATGGTGAGGCGCAGGTGCTCGGCGCGATCGATCGCGATGGCCGCGCCCAGCATCGCCAGCCACAGGAAGGAGATGGAGGCGACCTCGTCGATCCAGATGACCGGACGGTGGAAGACGTAACGCGAGACGACGCCGCCGAAGAGCAGCCCGACGATGAGGACGAGCAGCACGGCGGCGACCGCCTCCACCGGCCGCATGAGGCCCGAGCCGCGGCGCAGCGCGCCGTCGAGATCGGGCGCGTCGAGCGTGGCGACGCCTTCGGACGCGATCGACATGATGTCTCCTCCCCTTGCAGCCGGCGCGCCGTGGAACGACGCCTCGATGGGGCGGAGCGACGATCCCGAATGGATTCGAACCGTCGCGTGCCTGAACCGGCTGCTCTCCCTCGGAATCGGCGGTCCATCATGTGGATCTTATGTGCCGTTCCAGAGCTAGATCACAAACGAACTCAAGTTCGAAAGCAAGTCTGTCGAAGAGTAGAGAGGCAGAAATTCTACAGATAGGTCCATATTGTGGACGCCGTCAGGAGATGCTTCCTGGAGCCGCCGCGTGCATTCCGCCATCCACTGGGAGTTCGATCCCGGTGATGTACCGAGCTTCATCGGATGCCAGGAATACAGACGCCCAGGCGATATCCCAGGCGTCGCCTTGCCGCTTCATCGGCGGGACCGCCGCGCGCTTGCGGCGCATCTCGTCGAGATCGGCGTGATAGCCGCTGATCTGCTGGACGACATGCGGCGTGTCCATCACGCCCGGAAGGATCGTGTTCGCCCGGATACCGCGCGCCGCGTATTCGATCGCGATGGCGCGCGTGAAGTGGTTCAACGCCGCCTTGGAAGCATAATATGAAACGTAGGGGTAGCCGGTCCATCGGATGGAGGCGAGCGAAGAGATGTTGACGATCGCACCGCGCCCCTGCCGTTCCATGATGGGAAGCACCGCGCGGCAGGCCAGAAACACCCCGGTGACGTTGACGTCCATCACGCGGCGCCAGGATTCCTCGCTCGCATCCGCCGCGCCGCCGGGCAGGTTGATCCCGACATTGTTGTGCAGGATATCGATCGCTCCGAACTCCGCCATCGCGCGAGCGACACAGGCCTCGATCTCGTCGGATCTGGTGATGTCGGCGCCGAGCGCCAGCGCGGCTCCGCCCTCCGCCGCGACGATCGCGGCCGTCGCCTCGGCGGCGGCCGGCTGGACGTCGACGCAGACGACCTTCGCCCCTTCGCGCGCATAGGCGACGGCTGCGGCCTTGCCGTTGCCCCAGCCCTCGCCGACCGATCCCGCACCGAACACCAGGGCAACCCGGTTCTCCAGACGCATGCACCCCCCCGATTCCTTGAAGAGACGGGATGGTACGTGGACCGACCCGATCGGAATAGGGCCGGCTCAAGCAATCGTTCGCCGGCCCTGCGTTCTTTGGGTGCAACCGAAAGGAACGGCCGGAAACGGACGCCGGAACTCGGCCTTCCCCTCCTCGGTGCCGCAAGATGCCCTTCAAGAGGGTGCCCTTCTCTGCGACGGGCCGTTTCGCGTCCAGCTAGGCTGGGGACGGACGGCGTCGCATCTCGCGCCAGGTGCTGGCCACGTGGGTGCGAAGGGCTTCGGCGAGGCCGGTCGCGTCGCGGTTCTGCAGTAGCTCGAGCAGCGTCGCGTGTTCGGCGATCGCGGTGTTCCAGAGTTCGAGATCGGCACTGCCCTTCCAGCGGTAGAAGGCAAGCTGGGCGTTCAACTGCATGTGGACGGCCGCCAGAGTTTCGTTGCGTGCGGCCGCCACGATCGACCGATGGATATCCTGGTTGATACGGAAGTAATCGGCGCGGTCCTGTCGTTCGAAGGCTGCGGTCAGTTCGTCCTGCAGGCGCCCAATCGCCGAGATTTCGGCGTCTGTCGCCATCCGCGCCGCACATTCTCCGGCAAATCCCTCGAGAACCGCGAGCACCGACAGTTTCTCTTCGATCTCGGCAGGCGAAGGATGGCGCACCATCGCGCCGCGCTTCGGCTCGATCCGCACCAGCCCCTCGGCTGCCAGCACCTTGAGCGCGTCGCGCAGCGGCGTGCGCGAGACGCCCAGTCGCTCGGCGAGTTGCCGCTCGCGCAAGCGTGTCCCCGCTTCCAGTTCCTCGGTAACGATCAGCGAGCGCAAACGCTCCACCACGAGATCCGCCAGCGGCTCGGGCAGCGAGATCGGGGGAAGTGGAATCGTCGTCGCGATGTTCATCAAAGGCCGACGATCGATCCATCGCTGGAAGTCGTCAAGCCCTCGAGTCTGGCAAGATCGCACCTGTGCGCTGCAGCAACGAAAGCGGGTTGACGGGGCGCCAGCGACCTGTTCGCTTGGTATACCAAATTCAGCATGAAGCGGTACGCCAAACGTCCCTTCTGTTGAGACGACTTGAAACGAGGTCATCGATGAACAGCCATTCGCGCTTTGCCAGGGCGGAGCGACCGGTCGAGGCCCTTCTCGTCGGCGCGGGCGCCTTTGGTCGGTCACTGCTAGGCCAGGGACGCCGAATGGCGCTCCTCAACGTTCGCATCGCGGTGGACACAAGCGTCGATCGAGCCGTGGAAGCCTTCCTCGCAACCGGCTGGAACGCCTCGGACATCGCCGCCTGTCGGACTGCGGCGGAGGCCCGGGCGGCCTGGGATGCCGGCCTCTGTGTCGCGAGCGCGCGGCTTGCCGACGTTCTCGCCCTCCCCGTCGATATCGTTGTGGAGGCGAGCGGCCACCCGGAGGCCGGCGCCGCCCACGCCATGGCAGCGCTGGAGGCAGGCCGGCATGTCGCCCTGGTGACCAAGGAGACCGACTCCGTGGTCGGCCCCTACCTCGCCCATGCGGCCCGTGAGCGCGGTCTCGTGTGCACGCCGGTGGACGGCGACCAGCCGGCGCTGCTGATCGCGCTGGTCACCTGGGCCGAGACGCTGGGTCTGCCGATTCTGGCGGCCGGCAAGTCGAGCGAATACGATTTCGTTCTAGATGAGGACGGCGAAGGCATTGCCAGCGAAGGCCGCTTCGCTGCGGTGCCTGGCTTCTCCGTCGTGTCGCGCCTTGGCGACGGCGCGGTGGCGGAGGTGGTCTCACGGCGCGCCGCTCTGGCCCACCAGCTTCCCCAGCGCGCGGTGCCCGACCTCTGCGAACTGGCGGTGGTCGCCAACGCGACAGGCCTGACGCCCGACGTTCCCGGCTTTCACGTGCCGATCGCGCGGATCGAGGAAGTGGCCAGCCTTTTCGAGACGCGCGATTGTGGCGGGCTGCTGAAAGGCACGCGCCGCCTCGATGTCTTCAACGCTCTGCGGGGGCCGGGAGACGTGTCCTTCGCCGGCGGTGTCTTCGTGACCGTACGATGCGAAGACACCGAAACCTGGGCCGTCCTTGCCGGAAAAGGCCATACGATGAGCCGGGGCGGCGATGCCGCGATGATCTGGATCCCGCGTCATCTCCTGGGAATCGAGGCGCCGATCAGCCTGCTCGACGCGGTGATCAACGGGGTGAGCGTCGCAGGGAGCCCGACGCCGGTTGTCGATCTCGTTGGCCGCACCACGCTGGCGCTGGTGGCGGGAACCCGTCTCGTCGCCGAGGGGCATCACCACACGATCCAGGGCGTCGGCCCCGAACTCGTGCCGGCGGCTCCGCTGGCCTCTTCCCGCGCAGCCCCCTACTACCTCCTGTCCGGACGCCGCCTCCTGCGCGACCTTCCGGCGGGTGTCGAAATCACGCTGGCCGACATCGAACCGGCGGAAAGCACGCTGCTGACCCTGCGCCGGCGCCAGGACGCGCTCTTCTTCGGCGCGGCCGATGCCGAGCCCAGCCCGCAGGCGGCGCTGGCCTGACCCGAACGCGCAAGCCTCATCCAGAAACCACCAAGGGAGGAAGAGCATGAACCATACGTTCACCAAGGCGCTTTGGGGCGCGACCGCGATCTGTCTCGTGGCCGGAACGGCACCCGCACTGGCCGAATGGGCGCCGACGAGGCCTGTCGAGTTCGTCGTCGCATCGGGCGCCGGAGGCGGCACGGACCAGTTCGCCCGCATCGTCCAGTCCATCGTGCAGAAGCACGAGTTGATGCCGGTCTCCGTGGTGGTGACCAACAAGGGCGGTGGTGCAGGTACGGAAGCCTTCGTCGACGGGAAGCTCGCCGGGAACGACCCGCACAAGCTCGTCTTCGGCACGAACAACCAATGGCTGCTGCCGATGGTGACCAAGGCGGCCTATGCGCCGGAAGACCTGCGCCCGGTCGCCGCCATGGCCTTGGACGAGTTCCTTCTGTGGACGCACAAGGATGCACCCTACAAGGACACGGCGGAGTTCATCGCTGCCGCCAAGGCCGGCGGGATGCGCGTCGGCGGTTCGCAGTCCAAGGACACCGACCAGATCCTGTCCAAGCATATCGAGTTCGCGACAGGCGCGAGCTTCGTCTACATTCCCTTCAAGTCGGGCGGCGAGGCGGCGACCCAGCTGGCGGGCGCCCACATCGCCGCGAACTTCAACAACCCGCAGGAGAACATGGGCCAGTGGCGGGGCGGCCTGGTCCGCCCTCTCTGCGTCTTTTCGCCCGAGCGCATGAGCCAGACCGACAAGGTCGCCGGCGACATGGCGCTTTCGGACATTCCAACCTGCGTCGAGGCAGGCCTTCCCGTCGAGGAATACCGGATGCCGCGCACCATCTGGACCAATGCGGACGTGACGGACGAGGCCGTGGCCTACTATGCCGACATCCTCGCCAAGGTGCGCGAGACGCCGGAATGGAAGGAGTGGCTGGCGCGCACGTCGCAGACCGATCATTTCGTGACCGGCGAGGATTTCACGAAGATGGTGGCGGCGGAAAGCGCCACGGCGCGGACGCTGTTCGAACGCACGGGCTGGCTGGTGTCCAACTAGGCCTGCGGACCCAGATGCCCGCCCTGCCTTCGCGCCGAAGCGGGCATCTATTTCGCCGGCACTTGACCGGACGGGAATGGCTCGGGTCGAGGTTGTGCGTGCGCCACCGGCGCAAAGACTTGGCGCGATAGCTCCGCACACCGTCAGGGTCGTGGCCGACGGATGCGGTGCCTACATCACGTTTTGCGCCGGCGCGGGCAGGAAGGCCACCCGCTGGTAGGGCACGTCCGCACGGGGCAGCGGCTCGCGGCCGCGGATGATGTCCGCCGCCTTTTCGCCGATCATGATCGTCGGCGCGTTGAGATTGCCGGTGGTGATGGAGGGCATGATGGAACTGTCCACCACACGCAGGCGGTCGACGCCGACGACGCGCGTCTGCGGGTCCACGACGGTCATCGCCGCGTCCGCCGCACCCATCGCGCAGGTGCAGGACGGGTGATAGGCGCTTTCCACGTGCTGGGTGACGAAGGCGTCGATCTCGGCGTCGGTCTGCACATGGTCGCCCGGCTGGATCTGGCGGCCGCGATAGCGGTCGAAGGCCGGCTGCGCGAAGATCTGGCGCGTCAGGCGCACGCAGGCGCGCATTTCCGCCCAGTCGTCGGGATGGCTCATGTAGTTGAAGAGAATGCGCGGTGGCTCGGCCGGATCTGCCGAGGCAAGCCGCACATGGCCGCGCGATTTGGAACGCATCGGCCCGACATGCGCCTGGAACCCGTGCTCGGAGGCCAGGCCCTTGCCGTCGTAGGTCACGGCCAGCGGCAGGAAGTGGTACTGGATGTCGGCATGCTCGATGTCGGGCCGCGAGCGGATGAAGCCGCAGCTCTCGAAATGGTTGGTGGCGCCGAGCCCCTTCTTGGTCAGGAGCCAGCGCGCGCCGATCGATCCCTTGGCGAAGGGCGACATGGCCGAGAAGAGCGTAATGGGCTCGCGGCAGGCGACCTGGAAATAGAACTCCAGGTGGTCCTGCAGGTTCTCGCCGACGCCCGGCCGGTCCGCCACGACCTCGATGCCGTGTCCGCGCAGCTCCGCCGCGGGGCCGACGCCGGACAGCTTCAGGAGCTTGGGGCTGTTGATCGAGCCGGCCGAGAGGATCACCTCGCGCCGGGCCAGCGCGCGGCGCTCCGCCCCGCCGACCCGGTAGGCGACGCCCGAGGCCGTGCGTCCGTCGAACAGGATGCGCTCCACCAGCGCGTGCGTCTCCACTTTCAGATTGGGCCGGCCGAGCGCGGGGCGCAGATAGGCGTTGGCCGTGGACCAGCGCCGCCCCTCGTGGACGGTCATGTCCATCCGGCCGAAGCCTTCCTGCGTCGCCCCGTTGATGTCCTGGTTCATGGCGTGGCCGGCCTGGCCCGCCGCCTCGACGAAGGCCTGATAGAGCGGGTTCTTCAGGTCGCCGTAGGTCGTGTGGAGCGCGCCCTCGTCGCCGCGATAGGGATCGCCCCCCGCCCGCCGGTGCTCGGCCTTGCGGAAATAGGGAAGGACGTCCGGGTAGCTCCAGCCCGCCGCCCCCTCGCGCTCCCAGCGGTCGAAGTCGGCCGGAGCGCCCCGCACATAGACCATACCGTTGATGGAGGAGGAGCCGCCCAAGACCTTGCCGCGCGGGCAGTTCATCCGCCGGCCGCCGAGATACGGCTCGGGCTCGGAGTGGTAGCCCCAATTGTACTTCTTCATGTTCATCGGGATCGACAGGGCGCTCGGCATCTGGATCAGCACCGAGCGGTCCGAGCCGCCGAACTCGAGGAGGAGCACCGTGTTCCGGCCGTCCTCCGACAGGCGGTTGGCGAGGACGCAGCCGGCCGAGCCCGCGCCGACGATGACGTAGTCGAAGCTTTCCGGGTTCATCATCCGTCCTCCGGTCAATAGGGCGCGTCGACGGAGCCGAGATTGACGTAGACGCTCTTCACCTCCGTATGGGCGAGAAGCGCCGCGCGCCCGTTCTCGCGCCCGAGGCCCGACTGCTTGGCGCCGCCGAAGGGCAACTCGATCGGCGTGATGTTGTAGGTGTTGATCCAGGTCGTGCCCGCTTCCAGCCGGGCGACCACGCGGTGCGCCCGCGCGAGGTCGCAGGTGAAGACGCCCGCCGCCAGCCCGAAGGGCGTGTCGTTGGCGCGGCGTATCACCTCGTCCTCGTCGCGGAAGGAGAGCACCGTCATCACCGGCCCGAAGATCTCCTCGCGCACGATGCGCATGTCGTCGGTGCAGGCATCGAAGATCGTCGGCTGGACGAAGCAGCCCCTGGCGAGGTCTCCCGTCACGACGCGCTCGCCGCCGACGAGCACTCTGGCGCCTTCGCGCCGGCCCTCCTCGATATAGGAGAGGACCTTGCGCATGTGGCTTTCCGAGATCAGCGCGCCGACTTGGGTCGCGGGGTCCTTCGGGTCGCCCACCCGCATCGCGCGGGTGCGCGCCTCCAGCCTGGAGAGAAAGGCCTCCCGCACGTCCTCGTGCACGAAGACGCGCGTGCCGTTGGAGCAGACCTCGCCGGCCGAGTAGAAGTTGGCGAGCAGCGCGCCGCCGACCGCGTTGTCGAGATCGGCATCCGGGAAGACGATCAGCGGCGACTTGCCGCCGAGTTCCAGCGTCACCTGCTTCAAGGTGGAGCTGGCATCCGCCATCACCTTCTTGCCGGTGCCGACCTCGCCGGTCAGCGAGATCTTGGCGATGCCGGGATGGCGCGACAGGAGGCGCCCCGTCCGCCCGTCGCCCTGGACGACGTTGAAGACGCCGGCCGGCACCCCGCACTCGACCATCACCTCGGCGAGCTTGAGGGCACTTAGCGGCGTCAGCTCGGCGGGCTTGAAGATCACGGCATTGCCGGCGGCGAGCGCCGGGGCCGCCTTCCAGCAGGCGATCTGAATCGGATAGTTCCACGCGCCTATGCCTGCGACGACGCCGAGCGGCTCGCGCCGCGTATAGCCGAAGGCGCTGGGGCCAAGATCCACGTGCTCGCCCGAAAGGCTTGCCGCGAGCCCGGCGAAATACTCGATGCAGTCGGCGCCGGACAGGACATCGACCGCCTCCGTCTCCTGGATCGGCTTGCCGGTGTCGCGCGTCTCCAGAAGGGCGAGTTCGGCGTTGCGCTCGCGCAGGCGCGCGGCGACCTTCTGGAGAATGCGCCCGCGCTCGGCGCCGGTCATCGCGCCCCAGCCCCGCTGCGCCTCGTGCGCCAGTTCGACCGCCCGGTTCACCTCGGCCTCGCCGGCGATCGCGATCTCGGCCAGCACCTCGCCCGTTGCGGGATTGATCGTCGCGAAGGTCTCGGCGGCCGGGTCGAACGGCAGGTAGGCGCCGCCGACATGGCTGGTTAGGACGGGCGCGGCATCGCTCCGCCGCAGGCTCGGCGCGGGCTTGGGCTCGCGGGGCTTGGCGGCCGCGATCTCGCGGTCAGCGAAGCTCGTCGCGATGGCGCGGGCCGACAGGCTGTCGGTCTCGGCCACTTCCGACAGGGTGGAGCGCAGCCAGAGGCCGTCGATCACCGCGGCGATGGCGACGGAGATGCGGTGCGCGTCCTCGTCGCCGCACAGCGCCTTGAGGTCGTAGCGCAGGTTGGAGAGCATGCGCTTCTGGTAGGCCCGCTGTACGCGCTTGAGGCGCGCGGAGTGGAGCACCTGCCCCCAGAAGGCGAGCCAGACGGAACAGGTCCGCGCGTCGAACTCCTCCGGCGCGAGATTGGCGTCGATCACGGCCTGGATGCGCTCGCGCGGCCCTTCGGCGCGCTGGAGGCGCAGCTTCGCGCTGGTGGAGACCCGGCTCGCGAGATGACGCAGCGTCGCCTCGAGGAGACCGTCCTTGTCTCCGAAATAGTGGGAGACGAGCGAGGGCACGACGCCGACACGCCCGGCGATCTCCGACAGGCTGGAGGCGGCGAAGCCCACATCGGCCAGCGCGTCGATCGTCGCCTCGATCAGTTGACGGCGGCGCTGGTCCTCGGCGCCGAATCGCGAAACACTGTCCATCCGAGCCATCCGTCACCTCCGGGAGACCTCAGCCGATAGCAAAGATCGATCGATCGTTCAATCCAGTGCGGAAAACCGCTCACCGCGTGGTGGCGCCCGCATGTTCCGCATAAATGGGCTTCGATCTATTCTCGCAATGCACAATCCCGCGCCATGTCGATGAAGAACTGTTCGATCGCGATCATCGGAAGAGACAATATTGAACGAACATTCAACAGGCAGCTTGACAGGTCAGGCGAACGCATCTCGAATAGCGCCTGGCCCATCCATCGATGATCCGGCCAGCGACCGGCATCCGCATCTTGCGTCCAAGAGCTCGACGCTCTCATCGACAGGAGCATACCCCATGACGATGTCCCGCCCCCTGGCCCTTTTCGGCTTCGCCCTTGCGCTCGGCGCCGTGGCCCCGGCCGCCGCCCAGGCCGCCGATCCCGCGAGCTGCCAGACCGTGCGCCTGGCCGATGTCGGCTGGACGGACATCACCGCCACCACCGCCGCCGTCTCCGCCGTCCTCCAGGGCCTCGGCTACCAGCCCCGAACCGACGTCCTCGCCCTGCCCGTCACCTTCGCCTCCATGAAGAACGGCGACATCGACGTGTTTCTGGGCAACTGGATGCCGACCATGGAGGCCGACCTCGCCCCCTACAAGGCGGACGGATCGATCGAGACCATCCGCGCCAACTTGGAGGGCGCCAAGTACACGCTCGCCGTCCCGACCTATCTCTACGACCAGGGCCTCAAGTCCTTCGCCGACATCGCCAGGTTCCACGACCAGCTGGACGGCAAGATCTACGGCATCGAGCCCGGCAACGACGGCAACCGCCTGATCCTCGGCATGATCGAGACCGACCAGTTCGGCCTGGGCAAGTTCGAGCTGGTGGAATCCTCCGAGCAGGGCATGCTCTCGCAGGTCGCCCGCCAGACGCGCGGAGAGAAGCCCGTGGTCTTCCTCGGCTGGGAGCCCCATCCGATGAACGCCAACTTCCAGCTCTCCTACCTCTCGGGCGGGGACGCGGTGTTCGGGCCGAACTACGGTGGGGCGACGATCTACACGCTGACGCGCAAGGGCCTGTCGGCGGAATGCCCGAACCTCGGCAAGCTTCTCGCCAACGTGGTGTTCTCGCTCAAGATGGAGAACGAGATCATGGGCGCGATCCTGAACGACGGCGAGGCGGCGGAGGCGGCCGCCACCAAATGGCTGGCGGCCAACCCCGAGACCTGGAAGCCCTGGCTCGCGGGCGTCACCACCTTCGACGGACAGCCGGCCGACGCCGCCGTGGAGGCCGCGCTGAAAGGCTGACGCCGCCTCGGGGCCGGGCGGACCGAAACCGCCCGCGCCCCCTTCCCGCGCCGCGCCAGCCGCGCTAACCGCTCCCCTGCGCGTTTCGAGCCGAGACACAAGGAACCATCCGGCATGCTCGACTGGCTGACCCAGCACAAGATCCCCTTGGGCGTCTGGCTCCGCGACTTCGTCAACGCGCTGACGACCCATGCGCAAGGGGTCTTCGACACGATCTCGCTGGTGCTCGGCTCGCTGATCGACGGGCTGACGGCCGGCCTGTCGCTGATCCCGCCGCTCGTCTTCATCGTCCTGGTGGCAGGGGGCGCGTGGCTGCTCCACCGCTCGATCGCGCTGGCCGCCTTCGCCGTCCTGTCGCTGCTCCTGATCGTCAATCTCGGCTACTGGACGGAGACGATCCAGACCCTGTCGCTGGTCTTCTGCGCGACGCTGGTCTGCGTCGTCATCGGCGTGCCGCTCGGGATCGTCGCCGCGCACCGCCCTTGGGTCTACACGGCGCTGCGCCCCTTCCTCGACCTGATGCAGACCATCCCGACCTTCGTCTACCTCATCCCGACGCTGGTGCTTTTCGGCCTCGGCGCGGTGCCGGGCCTCATCTCCACCGTGATCTTCGCCCTGCCCGCCCCGATCCGCCTGACCTATCTCGGCATTTCGGCGGTTCCCAAGGCCCTGCACGAAGCCGGCAGCGCGTTCGGCGCGACGAAGCGGCAGCTTCTCTACAAGGTCGAGCTCCCGCATGCCCTGCCGACCATCATGGCGGGCGTCACGCAGTGCATCATGCTGAGCCTCTCGATGGTGGTGATCGCCGCCCTCGTCGGCGCCGACGGGCTGGGCAAGCCGGTGGTGCGCGCGCTCAACACCGTCAATATCGGCATGGGCTTCGAGGCGGGGCTCGCCATCGTCATCCTCGCCATCCTCCTCGATCGGATCTGCAAGGCGCCCGAGCCGCGCCGCGCTAAGGGACGCTGACCCATGGCCGAGACCCGCCATCCCGCCATCGAGTTCCGCAACGTCGACATCGTGTTCGGCGACCGGCAATCGGAAGCGCTGCGCCTGATCGACCAGGGGCGCACGCGCGACGAGATCCTCCAGGCCACGGACGCGGTGCTGGGCGCTGCGGGCGTGAACCTCTCCGTCGAGCGCGGCGAGATCTGCGTCCTGATGGGCCTGTCGGGCTCGGGCAAGTCCACGATCCTGCGCGCGGTCAACCGGCTCAACGAGGTGGCGCGCGGCCAGGTCCTCGTCCACCACCGCGACCGGCCGGTGGACGTCGCCGCCTGCGACGAGGCCACCTTGCGCGACGTGCGCACCCACACCGTCTCCATGGTGTTCCAGCAGTTCGCGCTCCTGCCTTGGCGCACGGTCCGCGAGAACGCCGGCCTCGGGCTCGAGCTGCAGGGCATGGGCAAGGCGGAGCGCAACCGCGTCGTGGACGAGAAGCTCGCCATGGTCGGCCTGACCAAGTGGGCCGACAAATACGCCCACGAACTCTCCGGCGGCATGCAGCAGCGCGTCGGCCTCGCGCGCGCCTTCGCCACCGACGCCGACATCCTCCTGATGGACGAGCCCTTCTCGGCGCTCGACCCCTTGATCCGCACCAAGCTCCAGGACGAGCTCCTGGAACTCCAGAAGACCATCCGCAAGACGATCCTCTTCGTCAGCCACGATCTCGACGAGGCGCTGAAGCTCGGCAACCGCATCGCCATCATGCAGGACGGGCGCATCGTGCAATGGGGCCGCTCGGACGACATCCTGCTCGCGCCCGCGACGCCCTATGTCGCCGAGTTCGTGCGGCACATGAACCCGCTCAACGTCCTGAAGGGCTCGGCCGTGATGCGCCCGCTCCGCTCGCTCAAGCGCGAGGGCGACACACTGCTCCTCGACGAGACGGGCGGCGTCCGGTTGGAGGTGGACGAGGCCGACCGTCCGGTCGGCGTACGCATCGACGGGCACGGCGGCACGCTCGGCCATGCCGATGGCGAGGAAGGGCGGATCGACCGGGCCTGCGACGTGATCGTCGCCCCGGTGGACCTCCGGCTGCGCGCCGCCATCGCCCTCAAGCGCCAGACCAACCACCCGATCCTCCTGGTGGACGACCTCGGCCGTCTCGCGGGCCTTTGCGACGACGAGGAGATCTATCGCGGCCTGCTCCAGCGTGCCGAGCCGCGGGTCTAACCCTCGATTGCGGCGGCCTCGTCCGTCCGGGCGAGGGTCACGCCGCTGCGCCCCTGCCGGAGCATCCGCGCGACGAGATCCTCGATCTGGCGCGCGGCGCTCTCGACCGGCAGGCCGCCCTCGCGGATGTTGGAAATGCAGTTGCGCCGCGAATCCGGCGTACCGGGCTCCGGCGCATGGGTGAGATAGGCGCCGAGGCTGTCGGCGGCCGAAAGACCCGGCCGCTCGCCCACAAGGAGCACCACGACTTTCGCCCCCAGCGCCGCGCCAGCCTCGTCGCCGAGCGCGACGCGCGCCTGCCGCGCCAGCACCACCGGCGCCAGTCGCCAGCCGCGCGCCCCGGCGCGCTCGGCAATGCGCAGCGCGAGCGGAGCGGCATTCAGCGTCACCGCCGTCGCCGACAGACCGTCGGCGATCACCACCGCGAGGTCGGCGCCCTGCTCCTCGCCGCGGAGCCGTTCGCGCGCGGCCTCCGACAGGCGCCGGCCGAGGTCGGGACGGCGCAGATACTCCGCCCGGTCGCGCACTCGGCTCTCCGCCTCGACGCTGGCGAGGCCGCCGCCGTCGAGAAGCCCGCGCACGGCCGGCCAGTCGACCTCCGTCCACACCGCCTCGCGCGCCCGCGCATGGTCGAGCAGGAAGCGCTGCTGGGCCGACGTCGGCACGCCCGCCCCCGCCGCGCCGAGCGCGACGCGCGCGCCGGTGAGGCGACGCAGGTCGAGCGGTGGGGACGACTTGGACAGGTCGTCGCTCATGCCGCCCTCGGGCCTGAGAGTTGCGGCAGCCGGGCCGCCATGTCGGCGAGGGGCCGCGGCGAGGCGCCGAGGCGCCCCTGGCCGTCGAGAATGCCGACGCCCTGCAACCACGCCTCGAACTCGGGCGCGGGCGGGCGGCGCAGCGTCTCGCGCGCGAAGGCCGCGTCGTGGTGGGAGAGCGACTGGTAGTTCAGCATGATGTCGTCGGCGCCCGGCACGGTGATGACGAAGTTGACGCCGGCCGCGACGAGAAGGGTCAGGAGCGCGTCCATGTCGTCGCCGTCGGCGTTCGCATGGTTGGTGTAGCAGACGTCCACCCCCATCGGCAGGCCGAGGAGCTTGCCGCAGAAATGGTCCTCCAGCCCGGCGCGGACGATCTCCTTGCCGTCGAAGAGGTATTCCGGCCCGATGAAGCCGACCACCGTGTTGACGAGGAGCGGGTCGAATTCTCGCGCCACCGCATAGGCGCGCGCCTCCATGGTCTGCTGGTCGATGCCGAAATGGGCGTCGGCCGAAAGCGCCGCCCCCTGCCCCGTCTCGAAATAGAGGAACTGGCCGCCGGCCGGGCAGCGGCCGAGGGCGCGACCGGCGTCATGGGCCTCGCGCAGGGTGGCGAGGTCGACGCCGAAGCCGGCATTGGCCTTCTGCGAGCCGGCGACCGACTGAAACACGAGATCCACCGGCGCACCCCTGGCCATCGCATCGATCGCGACGGTGACATGGCCGAGGCAGCAGTGCTGGACGGGCGCCCCGAGGCGGATGCGCAACTCCTCCAGCGCCGAGACGATGCGGACATAGTCCGCCACCGTGTCAGTCGCAGGGTTCACGCCGATGACGGCATCTCCCGAGCCCATCAGGAGGCCGTCCAGCGCGGAGGCGAGGATGCCGGCCGTGTCGTCGGTCGGATGGTTCGGCTGGTTGCGGGTGGACAGGCGCCCCTCGAGGCCGATCGTCGTGCGGAACCGCGTGACGACGCGCCGCTTGGCGGCGATGGCGACGAGATCCTGCAGGCGGCAGATCTTGGACACGGCCGCCGTCATCTCCGGCGTCAGCCCCCAGGCCAGCGCCGCGATGGCCGCGCCGTCGGCGGCGAGCAGCCATTCGCGAAACGCGCCGACCGTCAGGCCCGAGACGGGCGCGAAGGCCCTTTCGTCGAACTGGCGTTCGATGAGGTCGCTTACCTCGTCCTTCGCATCGGCCAGCAGCGGCTCGGCCAGGAAGGTCTTCAGCGGCGTGTCGGCCAGCGCCATCTGCGCGGCCAGACGCTCCACCGGGCCGGAGGCCGCGAGCCCGGCCAGCGCGTCGCCGGAGCGCGGGGGCGACGCCTTGGCCAGCATGTCGGCGAGCGTCTCGAAGCGGAAGACCGTGCTTTCCACCGTATGCGAGAAAGGCATGGCTCGTCTCCCCGATGGTCCGGCCGGCGGCGTCGCGATGACGCCCGGCGCCGAGCCGGACCATCATACGGAACACGGCCGGCTCGCGCCAAGCGGTCGCGCGTCAGTCCGCCATGGCGAAGGCGACGATCTCCGCCTCCGCACCGGCGATCCCCACGGTCTCGCCTTCCTCCTTGCCGACGAGCTGGCGCGCGAGCGGCGAGAGGTAGGAGATCAACCCTTCCGCGGGATCGGCCTCGTCGATGCCGACGATGCGATAGGTCTGAACCTTGCCGTTCCGGCGGCGGATCGAGACCGCATGGCCGAACTGGACGGTCTCGCTGTCGGCCTGCGGCTCCACGACCTCGGCGGTGGAGCGCCGGGCGCGCCAGTAGCGCAGGTCGCGATGGAGCATGGCGACCGCGATCTTGTCGCCGGCCGCACGCGCCCGCTCGACGGCGGCGCTGTCCCGCGCGATCGCGTCGTCCAGGAGCGCGAGACCGCGCGGGGTCACGAAGTTCGGATCGGTGCCGAGGTCGCGCTCGGGCAGGGCCTCGACCTGATCCTCGTTCGGCTCCTTCACGAAGGCCACGCTCATCGGCCGCTCCCTGTATCTCGATCGGGCATCTCGGCCCGCCTGCCTCATATGGGGTGCGCCGCGCCGGATGTCGCCCCTTCGACGCCGGACGGTCGGGGGCTGCGACCCTCCGCCGCCTTGAAGCCGCGCGGCCGGCGCCGCATCTGCGCGGGAGAACTTCAGCGGGCGACACGCGTGGTGAGAAAGCATCGAGGCTGGAAGGAAGAGGCGCCGGAGACCGCCGTCCGGGCGGAGGAGCCCTGCTGGCTCTGCTCGCGTCCGCTCGGCCGCCGGATCGAATGGCACCACCCCTTGCCGAAGAGTCGGGGCGGCCGCGATACGGTTCCGGTGCATCCGATCTGCCACCGGACGATCCACGCCTGCTTTTCGAACGTCGATCTCGAACGCCACGCCCGGGACGAGCTGCCTTTGGCCTCCAACCCCGATCTTGCCCGCTTCCTGAAATGGATCGCCGGCAAGCCGCCCGACTTCCACGCCCCGACGCGCCGAGTCCGCTGACGCGTTCAGCGCAGGAAGCCTTCGGCGTCGAAGGTCTCCCATTCCCGCAGGGCGGGATCGGCCTCGCGCTTCTCCCCCCGCCGCTTCGCAGGCTTCGTTCCACGCTCCGTCTTCGCCCCGCGCGACAAAGCGGCCTTGCCCGCGGCGCGCCGGCGATTCTCGGCCGCCGCCTCGGCATCCTCGGCGCGCCAGAGGGAGGCGAGGTCGCGGTCGAGCACGTCCTCGATCTGCCGGGGGTCGAAGACGTGGAAAGTCACGGCCTTGGCGCGACCCCGCAGCTTCACCGTGCGCGTGCCGGCGCTTCGCAGCCGGCCGTCCCGCGTCCATTTCAGCCGCTCGCGCGGCAGAATGGTGAGGATGTCGTCGACCTCGCGCGGCAGGACGGGCAGTGTATCAATTTCATCCAAAGCGGTTTGAACGACCCGCGACGCCTCGCCGAGCCGCTGCTCCTGCCCGGCGGCGAAGGTGAGGCGGATGCGGCCGTCCGCGACCGTGAGGTGCTTCCGGTCGGGAAAGGCGAGGCGCCCGAGGATTTCCCGCTCGATGCCGAGCGCCCGCACCCGCGAGCCGAGCGCGGCGGCCGTCGGAAACGGCCATTCGGCGAGAAGCGTCGCGCCGGCGTCGGAGGGCTGCGGATCCGTCATGCCCTCCCAACGAGGATCGGCCCGGTTTCTTTCCGCTAAGGAGGCGGGTTTCAGGTGGCGGACGCGCCCGCCCGCCGCGCGTCCACCAGCCTCTTCAGGAACCGCGCGACGCCGTCCTCCTCGTTGGAGGCGGTGACATAGCCCGCCGCGGCGCGCACCGCCGCGTCCGCCTGCCCCATGGCGACGCCGAACCCGGCGCGCTCCAGCATCGGAATGTCGTTCGGCATGTCGCCGACCGCCGCCGTCTCGGAGAGCGGCACGCCGTGGGCCTTCGCGAGGAAGGCCGCGCCGTCGCCCTTGTTGGCGGCCTTCGCGGTCACGTCGAGAAAATAGAGCTGCGAGCGCACGACGTTGGCGCTGCCCCCGAGAAGCCGCGCGATCTCGCGCTCCATGCGCTCCACCAGCGGATGGTCGTCCGACACGCCGACGACCTTGTCGGTCCGGTCGTACCAGGGCGAGAAGTCCTGGACGATGGTCGGGTCGAGGCGGGCCGCCTTGCGCTCGCGGTCGCCGTGGAGGGCATCCTCCGAGCGGGCGAGCCACAGACCGTCGGCGAAGACCCAGACCGGCACGCCCGCCGCGTCGAGCCGCTCCACCGCGGCCCGCGCATCGGCCGGGTCGAGCCGGTGCGCCTCGATCACCTCGCCGCCGGCCGTGAAGAGCGTGCCGCCGTTGAACGCGCCAACCGCGCCGGCGATGCCGAGGTCGCGCACGATCTGCCCCAACCCGCTCGCCGGCCGGGCGCTGATGAGGGTGACGGAGATCCCCGCCTCGCGCGCCTCGGCGACCGCCGCGACCGTCGCCTCCGACAGCGTCTTGTCGTCGCGCACGATCGTGCCGTCGATGTCGCAGATCACGAGGCGGATGGATCGGGCGAGAGCGGGGTCGAGCGTATCGGCCATCCTATTGCGGGATCTCGACATGGCCGCCGAAGCCGTAGCGCATGGCGGACAGCATCTTGTCGCCGAAGGTGGCCGTCTGGCGCGAGCGGTAGCGAGCGTAGAGCGCGGCGGAGAGCACGTTGACCGGCACGGCCTCCTCCATCGCCGCCTCCAGGGTCCAGCGCCCTTCGCCCGAGTCGGCGACGTTGCCGGAGAAGTGCTGGAGGTCCTTGTCGCCCGCCAGGGCGATCGCGGTGAGGTCGAGGAGCCAGGACGAAATCACCGAGCCGCGCCGCCAGACCTCGGCGATGTCGGGAAGGTTGAGGTCGTAGCGCTCGTCTTCCGGCAGGTGTTCCGAGTTCTTGGTCTTCAGGATGTCGAACCCTTCGGCATAGGCCTGCATCAGCCCGTATTCGATGCCGTTGTGGACCATCTTCACGAAGTGCCCGGCGCCCGCCGGCCCGGCGTGGATGTAGCCGCGCTCGGCCCGGTCGTCCGGCGCGTCGCGGCCCCGCGTGCGCTCGATGTCGCCGTAGCCGGGCGCCAGGGCGTCGAAGATCGAATCCAGTTCGCGCACCGTGTCCTCGGGCCCGCCGATCATCATGCAGTAGCCGCGCTCCAGGCCCCAGACGCCGCCCGACGTGCCGACGTCGACATATCGGACGCCCTTCGGCTCCAACTCCTTGGAGCGGCGGATGTCGTCCTTGTAGAAGGAGTTGCCGCCGTCGATCACGACGTCGCCGGGCGCGGCGAGGTCGCCGAGTTCGCGGATCGTCGCCTCCGTCGGCTCGCCCGCCGGCAGCATCACCCAGAAGACGCGCCGGCCGTTGAAGAGACCGGCCAGTTCCTTGAGCGAGCCCGCCCCCTTGGCGCCTTCGCCTGCAAGGCCGGAGACGGCCTCGGCGTTGCGGTCGAAGACGAAGCATTCGTGGCCGTGCGCCATGAGGCGGCGGGCGATGTTTCCGCCCATGCGGCCGAGGCCGATGATCGCGATCTGCATGTTGAGCCTGCGATTTTCGTTGTCTGTCGAGGGATGGGAAGCGTCAGCGGCCGGCGGCCGCCTGTTCGCGGGCGAGCTTGACGACGTTGTCCACCGTGAAGCCGAACTTCTCCTGGAGCTTGGCGATGGGGGCCGAGGCGCCGAAGGTTTTCATGACGATCTTGGCGCCCTTCGACCCGGCATACTGGTCCCAGCCGAGCGAGCCGCCCTGCTCGACCGCGACGCGGGCCATGACGCCCGGCGGCAGCACCTCGTCGCGGTAGCTCTCGTCCTGCTTCTCGAAGAGGTGCCAGGAGGGCATGGAGACGACCCGCGCCTTGATGCCCTCGGCCGACAGCTTCTCGCGCGCGGCGACGCAGAGCGAGACCTCCGAGCCGGTGGCGAGAAGGATCACGTCCGGCTTGCCGCCCTCGGCCTCGGCGAGGACATAGGCGCCCCGGCGCAGGCCCGAGGCGGGCGCGAAGGTGGAGCGGTCGAGGGTCGGCAGCGGCTGGCGCGAGAGGACGAGCGCGGTCGGCTCGTGGGTCTGCTCCATCGCGACACGCCAGGCCTCCGCCGTCTCGTTGGCGTCGCAGGGGCGGATCGTGTTGAGGCCGGGAATGGCGCGCAGGCTCGCCAGATGCTCCACCGGCTGGTGGGTCGGCCCGTCCTCGCCGACGCCGATGGAATCGTGCGTGAACACCCAGACCGCCGGGATTTCCATGATCGCCGACAGGCGCACCGGCGCGCGCATGTAGTCGGAGAAGACCAGGAAGGTCGCGCCGTAGGGGCGCACGTAGGAGAGCGCCATGCCGTTGACGACCGCCCCCATGCCGTGCTCGCGGATGCCGAAATGGAGATTGCGTCCGGCATAGTCGTCGGACCCGAAGGATCCCGCCCCCTCGAAGCCGAGCTTCGACTTGTTGGACGGGGCAAGGTCCGCAGAGCCGCCGAGGAGGAAGGGCACGCGCTCGGCGATCGCGTTGAGCACCTTGCCGGACGCATCGCGCGAGGCGATGCCCTTGGCGTCGAGCTCGAAGCTCGGGATGCCGGCATCCCAGCCGTCCGGCAGCTTGCCTTCGCGCATGGCGTCGATCTCGGCGGCGAGCTCCGGGTGGGCCTGCCGGTAGCGGGCGAAATCGGCCTCCCATTTTTCTCGCGCCGCCTTGCCGCGCTTCTCGAGCCGGCCGCGGAAATCTTCCGCGACACCGTCCGGTACGTAGAAGCTCTTATCCTCCGGCCAGCCGTAGGCGCGCTTGGCGCCCTTCACGTCCTCGGCGTCGAAGGCTTCGCCGTGGGCCGCCGCCGTGCCCTGCTGCTTCTTGAGTCCGTAGCCGATGACGCTGTCCACGACGACCAGCGTCGGCCGGTCGTCGGTGGCGCGGAATTCCTCCACAGCCTTGCGGATCGCGCCGAGATCGTTGGCATCCGACACATGCAGCGTCTTCCAGCCGTAGCCGCGGAAGCGCTCGGCGACGTCCTCCGAGAAGGCGAGGCTGGTGAAGCCCTCGATCGACACCTTGTTGTTGTCGTAGATCCAGAGGAGGTTCGACAGCTTGAGGTGGCCGGCCAGCGAGGCGGCCTCCGAGGACACGCCCTCCATCATGTCGCCGTCGCCGCAGAGCACGATCACGTCGTGGTCGAAGACCTTTGCTTCCGGTTTGTTGTAGCGCGCGGCCAGCCAGCGTTCGGCGATCGCCATGCCGACCGAGTTGCCGCAGCCCTGGCCGAGCGGACCGGTCGTCGTCTCGACACCGGTGGTCATCCGGTATTCCGGGTGGCCCGGCGTCTTGGAGGAAAGCTGGCGGAACTGTTCGATGTCTTCCAGCGAGACAGCGGGCTTGCCAGTCTTCTTCCCATGGGCGTCGATCTCCTCGACGCCGGCGAGGTGCAGCACCGAATAGAGCAGCATCGAGCCATGGCCGACGGACAGCACGAAGCGGTCGCGGTTCGGCCAGTCCGGCCGGGCCGGATCGTAGCGCATGAACTCGGTCCACAGCGTATAGGCGACGGGCGCAAGGCCGAGCGGCGCGCCGACATGGCCGGAATGGGCCTTCAGCACGGCGTCCATCGACAGGGTGCGGATCGTGTCGATGGCGAGTTGCTCGGGCGAGCCGCCGCGGTTCGAGGCGGCATCCGAGGGGGCGGGGTTCGCGCTCATGGGGCGTTCCTTCTCTGAAGCTCCGTCGTGGCGCGGCCGGGATCGCTCACGCGACTGGGAGGTCTCGGGCCATATGGTGGAGCACGCCTCGCCCAAGTCGATGGTCCCGGCCAACGATCGGCCGGCCTTCGGGGGAAGAGTCGCGCGAAGGGCTTGTGCGAGCGAGGGCCGGTGCGTATGGAAAACATGACTTAATGGTTCATGTATTGCCGGCACCCATCCGACCCGAGTGGACGGACGGCTCCCGGCACGGGCGGCGCCTCGCCCGATCGGCGAAAAGGTCGACGATGGCACTCAACATGGTTCTCCTTGCGGCTCGGCGTGCGGCGGGTCTGAGGCGCGCGATCCTCGGCTCGTGCTTCGTCCTGTCGCTTCCCGTCGGCGGCGCCCTCGCCCAGGACGCGGGCACGCCGGCCCCGAACGCTCAAAGCCTCGTGTCGCCGGCTCCCGCAGTCCAAACACCCGACACCGTCTTCCCCTCCGGCCTGCCGAACACGATCGCCCCGCTCGGCAGCCCCGCCACGCCGGAAGCCGAGTCCGCGGCCGCTCCTACGGTCGGTGCGGCCGCTCCCGCAGCCGACGAGGCGCAAGCCCCGGACGTCGGCACCGCCACCCTGCCGCACGACTTGTCCCCCTGGGGCATGTTCATGGCGGCCGACTACGTCGTGAAGGCCGTGATGGTCGGCCTCGCCTTCGCCTCCGTGGTCACCTGGACGATCTGGCTCGCCAAGGTTCTGGAACTGACGGGCGCCAAGACACGCGCCGGCTCGGGCGTTCGTCGCCTGACGCGCGCCGAAGGCCTGCCCGCGCTGGAGACGCTGGAGAACAACGGCTGGAAGGGCGGCCCCGTCGCGGCCATGGTGCGGGCGGCGGCGGAGGAGCGCGCCCGTTCCGGCCCCCTGCCGGCCGAGGGCATCAAGGAGCGCGTCGCCATCGCGCTGCAGCGCATCGAGGCACGGGCCGGCCGGCGCATGGCGCGCGGCACCGGCCTCCTGGCCACAATCGGCTCGACGGCGCCCTTCGTCGGCCTGTTCGGCACGGTCTGGGGCATCATGAACTCGTTCATCGGCATCAGCCAGGCCAACACCACCAACCTCGCCGTGGTGGCGCCCGGCATCGCCGAGGCGCTGCTCGCGACCGCCATCGGCCTTGTCGCGGCCATTCCCGCCGTCATCATCTACAACGTCTTCGCCCGTTCCATCTCGGGCTACCGGGCGGTCCTGTCCGACGCCTCGGCGCTCGTTCTCCAGCACCTGTCGCGCGATCTCGACCGGGCTAAGGTCACGGGCCTCGCCTCGCGCGCGGCCGGCTATCCGCGCTCGGCGGCGGCGGAGTAGGCGCGATGGGTGTCAGCCTCAAGAGTTCCGACGACGACGATTCGGGCGAAGTCTCCGAGATCAACGTCACGCCCTTCATCGATGTGGTGCTGGTGCTCCTCATCATCTTCATGGTGGCCGCCCCGCTCTCGACGGTGGACGTGCCGGTGGATCTGCCGGTCTCCAACGCGCAACCCCAGCCGCGCACCGACGAGCCGCTCTACCTCACCGTGCAGGACGACCTGAACCTCGTGATGGGCGAGGAGCCGGTCGCGCGCGAGGCGCTCCGCGCCGCGCTCGACGCCCGGACGGGCGGCAACCATGACGAGCGCATCTTCCTTCGGGCGGACGCCTCCGTCGACTACGGCGACCTTATGGAGGTCATGAACGCGCTGCGCGACGCCGGCTATCTCAAGATCGCGCTGGTGGGTCTCGAAAACACCGGCGCCGCCCCCGCCGCGCCGAACACCGGGGCCGCCCCGCAGCCATGACGCCGGCCCGCCCCGCCGATTTCGAGCGCGGCTCCGCTTGGGCGAGCGCCACCCGCTGGGGCGCCGCGGCGCTGACCATCGCCGCCGCCCACGCCGCGCTCGCCTATGCCTTCGTGCAGATGCCGCCGGTCGCCACGCCGCCGGCCGGCGCGCCGGAAGCGCCGATCCTGATGGAACTCGCCCCGCCCGAAGCCGCGCCACCGGCCGCGCCCGCGATCGAGGCGCCCGAGCCGGCCGTCGAGCCGGAGGAAGCGCCGCCCGAACCGCCACCGCCGGAACCGCAGCCGGCCCCCGAGCCGCCGCCGCCCGAGCCCGAACCTCCGCCACCCGTCGAGGAACCGCCGCCGCCGGTGGAAGAGCCGCCGCCTGTGGAGGAACCGGAGCCCGAACCGCTCCCCGAGCCGTCGCCGGAGCCCCAGCCCGAACCGCCGCCCGCCGTCGAGCAGCAGGCCGAGGCCGTGATCAACGCGCCGATCCCACGCGCGCGGCCCCGCCCCCCGGAGCCGAAGCGCGAGGTGGCCGAGCGCCGGCCCGAGCCGCGCCGCGAGGCGGAACGCCCGCGCGAGCGGCCGCGGGTCGAGCGGCGTCAGCCTGCTCCGGCCGCCTCCAGCGCCTCGCGCGCCGCACCCGACGCCTCGCAGGGGCAGCGGGCGCGGCCGAGCGTGTCGCCGGCGCGCTGGCAATCGCAGGTGCAGGCCCGGCTCAACCGCTTCAAGCGCACGCCGCGCGGCGGAGGAACGGGCACGGTGCGCGTGGCCTTCACCATCGCCGCCGACGGCGCCGCCACAGGCATCCGCCTGGCGGGCTCGTCCGGCAATCCGGTGCTGGACGAGGCGGCGCTGTCGCTGGTCCGCCGCGCCAGCCCCTTCCCGGCGCCGCCCGATGGCAGCGTCTCGATCACCGTGCCGATCGCCTTTACGCGATAGGACTCAGGCCACTTGCCCGACGAACCGCTCGTCCGCCGCATCCAGCGCGCGGCGGACGCGGGTGATCTCCAGGCTCTCGTCCGGCGTGGTATTGGCATAGGTGATCTTCTCGCCGGCCTTCACCGGGGCCGTCACCCTCGCGCCTTCCGCGAGCCCCAGCGGCAGGCCGCCGGCCGCGCGCGCCTCTCCCCACGTCATGGCGAAGCCGCGATATTGCGTCTCGCCGATGCGGCCGAGCCGCTCGCCGGGTTGGAGGTCGCGCTTGGCGACCGCGATGCATTCGGCCACCGGCCTGTCCAGGGGTTCAAGATGCGGCCGGCGATGGACGGCGGCATGGATCGCCGAGAGCGGCACCTCGATCGAGGTGAGGTGGAAGGGGCGCAACAGGGCGAAGCAGGGGCCGGGGCCGACCTTCAGGTCGGCGATGCGCTCGGTGATGCGCGGATGCCGGCCTTTCACCACGCAGAAGACGCCGGGCGCGACGCCCTTGCCGATCGTGTAGTCGACACGGCCCATGCCCGACAGGATGCCCCCGTCTTCGCGCGGGCACAGCACCTGCGCGAGGTCCTCGGCCGTGGCGTTCGGACCGTGCATGCCCGGCACGTCCGGCACGAGGCCGGTGGCATTGGCGATCGCCACCATCTCCACCATGGTCTTGGAGCCGTCCACGAACTCCACCAGCATGCGCGCGTTCATGTTGCGGCGCGCGGCCTCCGCCTCGTAGTCGGCGGGCACGGCGTTGAAGTCGAGCGCGTTGTTCTTGCCCTTGCCGGCGCAGACGATGTCGAGGCCGAGCGACTGGGCAAGGCCGATCAGCTCGATCGTCGACTGCGGCTCGTCGCCGGCCGCGCCCGTATAGACGACGCCCGCCGCCTTGGCCGCCGCGTTGAGGTGACGTCCGACCGCGATGTCGGCCTCGACGTTCAGCATCACGACATGCTTGCCGGCGGCAAAGGCCTTGAGCGCCAGCGTCGTGCCGAAGCTGGGGCTCCCCGTCGCGTCCACCACCACGTCGATCCGGCCGGCCTCGCACAGGAGCGAGGCGTCGGGCACGATGGCCGCGCGGCCCGCCTCGATCGCCCGGTCGACATCGGCCGCCCGCTCGGCGCGCGCGCTCTCCTCAGGCGCATAGCCGGCATAGGCGAGCGCCTCTTCCGTCTCCGCCGGGCGCGAGGTGGACACGGCGCCCAGCCGCACGCCCGGCATCAGCTTCAGTTGCACCAGGAGGTCGATACCCATCTGCCCGGCGCCGGCGACGCCGACCGTCACGGGTCCGTGCCGCTCCGCATGGTCGAAGAGTTCGGCGGCAAGGCCGACGCGCGCGATGGAATGCATGGAAGGACCCGCCTCTCGGAACAGCGGCGCCGGACGGCGCCCTGCCCGAGCGATAGCGGCAGGGGGCGCACGGAATCAATCGGCCGTTCCGTCACGCCTTCGCCATGGTTCCCAAGCGGCGCCGCAAATCCTATGGTCGGGCCTTTCCGACCGATCCGCGAGACCGGCCTTTCATGCGCATGCTCCTGGTGGAGGACAACGAGGGACTGGGCGATGCCGTCAACCGCCATCTGCGCGGCGCCGGCCACGCCGTGGAATGGGTGAAAAGCGCCGAGGATGCGGTGGAGGCCTTCGGGCTCGACACGTTCGACGCGGTGATCCTCGATCTGACCCTGCCCGGCCGCGACGGGCTCTGGGTCATCTCGCAGTTGCGGCGCGCCCGCTCGGCCGTGCCCGTCCTCGTGATGACCGCGCGCTCGGAGATCGACGACAAGGTGAGCCTCCTCGACCAGGGCGCCGACGACTATCTCGTGAAGCCCTTCGACCTGCGCGAACTCGACGCTCGCCTGCGCGCCCTCCTGCGCCGCCCGGCCGGACAGACCTCCAGCGTCTCCGCCTTCGGCGACGTGACGGTGGATCTTGCCGGCCACGCGGTCAGCCGCGGCGGCGAGCGTCTGGATATCGGGCGCCGCGAATTCCGGCTCCTCGAGATCCTCCTGTCGCGGCCGGGCGTCGTGGTCGGCAAGGAACAGCTCATGGCGCAGCTCTTCTCCTTCGACGAATCGGTTTCGACCAACGCGCTGGAACTCTACGTCTCGCGCCTGCGCCGCAAGCTGGAGGGCTCGGCGCTGGAGATCGGCACCGTGCGCGGCACGGGCTATGTCGCGCGGGTCCGCGATGGAGGGTAGAGCCGTCTCCATCCGTCGGCGCGTCCTGTTCGCGGCGACGCTCCTGCTGCTGCTCGCTGCCCTCGTGCTCGTGGCCTTCATCCGCGACTATGCCGAGCGCGCTTCCGACCGCGCCTTCGACCGGCTGCTCGGCGCCTCGGCCCTGACCATTGCCGGCGCCGTTCAGCTCGAGGAGGGCGAGGTCACGGTGGAGCTGCCGCTCGCCTCCTTCTCCATGTTCTCCGGCCGCGACCGCATCTTCTACGCGGTGGAAGGGCCGGACGGGGTCAACGTCACCGGCTATCCCGACCTGTCCGAAGGACTGCCGCCCGAGGACGACAGCGAGCCGACCTTCGCCGATGCCGTGTATCGCGGCCAGCCGGTGCGGGTGGCGAGCGCGGGTCGCCTCGTCGCCACCGCTTCGGGCTCCGGCTGGGCGACGGTCCGCGTCGCCGAGACGCTCGGCGAGCGGGAGGCGCTGTCGGCGGAGATCTTCCAGAACGCGCTTCTGCCGGTGGTCTCGCTCCTTCTCCTGGCGCTCGCGATCCTCTGGTTCGGCATCGGCCGCGCCTTCCGACCGCTCCTGTCCCTGGAACGGCACCTTCGCGCCCGGGCGCCCGAAAACCTGTCGCCGGTCGATCTGCCCGTGCCGCAGGAAGCCGCTCAGCTCGTCGGCGCGCTCAACGACTTCATGGCCCGGCTGCGCTCCGCGCGCGAGCGGCTGGAAGCCCTTGTGGCCGAAGCCGCGCACGAGGTGCGCACACCGCTCGCCTCGCTCCGTCTCCAGGCCGAGGTCGCGCGCGGCGAGGCCGATCCGGAGGCGTTGCGAGCCCAGGTCGGGCGCATCCACGACGAAGCCGTGCAGGCGAGCCAGCTCGTCTCGCAGCTCCTGATGGACGCGACCATCTCGCACCGCCTCGACACCGCACCCGCCGGCGCGACGCCGATCGGCGCGGTTCTCTCGGAGGTGGTCCGGCGGCTCGACCCGGACCTCGCCGACCGCGTCACGGTATCCATCGCGCCGGGCCTTTCGGAAGCCAGCCTCGGGGCGGACCGGGTTGTCCTGCGCGAGATGCTGCGCAACCTTGTCGACAACGCCCTGACCTACAGCCGCGGCCCGGTGGACATCGCCGTCGCCGCGCTGCCCGAGGCTGCGGTCGGCATCGAGGTGGCGGATCGCGGCCCCGGCATTCCGGCAGACGAGCGGGAGGCGGTGTTCGAGCGCTTCCGCCGCGGCGCCGCCTCGGCCGGCACCAGCGGCTCGGGACTGGGCCTTGCCATCGTCTGCCGCGCGGTGGAGGCACAGCGTGGCCGCATCGCCCTGGAGGACAGACCGGGCGGCGGCCTCCTGGTGCGGCTCGTCCTGCCGCGTGCCGACGCGAAGGCCGGCGCCGGCGCCCTGCGCGCGGTCGCGTCCCTGGCGCTGCTCGCGCTTCTGCTCCTGCCCGCCGGCGGCGCGGGCGCAGCCGAGACGGTCTACCCCGCGCCCGACGGATCGAGCGCGACCCGCCTTCGTATCCTCGGCGCCACCGACACCGAACTCTTCTCCCATCTCGTGCGCGGCTTCCAGGCCGGCCGGCCGGACGTGACGGTCACCTACGAGGAGGGCGAGACGCGCGGCATCTTCGAGGCCTTTTCCACAGGCATGACGCCGCCGCCCGACATCATGATGAGCTCGGCCTCCGACCTGCAGGTCAAGCTCGTCAACGACGGCTTCGCCCAGAGCCTCGACCTGCCTTCGGCCGCCGCCCTGCCGGGCTGGGCGCAATGGCGCTCAGAGCTCTTCGGCTTCACCTTCGAGCCGGCGGTGATCGTCTACAACCCCGACATCCTCACCGAAGACGAGGTGCCGCGGAGCCATCTGCAGCTCGCCGAACTTCTGGAAGGGCAGGCGGTGCGGCTCGCCGGAAAGATCGCGACCTACGACGTCGCTCGATCGGGCGTCGGCTACATGCTGGCGGCTCAGGACCAGTCCGTTTCATCCTATTTCTGGCGTCTGGCCAGCGCCTTCGGCCGAGCCGGCGTCCAGCTCTCGGGCGCAAGCCCCGGCATTCTCGACGGCGTGGAGCGTGGCGATCTCGCGCTCGGCTACAACGTGCTCGGCTCCTACGCCTTCGCGCGGGCTGCGGCCGGCGCGCGCATCGGCATCGTCGTGCCCGACGACTACGTGCTGGTCGTGACGCGGTCCATGTTCGTGCCGGTCGGCGCGCCGCGGACGGATCTTGCCAGGGCCTTCATCGAGTTCGCCCTTTCGCAGGACGGACAGTCGATCCTCGCCGGCCCCGCGGCGCTCGGGGCCGTCGTGCCCGGCACGCCAGGGCTCTGGACCGCCGAGCACATCTCGGCGCTCGGGCGTGGCGCCGTCCAGCCCGTGCCGCTCGGCCCTTCGCTTCTCGTCGGCCTCGACCGGCAGCGGCGTGCCCGCTTTCTGGACACCTGGATGGAGATCGTTGCACCGCAATAAGGCAGGTGGCGAGCGTGACAGGTTTTTGACAGGAACCTTTTGTTAGGATCCGTCCAGACGGCCGGGGAGGCTGGATGCGACCGTGGGCAGGCCTGGAAGGGCTGAGGCCCTCGACCGGGCGGCCTGGAGGGGCACGACGGTCACAAGAGGACGACGCTCTCGTCGCCGCCTCGTCTCCCCGCGACCATCGTCCGCTTTCACCGGCGCATCCGCGTCGCCATCCGGGAGGACCCATCCATGAAGTCCATGATTCTGGGCGCGCTCGCCGCGCTTCTCGTCTCCACCAGCGCCTTCGCCCAGGCGCCCGCCTACGAGATCATGGCCCCGGCTTCGCCCGGCGGCGGCTGGGACCAGACCGCCCGCGCCATGCAGAACGTGCTGCAGGAGACCAAGCTCGCCAGCAACGTGCAGGTGGTGAACGTTCCCGGCGCCGCCGGCACGATCGGTCTTGCGCAGTTCGTCTCCACCAAGGCCGGCAATCCGAACGCGCTCTTGGTCGGCGGCTACGTCATGGTCGGCGGCATCCTCACCAACAAGTCGCCGGTCACGCTCGATCAGGTGACGCCGATCGCCCGCCTCACCGGCGAGGACGAGGCCATCGTGGTGCCCGCCGCCTCGCCCTACCAGACGATCGACGACCTGGTGAAGGCGATGAAGGAGAATCCGGGCGCCGTGGCGATCGCCGGCGGCTCGGCCGGCGGCACCGACCACATCGCGGCCGGCCTCCTGGCGCAGGCCGTCGGCGCCGACCCGAAGGCCATCAACTACATCGCCTTCTCCGGCGGCGGCGAGGCGCTGGCCGCCATTCTCGGCCAGCAGGTCGCGGCCGGCATCTCGGGCTACGGCGAGTTCGAGGCCCAGGTGAAGGCAGGCACGCTCCGCCTTCTGGCGACGACGGGCGACGAGCGCGTGCCGGGCTCCGAGGCCCCGACGCTGAAGGAAGCCGGCATCGACATGGAGCTGCAGAACTGGCGCATGGTCGCCGCTGCGCCCGGCATCTCGGCCGAGCAGACGACCGCGATCACCGACAACATCCAGAAGATGGTCGAGACGCCCGAGTGGAAGGCCGTCCTCGAGCGCAACAACTGGACCAACACGTTCCTGGCCGGCGAGGAGTTCAAGACCGAGCTTGCCAAGAACATCGAGGACACCAAGGAAGTCCTCACCGCGATCGGTCTCGTCCAGTAATGACCGCTCCGTCGGACCATGAGCCGACCGAACGCCGCCCCGACCGGGCGGCGTTTGCCATCGGCGTCGGGCTGGGAATCCTCGGCCTCCTCGTGCTGCTCGACGCCAGCCAGGTCGGCGGCGGTGCCTATGCCCGCATCGGTCCGGCGACCTTCCCGACCCTGATCGGCTTCGCGCTTCTCGGCCTGTCCGTCTGGACGATGGTCGAGGCGTGGCGCGGCGACTTTCCCGAGCGCGACCACGACGAGGCGGCGCCGATCGTCTGGATCGTGGGCGGCCTCGCGGCCCAGCTTCTGCTCTTGACCACGGCGGGCTTCTCGATCGCCACCGGGCTCCTCTTCGCGGCCACCGCCCGCGCCTTCGGCAAGCGCAAGCTCTACGTGTCGGTCCCGATCGGCATCCTGCTCAGCCTCGCGATCTGGCTGATGTTCACGAAGGTGCTGAACCTGGCGCTGCCCGCCGGCCCGCTGGAACGCCTGTTCGGCTGAGACCTCTGCCTCCGACGAACGCCGGAGGCTCAAGCCCCTTCCTCGCGCCCGCCCCCCTCCGAGGGGCCGGCCGCGCCCGCTCGAAACACGGGTTTTAAGCGATGGATACCTTCGCGCTTCTCGGCCAAGGCCTGGCGACGGCCGCCGAGCCGATGAACCTTCTCTACGCGCTGATCGGCGTGACGCTCGGCACGGCCGTCGGCGTCCTGCCGGGCATCGGCCCGGCTCTGACGGTCGCCCTGCTCCTGCCGGTGACCTACCAGCTCGACGCGGCCGGCTCGCTGATCATGTTCGCGGGCATCTACTACGGCGGCATGTACGGCGGCTCGACGACCTCGATCCTCCTCAACACGCCCGGCGAGAGCGCCTCGATCATCACCGCGCTCGAAGGCAACAAGATGGCCCGCAAGGGGCGCGGCGGACCGGCCCTCGCCACCGCCGCCATAGGTTCCTTCGTCGCGGGCCTCATCGCCACGCTCGGCCTCGCCTTTCTGGCACCGATCATCGTGTCCTTCGCGCTCTCCTTCGGCCCGGCCGAGTATTTTGCGCTGATGCTGCTCGCTTTCGTCACCGTGTCGGCGGCCTTCGGCGACTCGGCCCTGCGCGGCCTGACGGCCCTGATCGTCGGACTGACGCTCGGCCTCGTCGGCATCGACCTCCAGACCGGCCAGGCGCGCCTGACGCTCACCCCCATCGCTCAGTATTTCCAGGGGATGGCCGCCGATCCCACAGCGTCCCTGCACGGTCTCTGGGCGACGCTCGCGGGCCTCTTCGGCAGCATCTCGGCCAACCTTCTCGACGGGATCGAAGTCACGACGCTGGCCGTCGCGCTGTTCGCCATCGGCGAGTGCCTCGTGGTGGCTGCAGCCGCCAGCCGCACGCCCGACACGATCGAGGCGGTCAAGGGCTCGCTCTGGATGACCAAGGAGGACTGGAAGCGCTCCTGGAAGCCGTGGCTGCGCGGCACGGCGGTCGGCTTCCCGATCGGCGCCATGCCGGCCGGCGGCGCCGAGATCGGCACGTTCCTGTCCTACTCGATGGAGAAGAACCTCACCAAGCATCCGGAAGAGTTCGGCAACGGCGCCATCGAGGGCGTCGCGGGCCCCGAGGCCGCCAATAACGCCTCGGCTGCGGGCACGCTGGTGCCGCTTCTGACGCTCGGCCTGCCGACCTCGGCCACCGCCGCGATCATGCTGGCCGCTTTCCAGCAGTTCGGCCTCCAGCCGGGTCCGCTTCTCTTCATCACCTCGCCGCAGATCGTCTGGGGCCTCGTCGCCAGCCTCCTGATCGCGAACCTGATGCTGGTGGTGCTCAACCTGCCGCTGATCGGCCTCTGGGTGCGTCTCCTGACCATCCCCCGGCCCTGGCTCTATGCCGGCATTCTGGTCTTCGCGACGCTCGGCTGCATCGGCGCCAACCCCTCGCCGGTCGAACTCGGCATGCTGCTCCTGTTCGGCCTGATGGGCTACATGCTGCGCCGCTTCGGCTATCCGATCGCGCCGGTGGTCGTCGGCCTGATCCTCGGACCGATGGCGGAGCAGCAGTTGCGCCGGGCGCTGGCGATCAGCCAGGGCGACCCGACGATCCTGGTCCATTCCTGGCTCGCCATCGTGCTGCTCGCCCTTGCGCTCCTTGCGCTGGTGGGCCCGATGATCCTGCGCGCGCGCGGCCGCGGCAAGCTCCTGTCGCAGATGGCGGCCGACGAGGACTGAGCCCGGTCGGTTCCTCCCGAACGAAAAAGGGCGGCTTCCGCGAGGAAGCCGCCCTTTCCATGCATAGCTTGTTAAGATTCGGCGATCAGCCGAGCTTGACGTCGTCGAAGGCGCTCGGCTCGATGCCGGCAGCCTTGAGAGCGGCCCGCGAGGGGCGCTTGCCGGCCTCGGCCGCCGCCGCGCACGCCGCGATGCCGCCGAAGGTCTCGGTCATGCTGCGGATCCGCTGGCCGATGGAGCGCGTGCGGTTGTTGCGGGGGGTCATCGAGGTCGTCCTTTCGGGTAGTGACCTTGTTTCGTTGACAGGAAGATGGGCCTTCCCGGTGCCGGTTTGAAGAGTTGATTCGGCGCGGCAGCCATGCCCTCAGCGCATGACGACCGGTTGAGCACGGTAAACCGATTAGACCGATACCCGGGGAACCGATCCGGTGAAGGCGCGTTTGCCAGCGTTCGCGTCGCAACCGTCCGACGCCGTGGGGAGTTGCCGGGCGTTGGATATCGTCACATCGCAGATGCTGCGCCGCGCGCTTCCCTTGTTCACGGCGCTGGCGATCGGCGTGCTGACGTTGACGATCGCCGCGATCCTGACGCTCGGTCGCGAGATTTTCGTCCCCTTCGCGCTCGGCATTCTTCTCGCCTTCATTCTCGCCCCCATCGTGATCGGGCTGCAGCGGCTTCGGGTGCCGCGCATGCTGGCGATCAGCGGCGCGATCCTGGCCGCGACGGTGGTGATCCTCGCGCTCGGCTTCGTGATCGCCCTGCAGATTACGTCCCTGGTCGGCGAGATCCCCTCCTATCGCCTGACGGTGCAGGAAAAGCTCCAGTCGCTGTCGGCCTCCGCGCAGGCGACGGGCGACGGCCCGTTCAGCCGCGCCGCCATCGCGCTGGAGGAAATGGCCGCCGACATCCAGGCCATGGCCTCGCCGGCCGAGGTCGGCGCCGACGCGCAGGACGGCAATCCGATCCGCCGCCCGATCCCGGTCACCGTCGAGAACGACGGCTCGCTCTTCGGAACGATCAGCGCCATCGCCCTGCCGCTTCTCCAGCCGCTCGCGACCTTCGGCGTCGTCATCATCTTCGCGATCTTCATCCTCCTCCAGCGCGAGGATCTGCGGAACCGCTTCATCCGCCTCGCCGGCACCGACGATCTCCAGCAGACCACGGCGGCGATCGACGACGCGGCCAAGCGCCTGTCGAAGCTCCTCCTGTTCCAGCTCGGCGTGAACGCGGCCTTCGGCGTGGTCACCGCGCTCGGCCTCTGGCTCCTCGGCGTGCCGAGCCCCGCGCTCTGGGGCATTCTCGGCGGCATCCTGCGCTTCATTCCCTATGTCGGCGGCTTCATTGGCGCTGGCCTGCCGATGCTTCTCGCCTTCGCCGTCGATCCCGGCTGGTCCATGGTGATCTGGACCGCCGTCCTCTATCTCGGCGCCGAGGCGATCCTCTCCAACGTCGTGGAGCCCGTCCTCTACGGCCATTCCACCGGCCTCTCGCCGGTCGCCATCCTCCTGGCCGCCACGATCTGGGCCTTCCTGTGGGGTCCCGTCGGCCTGATCCTCGCGACGCCGCTCACCATCTGCCTTGTCGTCATGGGCCGCCATGTGCCTCGCCTCGCCTTCATCGACGTGATGTTCGGCGACCGGCCGGCGCTCTCGCCGCCGCAGATCTTCTATCAGCGCATGCTGGCGGGCGAGCCGCGCGAGGCGATCGACCAGGCCTACGAGTTCCTGCGCGAGCGCGAGCTCGCCACCTATTACGACGAGGTGGCGCTCGAGGGCCTGCGCATCGCGCACGAGGACGTCGCGCGCTTCGCCGTGGAGGGCGATCGCCTCGAAACCCTCCAGCACTCGACGCTGGAGCTTGTGGACGGGTTGAAGAGCGTGCGCACCTCCGCCCAGACGAGCCGTCGGGGCAAGACGCTGAACGCGGAAGCAGCCGCCGCGGTGGACGCCGCCGGCCCAGACCAGGAAGTGACCCGGATCGTCCAGCGTCGGCAGGATCTCGCTCCCGCCTGGCGGGGCGAGCGGCCGGTCGTGTGCCTCTCCGGTTCCAACGCGCTGGACGGCGCGGTAACGGCGATGCTCGCCCAGGTGCTGACGCGCCATGGCTTGCGCGCCGAGGCCGTAAGCCTCGCCGGCCTCCAGGCCGACCCGCCTTCGCGGGCGGACGCCGAAGGCGTCGCCCTCGTCTGCCTCTCCTTCATCGAGCCGCTGTCGACCGTGCATCTGCGTCAGGCCGTCCGGCGCGTCCATCGGGTCGCGCCCCGCGCGCGCATTCTGATCGGCATCTGGCGCCAGCGCGATCCGGCCATGCTCCAGGAGCTGAAGCGCCGCGTCCATGCCGACGCGCTGGTCACGACCATCAACGGCGCCCTTGCCGCCGCTCTCGACATGTCCGGCCAGAAGGCGCCGGAGCCGGAAACGCCGGCCGCTCCCAACGTGACCGACGAGACCCGGGTCGAACCTGCCGTCACCGCCGTCTGACGGCGAAGCCCCCTCCCCGCCGCACCGGCCCGTCCCAACCCGCTTCGGCCACCGAGGCAACGAAAAAAGGGCCGCCCCGAACGGGGCGACCCTTTTTCTTTCGGCTTTGCGCCTTGCGCCGTGCCTTTGTTCAGCCCTTCTCGGGCCGGACGATATGGACCTTTTCGGCCGCCGCGCGCTGGAAGGCTTCCGACACGTGGGCGAAAGCCTGGTGCGCCTCGTCCGACAGCGAGTAGCCGTCTTCCGGCTCCAGGATGAAGGCGAGCAACGAGCGGCCCGTCACCATGTAGTCGCTGTCGAAGTCGAAAGGCACGAGCTCGTCGCGGTTCGGCACGTTGGTGTCGATGATACAGTGCCAGCGTCGCCCGCCGGGAGCCGCCGGCAGCTTGAAGTTTACCACGTCGTGATGCGCGTTGAGGATCAGGAGCATGGTCGCGTCCGAGCCGACGCGCTTGATGCCCTCGGCCTGCGCCCGCCCGTCGAGCAGCACACCGAAGCAGCGCGCGCCGGCATCGTCCCACTCGGTCTGCTGCATCTCGCCGCCCGACGGCGACATCCACGTCACGTCCTTGGCGCCGATCTCCTCGTCGAAACGGCCCTGGAGGAACCGACCGCGACGCAGCATCGGCAGCGCCTGGCGCAGCATGATCAGCTTCTGCACGAACTCGGCGAGGTCCTCGCCGTCCTGCGAGACGTTCCAGTCGACCCAGCCGATCTCGTTGTCCTGGGCATAGGCGTTGTTGTTGCCGCCTTGCGTGCGGGCGAACTCGTCGCCCGCCAGGATCATCGGCGTGCCGCGGGAAAGGAGCAGCGTCGCGAAGAAGTTGCGCAACTGCCGGAAGCGGACGCTGTTGATCTCGGCGTCCTCGGTCGGCCCCTCGACGCCGTAATTGTTCGAGAGGTTGTGCGAGTGGCCGTCGCGATTGTCCTCGCCATTCGCCTCGTTGTGCTTGTCGTTGTAGCAGACGAGGTCGTGCAGCGTGAAACCGTCATGGGCGGTGATGAAGTTGACGCTCGACCAGGGCTGGCGGCCGCGATTGTTGAAGAGGTCGGCCGAGGCCGAGATCTTGCCGGCGACCGCCGGAACCTTGCCCTCGTCGCCGCGCCAGTAGGCGCGCACCGTGTCGCGGTAGCCGTCGTTCCACTCGGCCCAGCCCGGCGGGAAGCGACCGACCTGATAGCCGCCGGGACCGCAGTCCCAGGGCTCGGCGATCAGCTTGACCTGGGAGAGCAACGGATCCTGCATGGTGGCATGGAGGAAGGAGGACTCCTCCGAGAAGCCCGTCGGCTCGCGCGCCAGAATGGTCGCGAGGTCGAAGCGGAACCCGTCCACCCGCATCTCGCCGGCCCAGTAGCGCAGGCTGTCCATGACAAGCTGCATCACGCGCGGATGCGACGTGTTGACGGTGTTCCCCGTGCCCGTGTCGTTGATGTAGTAGCGCTTGTTGTCCGGCAGGAGCCGGTAGTAGGTCGCGTTGTCGATGCCCTTGAACGAGAGGGTCGGCCCGTTCTCGTTGCCTTCAGCCGTGTGGTTGTAGACGACGTCGAGGATGACCTCGAGCCCATGGTGGTGGAAGGTCGAGACGAGTTCCTTGAACTCGTTGACGAAGGGCGTCGACATGTAGCGCGGGTCGGGCGCGAAGAAGCCGAGCGTGTTGTAGCCCCAGAAGTTGCGGAGCCCCTTCTCCACGAGATAGCTGTCGTCGACGAAGGCGTGGATCGGCAGGAGCTCGACGGAGGTGACGCCGAGGCTCTTGATGTATTCGACGACGTCGTGGTGCGCGAGGCCGGAGAATTTGCCCCGGTCGCGGTCGGAGAGGCTCGGATGGCGCTGCGTGAAGCCCTTGACGTGGGTCTCGTAGAAGATCGTCCGCTCCCAGGGCACGTTCGGCCGGCGGTCGTTGCCCCAGGTGAAGGCGGGGTCGACGATCTGCGACTTCGGCACGAAGGCGGCCGAATCGCGCTCGTCGAAGGACAGGTCGCCGTCGGCATGGCCGATCGTGTAGCCGAACAGGGCGTGGTCCCACTTCAGCTCGCCCAAATGCTGCTTGGCATAGGGGTCGAGGAGCAGCTTGTTGGGGTTGAAGCGGTGGCCGGCGTCGGGCTCGTAAGGGCCGTGGACGCGGTATCCGTAGACAAGGCCAGGGCGCGCGTCGGGCAGATAGCCGTGGAACACCTCGTTGGTGTACTCGGGCAGCACGATGCGCTCGAGCTCGGTCGTGCCCGTCTCGTCGAAGAGGCACAGCTCGACCTTGGTCGCGTTGGCCGAGAACAGGGCGAAGTTGACGCCCAGGCCGTCCCATGTGGCACCACGCGGGAACGGCCGGCCGGCCTGGACGCGCGACTTCTGCAGGCCCGGCTTCGCGAGGGTGGACGCGAAGTCGGATTCATTCGGTTGAATGTTCAAGGGATCGATCCCGTCAGGTAGGAGACACGCCGGATCGAAGAATGCCGCGTCGCGGTATTTGTTCCCCGCTTCGAACCGTTGAACGCGTGATACGTTAGAGGAGCACCCTTCCCGCACCAGGATATGCCCCCGTGAAGATCCGCGACGTCATGAACCGGCATATCGAGTTTGCCGATCCGGACGATCCCGTCACGGAACTCGCCGTGACCATGGGCGATCTCGACGTCGGCTGCCTCCCGATCGGCACGCCGGACGACCCGAAGGGCGTCGTCACCGACCGCGACATCCTCTACCGCGTCGTGGCGCGCGGTCTCGATTCCTCGCAGATCCGCGCCCGCGACGTCATGTCCTCGCCGCTGATCTCCTGCCGCGCCGACGACAGCCTTCAGGCGGCGATGGACACGATGACCGCCCATCGCGTCCGCCGCCTCGCCGTGACGCAAGGGTCCGGCCCGGTGATCGGCTGGGTGACGCTGGCCGACCTGTCGCGCACGCTGCTCCTGGAATCGGACACCGTCCAGACGGCGCTGCGCGAACTCACCCGCGAAAGCGCCGGTTGAGGCTGCCCACCACGTTGGCGGTGAGGCCGAGCCGCGCCGCGAGATAGGTAAGATAGGCCTGCGCAACGCCTGAGCGCTGGCCGAGCACCAGGAGCGAGACCGCATAGGCGTGGGCCGCCTTGTCGAGGCGGTGCGCCGCCGCCGAAAGCGCGCCGACGCTCGTCACCGGCGCATCCGGACGACGCAGGGGCGCGACAATGTCCGCTTCGGCACCGAGCCGCATCAGGGTCTCGACGGCCCGTTCGCGCCGGGCTTCATCGGCCCATCCCGTCTCGTCGGCCTCCAGCGCCGACGCGGCCGCATCGACGGCCAGGACGGCCTCTTCGGGTGACATCGACCGGAAGTCCAGCGTCAGCGGGAAGGAAACCTGCCGGAAGTTGGCAAGGTGCGCGGAGAGGATCTTGAGCGCGATCGTCGCCTCGACACTGTCGCGGCGGAGCGGGGCCGGCGCCGGTCGGGGAACCGGCGCCCCGACCGCCACATCCAGCTCGCCGAGATTCAGCCCCTGCCCGTCACGCGGGCCGGCCTGGCGACCGGCGAAACGCCACAGCCATTCGAAGCTCAAGCGGATGCTGCGGCCGCCTGGGGCAGCAGCGCCTCGATCTGGCCGAGCAGCTTGGAGAAGTCGACGGGCTTGGCGTGGTAGTCGTCGCAGCCGGCGGCCAGCGTCTTCTCCTTGTCGCCGGACATGGCGTGGGCGGTCAGCGCTATGATGGGAATGCGGGGCATGGATGCGTCGGCCCGCATGGTGCGCGCGGCGGTCCAGCCGTCGAGCACCGGCAGGTTCATGTCGAGAAGAATGATGTCCGGCGCAGTACCCCGCGCCTTCTCGATCCCGTCCTGCCCGTCATGGGCCAGCACCACCTCGTAGCCGCGCCGCTGGAGGCGGCGGGACAGGAAGTCCCAGATTTCCTCGTGGTCCTCGACCAGCAGGATGCGTGTCATGTCGTCGGCTCCGATCCGGACTGTCCCGTCTGCGCAAGGCCATGCGGCCCGGAAAGTGTGCCTTGCGCGACCATAACGCGGATCTGGGACGCAAGGTCCCTCAGATCCACGTCTCCTTTCGTGAAGATGTCCTCGGCCTGGCCCTGGAGAAAGCGCATCTCCTCGGCGGTCAGGTCCTTGGAGGTGAGCACCACGACGGGGATCTCGCGCCATTCGCCGCGCTCGCGCATGGCCTTGAGGAAGGCGAACCCGTCCATCTCGGGCATCACGAGGTCGAGGAGGATGAGACCGGGCCGTTCGACCTCCATCCGCGCCAGGGCCTCGCGCCCGTTGAGCGCGGTGATCACCTTCAGCCCCTCGCGCTCCAGCATGGTGGCGGTGCGGTGGAGCCCGTCCTCGTCGTCGTCCACGGCCAGGATCAGCCCGTTGTCCTCGGTGCGGAAGCGGTCGAGCACCGATTTCAGGCGGTTCCACTCCACCGGCTTCAGGAGATAGTCCGCGGCGCCCAGCGCGTAGCCGAGGCTGTGCTCGTCGATGATGGTGATCATCACGACGGGGATGTGCGAGACGTCCGGATCGCCCTTCAGCTCGGTCAGCACCGCCCAGCCGTCCATCTTGGGCATGGTGACGTCCAGAAGGATCACGTCCGGCTTCAGGAGCCGGGCCATTTCCAGACCGCTCAGGCCGTCGGCCGCCGTGCGCACCGAGAAGCCTTCGCGCAGCAGGAAGCGGGTAACGAGTTCGCGCGCATGCGGGTCGTCGTCGATGGCGAGCACCAGACCCGCGCCGCCGTCCGTCGGCGTCTGCGCGGCGGCGATCTCGGGCGCGAGGTCCTCGGCCGGCGGCTCCACCTCGGCGGGAATGCGGATCGTGAAGGTGGTGCCGTGCCCCGGCTCGGAGGTGACCCCGATGTCGCCGCCGAGCAGCCGGCAGAAGGCGCGGGTGATGGCAAGGCCGAGCCCCGTGCCGCCGAACTTGCGCGTGGTGGATTCGTCGGCCTGCGCGAAGCGCTCGAACAGGCGCTCGAGCTGTTCCGGCGTCATGCCGATGCCGGTGTCGGTCACCTCCAGCCGGATCCAGTCCCCGCCCTCCTGCGGCTCGCGGCTGGCCGACAGGGTGATCGTGCCTTCTTCGGTGAACTTCGCCGCGTTGGACAGGAGGTTGATCAGGCACTGGCGCAGCTTGACCTGGTCGGTGTGCAACTCGCCGATCTCGGCGCCCTTCTCCACCTGGAGGCGGTTGTTCTTCTTGGCGATCAGCGAGCCGACCGTGGAAGCCACCTCGTCGAGCACGTCCGAAAGCGCGAAGCTCTCAGCATAGACGTCCATCCGCTCGGCCTCAATCTTGGAGAGGTCGAGCACGTCGTTGATCAGGCTGAGGAGGTGGCGGGCGTTCTGCTCGATCTTCTTGAGGTCGGTCAGGAGATGCGCCTCGCCGAGATCCTCGACCTCCTCCTCCAGCATCTCGGCATAGCCGATCACGGCCGAGAGCGGCGTGCGCAGCTCGTGGCTCATGTTGGCGATGAACTGGGACTTGGCGCGGTTGGCGTTTTCGGCCGCCTCCTTGGCGGCGGCGAGCTCCTGCTCGGCGGCGCGCTGCGAGGTGATGTCGGTGTTGGTGCCGAACCAGCGGGTGATCGTCCCCGCCTCGTCGCGGATCGGGATGGCCTGGGACAGGAACCAGCGATAGGTGCCGTCCGCGCCGCGCAAGGGGAAGGTGTCCTCCCACTTCACCCCTTCCGTGAAGGAGCGCATGAGCTGCTCGCGCACCCGGTCGAGATGGTCGGGATGGTGGACCTTCATCCAGCCGTGCCCGCGCATCTCCTCCATGGTGGTGCCGGTGTAGTCGAACCAGCGCTGATTGTACCAGTCGATGTCGCCGCTCGGGCTCGCGATCCAGGCGAACTGGGGGATGTTGTCGGCGATGATCCGGAACTGCTCGTTGGAATGGCCGAGCTCGGCGGCGATCCGCTTCTGGTCGGTGATGTCGGTATGGGTGCCGACCCATTCGGCGATCGCCCCGTCCGGCCCGCGGATCGGCACGGCGCGGGCGAGCATGTCGCGCCATTCGCCGTCGGCGCGGCGCACCCGGTGCTCGATCTTGTAGGTCGCCTCTCCGGCCACGGCCCGCTTCCAGGCCTCCGCGCTCCGCTCCCGGTCTTCCGGGTGCAGCGCCTCCGTCCAGCCGAAGCCGGAATAGTCCTCCTCCGACTGGCCGGTGAAGGCGGCCCAGCCGGGCTGGTCGCCGGAGAAGCGCCCCGAGCTCGGCACGGACCAGACGATGGCCGAGGTCGCCTCGATCAGCGAGCGGAAGCGCGTTTCCGAATAGGCGAGCTGCCGCTCGGCCCTGAGGCGCTTGGTGGCGTTGGTGAGCACGACGCCGGCGCCCACCGTCTCGTGCGCCGTATGACCTTCGGCGCGAAGCGGGTAGATGCTGGCGAGATAGATCTGCTCGGCGTCCGCATCGCCCGCCCGCAGTTCCACGCCGTTGTGCACGCGGCCCCAGCGCAGCGTCTCGTCCAGCATGCGCTCCAGCATCACATGGTCGTTCGGGAAGAGGTCGAGGAGCGAGTCCGACACCACCACTTCGCGGCCGAGGCTCGACCCCGCCTGGGCGAAGGCGGGGTTCAGCCGGCCGAGGCGCCCGTCGCGTCCGACGAAACCGATCGCGACCGGCGAGTTTTCCAGAACGGCCGACAGGAGCCCGCTCGCCCGCCGGCTCTCCACATGGCGGCGAAAGGCGATGAAGGCGAGCGCCGCAGCCGAGAGGATCGCCGCCAGGAAGGCGACATTGGCGACGAGGTCGTTGCGATGGGCGGTCGAGTCGGCCAGGTTCACGCGCTTCTGCGCATTGGCCTGCGCGGTGCCGATTTCCGTGCGGATGTCGTCCATGATGCGCTTGCCGGCGCCCGACCGGACGAGTTCGGCGGCGGGCTCCATGCCCTGCTCGGTGCGCACGCGCACGATCTCGGTCTCGAAGGCGACCTCCTGATCGGACAACTCCTTCAGCCGGGCCAGCCGCGCGGGATCGCCGCCGCCCGCCTCCCAGACCGCCTCCATCCGCGCGAACTGGGCCGGCAGGTCGGCGACGTTCTGGCGGAAGGGCGACAGGAACTCCTCCGTGCCCGCGATGACGAAGCCGCGCGTCGAGGTCTCGATGCTGGTCATCATCGAGAGGAACCGCTCGGCCTCGGCCACGATGGCGCCGTTGCCGGTGGCCGCCGCCTCGCGGCGCGCGTCCTGCCAGACCGTCCATCCGAAGGCGCCGATCGCGAGCGCGAGAAGCAGGCCTGCCAGAAGGGCCGTGCGCCCCAGCGCGGCCTGAACCGTTGTCACGCCCTTATTGCCGGATGCGATCCCGGCGCCACCTTGTGTCATGCTCAAGCGTCCCCCGGATGCGGGCGACGGCGCCGCATCGAGCGGGGTAACGGCAAGAGCCGCCTTTCGTTCGACGCGCACCGATCCACGCCGCCTTTTTTCCGCCTCGCTTTCCCTTCCCCGCCGCGTGAGCGTCCATGACCCTCGACCAAGCCCTCGCCTTCGGCCTCGTCGGCCTCACCGTCGCCGGCTTCGTTTGGGGGCGCCTGCCCTACGACTTGATCGCCCTTCTCGGCCTGCTGGCCGGGGTGGCGACGGGCATCGTGCCGGTGAAGAGCGCCTTCACGGGCTTCGCCGACGACGTGGTGGTGATCGTCGTGGCGGCGCTCCTCGTCAGCGCGGCCATCGCGCGCTCGGGCGTGGTCGAGGACATCATGCGCCCGGTCATGCCCTTCATGAAGACGGCGCCGCGGCAGGTCATGGTGCTGGTCGGCGCGGTGACGCTCTTGTCGATGGTCACCAAGAACGTCGGCGCGCTCGCCATGTTCATGCCGATCGCCGCCCAGGTCTCGCGCAAGAACGGCACCTCCGTCTCGCAACTCCTCATGCCCATGGCCTTCGGCTCGCTGATCGGCGGGCTGGTGACGCTGGTCGGCACCTCGCCCAACATCATCGTCTCCAAGATCCGGCAGGACATGACGGGCCAGCCTTTCGCCATGTTCGACTACGCGCCCGTCGGGCTCGGCGTCGTGATCGTCGGCTTCCTGTTCCTGTCGCTCGCCTCCGGCCTCATCCCCAAGCGCAAGCCCGCCGGCGGCATGGGCGACGCCTTCGCCCTCGACGCCTACACCGCGGAGGCCGAAATCCCGGAAGGCTCGACCATGGCCGGCCGGACCGTGGCGGAACTTGAGCTTGCGGCCGACAACGACATCGCGGTGCGCCTCGTGATCCGCGAGCGCTTCCGCCGCCACGAGCCGACGCCCGGCATGGTCCTGAAGGCGGGCGACCTTCTGCTTCTGGGCGGCGAGCCGGAAGGCATCGAGCGCGCTGTCGCGCGCGCCGGCCTGTCGCTGACAGGCGACCTTCCGACGGGCGGCGACATCGAGACCGAAAGCGTGGTGGAAGGCGTCGTCACGCCGCAGTCGCCGATCATCGGCTCTCGGCTCGGCAAGCTGGCGCTGGAATCGGCGCATGGTGTTGCGGTGCTGGCGGTCAGCCGATCCGGACGCCCGATCGAGCAGCGCCTCGCCTCCCTGCGCCTGCGGGAAGGCGACGTCCTCGTCCTGAAGGGCACCAGCGAAAGCGTGCCGGCGGCGCTGGCCGAAATGCGCATCCTGCCCTTGGCCGAGCGCTCCATCGTGCTCGGCCGCTCACGCCGCTCCTTCATTCCGCTCGGCATCCTGATCGCCGCCATGGCGCTGACGGCGACGGGCTTCGTCAGCGCGGTCGCGGCCTTCTTCGGGGCGGCGGTGATCCTGCTCCTCCTGCGCGTCATGAGCATGCACGAGGCGTATCAGACGGTGGAGGCCTCCGTGATCGTGCTGCTGGCCGCCCTGATCCCGCTCTCGGAGGCGATCCAGACCACGGGCGGCACCGATCTCATCGCCGGCTGGCTGTCGGGCGCGCTGCATGGCCTTTCGCCTATCGCATCGCTCTTCATGGTGACGCTGCTCGCCATGGCCGTGACGCCGTTCCTCAACAACGCAGCCACCGTGCTGATGCTCGGCCCGATCGCCGGCAGCCTCGCGATCCGGCTGGGCCTCAACCCCGACCCGTTCCTGATGGCGGTGGCGCTCGGCGCGGCCTGCGACTTCCTCACGCCGATCGGGCACCAGTGCAACACGATCGTCATGGCACCCGGCGGCTACCGATTCGGCGACTACTGGCGCCTCGGCCTGCCGCTCTCGGCCATCGTGCTCTTCGTGGGCGTGCCGCTGATCGCGCTGTTCTGGCCGGTCGGAGGATGACCCTGCGTCAGAGCCCGATTTCGGGCGTGCGGCCCGATTCCTCGAGCTCCCAGGCGGCCGTCCAATGCCCGGCGCGGCGGCGCAGGACGAGATAGTTCCGCTCGGCCGTATAGACCGCCCCCTGCCCCGGCAGGCGCTTGAGGCGGATCGGCCGGCCGGGCAGCGGCGCGTGGCCGAGGCGCGACAGGAAACCGAGGCCGACCGCCATCGCGGCCGGGGGCTTGGGATGGGTAATGCCCGACGCCACGAGCTGGTGCAGCGACGTGCCGTCGGACAGGCGCATCTCGCCGCGCGTCGCCAGATGGATCTCGCCGGACACGACCGTGACCGGCCCGCCGCGCTCCACCGCCTCGCGCTCCAGGCTCGAGAGGAAGCGCACCCATTCGGCGCGATGCCCGCGGCTCTGCCACTGGTCGCGCAGATCGTCCTCATATTGCTGCTGGCCGGGATAAAGGTCGAGAAGCGCCTCAACGAGCGACAGGCGCGGTCCGAGCGCGGGCACGCTCGACACCACGATGCGACGGTCGCCGTCCGGCGCCGCGCCGAGGCCCGCCTCGAAGGCGGCCCAGCCTTCCGGCCCCATGACGCGCTCGGGCGTGCGTTCCGATCGCAGGTCCGGCAGGAGCACGCAGAAGCCGGGGAAGCGGGCGTCCTGCGAGAAGCTCGCGCCCGTCCGGTCGCGGCAGGTGGACGGGAGCGCGGCGGGATCGGCGCCGAGCTGGAACAGGACGAACATCTCGCGCGCCGCCCGGAAGAGGCCTAGCGCCACCGGGCTTTCCTGTAGCCCGGCGGGATGGCTGCCCCAGCCGTCGAAGATGTCGTGGTCGTCCCAGATCATCAGGGAGGGCACGCAGGCGGCGAGTTCGGCAAAGGCCGGCTGGCGCATCAGCGCGAGATAACGCCGGAAGAAGTAGCCGCGCACGGCGTCTTCCATGTCCGGCGTCCACGCGACGCCCGGTTTGTCGTCGATGGAGAGCCCGGCCCAGCGGCGCGTCTCGGGATGCGCCTCCACCGCCTCGTCGGCATAGAGCTGGTCGCCGCCGTGAAGCAGCAGGACGAAGGGCCGCGTGCGATGCTCGGCGGCGAGCCTGCGCCACATCACGTCCCGGTCCTCATGGCTGCGCGCCTCGTCGCCTTTTTCCTGGCCGTTGCAGGAGACGAAGCCGATCGCGACGTCGCCGGAGAGGTCGGTGACGACGGGAAAGCGCTTCCCGTCCAGCCGGTAGCCGGCGTCCGGCCCGACGGGCAGCGAGAACTCCGCGCCCCAGACGGCATGATCGAAGAGTTCCGCGCGCAGGGCGAGGGAGACGGGCTCGGCGCCCTCCGCCTCGAGGCGCGGCGCCTCGGCGCCCGCCCGCGTCACCGCGACGAGCGAGAGCCGCAGTCCGGCCGCGTCGGCGCCGCGCGCATAAAGGGCGGGGCCGGCGCCCAGCGCCGGCTCTCGAATGTCGTTGATGCTCAATGCGCTTCGAATCCCCGGCTCGGCAGCCCTTCAGAGCCGCACATGTCGTGCGCTCCGGCTCCGAAACAAGATGGGGCGATCGCGTTCAGACCGCGAGCGGCGTGCGCAGTCCCTGCACCGGCGGCGTCGGGCGCAGGCCCAGGCCCGGCCCGCCCGGCTCGGCGGCCAGGCACAGGACGTCAGCCGGCGAGAAGTAGACCTTCACCGTCGAGCCGTGGCCGGGGGGCGGCGCGGCAGGGTCGTTGAACGTGTCGATCAGAAGCTCGTCGTGGCCGAAGCGCGCGCGCAGGCGCACCACCGAGCCGAGAAAGGCGACGGCCGTGATCTCGCCGCGCAGCTCGTTGGAGCGCTCGCGGCTGGCCGTCAGCGAGAGGGATTCCGGCCGAAGCGCGAGGGTCACGGTGTCGCCGACCCGCGCCTCGCCGGCATTCGCCTCGATCTCCTGCCCGTCCACGATCACCCGGTCGCCGTGCACGACCTCGCCCTTCAGGAGGCCCAGCGTGCCGACGAAGGAGGCGACGAAGCGCGTGCGCGGGCGGTTGTAGATCTCGAAGGGCGTGCCGACCTGCTCGATGCGCCCTTCCGACATGACCACGATGCGGTCCGACATGGAGAGCGCCTCCTCCTGGTCGTGCGTCACGAAGATCGTGGTGATGCCGAGCTCGCGCTGGAGGTCGCGGATCTCGGTGCGCAAGGACACGCGGATCTTGGCGTCGAGCGCCGACAAGGGCTCGTCGAGCAGCAGGACGCGCGGCCGGGGCGCGATGGCGCGCGCGAGCGCCACGCGCTGCTGCTGGCCACCGGAGAGCTGATAAGGGTATCGGTCGGCGATCTTGGGCAGGCCGATGAGGCGCAGCATGTCCTCGACCCGACCCCGGCGCTCCGCCTTCGGCATGCCGGCGACCTTGAGGCCGAAGGCGACGTTGTCGGCCACCGTCATGTTCGGAAAGAGCGCATAGGCCTGGAACACCATGCCGATCCGCCGGGCGTTGGGGGCGAGATCGGTCACGTCCTCCCCGTCGATGCGGATCGTGCCGCGGCTCGCCGTCTCGAAGCCGGCGACGATGCGCAGCATCGTGGTCTTGCCGCAGCCGGACGGCCCGAGGAAGGTGACGAACTCGCCCTTTTCCACCGAGAGGTCGAACCCGTGCAGCACCGTGGTCGGGCCGAAGCTCTTGGCGACGCCCGCGATCTCGAGAAAGCTCATGGAACCGCCTTGACCTTGGGTTTGAAGAGAGAGCGCGCCCGGCCCGGGTCGGAGCCGCCCAGGAGATGCAGGAGCACCATGCAGCCCCAGGTGACGGCAAAGGCGATCATCGCCAGCGCCGCCGGCTCGTAGGCCCGGTTGGCGCCGACGTTCTGGAGATAGGGACCGAAGGCCGGCCGGTTGAGAAGGCTCGCCAGCACGAACTCGCCGATCACGATGGCAAAGGTGAGGAAGGCGCCGGACAGGACGGCCGCCCGGACGTTCGGCAGGATGACCTGGGACAGGATGGTGGAGCGCCTGGCCCCGAGGCTCTCGGCGGCCTCGGTGAGCGTGCGGATGTCGATCGCCTGGAGGCCGGTATCCACCGCCCGGTACATGTAGGGCAGCGCCAGCACCGTGTAGCCGAAGACGAGGATCACGTTGGTGCCCCAGACCGAACCGGTGAAGGGCAGCCAGGAGGACGAATTGTAGAGACGCAGGTAGCCGAACACGAGGACGATCGGCGGGATCACCAGCGGCAGGAGCGTGATGAACTCGACATAGGGGCGCAGGCGCGGCAGGCGCAGGCGCACCCAATAGGCCGTCGGAACGACGAGGAGCGTGCCGAGCACGATGGTCGCCAGCGCGCAGACGACCGAGAACAGGAACGTATTCTGGAACCGGTCGTCGGAAAAGACGACGCGATAGGCCTCGAAGCTCCATTGCCCGCGCAGCATGGAGAGCGAGAACTGGAAGGTCGCCCAGAGCGGCAGCAGGAAATAAAGGGCGGCGAGCAGCACTGCGAGGGAGGCGAGGAGCCGGGGCGCCTTCATCGCAGCCACCGCTCGGTGCGCGCCCGCAGCCAGATGTAGAGGAGGTTGGAGCAGCCGGTGATGACGATCATGCCGAAGGCCAGGGCATAGCCGAGATTGGGGTTGTAGAGCACGTCGCCCCGGATCTGCGCGTAGAGGAGGATCGGCACGATGTTGAGCGAGGAGCCGGTCAGGGCATAGGCCGTCGCGATGGCGCCGAAGGCGTTGGCGAAGAGGAGCAGGAAGCAGCCCATGAGGCTCGGGAAGAGCACGGGCAGCGCCACCATGCGCCAATACTGCCAGTTGGAGGCGCCCAGGATCGAGGAGGCCTCGCGCCATTCCCGCTTCAGCCCGTCGAGGGCGGGCGTGATGATCAGCACCATCAGCGGAATCTGAAAGTAGAGATAGGTGATCGTCAGGCCCCAGAAGCTCAGGAGGTTGAAGCCGAGGCGATAGATGTTGATGCCGAAGGCCTCGTTCAGGAACCAGGTGACGAGGCCGATGCGCCCGAGCGTGGCGAGGAAGGCGAAGGCGAGCGGGATGCCCGCAAAGTTGGAGGCGACGCCGGAAAAGGTGACGACGGAGGAGCGGATCCAGGCCGGCAGCCCGCCATGGACGATCGCATAGGCCAGGAAGAAGCCGAGGATCGCGCCGAGCCCTGCCGAAGCGAGGCTGATGCGGATCGAGATCCAGTAGGCCGAGAGGATCTGCGACTGGAAGAGGCCCGCGATGTTGGCGAGCGTGAAGCCGCCTGCCGGGTTCTGGAAGGCGCCGACCACGAGATAGAAGGTCGGGGCGATCAGGAAGAGGATGGCGAAGGCGAAGAAGGGCACGACGCCGAGCCAGGCCAGCGAGGCCTTCCGCGCGCGCTCCACCGGGGGGCCGGCCGCCGCGGCGGCACCCATCCCGGGATCGAGGGCCTGAACACTCAATGCTGGACCTCTTCGCTGGAGACGCCGGACGGAAGAGACCGCCGCAACCGGGCGGCGGTCCCGAAATCGAATGGTCCGCTTACTGGACGTTGGCGCCCACGACCTGATCCCACTTGGTGGTGATCTCGGCCTTGGCGGCGTTCTGGTCGTCGAGCGAAGGGAACTTCGCCGCCTCGTAGGAGGCCGCCGGCGGCAGGCGGTCGAGCAGATCCTGCGGGATCTTGCCGGCCTTCACCATCTCGTTGAAGCGGATCGGGTGGCAGTAGCCCTTGAGGTAGGTCAGCTGGCCCTCGTCGGAGTAGATGTACTCCATCCAGAGCTTGGCGGCGTTCGGGTGCGGCGCATAGGCGCTGATCGCCTGGACGTAGACGCCCGCGAGGACGCCGGTCTTCGGCACCACGACCTCGACCTCCGGGTTGCCGGCCAGCGTGTCGCGGCTCGACAGGGCGTTGTAGTCCCAGCGGATCATGATCGGCGTCGTGCCCTGCGCGAGCGAAGCCGGCTTGCCGATGACGGGCACGAAGTTCCCGGCCGCGTTCAGCTGCTTGAAGAAGTCGAGACCGGCATCGGCGATCTCGGTGGCCGAACCGTTCGGCGTCTTGGAGAGACCTGCGGCGTAGACCGCCTGGATCGCCTGCGCCGAGGCGCGCGGATCACCCGCCAGGGCCACCGAGTTCGCGTAGTCGGATTTCAGGAGGTCGGGCCAGTCCTGCGGGATCTCGGACACGATGTCCTTGTTCACCTCGAAGGTGAGGACGCCGTAGTAGTCGCCGTACCAGTAGCCCTCGGCATCCTTGGCGTCGTCCGGGATCTCGTTCCAGGTCGCGACCTTGTAGGGCTGGATCAGCTTGTCGGCCTTAGCCTGCGGGCCGAAGGACAGGCCGACGTCGATCACGTCGGGCGCCTGCGGGCCGGTGTTGCCCTGGTTGGCCTTGATGGCCTCGATCTCGTCGGCCGAGCCGGCGTCGGGATTGAGCTCGTTGACCTGGAGGCCGTACTTGGCCTTGAAGCCCGAGATCATCTCGCCGTAGTTGCACCAGTCGTGCGGCAGGGCGATCGTGGTGAGCGAGCCTTCCTGCTTGGCGGCGGCGATCAGCGCCTCCATGTCCTGCGCGCGGGTGCCGGACACGGCCGCACCCATTGCGAAGCTCGCGAGAACCGCCAGCGACACGCCCTGTTTCATAGTCCCGATCATCCAGCTCTCCTGAAATCCAAGGCGATGGGCTTCGCGTCCGCGTCGGGCGGCAGCCATCGGCCGAGGGCGGACTATCACCGGCGCGTGACAGTTCCATGTCGCTCGCGCCGCAGCCGGGCGCCTTTGAACGGCCACATATGTGAACGGGAAAACGGCTTGCCGACAAGGGGCAAGCGTGCGTGGCCCACAGCCATAACGCAGTCGCGAGATGCCGACCCCAAAGAAAAAAGCCGGCCCCGAGGGGCCGGCTTCGTCGATGCGGTGAATCGGGGCCTCGTCAGCCGGACCTCTTGGCGTCCGACCGGCTCTTCAGGAGGCTCGCCACCGTGGTGATTACTAGGATGCCGACGATGACCATGAGCGACTGCTCGATCTCGATATGCATCCAGGAGGGCACCGCGATCGGCTCGCCGCCGTTGAGGAAGGGCAAGGTGTTGGCCTCGACCGCGTGGACGATGAGCTTCAGGCCGATGAAGGCGAGAATCAGCGAAAGGCCGATGCCGAGATAGACGAGGCGGTCGAGCAGCCCGCCGATCAGGAAGTAGAGCTGCAGGAGGCCGAGCAGCGCGAAGGCGTTGGCGGTGAAGACGATGTAGGGCGCGTCCGTCAGGCCGTAGATCGCAGGGATCGAATCCAGCGCGAACAGGAGGTCGGTCATGCCGAGCGCCAGGATCACGATGAACATGGGCGTGAAGAAGCGCTTGCCGTTCTCGACGACCCAGAGCTGATTGCCCCGGTAGTCGTCCGTGGTCGGCAGATGACGCTGGAAGTACTTCACGATGGCGTTCGGCTCGTACTCCTCGTCGGTCGATTTCTGGTGCTTCAGGCTCTCGACGATGAGCTTCCACGCCGTCCACAGGAGGAAGATGCCAAAGAGATAGAACACCCAGGAGAAGCGCTCGATGGCCGCCGCGCCCAGCGCGATGAAGATGCCGCGCATGATCAGCGCGATCACGATGCCGATGAGCAGCGCCTTCTGCTGATAGGCGCGGGGCACCAGGAAGCTCTTCATGATGATGACGAAAACGAAGAGGTTGTCGACCGAGAGCGACTTCTCGGTGACGAAGCCGGCGAAATACTCGATGCCGTGCTGGCGGTCCCAGAAATGCCAGACGCCCCAGCCGAACACGAGCGCGAGCGCGACGTAGAAGGTCGACCAGAGGGCCGACTCCTTGAAGGTCGGCTCATGCGGCTTGCGGACATGGGTGAAGAAGTCGAACACGAAGAGCGCCGCGATGCCCGCCACGGTGGCGAGCCATACCCAGGTCGGCACCACGTCGGGCGATATGCCCGTCACGGCCGTCTGGGCCGCCGCCTCCGAAAGTGATTGCTCCAACGATCCCTCCTTCACGCCGTCCATCTGGAGCGGCTCAGACACAGACATGGCCGAAATCGGCCGAGAACTTCGCGCATAGCTGGGAGGGAGCCGATCGCTCTCAACTCCCGGACGCGCGGCCGCTTAGGTGTGCAGTCCCTATCGCGATGCAACATCCCCGCTGCAGGAATCTTTCCGGCAGGAAACGCGCAGCATCGCCCTTGACGACAAAACTGCGGACTAACCGGTTGAAACGAGGGGAAACGGCGGCGTTACTTGACCGCCATCACGCTTTCTTGACCCGAGCATGCGTTCGTAAGGCTTCGATATTGCCGCGGTAGCTCGCTTCCGTTCCGCCGCGATAGATCGCCGATCCCGCGACGAACGTGTCAGCCCCGGCCTCGGCAATCGCGCCGATCGTGTCGGGCGCGACGCCGCCGTCGACCTGGAGCCGGATCGGCCGGTCGCCGATCATCGCCCGGAGGCGGCGAATCTTCTCCAGGGTCGCCGGAATGAAGCTCTGGCCGCCGAAGCCCGGGTTCACCGTCATGACCAGCACGAGGTCCACCCGGTCGAGAACGTATTCGATCGCCGTCTCCGGCGTCGCTGGATTGATCGCGACGCCGGGCTTGGCCCCGAGCGCCCGGATCGCCTGGAGCGTCCGGTCGAGATGGGTGCAGGCCTCGGCATGCACCGTGATTCCGTCGCAGCCCGCCTTGGCGAAGGCTTCGAGATAGGGGTCGGCCGGCTCGATCATCAGATGCGCGTCGAAGAACTTGGCGGACGCGCCGCGCACGGCCGCTACGACGGGCGGCCCGAAGGTGATGTTGGGCACGAAATGGCCGTCCATCACGTCGAGATGGATCCAGTCCGCGCCGGCCCGGTCCACTGCCGCGATCTCCTCGCCGAGCCGCGAGAAGTCGGACGACAGGATGGAGGGAGCGATGACGATGCCGCCGGCCATCTCAGATGCCTCCGACCGGGCGCTGCCCGAAGAGCGGCGAGCTTTCGGTGAGGCTGGCGGGGTCGGCCATCACGCGGGCGAACTCCAGGACCTCCTCGCGCGAGCCGAAGACGACGGGCGTGCGCTGGTGCAGGCCCTCCGGCACGATGTCGAGGATCGGATGCAGGCCGTCGCTCGCCGCGCCCCCCGCCTGCTCGGCGCAGAAGCCGACCGGGTTCGCCTCGTAGACCAGGCGGATGCGGCCCCGGTCGTAGCCCTTCCGGCGATCCCCGGTATAGATGTAGATGCCGCCCCGCACGAAGATGCGGTAGGCGTCGGCCACCATGGAGGCCACCCAGCGCATGTTGAAGTCGCGCCCGCGCGGGCCGTCCGCGCCCTCCTGGGCGTGCTCGATGTAGAGCCGGACCGGCTCGTCCCAGTGGCGCGCGTTGGAGGCGTTGATCGAATATTCCTTGGCGACCGCCGGAATATTGAGCGGCCCCATGCGGGTGAAGACGCCCGTCTCGGGCGACCAGCCGAAGGCGTGGGTGCCCTCGCCCAGCGTCACCACGAGCATCAGGCGCGGCCCGTAGACGAAGAAGCCCGCGGCAAGCTGCGACCGGCCGGGCTGCTGGAAGACGCTCGCGGGGTTCGCCCGATGCGCGTCGGTCACGGGCAGGATCGAGAAGATCGTCCCGATCGACACGTTGGTCTCGATGTTGGACGAGCCGTCGAGCGGGTCGATGGCCATGGCGAGGCTCGCGCCCGCGTTCAGGGGCACCGCGTCGTCCTGCTCCTCCGAGCCGTAGAAGGCGACGGGCGCGGCGCGCGCGGCGGCCAGGAAGAGCCGGTCGGCCTCGCGGTCCAGCACCTTCTGGATGTCGCCGCCGCCGTTGGGATCGCCGGCCGAACCGGTGGCGGCGCCCGCGTCGCCGGTCGCACCGGTCGAGATCAGGCGCTGGAGCTGGCCCGCGGCCTCGGCCAGCCGCTCGATCAGGACGGCGACGTCGCGCCGATCGGGTCGGGCGACCGCATGGGCCTCGAGATACTGGGTCAGCGTCGTCATGCGTCCTCCGTCGAAACCGTTGACCCGACGGATAGCGGATCGGGCGCGCCGACCGCAAACGGAAAGCGGACCTATGGGGCGGGTGCCAGGAGGCGGGCGCGCCGCAGGGCGGCGAGATCGGCCGAACCCGTGCAGAAGCAGGCGATCGTCAGCTCCGCGATCACCTGCTCGAAATGGGCGACCACCGCTTCCGTCGACTGGTCGGCCGCCGGCAGGCCGGCCGCCGCCTGGCCCACCAGGTCGGCGCCGAGGCGAATCGCCCGCGCCGCGTCGAGCCCGTGGCGCACGCCGCCCGAACCGATCACCACGGCCTCGGGGCAGGCCGCGCGGACATCGGCGATGGCGCGCGCGGTCGGGATGCCCCAGTCGGAGAAGAGGAGCGCCGCGGCCCTGGCGCGCGGGTCGCCCGTGCGCTCGGCCTCGATCGCGGCCCAGCTCGTGCCGCCCGCTCCCGCCACGTCGATCGCGGCGACACCGACCTCCAGAAGCCGCCCGGCCAGGGTGCCGGAGATGCCGGCGCCGACCTCCTTGACGATCACCGGAAACTCCACCGCCTCGACCAGCCCGGCGATCGCGTCGAGGACGCCGCTCCACCGTCTGTCGCCGCCCGGCTGGAGCGCCTCCTGCAAGGGGTTGAGGTGGACGATGAGCGCGTCGGCGCCGATCATGCCGACGGCGCGCCGCGCCTCCTCGGCGCCCCAGCCGGCGACGAGCTGCGCCGCGCCGATATTGGCGAGAAGCGGCACGCTCGGTGCGCGTCGGCGAAGCGCGCCGTCGAGGCCGCCCGTTCCGCGCCCTTCGATCGCGATGCGCTGCGAGCCGACGGCCAGCGCCAGTCCGAGATGCTCGGCGGCCTCCGCCAGCCGGGCGTTGATCGCCCCCGCCCGCTCCGGGCCGCCGGTCATGGAGGAGATCAGGATCGGCGCCTTCAGCGTGCGGCCGAGAAAATCGATCCGCAGATCGATCGCGTCGAGATCGACCTCCGGCAGCGCGACATGCTCGAAGCGGATCGCGTCGAAGCCCGAATCGGCGCGCCGCCCCACCAGACTCGGCGACAGGACGATGTCGAGATGGTCGCCCTTGCGCTCGGCGATTCCGCCGGTCGTTCCGCCCATCGGCTTCATGCCCTTCCCTCCATCATCGGCTCCCCGCATGCCATTGCCGGCCTCCACTTGGCGCTACGTCGATTCGTCGCATTTCCACGCGCACCGGGCCGCTCGCCTTCCAGCAAGGCTCATGCGTGCTACAACTTCCCGATCGACTCCGCCCCTCGTGGCATCCGACATGTCCCGCCGGAAAGTGACCAAGACGCGATGAGCCCTGCACCCGACGGCCCGAACACCCTGCTCCTTGCCCGCATCGAAACACGGCTGGCGGAACTGGTTCCCGTGGTCCTGGCCGGCCAGCAGGGCCTGGAAGCGGCCATGCACGACAGCCTGCTTTCCCCCGGCAAGCGCCTACGCCCGTTGATCGCGGCGATCGTGGCGCAGGATCTGGGCGGGCCGCTGGAAGCCGCGCTGGATGCCGGCTGTGCGATCGAGATGGTGCATGCCGCCTCGCTGATCCTCGACGATCTGCCCTGCATGGACGACGCCACCATGCGCCGTGGCCAGCCGGCGATCCATCGCGGACACGGAGAGGACACCGCCGTCCTCGCCTCCATCGCCATGCTGACGGAAGCCTTCGCCGTCCTGTCGCGCATCGAGGGCCTGAGCCACGAGCGACGCAACGCGGCCGTCGGCGTCCTCGCCTCGGCGGTCGGCTCGCTGGGGCTCGTCGGCGGCCAGTACCAGGACCTTCGCGGCGGCCGCGGTCCGCGCTCGGCCCAGGACATGTCGGATGCCAACGGGCGCAAGACCGGCGCCCTGTTCCTGTCGGCGGTGGAACTCGGCGCCATCGTGGCGGGCGCGACGCCCGGCCAGCGCGCCAATCTCTGCGCCTTCGCGGCCGAACTCGGCCTCGCCTTCCAGCTCCTCGACGACCTTCTCGACCTCACTGCCGATCCGGCCGCCATCGGCAAGGACGTCGGACGCGACGCCGGGAAATCGACCGTGGTCGCGCTGGTCGGCGTCGAGCGCACGCGGCGGCTGGTGGAGCGGCATATCGGTGCGGCGCGCGCGCATCTTGAGACCGTGTTCGGCGTCGGCTCGCGCCTCGACGCTTTGATCGACGCGCTGGCGACGGCCGCTCGCAAAGATGCCGGCTCCCCTGCGCCGGCGATGGAACCGGAAGGCGTGCGCTGCTGACCGGGGCGAGACTCGCTGGCGGTCCTGAAGGCGATCATGGGACGGGGGCACGACCTGCGCATCTCCACCGTCGGCGAAGGCTTCGAGACGCCGGAGCAACGGGATCTTCTGCGCCGCGCCGGATGCAACGCGGTCCAGGGCTACCTCTTCGGCAGCGCCATGCCGAACCCGATCGGGGAGACTCGGTCGATCGGGCTCGGCGCCTGAGGCGCCGACCGCTTCAGCGCGGGCGCGTCCAGAGGAGGGACGAGCGTGCCCCCAGCCCCCCGCCCCGTGCGACGGCCATCGCGGCGCCTCGGCCGATGGCGGCGATCTTCTCGCCCTTGGTGGTGGAGATCCGTTCGGCAAAGGCCTGCGGCCCGCGCTCCACGAGCTTCAGCCCGATCAGCCGATAGATGCCGAGCGCCGTGCCGACCGCCCAGGCGGAGCGGCGCGGCAGGGCGTCGACGCCGATCCGCGCCGAGGCGTAGTAGGGCTCGGCCGCCTCCACCAGCCGGTGCCGCAGCCGGAACACCGCGTCGGCCCGAAGCGGGTCGGTGAGGTCGCGGGCGGTCATGCCCTCCTGTTCCAGCCATTCGGCGGGAAGGTAGACACGTCCCGCCACGGCGTCGTCCACGACGTCGCGCGCGATGTTGGTGAGTTGGAAGGCGAGCCCGAGATCGCTCGCCCGGTCGAGCACCGCCTCGTCCCGCACGCCCATGATGCGCGCCATCATCACGCCGACGACGCCGGCTACGCGCCAGCAGTAGAGAAGGAGATCGTCCAGCGTCCGGTAGCGCTCCTCCTCGACATCCATGGCGAAGCCCGCCAGATGCTCGGCCGCGTCCGCCCGCCGCAGATCGTGGCGGCGCACGACCTCCGCGAGCGCCGCGAAGGCGGGGTGCAGCCCGTCGGTCCGCCCCTCGAAGGCGGCCTCCGTGTCGCGGCGCAGCCCGGCGATCCGCTCCAGCGGCGGGCGCTCGTCGGCCTCGCGCAGGGCGGACCCGGCCTCCTGCCCGTCCACCACGTCGTCGCAGTGCCGGCACCAGGCGTAGAGCATGACGACGCTCTGCCGCGTCTCCTCGTCGAACAGGCGGGAGGCTGCGGCGAAGCTCTTGGATCCCTTGGCGATCGATGCGGCCGAGAAGGCCGCGAGATCAGACCCGTTCATGCCCGAGGATCAGGCTCGCCGTCGCCTTGGCCGATCCGACGACGCCCGGAACCCCGGCGCCCGGATGCGTTCCCGCCCCGACGAAGTAGAGGTTCGGGATCCAGTCGTCGCGATTGTGCGCCCGGAACCAGGCGGACTGGGTCAGCACCGGATCGAGCGAGAAGGCCGAGCCGTGGTGGGCGTTGAGTTCGGACTGGAAGTCGTTCGGCGTGAAGATGCGATGGGTGACGAGGTCGGCGCGCAGGCCCGGCATGTAGCGCGCTTCGAGATAGTCGAAGATGCGGTCGGCGTAGCGCGGCCCCTCGACCGACCAGTCGATCGGGGCGTTGCCGAGATGGGGCACCGGGGACAGGACGTAGTAGCTCCCCATGCCCGGCGGGGCGAGCGAGGAATCGGTGGCGCAGGGGCTGTGGAGGTAGAGCGAGAAGTCGCCGGCCAGCTCCTTGCCCTTGAAGATCTCGTCGATCAGCGCCCTGTAGCGCGCGCCGAACAAGACGGTGTGGTGCTGGAGCTGCGTCTGGTGCTTCTTCAGGCCGAAATAGAGCACGAAGAGCGACATGGAGAAGCGCTTCTTCTTGAGTTTGGCGGCCTGCGAAGCGCCGCGCGTCGTGCCCTTCAGAAGCTTGTCATAGGTGTGGACGACATCGGCGTTGGAGGCGACGAGGTCGGCCTCGAACGTGCGCCCGTCGAGGGTCGTGACACCCGTGGCGCGGCGACCGTCCACCGGGATCGCCGCCACCTCGGCATTCAGCTCGATCCGCCCGCCGATGTCGGTGAAGAGCTGGACCATGCCCTTGATCAGCGCGCCGGTGCCCCCTTTCGGAAACCAGACGCCCCATTCGCGCTCCAAAGCATGGATCAGGGCATAGATCGACGAGGTCGCGAACGGGTTGCCGCCGACCAGCAGCGAATGGAACGAGAAGGCCTGGCGGAGCTGGTCGTCCTCGATGAACTCGGAAACCTTGGCATAGACCGAGCGCCAGGCCTGGAGCTTGGCGAGCTGCGGTCCGGCGCGCACCATGTCGCGGAACTGGAGGAACGGGACGGTGCCGAGCTTGAGGTACCCCTCCTCGAAGACGGCGCGCGAATAGGCCAGAAACCGGCGATAGCCCTCGACATCCTTCGGGTTCTTGGCGCCGATCTGCCGGTCCAGCTCGGCCTGGTCGTTGGCGTAGTCGAAGGAATAGCCGTCCTCCCAGCAGAGCCGGTAGAACGGGCTGACGGGCAGGAGCGTCACATAGTCCGACAGCTTTTTGCCCGCCGCCTCGAACAGCTCCTCCAGCGCCGACGGATCGGTGATCACGGTCGGCCCGGCATCGAAGACGAAGCCCCCGTCCTCGTAGACATAGGCCCGGCCGCCCGGCTTATCGCGCTTCTCGAGGAGCACCGTCTGGATACCGGCCGCCTGCAGCCGGATCGCCAGGGCCAGTCCGCCGAAGCCCGAACCGATGACGATCGCGGTGCGGGCGGGCGGGGGAACGTGCTTCATGCGGTTTCCTTCGGACGGCGGGAGGCGGCGAGCACCCGAAGGGCGCTGAACACCGAGACCGGGGGCCTGCCGGCGAGAATGCGCAGCTTGTCGCCGAAGTCCAGGCGTGCGGCATAGAACCGCGCCACGAGATCGTCCGGCAGGCGGTGGAAGTGTTCGAGGATGCGATACCGGTCCTCCGGCCGGCCGGCCTGGAACAGAAGGCGGTTGAGCATCCGGAAATAGGCGCGGTCGGCCCAGATGTTGCGGGCATGCGCGTCGAGAAGTCGCGACAGGCCGTCCGGCGAGACGTCCGGCGCGCGCGAGACGAGATCGGCGACATGCACCGCGTCGGGCAGCGAATAGCCGGTGGTCGGATGAAACAGCGCATGGGCGAGGCCGACCGTCGGCATGCCGCCGGCCGAGGCGATCAGGGCGTCGATGTCGCCGCCGAGCGCGATCGGCAGGATGCCGTGCTCCTCGCGCAGGAGGCGCCCCTCGCCCCAGCCCGCCCTGGTCCGGTAGTCGGACAGGTGGCCGTGCAGGACGGCGATGTCGAGGTCGCCGCCGTCGGCATAGTAGGTGTCCTCGACCAGGAGCCGCGTGTCCGAGAAGGGCAGGACGTAGACGAAGCGGTAGCCGTCGCGCTGCGGCACGGTGGCGTCCATGATGACCGGCCGGCGGACGCCGTGCGGCCGGTCGAACTCCCATTCCTCGCCGAGGAACTTCTGGAAGCCGAGGTCGAGATGCGGGCTCGGCCGCGCGCCGCGCCCGTCGATCACGACGCGGGCGGTCAGGGTTCGCCCGTCGGCGAGCGTCACGGCGTTGCGCGTCGCCTCGACGGCCGGCGCGCCCGTCAGGACGCGGGTGCCGAGCTGCCGGGTCAGGAGCTCGCGGAAGCGCTCGGAGGAGACGGAGGCGTAGCCCGTCGCGAAGCGGCGCTGGCGGCGGGGAAAGCGCACGTCGTAGTCGGACCAGCGGGCCGCCACGAAAGGCGCGATCCAGTCCTGCTCGGCGGGGCTGAGGTCGCCGTCGTGGAAGCTCCAGGTGTGGTTGCCGCCGAGCGCCTCGCCGCCCTCGATCACGAGAAGGGCGAGCTCCGGCCGGCGGGCGGCCAGTCGGTGGGCGATCAACCCGTTGGCGAGGCCGCCGCCGAGAAGGATGACATCGGCATCGGGCGTCATGCCGGCTCCACGACACGCAGGGGCCGCGAGGCGGCACGCGCCTGCGCGATCCACTCCTCGATCGCGAGCGCAGCCCGGGGGGCGCCGCCCGCACGGTCGATGCCCGCGCCGACCACCTTCGCGTTGGCGGCGAAGCGCGGCTCGGAAAGGAGCTGCGTCAAGGCTGCCTCCACGGCGTCGGGCGTCAGGCGCCGGCGCGAAAGCTTCAGTCCCGCGCCGTGATGGACGAGGCGGGCGGCGACGCCGGGCTGGTCGTAGGCGATGGGAACGGCGAGCGTCGGCACGCCGGCCTCCATCGCGTCCAGCACCGTGTTGAGCCCGGCATGGGACACGCATGCGCTGGCCGCTCGCAGCACCGCGCGCTGGGGCAGAAAGTCGGTGACGATTCGTGCGTCGATCAGGGCCGCCTCCTGCGCGCTCAGGCGTCCGCAATGGGCCACGGCAAGATCGAGATCAAGCCGGCGGCAGGCCTCGGCGATCGCCCGGAACAGGCCGAGGCGGTGGCCCTGGAGCGTGCCGAGCGAGGCGAAGACGAGGGGGCGCGCCGGGTCGGGCTCGAAGGGCAGCGGCTCCTCCCCTTCGCCAGGCGCGCGCAAGGGGCCGACCCCGAGGATCCGGCGCCGCCCGGCATAGGGGAAGTCGAACTCGGGCGGCGTCTGCGAGACGCTGCCGAGCGGGGACAGCCAGTCCTCCATCGTGCCGAGCGGGGGAAGCCCCAGCGCGACGGCGCAGCGGCGGATCGTCTCGGCCTGCCGGCGCAGAAGGAGGCGGGCGACGCTCCGCCCGCCGCGATTGCGCTTCAACCCGTCGGCGCTGTCGTCGAACGGCCAATCGAGGTAGGGCGGCGGCGCGGCGACGTTGGGATCGATCGCGAGCGCCGAGGCGACGGAAACGAAGGGCAGGCCGAGATGCGTGGCGAGGAGCCCCGACGCCGGCTCCATCTGGTCGCCCAGGAGCGCGTCGACGCCGGCCGCGCGAAGCGCCGCAGCGCCCTCGGCCGCCAGTCCCTCCGTCCGCCGCGCGGCCTCGGCCACGGTGCGCAGGATGCCGAACAGGCCGGTGGACCCGGCCGGCCCTCCTCGCAGGGGCGGCGCGAGCCCGACTTCGCTGAGGTCCCACGGCCCGGCCCGAACGAGTTCGCCCGCCCCCGAGTTCACGACGAAGGTCGCGCGGTGCCCGCGCGCGACGAGCGCCAGAGCCAGGGCCTCGAAGACGCGCACATGGCTTGGAAACGGAGGGCAGACGAGGCCGAAATGCAAAGGGATGCCGGGGTTGGTGCGGGCGACACGCAAAGACATAGCGTGACACGGCGCAACGGCGACGCACAAGCCTGTGGATGGCTCCTGGCCCCGGGGCAACCCGGAACGCCCCAAGCGCGTTCAACCGCCATGACAGACATGGCCCCCCGCCCCGCGCACAGCACCTTTCTCGGCAGCCGGGGCGGACAGGTGGTCGCCGGGGCCGCGATCGTCCTCGTCATGGCCGCCGTGCTCGATCTGATGGGGCGGCCGCTCACATGCGACTGCGGCACCATCCGGCTCTGGGACGGCGACCCGCACTCGCCGGGTTCCTCGCAGCAGTTCGCGGACTGGTATTCGGCCCTTCACGTCATCTTCGGCGTCGGGCTTTTCCTGGTCCTCCACCGGCTGCGCCCGCACTGGCCGACCAGCCGGCTCTTCCTGACGACCCTCGCCTCCAGCGCGATCTGGGAGATCATGGAGAATTCGCCTTGGATCATCGCCATGTTCGGATCGGCGGTCGGCGCGCCGGACTATCACGGCGACAGCGTCCTCAACGCCTTGGGCGACACGGTGTTCGTGGCGCTCGGCTTTCTGGCCGCGCGCGCGCTGCCGCTCAAGGGCACCGTCGCCCTCGTCCTCGTTCTGGAACTCGCCATCGCGCTGGCGATCCGCGACGGCTTCGTGCTCGGTACGCTCCGCCTTCTCGGCGTGCCCGTCCCCCCCGTCTGACGCTCAGCGCGTCCGGGCGAAGATCCAGCAGTCGCGCGGCGCGTCCTCGACATTGGGATGCACCATCCAGCGCTTGAGCAGCCCCTCGCGCAGGAGGCCCGCCTTTTCCATCACGCGCGCGGACGCGACGTTGTCGACGTCGCAGGTCGCGCCGACGCGCCAGACGTCGCGCTGCTTCATGGCCCAGGCCACCACCTCGGTCAGCGCCTCGGTCATCAGGCCCTGGTTCCAGGAGCGGCGGGACAGGACGTAGCCGAAGCCGATGCGCCCCGGCACGTCGCGCCGGATCGTCAGCGCGCCGCGCAGCTGCCGGTCGCGGCGGCCGAGCAGCGTGAAGGTGCGCGAGGTCTCGCTCGCCATGCAGCGGGAGATATAGTCCTCGGTCTCACGCACGGACGTGTGCGGCGCCCAGGTCAGGTAGCGCGTGACCTCGGGGTCCTGCGCATACTCGTCGAAGATCGCGCCCGTGTCGCCGAGGGCGATGGGTCGCAGGATCAGGTCTTCGGTCCAGAGCGTCTCGGGAAACATGGAGCCCTTCTGGCACGGATCGGCGACGGGCACGAGCCCAAGTCAGCGTTGCGGAGGAGGATCACTTCACGCGGCGCAGGCGCGGCGGGGCGCTTGCTCCCCGCGGCTTGGCCGTTCCCGCGCCGGTGCGCCAGTTGCTGCCGGCGATGGTCACGACGCGGTTGCCCCGGAAGTCGGTCTCGGCGGCAATGTAACCTCGCTCGGCCATCCAGGTGAGAAGGAAGCGGCCGCGCGAGGGCGAATGGCTGCCGTAGGCCCGCGCCAGCACCTCGTCCCCGGGGCACGGTTCGGCGTCGCGCGCGGCCTTGGCGAGCAGGAGGTAGACGCCCTGCATATCCTCCGGCAGTTCCTCCGAGCGCGCGACGACCTGGCCCCAAGCCTCGTCCTCCTCGCCGTCCGCTCCGACACCGGCGCGCGCCAGCGCCAGCTTGCGGCGGAAGGCGCCGAGATCCAGCGCGCCCGGCGACAGGCGCTTCAGGCGGCAATGGGTCAGGAAGTCCTGGTAGAGCGTCTGGACCGGACGGAAGGCGGCCTCGGGGTCGGCCATCAGCTCGGCGAAGATCGCGTCGAGACCGGCCTGCCGCTCGGCGATCGTCGCCTCGTCCTCCTCCGGTTCCTCCTCCATCGGCGCCGGCGCGGCAAAGCGGGGCGCGGACACGCGCTCCAGAAGCTCGCGCGTCGCCACCGCCGGCTCGCGCCGCACCGGAGCCGGCAGCGGCTCCGGCTCGTCGGCGCCGGCGGTGAAGATGAGGTCCGCCATCTCGGCCGGCGTCGCTTCGGGCAGCGCCATCAGCACCGGCCGGCCGGAGCGACCGGCCGTCTCGACCGGGCCGATTCGGAGCGGGATCGGACGGCGCGACAGGGCGGGGCCGAGCGCCACGAAGTGGCCGGGCTCGAGGTCGCGGAAGCGCTCGGCCTGGCGTCGGTCGAGGCCGAGGAGATCGGCCGCGCGCGCCATGTCGATGTCGAGGAAGGTGCGGCCCATCAGAAAGTTCGACGCTTCGGCCGCGACGTTCTTGGCGAGCTTGGCGAGGCGCTGGGTCGCGATCATGCCGGCGAGCCCGCGCTTGCGGCCGCGGCACATGAGGTTGGTCATCGCGCCGAGCGAGATGCGCCGCGCCTCGTCGCCGACTTCGCCCGCGATGGCCGGGGCGAAGATCTGCGCCTCGTCCACGGCGATCAGCATCGGGAACCAGTGGTGCCGGTCGGCGTCGAAGAGGCCGTTGAGAAACGCCGCCGCGCACGACATCTGAACCTCGGCGTCGAGCCCTTCGAGGTTGAGGACGACGGACGCGCGATGCTGGCGGATGCGCGTCGCGATGCGGGCGAGTTCCGCGGGCGTCCGGTCGGCGTCGACGACCACGTGTCCGAACCGGTCGGAGAAGGACACGAAGTCGCCTTCCGGGTCGATGATCGCCTGCTGCACCCAGCCGGCGCTCTGCTCCAGGATGCGGCGGAAGAGGTGCGACTTGCCCGAGCCGGAATTGCCCTGCACCAGAAGGCGCGTGGACAGGAGCTCCTCCAGGTCCATCTCCGCCGGCTCGCCCGTGGCGGTCGTTCCGAGATCGACGGCGACCTTGGTCAAACGGCTGTTCTCCGCACTACGAACGGACCCCGCGCGTGGAACACGCGGACCCGATGGTCTTCATGGTCGTGGAAGCCTTAACCTAGCGGAGCGGGTCCCCGATCAGGAGTCCCGCTCGCATCTGCGTCCACAGCTTATCGATGGCCGCCCAGCCACTTGTCGTAGTCCGAGACGAGGAGATGCAAGGGCTCCTCGTCCTCCTCGATCTCGGCGAAGCGCCCGATCGGCTCGGCGAACACGTTGTCCGTCAGGTCGTCGTTGACGGTGGAGACCTCGCCGATCAGCACATCCCCGCCCTCGCCCCAAAAGGCGTGCCAGTCGGTGCGCGGCATCAGGGTGACGCTCTCGCCGGGCGACAGACGCAGGATGTCGCCGCCCTTCATCTGGCGCCGCATGCCGTCGGTCACCACGTTGACGGGCAGCGACTTGTCGATCTCGCCGTCCGGGCCGGCCGTATAGAGCTTCAGCGCCAGCGTCGCCCCGCCGCGGTTGATGATGTCCTCGGCCTTCAGGTCGTGCCGGTGCATCGGCGAGAGCTGATCCTTGCGCGAGATCATGATCTTCTCGGCATAGAGCATGCCGCGACCCGCCTTCAGATCGGCATTGTCGCCGTTGCGCGTCGTGAACAGGAAGAGGCCGAGATTGTCGAAGTCGCCGCGCCCGTAGTCCGTGATGTCCCAGCCGAGGCGCCGATCCACGACGGCCTGCAGATCCGCCTGCCGCGCCTTCATCTCGGCCGGCGATAGATAGGCGAAGGGCGGCATCACATAGCCGAACGAACGGATGAACTCGTCGCTCTGCCGGATGATCTCGTTGACCCGCGATCTCTTCATGCTGCCCTCCTCCGGCATGCCTCGTCGCCGAAGCCCTAGCACGAGACCGCGCCGAGGCGAGAGGGGCGGTGGCTGAATGGCGGGGCTGCCGCCCCGGTCCCAGCTCGGGAAAGAATTCCCGAACCCTTCTTTTCGTTTGAGATTTTCCAAGATCCAGGAGGGCCACCGGCCCTCCTGGATCTTGGACACTCCTCGAATGAGGAGGGTCCAGGGAAATCATTTCCCTGGCGGGGTGCAGGGGCAGCGCCCCTGCTTCCACTGCCCGCGCCCTCACCCCAGCGCGATCTCGGGCACGTAGGCCTTGGCGCGGTCCATGTCGGCGTGGAAGGCTTCGCGCTCGCGGGCCTGGGCGTCCGGGTCGGGCAGGCGCAGGATGTAGGCGGGGTGGACGGTGACAAGGAGCTTGGTGTCGCCGCCCGGTAGGTCGATGAGCCTGGAGCGGGTGTCGCGGATGGTGACGGTCTTGCCGAGCACCGAGGCGGCGGCGGTGGCGCCGAGCGCCACGATCAGCTTCGGCTTGATGAGTTCCCGCTCCTGCTCCAGCCACCAGCGGCAGACCTTGACCTCGCCCATGTTGGGCTTGGCGTGGATGCGGCGCTTGCCGCGCGGCTCGAACTTGAAGTGCTTCACGGCATTGGTGACGTAGGCCTGGCTCCGGTCGATGCCGGCGGCCGCCAGCGCCTCGTCGAAGACCTTGCCGGCGGGGCCGACGAAGGGTTCGCCAGCCAGATCCTCCTGGTCGCCCGGCTGCTCGCCGACGAAGATCACGGGCGCGTCAGCCGGCCCCTTGCCGAAGACGGTCTGGGTGGCGGGCTCCCAGAGCGGGCAGGCCTTGCAGTGCCGCGCCTGTTCGCGCGCCTCCTCGATGTCCTCGGGCGGCTTGTTGAAGCCGTTGAAGACCGGGACCGTCGATGCCGCGCGTGCCATGTCGTTGCGCTCCGCCTGTTTCTCGTGGCGGAAACTCGGAAGCGTCGGCTGGGTTTCGATCATGCGGCGCTGCGCCGCCTCCGCGCCCCGGATCAAGGGCTCGATCAGCGTGGCTTCGGGCAGGTTGTGCCAGTATTTCTTCGGCATCTCGGCCTGCATCGCCTTCACCTTCAGCCGCGCGGGGTTGAAGATCGAGGCGTAATAGGTGAGCCAAAGCGCCTCCATGTCGTCGTCGGCGGGCTTCTGGCTCGGGTCGGCGCCCGGTGCGAACACCATCTCGACGCCGTCCCAATGGACGGAGCGCTTGGGCGTCAGGATGCTCCAGATCATGCCGGGAAAGCGGCGCATGAAGAAGGGGGCGGTGAGTTCGACGACGTGATGGAAGGGCTCGAACCAGGCGATGTACTGGCGCTGGCCCTCGGCGTCCTCGATCTCGCGAAAGCGCACGAAGGCCTTCATCTTGTGGCTGTCGCGATAGACCGCCTTCTGCATCTCGACGGCGCGGCGCGTGTCCGGGTCGGAGACGATCTCCAGGAGCTTCTTCTCCTCCTGCAACCGCCAGAGGAGGCGATAGGCGAAGACGAAGCGTTCGGGGTCGGCGTGGCAGATCAGCTTGCGCGCGACGTCCGGAAAGGCTTTCGGCACGTTGAACGGCGGGGCATCGGCGGGGCGCTCAGGGATCGGTTCGGCAAAGAGCGGCACGGGGTCCTCGCCGACCGCGAAGGCCATCCCTTCCGGCGGAACGCCGAGCGCCAGCGCCGTGCGGGCCGCCTCGCGCCAGCCGTCGAAATCCGCCGGGTGGTCGAGGCGCGCCAGAAACATCAGAAGAGGCTCAACTGCTCGGCCTTGGGCGCCACCAGCCCGCGCAGGTTCTCCCGGTCGGTCAGCCCGCCCGGCGTCCAGTCCAGCGCCTGCACGAAAGGGCGGACCTTTTCCACGGAGTGACAGAGGCGGGCGACGTCGTCGAGGCGCAGCGACCGGTGGCGGCGGGTGGACAGGATGCGGTCCACCGCCTTGGTGCCGAAGCCCGGCACCCGGAGCAGCATCTCGCGGTCGGCCTTGTTGACGTCGACCGGGAACCGGTCGCGGTTCTTCAGCGCCCAGGCGAGCTTGGGGTCGATCGCAAGGTCCAGCATCCCGTCCGTGCCGCCCGAGACGATCTCGTCGCGCCCGAAGCCGTAGAAGCGCATCAGCCAGTCAGCCTGGTAGAGCCGGTGCTCGCGCATCAGCGGCGGCTTGGACACGGGCAGGCGCGAGGAGGAATCGGGGATCGGCGAGAAGGCCGAATAATAGACGCGCCGCAGCCGGTAGTTGCCGTAGAGGTTTTCCGAACGGCCGAGGATCAGGTCGTCGCTCGCCCCGTCGGCCCCGACGATCATCTGCGTGGACTGGCCGCCCGGCGCGAACTTCGCCGGCTTGGCGCGGTCCTTCGCCTCACCCTTGTGCTCGTCGATCTTGAGGCGGAGATGGCCCATCGAACGCTTGATGTCGCGCGGCTTCTTTTCGGGCGCCAGCGCTTCCAGCGCGATGTCCGTCGGCAGCTCGATGTTGATCGACAGGCGGTCGGCAAAGAGCCCGGCCTCCTCGATCAGCTTCGGCGAGGCGTCGGGAATGGTCTTGAGGTGGATGTAACCCGCGAAGTTCTCCTCCATCCGCAGCAGCCTAGCGATGCGAACCATCTCCTCCATCGTGTAGTCGGAGTTGCGGATGATGCCGGAGGAGAGGAACAGACCCTCGATGTAGTTCCGCTTGTAGAACTCCATCGTCAGCTTCACGACCTCCTCCACCGAGAAGCGGGCGCGCGCCACGTTCGAGGAGGAGCGGTTCACGCAGTAGACGCAGTCGTAGATGCAGAAATTGGTCATCAGGATCTTGAGCAGCGAGATGCACCGCCCGTCCGGCGCATAGGCGTGGCAGATCCCGGAACCTTCGGTGGAGCCGATGCCCTTCGTCTTCGTCGAGTCCCGCTTCGATGTCCCGCTGGAAGCGCAGGAGGCATCGTACTTGGCGGCGTCGGAGAGGATCGCCAGCTTCTGCATCAGGGTCGGTTTGCTCATATCAGACATATAGTGTTCCCGCTTCGTTCGGACCATGCGCAGGGCGCGCTTATCCACCGGCGGGCGATCCCGGCGCCCAAGTGCCGCACCCGTTCAGTCGGGGTTCAGGTTGCGCAGTCCACCTTACGGACCATGGATGGAACCGGACACGAGGTTGCCGGTTCCTGCGGTCCGCGTCCCGGCCGTCAGCCGCGGCGTTACTCCGCCTTTTTGGGAGAAGCCCTTCATGCGCAAGCTGTTCCAGTCCTTCATGGCTGCCGCGGTGCTGGCCACCGGCGTCGTCACCTTCTCGGCGCCGCAGGCCGAGGCCCAGAGTCTCCGCGAGCGCCAGCGCTTCGTGGAGCGCTTCTGCGCACGCAACCCCGGCGCGCGCGACTGCCGCGACTTCCGCCGCGACTATCGGCGCTGGGACGATCGCCGCTACAATCGCTGGTACCGCGAGAACTACCGTGACCGGACCGCGGCGACGCCGCCGCTGCCGCCATCTTCGGCTTCGCCGCCGGCGCGGCCGTGGGCGCAGCAGCCAATGCCAATCGCGGTCCGGTCTATCGCAGCGCACCCGTGAGCCGCGCGCAGATCGCCCGCTGTGCGGCGCGCTACCGCACCTATGACCCGGCGACCAACACCTATGTCGCCAACAGCGCCGGCGAGCGCCGCTACTGCAACCTTTGATCCAGAAGGATGACGAGACGGAAGGCGCCGGCCACCCCCCGGCGCCTTTCGGCTGTCCGGACGGCCGTCGCAGCAACCTTTGACGTTCAGCTCTCGTTCATGTGAATTCGTGCTTGATCGCCGTCGACAAGCGGGCGGGTGCCCGTTCCGAACGAACCGGCGGTGCCGGATGGGAGTGATTTCATGCGCAAGACTCTTCTTGCTCTCGTGACCTCGGCCGTGGCGCTGACCGCAGCCGTCCCGGCTGCCCAGGCGGACCCCTGGCGGCGCCACCATCGCGGCGTGGATGCCGGCGACGTGCTGCTCGGCGGCGCCGTGGGCCTGGCCGCGGGCGCGCTCCTGGGCTCTGCCCTTTCGCAGCCCCGGCAGCCCGAATACTACGCGCCGGCGCCGCGCTACTACGAGCCGCCGCCGCGCCCGGTCTATGTCGCGCCGCCCTCCTACGAGGACACGATCCCCGCCCCGCCGCGCTATCGCCAGCCGCGGCAGGCCCGCTACTACGACGACTACGGAACCTATTCGCGCAGCAGCCATGTCGAGCGCTGCCTCGCGCGCTACCGCTCCTACGACCCGCGCACCGACACCTATGTCGGCTACGACGGCTACGAGCGCCGCTGCAATCTCTGACGGGTGCACACGTCGGAAGGAAAAGGGGGCGGGTCCGATGGGCTCGCCCCCTTTTCAATGGCACCATCGGCGGGCATCAGCCCTTGGCGGAGCGCACCGCCCGCTTGGTGACGACCGGGACCAGGGCCGCGCGATAGGCCGAGGAGCCGTGGAGGTCGCCGATCATCTCGCCCTCCGAAACCGACGCGCCGTCCAGCGCCTCCGGCTCGAAGCGGGCGGACAGCGCCGCCTCGCCGTCGCTCCAGCGGAAGGCGCCGGAGGAGCCCGCCCCCGTCACCGCGACCCGCACCTGCCCGCCGCGCCGGGCGACGAAGACGCCGCACATGGCGTAGCGCGAGGCCGGGTTTCGGAACTTCTCCCAGCCGGCCGCATCCGGCGCCTCGAACGAGACGCCGGTGACGATCTCGTTCTCCTCCAGGGCGGTCTCGAAGAGGCCGAGGAAGAAGTCGTCCGCCCCGATCTCGCGCCGGTCGGTGTGGATCGTGCCGCCGAGCGCGAGCAGCGCGGCCGGATAGTCCGCCGCCGGGTCGAAATTGGCGACAACGCCGCCGATCGTGCCCATGTGGCGCACGGCCGGGTCGCCGATGAGGTTGGCGAGCTCCGTGAAGGCCGGGCAGACCGCCTCGATCTCCTCCGAAGCCGCGACCTCGGCATGGGTCACCCCGCCGCCGATCCGCACCCGCCGGCCCTCGACCGAGATGCCCTTGAGCTCGGCGATATGGCGCAGGTCGATGAGGGCAGAGGGTGCGGCGAGCCGCGCCTTCATGGTCGGGATCAGCGTCATGCCGCCCGACAGGTACTTGCCCTCGCCGCCGGTCTCGCCGATCAGCTGGGCCGCCTCGGCGAGCGACGTCGGGCGCTTGTAGTGCGTCTGGTACATGGCGTCCCTCCTCAGGCCCTGGCCGACACGGCGTTCAGCGCACGCCAGACCTTTTCCGGCGTCGCCGGCATGGTCAGGGCGTTGTTGCCGATCGCGTCGGTGATGGCGTTGATGACGGCCGGCGGCGAGCCGATCGCCCCCGCCTCGCCGCAGCCCTTGATGCCGAGCGGATTGGTGGTGCAGGGCGTCTCGGTGGTCAGCACCTGGAACATCGGCAGGTCCCAGGCGCGGGGCATGGCGTAATCGTTGTAGGAGGCCGTCACGAGCTGGCCGGAGTCGTCGTAATGGACGCCTTCCAGGAGCGCCTGCCCGATGCCTTGCGCCAGGCCGCCATGGACCTGGCCCTCGACGATCATCGGGTTGACCACGGTGCCGAAGTCGTCGGCCGCGACGAACTGGACGATCTCGGTCTTGCCGGTCTCGGGGTCCACCTCGACCTCGCAGATGTAGCAGCCGGCCGGGAAGGTGAAGTTCTGCGGGTCGTAGAACGCACCCTCCTTGAGGCCCGGCTCCATGCCGTCCGGCAGGTTGTGGCCGGTATAGGCGCCGAGCGCGACCTCGTGCCAGGCGAGCTTGCGGTCGGTGCCCGCGACCTTCACCTCGCCGCCCTCGATCACGATGTCCTCGTCGGCGGCCTCCAGGAGGTGCGCCGCGATCTTCTTGGCCTTGGCCTCCACCTTGTCGAGCGCCTTGGCGATGGCGCTCATGCCGACCGCGCCCGAGCGCGAGCCGTAGGTGCCCATGCCGAACTGGACCTTGTCGGTGTCGCCGTGAATCACCTGGACGTTGTCCACCGGCAGGCCGAGGCGCTGGGAGACGAGCTGGGCGAAGGTCGTCTCGTGGCCCTGGCCGTGGCTGTGCGAGCCGGTGAGGATCTCGATCGTGCCGACCGGGTTCACCCGCACCTCGGCCGATTCCCACAAGCCGACGCCCGCGCCGAGCGAGCCGACGGCCTTGGACGGCGCGATGCCGCAGGCTTCGATATAGCAGCTCATGCCGAGGCCCCGGAGCTTGCCCTCCGCCTTGGCCTTCTCGCGCCGGGCCTCGAAGCCCGCGACGTCGGCGGCCTTCATGCCCGCGTCGAGCGAGGCGGAGAAGTCGCCCGTGTCGTAGTTCATGATCACGGGCGTCTGGTGCGGGAAGGACGTGATGAAGTTCTTCCGCCGGAACTCGGCCGGCGACTGCCCGAGCTCGCGAGCCGCCGTCTCGACGAGGCGCTCCACCACATAGGTCGCCTCCGGCCGCCCGGCGCCGCGATAGGCGTCCACCGGCACCGTGTTGGTGTAGACCGCCTTCACGTTGGCGTAGATGGCGGGGATATCGTACTGGCCGGACAGGAGCGTCGCGTAAAGGTAGGTCGGCGTCGCCGAGGAGAAGAGCGACATGTAGGCGCCGAGGTTGGCGATCGTGTCGACCCGGAGCGCGATGATCTTGCCGTTCTCGTCGGTCGCGAGTTCCGCCTTGGTCTGATGGTCGCGCCCGTGCGCGTCCGTGAGGAAGGCCTCCGAGCGGTCCGAGGTCCACTTCACGGGAACGCCCGTGCGCTTGGAGGCCCAGAGGCAGACGATCTCCTCCGGGTAGATGTAGATCTTGGAGCCGAAGCCGCCGCCGACATCGGGCGCGATGACGCGCAGCTTGTGCTCGGGCGCGACGTTGTAGAAGGCGCTCATGACGAGGCGGGCGACATGCGGGTTCTGCGAGGTCGTCCAGACCGTGTAGTGGTCGTCGGCCGGATCGTAGACGCCCAGCGCCGCGCGCGGCTCCATCGCGTTGGGCACGAGGCGGTTGTTGACGATGTCGAGGCGCGTCACATGCGCGGCTCGGGCAAAGGCGGCCTCCGTCGCGGCCTTGTCGCCGAGTTCCCAGTCGAAGCAGAGATTGCCTTCCGCCTCCGGGTGGAGCTGCGGCGCCCCCGCTTCGAGCGCCTTGGCGCCGTCCACCACGGCGTCGAGCAGCTCGTAGTCGACCTCGACGGCTTCCGCGGCGTCGCGCGCCTGCAGACGGGTCTCGGCCACCACGACGGCGACGGCCTGCCCCACGTGCCGGACCGTGCCGACGGCGAGCGCCGGCCAGGCGCCCATCTTCATGCCTGTGCCGTCCTTGGAGGTGACGGCCCAGCCGCAGATGAGATTGCCGATGCCGTCGCCCGTGAGCTGCTCGCCGTCGAGCACGTCGATGACGCCCGGCATCTCGCGCGCGGCCGAGGCGTCGATGCCCCGGATCCTCGCATGCGCGTGCGGCGAGCGGACGAAGGCGGCGAACTTCATGCCGGGGACGACCATGTCGTCCGTGTAGCGGCCGCGACCGGTGATGAAGCGGCGGTCTTCCTTGCGCAGGACGCGCGCGCCGATGCCCTCGACACCCATGTGATCCTCCCGAGATCGAAACTGGTTGGACCGGCGCGCTCCCGACGCGCCGGGACGGCCTTACTCGGCAGCCAGGCGCTGCGGCTCGGCGGAGGCGCCCATCGCTTCCGCAGCCGCCAGGATCGCCTTGACGATGTTGTGGTAGCCGGTGCAGCGGCAGATATTGCCGTCGAGCTCGTCGCGCACCGTCTTCTCGTCGAGCGAAGTGCCGTGGCGGCGGATCATGTCGGTCGCCGTCATGATCATGCCCGGCGTGCAGTAGCCGCACTGGAGCCCGTGATGCTCGCGAAAGGCCGCCTGCACGGGATGCAGATCCTCGGCCCCGGCGATGCCTTCGATCGTGGTGACCTCGGAGCCCGAGGCCTGCACGGCCGGGATCGAGCAGGACTTCACCGCCCGCCCGTCCACATGCACCACGCAGGCGCCGCACTGCGACGTGTCGCACCCGACATGGGTTCCGGTGAGGCCGAGGTCCTCGCGCAGGAACTGGACGAGCAGCGTCCGGTCCTCGACCGCGCCCGTCTTCCTGCGTCCGTTCACCACCATGGAGACTTCGGTCATACGCGTCCTCCCGAGACGACCCTGCCCACGCGCCCATCGAGGCGCCGCCCGCCGCGCAGCTTGGTGAGGCGCTCCCGGCGCCGCCGCGTTCTCGTGTCGGACGAGACGAGACTGCAACGGCGGACAGCCGGGCCGCAAGCGAATTCTGGAACGGTTCCAGGCCCGGAGCTCCACACCGTCGGAAGGCCGATCCCATCGTGCGCGACGCATGGTCGCGGGACTCGCCTCGGACAACCGGGGCGCCGGGAAAACAACTGTGGCCCAACTCCCACAAAACCTCGTGCGAATCTTGCGCGGGGCTCACCAAGCGGTTGTTATTTGGGCCCGGTCCGGCATTTTGAACCCTTGTCGCTCGGGGACGGCGGGCACGGGTTCATCACGGGGGAACGGGCTGCCGATCGGGCCGCCGGCCGCGGAACCGCCATCGTCTTCGAACCCGAAAAGACCGCTTGAGGCGAGAGAGCATCCGCGTTGATTTCTGGATTGAAGCGCCTCGCCCGCCCGATGGCGGTCACCGCCCCGCTGGCCCTCGCCTTCGCGCTGACGCTCGGCGCGCCGTCCGCCCGCGCGCTCGATCTCGGCTTCCTCGACCCGTTCAACCTGTTCGGCCCCTCCGAGGCGGAAGAGGCCGCCGCCGAACTGCCCGATCCCGTCCGCTACGAGGTGACGATCAACGTCTCGCCCGACGAGGACGATCTGCAGGATGCGATGGAGGCCGCCTCCTCGCTCAAGGCCGACGAGGACGAGCCCGTCTCCGGCTCGCTCGGCCTCCTCGCCAAGGCGAAGAACGACCGACGCCGTCTCGTCGGCGCGCTCTACGAGAATTCCCGCTACGACGGCCTGGTGACGATCCGCATCGAGGGCCGGGACATCGCGACCCTCGAGCCCGACGCCACCTTCGACACCTCGCGCCCCGTTCCGGTGACGATCGACGTCACGCCGGGTCCCCTGTTCCAGATCGGCACCGTGCGCATCGACGCCAACGGCGTGCCCATCGATCCCGCGCGCTACGAGCTGACGCCCGGCTCCTCGGCCGATTCGGTGCGCATCCTCCAGATCGAGAACCGCATCGTCCAGGACCTTCGCAACGAGGGCCGCCCCTTCGTGGCCGTGACGAAGCGCGACGTCGTGGCGGATTCGGCCACCGACCGGATCGACATCGCCATCACCCTGTCGCCCGGCGAGACCATCCCCTTCGGCCAGACCTTCGTCACCGGCAACGAGCGGATGAACCCCGGCTTCATCGCCTTCATGACCGGCATCCGGCCGGGCGAGACCTATTCGCCGGAGGCGCTCGAAAAGGCCCGCGAGCGCCTGCGCAAGCTCAACGTCTTCTCCACTGCGACGATCCGCGAGGCGGACGCCCAGGCGCCCGACGGCACGCTGCCGATCCAGGTGACGGTGGCCGAGCGCCCCCGCCGCGTCTTCGGCGCGGGCGCTACCTTCTCCAACACGGAAGGCGCGGGCGCCAACGCCTACTGGGAGCATCGCAACCTGTTCGGCCGGGCCGAATCCCTGCGCATCGAGGGTTCGGTCTCGCGCATCGGCGCCAACACGCTGTCGGACACGGGCCGCGAGACGGACGGGTTCGACTACAAGGCCTCCGCCGTGTTCCGGAAGCCCGGCGTGCTCGGCCCGGACTCGGTCTATATCGGCTCGATCACGGGCCTTCGCGAACAGCCGCTCGCCTACGACCGGGAATCGATCGCCGTCAGCAACGGCGTCGAGTACCGGATCGACAGCCGCCAGACCGTCGCCGTCAGCCTGCTCGCCGAATACGAGACGATCGGCACCTATCTCGGCGAGGACGAGTTCCTTCTCGCCTCCCTGCCCGTGACCTACACCTATGACGGGCGCGACAACGAGCTGAACCCGACGGAAGGCTTCCTCGCCAGGCTCTATGCCGAGCCGACCTACGAGTTCGAGGACGGCACACCCTTCATCAAGGCGCGCGGCGACGTGTCGGCCTACCTGTCGCTCGACGAACGGGATCGCTTCATCATCGCCGGCCGCGTCGGCTACGGCGTGATCGCAGGGGCGGACCTTCAGGACGTGCCGACCGACCGCCGTTTCTTCGCGGGCGGCGGCGGCTCGGTGCGCGGCTACGTGTTCCAGTCGATCGGCCCCTATTATCCGCCGATCGCCTTTCCCGGCACGGACCCGGACTTCGTCAACACGCCGACCGGCGGCCTGTCGGTGTTCGAGGCCTCGGCCGAGCTGCGCTTCAACGTCACCGACAAGATCCAGATCGTGCCCTTCGTGGATGCCGGGACGGTCGGCGACGACTTCGCGCCCGATTTCGGAAACCTGAAGATCGGCGCGGGCGTCGGCGCTCGCTACCTCACGGGCTTCGGCCCGATCCGCGTCGATGTCGGCATCCCGCTGGATCCCGGCCCGCGCGACGGATCCTTCCAGATCTATGCCGGCATCGGACAGGCCTTCTGAATGATCGCGATGCGCCTCCTTTCCGCCCTCCTCCTCAAGCTGCGCCTCGCGGCCCTGGTGGCGGCCACGCTCCTGGCCGCCCAGCCGGCGCATGCCCAGTTCCTGGCCGGGCAGCTCGAGAGCCTCCTGTCGACGGAGGACCGGCAGGTCAAGATTCAGGGTCTCAGCGGAGCCTTCAGCGGCGAGGTGCGGATCGAGGAGGTGACCGTCTCCGACCGCGACGGCGTCTGGCTGACCTTGCGCGATCTCGCGCTCGACTGGTCGCCGCTCGCCCTGGTGCGCAAGACGGTCGAGGTCGAGAACCTCACCGCCGGGCAGATCGTCATGGACCGCCTGCCGCGCGCGGCCCCGCCGACGACGGAAGAGAGCACCGAGCCCTTCTCCCTCCCGTCCATCACCGCGCGGATCAACCGCATCTCCATCGCCGAGTTCGTGCTCGGCGAGGCCGTCGCGGGCATTCCCGCGCGCCTGGCGGCCGACGCCACGCTCAACCTCCAGCCCGACCCGACCCAACTCGACGCCGCCGCCACGATCCGCCGCCTCGACCAGGGCGGCGACATCGCGCTGAAAGTGGGTTTCCAGCCCTCGGCCAACCGCCTGGAGATCGCGATCAATGCCAGCGAGCCGGCGGGCGGCATCGTGGCGGGTCTTCTCAAGCTGCCGGGCACGCCGCCCGTGCGCCTTTCGGTCAACGGCACGGGTCCGTTCGACGACTTCGCCGCCGACGGCACGCTCGATCTCGGCTCCGAGCGCGCCGCGACGCTCCGCGCCACCGTGCAGAACGGGGCCGAGGGCCGGCGCATCGGCGTCGATCTCACTGCCCTGTCCGCTCCCTTCGTGCCCCTCGCCTATCAGGGCGTCGTCGGCGAGAACCTAGCGCTTGCCGCCAATGTCCTGCTGCGGCCCGACGGCGTGATCGGCATCGACGCCGGCCGCCTCCAGTCCGGCCCGCTCGACCTTTCGGCCACCGGCACCTTCGATCGGACGGGGGCGGGCAACGACTTGACGGTCGCGTTGCGCACGGACGCCGCCAACCCCGTGCCGCTCGCCTTCGGATCGCAGGGCGCGCGCACGGCCCTCGAAATCTCGTCGATCGACGCCAGCCTGCAGGGCAGCCTGTCCGCCGCAGCGCTCCGGATCGCGGCCGCGGCCCGGACCGCCGGCTTCGAGGACTACGTCGCCAACGCGGTGACGCTGAACGCGTCGAGCACCGGCTTCGACCTCAACAATCTCGTCGGCCCCGTCGTGGTCGACCTCGACGCGCAGTCCGCTTCCGTGCCGGACGGCATCGCGACGCGGGTCCTCGAAGGCCCGATCGCGCTCGACGCCGACGGCGCGCTGACGGCCGAGGGTCTTGCCTTCAACACGGCGCGGCTGACGACGGGCGCGGCCAACCTCGCCCTTTCGGGCAGCGCGGCGCTGAACTTCTCCACCTTCCAGCTCCGCATCGACAGCGACTTCGAGACGGCCGCCCTGTCGGCCGACGCGGTTCCCTATGTCGGCGAGCGCGTCGCGATCGCGGGAGACGTGCGCCGCGCTGCGGACGGCTCGTTCGGAGTCGACAACCTGCGCGTCGACGGCGACGCGCTGGACCTGTCGGGCTCGGCGAGCCTCACCGGCGAGGAGATCGCGGCCGCCATCACCGGCCAGCTCAACCAGGCCGCGATCGCCGACTCCGCCCTGAACGGCCAAGCGCAGTTCGACCTCCGCGCATCGGGCACGACGAGCGCGCCCGCGATCGACCTCACGGCAACAGCCTCCAACCTCGAAGTCGTCGGCCGCCAGCTCACCGACCTCCAGGCCCGCATCCAGGGCACCTTTGCGCCGCAAGCTCCGAGCGGCACGGTGGCGCTGAACGGCACGTTCGACGGTGCGCCGCTGGCGCTCTCGGCGGACCTCGCGACCGAAGGCGACGTCCGGCGCCTGAACAACCTTCTCCTGCGCCAGGGCGAGAACCGGATCGAGGGCGCCGTGGCGCTGGACGGCGAGAACCGCGCGACGGGCGCGCTGAACCTCGCCATCGCCGACGCGACGACGCTCCTCTCGCTCGCCGGCCAGGACGGCTCGGGCGACCTCTCGGGCACGATCGGGCTGGCCGTGGGCAACGGCGGCACGCCAGTCGCCGATCTCGACCTCACCAGCAACGCGCTGACCCTCACGCGCGATGGCAGCGAGACGGCGCTTCGCGGCGCCCGCATCCAGTTGCGCGCGACCGACTACCTGGCCGCGCCCCGCGCCGCCGGCACAGTGGCCGCCGCCTCCTTCGCCAGCGGCGGCCTCACCGTCGAGCGGCTGGACGCTACGCTGGAGGAGATCAACGACGCCACGGCGCTGAACGCCTCGGCTCGAATCAACGACGTGCCGACCGAGCTGTCCGGCGACCTCGCCTTCACGCAGGCCGGCACGGTGATCGAGCTGCGCCGGCTGGACGCCGCGATTCCGGATGCGCCCCTTTCGCTGGCCGCTCCCGCCACCGTCACGCTCGGAAGCCTGCGCACGACCCTGAGCGAAATTCGCCTCAACGCTGGGCCGGGCTCGCTCACCCTGTCGGGCTCGGCGGGCGACCAACTCGACCTCGATCTGGCGCTCGACCGCTTTCCGCTCGCCATCGCGAACCCCTTCGTCGCCGGCCTCGATGCGTCGGGCAGTGCCAGCGGAACCGTGGCGGTCGGCGGTCTCGCCGCCGCGCCAGACCTCGACTTCGATCTCAGCGCCGACGCCATCGCGACATCGCAGACACGCGCCGCCAATCTCGACGCGATCGACGCCACGCTCGCCGGCCAGTATCGCGACGGAACGGCGACGTTGAGCGCCGCCCGCGTCGATCTCGGAACCGGCTCGGTGGAGGCCACCGGCACGGTCGGCCGGTCGCTCGATCTGGACCTCAACATCACCGATCTGCCCGTCGCGCTCGCCAACGGGTTCGTGGACGGTCTCGGCGCCGAGGGTACGATCAACGGCACGGCCCAGGCCACGGGATCGCTGGAAAACCCGGCCGTGACCTTCGACCTCGCCGGGCGCGGCATCACCGCGACGGAGATCCGCCGAGCGGGCGTCGAGCCGGTCTCGCTCGATCTCGCCGGCCTCTACCGCGGCGGCACGGCGCAGCTCGACCGTGCGCTCCTCACCGCCGGCACGGGCCGGATCGAGGCGACGGGATCGGTCGGCCGCGCGCTGGACCTCCAGCTCCAGGTGGTCGACCTTCCGCTGGCGCTCGCCAACGGCCTCCGGCCAGGCCTCGACGCACGCGGCGTGCTCAACGGGCGCGCGACGGCGACCGGCTCCATCGCCGATCCCCAAGCGACCTTCGAGCTGGCCGGCAACAATCTCTCTGCCGCGCCCTTGCGCCAGGCCGGCGTCGAGACCGTGACGCTGGATGTCGCCGGAGCCTATGAGCAAGGCACCGCCCGCTTCGACAGGGCGCGCGTGGACACCGGCACGGGCTCGCTGGAGCTGACCGGCACCGCCGGGCGCGCCCTCGACCTCCGCCTCGTCCTCGACCGCCTTCCCGTGGCGCTGGCCAATGCCGTCCAGCCGAGCCTCGACGCGCGCGGCACCCTGTCCGGCAACCTCGCCGCAACGGGGACGCTCCAGGCGCCGAACGCGACGTTCGACCTCCAGGCCACCGACGTCTCGGTGGCGCAGACGCGCGCCGCCGGCGCGCCCGCGATCGACGCCACCGCCGCCGGCACCTTCGCGAACGGCAGCGTCCAGCTCCAGACGGCGCGCGTCGAACTCGGCACCGGTTCGGTGACGGCGAACGGTACGGTCGGCCAGCGGCTCGACCTCAACGTCACCTTCGACAACGTTCCGGCTTCGCTGGCGGCCGCAGCGGCCAGCGGCATCGACCCGCAGGGCACCCTGAACGGCACGGCGCGCGCCACGGGCACCCTCTCCGCCCCGCGCGCGGACTACGACCTGCGCCTCTCCGGCTTCTCCGTCACGCAGACGCGCGAGGCCGGCGTCGGTCCGCTCGACATCGCCGCGCGCGGCGCCTTCGCCGACAACCGCGTGAGCGTGGACAGCTCGCTGTCGGGTTCTGGCCTCGCCTTCACCGCAAACGGTTCGGTCGGCGTCTCCGGCACGCCGACCTTTGACCTCGCACTGAACGGCACGGCACCGCTGTCGCTCGCCAACCGCATCCTCGCCGAAGGCGGGCGCTCGGTGCAGGGAACCGTCGCGGTCGATGCGCGGGTCCAGGGCTCGGCCGCAGCGCCCAACGTGACCGGCACGATCTCGACGCAGGGCGCGTCCTTCGTCGATACGGGCGCCAACCTCGCGCTCAACAACATCAACGCCCAGGTCGCCTTGAACGGCCAGACGGCGACGCTGACCAGCGTCACCGCCCAGCTTGGCGCCGGCGGGACGGTGAGCGTCGCCGGCACGATCGGCCTGACCCCCGGCTTCCCGGCCGATCTGCGCATCCAGGTGGCGGACGGTCGCTATGCCGACGGCGAACTCGTCACCGTGCGCCTCGACGCGGGGCTGACCCTCACCGGTCCCCTGACGGGCGACGCCCTTCTCGCCGGCACGGTCGACGCCCGCGAGATCGCGATCCTCGTTCCCGACAATCTGCCGAGTTCGGTCGCGCAGATCGACCTCAAGCGCCGCAACACCCCGCCGGCCGTCCTCCAGCAGATCCGCGAGATCGACCCGCAGGGGTCGGGCGGCGAAGGGGGAGCAAGCGGCGGCATCCGCCTCGACTTGACGCTGAACGCGCCGAACCGGGTCTTCGTGCGCGGCCGCGGGCTGGACCTCGAACTCGGCGGCACGATCCGGATCACCGGGCCGGTCTCCAATCTCGGGATCGCCGGCGCCTTCGAGCTGCAGCGCGGGCGCTTCCAGCTCCTGTCGCGCCGGCTCGACTTCCAGCGCGCGACCCTCACCTTCGACGGCAACCTCGTGCCGACGCTGGACCTTCTGGCCGCGTCCGACACGGGCGAGGTGACGGTCTATATCGCGATCACCGGCCCCGCCAACGATCCCGCCTTCAACTTCACCTCCTCCCCTGCCCTGCCGCAGGACGAGGTGCTGGCGCGCCTGATCTTCGGGCAGGGCACGAGCGACCTGTCGCCGCTCCAGATCGCGCAGCTCGCCTCGGCCGCCGCGCAGCTGTCCGGCGTCGGCGGCGGCTCGACGGGCCTCCTCGAGAACCTGCGCTCGCAGCTCGGCGTCGACGACATCGACATTCGGACCACGGCGGACGGACAGGCGGCGGTCGGCGTCGGGCGCTATCTCAACGAGAACACCTATGTCGGCGTCGATTCCACCGGCCGCGTGTCGATCGACCTCGAGCTCGGGGCCGACATCAAGGCGCGCGCCGCGGTGACGGCCAATGGCGGCGGCGAGGTCGGCGTGTTCTACGAAAAGGAATATTGAGGGGCGCAACCGGGCGCGCCGTTCGGACGTTCTGCCAGGCATCCTCCCGTCGCGAGGATGGCTTGTCAGGAGTTCCGACCATGAGCACCGAGTCCCTCAAGCACGCCAAGTTCGACCGCGATGACGGCACGTCGTTCGATTCGCCGATGGCCGTGGTCGAGGACGGCTTCCTCGACGCGCACGAGAAGCGCTCGATCCTCGGCGAATGGAAGCGGCGCGTGGACGCGGAGAACCGGGCCGACGGCATCGACCCGATGTCGCAGACGCTGGATCACGCGATCGAGAAGCTGGCAGGCCTCAGGACCTGAGGTTCTCCACCCGGTCGTCCAGCTTCGCACCGGCACCGTTCCGTAATCCTCTGCGACTGAGAAGGTCACCCTCCGGCCGAGAGCCGGAACGGTCAGGCGGGAGCGTTTCGGGAAAGTGTTGGGCACTGCGGTAAATCGCACTATCCTTCGGCACCCCTGCGCGAGTCTGCCGGCTCGCCGACGAAGCCATGGATCCGCTGCGTGACCGACCCGACCTCGAAGAACATCTCTCTCGACCAGATCAAGGCACGGGGCGAGGCGGCGGCGCAGACGGGCATCAAGGCCCTGTTCGCCGCTGATCCCGATCGCTTCGGGCGCTTCTCCTTCCGGCACGACGATCTCCTTCTCGACGTGTCGAAGTGCGCCCTGTCGGGTGACGACCTCGCCGCTCTCCATGCCTATGCCCGCCAGGTCGGCGTTCTGGAGCGGCGCGACGCGATGTATGCGGGCGCACGCATCAACACGACGGAGAACCGCGCCGTTCTCCACGTCGCCCTGCGCGCCCGGCCCGACGACGGGTTCGCCGTCGAGGGCCAGGCGGTTGGTGGGGATGTCGAGGGCGTTCTGGAGGCCATGTCGCGCTTTGCGGAAGGCATCCGCGGTGGCACGATCAAGGGCGCGACGGGCAAGGCGATCACCGATATCGTCAATATCGGCATCGGCGGCTCGGACCTCGGCCCCGTGATGGCAGCCATCGCGCTCGGCCCCTACCATGACGGGCCGCGCGCGCATTTCGTGTCCAACATCGACGGCGCCCACATGGCGGACACGCTGAAGGGCCTCGATGCCGAGACGACGCTCTTCATCGTCGCCTCCAAGACCTTCACCACGATCGAGACCATGACCAACGCGCAGACCGCGCGGGCCTGGGTCGCGAGCCGTCTCGGCGAAGCGGCGGTCGGCGCCCACTTCTGTGCCGTCTCGACCGCGCTCGACAAGGTCGGCGCCTTCGGCATCGGCGAGGATCGCACCTTCGGGTTCTGGGACTGGGTCGGCGGGCGCTACTCCGTCTGGTCGGCGATCGGCCTGCCCCTCATGATCGCGATCGGGCCGGAGCGCTTCCGCGAGTTCCTGGCCGGCGCGCGCGACATGGACCGGCATTTCAAGGACGCTCCGGCCGAAGAGAATCTGCCGCTGATCCTCGGCCTCGTCGGCTGGTGGCACCGCGTGCCGCAGAAGCACCGCACGCGCGCCGTGATCCCCTACGACCAGCGCCTCGCGCGCCTGCCGGCCTATCTCCAGCAGCTGGACATGGAATCCAACGGCAAGCATGTCGGCCTCGACGGGCGGCGGGTGGAAACCGCGACGGGTCCGGTCGTCTGGGGCGAGCCCGGCACCAACGGCCAGCACGCGTTCTTCCAGCTTCTCCACCAGGGCACCGACATCATCCCGGTCGAGTTCATCGTCGGCGCCATGTCGCACGAGACGAGCCCGGACATGCGCGTCCACCAGGACCTGCTTCTGGCCAACTGCCTCGCCCAGTCGGAAGCCCTGATGAAGGGCCGCACGCTGGAGGAGGCCAGGCAACAGCTTCTCGACGCCGGCCGCCCGGCTGACGAGGCCGAGCGCATCGCCCCGCACCGCGAGTTCTCCGGCGACCGGCCGTCGATCACCATCCTCTACAAGCAACTCACCCCTTTCGCCTTCGGCCGGCTCGTCGCGCTCTACGAGCACCGCGTCTTCGTCGAGGCGCAGCTTTTCGGAATCAATGCCTTCGACCAATGGGGCGTCGAACTCGGCAAGGAGCTGGCCACCGGCCTCCTGCCCGTGGTTCGCGGCGAAGCCTCCACGCAAGGCCGAGATTCCTCCACCGCGGGCCTCGTGTCCGCCATCGCATCCCTGAGGACCTGAGACCCGCCATGACGCCATCCAGCCTCGCCACCCGACAGGCGCCCATCGAAGCCGGCGACAAGTCGCAGCCCCGGCTCAACGACGCCGACACGATCGCTAAGGAAATCGTGGAGAAGCTGACCTACTCGATCGGCAAGACCACCGGCGCGGCGCGCCTCCACGACTGGCTGGAGGCGACGACGCTGGTGGTGCGCGACCGCATCATCGACAACTGGTTCGAATCGACGATCGACACCTACAACCGCCAGGCCAAGCGGGTCTGCTACCTGTCGATGGAGTTCCTGATCGGCCGCCTCCTGCGCGACGCGATCTCCAATCTCGGCCTCACCGACCCGATCCGCGAGGCCCTCGCGCGCTACGGGGTCGAGCTCGACCTCGTGGAGCTCCTGGAGCCGGACGCGGCGCTCGGCAACGGCGGCCTCGGGCGGCTGGCCGCCTGCTTCATGGAGTCCATGGCCTCCACCGGCGTGCCGGGCTACGGCTACGGCATCCGCTACGTCCACGGGTTCTTCCGCCAGGAGATCGTGGACGGCGCGCAGGTCGAGCTGCCCGAGACCTGGCTGAAGCACGGCAACCCCTGGGAGTTCGAGCGGCGCGAGAGTTCCTACGAGATCGGCTTCGGCGGCAAGGTCACCACGATCGAGGAGGGCGGGCGCACCCGCTCCGTCTGGCGCCCGGCCGAGCGCGTCCTCGCCGTCGCCTACGACACGCCGGCCGTCGGCTGGCGCGGCCAGCACATCAACACGCTGCGCCTATGGAGCGCGCAGTCGCTCGACCCGATCCTGCTCGACGCCTTCAACGCGGGCGACCACATCGGCGCGCTGCTCGAATCCAACAAGGCGGAGGCGATCACCCGCGTCCTCTATCCCGCCGATTCGCATCAGGCCGGCCAGGAACTGCGGCTGCGCCAGGAGTTCTTCTTCTCCTCGGCCTCTCTGCAGGACATCATCCGCCGCCATCTCGCCCAGTACGAGGACCTCACCAACCTCGCCGACAAGGTCGCGATCCAGCTCAACGACACGCACCCGGCCGTGTCGGTCGCCGAGCTGATGCGCCTTCTGGTCGACGTCCACGGCCTGGAATGGGAAGAGGCCTGGACGATCACGCGGGCCACCTTCTCCTACACCAACCACACGCTCCTTCCGGAAGCGCTGGAGACCTGGCCGATCCATCTCTTCGAGCGGCTGCTGCCGCGCCAGATGCAGATCATCTACCAGATCAACGCCGGCGTGCTGCGCGAGGCCACGCAGGGCCAGGGCTTCGACGACCGCACCATCTCGGCGATCTCGCTGATCGACGAGGGCAACGGGCGGCGCGTGCGCATGGGCCAGCTCGCCTTCGTCGGCAGCCATGCGGTGAACGGCGTCTCGGCGCTCCACACCGAGCTGATGAAGCAGACCGTGTTCCACGATCTGCACAAGCTCTACCCGACCCGCATCGAGAACAAGACCAACGGCGTGACCCCGCGCCGCTGGCTGCACCAGGCCAATCCCGGCCTGTCCCAGCTGATCGAGGAGACGATCGGCAACGGCTTCCGCGACGATATCGAGAAGATCGCGGAGCTCGACGCGCATGCCGACGACGCCGCGTTCCAGGAGCGCTTCGCGGCCGTCAAGCGCCAGAACAAGGAGCGGCTGGCGACGCTGGTGCAGGAGCGGCTGGCGATCAACCTCGATCCCGGTGCCATGTTCGACATCCAGGTCAAGCGCATCCACGAGTACAAACGCCAGCTTCTCAACATCCTGGAGACGGTGGCGCTCTACGAGCAGATCCGCTCGCTGCCCCATCTCGACTGGACGCCGCGGGTCAAGATCTTCGCCGGCAAGGCGGCGCCCTCCTATGTCCAGGCCAAGGAGATCATCCATCTCGCCGGCGACGTCGCGCGGGTCGTCAACTCCGACCCGACCGTGCGCGGGCTCCTGAAGGTCGTCTTCATCCCGAACTACAACGTCAGCCTCGCCGAGATCATCATGCCGGCGGCCGACCTGTCGGAGCAGATCTCCACGGCCGGCCTCGAGGCGTCGGGCACCGGCAACATGAAGTTCGCCCTCAACGGCGCGCTCACCATCGGCACGCTGGACGGCGCGAACGTCGAGATGCTGGAGCATATCGGCGAGGACAACATCTTCATCTTCGGCCTGAAGGCCGACGAGGTCGCCCGCATGCGCGCCGAAGGGCACGGCGGTCAGGCCGTGATCAACAGCCAACCGCTCCTGCGCTCGGCGATCGATTCCATCTCGTCCGGCGTCTTCTGCCAGGACGATCCCGGCCGCTACGCCAATCTGATGAACTCCATCCGCGACCGCGACTGGTGGATGATCGCGGCCGACTTCCGCGCCTACTGGGACACGCAGCGCCAGCTCGACGTCCTCTGGAAGGACCGCGCCGCCTGGAACCGGATCGCCGCCCGCAACACGGCGCGCATGTCCTGGTTCTCGTCCGACCGCTCCATCCGCGAATATGCAAGCCACATCTGGAAGGCCGGCCCCGGCGCCTGACGGGTGCGGCTTCCTCCCGGCATGCGGAGGCCCCGGCGATCCACCGCCGGGGCCTTCGCTTTGGGCGGGAATGCCGCAGGAGGGCAAAATCTCTGTGCAAACCGGGTGGAGCGCGGCTTGCCCGGCGATCGCCGGGCCTATCTTTGAGCTGTGGAAACGCCGAAGACTGACAACCGGCAGGCAATGCCGGAAGACCGGGGCGGACGGCGGAGGAGGAGACAAGCATGGCAGATCACCGGCGTGCCGGGCCGATCGCGCGTGATACGATGGCCTACGTGCTGGCCGGCGGACGCGGATCGCGCCTGATGGAGCTGACCGACGACCGGGCCAAGCCCGCCGTGTATTTCGGCGGCAAGTCCCGCATCATCGACTTCGCCCTGTCCAACGCGATCAATTCCGGCATCCGCCGTATCGGCGTCGCCACGCAGTACAAGGCCCATTCGCTGATCCGCCACCTCAACCGCGGCTGGAACTTCCTGCGTCCGGGCCGCAACGAGAGCTTCGACGTCCTGCCCGCCTCGCAGCGCGTGTCGGAGGACCAATGGTATGCCGGCACCGCCGACGCCGTGTACCAGAACATCGACATCATCGAGGCCTACGCGCCCGAATACATCGTGATCCTCGCAGGCGACCACGTCTACAAGATGGACTACGAGATCATGCTCCAGCAGCATGTCGACACGGGCGCGGACGTGACGATCGGCTGCCTGGAAGTGCCGCGCATGGAGGCGGTCGCCTTCGGCGTGATGCATGTCGACGACAAGAACCAGATCACCGCCTTTGTCGAGAAGCCGGCCGACCCGCCGGCCATTCCCGGCCGCCCGGACACGGCGCTGGCCTCCATGGGCATCTACGTCTTCAACACCAAGTTCCTCGCCGCCCAGCTTCGCCGCGACGCCGCCGACCCCAATTCCAGCCGCGACTTCGGGCACGACATCGTGCCCTACGTCGTGAAGCACGGCACTGCCTACGCCCACACCTTCTCCTCCTCCGTCGTGCGCTCGGAGGCCGAGTACGGCTCCTACTGGCGGGACGTCGGCACCGTGGACGCCTACTGGCAGGCCAATATCGACCTCACCGACGTCGTGCCCCAGCTCGACATCTACGACCGCGACTGGCCGATCTGGACCTATGCCGACGTGACCCCGCCGGCCAAGTTCGTCCACGACGAGGACGGGCGGCGCGGCATGGCGATCTCCTCGCTGGTCTCGGGCGACTGCATCATCTCCGGCGGCTCGCTGCACCGCTCGCTGCTCTTCACCGGCGTCCGGCAGAACTCCTATTCGGTGCTGAACGAAGCCGTGGTCCTGCCGCATTGCCATATCGGCCGGGGCGCGCGCGTCACCAGGGCGATCCTCGACCGGGGCGTGCAGATCCCCGACGGCCTCGTGATCGGCGAGGACCCGGAGCTCGACGCGAGCCGCTTCCGCCGCTCGGCCGGTGGCGTCTGCCTCGTGACGCAGTCCATGATCGACCGGCTCAACCACGGATGACCGCCGTCCTCTCCGTCGCCTCGGAGGTCTTTCCGCTGGTGAAGACGGGCGGGCTGGCCGACGTCGCCGGCGCCCTGCCGCTGGCGCTGGGCGCCATCGGCGTCGACATGACGACCCTGATGCCGGCCTATCCGTCCGTCCTGCCGCAGGTCGAGGGCGCGAGCGAGGTCGCCGCGATCGACGAGCTCTTCGGCGGTCCGGCGCGCGTTCTCGCCGCCGAGGTCGCGGGCCTGAGGATGCTCTTCCTCGACGCGCCGCATCTCTACGACCGGCCGGGCGGACCCTATGTCGGCGCGACCGGCTACGACCACCCGGACAACTGGGCGCGCTTCGCCGCGCTCGGCCGCGCGGGCGCGCTGATCGGCACCGGCCTCGTGCCCGGCTACCGACCCGACATCGTCCATGTCCACGACTGGCAGGCAGCGCTGGCGCCCGTCTATCTCGAGCACATGGGCGAGGATCGGCCGAAGACGGTCATCACCATCCACAACCTCGCCTTCCAGGGCGCCTTTCCGCAGACGATCTTTTCCGAGCTCGGCCTGCCCGTGGAGGCCTGGGGCGTGGACGGCGTCGAATACTACGGCGCGGTCGGCTTCCTCAAAGGCGGCCTGCGCGCCGCCGACCGCATCACCACGGTCAGCCCCAACTACGCGCGCGAGATCCTGACGCCCGAAGGCGGCATGGGCCTCGACGGCCTCCTGCGCGGCCGCGAGGATCGCTTGTCGGGCATCGTCAACGGCATCGACGTCGAAACCTGGGACCCCAATGCCGACCCCCATATCGCGGCGAATTTCGACCGCGACGCCCTGTTCCGCCGCGCGCTCAACAAGCGCGCGCTGGAGGCCGAGTTCGCGCTGGAGGAGGACGACACGCCGCTGCTGGCCGTGGTCAGCCGCCTGACCTGGCAGAAGGGCCTCGATATCCTCGCCGAGAGCTGCGACGACATCGTCGCGGCCGGCTGCCGGCTCGCCGTCGTCGGCTCGGGCGACCGGATGCTGGAAGGCGCGTTCCTCTCGGCCGCCGCGCGGCATTCCGGCCGGATGGGCGTTCGGATCGGCTACGACGAGGTCCTGTCGCACAAGGTGCAGGCGGGCGCCGACGCGCTGCTCGTGCCGTCCCGCTTCGAGCCCTGCGGCCTGACCCAGCTCTATGCCCTGCGCTACGGCTGCCTGCCCGTTGTCTCCCGCGTCGGAGGCCTTGCCGATACGGTGATCGACGCCAACTTCGCCGCGCAGACGGCGGGCGTCGCGACCGGCATCATCTTCGCCCCCGTCACGCGCGAGGCGCTGATGGAGGGCGTGCAGCGCCTCCTCGCCCTCTATGCCGACGCGTCGCTCTGGCGCGACATGCAGCGCACCGCCATGACGAGCGACGTGTCCTGGACCGCCAGCGCACGACGCTATGCCGACCTCTACAACGGCCTTCTCCAGGAACGAGCCTGATGATCTCCACCGTCGCGACCAAGCCCTTCGACGACCAGAAGCCCGGCACGTCCGGACTTCGCAAGAAGGTCCCGCATTTCGCGCAGGAGAACTACGCCGAGAACTTCCTCCAGGCGATCTTCGACGCGACGGAGCGCCCGGCGGGCTCGGCGGTCGTGATCGGCGGCGACGGGCGCTATCTCAACGCCACCGTGATCCGCAAGGCGATCCGCATGGCCGCCGCCAACGGCGTCGCCAAGGTCATCGTCGGCCAGAACGGGCTCCTGTCGACGCCCGCCGCCTCCAACCTCATCCGCCAGCGCAAGGCGGCCGGCGGCATCGTGCTCTCGGCCTCGCACAATCCCGGCGGGCCGGACGGCGACTTCGGCATCAAGTACAACATCGCCAACGGCGGCCCGGCGCCCGAGGGCGTCACCGACGCGATCTACCGCCGCACGAAGGAGATCCAGGACTACCGGATCTGGGACGGCGAGGCGCCCGACCTCTCGCTGATCGGCACGAGCCGGCTTGGGCAGATGGAGGTCGAGATCGTCGACCCCGTCGCCGACTACGCGGCACTGATGGAGACGCTGTTCGACTTCGGCAAGATCCGCGCCGCCATCCAGGGCGGCCTGACGCTGCGCTTCGACGCGATGCACGCCGTCACCGGCCCCTACGCCACCGAGATCCTGGAGCGGCGCCTCGGCGCGCCGGAGGGCACGGTGCTGAACGGCGTACCGTCGGAGGATTTCGGCGGCGGCCATCCCGATCCCAACGTCGTCTGGGCGGCGCCGCTCGTCGATCTCCTGATGGGGCCGACGGCGCCCGACTTCGGCGCGGCGTCGGACGGCGACGGCGACCGCAACATGATCCTTGGCCGCGGCATCGTGGTGACCCCGTCGGACTCGCTCGCCGTTCTCGCGGCCAACGCGCACCTGGCGCCCGGCTACGCCAAGGGCATCGCCGGCATCGCCCGATCCATGCCGACCAGCCAGGCCGCCGACCGCGTGGCGCAAAAGCGCGGCATCGGCATCTACGAGACGCCGACCGGCTGGAAGTTCTTCGGCAATCTCCTCGACGCCGGCAAGGTGACGATCTGCGGCGAGGAGAGCGCCGGCACCGGCTCCGACCACGTTCGCGAGAAGGACGGGCTCTGGGCCGTCCTCCTGTGGCTCAACATCCTGGCCGAGCGCGGCCAGTCGGTGGCCGAGATCGTCAAGGGTCACTGGGCCGAGTTCGGCCGCAACTACTACCAGCGCCACGACTACGAGGAGGTCGACAAGGCAGCCGCCGAGGAGTTGATGAACTCGCTTCGCGGGCGCCTCGCCTCCATGGCCGGCCAGCGCTTCGGCACGCTCGTCGTGTCCGAGGCGGACGACTTCTCCTACAAGGACCCGATCGACGGCTCGGTCTCGACCGGTCAGGGCGTGCGCATCGTCTTTTCCGGCGGCTCGCGCATCGTCTTCCGCCTCTCGGGCACCGGCACGGTGGGCGCGACGCTGCGTGTCTATCTCGAGCGCTTCGAGCCCGATCCGGCGCGCCACGACCTGCCGGTCGAGGTGGCCTTGAAGGAGCTGGTCGAGACGGCCGACGCGATCGGCGAGATCAAGGCCCGCACGGGCCGCGCCGAGCCGGACGTGCGCACCTGAGCACCGTGACCGTCACTCCGGCGCGGCGCATCTCGCCGCGCGCCTCCCTCCTCGTCGCCCTGGTCGTGGTCGCGACGGCCGTCATCCTCCTGTCCATGGGCCGAGTGCCCATCTGCGAATGCGGCTATGTGAAGCTCTGGCACGGGCAGGTGGTGAGTTCGGAGAACTCGCAGCACCTGTCGGACTGGTACTCGCCCTCGCACCTCATCCACGGCTTCCTGTTCTACGGTCTGACGCATCTCCTGATGCGGCGCTGGTCGCTCGGCGGCCGGCTGGTGGTCGCGACCGTCATCGAGGCGGTCTGGGAGATCGCCGAGAACACCGACGCCGTGATCAACCGCTACCGCGAGGCGACGATCGCGCTCGACTACTTCGGCGACAGCGTCCTCAACTCGGTCGCCGACATCGGCTTCATGATCGCGGGCTTCCTGCTCGCTTCGCGCCTGCCGGTCTGGGCCACGGTCGCGATCGCGGTCGTCTTCGAGATCCTGACCGCCTGGCTGATCCGCGACAACCTCATCTTGAACGTCCTGATGCTCCTCTACCCCGTTCAGGCCGTGCGCGACTGGCAGGGCGGATTATAAGGGAGCGAAGTGATGGCAGGGATCACGGCGGAGCGCGGGTGTCCGGATCGGCTGGGAGCGAGCGTTGCGGCGGACGGCGTCCATGTCGCCGTGTTCTCCGCCCATGCGGAGCGGGTCGAGCTTTGCCTGTTCGATCCCGCCGGGATCGTGGAGCGCGAGCGCCTCGCGCTGCCCGGGCGCGACGGCGACATTCACTTTGGTTTCGTGCCGGGGCTGAGGGAGGGCGCGCTCTACGGCCTGCGCGCGCACGGACCCTATGATCTGTCGCGGAGCCACCGGTTCGATCCGGCCAAGCTCCTGGTCGACCCCTATGCGCTCCGGCTCGACCGGCCCTTCGTCTATCACGCGGCGCTCGGCGCTCCCCCGGAGCGCCAGCTCGACACGGCGCCGCTCGTGCCGCGGGCCGTCGTCTGCCGGCCGGAGGGCGGGGCCGAGGTCCTGCCGAAGCGGGCGCCCGGCTTCACCTACGAGCTTCTGGTGCGCGCCTATACGCAGCGCCACGAGGGTGTGCCCGAGCCCTTGCGCGGCACGCTCGGCGCGCTGGCCGAGCCCGCCGTCCTCGACCACCTCGCCCGCTTGCGTGTCGAGACGGTTGAGCTGATGCCGCTCACGGCGGCGATCGACGAGCGGCATCTCGTCCATCTCGGCCTGTCCAACGCCTGGGGCTACAATCCCGTCTGCCAGATAGCGCCCGATCCGCGCCTCGTGCCGGGCGGCTGGGCGGAGGTGCGGCGGGTCACCGGGGCGCTCCACGCGCGCGGCATCCGCGTCCTTCTCGACATGGTCCTCAACCATTCGGGCGAGAGCGACCACGGCGGGCCGACCCTGTCCTACCGCGGGCTCGACAACGCCAGCTACTACGCCGCCGACCCGAACGAGCCCGACCGACTGGTCAACGACACGGGCACCGGCAACACCTTCGCCTTCTGGCACGAGCCCGTGATGCGGCTCGGGATCGACGCCCTGCGCGCCTGGGTGGAGTTCGGCGGGATCGACGGCTTCCGCTACGATCTCGGCACGGTGCTCGGGCGCACGCCGCAGGGCTTCCGGCCCGACGCGCCCTTTCTCCGGCGCCTTGCCGCCGATCCCGTCCTGAAGGACCGGCTCCACGTCATGGAGCCCTGGGACATCGGCCCCGGCGGCTATCAGGTCGGCGCCTTTCCGCCGCCGTTCCTGGAATGGCAGGACCGGTTCCGCGACGATATCCGGCGCTTCTGGCGCGGCGAGAACGGACTCCTGTCAGGGCTGGCGACGCGCCTTTCCGGCTCGCCCGACCTCTTCGCCGCGTCGGGCCGCGATGCGGCGTCGGGCGTCAACTTCATCGCCGCCCATGACGGGTTCACCCTCCACGACCTCGTCGCATACGAGGGGAAGCACAACGAGGCCAACGGCGAGGGCAACCGCGACGGGCACAACGAGAACCATTCCTGGAACAACGGGGTGGAGGGGCCGACGGACAATCCTGCGATCATCGAGGCCCGCCGGCAGGACATCCGTGCCCTCCTCGCGACCCTCTTCGTCGCGCGCGGCAACCCGATGATCGTCGCGGGCGACGAGATGGGCCGCAGCCAAGGCGGCAACAACAACGCCTATGCGCAGGACAACGAGACCGTCTGGATGGACTGGGGCGGCGCCGACGAGGCGCTGATCGCCTTCACCGCCCGTCTTGCCCGACTGCGAGCCGAGACGCCCGCGCTCAATGCGCCTGCCTTCCTGACCGGCGCCCCGGTGGACGGCGCGCCCGACGTCACATGGCTCGGAACCGACGGCGCGGCGATGACGCCCGGCGCGTGGACGGACGGTGGCCGGCACTGGCTCGGCGCGCGGCTGGCGGCGGACGGCTCGGCAGCGCTGGTCTATCTGAACGCCGGCCGCGAGGCGCTCGCCGTGCACCTGCCGCCTCCCCCGCCCGGCCGCGCCTATCGCCTCGCCCTCGCCTCGGATCGGCCGGACGAGGCCGAGGCGCCGCTCGACCCCGGCATGCCGCTCAATGTCGGCCCCCGCTCCGTCGCGATCCTCAGGGAAGGCTGAAGCCGGCCCGTTTGCTCGCGGGCGGGATGAGGCCTATGTGACGGCGACAGACCCGCCCCCCGAAAGCCCGCGCATGCCGATCCGCCAGCTCTCCGAGACCCTGATCGACCAGATCGCCGCCGGCGAGGTGGTGGAGCGGCCGGCGAGCGTCGTGAAGGAACTGGTCGAGAACGCGCTCGACGCCGGCGCCCGGCGCATCGAGATCGCGACGGCGGGCGGCGGCAAGAGCCTGATCCGCATCACCGACGACGGCTGCGGCATTCCGGAAGCCGAGCTGCCGCTGGCCGTGCGCCGCCACTGCACCTCCAAGATGGAGGGCGGGCTCCAGGGCATCGAGACGCTGGGCTTCCGGGGCGAGGCCCTGCCCTCGATCGGCTCGGTGGCGCGGCTGTCGCTGCGCTCGCGGGCGCGCGGCGCTTCGGGCGCGCACGAGATCCTGGTCCATGGCGGCCGGCAGGACGGGCCGCGCCCGGCCGCCCTGTCCGCCGGCACGGTGATCGAGGTGCGCGACCTCTTCCATGCCGTGCCCGCGCGGCTGAAGTTCTTGAAAAGCGACCGGGCGGAATCGGCCGCGATCACCGAGGTGGTGCGCCGCATCGCCATCGCCTTTCCCGGCGTGCGTTTCGAGCTGTCCGGCGAGGATCGGAGCCCGCTCGTCCTGCCGGCGGTGGACGAAACCCAAGCGATGGAGCGCATCGGGGCGATCGTCGGCGAGAGTTTCGCGGACAACGCCTTCGCGCTGGATGCCGGCCGCGAGGGCGTGTTCCTGGCCGGCCATGCGGGCCTGCCGAGCTTCCATCGCGGCACGGCGCAGCACCAGTATGTCTATGTCAACGGCCGGCCGGTGCGCGACCGGTTGATCCTCTCGGCCATCCGCGGGGCCTATGCCGACGTGATGCCGCGCGACCGGCACCCGGTCTGCGTCCTGTTCCTCCAGGTCGATCCGCGCGACGTCGACGTCAACGTCCACCCGGCCAAGGCCGACGTCCGGTTCCGCGATCCCGGCCTCGTGCGCGGACTCGTGGTCGGCGCGATCCGGGCCGAGCTCGCGCGCCTGTCGCTGCGCGGCTCGACGGAAGGGGCGGACGGCCTCCTGGTGCGGTTCCGGGCGGGCGGCGCGGGCGAGCCCGCCGCCCCGGCGCCGGCCCATGCCCCGCGCCCGTCCTTCGCCTTTTCCGAGCGGCCCGCCGCGCCCTACGATCCCGCGCGCTCGCCGTCCCGCCCGCTGGACGGCCGGCCCGCCGACTTCGGCGCCTTTCAGCCCTCCGCCCGCGCCGAGCGGTTCGAGGAGACGGCGCCCGCGCCGATCCGCGCCGAGTTTCCGCTGGGGGCCGCGCGCGCGCAGATCGGCAAGGCCTTCATCGTCGCCGAGACGGAGGACAGCCTCGTCCTCATCGACCAGCACGCCGCCCACGAGCGCCTGGTCTACGAAGCCCTGAAGGAGGCGATTCACGCCAAGCCCCTGCCGACCCAGATGCTGCTGATCCCCGAGGTCGTGGACCTCACGGAGGCGGAGGTCGAGCGTCTGGTCGCTGAGGACGAGGTGTTGAAGCGCTTCGGGCTTCATATCGAGCGGTTCGGGCCAGGCGCCGTGATGGTGCGCGAGACGCCGGCGATCCTCGGCGAGGTGGACGCCCCGGCCCTCGTTCGCGAGATCGCGGACGAGCTGACCGAGACGGGCTCGGGCGCCGGACTCGGCGGCAGGGTCGACCATGTCGCCGCCACCATGGCCTGCCACGGCTCGGTGCGGGCCGGGCGCCGGCTGCAGGCGCCCGAGATGAACGCGCTGCTGCGCCGCATGGAACAGGTGCCGGCCTCCGCCACGTGCAACCACGGACGCCCGACCTTCATCGAACTGAAGCTCGCCGACATCGAGCGCCTGTTCGGCCGGCGTTGACAAGCCGGGCCGTTGGTCCGAACAACGGCCGGGAATTTGCGAAAGAAGACCGACGATGATGAACCGGATGGACGGCGGCGGCGAGGCGAAGCTGCGCTATGGCGACGGCGACTTCGAGGTGATCCGCCCCGGCGCCTTCGTGCGCTGCGCGGTGACCGGCGAGGCCATCGCCCTCGATCTCCTGAAATACTGGAGCGTCGAGCGCCAGGAACCCTATGCCGACGCCGCGGCCTCGCTCGCCGCCGAGACATCGGCCGGCGGGCGCGGATAGGACCCTTCGCCGCGACGCGCGAAGCCCGACAGCGCCGCTGCGATGACGGCATCGGGCGTGCCCGCCTCCTCGAAGCGGAGTTCGACATGGAGGACGCGTGCGGCCTCCGCCAGCGCCCGGGCACGCGGGCCGGCGTCCCTCAGGCGCGCGTGGTCCTTGGCCGTGGTGACGGGCACGAGACCCTTCGCCTCGGCTTCGGCCAGAAGCGCGGCGGCGTCCGCCTCGCCGAAGGGATGATGGTCGGGAAAGTCGCGTCGAACCTCGACGACGGCCCCGGCCTCCTCCAGCGAGCGGTGGAACTTGGCCGGATCGGCGATGCCGGCAAAGGCGAGGCAGCGTGCGCCGGACAGGCCGGCATCGTCCGCGATCGCCAGTCGGGCGCGGTGGGCCGATTTGCCCTCGGCTTTCGCCCGATGGAGAACCGCGTCGCCGGCCGCGCCCGGCCCGACCACGAGCAGGGCGTCCGCCAGCGGCCATTGGGCGGAAAGGGGCGCGCGCAAGGGGCCGGCGGGGAAACACCGGCCGTTGCCGAGCCCGCGGGTGCCGTCCACGACGAGCAGCGCGACGTCCGGCCGGAGCTGGGCGCTCTGGAACCCGTCGTCCATCAGGAACAGGTCGCAGCCGGCATGGCGCAGGAGAAGCGCGCCGGCCGCCCGGACGAGCGTGACGGCGGTGGGCGCCTCGTCGGCCAGAAGCAGGGCCTCGTCGCCGACAAGGCCTGCGCCGTGGCGCTCGGGATCGACCAGGAGCGGCAGAGGCGCCGCGCCGCCGTGACCGCGCGTCAGGAAGCCGGGCCGGAGCCCGAGGCGGCGCGCGGCCTTGGCCAGGGCGATGGCGGTCGGCGTCTTGCCGCCGCCGCCGAGCGTGAAGTTGCCGATGCAGATCAGGGGCATGCCGGCCGGGCGGCGGGGCGCTTCGGCCAGGCGCTTCGCCGCGACGCGGCCGTAGGCCATGGCGGCGGGCGCCAGGAGCGCCGTCTGCCAGCCGGCCGGCTCGAACCAGAAGCCGGGTGCGCGCGGCCGGATCATCGTCCCTCGCTCCGGCGGTCGCCCGGACGCTCTGAGCCCTGCCGATCCCCCCCCTGCCGATCCATGCTGACCGCGAGCCTGAGCGGCAGGAGATAGGGGTCGAGCGCGTTGAGCGTGCGGCGCAGCGCGCCGCCCATTTCCTCGACGCTGTCGCGCGCCGCCGCGGCCATGGCCCGCCGCGTCTCGGGATGGGCGAAGAGCTCGGCGACGGAGGCTTCGAGGGCGGCCGCATCCGGCACGATCCGCGCCCCGCCCCGTTCGATCAGCCGGCCGTAGATGTCGCGGAAGTTCTGCACCAGCCGGCCCGACAGGATCGCGGTGTTGAGCCGGGCGGCCTCCAGCGGGTTCTGCCCGCCCTCGGCATGGATCGACTTGCCGATGAAGGCGATGTCGGTGAGGCGGAGATAGAAGCCCATGTCGCCGATCGTGTCGCCGAGCAGCACCTCCGCCGTCGGATCGGGCAGCTCGCCCCGGCTCCAGCGCGCGACGGAAAGGCCCTTGGCCGACAGCATGCGATGCAGCGCGTCGGCGCGCTCCACATGGCGGGGCACGATGATGGTGAGAAGACGCGGCCGGTCCTGGCAGAGGCGCAGGTGGATGTCGGCCGCCATCGCCTCCTCGCCCTCGTGAGTGGAGACGGCGGCCCAGACAGGGCGCAGGCCGATCATGCGGCGCGCCTCGTCGAGGTCCTCGCGATTGACCGGCGGTGCGGCGATGTCGGCCTTGAGGTTGCCGACGGTCGAGACCGAGCGGGCGCCCAGGAGATGGTAGCGCTCCGCATCCACCTCCGACTGCGCGGCCACATGGGCGAAGCGCTCCATGATGGATTCGGCCAGCCGCGGCGCCGAACGCCAGCGCCGGAATGAGCGGTCCGACAGGCGCGCGTTGACGAGCACCTGGGGGATGCGGCGCAGGCCGAGCTCGTTCAGGGTCACCGGCCAGATCTCGCTTTCCGCCACCAGCGCGAGGTCGGGCTGCCAATGGTCGAGAAAGCGGGACACGCAGGGGCGAAGGTCCAGCGGCACGTATTGGTGGATCATGCCGGGCACCAGCCGCTCGGCGATCATCGTGGCCGAGGTGACGGTGCCGGTGGTCACCAGGACGCCGATCCCCTCGCCGGCCAGGGTCTGGGCCAGCGGCATGATGGCGAGGCTCTCGCCGACGCTCGCCGCGTGGATCCAGACCAGCGGCCGGTCGTGCGGGCGGATCTCGGAGGCGAAGCCGTAGCGCTCGCGGCGGCGCGGCCGCTCCTCCTTGCCCTTGGACGCCCGCCAGGCGACATAGGGGCCGATCACGGGATAGGCGATCGAACCGGCGAGGCGATAGGCGCCGAGCGCCCGGCGAGCCCAGAAGTCGCTCATGGCCGGCCTCCGTCGGCAAGCCGCAGCGCCTGCGCGTTGGCCGCCTCGATGGCGCGGGTGATCTCGGCGCGCAGGCGCTCCATCTCGGCGGGATCCGCGTCGGGCGGCACGGTGATCGGCTCGCCCATGACGACCGCGATGCGGCCGAACGGCAGGGGCAGGGTCGTCCGGTCCCAGCTCCGCTCCACCACATGGCGCCGGCTGGTGACGGCGGCGCTCGGGATGATCGGCCGGCCGGACAGCCGCGCCAGCGTGACGATGCCGAGGCCCGCCTCGCGCGGGGTGCCCTTCGGGACATCCGCGATCATGCAGACGCCCGAGCCGCGATCGAGGCTGCGCTTCAGCTGGATCAGCGCCCGCGCCCCGCCCTTCTCGCGCACCGCCTCGCGCACGCGCCCGCCCGAGCCGCGGATCGTTCCGATGCCGAACCGCGCGACGACCGCCGCGTTCAGCTCGGCATCGGCGCTCCGCGACAGGAGCGCGACATAGGGCAGCTCCTCGGGACGGAAGAAGGGGGCGAGGAGGTGCTGCCCGTGCCACAGGCCGACGATCGCGGGATGGTGGCGGGTCAGGATCGCCCGGTAATCGCTGGATCCGGCGGCGAGGGCCTGCGTGCGGCGGATGAAGCGCAGCGCGCCGTGGATCAGCCCGGCCCCGAGGCCGACCGCCGCGGGCGAGCGCAGCCAGGCCTTGGAGCGTCGCTGCAGGCGCACGCGCAGCCGCTTGCGGGGGCCTTTGGTCCCAGCCGAACCCGCGATCTCGTCCACGCGCGCCGAAATCCCGCCCGCCTCCTCAGGCCGTCTCGGGGTCGAGCAGGCGATGGAGGTGGACGATGAAGTAGCGCATGGAGGCGTTGTCCACCGTCGCCTGCGCCTTGCCGCGCCAGGCGGCGAGCGCCGAAGCGTAGTCCGGAAAGATGCCGACGATGTCGAGCGCCGAAAGGTCGCGGAAATCGATGCCCTTGAGGGAGGAAAGCTCTCCGCCGAAGACGAGATGAAGGAGTTGGCGGGGCTCGGCTTCGCTGGCCATGGGAGGGATCCGATCGTTGCGGCGGCGAGGCTTCCGCCGGGAGGGGACGTCAGGCCGCCAGGGCGGCGTAGGTGCGCAGGCGCTGCACGATGTCCGGCGCGCCGGCGACCAGAACGCCATGCCTTCTGGGGACGGGATTGTAAAGGTGGGGTCCGGTCTCGAGCCCGGCAAGATGGCCGCCCGCCCGCTCCAGGATCAGGTCGGCTGCCGCGATGTCCCAATCGTTGGCCCGCGCGCCGACCAGCGTGCCGTCGAGGCGCCCGCTCGCCACCATGGCGAGCCGCAGCGCGAGCGAGGGAATGTTGGGTGAGAAGTCGATGGCGTGGCCCGGCTCGTCGGCGAGCCGGCGGCGCATCGGATCGGGCATGGCAAGATGCAGGGTCTCGCCCGCCCCGTGCCCCGTGCGCACCGCGATCGACGCCCCGTTGAGGAGCGCGGGGCCGCCGGCCGCGGCGGTGAAGACCTCCCCCAGCGAGGGCGCGTCGAGGACGCCGGCCACCGGGCGCCCGGCCGCCACCACCGCGATGGAGACGCACCAGGTCGGCTCGCCGCGCAGAAAGGCGCGCGTGCCGTCGATCGGGTCCACCACGAAGAAGCGCTCCTCTCCGCCTTCCGCCGGGCGGGACGCCGTTTCCTCCGAGACCCAGCCGTAGCCCGGCCGAGCCGTGAGAAGCGCGGAACTCAAGTATTCGTCCACCGCGAGGTCGGCTTCGGACACGGGCGACTGCCCCTTCCACCAGACGCGTGGGTCCTTGCGCCAGAACGCTTGCGCGATCCGCCCCGCCTCGGCCGCGACCTCCCGGAGGAGAGCGAGATCGTCCGGCGCTTCCGCCACGGTCAGCGGCCCGCCACCGTCATCTCGCCGATCCGCAGTGTCGGCACGACCACGGAGAAGCGCTCGTCCCCGTCGTTGGCCGGCTCGATGGCGAGCAGCATGTCGGCAAGGTTGCCGGCGACCGTGAATTCGGAGACCGCCTCGGCGAGTTGCCCGTCGCGGATCATGAAGCCGGAGGCGCCGCGCGAATAGTCGCCCGTCACGAGATTGGCGCCCGAGCCGATCATCTCGGTGACGAAGATTCCGGAATGGGTGTCGCGGATCAGCTCGTCCGCCGAGCGCGCACCGGGCGTCAGCGTGACGTTGGTGGAGGACGGCGAAACGCCCGAGGAGGAGCGCGAGGCCCGGCCGTTGGTGGGAAGGCCAAGCTCGCGGCCCGTGGCGCTGTCGAGCAGCCAGTGGCGAAGGAACCCGTCCTCGACCAGCGCCAGCCGCTCGCCCGCGACGCCTTCGCCGTCGAAGGGGCGCGAGCCGGCGCGGCGCTTGAGGCTCGGCTCGTCCACGAGGTCGAGCCCGGCGGGCAGGACACGGGCGCCCATCCGGTCCTTCAAGAAGCTCGTGCCGCGCGCGATCGAGGCGCCGTTGATGGCGCCGAGAAGGCTGCCGATCAGCCCCCGCGAGACGCGCGGGTCGAGCACGATCGGATAGCGGCCGGTGTCGACCTTGGCGGGCTTCAGGCGCCGCACCGCGCGCTCGCCGGCCCGCCGGCCGATCGTGGCGGCGTCTTCGAGATCGGCGGCGTGGATGCGCGAATCGAAGTCGTAGTCCCGCTCCATGCCGGTGCCCTCGCCCGCCACCGCGCTCACCTGCCGCGAGAAGCCGGAGCGCTGGCGCGAGCCGGAAAAGCCGGTGGAGGTGACGAGGACGAGGCCGGTGACGCCGTAGCCGGCCGAGGCCCCGTTGGTGTTGGTGACGCCGGGCACGCCGAGCGCGGCCGCTTCCAGGGCGCGCGCCGTCTCGATCAGGCTCTCGGCCGAGATTTCCGTCGGATCGAAGAGATCGAGGTCCGGAGCGTCCCGGGACAGGAGCGCCGGGTCGGCGAGCCCGGCATAGCGGTCCTCCGGCGAGACGCGGGCCATGGCGACGGCCCGCTCGGCGAGGCGGTCCATGTCCGCGCGAAGGTCCGCCGAGACGGTGGCGACCCGCCGGCTGACGAAGACGCGCAGGGACAGGTCGTCGCTTTCCGACGATTCCAGCTCCTCCAGCTTGCCGAGCCGCACCTGCGCGCTCTGCGAGCGCGAGCGCACCACGGCGGCGTCGGCGGCGTCCGCCCCGGCGCGCCTTGCGGCCTCGATCAGGCGCGCGCCGAGGTCTTCGAGCCGTCCGATGTCGTCATTCATGGGGAAACCGCCGAACCTTTTGCATCCGCACCATCTATTATGCCATTGGCTGCCTTCAAGCCGACGTCAAGCGGCGCCGCCGGGCGCGCGGCGCCGGCTCGCCCCGGAGACGTCCATGGAAGAGACCGCCCCGCTGTTTCTCGAGATCCTCCTGATCCTCGGCGGCGGCATCGTGGCCGGGACGCTGTTCAAGCGGATCGGGCTCGGCACCATCCTCGGCTATCTCTTCGCCGGCATCGTGATGGGGCCGATCCTGCGCCTCGTCCAACATGGGCAGGACGAGATCCTCCACATCGGCGAACTCGGCGTCGTGTTCCTTCTGTTCATCATCGGCCTGGAGCTGAAGCTCTCGCGTCTCTGGGCGCTGCGCCGCCAGATCTTCGGGCTCGGGCTCGCGCAAGTTCTGGTCACGGGCGCGATCCTTACCGGGGGCCTCGCGCTGATCCTGCCCGGCTGGAACGCGGCGGTCGTGATCGGCTTCGGCCTCGCGCTCTCCTCCACCGCCTTCGCGCTGCAGCTCCTCGAGGAATCGGGAGAGATGAACCTGCGCTTCGGCCAGACCTCCTTCTCCATCCTCCTGTTCCAGGACCTCGCCATCGCGCCGCTTCTGGCGATCCTGCCGGTGCTCGCGCCGGGGGTGGACAACGGCGCGGCCTTCGACCTCTGGGCCATGGCGCGCTCGCTCGCCGCCCTCATCGCGCTGGTGGCGGTCGGGCGCTACCTCATCAACCCCTTGTTCCGCGTTCTGGCCAATTCCGGCGCCCGCGAGGTGATGATCGCGGCCGCCCTTTTCGTGGTCCTGGCCTCGGCCCTCCTGATGGGGCTCGCCGGCTTCTCCATGGCGATGGGCGCCTTCATCGCGGGCGTGCTGCTCGCCGAATCCTCCTATCGCCACGAGCTGGAAGCCAATATCGACCCGTTCCGCGGCCTGCTTCTCGGCCTGTTCTTCATCGCGGTCGGGCTGACGCTCGACCTTTCGGTCATCGCCGCGAACGCCTGGATCGTGCTTCTGGGCGCCCCCGCGCTGATGGCGGTGAAGGCCGCGATCATCTTCCCCCTCTGCCGCCTGTTCGGCGAGAGCCGGGCCGACTCGCTGCGCACGGCACTCGTTCTGCCGCAGGGCGGCGAGTTCGCCTTCGTCCTGTTCTCGGCGGCCACCGCCTCGGCGATCCTCGACGGCGCGACGGGTTCGATCCTTGTGTCGATCGTCACGCTCTCCATGGCGCTGACCCCGCTCGCCGACCGGCTCGCCCGCCGCCTGACGCCCGATCAGGAGCGGCCGGACGAGATGGAAGAGGACTTCTCCGGCGCCGGACAGTCGGACGTCCTGATGATCGGCTTCTCGCGCTTCGGCCAGATGGCGGCGCAGGTCATGCTGTCGAGCGGGCTGGAGATGACGATCATCGATTCCTCGGCAGAGCGCATCCGCGCCGCCGGGCGGTTCGGCTTCCGCATCTATTTCGGCTCTGGGCTGCGCCGCTCCGTCCTGGAGGCGGCGGGCATCCGGCACGTCAGGATCGTGGCCGTCTGCACCAACAAGCCGGAGACCACCAACGCGATCGTCGATCTCATCCATTCGGAGTTCCCGAACGTGTCGATCTTCGCCCGCTCCTACGACCGCAACCACTCGCTCTCCTTGCGCGAGCGCGGTGTGACCTTCGAGCTGCGCGAGACGCTGGAATCGGCGCTCCGCTTCGGCGGGCATACGCTGGAGGCGCTGGGGGTGGAACGCGACGAGTCACGGCGGATCGTCGAGGACGTGCGACGGCGCGATGCCGAACGCCTGGCACTGCAGGGCGCGCGGGCGGCCGGTACGGGCTCGACGGTGCTCGGGCGCGGTCGCATGTCGCCCGAGCCGCTCACCAAGCCGAAGGAGGGCGCCCGGGTGCGCCAGCCGCGCGGCGCGGCACCCGCGCATCTGGCGAACGCCGATGGCAATCCGCCGACGTAAGGCGCGTCAGTGCGCCTTCTTCTTGTGGACCTCGCTCTCGCTCTTCAGCGCCTTCGATCCGGTCTTGGCCTTCACGAGGACGGCGGGCTCGTCCTTGGAGGCGTTGCGCGTGATCTCCTTACCCTTGATCGTCTTGGTCACCTTCTTGGTGAAGCGCGCCTCGACCGTGCCCTCCGCCTTGCCCTTGCCGTAGGACCACTCGACCGTATCGCCCTTGGAAACTCCGCTCATCGTCTGCGCTCCGCTCATTCGTTTCGGTGACCGGTGAAGGGCCGGGGCGCGCAGAGCGTTCCGCAGCGCCACGCCTTGTCCACGGGCATTCGGTCGCACCTCGGCAACCCGGAACCGCCCGGATCGGCCCGGCGTTTCCGAGGGCTGATGACGCAGGTAGACGCCCCTCCCATGAACAAGCGCCTCGACTTCCACGCCGAACGGTTCGGCCTCACCATCGTCGATCCGGCCGAGTTCGGCGTCGAGATCCATCCCCATGGGCGGGGGCAGCGCATCTGCTTCACCAACGGCGAGACGATCACCGACAAGGTGCTCAAGGCGCGGATCAAGGCGCTGGTCCTGCCGCCCGCCTGGCGCGACGTGAAGATCTGTGTCGAGGAGAACGGCCATATCCAGGCGACGGGCCGGGACGAGAAGGGCCGGCTCCAGTATCGCTACCACGACGACTGGGTGAACGTGCGCAACGCGGTGAAGACGGAGCGGCTCCTGCGTTTCGGGCGGGCGCTGCCGAAGCTGCGCAAGCGCATCGCCCGCGACCTCAAGCGGCAGGGCACGGACCGGCGCGGCACGGCGGCGGTGGCCGCGCGCCTCATCGACGTCGCGGCCATGCGCCCCGGCCACGAGAAGTACGCCAAGGACGGGGGCCGGGGCGTCGCCTCGCTCCGGCGCGAGAACCTCAAGATCGCCAAGAAGCGGGCGGTGCTGAAATTCGTCGGCAAGTCGAACAAGGCGCACGTGATCGAGATCCAGGAGCCGGCGCTCGTCCGCTCGCTCGACCGGATGCGCCGCGAGCGCGGCGCCAAGCGCCTGTTCCGCTTTCGCGAGAAGGGGGCTGCGGCGGGGAAGGACCTGACCGCCAACCTCCTCAACGAGTACTTGCGCGAATCCTCGGGAAAGAAGGTCTCGGCTAAGGACTTCCGGACCTTCCACGGCTCGGCCGAGGCGCTGCGCTTCCTTCTGGAGGAAGTGCCGCCGGAAAAGGCCGACACGGCCCCGAAGCGCAAGCGGGCGGTGGCCAAGGCGATGAAGTCGGTCGCCGAACTCCTGCGCAACACGCCGACGGTGGCGCGCGCCTCCTATGTGCACCCCGAGATCGTCGCCGCCTTCGAGGAGGAGCGCCTGCCGGCCGACCTGATGAAGGGTCGCGGGCGCGAGGGCCTCAGCCGAGTCGAGACCGGCCTCATGCGCTTTCTGGAAGAGACCGCGACGCAGTAGCGGCTTCCAGGAGGGCGCCCAGCCGCCGCTTCACCTCCTCCCGCACGCCGCGCGTTTCCAAGAGGATCGTTCGCGCCCGAAGGAAATCCAGCACGCGATAGGCGGAAACCGGTGGCTGCACCAGGATGTCGGGCGCCGTGCAGGCGAGCTTGGCGCGGATCACGGCCGACATCATGAGCTGCGAGGCGCCGAACATCGCCTCCATCGGGGTGGGGAGCGGCAACACGCCCCGCTCCGGGCCGCCGGTCACGTCGCAGGCGACGACGATCCCCGCCGGGGCGCCGAACACGTCGAACGGCAGGGGGTTGGTGATGCCGCCGTCCACCAGCACCAGTCCGTCGCGGCACACCGGGCGGAAGATCGCCGGCAGGGCGGCCGAGGCGGCCAGTGCGCTGACGAGATCGCCCGTATCGAGCGCGCATTCCCGCCCGCCGTAGAAGTCGGTCGCCATCACGGTGAGCGGGATGGCGAGGTCCTCGAAGCGGGTGGGCAGTCCGAGCGGCAGGAAGGCGGCGACCACCCGCTCGGCGTTGAGCTGGCCGAGCCGGAAGCCGCCTTCGGCGCGGAACTCGGCGAAGGTCGGCGGGCGCGTGCGCCAGAGCGTGCCGGCGACATGGCGGCGCGTCGACAGGACCGACAGGACGTGGTCCTCGATCGCGGCGGCCGAGAAGCCGCTCGCCGCGCCCGCGCCGACGATCGCGCCGATCGAGGCGCCGGCGATGCGCGCGGGACGAAGCCCCAGATCCTCCAGGGCGGCGAGGACATGGAGATGGGCAAGTCCCCGCGCCCCGCCGCCGCCAAGAGCGAGAGCGACATGAGGTTCGGATGCAGGTCGGCCGCCCTCGTGGGGCGGCCGCCGGGCTTCGTCCATGGTCATTCCGGTCGGGGTCTCAGGCGTCGGCTGGGCCGACCGTGACGATCGTCGGCTCCACCGACATCAGCCGCCTGGCCACCGCCTTCACCTCGTCCAGCGTCACCGCGTCGATCAGGCCCTGGCGCCGGTCGATATAGTCGGTCCCGAGGTCGGCGAGCTGGATGCCGACCAGCGTCGAGGCGATGGACAGCGAGGACGACAGGTTCTGCACGGCATAGGAGCCCTTCACGAAGGCCTTGGCGCGGTCGAGCTCCTCCTGGCTCGGCCCTTCCTCGGCCATGCGCTTCAGCTCGGCGCGGATGATGTCGATGCTTTCCTTGGCCTTGTCGGCGCGCGTGGCCGTCGCGCCCGCCAGCATCGCGGCGTGGTCGTAGTTGGTGAGATACGAGCCCGCGCCGTAGGCCAGGCCCCGCTTCTCGCGGATTTCCTTGTAGAGTCGCGAATCGAACGTGCCGCCGCCGAGAATGTGGTTGGCGAGATAGGCCGCGAAGAATTCGGGCGCGTCGCGCTTCACGCCCGGCAGGGCGAACTGGATCTGCGTCTGCGGCAAGGCCAGGGCCACGTCGTCGCGCTGGCCGGTCACCGGCTGGATGTCCGGCACTTCGGTCAGCTCGGCCTTCTCGCGAAGGGGCAGGAAGATTTCGTCGAGACGCGTCTTCAGCGTCGCTTCGTCGATCGCGCCGACGACGCCGACCACCAGATTGTCGCGGCCGAAGGTCTTCTCGCGGAAGGCCCGCAGATCGTCGGCGGTGACAGTCTTCAGCGTGTCCACCGTGCCCTCGGCAGGGCGTGCATAGGGATGGCCGGGGAACACCGTGTTGCGGAAGGCCTTGCCGGCAAGGGTACGCGGGTCCTGCTCGTTGGCGACGATGCCGGCCGCGATCTGACCACGGATGCGCTCGACGGGCTCCGGGTCGAAGCGGGGTTCGTTGACGGCAAGGCGCAGGAGGTCGAAGGCCGCGTCCTCGTTCTCGACGATGGTGCGGAAGTTGCCGGAGAAGTTGTCGTAGCTGGAATCGAACGAGAGCGAGACGCCGAGTTCGTCGAGCTTGCTCTGGAAGGCGGCGCTGTCGATGTCGCCGGCGCCCTCGTCGAGGAGGCCGGACAGAAGATTGGCCGTACCCTCCTTGCCGGCCGCATCCTGCGTCGAGCCAGCGCCCTTGAAGGCGAAGCGCATGGCGATCAAGGGGTTGGTGTAGTCCTCGACCAGGAGGGCGTGGATGCCGCCGGGGCTCGTCACCTCCTTGATCTCGACGGCGTGGGCCAGCGAGACGAGGCTGCAGGACAGGCCGGCGACGAGGCCGAAGACGGCGCTGGCGCGGCGGAAGGTCGAAATCATCGCGTTCATGAGCGGGGATCCGTCGTCGCTGGAATTCAGGAGCGGGTGTCGCCGGCGACCGGGGCGCCGTCAGTCGGGCTGACGGCGCCAGCCGCCTCGGGAGACCCTTCGGGAGCCTTGGCGTCGGCGCTGGTCTGCGCCCCCGCCGGCAGGAGGTAGCCGGTCACCGAGCGCGGCGGCTGGAGATACTGCTTGGCTGCCGCGTTCACCTGCGCCACGGTCACGGCCTCGATGCGGTCGGGCCAGGACTCCACGTCCTCGATCGAACGGCCCGTCGAGAGCGCCGCGCCGTAGCGGCGGGCCATGGAGGTCTGGTTGTCGCGCTGGTAGATCAGCGCCTTGCGCACGCGGTTCTTGGCCGCTTCCAGCTCGGCCTCGGTCACCCCGTCGCGGACGATCTTCTCGACTTCCGCGTTCACCGCCTTCTCGACCTGATCGAGCGTGGCGTCCCCGCGCGGCGTGCCGTAGGTCATGAACTGACCGTCGTCGAGCGCGGTGCCCTGGTAGTAGGCGCCGGTGCCGGCGGCGATCCCCTGGTCCACGACCAGCGCGCGGTAGAGCCGGCTCGTCGTTCCGCCGCCGAGGATGTCGGCGAGAAGGTCCAGCGCCTCGGACTCGCCGGGCTTGCCGTTGTTGTCGGAGGGCACGAGCCAGGTCGTCTGGACGCTCGGCTGGGTGACGCGGGCGTCCGTCAGGGTCACGGTGCGGGCGGCCAGCGGCTCGGGCTCCTGCGGGCGCACCCGCTCGCCCGGATCGGCGCGGCGCGGCACCTTGCCGTAGGTTTCCTCGGCATACTGCTTCACCTGCTCCAGCGTCACGTCGCCGGCGATCAGCAGCGTCGCGTTGTTGGGCGTATAGAAGCGGTCGTAGAAGGCGATGGCGTCCTCCTTCGACAGCTTCTCCATCTCGTTGCGCCAGCCGATGACCGGCGTGCCGTAGGGATGGTTCTGGAACAGCGCGGCATCGACCGCTTCCGAGAGCTGGGCGCCCGGCTCGTTGTCGATCCGCATGCGGCGCTCCTCGAGGATCACGTCGCGCTCGGGAAGAACGACCTCGTCGGTGAGGACGAGGTTCTCCATCCGGTCGGCCTCGAACGCCATCATCTCGCGCAGCGCCTCGACCGGCACCTGCTGGAAGTAGGCGGTGTAGTCGTAGGAGGTGAAGGCGTTCTCCTCGCCGCCGATGGCGGAGACCGCGGCCGAGAACTCGCCCTGGCTGTGCGTCTTGGTGCCCTTGAACATGAGGTGTTCGAGGAAGTGGGCAATGCCCGAGACGCCCTTCGGCTCGTCGGCCGAGCCGACCTTGTACCAGATCATCTGGGTCGCGATCGGGGCGCGATGATCGGGTAGCACGACGACCTTGAGACCGTTGTCGAGCGTGAAGCTCTCGATCGCCGGGCGCTTCGCCTCGGCCTTCTCAGCGGCCGCTTCGCCCGCCGGGCTGGCGGCGGCGGTGGCGGGCGCCGGCGGGGCTTGGGTTCCCTGCGCAAAGACAGGGGTCGACAGGGCGATCGCCAGCGCGATCGCGGAAATGCCGGCACGTCGGATCGAGAGGCTCATCGAGGCGGGTATCCTTGGGCGCAGAGGTCCGGTTGGGTCCGGATATGGCGGAGCGCGAGGAAAGGCACCAATTACGATTTTGTAAGGGCGGCCGTCAGCCCGCGGGCCTGAGGAAGCGCAGGCGCGTCTCGCCCATCGGGCGCTCGTCCAGGAGGTCGAGACCCGCCACCGGCTCGAAGGGGGCGTCCAGCGCCTCCTCCAGGACGATGGTGGCACCCGGAGCTAGCCAGCCGCCGGCAAGAGCGCCGGCGAGCGCCGCCTCGCCCAGACGTCTGCCGTAGGGCGGATCGGCCAGGACGAGGCCGAAGGGCTCGATCGTGCCGGCATCGCCCAGACGCGTCGCGTCGCGCCGCAGGATCTTGGTGCGCCCCCCGAGCCCGAACGCCTCGATATTGGTGCGGATCAGGCCGCGCCCCTCGGCGCTCTCCTCCACGAAGACGCCGTAACGGCAGCCGCGCGACATCGCCTCCAGCCCGAGCGCTCCGGTGCCGGCGAAGAGGTCGAGCACGCGCCCATCCTCGAAGCGGACCCCGAGCCCGTGGGCCAGGATGTCGAACAAGGCGCCGCGATGGCGCTCCGAGGTCGGCCGGATGGCGCTGCCCGCGGGGGTGGCGAGCGGGCGGCCCTTCAGGGCGCCCGCCACGATGCGCATGGCCACGCGTGATCAGCCCTTGCGCGGGCCGGAGCGGGGTCCGGTGCGCGGGCCGTCGCCCTTCGGACGGAACGGCTTGTCGCCCATGCGCGGCCGGTCGCCGCCGCCGCGTCCCTCGCTCCGGGGCGGCCGTGCGCCGCGCGCCTCGTCCTCCTCGGCGCGCTTGCGGGCGCGTTCCTCGCGGGCGGCCTTGGTCTTCTCGCCGACGGCACGCGCGCCGGGGGCCATCCAGACATTGGCCGTGCGCCGGGGCGCCGAGGCCGGGCGGCGCGCCGGACGCTCGGCTCCCTCCGCCCCCTCGCGCGGCGGCTTGTCGCCGAAGGCGCGCGGCTTGCGCTCGCCCGCCGGCTTGTCGCCGCGCTTCTCGAAGGAGCGGCCTTCGCCGCGCGGCGCGCGCGTGTCGAGGCGCCCGAGGGCTTCCTCGCGCTTGGCCATGCCGAACTTCTTGCGGTTGGGACGCGGGGCGTCGGGCGAGTTGCTGACCCACTCGCTCTTGGCCGCACCCGAACGCTTCGGCGCCTCCTCGCCTTCGTCGGCGCGTCGCTTTTCGGCGACCACCGGCTTGTTGGAGAACGGGTTGACGATCGGCGCGTCGAAGTCGGCGCCCGCTTCCTCGATCAGGGTCGGACCGAGCTGCTCGCGCAGCATGCGGCCCTTGATCTCCTGCACGGCGCCCTCCTCCAGCTCGCCGAGCTGGAACGGCCCGAAGGAGAGGCGGATCAGGCGGTTCACGTCGAGGCCGAGATGGCCGAGCACCCGCTTGACCTCGCGGTTCTTGCCTTCGCGAAGGCCGACGGTGAGCCAGACGTTGGAGCCTTGTGTGCGGTCGAGCGTCGCCTCGATCGCGCCGTAGAAGACGCCGTCGACGGCGATGCCCTGGCGCAGCTCGTCGAGCTTCGCCTGATCGATCTCGCCATGGGCGCGCACGCGATAGCGCCGCAGCCAGCCGGTCGAGGGCAGCTCCAGAATGCGCGCAAGGCCGCCGTCGTTGGTCAGGAGCAGCAGGCCTTCGGTGTTGATGTCGAGGCGCCCGACGGTGAGGACCCGCGGCATGTCCTCCGGCAGGCGGTCGAACACGGTCGGCCGCCCCTCGGGGTCGCGATTGGTGGTGACGACGCCCGCCGGCTTGTGGAAGAGCCAGAGCCGGGTCCGCTCGATCGGCGGCAGCGGCTTGCCGTCGATCTCGATGCGATCCGCCGTCGTCACGTCCTGCGCCGGGCTGTCGAGGCGCTTGCCGTTCAGCGTGACGCGGCCGTCGGCGATCATGCCTTCCGCATCGCGGCGCGAGGCGATGCCGGCGCGTGCGAGGCGCTTGGCGATGCGCATCGTGCCGGACGCGCCGTCCTCGCCTTCCGCCTCGGGGCGGGTGCTGCGCGGACGCTCGCCGAGCGAACGGGGACGGCGCTCGGCGGCAGCACCGTCGTGGCTGAGGCGGCCGTAGGACCGGGGACGCTCGCCCCCCTCGCCGTCGCGCTTCGCACCGGCATGGGAGAACATGCCGCGCGAACGGGGCGTGAAAGGCTTGTCGCCGCGCTCGCCGCCTTCGGCACGAGGCTTGAAGGCACGCGCGGGACGCTCGCCCCCTTCGCTGCGCTCGCGCGGCGGACGATCGCCCGCCTCGGACCGATCGCGGAACGGCTTGAAACCACGGGCCGGACGATCGCCACCACCTTCCTCGCGCGGACGGAACGGACGGTCGCCACGCGGCGGACGATCGCCGCCCTCGGTGCGCTCGCCACGGGGCTTGAAGGCACGTGCCGGACGATCGCCGCCGCCTTCCTCGCGCGGACGGAACGGACGGTCGCCGCGCGGCGGACGATCGCCGCCCTCGGTGCGCTCGCCGCGAGGCTTGAAGGCACGGACCGGACGCTCGCCGCCGCCCGGACCACCCGGCCGCTTGCCGCCGGAGCCGCCCTTGAAGCCGCCGCCTTTGGACCCGCGTGGCCCGGAGCCGCCCTTGCCGCCGCCCTGACCCCGGCCCGCGCCGCCACGGCCGGATCGGCCGCCCTGGTTCTCGTCGCTCATCTTTTCGCTATGCCTTGTGTTCTCCGGCACGCATAGCAAACTCCCGCCCATCAAACGAGGGACCTTCTATGTCGCGCTTGAATTCGATGGAGGAGGCGCTCGCCGAGGCGCGGGCGGCGGCCTCGCGCGGCGAGACGCCGGTGGGCGCCGTGGTGGTCCTCGACGGCACTGTGGTCGGGCGCGGCGGCAACGAGACCCGCGCGCTGTTCGACCCGACCGCGCATGCCGAAATCCTGGCGATCCGGCGCGCCTGCGAGGCGGTGGGATCGGAGCGGCTCGTCGGGGCCGACCTCTACGTGACCTTGGAGCCGTGCGCCATGTGCGCGGCGGCGATCTCCTTCGCGCGCATCCGGCGCCTGTATTTCGGGGCGGGCGATCCGAAGGGCGGCGCGGTGGAGCATGGGCCACGCTTCTACGCGCAGCCGACCTGCCACCATGCGCCGGAGGTCTATTCCGGCATTGGCGAGACGGAAGCCGCCGCGCTCCTTCGCGACTTCTTCCGGTCTCGGCGCGATTGAGCCGAGATCAGAACGGCCAGAGGCTCTTCAGCTTGGAGCCGACCGATTCCGTGCCGCCGGAGCGACGCTGCTTGACGTCCTCGTCCACGCCCGGGTCGCCGACCGGCGCCGTGGCGGCGGGCTGGCGGTAGGCCAGCGGCGGCTCGGACAGGTAGCGACGCTGCGTGGGATCGCCCTGACGGCCGACGCGCGAGCGATCGTTGGCGGCGACGCGCTGGCCCGCCATGGTCTTGGACGAGAGCCAGCTGTTCTCCATCTCGGCCCGCTTGCCGACGGTCGAGACGACGGTCGGCGTCTCGCGCTCCATGCCTTCCTTGTCGGCCGTCATGAAGCCGACCGGCAGGGCGCCGTCGCGGTCGGGAGCGGCCGCGCGCAGGCGGGCGCGGCGCTGCTCGGGCGCTTCGGGCCAGTTGGCGTCGGCGCTCGCCGAGGCGGCCTCGCGCGGCGGCGGCAGCACGTCGCGCTTCTCCGACTTCACGAGCTCCGGGCGCGGCGCGTAGTCGACGCGCGCCTTGTTGGAGGAGCCGAGCGTCAGGATGCCGTCGAGGTCGTTGAAGAGCTGCTGGCCCTGGCTGGTGCCCGTGCCGTAGGTCGGCCCCATGCAGCCGGCCAGGCTCAGCGCCGCGCCGCCGATGGCCAACGTGCGAAGGCTCGCTCGAACGGTGGAGTGTTTCATGCCGGGCCATTCCCCTTTGGTGCACCGCCAAGCGTTCCGAACGGCCGCGCAGGTGTCATCCGCGCAGCCATATCCCGCACAATCCGGCGATTTTACGAAAAGCTTCTAGGCGAGAGCGGCCTTCGAGTCCAGAAACGGTCACGTTTCGGTTGACGCGAGGCGCATCCGCGCCAGGGAAGGGGCGGCGAGCGCCCCTCCCCGCTCCGCCGCGTCAGGCGGCGAGCGCCTCGGCCTTCAGCTCGCGCAACGCGTCGGCGTCGCGCGGGGTGACGTCGGGATAGTCCGGGTCGGTGCCGACCAGCGGCGACACCTTCCAGGACCTCGCGCATTTCCGGCCCTCGGCCTTGGCCGGCACCACCGCGATGCCCGGCGTGTCCGGCAGGGTGAAGGCTCCCTCCGGCGCGGCTTCGCCCGACAGGGCGATGTCGCTCGTGATCGCGATCTCCGCCAGGTCGATTTGTCCGAGGAGCGCGCGAAGGGCCTCGTCCTCCACATGCACCACCGGCGCGGCCTCCAGCGAGGAGCCAATCCGCTTGGCGCGGCGCTCCTCTTCCAGCGCTCCGGTGACGACCCGGCGCACGCGCCGGATCTGCCGCCAGCGGTCGGCGAGCGCCTCGTCCTTCCAGGCCGGATCGCAGGGCCGGAAGGCCTCCAGATGCACCGAGCGCGCCTGCTGGTAGCGGCTGAGCCAGGCCTCCTCCATGGTAAAGGGCAGGAGCGGCGCCAGCCAGGTGACCAAGCGGTCGAAGAGGATGCGCACGACCTGCAGCGCCGCCCGGCGGCGCACCGACGAGGGCGCGTCGCAATAGAGCGCGTCCTTGCGGATGTCGAAGTAGAAGGCCGAAAGCTCCACCACCATGAAGTCGAGGAGCGTCCGGGCGATGCGCTTGAAGTCGAAGGCGTCGTAGCTCTTGAGCACCGTAGTCTCGATCTCGGCGAGGCGATGCAGCATCAGCCGCTCCAGCTCCGGCATCTCGGCGAGCGGGACATCGTCGCCCCGGTCGTGCGCCAGGGTGCCGAGCATCCAGCGGATCGTGTTGCGCAGCTTGCGATAGGCGTCGACATTGGTCTGGAGGATCGTCTTGCCAAGACGCAGATCCTCCGAATAGTCCGACGACACGACCCAGAGGCGCAGGATGTCGGCGCCGGACTGGTTGATGACCTCCTGGGGCGTCACGACGTTGCCGAGGGACTTCGACATCTTGCGTCCCTCCTCGTCCATGACGAAGCCGTGCGTCAGCACGGCGTCGTAGGGCGCGCGCCCGCGGGTGCCGCAGGACTCCAGAAGCGAGGAGTGGAACCAGCCGCGATGCTGGTCGGAGCCTTCGAGATAGAGATCGGCCGGCCATTTCAGGTCGGGGCGCTTTTCCAGGCAGAAGGCGTGGGTGGAGCCGCTGTCGAACCAGACGTCGAGGATGTCGCGCACCATGGTCCAGCGCGCCGCGTCGTGCTCGTTGCCCAGAAACCGCTCCTTGGCGCCGTCGGCGAACCAGGCGTCGGCGCCCTCCTTGGCGAAGGCCTCCATGATGCGCGCGTTGACCGCCTCGTCCTTGAGGACCTCGCCGTCCTCGTCGGCGAAGACGCAGATCGGCACGCCCCAGGCGCGCTGGCGCGACAGGACCCAGTCCGGCCGGTCGGCGATCATGCCGCGCAGCCGGTTCTGACCGGTGGCGGGCACGAAGCGCGTGTCGTCGATGGCCTTGAGCGCGCGCGCACGCAGCGTGTCGCCGCCGGCGGACTTGCCGCCTTCGAGGCCGTAGCCGGCAAGGTCCTTGTCCATGTGGACGAACCATTGCGGCGTGTTGCGGAAGATCACCGGCTTCTTGGAGCGCCAGGAATGCGGGTACTGGTGCTTGAGCCGGCCGCGCGCCAGGAGCCGCCCGGCCGCCACCAGCGCGTCGATGACGCGCTTGTTGGCGTCGCCCTTCTTGCCCTTGTCGTCGATGACGCGGCCCGCGCCCCCGTCCGCGTCCGGCCCGAAGCCCGGCGCGTCCTTGGTGTAGAAGCCGTCGTCGTCCACCGGGAAGGGGATGGACGCGTCAATGCCGCGCGCCTCAATCTCGCGGCGCGCGGCGGTCCAGGCCTCGAAGTCCTCGCGGCCGTGGCTCGGCGCGGTGTGGACGAAGCCGGTGCCGGCGTCGTCCGTTACATGGTCGCCGGCAAGCAGCGGTACGGCGAAGCCGTAGCCGCCCGCCAGCCCTTTAAGAGGATGATCGCAGACGACCGCTGCGAGATCGGCGGCCGACACGTCGCGCAGGCGGCGGAACCCGCCGTCCGGCACGCGCGCCTTGGCCAGCGCATCGGCAGCCAGCGCGTCGGCCAGCACGAGCCGCTCGCCCTGCGCCGCCCAGCGCGGGTTCTGCGCGTCGTCCGCCGCCGTCACCTCGTAGAGGCCGTAGGCGACGCGGTCGGAGTAGGCGACCGCGCGATTGCCGGGAATGGTCCAGGGGGTCGTCGTCCAGATCACCACGGACGCGCCGTCGAGCGGACCCACATCGGGCGCACCGGCCTTCGGAAAGGCCGACTGGGCACCGCCGAAGGCCGCCGCATAGCCGTTCGAGGCCGGGCGGACGGGGAACTTCACCCAGATCGTGTCGGACTCGTAGTCCTGGTACTCGACCTCGGCCTCGGCGAGCGCGGTCTTTTCGACCACCGACCACATGACGGGCTTCGAGCCTCGGTAAAGCTGGCCGGACATGGCGAACTTCAGGAGCTCGCCGGCGATCACCGCCTCGGCCTCGTAGGCCATCGTGAGGTAGGGGTTCTTGAAGTCGCCCTCGACGCCGAGGCGCCGGAACTCGCCCGACTGGATGCCGACCCAGGCCTCCGCATAGGCGCGGCATTCCCGCCGGAAGGCGATCATGGCAGCCGAGTCCATGAGGTCGGGCTTCGGCTTGCCCTTGGAGCGGTAGTTCTCCTCCTCGATCTTCCACTCGATCGGCAGGCCATGGCAGTCCCAGCCCGGCACGTAGTTGGAATCGTAGCCCCGCATCTGGAAGGAGCGGGTGATCACGTCCTTCAGCACCTTGTTCAGCGCATGGCCGATGTGGAGGTGGCCGTTGGCGTAAGGAGGGCCGTCGTGGAGGATGTATTTCGGCCGACCGGCGGACTCCGCGCGCAGCGTGCCATAAAGGTCCATCTCGTCCCATCTGGCGATCCATCGCGGCTCGGCCTGGGGCAGGCCCGCGCGCATCGGGAATTCGGTCTCGGGCAGGAAGAGCGTCTTGGAATAGTCGGTCTCGGGATGGTCGGTCATGGCGGCGAACTCTTGAGAGAAGCGTCGCTGCGGGGCTTCGGGCGCCCGGGGTCTCGCGCGGCGACGGCAGAATGCTGAGGAGGCCCGGATCGTGTCTCGTCCGGGCGCGGCACGTCGTCCCGGCTCCGGCGGCGCCTGTCAGCGCCGGCGCGGAACCGGGCGGCTAATTCGTGCCGGAGCGCGCAAGGGGGCGCCGTGCGGCAGGGTGGCCGGTCTGTCCATGGCCGCTCTCTATCAAAGGGTGCGGCTCCGATCCAAGGACTTTTCGCGCTTTCAGAACGCCACGGCGGCGTCGAGCGGAGAGAGCGGCCGGGCGCCGGCGAGCAGCGCACGGGCCTCCGCGCTGTCGAGATCCATCCGCCGGACCAGAGCCTCGACCGAATCGAACCGCTCCTCCCCGCGGATGAAGCCGAACAGCGAGACCGACACCGCCTCGCCATAGAGGTCGCCGGCGAAGTCGAACAGGAAGGTCTCGAAGAGCGCCGCCCCGTTGTCGAAGGTCGGGCGACGGCCGTAGCTCGCCACGCCGTCATGGAGCGTGCCGTCGGCCCGGCGCAGGCGCACGGCATAGATGCCGTGGGCGAGGAGCCCGTCGTCGGGCAGGACCATGTTGGCCGTGGGATAGCCGAGCGTGCGGCCGAGCTTGGCGCCGTGGCCGATCGTGCCCTCGATCGTCCAGCGATAGCCGAGGAGCGCGGCAGCCGCCGCCACGTCGGCGTTCATCAGGTCCTCGCGGATGCGGCTGGAGGAGACCGTGTTCGCGCCCTCATCCACGAAGGGCGCGATGCAGGTGACCGCCATGCCGAGTTCGGCGCCGCGCGCGCGCAGGAAGTCGACGTCGCCCTGACGCCGTGCCCCGAAGCGGAAGTCGTAGCCGACGACGAGATGGCGCGCGCCGAGATCGCGGTGGAGCGTGTCGGCGACGAAGGCTTCGGCGGGATGGGCGGCGAAGTCCATGTCGAACCGCTGCTCCACCACGGCATCGACGCCGAGATGGCCGAAGAGGCGGGCCTTCAGCGGCGCCGGCGTCAGGCGCTGCACCGGGTGCTGCGGGCGGAACACGGTGCGCGGATGCGGCTCGAAGGTCAGGACGAGGCGCGGCGCGCCCTCGCGATCGGCCAGGGTCGACAGGGTCTCGATCACGGCCTGGTGGCCGCGATGGACACCGTCGAAATTGCCGATGGCCACCACGCCGCCGCGCAGCTCGGGCGGAAGCGACCCGGCACCCGGCACCCGGCTCGCAGGACCGCTCATCGCAGCGCGGGCATGACGAAGCGGGCGCCGACGCCGCGCTTCAGGAGTTCGGCCGACAGGAGCACGGGGTCGCCGATCGCCTCGGCCAGTTCGTCCCGGTGGATCCCGTGCGAGATGAACAGGCAGTCGGCCCCGTGATTGTTGGCGCCCAGCACGTCCGTCATCATCCCGTCGCCGACGCAGAGCACCCGGGCACCCTCGCCCACGTGTCTGCGGGCGACCTCGTAGATCGGCGCATGCGGCTTGCCCGCCAGATGCACCGTGCCGCCGAGCGAGGCGTAGACGGCGGCCACGGCTCCCGCGCAGGGGATCAGCCGGTCGCCGATATGGACCACGATGTCGGGATTGGCGCAGATCATCGGGAGGCCGCGCGCGACGAGCCGCTCGAGCAGCGGACGGTAGTCCTCCGGATCCTCCGTCCGATCGTCGGCAAGGCCGGTGCAGACGATCGCCTGTGCGCTCGTCTCGCTTTCCAGAACGAGGCCGAGCCCGTCGAAGATGTCGAGATCGCGCTCGGGGCCGATGTGGAGGACGTGCCGGGAGCCGGCCTCGATCAGGGCGCGCGTCGCGTCCCCCGAAGTCACGATGGCGTCGAAGGCCTCGCGCGTGACGCCGAGGCCCGCGATCTGGCGCTCGACGCCGTCCGACAGGCGGGGAGAGTTGGTGAGGAGAACGACCTGTTTGCCCGCCCGTCGCGCCGCGGCCAGCGCCGAAACGGCCGCCGGATGGCTGGCGACCCCGTCGTGCACCACGCCCCAGACGTCGCAGAACAGCGCGTCGTAGCCGGAGAAGACCTCGTCGAGGCTCTCGATCGCGCGCATCGCGCCCTCGGTCATGGATGGCTCCGGCGTTTCCCTCAAGGTGCCCCGCGATATCGGAGCGCGGGGGCCGGGGTCAAGCAAGGCAGACCGCGTGCGACCTTGTGCGAAACTGACGCCGACCTTGACAGCGCGGGGGCCGATCCCCTATTTCACCGCCCGTTAGCACTCGGCTCATGCGAGTGCCAGAGATCGGAACGGGTGCGCCCCGGCGGCCTGTTTCTTGTATCAAGCCTTTTGAGAAGGTTCGACTGAGATGGCCAATGTGAACTTCCGCCCCCTGCATGACCGCGTCGTCGTGCGGCGCGTCGAGTCCGAATCGAAGACCGCCGGCGGGATCATCATTCCGGACACCGCCAAGGAGAAGCCGCAGGAAGGCGAAATCGTGGCGGTCGGCGCCGGCGCGCGCGACGAGACCGGCAAGGTCAACCCGCTGGAGGTCAAGGCCGGCGACCGCATCCTGTTCGGCAAGTGGTCGGGCACCGAGATCAAGCTCGGCGGCGAAGACCTCCTGATCATGAAGGAATCCGACATCCTCGGGATCGTCGGCTGACCTGATCGCCTCAAACCCTTCCCTTTCTTCCATTGAAACGGCGCGAGGCTTCATGAGCCGCGCCGAGGAGACGAGACCATGGCACCCAAGGACGTAAAGTTCGGTCGTGACGCCCGCGAGCGCATGCTGCGCGGCGTCGACATCCTCGCCGACGCGGTGAAGGTCACGCTCGGCCCCAAGGGCCGCAACGTCGTGATCGACAAGTCGTTCGGCGCTCCGCGGATCACCAAGGACGGCGTGTCCGTCGCCAAGGAGATCGAGCTGGAGGACAAGTTCGAGAACATGGGCGCCCAGATGGTGCGCGAAGTGGCCTCGAAGACCAACGACAAGGCCGGCGACGGCACCACCACCGCGACCGTGCTGGCCCAGGCGATCGTCCGCGAGGGCGCCAAGGCCGTGGCCGCCGGCATGAACCCGATGGACGTCAAGCGCGGCATCGACGCGGCGGTCTCCAAGGTCGTCGAGACGCTGGTCTCCTCGGCCCGCAAGATCGAGACCTCCGACGAGGTCGCCCAGGTCGGCACCATCTCGGCCAACGGCGAGAAGGAAATCGGCCAGATGATCGCCTCGGCGATGCAGAAGGTCGGCAACGAGGGTGTCATCACCGTCGAGGAAGCCAAGACCGCCGAGACCGAGCTCGAGGTCGTCGAGGGCATGCAGTTCGACCGCGGCTACCTCTCGCCGTACTTCGTCACCAACGCCGAGAAGATGGTGGCCGACCTCGAGGACGCCTACATCCTCCTGCACGAGAAGAAGCTCTCCAACCTCCAGGCGATGCTCCCGGTCCTCGAGGCCGTGGTGCAGTCCTCGCGTCCGCTCGTCATCATCGCCGAGGACGTCGAGGGCGAGGCTCTGGCCACGCTCGTCGTCAACAAGCTGCGTGGCGGCCTGAAGATCGCCGCCGTGAAGGCGCCGGGCTTCGGCGATCGCCGCAAGGCGATGCTCGAGGACATCGCGATCCTCACCGGCGGCCAGGTCATCTCCGAGGACCTCGGCATCAAGCTCGAGAACGTCACGCTCGACATGCTCGGCCGCGCCAAGAAGGTCTCCATCACCAAGGAGAACACCACGATCGTCGACGGCAACGGTGAAGCCGACGGCATCAAGGCCCGCGTCTCGCAGATCAAGCAGCAGATCGAGGAGACCACCTCGGACTACGACCGCGAGAAGCTCCAGGAGCGCCTGGCCAAGCTCGCGGGCGGCGTCGCGGTGATCCGCGTCGGCGGCTCGACCGAGGTCGAGGTCAAGGAGAAGAAGGACCGCGTCGACGACGCGCTCAACGCGACCCGCGCGGCCGTGGAAGAGGGCATCGTCCCGGGCGGCGGCGTGGCTCTCTTGCGCGCCTCCAACGCCGTGGACCTCAAGGGCGAGAACGCCGACCAGGACGCCGGCATCGCCATCGTCCGCAAGGCGCTTCAGGCCCCAATCCGTCAGATCGTCCAGAACGCCGGTGGCGAGGGCTCGATCGTGGTCGGCAAGATCCTCGACAACGGCTCGCTGACCTACGGCTACAACGCCCAGACGGGCGAGTACGGCGACATGATCCAGTCGGGCATCGTCGACCCGGTCAAGGTCGTGCGCTCGGCGCTCCAGGACGCGGCCTCGGTCGCGGGTCTCCTGGTCACCACCGAAGCCATGATCTCCGAGGCCCCCAAGAAGGACTCGGGCGCTCCGGCCATGCCGGGCGGCGGCATGGGCGGCATGGGCGGCATGGACTTCTAAGTCCGACAGGGCTTAGGAGGCCGTAAAGCCGCCCGTCACGAAGCGTGCTGAAACCGGGCAAGCCCGGTTTCAGGTGGCGGCATGGACTTCTAAGTCCGGCTGTTCAGCTCGGCTGAATGGAATGAAGGCCCGGCGGAGCGATCCGCCGGGCCTTTTCGATTCCGCAGCCGGCGAGGGCATCGTCCCGGGCGGACGGGGATCACCCTGGCAAGAAGTCCTGATCGCGGAACTGGTCGAGCGAGTAGGGACAGCCGATGGGAAACACGTCGAGCGCAAGCCGCGTCTCGATGGACGCTTCGCGGCGCGCCGTTCGATAGGCCTCGTCCGCGATCGCCTCGGCAGTCGCCTTCAAGGATGGATTGTCATGCTCGCGGTCGAGGATGTTGGCCCGCTCGCGCACGATCGTGAGCTGCCAGGATCGGGACCGACGCGCCGGTTGGAACTGCCACTTGAGGAGATGCGCAATCAGGACGCGGTAGCTCGACCGAAGAGCGTTGCGCTGCTCGCGTCCCATGCTCTCCACCTCTTCCACCAGATTGGCGAGATCCAACTCCCCGAAACGCCTCAGACGCAGAAGCTCTGCCTGTTCGAAGGCCCAGTCGTGGAAGTCGTCCTCGTAGTCCGTGGGCGAGGCGAAGTAGGGCTTTTCCTTGGCGAGGCTCATGGGTGCGCCCTCTCTCTTATCGTCATCAAGCTGACCTCGACATCGTCGTATCGTGAGAAATGGCTCGCCCACCCGATCTAATCCGGCAGGAAGTCCTCATCCCGAAGCTGCGCCAGCACATAAGGACAAACCGTTGGAAACACGCCGCGATCTAGACCCGTCTCGATGCCGGCTTCCTTTCGCGCGTCGGCGTAGACCTCGGCGACAATCTCGGAAGCCGTCGCTCCAAGACTCGGATTGCGCTTCTCGCGCCTCCCGATGTTGTTTCGCTCGCGAAGAATGGTGAGCTGCCACGATCGCGACCGCCGCTCGGGCTGGAACTGCCATTTCAAAAGATGAAAGATCAGGAGGCGATAGCTGGACTCCAGCGCGTGCCGCTGCTCGCTTCCCATGCTCTCCACCTCCTCCACGAGATTGGCGAGATCCAACTCCCCGAAGCGCTTCAGACGCAGAAGCTCGGCCTGTTCGAAGGCCCAGGCGTGGAAGTCGTCCTCGTAGTCGGTGGGCGAGGCGAAGTAGGGTTTCTCCTTGGCGAGGCTCATGGGCGGCGCTTCCCCGTTCGGTTGCAACGAAATCTAGCGCCCCCGCCGTCGTTTTGCACGGGCCTGTGCATTGTCAGCGCCCGCTTCACGCTCCAATAAGCCCCTTCGGTCGCATCGCGGGGGCGGTTTATTTGAGCGAGTTCTTCATCTTCTTCTTCGTCGGCGCGCTGGCGCAGCTCGTGGACGGCGCGCTGGGCATGGCCTACGGCGTCATCTCCTCCACCGTGCTGCTCAGCTTCGGCGTGCCGCCATCGGTCGCCTCGGCCTCGGTCCATACGGCCGAGCTCTTCACCACCGCCGCGTCCGGCACGGCCCATATCGCCAACCGCAACATCGACTGGAAGCTGTTCCGCCGCCTCGTACCCTTCGGCGTCGTGGGCGGCGTGGTGGGGACCTATGTCCTGACCTCGGTGGACGGATCGACCATCCGGCCGTTCGTCGCCGCCTATCTCGGCATCATCGGGGTAATGCTGACGCTGCGCTCGTTCCGAAGGATCCCGCGCGCGGCGACACCCATGCACCTCGTGCCGCCGCTGGGCGCCGCCGGCGGGTTCCTTGATTCGGTCGGCGGCGGCGGCTGGGGGCCGATCGTCACCTCGGGCCTTCTCGGGGCGGGCGGACAGCCGCGCTACGTCATCGGCACGGTGAACGCGGCCGAGTTCCTGGTCACGCTCGCGGTCTCGCTGTCGTTCCTCTTGGCGCTCCTGACCGGTCATTGGGAGGAGGCGGGCGACCTATCCACCCACGCGCTCTCGGTTCTCGGCCTGATCGCCGGCGGCATCCTGGCCGCGCCGCTGGCCGGCTATGCCGTGCGCCGCATCCCCGAGCGCCTGCTCCTGCGCATCGTCGGCCTTCTCATCTGCGTTCTCTGCGTGCAGCAGATCGTCTCGCTCCTTACACAAATGTAATCCTTGGCCAGGAACCTATTTTCGAAACCCTCGTTTTTCTCCCCGAAGTCGGCAGACGCTGACACATCAACGAACGGAGACTTCCGATGGTCGATAAGAATCAGGTCCAGGGCGGCGCCAAGGAAATCGGCGGCAAGATCAAGGAAGCCGCCGGTAAGGTCGTCGGCAACGACCGCCTCCAGGCCGAGGGCATGGCCGACCAGGCCGAGGGCAAGACCCAGAAGAACTACGGCAAGGTCAAGGACGCCATGAAGGACGAGGTCGGCCTGAAGAAGCACTGATCGCAATACAATCGTTTGAGTGGGAAAAGCCGGCCGAAAGGCCGGTTTTTTCGTTGCGCCGGCGGTTTCTCGCGCCCGCTCGCCGTGGTAACGCCGCTCGGACGGCCCGGCGCAACGCGGGCGGCTTTCCGAGGGGAACGCGATGACCAACACCCGGCGCGAGACCGATTCCATCGGTGCGATCGACGTGGCCACCGACCGCTACTGGGGCGCGCAGACAGAGCGCTCGCTCAACAACTTCCGCATCGGCACCGACAAGCAGCCCATTGCCGTGATCCACGCGCTGGCGACCGTCAAGAAGGCAGCCGCGCGCGTCAACCAGGGCTACGGCAAGCTCGACGCCAAGCTGGCGGACGCGATCGTCGCCGCCGCGGACGAGGTGATCTCGGGCAAGCTCGACGACCACTTCCCGCTCGTGGTCTACCAGACCGGCTCGGGCACCCAGACCAACATGAACGTCAACGAGGTCATCTCCAACCGCGCCATCGAGGCGCTGGGCGGCGAGATGGGCTCCAAAAAGCCGGTCCACCCGAACGACCACGTCAACATGGGCCAGTCGTCCAACGACGTGTTCCCGACCGCGATCCACGTCGCCGTCGCGATCGAGGCGACGAGCCGTGTCCTCCCGGCCATCGACAAGCTCCATGCCGCGCTCGACAAGAAGGCGAAGGAATTCGACCACATCATCAAGATCGGCCGCACCCACACGCAGGATGCGACCCCGATCACGCTCGGACAGGAGTTCTCCGGCTACGCGGCGGCGCTGAAGCTTGGGCGTCGTCGCATCGAACAGGCGATCGAGGACGTCTACGCGCTGGCGCAAGGCGGCACGGCGGTCGGCACCGGCCTCAACGCCCCGGTCGGCTTCGACGTGAAGATCGCGGGCGAGATCGCCAAGCTGACGGGCCTGCCCTTTCGCACGGCCGAGAACAAGTTCGAGGCTCTGGCCTCGCACGGTGCGCTGACCTTCTTCCACGGCTCGCTCAACGCGCTGGCGACCGACCTCTTCAAGATCGCCAACGACATCCGCTTCCTCGGCTCTGGCCCGCGTTCGGGCCTCGGCGAGCTGTCGCTGCCCGAGAACGAGCCGGGCTCCTCCATCATGCCGGGCAAGGTGAACCCGACGCAGGCGGAAGCCCTCACCATGCTCTGCGCCGAGGTGTTCGGCCACGAGACCACGGTGACGGTCGCCTCGTCCCAGGGTCATTTCGAGCTCAACGTCTTCAAGCCGGTGATCGCGAATGCCGTCCTGTCCTCGATCCGCCTCCTGGCGGACGGCATGGATTCGTTCCGCGAGCATTGCGTCGACGGCATCAAGGCCAACGAGGACCGCATCAAGTCGCTGATGGAGCAGTCGCTGATGCTGGTGACGGCCCTCGCCCCGACCATCGGCTACGACAATGCCGCGACCATCGCGAAGACCGCTCACAAGAAGGGCACGACCCTGCGCGAGGAGGCCCTCGCTTCCGGCCTCGTGTCGGGCGAGGACTACGACCGGATCGTCGATCCGGCGGCGATGACCCGCCCGGGCTGAGCGCCCGCGCCGAACGACTTCCGGACGGGGCCGCCCTTGCGCGGCCCCTTTCGTTTCAGGTCCGGGCGGCCGGCGAGGTGGTGTAGAGCTGCGTGCTCTGCGCCTGCGTCAGGATCTGGTAGCGCTCGAACTGCGCCAGCACGTCGGACAGGAGATCGGCCTTGGTGAAGCCGATCACGTCGTAGCCCCGGCTGCCGTCCGAGAACAGGGTGCGGGCCGACCAGACCATGCGGCGCCCTTCCGGAGAGGCGCGCGTGTCGGCAGCGGAAAAGGCCATGGCGGGCTGAGCGATCGGCTCGATCCCGTAGACGAAGTCTCGCACGCCTTCTGCGGGAACGGTCAGAATAGCCGGGCCGCCGTCCTCCTCGTCCAACCGGGCGGCGAGGCCCCGGCGCACCAGCTCGTCGCGCACCTCCGACAGGGCGGGCCGTGCCGTGTGGTCGATGAAGCGCCGGACGTCGCGCTTGTTGGGCTCGTGCAGGATCGCGCCGAGCCGCGTCTGCCAGTTGGCACCGCGTACCGCGATGGCCGGCTGCGCCTGCCGGTGTTCCGTCAGCCGCGCGACATCCGCCTGCATGCCGCGCAGGAGACCGAAGGCGAGGAGAAGCAGGATCACCGAGAAGGGGAGCGCGGCGATGAGCGTCATGGTCTGCAGACCGACGAGCCCGCCTGCCATAAGCAGGAGCGCGGCGACGCTGCCCTGAACCACGCACCAGTAGAGGCGCTGCCAGACGGGTGTGTCGTCGTTGCCGCCGGACGCCAGCGAATCCACCACCAGCGAGCCCGAATCGGCCGAGGTGACGAAGAAGACGCTGACCAGCGCCACGGCGAGCGCCGAGGTCACGCTGCTCAGGGGCAGGTACTCGAAGAACTGGAACAGGGCCACCGAGATGTTCTCCTGGACGTCGCGCGCCAGGGCGCCGTCGGCGATCCCAAGGTCCAGCGAGATCGCCGAATTGCCGAACACGGTCATCCAGAAGAAGGTGAAGGTGGAGGGCACGAAGAGGACGCCGAGCACGAACTCGCGCACCGTGCGCCCGCGCGAGATGCGGGCGATGAACATGCCGACGAAGGGGGACCAGGAGATCCACCAGGCCCAGTAGAACAGGGTCCAGTCGCTGATCCAGGCGCGGGGCTCGTAGGCGTAGAGCGTGAAGGTGCGCGGCAGGAGATCGTCGAGATAGGCGCCGATGTTCTGGATGAAAGCCTTGAACAGGAAGGTGGTCGGCCCGACGGCCAGGACGAACAGCATCAGCAGGATGGCGATGGCGAGATTGCCTTCCGACAGGCGCCGGACGCCGACGTCGAGGCCCGTGATCACCGAGACCGTCGCCGCGCCCATGACGACGGCAATGAGCAGGACCTGCACCCAGACCGCTTCCGGCACGCCCAGGAGATAGTTGAGCCCGGCGTTCATCTGGAGGACGCCGAGCCCCAACGAGGTCGCGATGCCGAACACGGTTCCGCAGATGGCGAAGACGTCCACCGCATGGCCGATCGGTCCGTCGATCCGTTCGCGAATCAAGGGATAGAAGCCGGACCGGATCGTGAGCGGCAGATTGTAGCGGTAGGAGAAGTAGGCGAGCGACAGGCCGACCACGGCATAGACCGCCCAGGCATGCACACCCCAATGGAAGAAGGTGAACTCCATGGCCTGCCGTGCGGCGAGTATCGTGCGCGGCTCCGCCTCCGGGGGAACCGAATAATGGAGGATCGGCTCCGCGACGGCATAGAACATCAGCCCGATGCCCATGCCCGCCGCGAACAGCATCGCCAGCCATGACGCGTAGGGGTAGTCCGGCTCGGCGTCGTCGGGTCCGAGCTTCAGGCGCCCGAAGCGGCTGAGCGCGAAGAAGAGGACCGCGAACAGGAGGATGCCGACCGCCAGGAGATAGAACCAGCCGAACGTGTCGAGCACGAAGGCCTGCGCCGCGCTGAAGATTCGCTCCGCGTCACGCGGAAACAGAACGCCGACGAGCACCAGGGCGGCGATGATGCCGCTGGCCGGAAAGAAGACGGGCGGGCTGATCTTGGATGTCATGCAAGCCTGGAACTGAACGCGCGAACTTGGAAAAGCCGGGCGAACGCCCCGGAAGACATCCTCACCCTTCCGTAGCCAGCTAGGGCGTGGCAGCCCCGGACCAAGCCAGCCCCCTCCCTTTGTGGCAGAAATCGGACATGATTGTCGCAAATCTTCCGACCAATCGTCGCGATTGGTTCGTCCGGCGTTGACAAACAGTCGCGTGGGGCGGGCCTATGCCGGAGGGCCGGCGTCGGTCAAAAGGCTGGTCATCAGCCTTGTCCCGCCCCTCCCCGAACGGAGCCCTCTCATGAACCCCGCCCTCGTAATCCTCGTCGGCCGCGCCTTCCTTTCGATCCTCTTCATCGTGTCCGGCTTCGGCAAGCTGACGGGCGCGGCCGGCTTCGCCGGCTATCTCGGCAGCCTCGGCATTCCCGGCGGCATCGCCATGGCCTATCTGGTCGGCGCGCTGGAGTTCTTCGGCGGCCTCGCCATCCTGGTCGGCTTCCAGACCCGCATCGTCGCCTATGTACTCGCCCTCTTCACGGTCGGCACGATCCTCACCGCCCACATGGGCGACGCAACGGCCGCGATGAAGAACCTGTCGATCGTCGGCGGCTTCCTGGTGCTCGGCGCGGTCGGTGCCGGTGCCTATTCGGTGGACGCCCGCAAGGGCGGCGCGACGCTCGCCCGCGCCTGAGCCGCGACGCCTTGCGAAGATCGACGGCCGCCCTTCGGGGCGGCCGTTTCGCGTTTTGGGAGCACCTGACAAGACCTTCGGGCGGAGGACCGGCGAGGTTTTGTCGGACGCTCTTAGAACCGGGCGATGAGCGCTTCGAGGCGCGCGGTCCGCTCCGGGCTCGCGTCCGCCCGATGCGCCAGCGCGAGGCAGGCCTCCGACCGCAGGATCACCCCGTCCTTCAGGACGCGCAGCCGGTTGGCCTCCAGCGTGGAGCCGGTGGAGGTGATGTCGACGATGATGTCGGCGGACCCCGCGGCCGGCGCGCCTTCGGTCGCCCCGAGGCTTTCCACGATCCGGTAGCTCTGGATGCCGTGGCTGCGGGTGAAGAAGCCCTGGGCCAGCCGCCAGTATTTCGTGGCGATGCGCAGGCGCCGTCCGTGGCGCGCGCGGAAGGAGGCGGCGACGTCGCCGAGATCCTCCATGGTCTCGACGTCGATCCAGCTGTCGGGCACAGCGACCACCACGTCGGCATGGCCGAAGCCGAGGCGCGAGACGATGCGTCCGCGCGCGTCGAAATCCGACATGGTCTCGCGCAGGAGATCCTCGCCGGTGACGCCGAGGTCGATCGCCCCATCGCGCAGCTCGCGCGCGATCTCGGAGGCCGAGAGAAGCAGCACCTCCAGCCCGTCCGCCCCCTCGACGCGAGTGCGGTAGGAGCGCGCGTCCTCGCTGGCATGGACGGTGATGCCCGCCTTGGCGAGCGCGCCGACGCACTGGTCCTTGAGCCGGCCCTTGGAAGGGATGGCGAGCGTCAGGGTCATGGCCGGCCCTCCCGTGCCGCGGCGATGCGGTCGAGATCGAGCGCGAAGCCGACCGCCGGAATCGGCCCCGGCGCGCCGAGATAGGACACGAGGCGGTCGTAGCGCCCGCCGCCGACGAGCGGCGGAGTGCCGGGCGCGGTCGCGATCTCGAAGACGAGCCCGGTATAGTAGTCGAGCGTGCGGCCGAAGGCGGCGCGGTAGCGGAAGGCGCCGAGATCGACGCCGGCCGCGACGAGCGAGGCGTTGCGCGCCCGCAGGAGGTCGAGCGCCGCGCCGAACCCGAGGCCCGTTTCCGCCTCCATCGCCTCCAGCCGAGCGGGCGCCTCGGCGAGCGGGCAGTCCAGCGCCAGGAACGCGCGGAGGCGGTCGAGATAGGCGGTCCGCAGCCGCGTGTTGGCGAGCGCCATCTTCTCGATCAGCCGCTCGGCGATCTCTTCGGCACTGCGCCCCCGGTTGGGCGGCAGCCCTCCCTCCTCCATCAGGCCGCGCACATGCTCGGCGAGCGCCGCCGCGTCGCCGGCCCGAAGCAGCGCGCGCACGGCCGGATCGAGCCCGAGCGGATCGCTGTCGGCCTCGCGCGACAGGGCGGCCAGCGCCGCCTCCAGAAGGTCGTCGCGCCCGAAGCAGCGCACGAGCCGGCGCTGCCAGCCGGCCGGCAGGTCGAGCGCTGTGAGAAAGGCCTCGAACAGCGCCTGGTCGCCGACCGTCACCACCAGCGGCCCTTCCAGCCCGCAGGCGCGCAAGGAGGCCAGCGCCTCGGCGAGCGCATGGGCGTCGGCGGTCGCGCGGTCCGCCTCGCCGAGATTCTCGATGCCGGCCTGGCGGAACTCGGCGGCCTCGCCCCGACGCTGGCGGAACACCGGGCCGTTATAGGCGTAGCGGCGCGGCAGGCCGGCCGCGCCCTCGATATGGGCGAGGCAGACGGGGATGGTGAAGTCGGGCCGAAGGCACAGCGTCTCGCCGCCCTCGCCGCGCGTCAGGAAGATGCGCCGGCGCAGGTCTTCGCCCGCCGTGTCGAGGTAGGGCTCGGCCCGCTGGAGAAGCGGCGTCTCGACGATCACCGCGCCGAGCTCGGAAAACAGCGCCGCCAGCGCCGCATCGAAGGGCGCGGAGATGCCGCCCGGCCGCGCCGCCCCGGACCCCTGGAGAAGGCTCATCGCGTCAGGCCGCCCCACCGGCGCGCGCGAGGATGGCCTGGACGGCCGAAACGAGATCGGCCTCGTCCACCAGTTCCTGCCCCGCCCGCATCTCGCGCCACTCGGCATTGTCTTCGACACCGGCCGAGAGTTCCTTGCCGAGCGCCAGATCCTTGACCTGGACCTTGCCGGCCGCCTTCTCGTCGCCGCCCTGGATGACGACGACGGGCGCGCCGCGCCGGTCGGCATATTGCAGCTGCTTGCCGAACTGCTTCGGGTTGCCCTGGAACACCTCTACGGGGACCACGGGCTTGCCCGGTCCGTTCAGCGCCACGCGAAGCTTGGTGGCCATCGCCTGGTAGTCGGCCATCCGGTCACGGTCCATCACGGTGACGACCACCGGACCCGCCCGCCGCTCGCCTTCGAGGCGCCCGAGGTTCTTCAAAGCGGTTTGAAGGCGCGAGACGCCGATCGAGAAGCCGGTGGCCGGCACGGGCGTCGCGAGGAAGCGCGACACCAGCCCGTCATAGCGGCCGCCGCCGCCGACCGAGCCGAACTGCACCTTCTGGCCCTTCTCGTTGACGACGTCGAAGAGCAGCTCCGCCTCGAAGACGGGGCCGGTGTAGTATTCCAGGCCGCGCACGACGGAGGGGTCGATCTTGACCCGGTCCGCCTCGTAGCCAGCGGTGCGCGCGAAACTCTCGATGTCGGCGAGTTCATCGAGGCCGCCATCGACCCCAGCATGGCCGCCGAACGCCTCACGAACACCCGACAGGCCGTCCGCGTCGAAGATCCTGAGGACGCGGGCGACCGTCTCTCCGTCGAGTTCGGCGCCCTTCGTGAAGTCACCCTTGCCGCCGCTCTCGTCGAGCCGCCCCGCGCCGAGCAGAAGGCGCACGCCGTCCGCGCCGAACTTGTCGAACTTGTCGAGCGCGCGCAGCACCGTCAGGCGACGGCCCTGGTCGCCTTCGAGGCCGATGGCGTCGAGGATGCCGTCCAGCACCTTCCGGTTGTTGACCCGGATCACGTACTGCCCGCGCGGGATGCCGAGCGCCTCCATCGTGTCGGCCATCATCATGGCCATCTCGGCGTCGGCCGAGACGTTGGGCGCGCCCACGATGTCTGCGTCGAACTGCATGAACTGGCGGAAGCGGCCGGGGCCGGGCTTCTCGTTGCGGAAGACATAGCCCGCCCGGTAGGAGCGGTAGGGCTTCGGAAGATCCTCGAAGTTCTCCGCGACGTGCCGGGCCAGCGGCGCGGTCAGGTCGTAGCGCAGCGACAGCCATTCCTCGTCGTCGTCCTGGAGCGAGAAGACGCCCTCGTTGGGGCGGTCCGAGTCGGGCAGGAACTTGCCGAGCGCGTCGGTATATTCGAAGAAGGGCGTCTCCACCGGCTCGAACCCGTAGGTCTCGTAGACGTGGCGGATGGTGGCGAGCATCCGGTCCTGCGCGTAGAGATCGCCGGCGCTGCGATCCACGAAGCCGCGCGGCTGGCGCGCCTTGACGCGGGAGGGCTTCTTCGGGGCCATGGGTCGTTCCAGACGTGACGAGGCGGGGGCATCGACGGCCTCCCGCTTTGATATGTGCGAATTGCACGCGTCCTAGCCCATCCCCGCCCCGAGCGGCAAGGTTTCCCGGCCTCAAGACGGCCGCGCGAACTCCGCACGCGCCCGCTCGCACGCCTCGCGGACGCAGCAGCCCTCCAGATGGTCGTTCACGAAACCCATCGACTGCATGAAGGCATAGGCCGTGGTCGGGCCGAAGAAGGTGAAGCCCCGGCCTTTCAGCGCCTTCGCCATGCGGACCGAGGCCGGCACCTGCGGGTTGGCGCGCATCCAGTCGATGGTCATTCGCCCCGGCCGCTCCTCGGCCGGCGGCTCGAAGCGCCAGAGAAAGGCGGCGAGCGAAGCGCCCGTCTCGTCCCGAAGGCGCCGGGCGGCCTTGGCGTTGTTGATGGCCGACGCGATCTTGCCGCGGTGGCGGACCACGCCGGGATCGGCGAGTATGCGCTCGACATCCCCCTCCCCCATGGCGGCCACGCGCTCGATCGAGAACCCGGCGAACTGCTGCCGGAAATTCTCGCGCTTGCGCAGAATGGTGATCCAGGACAGGCCCGACTGGAAGCCTTCCAGGCAAATCTTCTCGAACAGGCGATCGTCGTCGGCGCTGGGGCGGCCCCATTCGTCGTCGTGATAGGCGACGTAGTCCGCGCCCTCGCCCGCCCAGGCGCAGCGCGCCCTGCCGTCCGCCCCCGTCCTCAGCCCGTCCGTCCTGTCGCCCGTTTCCATGCCGGTTCTCCTCAACGATGGGTGAAGCGGCGCTTTTGCCGTGGACTGTCGCCCCCGTCCGCTTGCGCGCCGCGCCGCCCTTTTGCCACCGTGGCGCGGCGGACGAGGGACGGCAGGCGATGGTGGGTGTGAAGCGCGGCGCGTGGGCAATGGCAAGAGGTTTCCTCTGCCTCTGGGCGCTCGGCTCCCTGCTTCTCGCCGCGCCGGCCGCCGCCCAGCGCCTGCCGTCCGACGCCGCGCTGATCGCGGGCTTCGAGGCGGTCGTCTTCGGCGCGGAGATCACCGGCCCGATGAGCGATTCGACCTATCTCAAGAAGTTCGCCGGCCCCGTGCGCTATCGCATCGAGAACCGGGCCGCGATCGACCGGCGCGCGGCGGTGCGCACCTTCATGCGCCAGATCCGCCGGCAGGTCGCCGCACTGGACGTGGCGGAGGCGCGGCCTTCGGAGGAGCCGAACTTCGTGATCCACGTGGTGGACCGCGCCGACTACCAGCGCGTCGGGCGGGACGTGTATCGCAGCCCGTTCATGCGCGTGCCGGGCAATTGCGTCGTGCGCGCCAGCTACGGGCGCGCCGGCATCACGCGCTCGGACGCGATCATCGTTTCGGACGAGGGCGACGCCCTGTTCCGCCGCTGCCTGATCGAGGAGGTGCTCCAGGGCCTCGGGCCGCTCAACGACAATGCCGACGCCCCCGACAGCGTATTCAATGACACCTCGAAGCTCACGACCTTCACCCCTTACGACCGGGTGCTGATGAACATGCTCTACGACCCGCGCCTCACGCCCGGCATGACTCAGAGCGAGGCGGCCCCCTTCCTGCCCGCCGTCCTTCGAGACGCGCGCCGGCGCGTGCGCGGCTGACGCCTTTTACCGCCCGTTCACCCTGCCGCCGGGAAGGCGGGAGGCGCGGAGAATGAAGGCGCGTCGATTCATCTTTCGCTGGCGATTGCCTCCGCATCCTCGGCCGCATTGATCGCGCCGCCCTCCGCGCGCCCGTCCGAACGAGGATTTCCCGATGCGCCTCCTGCATGCGCTCACCGCCGTGTCGCTGCTCGGCCTTTCGGCCCACGCGGCCGACGCGCGCGACCGCCGCCCGCTCTCCGTGCCGCCCGCGATCGCCGAATCCATCGTGCGGCAGGTCTCGCCGGGCTCGGGCGTCGTGCCGGGCTATGCCCGCCAGCGCCTCGCGGCTCCCGTCGCCCCGGGCACGGTGGTCTTCGAGGGCTCGATCCCGGTCGGCGTGATCCCCGAAGGCGGCGGTCCCGTGCAGCCCCTCGGCGCCTATCGCGACCGCAACGCACCGGGCTCCACCGTCTTCTCGCGCCCGCTCTTCGGCGGCGAGCGCCATGGGGAGGTCCGCCGCGAGCGCCGCACCGGCGCGCCGGTCTTCGCCTCCACCTTCGCCGCCCCGCGTGCCGCGACCGCGCGCCGCGCCGCTCCGCCCCAGCGCACGCTCGATCCCGTCTTCCTGCCGCAGGAGGTCGCCTATGACGGCGGCCACGCCCCCGGCACGATCGTTGTCGATACGCGGAGCCACTTCCTCTACCACGTGGAGCCCGGCGGCCGGGCGATGCGCTACGGCGTGGGCGTCGGCAAGGAAGGCTTCGGCTGGTCCGGCACGCACAGGATCACCCGCAAGGCCGAGTGGCCGGGCTGGACGCCGCCAGCCGAAATGATCGCCCGCGAGCGCGCCAAGGGCCGCATCCTGCCCGCGCACATGCCCGGCGGCGAGGAGAACCCACTCGGCGCCCGCGCGCTCTATCTCGGCTCGACGCTCTATCGCATCCACGGCACCAACCAGCCCTGGACCATCGGCCAGTCCGTCTCGTCGGGCTGCATCCGCATGCGCAACGAGGACGTGATCGACCTCTACGGCCGCGTGAAGGTCGGAACGCGCGTCGTCGTGCTCTGATTGCAACAGACGGTTGCAAAACCACCGGCGCCGACTCGGCGCGGCTGGCAAGCCGCCCTCCATACGCCTCCAATACGCCCAAGCGCCTCCATCGCCCGCCCCTCCGACCAAGGACGCCGCCCCATGAAGACCACGCCGCTGATTCTCGCCCTGCTGGTGGGCCTGTCGCCCTTGGGCCTTCCGACGATCGCCAGCGCCCAGTCGCAGGCGCGCTACTACGAGCACGCCACCGGCCAGTGGCTGACGGGCGACCGCGCGCGGATCCGCCAGGAGCGCGCCGATCGCAAGACGCAGATGATGAGGAAGCCCGACGCGCGCTTCGCCCGTCAGGCCGTCGCCATCTCCACCAAGGAGAAGCCGGGCACGATCGTTATCGATACGGACCGGAAGTTCCTCTACTTCGTCGAGGGCAACGGCCGCGCCACGCGTTATGGCGTCGGCGTCGGCAAGGAGGGCTTCTCCTGGGGCGGGACCATGTCGGTCGGCCGCAAGGCGGAATGGCCCGGCTGGACGCCGCCGGCCGCCATGCGCGCCCGTGAGAAGGCCAAGGGCCGCATCCTGCCGGCCTACATGCCCGGCGGCCCGGAGAACCCGCTGGGCGCCCGCGCCCTCTATCTCTACCGCGGCGGCGGCGACTCCATGTTCCGCATCCACGGCACCAACCAGCCCTGGACCATCGGCCTCAACATGTCGTCGGGCTGCATCCGCATGATGAACGAGGACGTGGCGCATCTCTACGAGCGCGCCGGCCGCGGCACCAAGGTCGTCGTCATCGGCCCGGGCCAGCCCAACCGCCTCGTGCAGGAAACCGGCACGGTCCGCCAGGCCGGCAAGAAGGGCTTGCTCTCGACCGTCTTCGGCGGCTGACACCATAACGCTCGCAAGGATCCAACGGCCCGCCTCGAGCGGGCCGTTTCTCGTCGGGGCCTACTCCGCCGCGATAGGCACGGCGCGCGGGGCGAAATTCTTCAGCCCCGCCGGCTTCTCGCCGCCGAAGGCCCAGTCGAGAAGTTCCACCGTGTGGACGATCGGGATGCCCGTCGCGGAGCCGATCTGCGTCATGCAGCCGATATTGCCGGTGGCGATGATGTCCGGCCTCACGCTCTCGATGTTGGCGACCTTGCGGTCGCGGAGCCTCGCCGAGATCTCGGGCTGCAGGATGTTGTAGGTGCCGGCCGAGCCACAGCACAGATGCCCTTCCGGCACGTCGCGCACGGCGAAGCCGGCCTGCGCCAGAAGCACCTTCGGCGCGCTCGTGATCTTCTGACCGTGCTGCATCGAACAGGCGGAATGATAGGCGACCACCGCCCCGACCGGGCTGGGCGGCACGGGCAGGTCGAGCGTGGCGAGATATTCCGTGACGTCCTTGGCGAGCGCAGAGACGCGCGCGGCCTTTTCGGCATAGGCCGGATCGAGCCGCAGCATGTGGCCGTAGTCCTTGATCGTCGTGCCGCAGCCGGACGCGGTGACGACGATGGCCTCCAGTCCCCTGCCCTCGATCTTGCGGATCCAGGCGTCCACCATCCGGCGGGCGAAGCCGAGGGCCTCCTCCTCCCGCCCCATGTGATGGACCAGAGCGCCGCAGCAACCCTCTCCCGGCGGCGACACCGCCTCGATGCCGAGCCGGCCGAGAAGCCGGACGGTGGCCGCGTTGATGCCGGGATCGAGCACCGACTGGGCGCAGCCGGCGAGGATCGCGACGCGCCGCCCGCTCGGGGCTGTGCGGGACGCCGGTCGCGCCGGCGCCTTCGGCAGCGAGGCGGGCGCGAGCCGTAGCATGGCGGCGAGCGGGCGCAGCGGCTTCACGCCGTCGAAGAGCCCCGCCAAGGGCCGCCCGAGCCGCGCGGCCCTCAGGGCCAGCCGGAAGCGCCGGGGATAGGGCAGGACCTTGGCCAGCAGGAACCGGATCAGCCGGTCCGGCAGCGGCCGGGTGTAGGTCTTCTCGATATGGACGCGCGCGTGGTCCACGAGGTGCATGTAGTTCACGCCGGACGGACAGGTCGTCATGCAGGCGAGGCAGGACAGGCAGCGGTCGATATGGGTGACGGTCTTCTCGTCGGCCGGCCTGTCGTTCTCCAGCATCTCCTTGACGAGGTAGATGCGCCCACGCGGGGAATCGAGCTCGTTGCCGAGCGTGACATAGGTCGGACAGGTCGCCGTGCAGAAGCCGCAATGCACGCACTTGCGCACGATGCTTTCCGTATGGGCCGTGTCGGGGTCGCGCAGGGCTTCGGGGGAGAAGGCGGTTTGCATCTACGCTCGCTTCATTCGGAATATTACCGCAAAAGCATCGAACCCCCAAAATTTTTTCCCATCGTAGTCATATGGTTCAGTCAGCCGCTGCGAACGGAATCGCCCAGAGCGATTTAAACTTGAAAACTCGCCGCTCTGGTCGAACTTCCCCAAAAAATTTTTAAGAACATCGTTAGGCAATTTAGGACTTTCTCCAGCGACCTTTCGCAGCCCTACAACCGCGCCCCACTTCAGAGTACCACCCCCTAAAGAACTATGCTTCTTAAGAAGATGATAGATTCGCTCCATATCCTTTCTCATTGTAGAGAATGAAAAACTCCGCTTGACCTCTACAACGCCGATTGGACGATGATTTCCGTTCCAAGCCACAATATCGACCCGTTCGCTTTGACTGAACCGGGCTACGGGACGACCCGCACGACGACTGCCGGCTGCGTCTGCGATTTCCCAGAACGGCGTCTCAAGAGTGACGCGGAACTTCGTTATTTCTGGTCGGTTTGCGGGGACTTCACCTTCATTAGCGTTCATGGCTTTCCAGAGCCGAGTTGCGATCGTAGACGATACAAGAGGTTCGATCCCATACTCATGGACCGAAGCTCCTGCAGAGAGCGTGAGGAACTGGTCGTTCGCCGCATGTGCTCCGTCAATGATGGCATCCAAGGTTTCACTCAGGGTCATGGCCATTCTTCTTTCAGCCCATCCGCCCCGGATTGAGGATGCCCCTGGGATCGAACTGCTCCTTCAGCCGCCGCGACAGGGCGGCGAGCGGGCCGGGCTGGGGCTGAAAGACGGGCACCGCCGCGCGCTCGGCTAGGCTCGCGCGCACCAGCGTGGCGTGGCCGCCGCCGTGGCGGGCGAGCTCGGCGCGCACCGTCTCGGCCTCCGCCCTGCCGTCGAGCCGCAGCCAGACGAGGCCGCCCTGCCAGTCGTAGAAGACCTCGGCGGCCAGGTGCATGCGCAGGGCCATGACGAAGCCGGGCGCGCGCGTCGGCGTCATGGACACGCGCCAGACCGGGCGGTCCGTCCCGTCGGCAAAGGGCATCACATCGCGCACGTCGCGCCAGAAGGCGGCGGACGCCTCGCCTTCCAGCCGCTCCAGCAGCCCGACCCGCGAGAGGCCAAGGCTCAGGTGCGCGGCGCGCGCCTCGACCGAGGGGCCGAACCCGTCGAGCCGGATCGCAGTGGCCGCCTCGCGCCCGAGCGCCCCGCCCGCGACGCGGGGGCCGATCCCGTAGGGCAGGTGCGCCGCGCCCGAGACCTCGGCCGACGAGCCCATGGCCGCCGCCATCGCGCCGGCCGCCGCCTCGTCGTCGAGGCCGCGCAGGACCAGCGTCGTCTCCGCCGGGGGTTTGGGCATGACCTTGATCGTGACATCGGTGAGCACGGCCAGCGTGCCGAAGGAGCCGGTCAGGCCCTTAGAAAGATCGTAGCCCGTGACGTTCTTCACGACGCGCCCGCCCGCCTTGAAGGCCTCCGCCCGGCCGGACACGGCCGAGACGCCGAGGATATGGTCGCGCGCCGCCCCCTGCTTCAGCCGGCGCGGACCCGACAGGTTGCAGGCGATCACGCCGCCGAGCGTCCCGAGGCCTCGATCGAGGCCGTGCAGGGGGCCGTAGTCCATCGGCTCGAAGTCGAGCCGCTGGCCTTGGCGATCCACCAGCGCTTCCACCTCGGCGATCGGCGTGCCGGCGCGGGCCGACAGGACGAGCTCCTCCGGCTCGTAGAAATGGAGGCCCGACAAGCCTTCGAGCGACAGGGTGCGCGCGGCCTGGGTCGGGCGCCCGAGCCCGGCCTTCGAGCCGGAGCCCTCGACGGCGATCGGCTCCTCCCGGCCGAGCGCGGCGGCCACGATCTCCCGCACCTCTTCGGGCGAGCGGGGCTTCAGCACCTCGCCGGGCGCGACGACGGATGAGGCTACGGACATCAGAACCGGGGAAGCTCGGGAAAGGGCAGTTGCCCCTTATGGACATGGAGCCGGCCGAGTTCGGCGCAGCGGTGGAGCACGGGGAACATCTTGCCGGGATTGAGAAGGTGCTTGGCGTCGAAGGCGCATTTGACGCGCTGCTGGTGGCGGAGGTCGTCCTCGCCGAACATCTCGGGCATCAGGTCGCGCTTCTCGATGCCGACGCCGTGCTCGCCGGTGAGGACGCCGCCGACCTCCACGCAAAGGCGCAGGATGTCGGCGCCGAAGTCCTCGGCGCGCTGCAGCTCGTCGCCCTTGGAGGCGTCGTAGAGGATCAGCGGGTGGAGATTGCCGTCGCCGGCATGGAACACGTTGGCGACGGCCAGGTCGTGCTTCTGCGACAGCGCCCGCATGCCCGCGAGGACGCGCGGCAGTTCCTTGCGGGGAATGGTGCCGTCCATGCAGAGATAATCCGGCGAGATGCGCCCGACCGCCGGGAAAGCCGCCTTGCGCCCGGCCCAGAAGGTCATGCGCTCGGCGTCGGACTGCGAGACGCGCGCGGTGGTGGCGCCGTTCTCGGCCGCGATGCCCTCGACCTCCTTCAGGAGATGGTCGACTTCGGCGCCCGGCCCGTCGAGTTCGACGATCAGAAGCGCCTCGACGTCGAGCGGATAGCCGGCATGGACGAAATCCTCCGCCGCGCGGATGGCGGGCGCGTCCATCATCTCCATGCCGCCGGGAATGATGCCACGCGCGATGATGGCGGCAACGCACGCCCCAGCCTCTTCCGAGGTCGGGAAGCCGATCAGAACGGCGCGCGCCGTCTCGGGCTTCTGGAGGATGCGCACCGTCACCTCCGTGACGACGCCGAGCAGGCCTTCCGAACCCGTCAGAAGGCCGAGCAGGTCGTAGCCTTCGGAATCCAGATGCTTGCCGCCGAGGCGGACCACCTCGCCCTCCATGGTGACGAACTCGACGCCGAGGAGATTGTTGGCGGTGAGCCCGTATTTCAGGCAGTGGACGCCGCCCGAATTCTCCGCGACGTTGCCGCCGATGGAGCAGGCGATCTGCGAGGACGGGTCGGGCGCGTAGTAGAAACCGGCATGCTCGACGGCCTTGGTGATGCCGAGATTGGTGACGCCCGGCTGCACCACGGCGCAGCGGTTGTCGAAGTCGATCTCGAGGATGCGGTTGAAGCGCGACAGGACGAGAAGCACCCCGTCCTCCAGCGGCAGCGAGCCGCCCGACAGGGACGTGCCCGCCCCGCGCGGCACGACGGGCACCTCGTTCTCGAAGCAGTATCGCAGGACGGCGGCGACCTGCGGCACCGTCTCGGGCAGCACCACGACCAGCGGCAACTGGCGATAGGCGGTGAGCGCATCGGTCTCGAAGACGCGCATCTCGACGCCCGCATCCACCACGCCCTCGCCCGGTACGATGGTGCGCATGGCGGCCACGATCGCGGCGCGGCGGGCGAGGATCTCGGGCCGTGGCTTCGGCATCGCGATGGTCATGGGCGCCTCCCGTTCCTATGTGTCTTCTTGGTCTTTCGTTCAGATTAGAGCAATTCCGAGCCGCCCCGAAACCCGCTTGCCGGGAAAACACGAAGGGTTGCCTCGGATCGGCGGCCGGGGAGGACGACATGACGCAGATCGAGAGGGGCGGCGCCTCCGTCGAGGTGACGGTGGGCGACATCACGGCGTTGAAGGTGGACGCGATCGTCAACGCGGCTAATTCGAGCCTGCTTGGCGGCGGGGGCGTCGACGGGGCGATCCACCGCGCGGCAGGCCCCGAACTTCTGGAGGAATGCCGCACGATCGGCGGCTGCCCGGCAGGCGAGGCGCGCATCACCTTCGGCTATCAACTGCCCGCCACGCGTGTGATCCACACGGTCGGACCGGTCTGGCACGGCGGCGCGAAAGGCGAGGACGAGGTGCTGGCGAGCGCCTATCGCGCCTCCTTCGCGTTGGCGCGCGAGAACGGCCTGCGCACCATCGCCTTTCCCGCGATCTCGACCGGCATCTACGGGTTCCCGAAATGCCGCGCCGCCCATATCGCCACGCGTGAGGCGCTGACGGCGGCCGAGACCGGACAGTTCCGCCGGATCGTCCTCGTCTGCTTCTCGGACGGGGATGCCGCGACCTATGGACGGGCGCTGGAGACGGCGGCGGGCTGACCGGTGGAGCGGATCGAGCGGTCGCGCCGCTCCGCGACGAGACGGTCCCATCGGTCGAAGAGGGGTCCGAGGCCGAACCAGATCGCCAGGGTCAGCGCGAAGGAGGCGTAGGCGTCCACCGCATAGTGCCAGCCGAGGTGGATGGACCCGAGAAAGACCAGGATCGCGTGAACCCCGAACACCGCACGCGCGAGCGGATGCAGCTTCCAGGACGCCAGGACCATGAGCAGCGCCATCGCATTGTGCAGACTCGGCATGGCCGAGATGCCGAACCCTTCCGTCCCGGCCGAATGGAGCGACCAGAGCATGTCCTGGAGGTCGAGCGCCATCAGCGGGAACTGTGTGTCGGCCTGGCGCAGATACGACATCAGCGGCTGGTAGGGATCGGCGCCGCCGACCACCAGTCCGTAGTAGCAGGGGCCGGCCGAGGAGAAGATCGTCGCCAGCAGCGTTCCGCCCACCGTCCAGAGAAGCACGAACGTGGCCAGGAAGCGCGTGCGCCCCGGCGTGCCGCCGCGCAGCGACTGGTGGAAGAAGAACATGCCCCACATCAGGGTGAACCAGATGCTGTAGTTCAGGTTCAGGACGAAGGTGACGAGGGGGTAGCCGAGGACGGGCTGCAGCAGTTCCCACGGCGCGACGCCGCCGTGAAGGGCGACGTCGAGACGGTGGAAGGTCTCGTCCCAGCGAAAGCCGCCGGCCAGGAGCGGAATGTCGGTCTTGGTGTCGGCGAAGACGATCATCAGCAGGGAGGCGGCGATCGCCATCGGCACCCAGCGCTCCAGCCAGCCGGCCTTCAAGGCCTGCCAGGCCTGCGCGCCCATGTGACGGATCGGGCTGGCCGGCCGCGTCACGCACAGGCAGTGCAGGGCGCCAAGCGCGATGGCCGTGACGAGAGTCATCGCCATGAAGATGACGAAGCCGCCGGGCAGGCGCAGAAGAAGGTCGGCAAGGCTCTCCTGCGTGGTGGCCAACACGCACAGGACATAGAGCCCGATCAGCCCGATCATCGGCGCATCCGTCAGAAACCCGGCACGCAGCTCGGCACGGTTCCATCGCGGAAGACGGCGGTCCGGTCGGACGCTCTCGGCAAGGACGGACATGACGATTCCCTCGGCCGATGCGGTCGGCTCCCCTGGGATCGCACCTTGCCCGCCGTGTCTGAACGAACCGCTTCCCGCCCCCCGGCCCATGCGCCGAAGGGCAGGATTTGCCCGCCATGGTGAAGGATCAGTTCTGAACCGCCTGCACCGAGCCCCCGTCCACCCGCAGATTGGCGCCGTTGACGAAGGAGGCGCGCTCGGAGACGAGGAGCGCGATCACCGCCGCCACCTCCTCGGCCTTGCCACGCCGCTTCTGGACGATGCCCGGGCGCTCCTCCTCCAGGAAGTTCTCGATCGCCTCCTCGAAGGACACGCCCTTCTCTTCGGCGCGCTTCTTCATCATCTCGTCGGTCATCGGCGTCGCGATGAAGGCGGGGGCCACCGTGTTGACGAGCACGCCGTCGGTCGCGGCCTTGTAGGACAGGCCCTTCATGAAGGCGGCGAGCGCGGCCTTCGCCGTATTGTAGGTCGCCTCCTCCCAATAGGGCTGGACGGCGTTCTCCGACGTCACGCAGACGAAGCGACCCCAGCCGTTCCGCTTCATGACGGGCACGGCCGCGCGGGCGATGCGCACGGCCGAAAGGAAGTCCGTCCGGTAGGCGTCCTCGTAGTCCTCGTCGGTCATCTCCAGGGGGTCGCCCTTGGCGCCCGTGATGCCGGCCGTGTGGACCACGATGTCGACCGTGCCGAAGCGCTCGACGGCGGTGGCGACCAGGGCATCGACCTCCGCCTGCCTCGTCATGTCGGCCTTCACGGCGATGGCCTGCGCCCCGAGGGCTCGGGCTTCCCGTTCCAGTTCCTCGGTCTTGATGTCGGCGAGCACGAGCCGGACGCCTTCCTCGGCGAGGAGCTTGGCCGTCGCCCAGCCCATGCCGTCGCTGGCGCCGGTGATGATGGCGACGCGCCCGGCGATCTTGAGGTCCATGTCGTCTCTTCCCTTTTCGCTTTTCCGGCGGACTCCGGCCGGGACGGGTGGAAATCCGGGGGCTGCTCGCTACAACGCTAGGAGGGTTGATCCCCGTCTTCGGTCACGGCCAACTATCGTCGGGCCGCTTTGGCTCCGCCGATGCCCTTCGAGGAATGGATGCCCGACTACGATTTCTCCGGACAGCGCCTGTTCCTCGACGCCGCGCTCCGCGAAGGCGAGGCCCTGGAGGCGGACGGGCCGCAGACGAACTATCTCCTCAACGTCCTGCGCCTCGACGAAGGCGCGCGGATCCTCGTCTTCAACGGGCGGGACGGCGAGTGGGCGGCCGGGCTTCGTCGCGAGGGCAGGAAGCGGCTGTTCCTTGTCCCCGAGCGCGCCGTGCGCGCGCAGACGCCGCCGTCCGACCTCCACTACTGCTTCGCGCCGTTGAAAAGCGCGCGCCTCGACTACATGGTGCAGAAGGCGGTCGAGATGGGCGCGGGCGTGCTTCAGCCCGTGCTGACGCAGCATGTCCAGGCGCCGCGCGTGAACGTGGATCGCATGCGCGCCAACGCGGTGGAGGCGGCCGAGCAGTGCGGCATCCTGTCCGTGCCCGAATGCCGCGAGCCGCTGCGCTTCGACCGCTTCCTGGCGGGGCGCGACGAGGGGCGGACCCTCGTCTTCTGCGACGAGCGGGCGGAGGCCGCGAGCCCGATCGACGTGCTCGCCCCTCTGAAAGGACGCCCGCTTGCCCTCCTGATCGGCCCGGAAGGCGGCTTTTCGGCGGGCGAGCGCGACAGTCTCCTGGCGGCGCCGAGCGTCCTTCGCATCTCGCTCGGGCCTCGCATCCTGCGCGCCGACACCGCCGCCGTCGCCGCGCTCGCGGCGATCCAGGCGAGCGCCGGCGACTGGACCTGACCCTTGCAGCGCCCGGACCGTTCAACCGAAAGCCCTTGCCTGCCGGCGCGAAAGCGGACAGACACCGCCGACTGCCCCGGCCGCTTCAAGGCCTGAGCGATCCCGACCCACCGCCGGAGCCCCCGATGGCGCGCGACACCACCGACCTGACCCCGATCCGCTCGGCCGACGAACTCGTCGATCATATCCGCGAGGGCGAGAAGCCGGCCGACGCCTTTCGCATCGGCACGGAGCACGAGAAGTTCGGCTTCTACGCCGAGGACCTGTCGCCGGTGCCCTACGAGGGTGATCGCGGCATCCGGGCCCTCCTGGACGGCATGGGGGCGCTGTCGGGCTGGGAGCCGATCCTGGACGAGGGGCGCATCATCGGTTTGGCCGGCGCCAGCGGCCAGGGCGCGATCTCGCTGGAGCCGGGCGGCCAGTTCGAACTGTCGGGCGCGCCGCTCGAAACCCTGCACGAGACCTGCCGGGAGACCGGCCGGCACCTGTCCGACCTGCGCCAAGTCGCCGATCCCCTGGGCATCCGCTTTCTCGGAGCCGGGTCGAGCCCGCTCTGGTCGCTGGCCGAGACGCCGGTCATGCCGAAGTCGCGCTACGCCATCATGGCCCGCTACATGCCCAAGGTCGGCACGCGCGGGCTCGACATGATGTTCCGCACGGCCACGATCCAGGTGAACCTCGACTTCGCCTCGGAAGCGGACATGCGCGCCAAGATGCAGGTCGGCATGCGCCTCCAGGCGGTGGCCTCGGCGCTGTTCGCCAACTCGCCCTTCACGGAAGGCAAGCCCAACGGCCTCGTCTCGTGGCGCTCGGACGTCTGGTCGGATGTCGACAACCGGCGCTCCGGCCTTCTGCCCTTCGTGTTCGAGGAGGGCTTCGGCTACCGCGACTACGTGGAATGGGCGCTGGACGTGCCGATGTACTTCGTGATGCGCCAGGGGCGCTACCACGACGCCACCGACGTCACCTTCCGCCAGTTCCTCGACGGCGCGCTGAGGGGCCGGGTCGATTCGCCCGAGCCCAACATGGGCGACTGGGCGAACCATCTCTCGACCCTCTTCCCCGACGTCCGGCTGAAGCGCTTCATCGAGATGCGCGGGGCGGATGGCGGCCCCTGGCGCGGCATCTGCGCTTTGCCCGCCTTCTGGACCGGCCTCCTCTACGACGGTGCGGCGCTGGCCGAGGCGCAGACCCTGACGCGCGACATCGACGTCGCGGAGGCCGCGCGCCTTCGCGCCGAAGTGCCGAAGACAGGCCTTTCGACCCGGTTCCGCGACGGCACGGTGCTCGACCTCGCCCGCCGGGCGCTGGACATCTCGCGGCGAGGCCTCGCCGCCCGCGCGCGCCTCAACGAGGAGGGGCTGGACGAGACCATCTTCCTCGCGCCGCTGGAGGACATCCTGGCGCGTGGCGAGACGGCGGCCGAAGGCCTGCTGCGGCTCTATCGCGGCGCGTGGGGGGGGCGGATCGACCCGCTCTTCGAACACCTCGCCTACTGAGAAAGCGGCCCGGACATCCCCGGCAGCCGCCCGAAACCGTCTCCGACGTCCCGGTTCTTTCTCGACGGGCGGCTTGGCAGCGCGCCGCCGGCGCGTCATGGTGCCGTGAGCGCCGCGCGGCCGCCGCGCGGGCATACGGGGACACGCATGACCGACTTCTTCGACTGGCTCACCGCGACCGACGCGGGTGTCCTCGCCGACCGTCTGGCGAGCCAGTTCCGGCTCAGCCAGGAGGAAATGCGCCGCACCACGGACGCGCTTGTGCCGGCCTTCATGTTGGGCTTCCAGCGCTCCATGCTCGACCCGGACGCCTGGGGCCGACTGCTGCGCGGCTTCGCCCCGGCCCTGCCGTTCGGCGCCTCGGCCTCCCTTCCGCCCACCGAGGCGGGCGAGGCCTTCGTGCGCGCGCTCTTCGGCCCCGAGCTTGCGGCGGCCGTGGCGCGCCAGGCGTCGCTTCTCAGCGGCCAGGCCCCGGACGTGATCGAGAAGATGATGCCCGCCCTCGGTCTCCTGTCCTTCCAGTCCATGCTGCAGACCATGGCGGCCCTTTCGGGCCAAGCGCCGGGCGCCTATCCGACGGACCCGGCCGGCCAGGCCATGGCCGAGGCGATGCGCCGCTCGGCCAACGCGCTGGAGGCCTTCAGCCGCCCGGCCGACGCGCCGCGTTCCTCGGCGCAGGCGATGACCGACCTCTTCGCCGGCGCGCTCAAGGGCTGGCCCTGGATGGGAGGCCCATCGGCCGGCGCGCTCGATCCGATGGCGATGATGACCGCCTGGACCACCGGCTGGGCGCGCATGGCGGGCATGGCCGCCCCGCCCCCCAAGGCGCCGCCGCCGCCCCCGAAGCCGCCCGAGGCGCCCAGGCCGGCCTCCGCCCCGGCGCCCTTCGCCTTCGCCGGCATGCTGGCCAACGCCCAGTCGCTCCAGGCCGAGTACATCCGCGAGATGCTGAACGTCTTCGAGCGGCACGGAGCCGTGCCGCGGCCGCCCAAAAGTTGAATGTCCTTCGCCGCGCCGAAGTTCGCACATGATCGCTATTGGAAGAACGGCGGCTTCCCGCCTATAATTGCGCGCATCGTCAACGGAGGGGCACAAGGCTCCCTCACGGATACCGGATGCTAGTCGCAAACCTTCTGATCGTCGTCTTCCTGATTCTCCTCAACGGCTTTTTTGCGATGTCGGAACTGGCGGTGGTCTCCTCCCGCCGTGCTCGCCTCCAGCAGATGGCTCAGAACGGGAAGAGAGGCGCGGAGGGCGCGATCAAGCTGATCGACGACCCGACGAGCTTCCTGTCCACCGTCCAGATCGGCATCACCCTAGTCGGCATCTTCGCCGGCGCCTACGGCGGCTCGGTCTTCGCCGGCCCGCTGGCCGAGTTCCTTGGCCCCCTGCCGGTGATCGGCGCCTATGCGCAGGGCTTCGCCTTCGGTCTCGTCGTCGTCCTCATCACCTACTTCTCGCTGATCCTCGGCGAGCTGGTCCCGAAGCGCTTCGCCCTCGCCAACCCGGAGGCCATCGCCTGCTTCGTCTCGACGCCGATGCGCGGGCTCGCGACGATCGGCGCGCCGATCGTCTGGTTCCTGCGCATCTCGACCGAGACCGTCGGCAAGCTCGTCGGCGCCAACGAGAAGGGCGAGAACGCCGTGACCGAAGAAGAGGTCAAGGCGATGATCGCGGAAGGCACCGAATCGGGCGTCTTCGAGGAGAAGGAGCGCGAGATGATCGAAGGGGTGCTTCGCATCGCCGATCGCAACGTGCGCTCGATCATGGTGCCCCGCCCCGACGTCGCCTGGATCTCGCTGGCCGATTCTCCGGACACGATCCTCGACGAGATCAATTCCAGCGGCCATTCGCGCTTCCCCGTCGCCGTGGAGGACGTCGACGACCTCGTCGGCGTCGTGCAGGCCAAGGAACTTCTGGAACAGTATCGCAGGACCGGCTCGATCGACGTGAAGAGCGCCGTGCGCGAGCCGCTCTACGTCAACGAGACCATGCCGGTCCTGAAGCTCCTCGACCGGTTCCGCGCGGTCAACATCCACATGGCGATCGTGCTGGACGAGTACGGCTCGTTCGAGGGCGTGGTGACTCCGACCGACATCCTGGCCGCCATCGCCGGCTCGCTGCCCGAGGGTGCGGAGGAGGACTATTCGGCCGTGCGTCGCGACGACGGCTCCTACCTCATCGACGCCGGCATGCCGATCGACGACGTGGAAAGGACGCTCGGCTCCGCCCAGCTTCCGCGCGAGCGCGACTACGAGACGCTGGCGGGCTTCATCCTCGACCAGTTCGGCCACATCCCCGAGGTCGGCGAAGCCATCCAGTACGGCGGCTGGCGCTTCGAGGTGGTGGACCTCGACGGGCGGCGCGTCGACAAGATCCTCGCCGTCCAGACCGGCGAGCTGGTGGGAGCCCTGCGCGAAGACGCCTGATCGGCTGGAAGCACTCTTGAAACGGAAAAGCCGCCGCGATCGCTCGCGGCGGCCTTTTCATGGGGGAAGGAACCGGCGTCAGTTCCGCCGGGGAGAGACGCGACCGCGCCGGCGCGCGGCGGCCAGCGCCATCTTGAAGGTCGGGTCTTCGCGCCAGTCGGCGTGCAACGCCTCGTGCACGTCGTCCCGCTTCAGTCCGATGTCCTTCAGGAGATGGTCGGGAAGCTCGGACACACGATAGGCCGCGCGGCGGTTGAGGAGGGTGCGGACGATCGCGCGAAGGGCGGGAAAGGCCACGCCCCCGGTCGGGGCGAGAATCTCCGCGAGGCGGAAGCGGGGCGTCTTCGTGGCGAGCGTCATGGCGGGGTCTCCTTTCGAGGGCCATACGGTGCGTCGGACAAGGCGGGGCCGTTCCGCCGGACGGGGTGTCCGGCGGCTCAAAGCGGTCGTCGCTGTGCTGACAGGGTGAGAGATAGTCCGGCTTGACGGATCAGGCCAACGAATGTTCCTTATGGGCAGCATCATGAAACGTGATGGATTGCCGCCATGGCCTCGCCCCTCGATCTCGACCAGCTCCGCACCTTCGTCGCCATCGTCGATACCGGTTCCTTCACCCGCGCGGCGGAGGAGGTGTTCAAGACGCAGTCGGCCGTCTCCATGCAGGTCCGGCGGCTGGAGGAGCGCCTGGGCGCCGACCTCTTTGAGCGCAACGGCCGGGCGGTGAAGCTGACGGAGGACGGCGCGCGGCTCCTGACCTATGCCCGGCGCATGCTCGCGCTCAGCCAGGAAACGCTTCTCGCCTTCGACGAGGAAACGATCGAGGGCACCGTCCGCATCGGCCTGCCCGACGACTATGCCGAGCGGTTCCTGCCCGAGATCATGGCCCGTTTCGTGCGCTCCAATCCTCGGATCGAACTGCAGATCGCCTGCGAGACGACGTCCAGCCTGATCGAGCACGTGGAGAAGAACCAGCTCGACCTCGCGCTCGTCTGCCCCAGCAAGACCCACGCCTGGACCGAGATCGTCCGCACCGAGCCGCTGCACTTCGTGACTTCGGCCGCCCATTCCGTCCACGAGGAGACCGTGCTGCCGCTGGCCATCGGCCGGCAGGACTGCGCCTGGCGGCAGGTCGGCATCGAGGCGCTGCGGCGCGTGGGACGCGAGCACCGGATCCTGTTCACCTCCTGGTCGGCGCAGATCGTGACCTCCGCCGTGCTCGCCGGGCTCGCCGTCAGCGTCCTGCCCGAATGCGCCCTTCGGCCCGGCATGCGCGTCCTATCGGAAGGCGAAGGCTTCCCGCGGCTTCCCGATTTCGAGATCGCGCTCATGCGCGGTCGCAACAGCCATTCCTCGGCCGTCACCGCCCTCATGCAGCACATCCGAGAAAGCCTCCAGAACCTGCCGACCAACCCGCCCGACGTCATCACCACCCGCGTTCCCGAAACGCGCATGATCCGCTCGCAGCGCCTGCGTCCCGGCGTCGGGCTCGCCGGATGGTGAAGCGCGCGCGGGCGGCGACGGCTCCGATGCCCGTCGAGGCGATCGAGGCGGATGCGCCGCAGAGCAACGTCGCCGAATACTCGGTCTCGGAAATCTCCGGCGCCCTCAAGCGCACGGTGGAGGACACGTTCGGCCACGTGCGGGTGCGCGGCGAGGTGTCGGGCTATCGCGGCCCCCATTCCTCGGGCCACGCCTATTTCGCGCTGAAGGACGAGCGCTCGCGGCTGGAGGCCGTGGTCTGGCGCACGACCTTCTCCAAGCTCGCCTTCAAGCCGGAGGAAGGGCTGGAGGTCGTTGTCACCGGCAAGCTGACGACCTTCCCCGGCTCGTCCAAGTACCAGATCGTGGTGGAGGCCATGCAGCCGGCGGGCGCCGGCGCGCTGATGGCGCTCCTCAACGAGCGCAAGCTGAAACTGGAGGCCGAAGGGCTGTTCGCGGCCGAGCGAAAGCGGCCCCTGCCCTTCATGCCCCGCGTCGTCGGCGTCGTCACCTCGCCGACGGGCGCGGTGATCCGCGACATCCGCCACCGCATCGCCGACCGCTTCCCGCTGCATGTCCTGGTCTGGCCGGTGCGGGTCCAGGGCGAGACCTGCGGCGAGGAAGTGGCCGCCGCCATCGACGGGTTCAACGCGATCGAGCCCGGCGGCCCCCTGCCCCGCCCCGATGTCCTGATCGTCGCGCGCGGCGGCGGCAGCCTCGAAGACCTCTGGGGCTTCAACGACGAGGCCGTGGTGCGCGCCGCCGCCCGCTCGGCCATTCCTTTGATTTCGGCCGTCGGGCACGAGACGGACTGGACCCTGATCGACCATGCCGCCGACCGCCGGGCGCCGACCCCGACGGGCGCGGCCGAGATGGCGGTGCCGGTGCGCGCCGACCTCGTGGCGGCGCTGGCCGCGCTCGACGCACGCGCCTCGGCCGCCGTCTCGCGCACGCTCCAGGCCGAGCGGCGGGCCGTCGCCAACCTGGCGCGCGCCCTGCCCGCGCCCGACCTTCTCCTCGCCATGCCCCGCCGCCGGCTGGACGAAGCCGAAACCGCCCTCGGTCGGGCCTTGCGCTTCTACACGGCGGAGCGGCGCCGGGCCTTAGGCGAGATCGGGGCGCATCTGTCGCCGGCCCGTCTCGAATCGGCGATCCGCGACCGGCGCGCCGACCTGCGCCATGCCGAGGGCGGGCTGGTACACGGCCTGTCGAGCGCGCTGGCCCGCCACCGCCACCGTCTGGAACGGCTGGACGCGGCGCTGCGACCCCATGTCGTGTCGGCGCGCTCCGACCAGGCGCGCCAGCGCCTGGCGCAGGCCGGCGAAAGGATGGACCGCGCGTTCCGCGAGATGGCGGCACGACGCCGGAGCGCGCTGGCAGGCGCATGGCGCGTTGCGGCGAGCCTCGATCCGCGCCAGGTCCTGGAACGCGGCTATGCGATCGTGCGCGATGCCGACAACAGGCCGATCACGCGGGCGGAGGATCTGGCGCCCGGAACTCCCTTCGAACTCGAGTTCGCGCGCGGCCACCGGCGTGCCGCCGTGGCAGTCGCGTCGGACGCCGAGCCGGCGCGTCCAGTTCCGAAACCGGCGCGGCGCAAGCCTGCTGTCGCCACAGACGCGCAGGGCGACCTGTTCTGATCCGAAGCCGTGATCCGCGAGGTCGCTCACGAACGCTTCACGTAAATCTTGATTGAACTGGTTGAATGGCTTACTCGGCCAGGTTGACGGCGTCGCCGTTCGATCCCTGACCATGCTACTGTCGAGTGCTTCGCTGACCGACCGTTCAACCCCTCGGTTCGATCCATGCTTCAACCACCGGTTCTAAGCGGGGAACGCGCGCTGGCTGGGACCCTGGTGTGGGAGTTCGGCCAGAATACGCTGTCCCTGACCCCCGCCCTGGCGCGTAGCCTCGGTTTCGGCGGCGATCCGGGCCGGATCGAAATCACGGCCTATCGCGATCGAATCCTGCCGTCCGACCTCGAGTTGATCTACGAACGGCTTTCACGAAGCTTCCTGCGCTCCGAGCCGATGGTCAACACCTATGCCGTGCGCCTCCACGACGGCAGCGTCGCGCGCGTGCGCAGCTTCAGCCGCTGGGAAATGAGCGACGCCGGCACGCCGACACGCTTTGTCGCGGTCATCAGCGAGGCGCAGGGGCAGATCCACATTACGGCGGAAGACGAATTCATCGAACGCCTGATCGAATTGCGATTTCTCTCCGAGCGGGTTTCCGATCCCAATTATCGCCGGATCGTGGACGAGATGATGCACGAGGTGTGGAAGCACCGCCGCCCGGCCTGAGACGGGCGGCAGCCGATCGGACGGGCGTCAGGCGGCGGTCTTCAGCGTCGCCATGTCGATCACGAAGCGATACTTCACGTCGCTCTTCAGCATGCGGGCATAGGCCTTCTCGATGTCGGCGATGTCGATCATCTCGATGTCGGAGGTGATGCCGTGCTCGGCGCAGAAGTCGAGCATCTCCTGCGTCTCCGCGATTCCGCCGATCAGGGAGCCCGCGAAGGACCGGCGCTTCCAGATCACGGAAAAAGCCGCGACCGAGAGCGGCCGCTCGGGCGCGCCGACCTGGCACATCGTGCCGTCGCGCTTCAGGAGGTTGAGGTAGGCGTTGACGTCGTGGTCGGCCGACACGCAGTCGAGGATAAAGTCGAAGGAGGTGGCGTGCGCCTCCATCTGGGCGGGGTCGGTCGAGACGATCACCTCGTCGGCGCCCAGGCGCTTCGCATCCTCCGCCTTGTTCGGCGAGGTCGTGAACAGGACGACATGGGCGCCCATCGCATGGGCGAGCTTGACACCCATGTGGCCGAGGCCGCCGAGGCCCACGATGCCGACCTTCTGGCCGGGCTGGACGTTCCAGCGCCGCAGCGGCGAATAGGTGGTGATGCCGGCGCACAGGAGCGGCGCGACGGCGGCCAGTTCCAGCTTCTCCGGGATGCGCAGCGTGAAGCCCTCGTCCACCACGATGGCCTCGGAATAGCCGCCCATCGTGACCTTGCCGGTCTCCTTCTCGATGCCGTTGTAGGTGCCGACGAACCCGTTGTCGCAGTACTGCTCCAGTCCGTCCGCGCAATTCGGGCAGTTCTGGCACGAGCCGACCATGCAGCCGACGCCGGCAAGGTCCCCGACCTTGAACTTCGTCACCGCGGCGCCAACCGCAGAGACGCGGCCGACGATCTCGTGGCCCGGCAGACAGGGATAGATCGTGTTCTGCCACTCGTTCCGGGCCTGGTGCAGGTCGGAATGGCAGACGCCGCAATAGAGGATGTCGATCTTCACGTCCCGCTCGCCGACGTCGCGGCGCTCGAAGGACGTGCGCGACAGGGGCTTGTCGGCGGAATCGGTGGCGAAGCCTTCGCAGACGAACATGGGCGGGTCTCCATTCTTGGTGCCGAGCGCGCAGATAGGCGCGATCGGTCGCGCGCAAAGGGTTTCGCGCGCGGTCATGTCCTTAACCGACGGGCGCGTGCGCTGCGACGGCCTTCCCCGGAGCGACAGTTTGCAGCAGGCCCTCCCGGAACCGCTCGGCCGCCCGATCCTTAGACGGGTTCAAAAATTCGAGAGCCCTGCGAGCCCATGTTCCCTGTTCCTGCCGCGTCCGCCCGTCCGGCGCTCGTCTTTCTTCACGCCCTCGGCTCGAGCCGCCATGCCATCGACGGGGTGGCGGCGCATCTGGCCGATCGCTTCGACGCGCTGGCGCTCGACCTGCCGGGCTTCGGCGAGGCACCGGCAGCGGTCGGGACCGACGTCGAGGCGATGGTGGACCATGCGGCGCGCCAGCTCGCGGGGCGGCTTCCCGCGCGCTGGCTCCTTGTCGGCCATTCCATGGGCGGCAAGATCGCCTCCGTCCTGGCCGCGCGGGTGCTTGCCGGGCGGAAGCCGCTGTTCGGCCTGTCGGGCATCGTTCTCCTGGCCGGCTCGCCGCCGTGCCCCGAGCCGATGGCGGAGGACCGGCGCGAAGACATGCTGTCCTGGGTCGCGGGCGGTCGGCCGCTCGGCGAGGACGCGATCCGCCGCTTCATCGACGCCAATGTGGGCGAGCCGCTCGATTCCGGCGACGACGCCCGGATGCGGGCCGACCTCGCGCGCACCGACCCGCAGGCCTGGGCGGCCTGGCTGGAGCGCGGCAGCCGCGAGGACTGGTCGGAAGCGGTCGGCGTCTCGCCGCTGCCCGCGCTGATCCTGGCCGGCTGCGCGGACGGCGACCTCGGCGTGGAGGGCCAGCGCCGCACGAATGCCCGCGTCTACCCCCGCGCGAGGCTGGAGGTTCTGAAGGGCGCCGGCCATCTCCTGCCGCTGGAGCGGACGGCGGCCGTCGCCGAGGCGATCGGGCGGTTCTGGGACGAGATCGCCGGCCGCGAGCCGGCCGTGCCTGATGAATACGTGCGGCTGATCGCGTCGGAGCGGGTGAGTGCGCGCACCCGCTCGATCCTGGCGCATCGGATACTCGCGACCGCGCCGGCGCCGGTCGGCGGCTTCCTGAACGAGACGCAGCGTCGGACGCTCCGTGCGCTCGCCGTCCGCACAGTTCCGCAGGATGGCCCGCCGATCGACCTCGCAGCTCGCGTCGAGGAGCAGATCGGCCAAGGCCGCGGCGATGGCTGGCGACCCGCCGTCCTCCCTCCGGATGCGCAGGCCTATGTCCAAGCCCTCGACGCGCTGGCCGGCCTGGAGGCCCTGGAGCCTCAGGCGCAGGACCGGAGGATCGCCGAGGTCGCCGAGGGCCGCTTCGCGCCCGGGGGCGGCCTGTCCGCCGAGCAGATGGCCGCCTGGTTCGAAGACGCGCGCACCGATCTCGTGCGGCAGTGGCTCGCCCATCCCGCCACCATGGCGCGGATCGGCTTCGACGGCTTCGCCAATGGCGGCGACGGTCTTCGCAAGCAGGGCTACGACCGCCTTGGGGCAGGCGAGCGGGAAGCGTGGGAACCGGTTCTGGAGGGCGCCCGATGAGGCTCGACGGGCAGCGCCGCCATGGCGTCAACGAGACGGTCGACGTCGTGGTGGTGGGCACGGGCGCCGGCGGCGCGCCGCTCACCGCCATGCTCGCCGCCAAGGGACTCAGCGTCGTGGCGCTCGAGGCCGGCCGCAACTTCGAGCCGGGTGAGCACACGCCCGACGAGATGGAAGGCAACGACATCAACTGGATGGAGGAGCGCCTCTCGGGCGGCGCGACGCCGACCGCCTTCGGCCCCAACAACTCGGGCATGGGCGTCGGCGGCTCGACGCTGCATTGGGGCGCCTTCTGCCCGCGCCCGAGCGAGGCCGACCTCGCGCTGCGCTCCACGACCGGCCACGGGCACGACTGGCCGATCGCGCACGCGGAGCTCACAGGCTACATCGAACGGGTCGAGCACTTCATCGGCGTCTCCGGCCCGGCGGACTACCCTTGGGATCCCGCCCGCCGCTACCCGCTGTCGGCGCCGAAACGCAACGCTTCGGCCGACATGATGATGCGCGGCTGCGAGGCGCTGGGGATCCGCGCGACGGACGCGCCGGCCGCCCTCGTCTCGCGCGACTGGCGCCAGGAACAGGCGCCGCTGCGCCAGGCCTGCATCAATTGCGGCTCCTGCCACCAGGGCTGCCGCAACGGCTCCAAGGCCAGCATGGACACGACCTACCTGCCGCTCGCCGTCTCGATGGGCGCCGAAATCAGGCCGGAAGCGCGCGTCCATACGATCGAGCGCGATGCGGCGGGCCGGGTCACCGCCGTGGTCTATCGCCGCAACGGGCAGGACGAGCGCCAGCGCTGCCGGCACCTGATCCTCGCGGCCGGCGGCGTCGAGACGCCGCGCCTCCTCCTCCACACGGGGCTCGCCAACGGCAACGGGCAGGTCGGTCGCAACTTCATGGCGCACGGCGCGACCCAGGTCTGGGGCCGCTTCGAGACCGAGATGCGCGGCTGGCGCGGCTACCCGTCCTCGCTCCTGACGGAGGATATGATCCGGCCCAAAGACGCGGACTTTGCCGGCGGCTATCTGATCCAGAGCCTCGGCGTCATGCCACTGACGATCGCCACCACGCTGACGCGCGGCACCGGCCTCTGGGGCCGCGGCCTTGTCGAGGCGATGGACGGCTATCGCCACATGGCGGGCGTCGGCATCAACACCGAATGCCTTCCTCGGGACGACAACCGGCTCGAGCTTTCGGACGAGACGGACGCGTTCGGCGTGCCGAAGGCGCGCGTGAGCTTCGGTCTCGGCGAGAACGAGCAGGCGATCGACCGCCATGCGGTCCGGGTCATGAGGGCGATCGTCGAGGCGGCGGGCGGCCGGGACATCCGCGTCCTGCCGCGCACCGCCCACACGATCGGCACCTGCCGCATGGGGACCGATCCCGACAGCTCGGTGGTCGATCCCGACGGTCGCTCCCACGAGGTGGAGAACCTTTGGATCTCGGACAACTCGATCTTCCCGAGCGCCTTGATCGCCAATCCGGCTCTCACGATCATGGCGCTGTCGCTGCGCACGGCCGAGCGCTTCTTCGCCCGCGCCTGATCAGGCCGCGGCGCGGATCGGGAGGCCGCGCCGCGACAAAGACGCCGGCCGGTTACAGCCCGCCCATGTGCAGGGCCTTGATCTCCAGATACTCGTCGATGCCGTAGGCCGAGCCCTCGCGCCCGAGACCGGACTGCTTGACGCCGCCGAAGGGGGCCGCTTCCATCGAGACCGTACCGGTGTTGAGGCCCACCATGCCGAACTCGAGCGCCTCGCCGACGCGCCAGGCGCGGGCGATATCGCGGGTGTAGAAATAGGAGGCGAGGCCGAAGGGCGTGTCGTTGGCGATCCCGATCGCCTCGTCCTCGGTGCCGAAACGGATCAGGGGGGCCAGCGGCCCGAAGGTCTCCTCGCTGGCGAGCAGCATGGAGGTATCGGCGCCGGTGAGCACCGTCGGCGCGACGAAACGGCCCCTCGTTCCGTCCTGGCCGCCCGTCACGAGCCTGGCACCCTTGGAGAGCGCGTCGTCCATGTGGCGCACCACCTTCTCGGCCGCCGCGTCGTTGATGAGCGGACCGACGGTCACGCCGGCATCGAAGCCGTTGCCGAGCTTGAGCTTGCCCGCCTCCGCCGCCAGCCGCTCGGCGAACCGGTCGTAGATCCCGTCCTGCACCAGGATGCGGTTGGCGCAGACGCAGGTCTGGCCCGCGTTGCGGAACTTCGACATCATCGCCCCGGCCACCGCCTGGTCGAGGTCGGCGTCGTCGAAGACGATGAAGGGCGCGTTGCCGCCGAGTTCGAGCGAGAGGCGCTTCAGGGTCTTGGCGGACTGCTCCATCAGGAGACGGCCCACCGGGGTCGAGCCGGTGAAGGAGAGCTTGCGCACCGTCTCGTTGCCGGTCATCTCGGCGCCGATCGGCGCGGCCTTGCCGGTGACGACGCTGAAGACGCCCTTCGGGACGCCGGCGCGCTCGGCGAGCACCGCCAGAGCCAGGGCGCAGAAGGGCGTGAGGTCGGCGGGCTTCAGCACCATCGGGCAGCCCGCGGCGAAGGCCGGCGCCGCCTTGCGGGTGATCATGGCGATCGGGAAGTTCCAGGGCGTGATGGCGACGCTGACGCCCACCGGCTCGCGCAGCACCAGGATGCGCCGGTCGCCGGTCGGGCCGGTGAAGGCGTCGCCGTAGATGCGCCGGGCCTCCTCGGCGAACCACTTGGCGAAGCTCGCGCCGTAGGCCACCTCGCCCTTGGCCTCCGCCAAGGGCTTGCCCTGCTCGGCCGTCATGATCGCGGCGAGGTCGTCGGCGTTTTCGAGGATCAGCTCGTTCCAGCGCTCCAGGATCGCGGCCCGCTTGGCGGGCGCCGTGCGCCGCCATTCCGGAAACGCCCTTTCCGCCGCCTCGATGGCCGCGCGCGTCTCGGCCGCGCCGCAGTCGGGCACGGTGGCGATCACCTCGCCGGTCGCGGGGTCGGTCACCTCGATCGTTCCGCCGGCATCCACCCACTCGCCGGCGACGAACGCCTGGCTGCGCAGGAGGGAGGGATCCTTCAGGCGGTTCTGGAGCTGCATGTCGGCATGTCCTTCGCGGTTCGCGCCACAGTCTGTTGGATGCGTCGCTCGACGTGTCGCGCGTCGGGGCACGCGCCGCAAGCCTCCACCGCGCCCGGACCGTGCCCTCCGGCCGGCTCCCGCAGCGCATCGGCTTCCAGCAGAGCGGGCCCGCCCGGCGCAAGAATCGCGTCTGTGCCGATGCAACCTTTCGACTTCACGAGGACTTGATAGCCGGCTGCCGAACCAGGACGCCCGCCGGGGCGGGCCGGGCCGCCGGGGATGCCCTTCGCATGAGCACCATCGCCGCCGCGCCCGCCGCGCCACGGGCCGAAACCCGATCCCGCTCCCTGCGGGCGCTGGGCGCCGTCAACTTCTTTCTGGCCGACGTGCGCGACGGGCTGGGTCCGTTCCTCGGCGTCTTCCTGGTCGGACAGGGCTGGAGCGCGGCGACGATCGGCCTGGTGATGACGATCGGCGGCATTGCCGGCATGCTGGCGACGACGCCGCTCGGCGCCTTGGCCGACGCCTCGCGCGCCAAGCGCTTCATGGTCGGCTTCTGCGCAGCCCTCGTGATCGTCGCCTCGCTCGCCATCCTGTTCGTCCCGACCTTCGCCTTCGTCACCGCCTCGCAGATCGCGACGGGCATCGCCGGCGCGGCCATCGGCCCGGCGCTCGCGGGTCTGACGCTCGGGCTCGTCGGCCAGAAGGGCCTCTCCCACCAGCTCGGCCGCAACGAGGCCTGGAACCACGGCGGCAACGTCTTCGCCGCGGCCGGCGCCGGCTTCTTCGGCTACGAGTTCGGCCTGCCGGCCGTCTTCATCCTGATGACCGCGATGGCGGTCGGCTCGATCGTCGCCGTGCTCCTGATCCGCCCCGGCGATATCGACCACGACGTCGCGCGCGGCCTCGACCGCAAAGAGGGCGCCGAGCGCGAGCCGCCGTCGGGCTTCAGCGTCCTGTGGAAGTCCCGCCCGCTCCTGATCCTCGCGGCGACGCTCATGCTCTTCCACTTCGGCAACGGCGCCATGCTGCCGCTCCTCGGCCAGCAGGTCGCCGCGCAGGCCGAGACGGAGGCGAGCGCTTCGGCCACCACCACCCTTCCCCCCGGCCAGACCACCGCCGGCCGCCCGGCCGCCGAGCCGGTGCGCCAGCCCTCGACGCTCCAGACGCTTCTATCCGACCCCGTGTCCTATACGGCCGCCACCGTGATCATCGCGCAGCTCACGATGATCCCGATCGCGCTCCTGGCCGCGGGCTTTGCCGGCCGGCGCGGCTACTTCCTGCTTCTCGTCGCCGCCCTCGTCGCGCTGCCGCTGCGCGGCCTGATCGCCGGCCTCTGGCCGAGCCCCTACGCGCTGGTCCCGGTGCAGATGCTGGACGGGGTCGGCGCGGGGCTCCTCGGCGTCGCCGTGCCGGGACTCGTGGCGCGCATGCTGCGCGGAACGGGCCATGTCAACGCCGGTCTCGGCGCGGTGATGACGGTGCAGGGCGTCGGCGCCTCCTTGAGCCCCGCCATCGCCGGCGTGATCGTGACGAACTTCGGCTATTCCGTCGCCTATCTGGCGCTGGCGGGCTTTGCGCTCTGCGGACTCGTGCTATGGCTCGTGTCCGCGCCCAAGGTCGCGGCCGCCTGCTCCGGCGACTGACATCGGCACAGATTCCCATTCCTTCCGTCTCGGGGGCCAGCCCTCGAGCCCCTCCGGGCCTTCGCTTGCATGTTCGCCAGCCTGCACCTCGCCACCTGGATCGTCAGCGCGCTGACCGTCTTCGGGGTCATCTTCCGGCCGGGCCGGTGGCCGGAGTGGATCTTCGCCGTCGCCGGGGCGGCTCTCCTCGTCGTTTCCGGCCTCCTGCCCTGGGGCGAAGCGCTGGCCGGCGTCGCGATGGGAACTGACGTCTACCTTTTCCTCGCCGGCATGATGCTGCTCGCCGGCACCGCCCGGCGCGAAGGCTTGTTCGACTATCTCGCGGCCTTTGCCGCGCGCTCGGCCCGGGGCTCGCCGCGGCGGCTGTTCTTTCTCGTCTACCTCATCGGCACGCTGGTCACGGTGTTCCTTTCCAACGACGCGACCGCCGTGGTGCTGACGCCGGCGGTCATCGCTGTGGCGCGGGCGGCCAAGGTCGCCTCGCCGCTGCCCTATCTCCTGGTCTGCGCCTTCGTGGCCAACGCCGCGTCCTTCGTGCTGCCGATCTCCAACCCCGCCAATCTCGTGGTGTTCGGGCAGGACCTGCCCCCCTTGGGCGAATGGCTGGCGCGCTTCGCGCTGCCCTCGCTCCTGGCCATCCTCGCGACCTTCTGGCTCCTGCGCTGGACCCAGCGCGCGCATCTCGTCGGCACCACCGATACCGACATCGCCATTCCGCGCCTGTCGATCGGCGGACGCATCGCCGCCGTCGGTCTCTGCGCGGCGGTCGTCGTGCTCCTCACCGCCTCGGCGCTCGGCTGGGAACTCGGCCCCCCGACGCTGGCCGCCGGGCTCCTGACCGCGCTGGCGGTGATGATCGGCGAGCGCTCCAACCCGCTGCCGCTCGTGCGCGAGGTCTCGTGGGACACGCTGGCGCTGGTCGCCGGCCTCTTCGTGATCGTGCGCGCGCTGGAGGTCAGCGGGCTTCAGGCGCTGCTGGTCGACGCCCTGCAAGGACCGCTGAACGCCTCGCCGCAGATCGGCGCGTTCGCCGCCGGCACCGCGCTCGCCTTCGGGACCAACCTGACCAACAACCTTCCGCTCGGCCTTCTCGCCGGCGCCTTCACCACCGCGGCGGACCTGCCGAGACAGGTCATGGACGCGATCCTCGTCGGCATCGACATCGGCCCCAACCTTTCGGTCACGGGGTCGCTGGCGACCATCCTCTGGTTGACGGCCCTGCGCCGCGAGGCCCTGGATTTCGGCGCGCTCGCCTTTCTGCGGCTCGGACTCGTGGTCATGCCTCCCGCCCTCGTTCTCGCGCTCCTGGCCGTCCTGTTCCAGCCCTGGGGCTGAACCGCGCACCCGCTTGCCGAACCGGGCGGCCCGGCGCAGGTTGAAGGCGAGCCACGAGGAGAAAGCCGATGTTCCTCGAATACCGCAACTGGCGTCCGCCCGAACCGATCAGGCCCGCCCCGCGCATTTCGCCGCGCGGGGAACGGGTTCTCCTGTGGATCGTCGCGCTCAACGCCGCGATGCTGCTCCTCGGCCCGCTTGCCGGAACCAGCGTCGTCCAGGGCCTGTGGACGCTGGTCGCCGGCTGACGGAGGTCAATCCTCCTCGTCGCCGTCGTCGTCCTCGTCCGCCTGCGGGTTGATCGAGTCCTCGGCGAGATCGGACAGGATGTCGTCCGTGTTCTCCTCCTCGATCAGCGTCTCCTTTAGGAGGTCGGCCGCATCGTCGAGGCCGAGCTGCCCGGCCCAGGCGTAGAGCGTGCCGTAGCGGGTGATCTCGTAATGCTCCACCGCCTGCGCGGCGGCGATGATTCCGGCGTCCAGCGCGTCGGAGCCGGCGAATTCCTCCATCACCTCCTGCCCCTCCTTCACGATGCCGAGGATCGCCTGGCACTCGACGCCCTCGGGCTTGGCGTCCACCAGCGAAAACACCTCCTCCAGCCGCTTCACCTGGCCGCGCGTCTCCTCGAGGTGGACGCCCAGCGCCGACTTCAGCTCGGTCGACACGGCCTTCTCCATCATGGCGGGAAGCGCCTTCAGGATCGTGTTCTCGGCGAAATAGGTGTCCTTCAGCTGGTGCAGGAAGAGGTCGTGCAGGGTCTTGGCCATCGGGTCGTCCTCGGGCTTCGAAGGAATGTCGGACGGCGGGCGTCCGGTTCGTCGGCGGGTGAAGCCCGGCGCTTCCCGCTTCGTTCCCCGCCCTGTTCGTAGCCGCCTGCGCACCCGGAGGGCCGTGCCTCGCGCGACGATCGACCCCATGGCCGCCACCGGCACGGAGCCTATGTCGGCCTCTCCTCCTGCCGATGAGCCGCCCCTTGCCCCTCCGATTCCTGATCCTCGCCAGCGAAACCCCGGACCAGCGCGAGGCCCGCCGAAAGGAGGTCGGCGCCGCCTCCGACGAGACCTATGCCGAGACGCTGCGCGCGATCGATGCCGGCATCTCCTGCGACCACCTGTCCTGCGTGGACGGCACGCCGCCGCCCCCGACGCAAGCCTTGCAGGCCTATGACGGGATCGTGCTCTCCGGTTCGCCCATCCAGATGCATGCCGACACACCCGAGACGCGCTCGGCCGCCGCCTTCATGACGCACGTCTTCGAAGCCGGCGTCCCAGCCTTCGGCTCCTGCGCCGGGCTCCAGATCGCGTGCGTGGCCGCCGGCGGGCGCTGCAAGCCGCGCTCGCCGCGCATGGAGGCCGGCTTCGTGCGCGGGATCGTCGCGACCGACGCCGGGCGCAACCATCCGCTTCTGGCCGGACGCCCGCTCGTCTGGGACGCGCCGGCCATGCATTCCGACGAGGTGGCGGTTCTCCCCGACGGCGCGACGATCCTCGCCGGCACCCGCACGACGCCCGTGCAGGCCGTCGAGATCCGGCGCGGAGCCGGCCTGTTCTGGGGCGTCCAGTACCATCCCGAACTGTCGCTCGCCGAAATCGCGGCCGCGCTCCGCCGGCAGGCGGACGACCTTCTCGACCAGAAGCTCGTGGCGGACGAGGCCGCGCTGGAAGCCCACGCGGCCCGGATCGACGCGCTGGATTCCGCCCCCGACAGGCGCGACCTCGCCTGGCAGCTCGGCCTCGACCGCGAGGTGACGGAGCCCGAACGGCGCATGCGCGAGATCGGCAACTTCATCGCTTTCGCGCATGCCAGAAGGGCCACTTAATCGTTGTAAATCAGGGCCTTGGTACCCATATCAGGGGAACGGAAACCCCTCCCCCGAAAGCCCCATGAAACCCGATCTTCTCCATTCCCTCTTCCACGACATCCAGGCCTACGGTTCCGTGCGCCTGAAGAAATCCAAGCTCCTCTGGATGCTCGGCCGCGTCCTCGAGACGCCGACCGTCTGGGACATGCTGATGCGCGAATGGGCCGAGTTCGGCCAGACCCGGCCGCTCTTCGGCTTCCAGCACGGCGACGAGATCACCCTGTCGATCGCGGCCGCCGAGGACATCGGCGCGCGCTGGACGACGCGACGCGAGCCCGTCGCGCGCGCCGTTCCGTTGCTCCAGCATCTCGAACCCGCGGCCTGAAGCGTCTCAGGCCGCGCCGCGCACCAGGATGGCGCGGAAGTCGTTGACGTTGGTGAAGGTCGGCCCCGTGTCCACCAGACGGCCGAGCCGCTCGAAGGGCGTGTAGGCGTCGTGGGCGGCAAGATGCGCGGCGAGGTCGATCCCGGCCGCTTTGGCGTCCGCCAGAAGCGAGGGACCGAACCAGGCGCCGGCATTGGTCTCCGATCCGTCGATCCCGTCCGTGTCGCAGGCGAGCCCCGCGATGCCGGGATGGCCGCCCAGAGCGACGGCGAGCGCCAGAAGGTACTCGCTGTTGCGCCCGCCGCGCCCGCCCTTCTCCCCCGCCCCGACCGTCACCGTGGTCTCGCCGCCCGAAAGGAACAGCGTCGGCCGGTCCGGCCGGAGGCCGAGAACGCGGGCCGCATGCTCGGCGCCGACGGCGCTCGCCTCGCCTTCGATGGCGTCGCCCCAGATCACCGCCTCGAGGCCGAGGTGGCGGGCCGTCTCCGCCGCCGCCTCCAGCGCCATCATCGGCGTCGCCAGCATGTGGAAGGCGCCGGGGTCGATCCCCGAACCGTCCGCCGCATTGGCCTGGATCGCCTCGGCGATGCGCGGCTCGATCGCGATGCCGTAGCGCTTCAGGATGGCGAGCGCCCTCTCGGCGCCGCCTCGGCTCTCCGGCACCGTCGGACCCGAGCCGATCGTGCCGGGATCGTCGCCGGGAACGTCGGAAATCGCATAGGTGACGAGGCGGGCCGGCGCCGCGGCGGCGGCCAGCCGGCCGCCCTTGATCGCCGAAAGGGCCTTGCGCACCGTGTTCATCTCGCCGATCGGCGCGCCGCTGCGCAGGAGCGCCCGGTTGATCGCCTGCTTGTCGGCGAGCGTCACGCCCGGCGCCGGCAGCGCGAGCAGCGACGAGGCGCCGCCCGACATCAGCACCACGACGAGATCGTCCACTCCCGCCCCTTGCGCCAGCGAGAGGATCCGGCGCGCGGCGTCCTCGCCCGCCGCGTCCGGCACGGGGTGCGAGGCTTCCACGACCGCGATCCGCCGCGTCGGAACGGCGTGGTGATAGCGCGTGACGACAAGCCCCTCGCAAGGGGCCTCCCAGGCGGCTTCGAAGGCGGCGGCCATGGACGCCGCCGCCTTGCCGGCACCGATCACGATCGTCCGCCCGCGCGGCGGCTCGGGCAGCCGCCCGTCGAAACGGCCCGCCGGCATGGCATGGGCCAGCCCGGCCTCGAACACCTGGCGCAGCACCGCGCCGTCGTCGTCTCTATGCATCAACCCTCTCCCCCGACGGGCGCCCCGCCCCGACGCGCATCCCGTCCACGAAAACGTCCACCAGACGGATCACCGTGCCCTCCCATTCCGGCTCCCGAGCCGCAAGGCACAGACCGATCAGGGTCTGGAGCAGATCCTCCGGTCCGACATCCTCCCGAATCTCGCCTGCCTCCACGCAGCGCCGGAGCAGCCCGCCAACGGCGCGGGTGAGGTGGGCGAAGGAGAAGGCGTAGATGTCCGACCCGCTGTCCACGGCCAGCGCCAGCGCCGTCAGCATGCCGCGCTTGGTGGCGACGAGCCGCACCTCCGCGCGCAGCCACAGGCGCAGGGCGGGGAGCGGCGGGTGGCTCTCGCTCAGCGTCTCGGCCAGGGCCGCGAGCTGTTCCACCTCGCGCCGATAGACCGCCTCGAACAGGGCCTCGCGCGTCGGGAAATGCCGGTAGAGCGTGCCGATGCCGACCCCCGCCTGCCGGGCCACGGCCTCCAGGCTCGCCTGCCCTCCACCGGCGCGAAACACCTCGGCGGCGGCAACGAGGAGCCGCTCGCGGTTGCGCGTCGAATCGGCGCGTGCCTTGCGTGTTGCCTTGGGGGGATCTCCTTCCATCTGCGAGCTTGGAATGCCTCCAGTCTTGAAAACGGAGGACACCTCCGTATAATGCGGCCTGCGAGGTGCCATGCGTACCGTGGACCTCGCACCCCGATTGCCGGCGCCCGCGGGGACACGCCGGCCATTCCGGTTCGACATATCACCGAAAGGGTGACGGCATGAACCACTCCATCCATTTGACGATCAACGGGCAGACGCGAGAGGTGGTTCTCGACGACCCCCGCGTGACGCTGCTCGACCTCCTGCGCGAGCGGCTGGACCTGACCGGCACAAAGAAGGGCTGCGACCGCGGCCAATGCGGGGCCTGCACCATCCTGGTCGACGGCCGGCGCACCGTCGCCTGCCTGTCGCTGGCCCTGTCCCATGACGGGGCCGACATCGTGACGATCGAGGGGCTGGCCCAGGGCGGCGAGCTCCATCCCGTCCAGGCGGCCTTCATCGCCCATGACGGGTTCCAGTGCGGCTTCTGCACGCCCGGCCAGATCATGAGCGCGGTCGGCCTCATCAACGAGGGCCAGGCCGGAATCGACCCCGAGCGCGTGCGCGAGGGCATGAGCGGCAATCTCTGCCGCTGCGCCGCCTATGCCGGCATCACCGAGGCGGTGATCGAGGCGCAGGAGACCCTGGCGGGTGCCGGGCGGGAGAAGGCCGCATGAACCGCTTCGACTACATCCGCCCCGCGACCGTCTCCGAGGCCGCCGTCGCGGCCGCCGAGCCCGGCTCGATGGTGCTCGCCGGCGGCACCAACCTCCTCGACCTGATGAAGGGCGGGATCGCCCGGCCGCAGCGCATCGTCGACCTCACCCGCCTGCCGGGCCTGTCCGCCGTCGAGCATCTGGCCGACGGGACGACGCGCATCGGCGCTCTCGTGCGCAACGCCGACCTCGCGCACGACCGCACCTTCGCCGCGCGCTTCCCGGCCGTCGCCGAAGCGCTCCTGTCGGGCGCCTCGGGCCAGCTCCGCAACGCCGCCACTGCCGGCGGCAACATCCTCCAGCGCACCCGCTGCGCCTACTTCTTCGACCCGGCAAGCGCCTGCGACAAGCGCGAGCGGGGGTCGGGCTGCGACGCGAAGGGCGGCGAGAACCGCGGCCTTGCCGTCCTCGGCTGGAGCGAGCAGTGCATCGCGACCCATCCGTCGGACTTCTGCGTGCCGCTGGCCGCGCTCGGCGCGGTGGTGGAGCTGGAAGGCCCGGACGGGCGCCGCGAGGTGCCGATCATCGAGTTCCACCAGTTGCCGGGCGAGACGCCCGACATCGAGACCGCGTGCCGGCCGGGCGAGATCGTCACCGCGCTGCGCCTGCCGCCCGACGCCGCGGGCTTTGCCGCCCACGCCCGCTATCTCAAGCTGCGCGAGCGCACCTCCTACGCCTTTGCCGTGGTCTCCGTCGCGGCCATGCTGCGGATGGAGGGGGGGCGCATCGCGCAAGCGCGGATCGCGCTCGGCGGCGTCGCGCTGAAGCCCTGGCGGGCGCTGGAGGCCGAGGCCACGCTTGCCGATTCCGAGCCCGGCCGCCCCGCCTTCGAGCGGGCGGCCGGCGCCGCTCTGGCCGAAGCCCGGCCGTCCGGCGACAACGCACACAAGATCGAGCTCGCCCGGCGCCTCGTCGTCCGGGCGCTGCTGCTTGCCGCCGCCGGCACGCCGGACCGCGTCCCCGCCCTGCCCGGCTCCCCCTTCGCCCCGGTTCCGGAAGGTGCCCTCCATGTCTGAGATCGGCCTGACCCAAGATCCCGCCCGCATGCGGCACGGCTCCAACATCGGCCAGCCGCTGACGCGCCGCGAAGGCGTCCTCAAGGTGACGGGCGCCGCCACTTTTGCGGCCGACAACCATCCACAGGGCATGCTCTACGCGGTGGTGGCCACCGCCTCGATCGCCCGTGGGCGGCTCGTCTCGCTGGACGAGGCGGCCGCGCGCGCCCATCCCGGCGTCGTGGAGGTGATGACGGCGGCCAATCGCCCGGCCCTCGCGATGGACCCGGACGCTAAGACCAACCCCTTCATGTTCAAGCTCGACCTCCTCCAGAACGACCGGGTGCGCTATGCCGGCCAGTCGGTCGCGGTGGTGATCGCCGAGACGCTGGAAGCGGCGACGGAGGGCGCGGCGCTGCTTAAGCCCCGCTACGAGGCCGAGCCGGCCCGCACAACGCTGGACGAGCCGGACACGTTCGTGCCGCCGAGCGTGGGCGTCGGCAATCCGCCGGAAGCGGCCAAGGGCGACGTCGACGCGGCGTTGAACGAGGCGGAGACGGTGGTGGACGCCACCTACGAGACGCCAGCCCAGTACCACAACCCGATGGAGCCCCACGCGGTGGTGGCGCGCTGGGACGGCGACCGGCTCGACCTCGACATGCCGAGCCAGGGCCTTGCCATCGCGCAGGGGCGCATTGCCGGCCTCTTCGGCATCCGGCCCGCCGACATCCATATCCGCAGCCCGTATCTCGGCGGCGGTTTCGGCGGCAAGGGCTTCCCCGCCGGGCCGCAGATCCTCGGCATCCTGGCCGCGCGCATGACCGGGCGTCCGGTCAAGCTCGTCCTCACGCGCCAGCAGATGTACGGCCCCGTCGGCCATCGCGGTCCGACGCGCCAGCGCATCCGCGTCGGGCTGGACGGCGACGGCACGCTCGCGGCGCTCGAGAACCACACGCGGACGGCGTCGAGCACCTTCGACGACTTCTTCGAGCCCGCCGCCGACGTCGCCCACACGCTCTATGCCAGCCCCGCCATCCGCACGACCTACGAGGCCGTGCGGCTCGACACCGGCACGCCGCTCTTCATGCGCGCGCCGGGCGAGGCCTCGGGCTCGATCGCGCTGGAAAGCGCCATCGACGAGGCGGCGGAGGCGGCCGGAATGGACCCGCTCGCCTTCCGCCTGAAGAACTACGCCGAGCGCGAGCCGATCTCGGGAAAGCCCTTCTCCTCCAAAGCCCTTCGCGCCTGCTACGAGCAAGGGGCGGCGCGATTCGGCTGGGGCGGACGCCCGCTCGCACCCCGCTCCATGCGCGACGCGGCCGGGCGCCTCGTCGGCTGGGGCATGGGCACGGCGACCTTTCCGGCGCTGATGTTCCAGGCCAAGGCACGCGCGACGATCCGGGCCGACGGCTCGGGGCTGCTCGAGACCGGCGCCCACGACATGGGCCAGGGCGCCTGGACGGCGCTGGCGCAGATCGCGGCCGACGCGGTCGGCCTGCCGATCGACCGGGTGGAGTTCCGCGCCGGAACGTCCGACCTGCCGGACGCCGGGATCGCGGGCGGCTCGGGCCACACGGCGACGGCCGGCATGGCGCTCCATTCGGCGGGCGAGGCCGTGATCGCCAAGCTCGCCGAGCTCGCCACGGCCGACGAGGCCTCGCCGCTCTTCGGCGCGGGCAATGTCGGCACGCTGGTCCGCGACGGGCGGCTCGAGCGGCGCGACGACGAGAGCCGCGGCGAGGACTTCGCCGCGATCCTGCGCCGCGCCGGGCTGGACACGATCTCGGCGGACGGAGAGGCCGCGCAGGATCCGGCAGCGCAGGACGCCTATGCCATGCACGCCCACGGCGCGGTCTTCGCGGAGGTGACCGTCGATCCCGACCTCGGCCAGGTCCGCGTCACGCGCCTCGTCGGCGCCTTTGCCGCCGGCCGGATCATCAACCCGCGCATGGTGGAGAGCCAGCTCTTCGGCGGCATGATCTGGGGCCTGTCCTTCGCGCTGCACGAGCATGCGGTGGTGGACAAGCGCTCGGGGCGCATCATGAACGCGGATCTCGCCGAATACCGCATCCCGGTGAACGCCGACGTGCCGCCGATGGAGGCGATCCTCGTCCACGAGGACGACCCCCACGTCAACGCGCTCGGCATCAAGGGCGTTGGCGAGATCGGCATCACCGGCACAGGCGGCGCCATCGCCAACGCCGTCCACCACGCGACCGGCCGGCGCATCCGCCGCTTTCCGATCGGGCTCGCCGACCTGATCGGCTAGGGCCGCCCTGTCCGGCGGCGGGCGGGAACGGCCGCCGCCGGCCATCCGTTTCGGCCGCGAAGGACGGATGATCGCGGGAGGCGTCATGACGACCTGGGAGATCGTGCTCCGGCTCGGTCTGGCGTCAGGGGCGGGTCTCGCCCTCGGCATCGACCGCGAGCTGCGCGGCATTTCGGCGGGCATCCGCACCCATGCGCTGGTCGCGCTGAGTTCGGCGCTGATCACCGTGTCGGCGCTGATGCTACAGGCCGAATTCGCCGCGCGGGGCGACAGCGGAATGGACCCGCTCCGGGTGATTCAGGGCCTCGCCCAGGCGGTGGGCTTCGTGGCCGCCGGGGCGATCTTCGTCTCGGGCGGCAATGTCCACAACCTGACCTCCGCCGCCAACATCTGGCTGGCGGCCGCGCTCGGCATCGCGGCCGGTGCCGGCCAGTTCCGTCTCGTCGCCGTCGGGATCGCGTTCGGCGTCGTGATCCTCACCCTGGTGCGTCTCACCGAGCGCCGCTTGCCGGGGAGCGGCAAGGGCGACGACAAACACGGCAGGGATCGCTAGCGCGAAGCGCCCGGCACGTCCCAGACCTCGCCGGGCAGCATCGGGCGGAAGCGCTCCCGATCCATGCCCCGCGCCTTGAGGGCCTCGGCCAGCAGGCGGCCCGGCTCGTCGATCGGCTCGTCGGTGAGCTGGAACGTCGACCAGTGATGCCCGGTCGCGTACTGGGCCTTGGCGAGCACCATGCCCTCGACGGCCTCCTCCGGTCCCTGGTGCTGAGCCGCCATGAACCAGCGCGGCTCGTAGGCGCCGATCGGCAGGATGGCGAGACGGAAACCGCCGTGCTTGGCGGCCGCCGCACGGTAGTTGATGCCCTCGTGGAAGCCGGTGTCGCCGACATGATAGATCCGCCCGACGGGCGTTTCGACCGCGAAGGCCGCCCACAGCGCCATGCGCCGGTCGCGCAGGCCCCGCGCCGACCAATGGTGGGCCGGCTCGACATGGATGGTGGCGCCCGGCACCTCGATCCGGTCGCCCCAGTCGCCGACGCGAAGGCGCATGCCGGGCACGGCATCGGCCACGATGCGGTCGTTGCCGAGCGGCGTCACCACCAGCGGATCGTGCGCGGCCTTGAGGCGCGCCAGCGTCTCGACGTCGAGATGGTCGTAGTGATTGTGGCTGAGGAGCACGAGGTCGATCGGCGGCAGGCGCTCGAAGCCGATGCCCGGCTCGACCACGCGCCGGGGTCCGGCGAAGGACACGGGCGAGACGCGCTCCGACCAGACCGGGTCGGTCAGGATGTTGAGCCCGCCGGCCTGCACCAGCATGGTCGCGTGGCCGACCATGGTGATCCTGAGATCGGGAACCCTTTCCTCCGGCACGACCTGGGGAAACGGGCTCCGAACCCGACGCGGCCAGACGGCCCGGCTGCCGCCGCCCCCGAAGCGCCAACGCAGGACGTCCGAGAACGGCCTCGGCTCCACGCCGCCGGGGTTGAAGAAGCGCGTCCCGTCGAAATGATCACTCGGGGGGCCGTCGTAGTAGCGGTTTCCGGCCATGGCCGTCCTCGTGCCAACGGCTGTGGTGGTGGCAAGGGCGCCGAGGCCCAGCAACTGGAAGATCTGCCGTCGATTCATGGCGGCGAGCCTACCCGGTCGGCGACGGGCGACAAAGCCCGGACGGGGTCGGATCGGGCCGCATTTTGTCGCGTGGCAGGCCAAGCCCCGACGCTGCCCGCAACGCCCGGGGCTCCCTCGGGAGAAGCCGCCGGTCCGACGGCGCGGGGGCTCACGGCTGCATCGGCTCCACGGGCAGAAGGACGAGGACCGCGAGATCGCGCTTCGGGACGAAGTTCTGGTGCCGGACCTCGAAGGTCGTCGGCGAGGTCTTCCTGACGCCTTCGGCGCAGAAGGAGACGAGATTGTCCGGCGCGCCCTTGTCCACGGTCAGCTTGAACGAGCCGATCGGTTCGGCCCAGTTGGCGCCGGTGGTCAGCACGTATTCGAAGGTCTCTTCGGAAAAGGCGTAGCCCTGGTCGGGATAGGTCTTACGCCACTCGGCGCTGCGCGTCTTCATCGCGCGCATGAAGGCGTCGTCGACGCAGTAGGTTTCGCGCATCGCCTTCACCTCGTCCGGATAGTCCGTCTCCATGTCCAGCACCGTCGCGACGCTGCTGCCGACGGAGGGCGTGTAGCGATGCTCGACCTTGAGGTCGCGGCCGGGTTCGAAGGTCTGCTCCCAGTGATAGGTGCCGCTCCAGCTCCAGAGCGCATGAAGGCCGCGCTGCGTGCTGTCGGCGGCGTCCGGCTCTTCCGCATCGACGATCCCGGCCGCGAGGAGCTGGTCCTGCTTCATCCGCGGCAGAGCGTTCAGCGCATTCGCGGCCTTCTCGTCCTGCGGCGCGAGGGGAGCGCCGAGGTCCGCGAGCATGGCGGTGACGTCGCGCCCGTCGAGGCTCGCCTTCTGGTCGAGCGCCATGTCCACGGGCTTGCCGTTCACCCGCGTCTCGAACCCGAGCGGATCGGCCGGATCGTCGTTCGGGATCGAGATGTCGATATAGGGCAACGCCGTCACGTTCGGCACGGGAAAGGCGACGGTGGTTGTCACGGCCCTGTCGCTCGTGTTGCGGAAGACATAGGCGACCCGGATCTCCCGCGTGGAGACCGACAGGTCCTCCGACCGCATGGCGATGGCATCCGTCCGGGTCAGAACCAGCCCCCCGGTCGCGAAGGAGGCGGTGGAATCGTTGGCGTATGCCGGCGCACCACCGGCGGCCAGCAGGGCCAGCGCGGCGAAAGGCGGGAACGGGCGCATGCAGGCGGCCTCCTTGGGTCCGGGCGGGGATCGAAGCCTAGGACTTCCGCATCGGACTGAACAGCCAGGGCAGTTCCGCCTCCCGCGGCCTTCGACCCGTCAGCCGAAGGCCTGTTCGAAGACCTCCGGCTTGAAGCCGACGAGGATCGCCTCGCCCCTCTCCGTCACGGGCCGCTTGATCGCGCTCGGATGGGCGAGCATCAGGGCGATCGCCTTGTCTTCGGTTAGATCGACGCGCTCCGTCTCGGGGAGCTTGCGGAAGGTGGTGCCGGCGCGGTTCAGGACGGCTTCCCAACCGGCCGCCGCGCACCATCGGCGCAGTTCCTCCTCGCCCGGCGCCTCCGTCTTGAAGTCGCGGAAGCGATAGGCGATCCCCCGCCCGTCGAGCCAGCCCCGCGCCTTCTTGACCGTGTCGCAGTTGCGGATGCCGTGGAGGGTCGGGGTCATGGGATGCTCGCGGACGGAGAAGGGCGAATCGTTTCGCCCTTCGCACAGATGGTGATGGCTCGTTGGAGCCTACTCGATCCGGGCGCCGGCCGCCTCGATCACCGGCTTCCACCGGGTGATCTCCGAGGTCACGTGGGTGGCCAGTTCCTCCGGCGTGCCGCCGACCGTGGTCGCCCCGACCTCGGCAAGGCGCGCCTTGACCGTCGGATCCTGGATCGCCTCGTTGGCCGCCTTGTTCAGAACGGCGACGATCTCCGGCGACAGGCCCTTCGGTCCGAAGAAGGCGTTCCAGGTGTTGGTCTCGTAGCCCGGCACGCCCGCCTCTTCCATGGTCGGAATGTCGGGGAAGTTGGCGGCGCGTTCCTTGGTGGTCACCGCCAGCGCACGCAGCGCGCCGGAGCGGATGAACTCGGTGGAGGACGGCAGGTTGTCGAAGTTGATCGGCACCGCGCCCGACACGGCGTCCACCAGAGCCGGCCCCGAACCCTGGTAGGGCACGTGCACCATGTCCGTGCCGGTCATCGATTTGAAGAGCTCGCCCGAGAGATGCAGCGGCGTGCCGTTCCCGCTGGACGAATAGACCTCCTCGCCCGGCTTCTCCTTCAGCCGCGCGATCAGCTCCTGCACCGTCGTGGCCGGGTAGTCCTTATTGACTGTCAGGACGTTCGGCACGGTCACCAGCCAGACGATCGGCGTGAAGTCCGCGATCGGGTCGAAGGGGGGCTTGGCATAGAGCGAGGCCGAGAGGGCATGGGTGGCGATCGTGCCCATCAGGATCGTGTAGCCGTCGGGCCGCGCCTGCGCCACGAAGGTCGCGCCGAGATTTCCGCCCGCGCCGCCCTTGTTGTCCACCAGCACCTGCTGGCCCAGCTTCTCGCTCATCTTCTGCGCGATGGTGCGGGCCACAAGGTCGGTCGAGCCGCCTGCCGCGAACGGCACGACCAGCGTCACCGGCTTGTCGGGATAGGTCTGCGCCAGCGCACCGGCGGCGGTGGCGGCCAGGAGCGCGAAGGCTCCTGCAATGGCGGAAAGGGTCTTCATGCATCCTCCCTGGAACCGGCCCTGGTGGGCAAGCGGCGGGAGGATGGACTCCTCCGTTTCCGGTCGCAATCGCCTCGCTCGATCTGCAATCGATTGAAACCCGACCTCACGGCTTCGTGAGATGTGTCCCGCAGGCAACGTCGTTGCCGTGAAGTCGCACCAAGACGAGCGTTCCGGTTGAAACCGTCCCCTTTGTGCGAAAGATGATCGCTCGGGCGGCGTATCGCCATCGGAGTTTCCCATCATGTCGCATCGTCGCCTCGCCGGCCTTCTGGCCGCCACCGCCCTCTTCGCCACGCCGGCCCTCGCGGCCGACTACGGCACGGTCGACACGAGCGAGGTGGCGATCATGAACAACGCCGACCTCATCATCGAGCTCGGCGCCGGCGTCTCCACCCAGCCCGCCTACGAGGGCTCGGACGACTACACGATCTCGGGTTTTCCGATCGTCTCCCTGCAGTATCTCAGCCTGCCGGGCCTTTTCGACATCGGCTCGCCCGAGGAAAAGCAGGGCGGCCTGCGCATCTCGCCGTCCTTCCGCTTCATCGACAAGCGCAACGCGGACGAATATCCAGAACTCGACGGCACGCTGCCGCTGGAGCGGAGCTACCAGCTCGGCCTGCGCGCGGGCTACGAGTTCCCGGTCTACGACACGCTCAACGTCGAAGTGTACGGCGAGGCGCGATACGCCTTCAACGAGGGCGAGGGCTTCGTCGGCGGCGCCGGCATCGATTTCATCTCGCGCCCGACGCAGGCCTGGGAGCTGAAGTTCGGACCGCGCACCACCTTCGCCGATTCCAACTACATGGACACCTATTTCTCCGTCCGGCCGATCGAATCGATCGGCTCGCGCGGGCGCCTCGCCGCCTTCGAGGCGGACGGCGGCTTCAAGTCGGTGGGCGTGGCGGCTTCCGCGCGCTTCGAATTCCGTCCGGACTGGTTCCTCAACGCCAACGCCGCCTACGAGCGCATGGTCGGCGACGCCGCCGACTCGCCCATCGTCAAGGTCGGCTCGGAAGACCAGTTCTTCGCCGGCATCGGCCTGTCCAAACGGTTCACGCTCGACCTCTTCTGAGCCGGCGCGCGTCGAGCCGCATCGGGAACCCCGTTCGCGCGGCGAGCGGGGTTTTTCGGTTCGAAGCGCGCGCTTCGGGCAGGCGTAAGCCCGCTTAACGCCCCGTCAGCCTTCGTTAACGCCCCGTTAAATCGCCGCATTTACTCTGCACGGCCACCCATGGGACCGGCCGGCGGCGGGAACGTGCGCGGGCGAGAGTTCAGCGCGCGTTCAGGCGCTTCGTCCTAGGGGTCGCATGCAACCGGCATCGTTCGGGGCCGAGCGCCCCTCGCGATGCGGCCGGCGTTCGAAAGACGAGGGGACAGTCGCGATGGCCGCTTGGCGCAAGGGCGAGCGAATCGAGCCGAGCTTCGGCGGGTCGGGCAGCGGCGCGGACGAGATCCGCATCTCGCCGGACGACCGCGCCGTGGCCACGGCGGGCCGTCCTTCGCGCGGACGCCAGATCGAGGGCGAAGCCACCCGGCGCACCCGCGATCTCGGCTCGGGCGGGCGCGGCGCGCGGCGCGGCGGCGGCTCGGGCGGATCAGGCGGCGATGAAGGCGGTCGCGGCTTCTTCGGCGGCGGACGTCCCCGGCGGCGGCGGTCCTTCATCGGTCATCTCTTCCGTCTGTCCTTCCTTCTGGTCTTCTGGGGTGGCATCGCGGGTCTGGCGGTGCTCGGCTATTTCGCGGTCAAGCTGCCGCAGGAGGCCTGGGCGATCCCCGACCGTCCGCCCAACGTCAAGATCGTCTCCGTCTCGGGCGATCTCCTGGCCGACCGGGGCACCACGGGCGGCGAGGCCGTGGCGCTCGACCGGATCAGCCCCTACGTGCCGCAGGCGGTCATGGCGATCGAGGACCGGCGCTTCTACTCGCACTGGGGCGTCGATCCCGTCGGCATCCTGCGCGCCTTCTCCGAAAACGTGGCGGCCGGCGACACGGTGCAGGGCGGCTCGACGCTGACCCAGCAGCTCGCCAAGAACATCTTCCTGACGCCCGACCAGACGCTCCAGCGCAAGATCCAGGAGGCCATCCTGGCGCTCTGGCTGGAGACGAAGTTCTCCAAGGACCAGATCCTGGAGATGTATCTCAACCGCGTCTATTTCGGCTCTGGGGCGACCGGCATCCAGGCCGCCGCCCGGCGCTACTACGACAAGAACGCGGACGAGCTGAACCTCATCGAATCGGCGACGCTGGCCGGCCTCCTCAAAGCGCCCTCGCGCCTGTCGCCGGTGCGCGACCCCGAGGCCGCGCGCGCCCGCGCCCAGGTCGTGCTCCAGGCGATGCTGGACGAAGGCAAGATCACGCGGGCCGAGTTCGACGACGCGCTGGCCGCCAAGCCCACCAAGGCCCGGAGCTTCTGGACCGGCCCCGAGCACTACGCGGCCGACATGGTGATGCGCGACCTTCCCCTTCTCGTCGGCGGCGAGATCAAGGAGGACGTCGTGGTCGACACCACGATCGACCTCAACCTCGAGAAGCAGGCGCAGGAGGCGATCGCCGGCACGATCGACCGGGCGACGCAGAACGTCACGCAAGGCGCGCTCGTCTCCATCGACGGCACGGGCGCCATCCGCGCCATCGTCGGCGGGCGCGACTACGCCGCCTCGCAGTTCAACCGCGCGGTGGACGCCAAGCGCCAGCCGGGCTCGGCGTTCAAGCCCTTCGTCTACCAGACGGCGCTGGAATACGGCGTGCGCCCGGAAACGGTGATGAACGACGGTCCGATCAAGATCGGCAACTGGTCGCCCTCGAACTACGACAACCGCTTCCGCGGCCCCGTCACCGTGGCCGACGCGCTGATGCGCTCGCTCAACACGATCGCCGCCCAGCTCACCGCCCAGGTCGGCCCGGCCGCCGTGATCGAGACGGCCAAGCGCATGGGCATCCAGTCGCCCATGGTCGACAACGCCTCGCTCGCGCTCGGCACCTCGGAGGTTTCGCTCCTGGAGCTGACCGGCGCCTATGCGACCTTCGCCAACGGCGGCTATCAGGCGACGCCCCATCTCGTGAACAAGGTGACAACGGTCTCCGGCAAGGTTCTCTACCAGCGCGACGACGCGGTGCCGCCGATCATCGTGACCTCGGACATCGTCGGCATGATGAACGCGATGATGACCCGCGTCGTCACCTCCGGCACCGGCCGTCGCGCGGCGCTGGAGGGCTGGCAGGTGGCCGGCAAGAGCGGCACCACCCAGGACTTCAAGGACGCCTGGTTCGTCGGCTACACGGCCAACCTGACGACGGGCGTCTGGCTCGGCAACGACAACGGCAAACCGATGCGGCAGGTGACGGGCGGCTCGCTTCCCGCCGACGCCTGGAAACGCTTCATGACGGCCGCCCACGAGGGCCTGCCGGCCATGCCGCTGCCCGGCAACTATCGGATCGGCGATCCCGGCAACCAGCCGATGGCTTCAGGCTATGGCGACCGCATCATCGGCTACGACGCGGACGGCAACCCGGTCTACGAGAGCAACGAGCTGCCGGGGCCGGGCTACGAGGAGCCGGGCACGGCGCCGACCGAGGGCGGCCTGCCGCCGATGGCGGAACCGGGCGGGCTCGTGCCGGGCCAGGACGGCTATGCCGCGGAGCCGCTGCGCGGCGCCCCCCGGGACGAGCCGCGGAATCGCCGGACGCCGGGCTATCGCGAACCGCCGGAGGAGCCGGCCTATGCCCGCCGCCCGCCGCCGAGCGACGACGATCTATACGGCGACGATTTCTATGGCGGTCCGCCCCCCGAATACGGCTATGGCGAACCGGCCCGCATGCGCCCGCCCGCCGACATCGGCCCGCCGCGCCGCGTGAGCCGGGGCGAGCTGCCGCCGGACGCCGTCCTCGAAGGTCCTGCGATCGCGGTGAGCCCTGACCAGCTGCCGCCCGATGCCGTGCTGGAGGGACCGGCTCCGGGCGGACGGGCCAGCGACCGCTCGCTGTTCCGCGGCCTCTTCGGCGGCTGACCCCTCAATGAAAAGGCCGCCGGCGAAGCATCGCCGGCGGCCTGTCTTCGTTCAGGAAGCCTCGGCTCAGGCGAGCCCTTCCTTCTTGGCTTCGTCCTTGGCCGTGCCGTAGGCCGCCTGGGCCACCGACGACACCTTCTCGGCGACGGTCTCGCCCTCGCCGCTCGGCTTCAGCCCCTTGGCTTCTGCTTCCTGGCTGCCGGCCTCGAACGCCTTGGCGGCCACCGTACCGGCCTTGTCGAGCGCGTCGCGCCCGGAATCGAGCGCCTGGTCGCGCAACCGGTCGCGCGTCTCGCCCAGCCACTCGTCCTCCGTCCGGGTCGAGGGAAGCGCCGCGCCGATGGCCGCGCCAACCGCCAGCGCCACCGCGCCGAGAACCAGCGGCTCGTCCTGCAGCGTATCGAGGAAGGTGCGCCGGGCGCGCCGGCCGTAGTAGCTCGCCCGGTCGCCGGCTTGGGCGGCCGCGTCGCGCAGGTCGTGCGACAGGTGCGAAGCACGGTCCGATGCCGAGGAGGCCGCATCGGACACGGCGTCGCCCGCCCGGCGCGCGGCGTCCGAAACCGTCCCGGCGGCGCTGGAGGTCGCCGATCCGACGCTGGAAGCTGCGCCCGAAACCGAGGATCGCACGGAGGACGCCGCCCCCGACACGGACGAGCCGATGCCCGAAGAGGACGACGAACCGGGATAGGGGCCCGAGGTCACGCCCCGCATGCGGTCCGATCCGAAGGAGTTGGCCCCTTCGAAGCGGTTGTCGCGGTCGTCGGCCGGCCAGTAGGCCGGATCGCGGTCGTCCCAGGAATCATAGCGGTCGCGCAGCGAGCGGCCGGTGTCGCGGGCGCCCTGGCCGAGCATCAGCCAGGCGATGCCCGCGCCGACGAGGCCCAGCGCCAGCGGATTGTCGCGCACCTGACGGCTGAGGTTGCGCGCCATGTCGGCGCCCTGCCCTTCCTTCAGGTAGCCCATCGCCTCGTCGACGATCTGACCGGGCGAGAGCTTGCCCTTGAGGCTCTCCAGGGTGGCGTCGAGGTTGGAGCGGCGCTCCTCGGCCTCGCGGGCGAGACGGTCGGTTTCGGTGCTCATCGAACCTGCTCCTTCACCATGCGGCTGTCCTTCTGGAGCTGGTCCAACGTGCGGTCCGGCGCCAGGTTGACCACCTCGAGGTCCTTCTTGCCCTTGGCGAGAAGCATGACGCCGATGATGGCGATCACCACGCCGACGATCAGCGCCGACCAGCCCGCGCCCACCACGTGGGCCAGCGCGATCACCAGTGCCTGGGCCAGCACGATCAGCGCGACGAGGAGGCAGATGCCGCCCGCCGCGATCGAGCCGCCGCCGACCTGGAGCTGCGTGATCTTGTCGGAAATCTCCGCGCGGATCAGCTTGCCTTCGGTGCGGAAGAGTTCGGTCGCCTCGCGCAGGAGGTCGCCGAGAAGGTCGGGAACCGTGCGGCCCGGTTGCGGATCGACGCTCATGGGCGGCCTCCCGTGGTCGAGGATGCCGAGCCCGACAGGCCGGCCGTGTCGGAGGAACCCGAGGTGCCCGGGCGGTTCAGGGAGGAGCCGGTGGTGCCCGAGGCGCCGAACTGCCCCGTCGCATCGGCCTGGGAGGACGAGGAGGCCGGGTTGACGGTGCCCGACCCCGCCGAACCGAAGGACGAGCCGTTGCCGTGGCGCTCGCCCGACGCGTCGAACGGGGAGGACGACGCGGCGCCGCCCTGGTGGCGGGTGGTCGCGGCGGATCGCGGGGTGTCGCGGCGCCAGTCGTCGTCGCGGCGGTCCCGGCGAGCCTGGTTATGACCCAGCGGGCCGGCATGGTCGCCGGAGGCCCGCGCGAAGCGGCCGAGCGCGACGCCGGCGAGCGCCGCCCCGATCAGGAAGGCGCCCGGCTGACGCCGTGCGAAGTCGGCGACGGAGCGGGTGAGATCCTGGACGCTGCGTCCCTCGATGGCCTCGGCGGCCTGTTCGAGACCGGACGCGGCCTGGCGGGCGAGTCCGGCGGCCATCGACTGGTCGCGCTCGCCGAGTTCCTCGGACGCCTTGCGGATCGCGGCGGTGAAGTCGGACAGGCTGGAGGCGGCGGCCTTCTTGCCTTCCTCGGCCTGGGCGACGGCGCGCTCGCGCACGTTCGCCCCGAGGCTGGCGCCCTCCTGGCGAAGGGTCTCGCCGGCACGGGCGGCCGTGTCGCGCATCGCTTCGCCCTCGCGGCGCGCGGCGTCGCCGATGGCTTGCCGATCGGCGTCGGCCTTCGCCGCCGCGTCGGAACGGGTTGTGTCGGACATGGGGATCTCCCTACCTGAGGCCGAGGAACGACAGGATGGCGAGAACGACGACGATTAACCCGATGAGATAGATGATGCTGTTCACGGGCGGCCTCCTTTCACACGGACGAAACTGCGATCGGACGAGGCGCGTCGCTCGCCGGCCGCTCAGGACTGCCAACCTTCCACTTCGGCTTATTGTTTCGCCCTCCGACGGTTTTTTTCGGCTTGGCCGTCTACGCGTTTGCCCCCGGACAGGGAGATCACGCGGTCGTGCAAGGGGTCGCCGAACCGTCTTGCACGCTCCAAACCCCGTTCATATATAGCCCTCAGCCCGCCGGGGCGGCCGTTTCCAAGGCCCTTCGGCGAACCGGAATCCCATCAAAGGTGAGGTCCGACGGAACGCCTCGATCGAGGGTCCGGTCCTCACGCTCAATAAGGAGAGACACGACATGGCGAAGGTGATCGGCATCGATCTCGGAACCACCAATTCCTGCGTCGCCGTGATGGACGGCAAGAGCGCGAAGGTGATCGAGAACGCGGAAGGCGCGCGCACGACGCCCTCCATCGTCGCCTTCACGAACGACGGCGAGCGCCTCGTCGGCCAGCCGGCCAAGCGCCAGGCGGTGACGAACCCCGAGAACACGCTGTTTGCGGTCAAGCGCCTGATCGGCCGCCGCTACGACGATCCGACCGTGGCCAAGGACAAGGGCCTCGTGCCCTACAAGATCGTCAACGCCTCCAACGGCGACGCCTGGGTCGAGGCGCACGGCGACAAGTATTCGCCGAGCCAGGTCTCGGCCATGATCCTTCAGAAGATGAAGGAGACGGCGGAGGCCTATCTCGGCGAGAAGGTCGAGAAGGCGGTCATCACCGTTCCCGCCTACTTCAACGACGCCCAGCGCCAGGCGACCAAGGACGCCGGCAAGATCGCGGGCCTCGACGTCCTGCGCATCATCAACGAGCCGACGGCGGCAGCCCTCGCCTACGGCCTGGAGAAGAACGACGGCAAGACCATCGCGGTCTATGATCTCGGCGGCGGCACGTTCGACGTGTCGGTGCTGGAGATCGGCGACGGCGTCTTCGAGGTGAAGTCGACCAACGGCGACACGTTCCTCGGCGGCGAGGACTTCGACATGCGCCTCGTCGACTACCTGGCGGCCGAGTTCAAGAAGGACCAGGGCATCGACCTGAAGAACGACAAGCTCGCCCTTCAGCGCCTGAAGGAGGCGGCCGAGAAGGCCAAGATCGAGCTGTCCTCCGCCTCGCAGACCGAGATCAACCTGCCCTTCATCACGGCGGACGCCAGCGGTCCGAAGCACCTGACCCTGAAGCTCACCCGCTCCAAGTTCGAGGCGCTGGTGGACGATCTCGTGCAGCGCACGGTCGGCCCGATGAAGGCCGCCCTCAAGGATGCCGGCCTGTCGCAGTCCGACATCGACGAGGTGGTGCTGGTCGGCGGCATGACGCGCATGCCCAAGGTCCAGGAAGTCGTGAAGGCGTTCTTCGGCAAGGAGCCGCACAAGGGCGTCAACCCGGACGAGGTCGTCGCCATGGGCGCTGCGATCCAGGCCGGCGTTCTCCAGGGTGATGTGAAGGACGTCCTGCTTCTCGACGTGACCCCGCTCTCGCTCGGCATCGAGACGCTGGGCGGCGTGTTCACGCGCCTGATCGACCGCAACACGACGATCCCGACCAAGAAGAGCCAGGTCTTCTCGACCGCCGAGGACGGCCAGAACGCCGTGACCATCCAGGTCTATCAGGGCGAGCGCGAGATGGCGGCCGACAACAAGTCGCTCGGCCGGTTCAACCTCGAGGGCATCCCGCCGGCACCGCGCGGCGTGCCGCAGATCGAGGTGACCTTCGACATCGACGCCAACGGCATCGTGAACGTGTCGGCCAAGGACAAGGGCACCAACAAGGAGCAGCGGATCACGATCCAGGCTTCGGGCGGCCTGTCGGACGCCGACATCGAGAAGATGGTCAAGGAAGCCGAGGCCAACGCCGACGCCGACAAGAAGCGCCGCGCCGGCGTCGAGGCCAAGAACCACGGCGAGAGCCTGGTCCATTCGGCCGAGAAGTCGCTCAAGGACTACGGCGACAAGGTCTCCGAGGCCGACCGCAAGTCGATCGAGGACGCCATCGCAGATCTGCGCCTCGAACTCGAGAAGACGGACGCCGATGCCGACGCCATCAAGGCCAAGTCGGATCGGCTGGCCGAGGTCTCGATGAAGCTCGGCCAGGCCATGTACGAGGCGAGCCAGGCCGACGAGGCCGGTGCCGAGCCTGGTGCCTCCACGGCGCAGGGCGGCCGCGACGACGTGGTCGACGCTGACTTCGAGGAAGTCCAGGACGACGAGCGCAAGAAGTCGGCCTGATCGGTCGGCGCAAAAGAAAAGGGCCCCGGCGGATCGCTCCGCCGGGGCCCTTTTGCGTCCGGCTGTCCGATAGACTTAAAACCAAATCTTATCAGTCATTCTGTAGACGATGATGGCAATGCCCCCGCCCGAACCTGCGAGGATGCCATGAAATCGATCTCCAGCTCCCTGTCCGCGAAGCTGATCCTGGCCGCCGGCGGTGCCGTCACCTTGGTCCTGGCCGGTGCCATCACGCTGATTTCCACGAATTCCGCAGCCCGGATCGAGGCGATGGCGCTGGAGCGGGCCGACGCCGAAGCGCGGGTCGTTGCCAACACGATCGGCACGGGGCTGGGCCAGGCGACGGCGGTCGGCAACGCCATGGCCGGCGCGATCAGCGCCGCCCACGAGGCGGGTCTTCGCGACCGCGCCACCTACATCGCCATGCTGAAGCCGGCGATCGGCACCTATCCCAATCTCTTCGGCTCGTGGATCGCCGAAGCGCCGGGCGGCCTGGACGGGGTCACCGACACCACCGCGCTGGGCACCAACAAGGACGGCCGCTTTGCCCCCTATTGGACGCGGGCCTCCGACGGCACGGCGACGTTCAGCACCTTCGCCATCGACTACGCCAAGGACTGGTACAAGCTCCCGGCCGACGCCGGCAAGGGTCAGCTGACCCCGCCCTATCTGTCGTCGGAAGGCGTCCTCATGTCCTCCGCCGGCTATCCCGTCCGGTCCGGGGGCCGGTTGATCGGCGTGTCGGGCATCGACATCGGCCTCGAGGAGCTGACCTCCACCGTTTCCGCCCTGAAGCCCTTCGGCACCGGGCGGGCGCTTCTGGTCAGCGGCGACGGCAAGTGGCTCGTGTCGCCCGACGCCGCCATGCGGACCAGGCCCTACGAGGAGATCGGCGCCGACGAGATCCCGAAGGCCGTCGCGGCCATGGCGCCGCGCGTCCTCGGCCTGCTGCCCGACGGGGCGACGCGCGTGATCCTTCCCTTCGTCGTGCCGGGCTTCGACACGACCTGGGCGACCCTCGTCGACGTGCCCGCCGAGGTCGTGGCGGGTCCCGTGAACGAGCAGCTCACGATCCTCATCGGCGGCGGCGTTCTGCTGGTCGCCATCGCGCTCGGCACGCTGGCGCTCGCCTCCCACCGCGTCGTCGGCCGCCCGATGCGCCGGCTCCTGACCAGCGTCCAGACGCTGAGCGCGGGCGACTACACCCAGCCCGTCGAGGGCCGCGACGGCCGCGACGAGGCGGGCGCGCTCGCCACCGCCCTGGAAGGCTTCCGCCACGAGCTCGCCTCCGGCCGGCAGGCCGAGGCGGTGGCCGCCGAGGAGCGCGTGCGGGCCGAAGCCGTACGGCGCGAGGGCGAGGCGGAGCGCGCGCGCAACGCGGCGGAGCAGGCCGAGGTCGTGGCGCGGGTCGGCGCCGGCCTCGCGCGGCTTGCGCAGGGCGACCTGACGGCCCGCCTTTCCGGGCAGATCGGCGGCGCCTATGCCGGGCTCGCCGAGGACTTCGACACCGCCGTCTCCCAGCTCCAGGCCACGATCCGCAGCGTGACCGGCGCCGTCACCAGCATCGACGGCGGCACCAGCGAGATCACGGCGGCGGCCCAGGAAATGGCGCGCCGGATCGAGGGGCAGGCGGCGAGCCTGGAAGAAACCTCCGCCGCGCTCGCCGACATCACCTCGCGCGTCAACGAGAGCGCCGCGCACGCGTCGTCGGCGACCGCCACGGTGCGCAGCGCCTGCGACGCGGCGAAGGCCTCCGACGAGGTGGTGCACCAGGCGATCGAAGCCATGCGCGCCATCGAGCACTCGTCCGCCCGGATCGCCAAGATCATCGGCGTGATCGACGAGATCACGTTCCAGACCAACCTTCTGGCGCTGAACGCGGGCGTCGAGGCCGCGCGCGCTGGGGAAGCCGGCCGGGGCTTCGCGGTCGTCGCGCAGGAAGTGCGAGGGCTTGCCCAGCGTTCGGCGGAAGCGGCCAAGGAGATCAAGGACCTCATCGCCGGCGCCTCGCACGAGGTGGAGGTCGGCGTGACCTTCGTGGAGCGCGCCGGCACCTCGCTGCAGGGCATCGCGGCCAAGGTGCTCGAGATCGACGCCAAGGTCTCCGCGATCGCCCGGGGCGCGTCGGAGCAGTCGACCGGCATCCGCGAGATCAACACCGCCGTCTCGCATATCGACCAGACCACCCAGCAGAACGCCGCCATGCTCGAGGAGGCCGCCGCCGCGAGCCAGGCGCTGCGCAGCGAGGCGGGAGAGCTGAGCCGGCTCGTCGCCCACTTCCAGGTCGGCGAGGGTCGCGGCCGGGACGCCGGCGCCCGCAACGTCCGCCGGGCCGCCTGACGCAGAACGAAGGGGATCGCGCCCGCGCCGTCCCCCTCCCTGTCAACGATGTCGACATCCGGGAGACCGAAGGTCCGGGACCGGATCGAACACGAGGCGAGAAGGCCCATGCACTACCGGATCTTTGAGTGCTGGCGCTTCGCGGCCGCCATCCTCGTGATGACCTATCATTTCCTGTTCTTCGCGCCCGGACCGGGCACCGCAGCCTGGACCGCGACGCTCCATCTCCACTTCCGGCCGCTGCTCGACGTCTTCTTCATGATCTCGGGCTTCGTGATCGCCGCGCGCTACGCGCCGCGCATGAACACGATGGGCGACTATCGGCGCTTCCTGCGGCGACGCGTGGCGCGGCTGTACCCGCTCCATGTCCTGACCCTCATCTTCTTCGCCGCCGTCGGCGTGGCGAGCGCCCTCGGCCTGGTCACGCTGACCGACCCGGGGCGCTGGAGGCTCGCGGACCTGCCGTTCCATTTCCTGGCGCTCCACGCCTGGGGCACGACCGACCGGCTGGCCTTCAACTATCCCAGCTGGTCGGTCAGTGCCGAATTCTTCTGCTATCTCCTGTTTCCCGCTGTCGTCCTCGTCTGGCGGCGCGCGGGCGTGGCGGGCCTCGGTCTTCTCCTCGTCGGCTGGATCGCGGTCCTCGAGGTCTGGAGCCGCCAAGGCGTCTTTCCCGGCGGTCACTGGACCAACGCCGATACGTTCGGAGCCTATCGAGCCTTCGCCGACTTCACCGCCGGTGCGCTGGCCGCGGCCCTGGTGGCGCGCCGCATCCTGCCCGTCGCCTCGCATCTCCCGGGTCTCGCCGCACTGGCGCTCGCCCTCGTCACCATGGGCTGGCCCCAGCTCGTCCACCTCACGCTGGCGCTCCTGTTCCTGGCGATGCTCCTCATCGGCCATTCGGAGGGCGCCCGCCCCGCGTCGACGGCGCGGCTGGAGCCGCTCATGGGGCTGACGCGCCTGTCCTTCGGCGTCTACATCCTCCATGCCGCCTGCGAGTTCGTGCTCCTGTCCTTCGCCTGGAACCACATCGTGAAGCCGCTGGGCGTGGTCAACTTCTACGCCTATCTCGCCCTGCCGATGGGAGCGACGATCGCCCTGGCCTGGCTCGCCTTCCGCTTCGTCGAAGGGCCGCTCGGCCGGCTCCTCGCGGGCGAGCGCGGCGCCAAGCCCCCGTCCTCTCTCGCCGCGGCCTGATCCCCGCGCCCGCCGGCAACGGGGTTCGGCTTTCGCTCGGGGCCGTCCTATGGTAACGCGGCGCGTCCACGCCTACATCCGGACCGCTGCGGGATGCGCGAAGGCTCCCGCCCCACGTCATGACGGCACCGGACGCGAAAGCCGGTGCGAGCCTCAAGAACGGTGAACCGCTTGTCCGTGAAGGTCGATTACTACGAGACGCTCGGCGTCGTGAAGGGTTGCGACGACAAGACCCTGAAGGCCGCGTTCCGCAAGCTCGCCATGCAGTACCACCCCGACCGCAACCCCGGAGATGCGGCGGCCGAGCTGAAGTTCAAGGAGATCGGCGAAGCCTACGAGGTCCTGAAGGACCCGCAGAAGCGCGCCGCCTACGACCGCTTCGGCCATGCTGCCTTCCAGAACGGCGGCGGCGGAGCCGGACGCGGCGACTTCGCCTCCTCCATGGCCGACATCTTCGACGACATCTTCGGCGAGATGATGAACGGGCGCGGCGGCGGGCGCCGCCAGGGCGGCCAGTCGGGGCGCGAGCGCGGCTCGGACCTGCGCTACAACATGGAGATCAGCCTCGAGGAGGCCTTTCTCGGCAAGACCGCCGAAATCGGCGTGCCGACCACCATTCAGTGCGACCAGTGCCATGGCACCGGCGCCAAGGCCGGCACCGCGCCGAAGGCCTGCCCGACCTGCGGCGGCATCGGCCGGGTGCGCGCGGCGCAAGGCTTCTTCTCCATCGAGCGCACCTGCCCGACCTGCCAGGGGCGCGGCGAGATCATCGCCGATCCCTGCGGCAAGTGCGGCGGCGACGGGCGCTTGCCCGAAGAGCGCAACCTGTCGGTCAACATCCCGGCCGGCATTGAGGACGGCACGCGCATCCGTCTCGCCGGAGAGGGCGAAGCGGGCCTGCGCGGCGGCCCGGCGGGCGATCTCTACATCTTCCTCTCGGTGAAGCCGCACGAGTTCTTCCAGCGCGACGGGGCGGACCTCTTCTGCAAGGTGCCGATCTCGATGACCACGGCCGCGCTCGGCGGCTCCTTCGAGGTCACGACGCTCGATGGCGCGAAGTCGCGCGTGAAGGTTCCCGAAGGCACGCAGTACGGCAAGCAGTTCCGCGTCAAGGGCAAGGGCATGCCGGTCCTGCGCTCCACCCAGACCGGCGACCTCTTCATCCAGATCTCCATCGAGACGCCGCAGAGCCTGTCGCGCCGCCAGCGCGAACTCCTGCAGGAGTTCGAGGATATCTCGTCGTCGGAAAACTCGCCCCAGTCGACGGGCTTCTTCTCGCGCATGAAGGACTTCTTCGAGGGCCTCAGCGACTGAAGCCATCGGATGGCGCGGCGATGGGGAGGCCGGGTTGGACGGACATGAGAATCCACTGCGCCGGCAGGCGGACGCCGCGTTCATCCGGAGCTGGCTGAAGAGCCCGCTCAAGATGGGTGCCGTCTCGCCGTCCTCCCGCGCCCTCGGGCGGCGCATGGCCGAGGCCGTGCCGGACGAGCCGGCGGACGGCGTCGTGGTGGAGCTCGGGCCGGGCACGGGCGTGGTCACCGGCTGCCTCCTGGAATCGGGCATCGAGCCCGACCATCTCGTGTGCCTGGAATATGCGCCCGAGTTCTGCACCCTCCTGCGCGCGCGCTTTCCCCGCGTCCACATCCTTCAGGGCGACGCCTACGCGCCGCCGGCCGCGCTGAAGCGCGCGCTCGCCGGGCGCCCCTTGCGTGCCGTCGTCTCCAGCCTTCCGCTGATGACGCGCCCCGAGCACGACCGCGAGCGCGCCGTCGCCGGCTATCTCGATCTCCTGCCGCCCGGTGCCCCGTTCATCCAGTTCTCCTACGCCTTCGCGCCGCCCGTGCGCGCCCGGCACGTCGGCGCCGAGGCGACCGTGTCGCCCTGGATCAAGCGCAACCTTCCGCCGGCCCGCGTCATCACATACCGGCGAGACGGCGGGTGAACGGGATTGCCGGCCTTCGTCCCAGTGCCAAAATGGTGGGATAAGGCATGCTGTCGGAGCCGGCTCGCCGAGCCGTGACGGGGTTTAGTGGAGAAGCACATGACCGGACGCATCGGACAGGACGCGGCACGCGAGCGGCGCAAGGATCTGGCGCGCTTCTTCGGCACCTGGGTCCGCAACCCGATCAAGATGGGCGCCGTGGCGCCCTCCTCGGCCCATTACTGCGCGACCATGGTGGCCTCGGCGACGACCGGCATCGACGGGCCGATCCTGGAGCTCGGCCCCGGCCTCGGCTGCGTCACGCGCGCCCTTCTGGATGCCGGCGTCGATCCCGGCCGGATCACCTCCATCGAGTACGATGCCGAGTTCGCCCGCACCCTCAAGGAGCGCTTCCCGGCGGTCAACGTGATCCGGGGCGACGGATTCGACCTCGACGCCACGCTCGGCGACGGCGGGGCGACGAAGTTCGCCGCCATCCTCTTCGCGATTCCCATCGTGAAGTTTCCGCAGGACGAGCGGCAGGCGCTGTTCACCCGCTATTTCGGCCGGCTCCTGCCGGGCGGCAACGTCACGCAGCTCTCCTATCTCTGGAAGCCGCCGGTGAAGCCCGTGCCGGGCCTCTTCGACGTGTCGTCCTCCGACATCGTCTGGGACAACATCCCCCCGGCGCGCGTCTGGATCTACTCGCAGGCCGGGAACCGTCCGCTCCATTGATCCCGCGCATCCTCGTTCTGCCCGGCGACACGGCGCCCGGCTCGCCGGCCACGCGCCTCGGCGCGGAGGCGACGCGCATCCTGGCGCTGACGGACGCGGCGCTGACGGGCGCGAGCCTTGCCGACTACCCCCTCCCCTTCTTCGACGGGGCGGGGGCCGGCGAGGAGGCGCCGCAGAACGCGCGCCTCCTCGCCCAGCGGCTGGCCCTGCAGGACGGGCTCCTCCTGGTCTGCCCGGAGATCAACGCCGGGCCGCCGGCCGTCCTCAAGAACGCGCTGGACTGGACCGCCGCCGCCGGCACCGCCGAGCGCACGGAGCGCCAGCCCTTCGCCCGGCTGGTGGTGGCGCTCGCCTCCGTCGGCCACGGCGTGGAGGACGGTCGCGCGGGGCTCGGCGCCCTGCGCGCCACCTTCGCGGCGCTCGGCGCGGACGTCCTCACCGCCGAATTCCGCCTCGCCCGCCCGGACGAGGCCTTCGACGCGAAGGGCCGGCTCCTGGACGCCGCGGATCGTAAACGCCTCGACGACTGGCTCGACCGCCTCCTCGATGCGACGCGGGCGCTGGGGCGCCAGGGCGGCTGAGGACGGCAGGGGGAACCATCTTCGCCACCTCTCGTTGGTCGGCTAGCAAACCTTGCGGGGAGAGCGTTCCGATGACCCAAGCCGCCATGCCGAACGACCCGGTCGAACGAGACGTCCAGCGCCACCTCCATGCGCACTGGAAGGGCTACACCGTCCAGGCCGTCCTGATGATCGCGGCGGGCCTCCTGGCGCTGGTCGTGCCCTTCGCCGCCACGCTCGCCTCCACCCTCTTCTTCGGCTGGCTGATGATCGTGCTCGGCATCGTCGGGCTGGTTGCGGCCTTCCGCGCGGGGAAGGGGTTCGGCGGCTTCGGCACGAGCCTCGTGGTCGGCATCGGCGCCCTGATCCTCGGCCTCCTGATCGTCGCCCAGCCCTTTGCCGGCGCGGTCGCGCTGACGACGCTGCTCGCCGTCTACTTCATGCTGCTCGGCCTTGCGACCTTCGCCATGGCCAATGCCTTCCGCGTCTCGGGCGGCCAGTTCTGGCTGCTGGCGCTGGCCGGCATCGTCAATATCGGCTTGGCCCTGTTCCTGGTGGTCGGCCTGCCCGGCACGGCCGTCTGGGCCGTCGGCCTGTTCCTCGGCATTTCCCTGATCAGCTCGGGCGCGAGCCTTCTCGTCGCCGCGCTGCGCGCCCGCTGACCTCTAGACGTGCTGGCCGCCATTGATGTGGATCTCCGCGCCGTTGACGTAGGACGCCTGGCCCGAGCACAGGAAGTAGATGATGTCGGCGACTTCCGAGGTCTTGCCGAGGCGGCGCATCGGGATTTGCTCGACGATCTTCTCCGTGCCCGGCGACAGGATCGCGGTGTCGATCTCGCCCGGCGCGATGGCGTTGACGCGGATGCCGTCCGGCCCGAAGTCGGCCGCCATCTCGCGCGTCAGCGAGGCGAGCGCCGCCTTGGATGTGGCATAGGCCGTGCCGGCGAAGGGATGGACGCGGCTGCCGACGATCGACGTCACGTTGACGATCGCCCCGCCCGCCGCAGCCAGCTCTTGGTGCAGGCCGCGCGCCAGCATGATCGGGGCGAAGAAGTTCACCTGGAACACGTCGCGCCAGACATGCATGGGCGTGCGGATCGAATCCATCCGCGCGCCCTTCTCGGCCTTCGGGCTGATCGCCGCGTTGTTGACGAGAGCCTGGAGCCTGCCGCCGTTCGCCTGGAGCCGTTGGCGAATCTCCGACACGGCGTAGCCGACGTCCTCGGGGTCCGACAGGTCGACCTTGATGTGGTCCTCGGGGCCGGCCGGCCAGGGGCAGTCGGCGGCGAAATCCTGGCGCGAGCAGGTGATGACCCGCCATCCCTCGCGCGAGAAGCGCTTCACCGTCGCATGGCCGATGCCGCGCGAGGCGCCGGTCAGCACGATCGTGGGGCGCGCGTCGGCGGGCGTGGCGGCGGCGTCGGGGGCGGCACGGGACATGGAGGCACTCGCGATAGGGCGCCGGCGCGGGACGGTTGCGGCGCGTCGAAACTTCCTTTAGCCGATCCCTGCCCGCGCGCGAACCATCATTCCGCCGACCGAGCCATCCTGCGCGCACCGGGCGGACAAGCGAGCGCCCGATGACGGCCAAGCCCGGATCCCATACCTTCCACCGCGCCTTCATCCGCGGCCTGCGCGCCCGGCCGCGCCTGATCCTGGCGGCCGTGATCGCGGTGGCCGTGACGCTCCTGGCGCCGCGCGGTCTCGACCTCTCGACCCGCATCCTCCTCGGCTGGGACGCCGGCGTCCTGTTCTATCTCGGCGTGATCGCCCGCATGATGCTGCGCTCGGCGGATGCCGGAGACCTCCGCCGCCGCGCCCGGCGCCAGGACGAGGGACGGCGTGCGATCCTGTTCCTCACCGGGCTTGCCATCGCCGCGAGCTTCGCCGCCATCGCGGCCGAGCTGCACGGGCTCGACGACCACGATCCGAACGGCTGGCGGCTGACTCTGGCCGGCTCCACGATCCTCCTGTCCTGGACGGTGACGCAGATCGTGATGGCCCTGCACTATGCCGGCGAGTTCTACTCGCGGCCCGACGCCGAGGGCGGCCTCGCCTTTCCCGGCGAAGACAGGACGCCCGGCTATGGCGACTTCCTCTACTTCGCCTTCACCATGGGCGCCGCCTGCCAGACGTCGGACGTCGCCGTCACCACGAAGAGCATGCGCGAGTTGGTGCTGGCCCACACGATCCTCGCCTTCCTGTTCAACACCACGGTGCTGGCGCTCGCGGTGAATGTCGGCGCGAGCGTGATCTGATACCGGCGAGCCTTCGCTGGACAAGCGCTCCGCGCCTCGGGCAAGACGGCAGCCATGCTGGCCGCTCCCGCCCTTCCCCACCTTCCCGTCTCCGACGTCCTCGCGCCCTTGAGCGCCGCCCTGATGGCCCATGGCGCCGCGGTGCTGGTGGCGCCGCCGGGCGCGGGCAAGACCACGCTTGTGCCGCTCCACCTCCTGCGGGATCTCCCCGCCGGCCGCATCGTTCTGGTCGAGCCGCGCCGGCTCGCCGCGCGCGCCGCCGCCTCCCGCATGGCCGACATTCTCGGCGAAGAGCCGGGCGACACGGTCGGCTGGCGCATGCGTCTCGACACCCGCGTTTCCGCCGCGACGCGCATCGAGGTCGTGACGGAAGGCGTGGCGACGCGCATGATCCTGTCGGACCCGGAACTCTCCGGCATCGCCGCGATCCTCTTCGACGAGTTCCACGAGCGCTCGCTCGACGGCGACTTCGCGCTGGCGCTCGCGCTCGACGTGCGCGAGGCGCTGCGGCCCGACCTGAAGCTCCTCGTCATGTCGGCGACGCTGGACGGCGCGCGCGTGGCGACGCTGCTCGGCGACGCCCCCGTGGTGGAAAGCGAGGGCCGGGCCTTTCCCGTCACGGTCCGCCACCGCGACCGGGGCGCGGCGGAAGCCGTGGAGGACGCCGTCGCCGCGACGGTGCGCGAGGCGATCGGTGCCGGTTCCGGCTCGATCCTCGCCTTCCTGCCGGGCCAGCGCGAGATCGAGCGCACGCTGGAGCGCCTGGAGGGACGCCTGCCCGCCGACGTGATCCTCGCCCCGCTCTTCGGCCGGCTGGAGGGCGAAGCCCAGGATCGTGCCATTCGCCCGGCTCCGGCGGGGCGCCGCAAGGTGGTGCTCGCCACGACCATCGCGGAAACCTCGATCACCATCGACGGGGTGACCACGGTGGTGGATTCGGGCCTGAAGCGGGCGCCCGTCTTCGAGCCGGCGACGGGCCTCCAGCGCCTCGAGACGGTGCGCGTGTCGCGCGCTTCGGCCGATCAGCGGGCGGGCCGCGCCGGGCGCACGGCGCCGGGCGAGGCGATCCGGCTCTGGCGGGCCGAGCAGACGGCGGCGCTGGAGCCCTTCGACCAGCCGGAGATCCTGTCGAGCGACCTGTCGGCGCTGGTCCTGGACGCCCTGGCCTTCGGCGTGTCCGATCCGGCCTCCCTCCGCTTCCTCGACCCGCCCCCCGGCCCCGCCGTGGCGGAGGCCCGCGCGCTTCTCAAGGAACTCGGTGCGCTGGATGCCGACGGGCGCATGACGCCCGTCGGGGAGGCGATGCGCGGGCTTCCCCTCCCACCGCGCCTGGCGCGCATGGTGGCAGGCGCGGCAAAGGGCACGGCTCGACGCGAGGCGGCCCGGCTCGCCGTGCTTCTCACCGAGCCCGGCCTCGGCGGCGCGGCGGTGGATCTGACCGAGCGCCTGCGCGCCTGGCGCGCCGACCGCTCGCCCCGCGCCCGCTCCGCCGAGCAACTGGCGGGGCGCATCGCCGCCGCCGCGCTTCCGCTCCTGCCCGACCTCTTGGACGACGACGATCCCGGCGCGCTCCTGTCGCTCGCCTATCCCGACCGGGTGGCGCTCCAGCGCGGCGGGCCGGGCGCTTATCTCCTGTCCAACGGGCGCGGCGGCGTCCTCGACCGGGAGCACGCCCTGTCGCGCGAGGCGGCCCTGGTGGTCGCCGATCTCCAGGGCGTTGCGACGGGCGCCGCCCAGCGGACGGGGTGCATCCGCGCGGCCGCCGCCATCGACAAGGCCCGCCTCGACGCCCTTCTCAAGGCACGCATCGTGGAGGAGGAGACGCTCGCCTTCGACCCCGCCAGCCGCTCGGTGCGCGCGCGGCGCGTGCGCCGGCTCGGCCGGGCCGTCCTTGCCGAGACGCCGCTGCCGACCCCGGCAGGCGAGGCGACGGGACGGGCGCTGATGACGGGCATCCGCGAGATCGGACTGCGCGCGCTGCCCTGGGGCAAGGACGGCGAGCGGCTGCTCGCGCGCCTGCGCTTCCTGCAGCCCGCCTATGGCACAGAGGCGGGCTGGCCGTCCTTTTCCGACGAGGCGCTGCTGGCCGAGCTCGAGGACTGGCTCCTGCCCTTCGTGCCCGGCGCCACCGCCCTGTCCCAGATCGGCGAGGGCGCGCTTCGCGAGGCGCTGCTCGCCCGCCTGCCCCATGGCGAGGCGCGCCGGCTGGATGAGCTCGCGCCCTCCCACTTCACCGCGCCGACCGGGTCGCACCTGCCGATCCGCTACGAGGCGGAAGGGCCGGTGCTCGCGGTGCGCGTCCAGGAACTGTTCGGCCTCGCCCGCCATCCCGCGATCGCGGGCGGCCGCCTGCCGCTGATCCTGGAGCTCCTGTCGCCCGCCCACCGGCCGATCCAGATCACTCGCGACCTGCCGGGCTTCTGGCGGGGGTCCTGGGCCGACGTCCGGGCCGATCTTCGCGGCCGCTATCCCCGCCATTCCTGGCCGGAGGACCCGGCGAGCGCCCCGCCCACGGCCAGAGCGAAGCCGCGCGGCTGACCGGGCCGCGACGATGGCCCCTGCGCGCGCGGGCCGCACCTTTGCGCCACGTGCGCCGCGCCTAGTTCGCCATGCATGATGACGATCGCCAAGGCCCCTGATTTCGAAGCCGACATGCCGCTGGAGCGCCGCCTGTCGCGCGAGGGGCAGCGCGTGCGGCTGGCCACGCTCGTGCGCCTGCGCTGGCTGTCGATCGCCGGCCAGGCGGCGGCCTGCGTTTTCGTCGCTTGGGGTCTCTGGTATCCCTATCCCGTCTGGGCCTGCTTCGCGCTCATCGGCGTCTCGGTCCTCCTCAATCTGTTCCTGTCCACCCGCTACCGGAAGGCCGAGAGGCTGTCGGAGCGGCACACGGCGCTGATCCTCGTCTTCGACGTGGTGCAGCCGACCGGGCTCCTGTTTCTCACCGGCGGCATCCAGAACCCGTTCGCCGTGTTCCTGGTGGTGCCGGCGATGATCGCGGCGGCGACGCAGCCGGCCCGCATCTCGGTGGGCATCGGTGTCCTGGCCGTCCTCTGCGCCACGCTTCTCGCCTTCCTCCACCACCCGATCCCCTGGCCGGCGGGGCACAGCCTGGCCCTCCCCTTCCCCTATCTCGGCGGCATGTGGTTCGCGCTGACGACGACGCTCGTCTTCTCGACCTTCTATATCTACCGCGTGGCCGCCGAAGCCCGCGCCCTCTCCGACGCGCTGGCGGCGACCGAGCTCATGCTCCAGCGAGAACAGCACCTGTCGGCGCTCGACGGGCTGGCCGCCGCGGCCGCGCACGAGCTCGGCACCCCGCTCGCCACGATCTCGCTGGTGGCCAAGGAGATGGGCCGCGCCGCGCCCGCCGACCACGGCTTCCGCGAGGACATCGACCTCCTGATCAGCCAGACCGAGCGCTGCCGCGCGATCCTCGGACAGCTCGCCAGCCTGTCCTCCGTCTCGGAGGAGCACCTCGCCAAGCTTACCCTGTCGTCCCTCGTGGAGGAAGCCGTCGCGCCCCATCGCGACTTCGGCGTCGACATTCGGGTGCGCGTCCTCGAAGCGTCCGGCCCGGAGCCGGTCCTGCGTCGCAATGCCGGCGTGATCTATGGGCTCGGCAACCTGATCGAGAACGCGGTGGACTTCGCGCGGTCCGAGGTGACCGTCGCCATGTCGTGGAACGAGACGCGGATCGCCATCGAGATTTCGGACGACGGCACCGGCTTCCCCCCGGACGTGCTGGCGCGGATCGGCGACCCCTACATGTCGATGCGCGACGAGGAGCGGCGGCAGTCGGGGGGCGGCCTGGGTCTCGGTCTCTTTATCGCCAAGACGCTGATCGAGCGGTCGGGTGCGCGCATCCGCTTCGACAACGGCCAGTCGGACCACGCCACCGGCGCGCGGGTCGTCCTATCCTGGCCCGCGGAAAGCTTCGGCCGGCTGACCGTCGCGCCCTCGGCGGAGCCGGAGACGCTCGACCTTCCGCCGCCGCTCGCCTGAGCCCACCCCCACAAAGACATCGCACGCGACCAATTGTCTCGCGTGCCGGTTGATAAGCCAGCCGGACGACGTATCTTTCGGAGGAGGAAGGAACGACCCGATGCTTCACGAACAGACTGCCGCCCCGCAGCCGGGCGAAGACCGCACGATGCTCCTGGTGGACGACGACCGCCCCTTCGTCGGTCGTATGGCCCGCGCCCTGGAGCAGAGGGGGTTCGAGGTCCGAACCACCGAGACCGTTTCGGAAGGGCTCGCAGCCTTGAAGGCCCAGGCGCCGGCCTATGCCGTGGTGGACCTCCGGCTCGGCCTCGGCAACGGGCTCGACGTGATCGAGGCCCTGCGCCGCCAGCGGCCGGGCGCCCGCGCCGTCGTGCTCACCGGCTACGGAAACATCGCGACCGCCGTCAACGCGGTGAAGCTCGGCGCCATCGACTATCTCGCCAAGCCCGCCGACGCCGACGAGGTGATCGCCGCCCTGACGCGCGATCCGGAGGCCAAGGCCGAGCCGCCGGAGAACCCGATGTCGGCCGACCGCATCCGCTGGGAACACATCCAGCGCATCTACGAGATGTGCGACCGCAACGTGTCGGAGACGGCCCGGCGCCTGTCCATGCACCGGCGCACGCTCCAGCGGATCCTCGCCAAGCGCGCCCCGCGCTGACGATCGGTCAGTCCGCGGCCTCGCCGGTCATGTAGGGATTGGCGACCCATTCGGCCTGGAGCAGGCGGTCCGAGGCGAGCCGCGCGAAGCGCAGCGTCAGCGCCTTGCGCGTGGCGGGGGGCATCTTCGTCTCGGGCGCCTCGCGCAGAATCTCGGCGCCGTAGCCGTCGGAGAGGATCAGCCCGCAGTCTTCGGGAAAGATATCGGTCGGCACGCCCGGATGCGTGGCGAAATACAGCCGGTCGCAATGCAGCCGATAGTCCGGCCATTTGCGGTCGACGCGGAAGTCCTCGATCGAGGACTTGATCTCGACGATGGAGAACTCGCCCTTTTCCGACAGGCAGAGAAGGTCGGCCCGCCGCCCGGAAACCAGCGGAATCTCGGGCAGGACGGACACCCGCATCTGGATCATCAGTCGCTGGACGCCGCGCCGGACCAGCATGGCCCGCTCGGACTGGCGTCCGTCCACCAGGGGATCGCGGCGAAAGGGGGAGACGATCGGCATGCCCTTCGACTAGCCGGGAAAGGCCAACCAAATCAAGGGGCCGCGAGAAACGAATCGGAAACGCCGCAGGCTCCGGCTTCCGGTTCAGATCGCCGGGCGTGCGACGCGCGCGCCTTCGTTCGGCATCTCGTCCAGCACCGGCCAGCCGCGCGGACAAGCCGGCGCGGCCTCGTCCATCAGCCCCGCGAGCGCCCGGCGCAGGGTCTGGAGTTCCTCGATCTTCCGATCGATCTCGCGCACGCGCCGCCGGGCCAGGCGCTGCGCCTCGTCGCGCCGCGCGCCGGGGGCGAAGACGGCGAGCAGCCGCCGCGTCTCGTCCAGCGGGAAGCCGAGGGAGAGCGAGCGCTGGATGAAGCGCAGGACCTGGACGTCCCGCTCGGCATAGTCGCGATACCCGTTGGAGGCGCGCGCCGGCTTCACGAGACCCATGTCCTCGTAGTTCCGGATCGTCTTGGCCGGCAGGCCGGAGCGCCGCGCCGCTTCGCCGATATTCATCCGAAGTCCCCGCTCGTCCTTGAACTTCGTCCCTCAGCCCTGAACTGGAACCCAGGGTGCGACCGTCAACTGTGGTGAGGGGGCAACAAGGACAATCTTAACCATAAGAGGGTCTACTCCTCTCGTTGCCACGCGACTCGGCGGGGCGTACCAGAGGGAGGCCTCCGACGGGGGACTGCCTGTCCTGGGAGCCCGTCACGCCTGGCCGTCATGCCCTCGCAGCCGCACCGGACGCTCCATGAAGACCCGCTCGAATCCTCTTCTTCTCGGCGTCTCGCTCGCCGCCCTCGCAACGCTCGGCGCCTGCACCACGCAGGGCCAGCAGCGCGCCAGCATCAGCGCGGCGCCGATGGCCCAGGCCTATGTTGCGCCGGCGCCGGCCGAGACCATCGTCTCCGGCGGCCCGATCGGCCCCGTCGAGCTGACGGCCTATGCCGCGATGGAGGACGGCGGCTTCAAGCTTCCGGCGATCCCGATCAACAAGGTCGACGAGAAGTTCCGCCGCCAGCGTGTCGTCTACAACGGCGAGGGCCTGGAGCCCGGCACCGTGGTGGTCGATACCGCCAACCATTTCCTCTATGTCGTCGAGCCGCAGGGCACCGCGATGCGCTACGGCATCGGCGTCGGCAAGGCCGGCTTCTCCTGGGCGGGCGAGGCCGACATCAAGGACAAGCAGCACTGGCCGAAGTGGTTTCCGCCGGTCGAGATGATCGCCCGTCGCCCCGAGCTCAAGCCCTACGGCAACGAGGTCGGCATGAATCCGGGCCTGATGAACCCGCTCGGCGCCCGTGCCCTCTATCTCTACCAGGGCAACAAGGACACGCTGTATCGCCTGCACGGCACGCCCGAATGGTGGTCGATCGGCAAGTCCGTCTCGTCGGGCTGCATCCGCCTGATGAACCAGGACATCGTCGACCTCTACGACCGCGTGCCGATGAACGCCCGCGTCATCGTGCTCCAGGGCAAGGAGCGGCTGGCCGATCGCCGCCGCAACGCGCCGCAGAGCTGAGGAATACGTTTCACGGCGGGGGACGCCGCGGGCCGGGTGCTTCGGGGGAAGCGCCCGGCCCTTTTTTTACGCCCGGCGCGCCGGACTGCCTTCGCCGTGGGCGGGCCGAACTCCTGCGGAGTCAGGGGGAAAGCGGATCGCGGCGAGGAGGCAGAGCGTCAGCGTCGCGGCGTTGAGCATGTGCCAGAGGAAGTGCGTGCCGAGACCGAGACGGGGGCAGAGGGGACCGTCGAGCGTACGGAGCGTCAGGGACAGCGTGAAGACGGCGGCCGCCGCCAGCAGCCAGCGCCCTGCCCCGTGGCAGCGCATCGCCAGCATGGTGCCGATGCCGCCGAGCGCGAGCAAAGCCGGCAGATAGGAGGCCGAAGAGCCGAGCCATGGCCCGGCCAGCCGCTCCACACCTTGCGCCAGGACCGCGAAGCCGATCGTGCCGACGATCGCGAGCGCCGGACGCAGCCCGAGGAAGCGAAACAGGGCCAGCGCGAAGAAGCCGTAGATGAAGACGGCGATCGGCAGGACGTCGGCCAGCAGCGACCAGCCGTTGGCGAAGGTATGGAACAGGAGGGATCCTGTGCCGATCACCGCAACCAGCAGGATGAAGGCGAGCGTGATGCCGTCGCGTTTCGGATGGCGACGCCATTCGGCAAAGGCGTAAGCGGCACCCGCGATGAACGCGGCGTTGGTGAGCGCGTTGACCGGCTCGGCCCAGAGGCCGGGTCCGAGCCGCTCGCAATAGGCGTCGATCGGCGCGAACCAGTCCATGTCGCCTCCCCTTTGGAGAGAATCGAACTAGCGCCGGGCGGAGCCGGCGCCAGCCAAGCGCTCAGCGCGGCAGGGTCGTCTGGCCGGTGAGCGCGAGGTCGATCGCGCGGGCGGCCTGGCGGCCCTCGCGGATCGCCCAGACGACGAGCGACTGGCCGCGGCGCACGTCGCCGGCGGCGTACACGCCCTCCATCGAGGTGGCATAAGCCTTGTCGTCGGCCTGCACCGAGACGTTGCCGCGCGCGTCGCGCTTGAGCGCCAGCGCCTCGCCGGCTTCGGCCACCAGGGCGTCGGTGAACGGACCGGCGAAGCCGATGGCGATGAAGGCGAGGTCGGCGCGGATCACGAACTCGGTGCCGGGGATGGGCTTGCGGCGCTCGTCCACCTCGGCGCACTTGACGCCGGTGAGCTGGCCGTCCTCGCCGATGAACTCCAGCGTCGCGACCTGGAACTCGCGCACCGCGCCCTCGGCCTGGGAGGAGGAGACGCGCATCTTGGTCGCCCAGTAGGGCCAGACCTCGAGCTTGTTCTCCATCTTCGGCGGCTGCGGGCGGATGTCGAGCTGGGTGACCTTCACCGCGCCCTGACGGAAGGCGGTGCCGACGCAGTCGGACGCCGTGTCGCCGCCGCCGACGACGACCACATGCTTGCCGCCGGCCCAGATCTCGCCCGCGTTCCAGCCGGCGCTCTCCACCGGCTCGCCGCCGACGCGGCGGTTCTGCTGGACGAGATAGGGCATGGCGTCGTGGATGCCGTGGAGGCCGTTGGTCGGGATGCCGGCATCGCGCGGACGCTCGGCGCCGCCGCAATAAAGCACCGCGTCGAACTCGGCACGCAGCTCGGCCAGGGGCTTGGTCTTGCCGACGTTGACGCCGTAGTGGAACGTGACGCCTTCGCCTTCCATCTGCTCGACGCGCTTGTCGATGAAGTGCTTCTCCATCTTGAAGTCGGGGATGCCGTAGCGAAGGAGGCCCCCGGCGCGGCTCTCGCGCTCGAACACATGCACCTCGTGGCCGGCGCGGCCGAGCTGCTGGGCGGCGGCAAGGCCCGCCGGGCCGGAGCCGACGATCGCGACGCGCTTGCCCGTCTTCGTCTCGGCCGGCTGCGGCTTGATGAGGCCGAGCTTGTAGGCCTTGTCGGCGATCGCCTGTTCCACCGTCTTGATGGCGACCGGCGTGTCCTCGAGGTTCAGCGTGCAGGCTTCCTCGCAGGGCGCCGGGCAGATGCGGCCGGTGAACTCGGGGAAGTTGTTGGTGGAGTGGAGGTTGCGGATCGCCCCTTCCCAGTCGTTGGAATAGACGAGGTCGTTCCAGTCCGGGATCTGGTTGTGGACGGGGCAGCCCGTCGGCCCATGGCAGAAGGGGATGCCGCAGTCCATGCAGCGCGCCGCCTGCTTGCCGACCTCCTCGTCGGACATCGGCAGCGTGAACTCGCGAAAATGCCGGATGCGATCGGAAGCCGGCTGATACTTCGCCGTCTGCCGGTCGATCTCGAGAAAGCCCGTGACCTTGCCCATATGCCCCTCCGTCCGGGCGGCGGCGCCGCCATCGGCGCGCGGGCCACCCTTGTGCGAGCGATCGGACCCCTTGCCGACCGGGCTCGCCTTACACCAATTTCCGCGAGAATAGAACGCGTCCAGACTTCGCGAGTGCGAACCGAGGCCCGGCATCCGGGCCGCTCCCTCCTGGCGAGGCGCGGCCCGGCGCGTTCGGGCTCCGGGAGGCGGCGGCCCTACTCGGCCGCGACGCCCATGCGCATGCGCTCCATTTCGAGAAGCGCGCGGCGGTACTCCACCGGCATGACCTTCACGAATTTCGGGCGATAGGTCTCCCAGTGGTCCAGCATCTCCTTGGCGCGGGTCGAGCCCGTGTATTCGAGATGGTTGGAGATCAGCCGGTAGAGCCGCTCGTCGTCGTGGCCGGTCATGTTGGAGGACACGTCGACGCGTCCCTTGTGCTGGAGGTCGCCGCCGTGGTGGTGCAGCTTCTCGAGGAGGTCGTCCTCCTCCGGCACCGGCTCGAGCTCGACCATCGCCATGTTGCAGCGGTTGGCGAAGTTGCCCTCCGGGTCGTAGACATAGGCGATGCCGCCCGACATGCCGGCCGCGAAGTTGCGGCCCGTATGCCCGAGGATCACCACCACGCCGCCGGTCATGTACTCGCAGCCGTGGTCGCCCACGCCCTCGACCACCGCGATGGCGCCCGAGTTGCGCACGGCGAAGCGCTCGCCCGCCACGCCCCGGAAGTAGCACTCGCCGGCGATGGCGCCGTAGAGCACCGTGTTGCCGACGATGATCGACTCCTCCGGCACGATCCGCGTCTCGGGACGCGGCCGGACGATGATCTTGCCGCCCGACAGGCCCTTGCCGACATAGTCGTTGCCGTCGCCCACGAGATCGAAGGTGACACCCTTGGCGAGGAACGCACCGAAGCTCTGGCCGGCGGTCCCCAGCAGCTTCACCTTGATCGTGTCGTCAGCGAGCCCCTTGTGACCGAAGCGCTTGGCGACTTCGCCGGACAGCATCGCGCCGGCCGAGCGGTCGACATTGCCGATGGCCGTCTCGATCTCGACCTGCTGGCGCGCGGTCAGCGCAACCTGCGCCTCGGCGATCAGCTTGCGGTCGAGCACGTCCTGGATCGGATGCTCCTGGCGCTGCGTCCAGTAGGTCTCCTCGATCGGCGCGTCCGGCTTGAAGAAGACCTTGGAGAAGTCCAGGCCCTTCGCCTTCCAGTGATCAACCAGCTCCCGCTTGTCGAGCCGCTCGGAGCGACCGATCAGCTCGGCAAGGGTGCGAACGCCCATGGCCGCCATGATCTCGCGCACCTCTTCGGCGACGAAGAAGAAGAAGTTGATGACGTGCTCGGGCGTGCCCTTGAAGCGCGAGCGCAGGACGGGATCCTGCGTCGCGACGCCGACGGGGCAGGTGTTGAGGTGGCACTTGCGCATCATGATGCAGCCGGCCGCGATCAAGGGGCCGGTCGAGAAGCCGAACTCGTCGGCGCCGAGAAGCGCCCCGATCACGACGTCGCGGCCCGAGCGCAGGCCGCCGTCGACCTGCAGCGCGATGCGCGAGCGAAGGCCGTTGAGCACCAGCGTCTGCTGGGTCTCGGCAAGGCCCATCTCCCATGGGCTACCCGCGTGCTTGATGGAGGTGAGCGGCGAGGCGCCCGTGCCCCCGTCGTAGCCCGACACGATGATGTGGTCGGCGCGCGCCTTGGCGACGCCGGCGGCCACCGTGCCGACGCCGACCTCGGAGACGAGCTTGACCGAGATGTCGGCTTCCGGATTGACGTTCTTCAGGTCGTAGATGAGCTGCGCCAGATCCTCGATCGAATAGATGTCGTGGTGCGGCGGCGGCGAGATCAGGCCGACGCCCGGCGTCGAGTGCCGGGTCTTGGCGATGGTCGCGTCCACCTTGTGGCCGGGCAGCTGGCCGCCCTCGCCGGGCTTGGCACCCTGCGCCACCTTGATCTGGAGCATGTCGGCGTTGACGAGATACTCGGTCGTCACGCCGAAGCGTCCCGACGCCACCTGCTTGATGGCCGAGCGCTCGGGGTTGGCCGAGCCGTCGGGCAGCTTCAGGTAACGGTCCGGCTCCTCGCCGCCCTCGCCCGTGTTGGACTTGCCGCCGATGCGGTTCATGGCGACAGCGAGCGTCGCGTGGGCCTCGCGGGAGATGGAGCCGAAGCTCATCGCGCCCGTCGAGAAGCGCTTGACGATCTCGGCGGCCGGCTCGACCTCGTCGAGCGGCACGGGGGAGAGACCCACTTCTTCCGCCATGCGCAGCTTGAACAGGCCGCGGATGGTGGAGTTGGCGACGGCCGACTCGTTCACGAGCGCGGCGTATTCCTTGTAGGTGTTGTAACTGTCGAGGCGCACGGCGTGCTGCAGCGTCGCGACCGCATCCGGCGACCAGATATGGGCCTCGCCGCGCATGCGGTAGGCGTATTCGCCGCCGACTTCGAGCGAGCGCGCCAGAACCGGGTCGTCGGAGAAGGCGAGCGCATGGCGCTCCACGGTCTCGCGGGCGATCTCCTCCAGCCCGACGCCCTCGATCGTGGTCGAGGTGCCGGCGAAGTAGCGCTTCACGAACTCGGACTTGAGGCCGATCGCGTCGAAGATCTGCGCGCCGCAATAGGACTGGTAGGTCGAGATGCCCATCTTCGACATGACCTTGAGCAGCCCCTTGCCCACCGACTTGATGAAGCGCGAGACGAGCTCCTTGGCGTCGACCTCCGGCGGGAAGTCGCCGCGCGCGTGCATTCCGAGCAGCGTGTCGAAGGCGAGATAGGGGTTGATCGCCTCCGCGCCGTAGCCGGCGAGGCACGCGAAGTGGTGGACCTCACGCGGCTCGCCCGATTCCACCACGAGGCCGGCGGCGGTGCGCAGGCCCTTGCGGATCAGGTGATGGTGCACGGCGGCCGTGGCGAGAAGCGCCGGCAGCGGGATGCGGTCCGGCCCCATCTGGCGGTCGGACAGGATGATGATGTTGTAGCCGCCGACGACGGCCGCCTCCGCCCGCTCGCAGAGCCGGTCGAGCGCGCCCGCCATGCCGCTCGCGCCCTGTTCGGACGGATAGGTCGTGTCGAGCGTCTTGGTGTCGAACCGGTCCTCGGTGTGGCCGATCGTGCGGATCTTCTCGAGGTCCGCATTGGTCAGGATCGGCTGGCGCACCTCCAGCCGCTTGCGGCGCGAGGTGCCCTCCAGGTCGAGGATGTTCGGGCGCGGGCCGATGAAGGAGACGAGGCTCATCACCAGCTCCTCGCGGATCGGATCGATCGGCGGGTTGGTGACCTGGGCGAAGTTCTGCTTGAAATAGGTGTAGAGCAGCTTCGACTTCTCGCTCATGGCGGAAATCGGCGTGTCCGTGCCCATCGAGCCGATGGCTTCCTGGCCGGTCGTGGCCATGGGCGCCATCAGGATCTTGGTGTCCTCCTGACTGTAGCCGAAGGCCTGCTGGCGGTCGAGCAGCGACACGTCCGCGCGGGACGCGCGCGGCTGCACGGGCTTCAGGTCCTCCAGGATGAGCTGGGTGGAGCGCAGCCAGTCGCGATAGGGGTTGGCGCCTGCGATCTCGCTCTTGACCTCCTCGTCAGAGACGATGCGGCCCTTTTCCAGGTCGATCAAGAGCATTCGGCCCGGCTGGAGCCGCCACTTCCTGACGATCCGCTCCTCGGCGACCTCGAGCGTGCCGGCCTCGGAGGCCAGGATCACGAGGTCGTCGTCGGTCACGACGTAGCGCGCCGGCCGCAACCCGTTGCGGTCGAGCGTCGCGCCGATCTGGCGCCCGTCGGTGAAGCACACGGCGGCCGGCCCGTCCCAGGGCTCCATCAGGGCCGCATGGTACTCGTAGAAGGCCTGGCGCTCCGGGCTCATCTCCTTGTTGCCGGACCAGGCCTCGGGGATGAGCATCATCATCGCATGGGCGAGCGGGTAGCCGCCCTGCGTGAGGAATTCGAGCGCGTTGTCGAAGCAGGCCGTGTCGGACTGGCCCTCATAGGAGATGGGCCAGAGCTTGGAGATGTCGTTGCCGAAGAGCTCCGAATCCACCGAGGCCTGACGGGCCGCCATCCAGTTGACGTTGCCGCGCAGCGTGTTGATCTCGCCGTTGTGCGCCACCATGCGATAGGGGTGCGCGAGGCGCCAGGACGGGAACGTGTTGGTGGAGAAGCGCTGGTGCACCAACGCCAGAGCGCTCGTGAAGCGCGGGTCCTTGAGGTCCTTGTAATAGGCGCCGACCTGATAGGACAGGAACATGCCCTTGTAGACGATCGTGCGCGAGGACAGGGACACAACGTAGAAGTCGGTGTCCACCGAATGCGCTTCCGCATAGACGCGGTTCGAGACGACCTTGCGGATGATGTAGAGCTTGCGCTCGAACTCGTCGTCGGTCGCGGCCGAGGCCGGGCGCGCGATGAAGACCTGCCGGTGGCAGGGCTCGGTCGCGGCGATCTCGGGCGCCTTGGACAGCGACGAATTGTCGACCGGCACGTCGCGCCAGCCGAGCACGGTGCAGCCTTCCTCGGCGGCGGCCTGCTCGAAGATCGCCTTGAAATGAAGGCGGCGCGCCTCGTCCTGCGGCATGAAGACGAAGCCGACGCCGTAGTGGCCGGGCTCGGGCAGATCGATGCCCTGCGCCTTCATCTCGGCCTGGAACAGGTCGTGTGGAATCTGGACCAGCATGCCCGCGCCGTCGCCCATCAAGGGGTCGGCACCGACCGCCCCGCGATGCTCGAGGTTGTGCAGGATCTTCAGCCCCTTCTCGACGATCGAGTGGGATTTCTGGTTCTTCATGTGCGCGATGAAGCCGACGCCGCAGGCATCGCTCTCGTTGGCCGGATCGTAGAGGCCCTGGCGCTCCGGCAGGCGACGCGGTTTGACGGCGCCCATCGCGGTGTTGACGGCCGTCGTGGCCTCACCCTCGATGATGGATGGCGTTTCGATCGTCATCGCGTGTCTCCCTGTCCTGAAGGCGCCTGAAGGATTCGGGCGGCCGGTTTCTTCGCGCAAGACTTCGGCGCCCGGTCGGTTTCTCGCCGCCGCGCGCCGCGCCTGCCCCTGTTCGTGTCGAAGCGCCCGCTCTCCCGGCGCGCGCCTGGGGGCGCCGTCCCGGAGACCTGCGCCCCATATAGGGCAGCAATGCTGACCTATTTTCCGGTTTATGCCAGACTTGGGGTCCAGCGGCAAGAGCGGTTCTAACTTCCTCAAGCTTTCCATGCAAAGGCGGCGGCCCCCCGCGGCTTTGACGACCGCTCGCAAGCGGAGTAGTCAGCCGCCATGATCTTCGCATCCGACAACTGGTCCGGCGCCCATCCCGCCGTCACGCAATCCCTGGAGCACCACGGCGCCGGATATGCCGCCGCCTACGGCGCGAGCGACATCGACAAGGCCGTGGAGCGGCGGTTCAACGAGATCTTCGAGCGGGAGGTCGCGGTCTACTTCGTCGGCACGGGGACGGCGGCGAACTCCTTGTCCTTCGCCGCGGTCAACCGGCCGGGCGGCGTGGTGATGTGCCACCGCGAGGCGCATGTCGCGCAGGACGAGTGCGGCGCGCCCGAATTCTTCACGCACGGCGCGCGCATGGTGCCGGTCGAGGGCGCCTTCGGGCGCATGGACCCTGGCCATCTCGTTTCCGAGCTCGGCCGCTTCCGGCCGGGCTTCGTCCATGCCGGTCAGCCGATGGCGGTGTCGGTGAGCCAGGCGACGGAGGCGGGCACGCTCTATTCGCTGGCCGAGATCGCCGCGATCGGCGAGATCGCACACGAACGGGGCCTCGCCTTCCACATGGACGGGGCACGGTTCGCCAACGCGCTCGCGGCCACCAACGCCTCGCCGGCCGAGATGACCTGGCGCGCGGGTGTCGACATCCTGTCCTTCGGCGCCACCAAGAACGGCTGCTGGTGTGCCGAGGCCGTGGTCTTCTTCGACCCGAAACAGGCCGAGCAGTTCCCCTATATCCGCAAGCGCGGGGCGCAGCTCTTCTCCAAGACGCGCTTCATGGCCGCCCAGTTCGCGGCCTATCTGGACGGTGGCCTGTGGCTAGAACTCGCCGCCCGCGCCAACGCCGCCGCCGATGCGCTGCGGGCCGGCATCGCCCGCTCGCCGCACGCTCGCGAGGCCTGGGACACACGCTCCAACGAGATCTTCGCCGTGATCGACCAGGCGACCGCCGAGCGGCTGCGGGCGGAAGGCGCGACCTTCTACGACTGGAACCCGCCCCACGACATGCCCGGGCTCGTCGGCGAGGGCGAAGGCTTCTATCGCCTGGTCACGAGCTGGTCGACCGAGACGAGCGAAGTCGAGCGCTTCTGCGCCCTGATCGGCTGAACCATCCGCCCCAACGAAAAACGGCGCCCCGTGGGGCGCCGTCCATTGCCAAGTCTTGCGACCCTAAGGATCAGGCCGCGGTCGCCTCGATCGCCTTGGCCTCGTTGCCGTTGGCGGTCGCGATCTCGATGCGGCGGGGCTTCAGGGCTTCCGGCACGATGCGGGCGAGGTCGATGTGCAGGAGGCCGTTCTTCAGGCTCGCGCCCTTGACCTCCACATGCTCGGCGAGCTGGAAGCGGCGCTCGAAGGCGCGGCCCGCGATCCCACGATACAGGAACTCCGAGTTCCCCGCCGTCTCGTCGGCCTTCTCGCCCTTCACGGTCAGCGTGTTCTCACGCGACTCGATCGAGAGGTCGCTCTCCGAGAAGCCCGCCACCGCCATGGTGATGCGGTAGGTGGTCTCGCCGGTGCGCTCGATGTTGTAGGGCGGATAGCTCTGGGCGTTCTCGGCATTGCCGGCCGCGTCGAGCATCGAGAAGAGCCGGTCGAAACCGACGGTGGAGCGATAAAGAGGGGCGAAGTCGAACTGACGCATGATTGTTCTCCGTTGAGCAACTGTTTGCGTATCGAACCCGTGGTCCGTCATGCCCCGCACACAAGGCGGCGGCCGGTCCGTCCGGGCTGGCGGCCCCGCTATCCGGCGACCGCTGAAGGGAAGATGGGAAAGGCGAAATGGGCCTTCAAGACACTGCCCCGCGAACCCGCTCGAATTTTTTTCTTCACTCATCGCAACGGCTTAGCGCTGATTTTCCGGCTGAACCGAAAATGAACGCGCTCTTCGGAGACCGTTCACGTTGCAGCACTTACAACCGCCGATATCGAAGCCGGGAGTCGCGTCCCCTTCGGTTCGGGGCCATCCCGCCTCGCGCGTCCGGCCGGCCGCCATGGCCCTGTCCGGACACCATCCACGCGAACGATCGGGGCGTCCCGTCCCTTCCGTCCCGGTCGCTTGGGGTCGAGAGCTCCGAAGGGAACTCTCGACCTCCCCCTTTCCCGCCTTCAACCGGCCGCCCGGCTGCGCTACAGGCTAGAGGCACCTTCGCCCGACGGAGCCGCCGTGCCCCAATCCACCGACGCCTTCGCATCGATCGACGCCAATCCCGAGCCCGTCGGGCTGGAGACGGGCCATCATGAGCTCGGGCACGGTGCGCGCCTGCGCTTCGTGATCGGGCGCGGCCCGCCCGAGATGACGAGTCGTGGCACGGTGCTGCTCCTGCAGGGGCGCAACGAGGCGGTGGAGAAGTATTACGAGACGATCGCCGACCTCAACGCGCGCGGCTTCACGGTCGCGAGCTTCGACTGGCGTGGCCAGGGGGGCTCCGGGCGGGGCACGTTCCTGGCGGGCGTCGGCCATGTTGGCAGCCTTTCGACGCTGATCCACGATCTCGAACGCTTCCTGCGCGATGTGGTGATGGACCGCTGTCCGCCCCCCTATGCCGTCATCGCCCATTCCATGGGGGGCCTCGTCGCCCTGAGCGCCACGTCGCACCTGTCGTCTCTGGTGGAGCGCATGGTGGTTTTGGCACCGCTGGTCGCCCTGCCGGGCTCGGCCGGGATGCGGCGCCTCCAGGCGCTGGTCGCCGGCGCCTTCCACTGGTGCGGCCTCGGCTTCGTGCCGCTGCGGCGCGCGCGCCGCCTCGACCCGCGCGAGCCGCTCGCCGGCAACGTCCTGACCAGCGACGCCCGGCGCTTCGAGCGCAATCGCGCGCTCCAGGCGGCCGCGCCCTGGCTTTTCGTGGAAGGCGTCTCGGCGTCCTGGCTGCGGGCCGTGCTGAAGGCGACGCGACGCCTCGACGATTCCGACCGGATCGCGCGTCTCGACCTGCCGACGCTGTTTCTCCTGCCGGGCGACGACCGCGTGGTCTCGACGGCCGCCGCCGAACGGCTCGCCTGGCGCATGCGCGCGGGCCATTCGATCCGGGTGCCCGGCGCCCGCCACGAGCTCCTCCAGGAGGCCGACCGCTTCCGCGAGCCGGCACTGGCCGCCATCGAGGCCTTTCTGGCCGACGCCCTGCCCCGACCCCCGCCCCTGCCGCCGATCGACGAGGCGCTGATCGGCGCGGCCGTCGCTGCCGAGGCGCCGCCGGCCGCCCTTCCCTCGCCCGAAGGCGACGCCGTCAGCCGTTGAGGATGCGCAGCGCCGCCTCGTGCAGCGCGGGCGTCGCGGCCGCCACCACGTCGCCGCCCTCTTCCGGCCGGTCGCCGGAGAAGGTGGTGATCACGCCGCCCGCCCGCTCCACGATCGGGGTCAGCGCCACGATGTCGTAGGGCTGGAGACCCGGCTCGACGCAGATGTCGACATGGCCCGACGCCAGCATGGCGAAGGCGTAGCAGTCGGCCCCGAAGCGGGTCAGCCGGACCTGGTCCACCAGGGTCTGGAAGCGGTCCTTGAGCCCGCCCTTGAAGAGTTCGGGCGCCGACGAGAAGAGGGTCGCGCCCGACAGGCCGCCGACGTCGCGCACCTTGAGGGACGTCCGGCCGAGAGGCCCCTCCCCGAACGCGCCCTCCGGCGTCGCCCAGAAACGCTCGCCCGTATAGGGCTGGCTCATGATGCCGATCTCGGCGCGCCCGCGCACCGTCAGGCCGATCAGCGTGCCCCAGACGGGCACGCCGCAGATGAAGGGCCGCGTCCCGTCCACCGGATCGATCACCCAGAGATGGTCGCCCGAACCCGAGAGGCCGAACTCCTCGCCGAGAATCGCATGCGACGGGTACTCCGCCTCGATCAGGGCGCGGATCGCCTTTTCCGCCTCGCGGTCGGCCTCCGTCACGGGATCGAAGGTGAAGCCCTCCTTGGGCTTGGACTCGATGCTGAGCGCGGTGCGGAAGCGCGGAAGCGTTTCCTTGGCGGCGGCGTCCGCCAGGCGGAACAGGAAGGAAGCGTCGGGCAGAGTCGTCATGGTCGGGTCTCCAGGCGGGAGCCCGTCCTATAGGCCGAACGGCCGGGGCTGGCGAGAGCGCTACTCCGCGGCGGCCGGCCGCTGGATCTCGGCCTCGACCTCGGCCGTGAAGCAGGAGACGAACTCCCAGAGCACGCGCCGGAAATGGCCGAAGGCGGCATGCGGCACGAAGTTGCGCTCGTCGGCGTAGAGCGCCCGGTTGATCTCGAGCTGGATGGCGTGGACGCCGGCGCGCGGCCGCCCGTAGCGCTCGGTGATGTAGCCCCCGGCGTAGGGCTTGTTGCGCGTCACGTCGAGGCCGAGGGCCGACAGGCGCTGGGTCGCCATGGCGACATAGTGATGGGCGGCGCTGGTGCCGAACCGGTCGCCCACCACGACGTCCGCCTTCGGGCCGCCGGGCATCGGACGGACGGACGAGGGCATGGAGTGACAGTCGATCAGGATCGCGAAGCCGAAGCGGCGGCGGGTGGTCTCGACCAGCCGCTCCAGCGTCTGGTGGAAGGGCATGTAGATCGTCTCGATCCGCGCCATGGCCTCCGCCACGGGAATGCGGCCGGAATAGATCTCCTCGCGCTCTGCGACGATCCGCGGGATGGTGCCGAGCCCGCCCGCGACCCGGACCGAGGCGGAGTTCGCCTGGGGCGGGATCGACCCGGAGAACATGGCCGGGTCGAGTTCGAAGGGCTCCCGGTTCACGTCCAGGAAGGCACGGGGAAAGCGCGCCACCAGGAGCGGCGCGCCGAGCGCCGGCACGAAGTCGAAGAGCTGGTCGACGAAGAGGTCCTCGGAGCGACGGATGGCCGAGGGACCGAGCCGGCTCTGGGCCAGGAACGCGGCGGGATAGGCGCGGCCGCTATGGGGCGAGGAGAACACGAACGGGCTCGTCTGGTGCGTCGGCGCGATGACCTCGAAGGCCGGGCAAGGACCTGCGGCGGTTTCCAGGGTCGGCGCTGCGACGTCCAAATGCACTTCCCTTCACGGCCCGTGTTAATCGTAAGATAGGGCTGTTCTCTCGTGCGAACATTCCATTTAGCTCTTGCTTAAGCAATCTGCTAAAAGGTTGATCTCAGCCAAGGCTTCACGTCCGGCGGACGCCGCGACAATCAGGTTCCGAGATGTACAAGATTCTTCTGGCCGAAGACGACAACGACATGCGCCGCTTCCTGGCCAAGGCCTTGGAAAAGGCCGGCTACGAGGTGACCGCCTACGACAACGGCGGCAGCGCCTACGAGCGCCTGCGCGAGGAGCCGTTCTCGCTGCTCCTCACCGACATCGTGATGCCGGAGATGGACGGCATCGAGCTGGCGCGCCGCGCCACCGAGCTCGACCCCGACCTCAAGGTCATGTTCATCACGGGCTTCGCCGCCGTCGCGCTGAACCCGGACTCCAAGGCTCCCAAGGACGCCAAGATCCTGTCGAAGCCCTTCCACCTGCGCGAGCTGGTGGAAGAGGTCGGCAAGATGCTCCAGGACGCCGCCTGATTTTTTTGCGGCCAACCCGCCACAAGGGGCGCAAACGGTCTTGACCGCCCTGCGCCTCCTGTGGTGTAAGCCGCTTCATCGAATGGGCGTGTAGCTCAGCGGGAGAGCACTACGTTGACATCGTAGGGGTCACAGGTTCAATCCCTGTCACGCCCACCATTCGATCCCGGGGAATTTCGGCAAGATACGAAGCTCCCCGTCCGGGCACTGGAGCCCCGGTTCTCCTGATCATCGACCAATGTTCGCAGCGGCTACCGGCCGCGGAGCCCTATCGCTCGGTCGTGGCCGACCGGTGCGGATACAGGACTTAGGTCCTGATCCGCAGCCATAGCTCTCGCACGACCAGCTCCAATTCCAGCTGTTCCAACCTGCACGATCGCATGGAACGACGAAGACGGGCCCCGCGCCGAGGCGGCCCTTGCGACGCCGGATGCTCTTCGGCTCGGTGACGAGGCGCCTTTAGGCCGCCACGTCCAGTTTCGCGGGCAGGACCCCTTGGACCGACAGCAGCGAGATCATGCGATCGTCGATCGCCAGAACGGCGCCGACGAAGGACTGGGCCAGCGACGACGCGACATCGGGCGCAGGCTGGAGCTGGTCCTGACGGACCGTCATGATGCTCGACATCGAATCCACGAGCAGGCCGACGAGATCGCCGCCGATGTCCGCGACGATGATGGCCGAGCGCGCGTTGGGCGCGGTGCGCCCGAAACCCAGCCGATCGCCGAGATCGACGATCGGGAGCACCATGCCGCGCAGGTTGACGACGCCGATCACGTAGGGCGGCGCATGCGGGATCGCGGTCGCGGCGGTGTAGCTGCGGATCTCGCGAACGGTCTGGACGTCGACGCAGAACTCCTGCCCCGCGACGGTGAAGGCGATCAGTTCGCGGTTCTCGGCGGAGGTGGAGGCTTCGGTCATGGTCGGCTCCGTTGGAGAGGACTGGAAGGTTCGTCGCAGACCGATCCGTCCGCCGGCGAGGGTGGATGTGCGTTCAGGCGAGCGCGTCCCGCTGGGCGCGGACGGCCTGCAGCCTCGACAGGAGTTCGTCGATGGTCTCGGGATGGACGATCATCGCGACGGCATCGCCCGATCCGCTGAGGCCGATCATGGCGATCGTGCCGTCGTCGCGGGCCTCGACCAGTTCGACATGGGCCAGACTGAAGCCCCGAAAGCGGCATTCCCTCGCCATGTGTTTCCCTGCTCCAGCGTCATGGGCTCATTGCATGGATGGATCGGTGACGGATGCGGCCGAACAGGTCCATGCACGGTTTTGGCCATGGCGTTGCCCGATGGTCCGCGAAGAACGTTAAATTCGGATTGCCTCGACCGGCATTTTTCGGACCGGCTCGACCGGATCGCGGGTCACGTCGCCCTTCATTCGTTGAACGAGACGCATTGCGACGACGGATCGCGGCCGCTACCCCTCGCGCGGCGGGCCCGTGATGGCCGGCGACGTGCGGGGGCCGATGCAGATCCGTCATCTCCGATATTTCGTGACGCTGGCGCGGCTCGGCCATTTCCGACGTGCGGCGGAAAGCTGCGGCGTGTCGCAGCCGACGCTCTCGGCCGGCATCGCCTCGCTGGAGACCGCGCTCGGCGTGGAACTCGTCAGGCGCGACCGGCGCTATGTCGGCCTGACGCCGGAGGGCGAGACCGCGCTTCCCTGGGCCCAGCGGATGCTGGCCGACTGCGACGGATTGCTGCGCGCGGCGGGGCAGCCGGGCCTCGGCCTGACAGGGCGCCTCAGGCTCGGCGTCATTCCCGCCGCCATGCCCGCCGTCGGCGCGTTGGCGCCCGTGCTGGCGCTCGATCACCCCGAGTTGCAGCTCGTGATCCTGTCCATGACCTCGCGCGAGATCGAGCGGGCGCTCCATGCCCACGACATCGACGGCGGCGTCACCTATCTCGAGAGCGAGCCGCTCACCGGCGTCATCACCTGGACCTTCTACGAGGAGCGATACCGCTTCGCGACGCCCTCGGGCGGCCCCTTCGCCGGGCGCGCGTCCGTCTCCTGGGCCGAGGCCGCGGCCGCGCCGCTCTGCCTTCTGACGCGCGACATGCAGAACCGCCGCATCCTCGACGCGCAGATGCGACGGATCGGCATGGAGGTGCAGCCGCGCGCCTCCGCCAATTCCTACACCGCCCTCCTGTCGATGGTGCGCATGGGCGAGATGTCCTCCATCCTGCCCCATACGCACGCGGCCACCGCCGAGCGCGACCCGGCCATCCTGATCCTGCCCTTCGACGACCCTTCGCCGCCGCAGGCGGTCGGCCTCGTGGTGCTCGACCGCCATCCGATGTCGGCAATGACGCGCGCGGTCCTCGCCTGCGCGCGCTCGGCCGAGTTCAGACGCCGCGTCGAGCCGCTGCGCGCGGAGGCGTGATAGATCCTCTCTATCATCGATCGTTCCGCCGACGTTTGACGCATTCTAAATTGGGCGCGACCCTTACCGCATGACGCATGGGCACGGCTGGGAGGCCGAGGCTCTGGACATGGGGGAGGTTCGATGAGTTCCGCAGCCGATATCGCAAGACCGCCGGGAACCGGCTTCCTCGATCGGGAAAACACCGTAGCGATGGCCGGCTTCAATCGCTGGCTCATCCCGCCCTGCGCGCTCGCCATCCATCTCTGTATCGGGATGGCCTACGGCTTCTCGGTGTTCTGGCTGCCCCTGTCGCGCGCCATCGGCGTAAGCCAGCCCGTCGCCTGCGAGGGCATGACGCTCTGGACGGCCCTCTTCACGACGACGTGCGACTGGCGCGTGTCGGACCTTCTGTGGATGTACACGCTGTTCTTCGTCGTGCTCGGGGGTGCGGCGGCGATCTGGGGCGGCTGGCTGGAGCGGGCCGGGCCGCGCAAGGCCGGGCTCGTATCGGCCGTCTGCTGGTGCGGCGGCATGGTGATCTCGGCGCTCGGCATCTACCTCCACCAGCTCTGGCTGATGTGGCTGGGCTCGGGCGTGATCGGCGGCATCGGCCTCGGTCTGGGCTACATCTCCCCGGTCTCCACCCTGATCAAGTGGTTCCCCGACCAGCGCGGCATGGCGACGGGCATGGCCATCATGGGCTTCGGCGGCGGCGCGATGATCGGATCGCCCTTGGCCGACATCCTGATGCGGCACTTCGCCTCGCCCGACGGCGTCGGCGTCTGGCAGACCTTCCTGGTCCTGGCTGCCGGCTACTTCGTCTTCATGGTCGCGGGCGCGCTCGGCTACCGCGTTCCGCCGGAGAACTGGCGCCCGGCCGGCTGGACGCCGGCGGCCACCGGCAACCGGATGATCGCGACCGGCGACGTCCATCTCAAGGACGCGCACAAGACGCCGCAGTTCTGGCTGATCTGGGTCGTGCTCCTGACCAACGTCTCGGCCTCGATCGGCATCATCGGCGTCGCCTCGCCCATGCTGCAGGAGATCTTCGCCGGCCGGCTGATCGGGGCGGAGGGCGTGTCCTTCCTCGACTTCACGCCCGAGCAGCGCGCCGCGGCCGCGGCGGTGGGTGCGGGCTTCGTCGGCCTCGTGTCGCTCTTCAACATCGGCGGCCGCTTCTTCTGGGCCTCCTTCTCCGACCGGCTCGGCCGCAAGACCATGTATGCCGTGATCCTGGCGCTCGGCCTCGCGCTCTACGCGGCGCTGATCCCCTACTCGGCGTCGAGCGGCCTCCTCTTCGTGTTCGTCGCCTCGTTCTGCGTGATCGCGTCGATGTACGGCGGCGGCTTCGCCACCGTGCCGGCCTATCTCGCCGACGTCTTCGGCACCAAGTTCGTCGGCGCGATCCACGGGCGCCTGTTGACCGCCTGGTCGCTCGCCGGCGTCTTCGGCGGCCTGATCACGGGCAACATCCGCGACGCGCAGATCGCCGCCGGCGTGCCGCGCGAGGCCGTGTACCAGCCGATCTTCTTCACCGTCGCGGCGCTTCTGGCCGTCGGGTTCGTCGCAAATCTTCTGGTGCGCCCGGTGGCGGAAAAGTACCAGATGCGACAGGAGGCCAAGGGCGCGGGCCTGTCCGCCCCCGCGGGCGCGACGCTCGCCCCAGCGGGCGGCGACTACGGGATCGGGCGTGGCGGCGTCAGCGCGCCGGCGATCGCGGCCTGGATCGCTGTGGGGCTGCCGCTTCTCTGGGGCGTCTACATCACGCTTCTGAAGGCGACGGCTCTGTTCTAGAATGAGTCCAAGCCGGCGCGCCCTGGCCGCGCCGGCTCCTGACCACCTCGGGAGACACCCATGCTCGATTCCGCACGACGCGCCACACCCTTCGACCGCGAGCGGCTGGACGAGATCCTCGCCGCCCACAAGGGCCGGGCAGGGGCGCTCCTGCCGATCCTGCACGACGTGCAGGCCGAGTTCGGCATGGTGGACGACGCCGCCGTGCCGGTGATCGCGGAGGCGCTCAACCTGTCGCGCGCCGACGTGCACGGCGTGCTCACCTTCTACCACGACTTCCGCCGCCAGCCGGCCGGGCGCACCGTGGTCAAGATCTGCGCCGCCGAGGCCTGCCAGGCCGCCGGCGGACGCGCCCTCCAGGCGGCGGCCGAACGCGTCGTCGGCGTGGCGATGAAGGGCACGACCGGCGACGGGGCGGCGACGCTGGAGCCGGTCTACTGCCTCGGCCTCTGTTCCGTGGCGCCGGCCGCCATGGTGAACGGCAAAATTCACGGACGCCTGTCCGAGGACCGGCTCTCCGCCATCATCGAGGAGGCGATCCGATGAGCAAGGCCATCCGCATCTTCGTGCCGCGCGACGCGGCCGCCGTCGCGGTCGGCGCCGACGAGGTGGCCGCCGCCTTCCAGGCATCCGGCCGGCCGGTCGAGATCGTACGCACCGGCTCGCGCGGCATGCACTGGCTGGAGCCGCTGGTCGAGGTCGAGACGCCGGACGGGCGCATCGGCTACGGCCCGGTCATGCCGGAGGATGTCGGCGCGCTGATCGCCGCCGGCATGCTCGAGGGCGCCGACCACCCGAGCCGCATCGGCCGGCCGGAGGAGCATCCGTTCCTCGCCCGCCAGACGCGTTCCACGATGGCGCTCTGCGGCGTGATCGATCCCCGCTCGGAGAGCGACTACGCCGCCCATGGCGGCTGGCGCGGCCTGAAAGCGGCGCTGGCGATGGACGCCGAGGCGCGGGTGAAGACGGTGGCCGCCTCCGGCCTTCGCGGGCGGGGCGGGGCGGGCTTCCCGACCGGCATCAAGTGGGAAACGGTCCGCAAGGCCGAAGCCGCGCAGAAGTACGTCGTCTGCAACGCCGACGAGGGGGATTCCGGCACCTTCGCCGACCGGATGACCATGGAAGGCGATCCATTCCGCCTGGTCGAGGGTATGACGATTGCCGGTGTCTCGGTCGGCGCGACCTACGGTTACATCTATATCCGCTCGGAATATCCGCACGCGATCGAGGCGATGGAAGAGGCGATCCTTGGCGCCCGCCGCGCCGGGTGGCTGGGTGCCTCCGTCGGCAGTTCGGGGCTCGCCTTCGACATGGAGGTGCGGGTCGGCGCGGGCGCCTATGTCTGCGGCGAGGAGACCTCGCTCCTCAATTCCATCGAGGGCAAGCGCGGCATCGTGCGCGCCAAGCCGCCCCTTCCCGCGCTCCAGGGCCTCTTCGGCAAGCCGACGATGGTCAACAACGTCCTGTCGCTCGCCGCCGTCCCCGCGATCTTCGCGGAGGGACCGGAAGCCTACGAGCGGCTCGGCCTCGGGCGTTCGCGCGGCACCATGCCCGTGCAGCTCGCCGGCAACGTGAAGTATGGCGGCCTCGTCGAGGTGCCCTTCGGCATCACGCTCGGAGAACTCGTCAACGAGATCGGCGGCGGCACGGCCTCAGGGAGGCCCGTTCGCGCGGTGCAGGTCGGTGGCCCGCTCGGCGCCTACTTCCCCCCTGCCCTCTTCGACACGCCCTTCGACTACGAGGCCTTCGCCGCCAAGGACGGGCTGATCGGCCATGGCGGCATCACCGTCTTCGACGACACCGTCGACATGGCCCACATGGCGCGCTTCGCCATGGAGTTCTGTGCGGCGGAAAGCTGCGGCAAGTGCACGCCCTGCCGCATCGGCGCGGTGCGCGGGGTCGAGGCGGTGGACCGCATTCTCCAGAAGCGCGAGGCGCGTCAGCCGGTCGCCGCCGAACTCACGCTGCTCGCCGACCTCTGCGACACGATGAAGTTCGGCTCGCTCTGTGCGCTCGGCGGTTTCACGCCCTATCCCGTGACCAGCGCCATGACCCATTTCCCCGAAGACTTCGACCTCGACGCCCGTCGCCTTCCGGCCGGGCTCCAGGCGGCGGAATAAGAAGAAGACCGATATGTCCCTCGTTCATGAGACCGACTACGGCACCCCCGCCCGCGTTGCCGAGAAGCAGGTGACCCTCACCATCGACGGGGAGACGATCACGGTCCCCGCCGGCACGTCGCTGATGCGCGCGGCCGCCGAAATGGGCACCAAGATTCCGAAGCTCTGCGCGACGGATTCGCTCGAGCCCTTCGGCTCCTGCCGCATGTGCCTGGTCGAGGTCGAGGGCATGCGCGGCACGCCCGCCTCCTGCACCACACTCGCGGCGGAGGGCATGGTGGTGAAGACGCAGACCGACCGGATCGCCAAGCTGCGCCGGGGCGTGATGGAGCTCTACATCTCCGACCATCCGCTGGACTGCTTGACCTGCTCGGCCAACGGCGACTGCGAACTGCAGGACACGGCGGGCGAGGTGGGCCTTCGCGAGGTGCGCTACGGCCAGCACGGCGAGAACCACGTCCACCCGCACGAGCACGGCGCGCCGAACCCGCTGTTCATGGAGAAGGACCTCTCCAACCCCTACTTTCAGTACGATCCGTCGAAGTGCATCGTCTGTTCGCGCTGCGTGCGGGCCTGCGAGGAAGTGCAGGGCACCTTCGCGCTGACGATCGCCGGCCGAGGGTTCGAGAGCCGCGTCTCTCCCAGCCAAAGCGAAGACTTCTTCTCCTCCGAATGCGTGTCCTGCGGCGCCTGCGTGCAGGCCTGCCCGACCGCGACGCTGATGGAGAAGTCCGTCGTCGCCATGGGCGTGCCGGAGCATTCCAAGGTCACGACCTGCGCCTATTGCGGCGTCGGATGCTCGTTCAAGGCCGAGATGCGCGGCGAGGAGCTGGTGCGCATGGTACCGTGGAAGGACGGCAAGGCGAACCACGGCCATTCCTGCGTCAAGGGCCGCTTCGCCTACGGCTATGCCAATCACCGCGAGCGCATCACCTCCCCGATGATCCGCGCCTCCACCTCGGAGCCCTGGCGCGAGGTGTCGTGGGAGGAGGCGATCGCCCACACGGCGTCCGAGTTCAAGCGCATCCAGGCGAAGTACGGGCGCAACTCGGTCGGCGGCATCACCTCGTCGCGCTGCACCAACGAGGAGACCTTCCTCGTCCAGAAGCTGATCCGCGCGGGCTTCGGCAACAACAACGTCGACACCTGCGCACGCGTCTGCCACTCGCCGACGGGCTACGGCCTGAAGACGACGCTCGGCACTTCGGCCGGCACGCAGGACTTCGATTCGGTCGAGGAGGCCGACGTCATCCTCGTCATCGGCGCCAACCCGACGGACGGCCACCCGGTCTTCGCCAGCCGAATGAAGAAGCGCCTGCGCGAGGGCGCGCAGCTGATCGTGATCGACCCGCGCCGCATCGACCTCGTCAAGACGCCCCATGTCGAGGCGGCGCACCATCTGCCGCTGCGCCCCGGCACCAACGTCGCCGTCCTGACCGCCATGGCGCATGTGATCGTGACGGAAGGGCTGATCGACGAGTCCTACGTTCGCGAGCGCTGCGACCTCGAAGCCTTCCAGGCCTGGGCCGAGTTCGTCTCCGACGCCTCGCGCTCGCCCGAAGCCGTGGAGCCGATGACGCGCGTGCCGGCCGGCGAGCTTCGCGCCGCCGCCCGCCTCTACGCGACCGGCGGGCGCGCCGCGATCTATTACGGCCTCGGCGTGACGGAGCACTCACAGGGCTCGACCACCGTGATGGCGATCGCCAACCTCGCGATGGCCACCGGCAATATCGGCAAGCGGGGCGCCGGCGTGAACCCCTTGCGCGGCCAGAACAACGTGCAGGGCGCCTGCGACATGGGCTCCTTCCCGCATGAGCTGTCGGGCTACCGCCACGTCTCCGACGACACGGCGCGTGCCCTCTTCGAGACCATGTGGGGCGTCGAGCTCGACGACGAGCCGGGCATGCGCATCCCCAACATGCTCGACGCCGCCGTCGCGGGCGAGTTCAAGGGCATCTACATCCAGGGCGAGGACATCCTCCAGTCCGACCCCAACACGCGCCACGTCACCGCCGGTCTGGCGGCGATGGAATGCGTCGTGGTGCAGGACCTTTTCCTCAACGAGACGGCCGTCCACGCCCATGTCTTCCTGCCGGGCTCGACCTTCCTCGAAAAGGACGGGACCTTCACCAATGCCGAGCGGCGCATCCAGCGCGTGCGCCGCGTGATGAAACCCAAGAACGGCTATGCCGACTGGGAGGTCACGCAGCTTCTCGCCAACGCCCTCGGCTTCCCCATGAACTACGCGCACCCGAGCGAGATCATGGCCGAGATCGCCGCGCTCACCCCGACCTTCGCCGGCGTCTCCTACGAGCGGCTGGAGACGGAGACGCTGCAGTGGCCGGTCACCGACAAGGCGCCGCTCGGCACGCCCCTGATGCACATGGAAGGATTCGTGCGCGGCAAGGGCCTCTTCGTCGTCACCGAATACGTGCCGACCGACGAGAAGGTCGGACCGCGCTTCCCGCTGCTGCTCACCACCGGCCGCATCCTGTCGCAGTACAATGTCGGCGCGCAGACGCGGCGCACGGACAACACGATGTGGCACGAGGAGGACGTCCTCGAGATCCATCCCCACGACGCGGAGGAACGGGGCATCCGGGACGGCGCCTTCGTCAAGGTCGCGAGCCGCGCGGGCGACACGACCCTGCGCGCGACGCTGACCGACCGCGTGGCGCCCGGCGTCGTCTACACGACCTTCCACCACCCGCTGACGCAGGCCAACGTCGTGACGACCGACTATTCCGACTGGGCCACCAACTGCCCGGAATACAAGGTCACGGCGGTCCAGGTCTCGCCCTCCAACGGGCCGACCGACTGGCAGGAGCGCTACAACTCGTTTGCCGAGCGTTCGCGCCGCGTCGCCCAAGCGGAGCCGGCCGAATGAGCGCCGAGGCCGAAACCCACGGCGGCGAGGTGGAGAAGCTCGTCACCATGGTCAACCAGGTGGCGCGCTTCTTCGAGAGCCAGGCGCACGAGCCCGGCGTTCTCGGCGTCGCCGACCATGTCGCGGCCTTCTGGACGCCGCGCATGCGCGCCATGATCTTCGCCCATCTCGACGCCGGGGGCGCGGGCCTGCGGCCCCTGTCGCGCGAGGGGCTGGAGCAGTTGCGCGCCCGCCCGCCCAAGGCGGCGCCCAGGCGGCTGGAGGCGGCCGGCGGGATCTCGGTCGGCACCGCGCCGGGCTCGGACGCGGGATAGCGCCACAAAGATCGCCGCATTCCCGAGCCCTTTGCCTGCCGCGGCCTATGTTGCGGCAGGCAAAGGGATGAACGGCATGACGACGGTCTGAACCATGGACGGAGGCAAGGCGCACCAGGAAACGCCCGCGACCACGGTGCCGGTCAAGGCGCCGAGCCGGTTCCGGGCGCTGGTGCGCGGCAACGAGGTCGGCCTCGTCCTGGTCGCGGCGGTCGTCGGCGTCCTCGCGGGCCTCGTCGTCACCGCGATCGGGCGGGCGGCCGAGGCGCTCCACATCCTGTTCTTCTCGGCCGAGGGCGGACATCTCAGCGCGATGCCGGCCCTCGCCTCGCCCTGGCATGCGGCCATTCCGGCCTGCGGCGGCGCGCTTCTCGGCGCCTATCTTCTCTGGATGCGCAAGCGCAAGGCGCGCGCCCTCGTCGATCCGATCGAGGCCAACGCCCTGCATGGCGGGCGCATGTCGATCCGCGACAGCGTGATCGTCGTGTTCCAGAACCTCGTGTCCAACGGCTTCGGCGCCTCGGTCGGCCTGGAGGCCGCCTATACGCAGATGGCCGGCGGCCTCGCCTCGCGCCTCGGCATCGCCTTCGAGATGCGGCGGGGCGACCTGCGCATGCTGGTCGGCTGCGGCGCGGCGGGCGCGATCGCCGCCGCCTTCAACGCGCCGCTGACCGGTGCGTTCTACGCCTTCGAGCTGATCATCGGCACCTATTCGGTGGTCTCGCTGGCCCCGGTCGTCGCGGCGGCCCTGTGCGGCACCTTCGTGGCGCGGTTCTTCGGCTCGACGCCCTTCCTGATCGATGCCGGCGATCCCGGGCCGATGATGGCGCAGGACTATCCGCCGGCCATCCTCCTGGCGGTGCTGGCCGCCGGGCTCGGCATCGCCGTCATGAAGGGCGTGACGGCCGTGGAGCGCGGCGTGCGCGGCTCGGGCCTGCCCGCCCCGTTGCGCCCGGTGGCGGGCGGGCTGGTGCTCGGGGCGCTCGCCCTCGTCACGCCGCAGGTCCTGTCGTCCGGCCACGGCGCGCTGCACCTGCAGCTCGACCTTCCGACGGCGCTTGCTCCGCTGGCGCTGCTTCTCGCGCTCAAGGCCTTCGCCTCCGCCGTGTCGATCGGCAGCGGCTTTCGCGGCGGCCTGTTCTTCGCGTCCCTTTTCATGGGCGCGCTTCTCGGCAAGCTCTTTGCCGGCCTCGCACCGCTCCTCTTCCCCGACACCGCGCTGACGCCCGTCACCTTCGCCATCGTCGGCATGAGCTCTCTGGCCGTCACCATCGTCGGCGGGCCGATGACCATGACCTTCCTGGCCCTGGAGATGACCGGCGACTTCCCCATCACCGCGCTGGCGCTGGCCGCCGTCGTCACGGCCTCGCTGACGGCGCGCAAGACCTTCGGCTATTCCTTCGCCACCTGGCGCTTTCACCTGCGCGGAGAGAGCATCCGCAGCGCCCACGACATCGGCTGGATCCGCAACCTGACGGTCGGCCGCATGATGCGAACGGACGTGCGCACCACGAGCCTCGGCACCAGCCTCAAGACCTTCCGGCGCGACTTCCCGCTGGGCTCCGTCCAGCGCGTCGTGGTGGTGGACGGCGCGGGCGCCTATGCCGGGATCGTGCTCGTGGCGGACGCCTATTCCGACGCGGTGACGGATCTCGAGGCCAGAATCGACGACCTCCTGCGCTGGCAGGACGCCGTGCTCCTGCCCCAGATGAGCGCGCGCGACGCGGCCGCCCTGTTCGATGCGGCCGAGAGCGAGGCGCTGGCAGTGGTGGACGGGCCGAAGACGCGCGGCGTCGTCGGGCTCCTCACCGAAAGCCATACGCTGCGGCGCTACAGCGAGGAGCTGGAACTGCGCCGTCGCGAGGCGGCCGGGGAAATCCGGTGAGGGCAACAAGCGCGCGTCGTGCCATGGCCGGATGCATCGCGTCTGCTATGAAGCGGATCGAAGGGCATGAACGTTCGCGCGATGCATGGGCGGTGGAGGCCGGTTCGGGTTGCACGGGAATGGTTCGGGCGAACGACGAGAGGATGCGGGCTTGGACACGGTGAACGAGGCGACCGCCGGCGCGGCGCAGGCGACCGCTGGTGCGGCGCGGGCGACCGCGGATGCGGCGCCGACCATTCTGGCGCCCGGGCGCAACTGCATGGCGATCGCGCGGGCGGACCGCCTGTCGGTGATCATCGATGCCGACGACTACTTCCGCTTCGCCCGGCGCGCGATGACGGCCGCCAGACGCCGCATCATGCTGATCGGCTGGGACTTCGACGCCCGGATCACGCTCGGCCACGACCTCGGCGAGGAGGGGCCGGAAAAGCTCGGCGACTTCGTCCACTGGCTGGTGGAGCGCAATCCGGACCTCGAAATCTTCCTCCTGCGCTGGGTCGTGGGCGCGGTGAAGACGCTGCTGCGCGGATCGACCTTCCTGACGCTGCTCAGGTGGATGGCCCATCCGCGCATCCACACCAAGCTCGACGGCGCGCATCCGACGGGCTCCTCGCACCACCAGAAGATCGTGGTGATCGACGACGCCCTCGCCTTCTGCGGCGGCATCGACATGACTGCCGACCGCTGGGACACGCGCGAGCACCTGTTCGAGGACGAGCGCCGCCGCCGTCCCTTCACCCGACGCCGCTACAAGCCCTGGCACGACGCCTCCACCGCCTTCACCGGCCCGGCGGTGGAGACGCTGGCGGCCATCTGCCGCGCCCGCTGGCAGGTGGCGGGGGGCAAGCCGGATCCCGAGCCTTTGCCCGAACCAGTTCCCATCTGGCCGACGGGCCTGTGGACGCATTTCCGGGACCTCGACATCGCCGTGTCGCGCTCCGCCCCGTGCCACGGCGGGCGCGAGCCGGTCCGCGAGATCGAGGAACTCTACGTCGATCAGATCCGTGCCGCCCGGCGCTTCATCTATGCCGAGAGCCAGTATTTCGCCTCGCGCCGCATCGCCGAGGCGATCGCGCATCGGCTGGAGGAGCCGGGCGGACCGGAGATCGTGGTGATCAATCCGGTCTCGGCCCAAGGCTGGCTGGAGCCGGTGGCGATGGACACGGCGCGCGCGCGCCTCGCCGAGGCGCTTCGCCGGATCGACACGGCCCATCGCTTCCGCCTCTACCATCCCGTCAACTCGGGCGGCGAGTCGATCTATGTCCATGCCAAGATCCTGGTGGTGGACGACCGCTACCTGCGGGTCGGCTCCTCCAACATGAACAACCGCTCGATGCGGCTCGACACCGAATGCGACGTGACGGTAGAGGCCGAGCGCGCGCCCGACGGCGCGCGGGCACAGATCGCGGCGATCCGCGACGATCTCCTGGCCGAGCATCTCGGCATCAGCCCCGAGCGCGTCGCCGAGACGCTGGCGCGGACCGGGTCGCTGATCGAGACGATCGAGACGCTTCGCGGCCCCGGCCGCTCGCTGGTGCCTTACGAGGCGCCCGAACTCGGCGACATCGAGGCATGGCTCGCGGATCACAAGATCCTCGACCCCGAAGGCCCGGAGGAGATGTTCGAGCCGCTCAACCGGCGCCGCAACCTCATCGGCCGCCTCCGCCGTCGTCTCCATCGTTAGCCCGCGAGGGCACGAGGGCGCCGACTGCCGCCGCCCGGACCGCCTCCGTCAGGCGGCGAAGCGCGGCGGAGGGAAGGCGCGAGACGGTCCAGAACAGGGACACCGCGACGCGTCGGGCCGGGGGCAGCTCGACGAGGCGACCGGCCGCGAGATGCGCCTCGGCCAGCGCGACCGGCTGGAGGCCCCAGGCGAGGCCGGCGAGCGCGAGGTCCAGGAAGCCGTGGGTCGAAGGCGCCCAGTGCGTCGGCGCGCCGGGCGCGCAGCTGTGGGCCTCCCGCATCCAGCGCGCCTGCAGCCCGTCGCGCCGGTCGAAGCGCAAAACCGGTGCAAGCGCGAGCGCGGCCGGATCGACGCCCCCGGAAAAGAAGCGCTGATGGAAGCCGGGGCTGGCGCAGGCCGCATATCGGAGACTTCCCAGCGGGAAGGTCCGGCAGCCCTGGACGGGCTCGGGATCGGCGGTCACGGCCGCCACCACCTCGCCCGACCGCAGCCGGTCGGCCGTATGCGCCTCGTCGTCCAGCACGAGGTCGAGCGTCGCGCCGCCCACCTGGCCGAACGCGGCGGCGGCTCCCGGAAACCAGGTGGCAAGACTGTCTGCGTTGACGGCGATCCTGAGGCTCACGGGCTCGGCCGCCCCCGCCCCGGCCAGGCCGAGGTCGGCCTCTAGGAGCCGGACACGGTCGACATGCGCTGAGAGCGTGCGTCCGAGGTCCGTCGGCAGACAAGGCGCACCGCGCACGACCAGGATCGCCCCCAGGCGCTCCTCCAGGCCCCGCACCCGCTGCGAGACGGCGGACGGGGTGAGGCCAAGCGAAGCGGCTGCGCGATCGAAGCTGCCTTCGCGGATGACGGCGGCAAAGGCGGCAAGGGCGGAGTAATCGAGCACGAATGAAGCCTTGCTTCATCCAGCGAAGAAGAACAAGTTTTACTACATCGGCGCCGACCGGCATGGACAGGGCATGAGCACGGTCCTTCCCCCCTTCCTCTCCGGCTTCGCCCTGTCGGCGGCCCTGATCGTCGCGATCGGAGCGCAGAACCTCTTCGTGCTGCGCCAGGGTCTCCTGCGCCGGCATGTCGGTCCGATCGTCCTCTTCTGCGGCACGGCGGACGCGCTTCTGATCGCGGCCGGCGTCGGCGGCGCGGGCGCGCTCCTGGCCGCGGCCCCGGGCCTCGCCCGCGCGCTGGCGCTCGGCGGCGCCGCCTTCCTCACCTGGTACGGCTTGGCGGCGCTGCGGCGAATGGCCTCGCCTGGCGCGCTGGCGGCCGAGGCCGAGGGCGGATCCTCGCTCGGACGCGCGCTCGCCACCGCCGCCGCCTTCACGTTTTTGAACCCGCACGTCTATCTCGACACGGTGCTTCTGATGGGCGTCGCCGGCTCGGCGCAGCCGGCGGACCTGCGCCCGGTCTTCGTGCTCGGCGCGGCCGCGGCGAGCTATGCCTGGTTCGCCTCGCTCGGTTTCGGCGCGCGCCTCCTGCGTCCGCTGTTCGCGAGGCCCGAGGCCTGGCGCGTTCTCGACGCGATCGTCGGCGCGGTGATGCTGACGCTCGCCGCTTCGCTTCTTGTCGGCAGCTTCGGCGCAAGGGCGCCGTAGCGTTAGGCATCCTGCGCCTTCCCTGGAGCAGGGCTTGGTCTTCAGCACGAATTAAGTCTTTCGGTTCATCATCCGCCGATTGCGCTGGGAGATCAAAAAATGAGTGCCTTGTTCGCTTCGGATGCCGATCGGCTCCTGGCTGCCCTGGATCTGTCCATGGCGATCATCGAGTTCGATCTGGACGGCAAGATCCTCCGCGCGAACCGCAATTTCTGCGACGTGATGGGCTATGCCGAGAACGAGCTCGTCGGGCGCCACCACTCGATGTTCCTCGATCCGGCCTATGCCGCCTCGCCCGAATACGTGGCCTTCTGGGCGAAGCTCCGCGGCGGGGAGTTCGAATGCGACGAGTTCCGGCGCCTTGCGAAAGGCGGGCGAGAGGTCTTCATCCGCGGCAACTACAATCCGGTGATGAACCGGTCGGGCAAGCCGACGAAAATCGTCAAGTTCGCCAACGACATTACCGCGACCAAGCGCAGCCAGATCGACAGCGTCGCGAAGATGGCCGCGATCGATCGCTCCCAGGCGGTGATCGAGTTCACTCTCCAGGGCGAGATCGTCACGGCCAACGCCGCGTTCCTGTCGGCTCTAGGCTATTCGCTGGATGAGGTGGTCGGGCGCCATCATTCCATGTTCCTGGAGCGCGCCGAAGTGGCCGCGCCGAGCTATGCCGCCTTGTGGACCAAGCTGCGCGACGGGGAGTTCGTATCCGGCGAGTTCCGCCGCATCGGCAAGAACGGGCGCGAGGTCTTCATCCAGGCTTCCTATAATCCCGTTCTCGGCCTCGACGGCAAGGTGGCCAAGGTGGTGAAGTTCGCCACCGACGTCACGGGTCGGGTCCGGGCCGTCACGTCCCTTGGGATCGCCCTGGAGCACCTCGCCGAAGGCAACCTGCGCGAGCGCATCGACCAGCCCTTCAACGCGGCTCTCGACCCGATCCGCGAGAGCTTCAACGGCTCGGTCGAGACGCTGGAAGGGGCGATGGTCGCGATCACCCGGAACGCCTCGACCATCCAGGCCAATGCCGAAAGCATCCGCACCGCTTCCGACGATCTCGCGCGTCGCACCGAGCAGGAGGCCGCCGCGGTCGAGGAAATTTCCGCAGCCCTGTCCGAGATGACCAACGGCGTGCGCACCGCCAGCCGCAAGGCGGAGGAAGCGGGCGAACTCGTCGCCCGCACCCGTCAGGAGGCCGAGCAGTCCGGCTCGATCGTCGGCGGTGCCGTGGAGGCCATGGGCAAGATCGAGGGCTCGTCCGATCGCATCGGCAGCATCATCGGGGTGATCGACGAGATCGCCTTCCAGACCAACCTCCTGGCGCTCAACGCCGGCGTGGAAGCCGCGCGGGCCGGCGAGGCCGGCAAGGGCTTCGCGGTGGTGGCGCAGGAGGTGCGCGGCCTCGCCCAGCGCTCGGCGGAAGCGGCCAAGGAGATCAAGGAGCTTATCTCGACCTCCCGCCGCCAGGTCGAGGAAGGCGTCGAACTCGTCGGGCGGGCGGGAACCTCGCTCCAGAGCATCGTCGGGAAGGTCGCCGAAGTGAACGAACACGTCGGCTCGATCGTCCAGGCCGTGCGCAACCAGGCCCAGGGCCTGTCGGAGATCAATGCCGGCGTCGGCACGCTCGACCGGAGCATCCAGAAGAACGCGGCGATGGTCGAGGAGTCGGCGGCGGCCTGCGCGGAACTCTCCAACGAGGTGAACGCCCTCAACGCCATGATCGGCAAGTTCGAACTCGGCGCCCCGGGACGCCGCGGCTCGCCGGTCCATGCCCTGCAGAAGCGGATCGCCGGCGGGTTCTGAACAGGCCTCTCAGTCCACCGGCACGTCGATCGTGCAGCGCACGCCCTCCGGCCCGATCTCGTAGCGCGTGCGCGCCTTCATCTGGTAGGGCAGCGCCTTCTCGATCAGCTCGCGCCCGTAGCCGCGGCCGGGGGCGGCGGGCACGGGCGGGGGCGGCGCCGTGCCGCTCTCGATCCATTCCACGCAGAGGCGCCGCGGCCCGCCCTCCGGCTCGCCGAGCCGCCAGCGCACCGCCAGCCGCCCGGCATCGCCGGACAAGGCCCCGTATTTCACCGCGTTGGTCGCCAGTTCGTGGATGGCGAGCGCGAAGGTCTGGACCGTTGCCGAACGCAGCCGCACGCCGAGCGGCCCGTCCAGCACCACCCTTTCCCCGCCTTCATCCAGGACGCCGCGCGCGCCGAGCTCGGCGCGGATCAGCTCGTCGAAGGTCACCCGCTGGCCGCGGTCGAGTTGCGACAGGAGCCCGTTGATGCGCGAGAGCGCCAGGAGCCGCTCGCGGAAGCGCGGGAGGAAGTCGGCCACCGACCGCGCGCTGCGGGCGGTGCGCTCCGCGACGGACGTGACGACGCCCAGGAGGTTGCGCGTGCGGTGCTGAAGCTCGGCCAGCAGCACCTCCTGCCGGGCCTGGAGCTGCCGCATCTCGTCGATGTCGGTGCAGGTGCCAACCCATTCGCGCGTCGCGCCCGCCTCGTCGCGGACCGGCAGGGCCCGGGCATGGAACCAGCGATAACCCTCCCCACCCGCCGGACGGATGCGGATTTCGACCTGGAACTCCCCACGCTCGCGCGCCTTCGCCCAGGCAGCCGCCACACGTCCCCGGTCGTCGGGATGGATCATTCGAAGCCAGCCGAGGCCGCGGCTGTCCGCACCGCTCTGGCCGGTATAGGCGCCCCATTGCGAACTGGCCCAGGTCCACCGCCCGGCGGCCGTCGCCCGCCAGACGAATTGGGGCATGCTCTGAACAAGGGTCGAAAGCCGCCGCTCGCTGCGCGACAGCTCCGCCTCCGCGCGCCGCCGCGGGAGGACGTCGCGAAACAGGACGGCCAGACGCGAGCCGCCCGGCCCTTCGATCGGGGTCGCATAGATCTCGAAGAACCGGCGCGGCTTCTCCTGCTGTTCCTCGAAGCGCTCGGCCGTGCCGCTGCGCGTGATGCGGTCGTAGACGTCGAGCCACTTGCGCGGGAGATCGGGCACGAGTTCGCGGGCGGTGCGCCCCACCGCGTCGCGAAACCCGCTCTGGCGCTCGAAGGCGGAGTTCACCGCCAGGAACCTGTAGTTCACAGGTTGCCCGTCGGCGTCGTAGATCATCTGGATCGTGCAGAACCCGTCGTCGATCGTCTCGATCAGCCGGCGGTGGACATCCCCCTCGCCATCCGGCCTCCGCCGGGCGATCCCGTGCCAGTCATGCTCCCCCGCAGGCACGATGCGAAGCTGCGCGGGCTCGGCGGCACCGCCGTCCAGACGGAGGCGCAGGCTCGCATCCAACGCCCCGCGGGCTGCGCTCGCCTCGTGCCACAGACTTTCGGCTAAGGCTCGGTCGGCCGGATCGACCGCCTCCAGCCAAAGCCGTCCTTTCCAATGCGCCGCCGTTTCCGGTCCCAGGCCCGTCGGTGCGCCGGCCGTCACGCGGCCGTTCTCGTCCATCCGCCATAACGCGTCGGCAAAGCCGGTCAGAAGCGTCGAAGGGATCGCATCGTTCGGCTCGGCGTCCAATCCATGCGCTCCCGTGTCGGCGATCGCGTTCATATCGCGTGGTGGATCTAAGAAGGATGCCTGCCCGCAGGCAAGTCGCCAGCCATGCCGCCGACGGCGCGACTGGCAACCATGTCGGTAGACGAGACGTGTTTCGGTGCGGCAATTCGTTCGCAAAGGGGACGAAGAGTCTTTACATCTCCGAGAGAAACAATCGCGCGCGAGCGGGAAGCGCCATGTTCACCACCTGCGCCTTCGACCTGTTGGGACAGCACGTCCTGATCGTGGAGGACGAGTATTTCGCCGCCGAGGCCCTGATGGAATCCGTGCGTTCGGGCGGGGGCAAGGTCGTCGGGCCGGTCGCCACCGTCGAGGAGGCGCTCGCCCTTCTGAACCGCGGCGAGACGGTGGACGCGGCCATCCTCGACGTGAATCTCGGCGGCGACAAGGTGTTTCCGGTGGCGCGGGCGCTGCGCGGCCATGCCGTGCCCATCGTCTTCGTCACCGGCTACGACGACTGGATCATCCCCCAGGAATACGAAGACGTGCCGGTGTTCCGGAAGCCGGCCGATCCCGACAACGTGGTGCGCCTCCTGTTCGAGCGCTCCTGAGCCTCAGTCGATCTCGGCAAGGATCGCCTGCGCGGCGCGCACCCGCTCCGCGTTCGGCCAGTTGCGGTTGGCCAGGAAGGCGATGCCGAGGCGACGCTCGGGCACGATGGCGACATAGGCTCCGAACCCGCCGGTGGAGCCGGTCTTGTTGAGAAGCACCGCCCCCTCGGTTGCCGGTGCGGAACCGACCGGGCGGGCGGGCTGGAGCTTCAGCGCCATGTCGGAGGAGTTGCCGGCCAGCAGCCTGTCGAGGTCGACGGGATAGGGATAGCGTTCCCAGCCGAGCCCCTGGACCATCGGCCCAACCTCGTATTGCCCCTCGTGCGTCGCCGTCACGGCCTCGCGCATGGCGGGCTCGAGGCCGGACGGGTCGATCTGAGCCGCCAGAAAGCGCGCGAGGTCGGCGCCCGTGGTCTTGAGCCCGTAGGCCTCGCCGTCGAGCGGCCCCGGATTGACCCGCACCGGCGCGCCCACGCGCGACGTGCCGAAGGCATAGCGCCCCATCTCGCTCTCCGGCACCTGAAGGAACGTGCTCGTCAGGCCGAAGGCCGGCAGGATCTCGTCGGTCATCGCCTCCGAGAAGCCCGGACCGAGGGCGCAGCCGGCCAGATGACCGAAAAGGCCGATCGAGGGGTTGGAGTAGAGCCGCCGGGTCCCGGCCTCGACTTGCGGCTCAAAGGACTGGAAGTAGCGCAGGGTCTCGGCTTCGCTCGAGACGCCGTCGGGAAACTGCAGCGGCAGGCCGGCCGCCGTGTAGGTCGCAAGGTCAAGGAGCCTCGCCTGCCCGATCGGGTGTCCCGCGAGAGCCAGCCAGTGCCGGTCCGCCCGGTCGTCCAGCGAGAGGCGCCCGGTCGCCTGCGCATAGGCGCCGAGCGTCGCCGTGAAGAGCTTGGAGATGGAGCCGAGCTCGAACAGGGTGTTGTCGTCCACCGGCCGGCCGCCCTCCGGCGCATCCGTCCCGAGATGGACATGGTGCCGCCGGCCGCCCTCCAGAACCACGATCGCCATGCCGGGAATCGCGTTGGCCGCCATGACGGGCTCGACGGCGGCGCGCACGATGCGCTCGACATCGACCTGATCGGCCGCCCGGGCCGGGCCGGCGAGGCCGGCCGCGAGACCGAGACACAGGACGGCCGGGGCCGCCACGCGGAGGACAGGAGAGTTCATCGGTCGGTCCCGTTCAGATGGCGTGCGGGTGCGAGGCCACAGGTCCGCGCCTTGTGCTATCGGCGCGCCGACCAAGGCAAGCCAACAAATTTTGTCGGCCTTACGAGTTGGTGTCACCCGACGTTTTCGCTCGAAGCGGCGGCGCCGAGCCTCTATGGAAGGGCCGAACACGAGCCGGAGGGGATGGTCGATGCGGATTGCGGTGACGGGCAAGCAGGGTCAGGTGGTCTCGTCGCTTCTGGAGCGCGGACCGGCGGCGGGCGTCGAGATCGTCGCGCTGGGGCGTCCCGAACTCGATCTGGCCGACCCTGCCTCCATCCGCGCGGCGCTCACCGCCGCCCGGCCGGACGCCATCGTCTCGGCGGCCGCCTACACCGCCGTGGACAAGGCGGAAAGCGAGGCGGACCTTGCCTTCGCCGTGAATGCCGAAGGCCCCGGGGCGCTTGCCGCGGTCGCGGCCGAGCTCGGCGTGCCGGTGGTGCACCTGTCGACCGACTACGTCTTCGCCGGCGACAAGGACGCGCCCTACCGGGAGGATGACCCGACCGGCCCGGTCTCGGTCTATGGTCGATCCAAGCTGGAAGGCGAGTTGAGGGTGGCGCGCGCGCAGCCGAACCATGCGATCCTGCGCACGGCCTGGGTCTATTCGCCCTTCGGCGCCAACTTCCTGAAGACCATGCTGCGCCTCGCCGAGACGCGGGACGCGGTCAACGTCGTGGCCGACCAGTGGGGCACGCCGACCAGCGCGCTCGACATCGCCGACGCGGCGATCGTGGTAGCTAGGCGCCTCGTCGCCGATCCCGACCCGGCACTGCGCGGCACCTTCCATCTCACCGGCTCGGGCGAGGCGACCTGGGCGGATTTTGCGGAAGCCATCTTCGCCGAGCGGGAGCTGCGGACCGGCAAGGCGGTCACGGTCGGCCGGATCGGCACGGCGGACTATCCGACGCCGGCGCGTCGCCCCGCCAACTCGCGCCTGTCGGGCGAGAAGCTCGCCGGCACCTACGGGATCGTGCTCCCCGATTGGCGCCAATCCACCAGGGCCGTGCTCGACCGCCTGCTCTGAGCGGGCGGGCTCAAGCCTCCAGCCGCTGCCTGGCGGCCGAAAGGCCCCAGGCGAGAAGCGCGGCGGCCTCCGCCTCGCTTGCCGCCTCGACATAGCAGCGCAGCTCCGGCGCGTTGCCCGACGCCCGGTAATGCACGGTGGAGCCGTCCGAGAGGGTCGTGCGTACGCCGTCGAACGCGTCGACGCCCGCCGCCCCGCCCCACTCGGCGAAGAACGCCTGCGCCGCCTCCCCTCCCTCGGCCAGCATGGCGAGGAACGGGCCGCTGCGCTCCGATGCGACTTCCGGCAGCCGGTCGGCGGCGGCGGCCCCGGCATTGAGGCCGGCGACCACAGCCGAGACGGTCGAGCCCGCAGCCTTCGCCTCCGCGAGCGTCGCCACGATCGGCAGGAGCGCGTCCCGCGTCTTCATGGCGGAAAGGCGCCGCCCGTCGCGGAGGATGTCGGAGCCGAGGAGCACGCCGCCGTTCGCCTCGAAGCCGACGACGGCGGCCCCGCCCCCCGCTTGCCCCTCGATGCCCTCGATCACGAAGGGCGAGCCGACCTTGGTGCGCACCACTTTATCGATAAAGGGCGCGCGCTCCAGGCTGGACGAGGAGGTGACCGGCGTCACCACGGTGCGCGCCCCGAGCTGGCGCGCGGTGAGGAGGCCGAGAAGGTCGCCGCGCACCACGCGGCCCGTCTCGTCCGCCAGAAGCGGGCGGTCGGCGTCCCCGTCGGTCGAGACCAGGGCGTCGAAGCGCCCTTCCGCCGCCCAGCCGGCGAGGAGCGCGAGGTCCTCCGGCCGGTGCGCTTCCGTGTCGACGGGAATGAAGCGGTCGGCCCGCCCGAGCGCTTCCGGCACCGCGCCGAGCCGCCGGAGCGCTTCCATCAGGACGTCGCGGGCGACGGAGCTCTGCTGGTAGACGCCGATCCGCAGCCCCTCCAGCGCACGCGGCCCGAAGAAGCCGGCGATGCGATCGATATAGGCCTCGGCCAGCCCGTCGAGCCGGGCGAGGGAGCCGCCCTCCGCCGCCGGTCGGCCATCCCCTTGGCGCGCGAAGGCCTCGCGGATGCCGGCCTCGTCGGCCTTGGTGATCTCGCCGTCCGGCCGGTAGAACTTCAGGCCGTTGCGGTCGTCGGGAATGTGGCTGCCCGTGACCATGACGGCCGCCGCGCCCCGGCGCAGGGATTCCAGCGCGAGCGCCGGCGTCGGCAGGGCGCCGGCGTCGAGCGCGCGCCAGCCGAGCGCGGCGGCGGTCCGGAGCACGTCGTCCGCGATGGCCGGGCTGGAGGAGCGCAGGTCCCGCCCGACCAGAAGCTCGCGCGAGGCGGGCGCGAGGCCGGCCGCGTCGAGATGGGCGAGAAAGGCGGCCGTCCAGTCGGCGGCGGGACCGCCGAGGAGATCCACCACCAGGCCGCGCAGGCCGCTGGTTCCGAATTTCAGGCTGCTCATGGTCGGACCCGGCGCTTCAGTTGCGGGCGTAGATGTCTTCGAGGCGCACGATGTCATCCTCGCCGGTGTAGGAGCCGACCTGCACCTCGATCAGCTTCAGCGGGATCTTGCCGGGATTGTGCAGCCGGTGGGTGCAGCCGATCGGCAGATAGGCCGCCTCGTTCTCGTGGTAGAGCTTCACCGTGTCGTCCACCGTCACCTCGGCCGTGCCGTGGACCACGACCCAGTGCTCGGCCCGGTGGTAGTGGCGCTGGAGCGAGAGGATGCCGCCCGGCTTGACGGTGATGTGCTTGACCTGGAACCGGTCGCCGATGTCGATCCGCTGGTACCAGCCCCAGGGGCGGTGGATGCGGTGGTGGGCGCCGGCCTCGGGCCGCGCCTCGCGGTGGAGCTGGGCCACCAGCGTCTTCACCTCGGCCGCCTTTTCGCGCGAGGTGACGAGCACGGCGTCCGGCGTCGTCACCACCACCACGTCGTCGAGGCCGACCACCGTCGTCAGCACCTCGTCGGAGCGCACGAAGGAGCCGCGCGTGTCGAGGACGCTGACGGTGCCCTGGAGGACGTTGCCGTCGCCGTTCTTCTCCTGCACGTCGAACAGGGCGTCCCAGGAGCCGATGTCGGACCAGCGGAAGCGCGTCTTGAGGACGCCCGCCCGGCGGGTCTTCTCCATCACGGCATAGTCGATCGAGATGCGCGGCGCCTGCCCGAAGGCGGCCGCGTCGAGGCGCAGGAAGTCGAGGTCGCGCCGGGCCGCGCCCACGGAGGCGCGGGCCGCGTCCAGCACCGCCGGAGCGAAGCTCGACAACTCCTCCAGCATCAGCCGGGCGGGAAAGACGAAGTTGCCCGAGTTCCAGCGATAGCCCTCGGCGACGTACCGCTCGGCCGTCTCCCGGTCCGGCTTTTCGGCGAAGCGCTCGACCTGGAAGCCGTCCGTCCCGCCCAAGGGTTCGCCCGGCGCGATGTAGCCGTAGGCCGTGGAAGGCGCGGTCGGCTCGATGCCGAGCAGCATGATCCGGTTCTGGCCCGACGCGATCGCGGCGGCGGCCTGGCAGTCGGCGGTGAAGAGGGCCGCGTCGGGGATGAGGTGGTCGGCGGCCAGGACGACGCAGACGGCGTCCGCCCCGCGCTCGGCCGCCATCAGCGCGCCGACGGCGACGGCCGCGGCCGAATCGCGCCGTTCGGGCTCCAGCACGATGTCGGCGGCAATGCCGAGGCGTGCGAGCTGCTCGGCCACCACGAAGCGGAAGTCGGAATGGGTCACCACGATCGGCGCGGCGAAGCCCTCGCCCGTAACCCGAAGGATCGTCTCCTCGAAGGTCGAGCGGCCGGACCCCAGGAGCGGCACGAACTGCTTGGGCATCGAATCGCGCGACACCGGCCAGAGCCGCGTGCCCGAGCCACCCGCGATGATGACCGGAATGACCTTCGAGCCCTCGGAAATCGCCACCATGCACGTCTATCCTTCGTCCTCGGCCGCCATCGGCTGATGGGCGACAGGGGCGAGCATACGCGCAACCGCTGAACGGTTCGCTGGCGCAGCGCTCCGCGCGCCGAAAGGCGGCGGCAAATCGGCGACGGGGTTAACCGCGTCCTTACGCGCTCAGACCATCGGGCCGTCGCCGCTCTCGTCCTTCCAGATGCGAAGGGAGGTCTCGAGATCGATCTCGAAGCGGAAGCCGCGATCGAGGAGGGCCGCCGGCGAGACACGCGTCGAGCGCACGAGCTTGAGGATGCGCTCGCGGTCGATGCCGTTGCGAAGGCCGAGGCGCCCGGCCACCTCGAAGGGCAGCGCGGCCGCGTTCATCAGGGGCAGCGGCACGACGCCGCGCGGCGGCTTGTATCCCGCCACGCGCACGAAGGTCTCGCAGATCTCGCCGATCGAATAGGCGTGCGGGAAGCAGAAGTTGTAGAGGAAGAAGCGGTCGCCGAGGCCCATGGCGAAGTCCATGGAACGGGCGATCTCGCCGACATAGCCGCAGCATTTGATCGTGTCCGTGCGGCCGGGATAGACGAAGGTCCCCTTGCGCAGGGCGCCAGCGAGGCGCGTGAAGTTGCCGCCCTCGCCCGGCCCGAAGATCACGGCGGGCCGCACGATCACGAGGCGGCGTTCCTCGTCCCCGTCCAGCCACTGGCGGTGGACCCCTTCGGCCAGGAGCTTGGAGCGGCCGTAGTCGGAGACCGGCTGCGGGGGCGAGTCTTCCGTCATCAGGTCCTCCTTCGGCCCGTACACCGCGATGGAGCTGGTGAAGAGGATGCGGCGCACGCCGTTGCGGCGGGCGAAGTCGCACACGCCGAGCGCCCCGCCGAGATTGGTCTCGTAATATTCGTGCGGCTCGTGGCCGGGCGTGCGGTGCACGGCGGCCAGATTGTAGATGGCGTCGAAGGGCGCATCGAGGCGCTCGGGGAAGGGCTGGCGGATGTCGTGCGTCTCGTAGGCGACGCCTTCGACGGGGTTTTGCGGCGGCGCGATATCGACGCTGACGAGCCGCTCCGCCCCTTGGGCCTTCAGGTGCCGCAAGAGATGGGTTCCGATGAAACCGGCGCCCCCGACGACCAGCGACTGCGTCATGACCACTTCCCGACCCGCTCCGACGCTTCGGTCTTATATGCAATGCAATAGATTGGACAGCGGACGATATAGGGTTAAGTTGCTGTGACCGTCGCCGACCCAAAAGGCTCGGACAAGCCCTTGTCGCCTATGGTCGATCCGACCCTCGCCTCCACGCCGGACCCGAACATGCCGCAGAACCTCGTTTGGAAGAGCCGGGACGCCGAAGCCGCCTTCTGGCAGCAGATGCAGGATCTCGACCAGACCCGGCAGCGGCTGGACGGCGGCGGCTGGCGGGGCCTTCTCGACCGCCTGCCCTTCCGCCGGCGGCTGATTCACTCCCGCATCGCCCTCATCACGGCCTCCGCCGAGGAGCTGGTGCGCCAGCACGCGGTCGAGGCCGAAGCGCCGGCGAGCCCGGCGGAGGAATCGCTGCGCCGCCTGGCGGGCCTCGCCGTGTCGCTGCGCCAGGACCGCGGCCCCGCGCAGGGCGCCGTGCCGACCGCCGCCGAGACCTTCTGACCCGCGGGAGCGGGCACGGGCGCAAACGCGGCGCGCGAGCCGTCCGCAGACCATCGCGAGGGCGTCCATCTCCATGAACCCCGCCATCGCGCGCAGCTTCGCCCGCATCCGCTCGCGCCTCTTCCCCCGGCCGTCGCAACTCGCCCGCGTGCCTCTGCCGGCCGACATCTCGGCCGTCTACGCGATCGGCGACGTCCACGGGCATCTCGCCCGCCTCCAGGCGCTGGAGCAGGTGATCGCGGACGACCTGTCCCGCGGCCGCGGCGGGCGCCGGCCGCTTGTGGTGATGCTGGGCGACTATGTCGATCGGGGACCCGATTCGGCCGGCGTCCTGGCGCATCTCGCCGGCACGCCCGGACCTGCGCCCCGGCTCTGCCTTCGCGGCAACCACGAGGCGCTGTTCCTCGACTTCCTCGACCGGCCTTCCGCGCGCCACGACTGGCTGCAGTTCGGCGGGCGGCAGACGCTGCTCTCCTACGGGCTCGACATCGACCACCTGCTGGCGACCTATCGAGGCCGTCCGGACGGGTTGCAGGATGTGCTGCGGAGCGCCGTGCCGGCGGCGCACCGGGCCTTTCTCGGGTCGCTGCCCGTCGCCGCCTTTACCGACGACCTCATCTTCGCGCATGCCGGCATCCGCCCCGGCCTGCCCCTGGAGAAGCAGAGCGACCACGACCTTCTCTGGATCCGCGAGCCGTTTCTCAGCCAGGGCTCGGGTCTTCGGCAGACCGTCGTCCACGGCCATACCGTTCAGCCGACGCTGCGGCTCGCCGGCAACCGGCTGGGCATCGACATGGGCGTGCAGACTTCGGGGAGGCTGATCGCCTTGCGGATCGGCCCGGACGGGATCGTCAGCCTGTCCGGCTGACGGGGACCGGCCTCAGGCCCCGGGTTCGCGATAGTAGCTGTCGTAGCGCGCGCTGTAGTACTCGGACGAGCCGAACTCCTGGTAGAGATGCATCCGCTTGGCGTCGACCTTGTTGAGGACGACGCCGAGGCAGCGCTCCAGGATGCGCGGATTGGCCTGCAGCGCGGAGCGAACGGCGCGGCGCGCGGTGCGCCCCCATTCCACGACCACCACGAGCCCGTCCACGCGCTCGGCGAAGGCGCGGGCATCCACCACCGGGTTGATCGGCGGCAGGTCGACGAGGACGTAGTCGAAACTCTCCGTCGCCTTGCGCAGGAGGGCCGCCATGCCTTGCGACATCAGGAGATCGGACGTGTGCGGGATCCGCTGCCGCAGGACGGCCGGGATCACCATCAGGCCCGTATCGGGGTCCTTGTGCGCGACCTCGGCGATCGACTTGCCTTCCAGGATCGCCTCGACGAGGCCGGCCTGGGCTTGGGGGACGAGCGAGCGCGTGAGGCCGGGATTGCGCAGGTCCGCGTCGATCAGGAGCGTGCGCGCGCCCTGCAACGCGAGCAGCGAGGCGAAGTTGGCCGAGACGGTTGACTTGCCCTCCCCCGGCAGCACGGACGCGACGCCGATGATGCGCCCCCGCGACCCGTCGATCGCGAGGTCGGCGGCCACCTTGGCGCTGCGCAGCGTCTCGGCGAAGGAGGACAGCGGATGGTCGATCACGTAGCGGCTGATGCTGCCGGTCCGCGTCACGACGCGGCCGGCGCCCCGCGCCTTCGGGTCGCCTCCCTCCGCCGGGGCCGGCACGTCGTCGATCTGTGACACGAGGCCGAGGGATTCCAGCCCGAGGCTCTCCTTGACCTGGCCGCCGGTGCGGAAGAACCGGTCGCGGAACTCGCGATAGGCGCCGAGGCCGACGCCCGCGCCGAGCCCGAGCAGGAGCGAGAAGGCGACGACGAGCGCCTTGCGCGGGTGGCTCGGCAAGGTCGGCAACTGGGCCGGGCTGATGACGCGCGCGCCCGTGACCGGGAAGGTCTGCTGCTGGATCGCTTCCTGGTAGCGCTGGAGGAAGGTCTGGTAGAGGTTGCGGTAGGTTTCGGCCTCGCGCTCCAGCTCGCGGAGCTGCACCTGCTGCTCGTTGGCCTCCGAGCTGATGGTGGTGGCCTGGCGGACGTTCTCCTCGACCGCCTTCAGGCGGTCGGAGGCGACCTGGGTCTCGTTGCGGTAGCTTTCGGCGACGCGCGTGAGCTCGGCGAACATCTGCCGGCGATACTCGCTCATCTCGCTGCGCAGCCGGACCGCCTGCTGGTGGCGGGAGCCGAGCCGGCTGGAAATGTCGGCCTCGCGCTTGGCGGCCTCGAGATAGCGCGTGCGCAGGGTGGTGACGACGCTGGAGCCGAGCGAGTCGGCGACCACGGCGTCCATGTCGCCGCTCTCGATCAGGGACTGGACCTGCTCGGAGCGCGCCCGCGCCGAGACCAGCGCATCCTGCGCGGCGACGAGCTGGGAATTGAGCTGCGAGAGCTGCTGGTCGCTGACCAGCTGCCCGCTCGCCTGGATCAGGTTGTTGTCGGCGCGGAAGCGCTGCACCGCCTGGTCGGAGGCCAGCGACTGCGCGCGCAGCTCCTCGATCCGGTCCTGGAGCCAGCCGCTGGCCCGCCGCGTCGCCTCGTACTTGGCGTCGAGCTGGTCGGTCAGATAGGCGTCGGCGAAGGCCTGGGCGACGTCGGTCGAGAGGCGCGGATCGGTGGAGGTATAGGAAATCTCCAGAACCGAGGTCTGACCGACGCGCGAGATGGCGATGTCTTTCTGAAGGCTCTCGATCGCCTCGCGGCGCTCACGGTCCGCATCGGTCGCATCGCCGGCGGTGAACCAGGAGGACACGTCGAACACCGCGCGCAGCGCGCTGCCGATCCCGGCCAGGAAGGACCCTGGCGGATGGGCGAAGGCCGGGTTGGCCAACAGGTCGAGCCGGTCCACCACGGCCGCGCTGATCTTGCGCGAGCGCAGGATCTCGACCTGACTGAGGATGGCCGTCTCGTCCTCCAGGCGGCTCGGCGTCGGCGTCATCTGGTCGAGCAGCCGGTCGCCGCGGGTCTCGATCAGGAGGCTGCTGGACGCCGTGTACTGAGGCACAGCCGTGAAGGAATAGGCGGCGCCGAGCACGGCGCCCACCACCGCGCAGGCGGCGACGAAGCGCCACTGCCGGCGGGCGGCCGCCAGGACGCGATCGATGTTGATGAGATCGGGCGTCTCGGGATCGCCGGACAGGTCGGACCCCCGAAGCGGCCGGGAGCCGCGCATCCTCGCATCTTGCAACATGGATCAGACGCCTAACGCTGGTCGGGACGGGCCGATGGAAGCCGCGCTCACGCGCCGGTCCTGGAACGCGCCGGGACGCTTGCGGACGATACGCTGGAAACGAGCCCGGCCCGGATCATGGCACTCCCTCGGATCGGCCGGCCCGCCGCGGATCGCGGCGGCTGCACGGCTCAGTCGCGGAGCGCCCGGGCGGCATTGCGGGCATTCACCACGTCGCCGCTGGCCACCGCTCCGGCGCCTGTCACATCGGTCACGATGCTAAGGAACTTCTGCAACTCCGTCGAGTCGGCATTCGAAATGTAGAGAATATCCTTATCAACCATTGCCAGCTGCTGGACGGCGAAGAACGTACCGGGGTCGCGCAGGTTGGCGCGCACGACCACCGGAACGCGTTCGCTGGGATAGCGCGACACGTCGATCTTCATCGCCTGCAGCGCCTTGCGGTCCATCATGCGGTAGACGAAGACCTGGGCGGGATCGGCGCGCGCGTCGAGAAGGCCGCCGGCCTTGGCGAGCGCCTCCGCCAGCGTGAGGTTGGATTCCTCGAAGTCGATCCGGCCGTTGAGGCCGGCCGCGCCGAAGACGAGATAGGTCCGGCGCTCGCGGTTGACGTAGATCGTGTCGCCGGCGGACACGAGGATGTTCTCGGAGGAATCCTTGATGAGGTCGGAGAAGCGGACCGTGCCCTCGCGCCCGCGCCGCTGCAGCGTGACATAGGTCTCGACGCCGGGCGTCGAAAGGCCGCCCGCGCGCGCAATGACGTCGAGCACGCGCTCGCCGGAGGCGCTGAGCGCCAGCTTGGCCGGCAGGTTCACGTCGCCGAGGACGGAAATCTGGTTGGACTGGTTGTCGAGCACCGTCACGAGCGCCTGCGGCTCGATCGCCCGGTTGGCGAGCAGCCTCTCGATCTCGCGCTGGATCTCCTCGGACGAGCGGCCAGCCGCCCGGATGCGGCCGGCGTAAGGTACCGAGATCGTGCCGGACTGATCCACCGTCTGCTGCGGCAGGGTCACGAAGTTGCCGGGCCGGCTGCCGGCGTCCACGGGAATGAACAGGCCGCCGGTCGAGGATTCGAAGACCGAGATCTGCACCACGTCGCCGACGCCGAGGATGGTCGCCGGCGCCCCGGCGCGCCCAACGCCGAAGCCCGCCTTGAGCGAGCTCACCCGCCCCTTCTCGAAATAGGGGAGCATGGAGGCCGTGAGATCGAGGAGCACGTAGCTCATCCCGACCTTGCGGTCCTTGTCGCCGACGCGGATGGCGGCCTGGTTCTGGATCGCCCTATCGTCAGGCCCCGATCGCGGCAGGGTCGAGCAGCCGGACAGGACCAGGACGACCGACATGCCCGCAGCGACGACGAGGGATGGGTTCGATAGCATACAGGCGGCCTTGGACACGGGTGGCGATCCTCACCCCTAGCGATTGCCACCCGTCCCTAGCCGCAGCCTGACCTCTCCGCGAGCCGTCCTTCAAAGCACGGGAACCGTGTCCTTCAGGCAACAGGGGGCTGATTCGCCACGAACGCCGCGAAGGCGAGATAGGCGTCGGCCGCCGCTTCCGGGTCGAAGCGCGCGGAGGCCGCCCGCGTGGCCAGCGACAGGCGCGCGAGCCGCTCGCGGTCGGCCGCGAGCGCCCGGATGGCCGCGCGCCATGCCGCATGGTCGCCGGCCGGCAGGACGAGACCCGTCCTGTCCGTCTCGACCAGTTCCGGCAACCCGCCCCGGTCGCTCGACAGGACGGGCAGGCCGGCCGTGATCGCCTGGATCACGACGCCCGGCGAGTTCTCCGCCCAGAGCGAAGGCGCGCAGAGGAGGTCGCTCTCGTTCATGAAGCCGGACACCTCGGACGGCGAGACCTTGCCGGTGAAGCTCACCCACGGCGCCGCGCCATAGCGCGCGCGAAGCGGTTCGAGTTCCGGCCCCCCGCCGACGACGCGCAGCGACACCGGCAGGGTGGCGGCGAGTTCCGCCACCGTCTCCAAGAGGAACCCGACGCCCTTGGTGCGCGAGATCTGCCCGGCATAAAGGAGCCGCAGCTCCGGCGCCCGGCTCTTTTCGGCCGGCGGCGGCGGATAGGCATTGGCGTTCAGGATGATGCGATGCGGCCGCTCGCCGATCGGCACGAAGCGCTTGAGCGTCTCGTAGGTGGCGCGCGAGGGCGAGACGATGCCCAGACGCGGAATCGCACCGAGATAGCCCTGCTTGACGCGGCTCGACAGGCGGCACGGCGCGCACTGGCCGGCGCAGGCCCCGTCCGCCTTGAACATGGAGGTCTTGTAGCAGGCGAGCGACAGGTCGTGCAGGACGAAGAGCGTCGGGATGTCCCGGCTGGCGAGTTCCAGAAGGCCGTTGAAGCCGAGGCCCTGGGTCACGTGCACCATGGCGACGTCCGGGCGCACCTCGTCGAGGAAGGCGGCCCAGACCCGGCGGTTGCGCGGGTCGGCATGGTCCTGAAGATGCCAGAGCGCCTTGGCGAGCGGGTTGTGGGCGGCAAAATCGAAGGCGGTGTAGCCACGGGGCATCGGGTGGCGCTGGACGGCGACAGTCCCCGCATAGGTCTCGCGCACGACATGCCGCTCGCCGGCGTCCACCGTGGTCGAGAGGACATGGACCTCGTGGCCCCGCGCGGCCAGGATCGCCTTGAGACTGGCGGCGCTCGCCTCCGCGCCGCCGATGATCGAGGGGGGGAACAGGGCGGTGATGCCGGCAATCCTCAACGCGCTCGTTCCCTTCGCTCCACCCTCGCCGGGGATGGATTGCCCGTCCCGCCGGGATTGTCGAGGGGAGACTGGCGAAGGCGCGTCAAAAGATGCAAGACAGCCCGGCCGCCCGCGCTCCGACCGGTGACCCATGTCCGTGACGACCCTTTTCGGCCGCCGCCTGCCGGCCCGGCTCGCCTCCCGGGACCTGTCGTCGCTGTTTCATCTCGGACTGCGAATGGCGACGCTCGGCCTGCGCTTCGCCCTCGCCTTCTGGGTCGTCGGCGTCCTCGGCTACGAGGCGTCGGGCGTCTACGGGCTGGCACTGGGCGCGATCGGCATCATTCCCGCCGCGGTCGGCTGGGGCCTCAACTATTTCTGCGCACGCGACGTGGTCGGGGCGAGCGCCGTGGCGGCGGCCGGAATCATCAAGGCGCGCCTCCTGGTCACGGCCGTCTCGCTCGCGGCCTGCCTCGTCCTGGCCTTGCCCCTCCTGCACGCCTTCGACCTTCCGGCGGACGGGCTCGTCGTCCTGATCGCCGTCCTGGTGGTCTTCGAGACCATCGGGCTCGACGTGCACATGCCGCTTCTTTCGCTCGGCAAGGGGCGGCTCGCCAACCTCCTCGTGTTCGTGCGCTCGGCGCTCTGGGTGCCGCTGGTGATCGGCGGCGGCTGGCTGGTTCCCGAGCTGAACAGCCTCCAGGCCGTCTTCCTGTTCTGGATCGCCTTCCATGTCCTCGGCGTCGCGATCCTCGTCGTCGCCGTGCCGCGCGCGACGCTGGAGGCGGCATGGCGCGTGCCGCTGCGGCGCGACTGGATCGCCGATCGGCTGCGCCGGTCCTGGTCCATCTACCTCAGCGATCTCGGCATCGTCGCCATGCTGTTTGCCGACCGCTACGTCGTCACGGCGCTGCTCGGTCTCGACGTCGCCGGCCTCTACACGTTCTACTGGTCGCTGACCAACGCGCTCCAGACGCTGCTCGCGACCGCCATCGTGCAGGTTCTCTTTCCCACGGTGCTCGGCTCGTTCGCCGGCGGCAACGCCGGGGCGCTTGCCGCAGAGATCCGCCGGCAGACGCTGCGGGTCTCGGCGATCGCCGCCGTGCTCGCCGCTGGGCTGCTCGTCGCGGGCGAGGTCGCCGGCCGTTTCCTGCCTGGCCACGACATGACAGGGACGCGCAGCGTGTTCTGGCTCTTGGTCCTGGCGGCTGTGGTGCGCACGCTCTCCGAGCTTCTCAACTTCGGCCTGACGGCCATGGAGAAGGACGGGCACTACGCCGCGCTCAACGTCTTCGGCATGGTCCTGTCGCTGACCCTCGCCTACGGGCTGATCGAAGCCTTCGGCTTCGTCGGCGTCGGCCTGGCCTCCCTGATCACCGCGCTGGTGCTTTATGCCGGCCGCCTGATGTTCCTCCGGCGGTTCCTGCGGGAAGCGGCGCCGGCCTAAGGGTCGGCTCTGCCGAGGACGCGTGCCGGGATGCCCACCGCCGTGCCGCCCGCCGGCACGTCGACCAGCACCACGGCGTTCGCTCCGACGCGCGCGCCGGCCCCGAGCCGCACCGGACCCAGCACCGCGCAGCCCGCGCCTAGCGAGCAGCCGTCGCCGATGACCGGCGCACTGCGGTCGGCGACGTGGAGATTGCCGATCGTCACCCCCTGCATCAGCGCGACGCCCCGTCCGACATGGCTGCGCCCGACCACGATGCCGAAGGGATGCGGGACATAAAGCCCGCCGCCGATCTCGGCGGACGGCGCGAGCTCGGAGCCGTAGACCACGCAGGTCAGCGACCAGAGGACGCGCCGGATCGCCGGCCCCACCACCGGGATCCGCCGCACCGCCTCCTGGATGCGGCGCGACAGGACGAACTGGAAGCCGGGCGTGACCAGGCAGAGCCGCAGCACCAGCTTGAGATCGGCCGGCACGCCCTCGATGCGCGCGACGATCGCGATGTCCTCGCGGATCCGGCCGCGGATGGCGGCGAAACTGTCGTCGTAGGGCGGCGGCGCGGGCACCGGCTCGCGGCTCATGGCGCCGCCGCCGGCGCGACCACGACAGCGGCGGGATCGCTGCCCGCCGGCGGGCGGAGGACGAGGGGCATGGCGCCGATCACGAGATCTTCGCCGGCCGGGTTGCCCTCGGCGCAGAGCTCGCGGCCGGTGACGCCGGAAAGGTTATCCGGCAGATCGAGACGGGACGCGGTATCGGCCGCCGTGGTCCAGAAGGCCCAGACCGGCCTACCCTCGGCGTCCTCGCCTTCCAGCCACCGCACGCCTTCGGCCGTCTCCCGGAACCGGCCGCCGCCGATCTCCCGCGACAGGGCGATGGCCTCGCGATAGGCGCAGGCCGCGGGCTTTGGCCGGTTGGCATAGTCGTGGAGACCGAAATTGTCCTCACGGTCTTCCGGCCGCTTGCCGCTGTTGCGCAGCTCGTAGACCCAGACGCCCCGGATCCAGTCCACCGTCGCGCTCCAGAGCGCGTATTGGGCGACGTTGGTGGCGGCGCGCCGGAGGTCGATGCCGCAGGCGCCGTTGTCGTTCGGCCAGCCGAACTCGGTGACGTAGAGCGGCGGGGCATCCGGGCCGGCCTTCTCCTCGACGGTGCGGCGGAAATCCTCAGTGCGCGCCACGAGGTTCTCGGCCGTGCGCTGCTCCGGCGCCTGGCAATGGTTGTAGAAATGGACCGAAATGCCGTCGCCGGTCTCGGCGAGGCCCGCGTCCAGCGCCCGGCGCGTCCAGACCCAGTCCGGGTCGTCGCCGATCGATCCGGTGAGGACGAGGGCACCCGGGTTCTCGCGCTTGAGGCGATCGAACACGACCCTCGCCATCGCGACGTAGTTCTCGGGCGAATAGTCGGGGTTCTCGTTGCCGGCGAGAAGACCCAGGAGATGCGGGTTCTCGCGCCACTGCATGTTCCACTCGTTCCAGATCTCGAGAAGCGGCGCATAGGGGCGCGTGTGGTGCTCGAGATCTGCGGCGAAGTCGGCGAAGGCCTCGCGCTCGGCCGCGTCACGCGGCGCCTGGCGTGCCGAGGCCCCCTCCCCGATCACGGGTCCGCGCAGGATCAGGACCGGCCGCCCGAAGCGCCGGTAGACCGCCGCGTTGAGCCGGTCGAGGGTCGAGCCGATCGGTCGGTAGGCGGACGGATGGGTAAAGGCGTCGGCATCCACGTCGTCGCGGAAGCTGTCGACGCCGAGATCCTTCAGGAGGGGCGCCATGTCGCGCGGAACGTAGCCGCGCGTCAGGGGAAAGGCGAAATGCGCTCCGACGCCGAACAGGAACGGCGCCGCCCGCTCCTGCGCGCGGACCGGGGCGCTGGCCGAGCCGAGGAGCCCGCACAGCAAAACGGCGGAAGCCAGGATCAGGCGCATCGGATCATCCCATCGCGGAACATGGACACGGCTCAGGCGGGGCTCGGCAGGGCATGGGCCGGCAGCGCCACCTCGCGCCGGGGCGGCGCCTGGAAGACGGCCTCCGCGCCGACGCTGCGGCGCATCGCCCGGCTCGCGAAGACCGCGCTGAAGGACAGGCTGATCATGATCAGGCCGCTGGCCGGCCCGTAGCTCAGGATGGTGATCGTGTAGAGGTTCACGACGATCATCGCCGTCAGCTTGTAGACGTCGACGACGTCCATCGCGGCGCGGATCACGAGCGCCACGAAGACGAGAAAGATCGGCCCGAACATCAGGTACGTGCCGACGTAGAAGTTGTCGACCGGCACGATGTAGGCGAGCTTGGAGGGCGCGAAGAGGTCCTGCGGGTAGTTGAAGCAGCCGACCCCGCAGCCCGTCACGTAGCCGATCGGGAAGATCTCGGCCATGAAGACGAAGGGCTTCTGCCAACTGTTGTTGATGCGGTCCTGCATGCTGAACAGGAGCGGGTCGATCCGCTCGAGATCGACACCGCCGAGGAGGATCATCAGCATGACGGGCACCAGGATGCAGGCATAGGAGCCGACCGCCATGAGCCGCAGCAGCCGGAACCCGGTCTCCCGCCGGACCGAGCGCACCATCACGAGCGCCAGGATGTAGACGCCGAGGACCAGAAGATAGGTCTTGTTGGTGGTGAGCTGGATCGCGGCCAGCGCGACGGGGCCGACCACCAGCGCCCAGATCGTCGAGCGGTTGATGGAGGTCAGGACGAAGGAGATCATGACGAAGAAGGCCGCCATCGTGCTGTCGGCGGCAAAGCCCGACAGGCGGACGGTTTCGCCCTGCCACCAGACGGTGGTCGCCTGCCGTTCGCCGGTGATCGCCGCGAACGTGTAGCCGACCCAGGGGAGCTCGACGATCGAGGACAGGAGGATGCCGAGCATCGAGGCGTAGAGCAGGAAATGCACGAAGTGCAGCGTCTTGCGGTAGTCGCCGACATAGCGCTCGGCGAACAGGAAGCCGACGAAGACCGGCACCATCATCTTGATGGACGACAGGAGCCCCTCGATCGTGCCGAGGAAGAAATAGCCGATCAGCGTGGAGAAGAAGATCACGGCGGTCGTGGCGATCGCCAGCCGGCTGCGCCGATGGACGCCGTAGCGGTAGACGAAGGCGGCCACGCAGACGAAGGCCAGGAGATCGGGCAGGAACCAGGCGACGCCGAGGCCCGCCCGGTCGAGATAATAGCGCATCGCCCCGGCGAAGGCGTCGCGGAAGAAGTAGGCGCAGAGCGCGATCGCCTCGATGTTGATGAGCGGCCAAATCACGTCGCCAAACCCCTCGTTCGCGGCACGCCGCGCTCCACCCTATACAGGATAAAGTTTCCGGAGGCTTCTTCTCAGCGGCCGCGCAGGGCGAGCGGCAGCCGGCCGCCGTTCAGCCGCCGCCGGAACATCGCGTCGAGGCGGCGGCGGAGGCGGACCTCCACCAGTTCGAAGCTGACCGCCGAGGCCGCGACCGCGAGCACGCCCGCCACCGCGACGAAGGAGAACCAGGCCGCCCAGGGGTCGAGGCCCGCTCCGATCGCGTGGCGCGTCGGAAAGAGGGCGGCAAAGAACACGAAGGGGTGGACGAGATAGAGGCTGTAGCTGATCCGTCCGAGAAACATCAGCGGCCGCCGCGCGAGGAACCGCGCGAACCCGCCGCCGGGATGCAGCGCGAGGGCGAAGACCAGCGCTCCGAAGACGAGCCCCGCGAAGGGCGAGACGTATTCGCACACGAGATAGAAGGTCGTGAGGGCGAGGAGCCCCGCGGCCGCACCGCCGGCGCCGCCGATCGTCAGCCGGACCGGCGCCCAGGCGAAGGCCATGCCCAGCGCGAAGTAGGCGGCGCGGGGAAAGTGCCAGACGACCGCCGCCCCGATCGCCCCCGTCAGGACCGCGAGGGCGAGCGAGCGCATCCGGACCGCCGCGAGATAGGCGGCGGCGAACCACAGGTAGAAGGCCCACTCGTAGCTGAGCGTCCAGGCGTTCTGCTGCGCCTCCGGCGCGCCGACCAGGAGAGGGACGAAGAACAGGTTGGCCAGAAAGACGCGGACGTATTCGGCCGGCTCGATCCCCGCGAAGAACTTGTAGCCGACCAATGGCCCGGCGGTGAAAAGGACGAGATGCAGGATCGCGAAGAGCGGCACGATGCGCAGGAACCGGTCGTGGAAGAACCGCGGCAGGCTCGCATGGCGCACGAGGCTGGCGGGGATGAGGTAGCCGCTGAGGATGAAGAACAGCTCCACCCCGCGCCCGTTGCTGATCAGCCCGTCGTGCAGCCATCGCGGGAAGCCGGGAGGCGCGACGCCCGCGAGCAGCGGCATGGTGTAGAGATGGACGACGAGGACGCTGAGGGCGGCCAGGCCCCTCAGCCCCTGAATGGCCGGGACGAACTGCCCGTCGGCGGCCGCCGGTGATGGGAATGCCATGGGATCGCCCCCGCAGACGGGAGGGCGCGTCGCACGGCACGACCGCCTTCCTGTTCCGTTGACCGGACGCACCGCTAGCACGGCCGCGCGCCCACGGCGACACCGGCACGATTCCCGCGATTGGCGTTAACGTTAAACGGAGTTGAGGAAGGACGGCTTCCCGATCGAGGTCATATAAGGCGGATCGGTCCTCTCGATACGGTTCCGGCCGCGATGGCAACGACCACCTTTCCGACCGCCGCCACGGCCACCGACGGAACCGCCAGGGCGGCGTTTCCGCTGGCCGGTCATGCGACGGGGTCCGCCCTTGCGTAGGACAGCGGCCCCGACCCGGCCGCGCCTCGGCCTAGCGGCCCGCCTGGGCGGTCCGATGGGCTTCCTCGCGAAGGATTCGGGCACTCGCGCGCCAGTCGAAGGCCTTGAGGCGTCGTTCGGCGGCCTCGCTCTGCGCCAGCCCCTCGCGTCCCGCCCCGACGGCATGCGCCAGGACGCGCGCGATGTCGTCCGTGCGCTCGGGGTCGAAATAGCGGGCGGCGTCCGCACAGACCTCGCGGATCGGGGGAATGTCGGAGGCCAGGACCGGGCAGCCGTAGCTCATCGCCTCCAGGGGGGGGATGCCGAATCCTTCGTAGAGCGACGGGAACACCAGCGCCGTCGCATGGGCGTAGAGCGCGGCGATCTCGGCGTCCTCCAGGCGGCCGGCGGCCAGGGCGCCGGTCGGCAGGACGGCCGCCGCCTTGCCGAAGACGCCCGCGTTGGAACTGCCGACGATCACGAAGCGGCGGTCGTGGGCCTCGATCGCTGCAAAGGCCTCCAGCGCGCGCTGCAGGTTCTTGTGGGGCGCGTGCGAGCCGACGAAGAGCAGGAACCCGTCGTGCCGAAGGCCCAGCCGGTCGAGGATCTCGCGGTCGGGCGGCGTGCGTCCCAGATGGTCGGCGCCGTTGGGCACGACGCGGATGCGCTCGGGGTCGAGGCCGAGGACGCCCGACAGTTCGTCCCGCGAGAAGGCCGAGACCGTTCCCAGCCGCGAGCGCCGCGACAGGGCGAGACCGAGCCCCTGGTGAAGCGTGCGGTAGCGGAACGAGAACAGGCGCGGCATGCGGTAGACGATCGCGTCGTGGATCACCGTGAAGGACCGGGGATGGCGGACCGGCCCGCTGTTGGCGAGATTCAGAAGCACGCCGTCCGCCGCCATGCCCGGCAGGGAAAGCTGCTCCCAGAAGTGGCCCGTCCCTCGCCCGCCGGTGCGCAGCGCGATGTGGCGCCAGGGTCCGGCACGCTCGGTGCCCGGAGGCGCCAGCACCGTCCAACGATCGCCGCCGGCGCCCTCCTCTGCGAGGACGGCATCCAAGGCCGACACGAGTTCGCCGGCATACCGCTCCACGCCGGTCATCGTCTTGGAGAGAAACCGACCGTTGACGTAGAAGTTCACGCGTTTCCCATCCCGGCGCATGTCGCGCGATTCCATCGCGCGAATTCCTTGCCGACCGGGCCGTCCCGACCACGCACCCGTCAAGTCCTCAATTCGCCGGCTATACGGAAAGACCGCAGCCGGCGAAAGGACGTTCCCTGCATGCTCCCCCGTCCGACATGGACGGGAGAAGGCGATATGCTATGACATACGTGCTCCATGCGCCTGCCCGGCTGCCAGCACGGGCGCAGACAGACCGCAGGCTCGGAGACGAGTTGAAAATCCTTCATTTCGCGCAGAACGTCGCCGGCGGCATCTCCAGCTATTTCGACGAGATCGCCCAGCACCAGGTGGATCGCTACGGCGCGGGCAACGTGCGTTTCCTGATGCCGCGGCGCGACATCCGCAACCTGACCTGCGTCCCCCTCGAATGCGTCGAGCCCTTCGATCCGGTCGGGCGCGATCCCCTGTCCCTGTTGCGGCTCGCCCGCCTGGCCGTCCGCTATTCGGACGAATACCGGCCGGACGTCGTGCACCTCCATTCGACCTTCGCCGGCGCCGTCTACCGGCTGGCCCTGCCGTTCCTGAAGCACCGGCCGAAGGTGATCTACTGTCCGCACGGCTGGGCCTTCGCGCGCGAGCAGCCCTGGCTGGCCAGCTTCATCTACGCCCGGCTCGAAGCCCTGATGATGCGCATGACGGACGTGTGCATCAACATCTCGCAGAGCGAGGCGCGCCTGGCCGCCCAATACGGCGTGTCGCTCAATCGCGCGATCACGGTGCCCAACGGCATCTCGCGGCGGGGGGCCGCCGCGACCCCGAGCCCGGCAAGGCAGAACGGCACGATCGAACTCCTGTTTGTCGGCCGTCACGACCCACAGAAGGGCATCGACATCCTGCTGCATGCGATGTCGCTGGTCGCCAATCCGGCCGTGCGGCTGACGGTGGTCGGCGCGCCGGTCGTCTCCAACAAGCGCATCGACCTCTCAGCCGTCCCGCCCTCGGTGACCATGCTCGGCCCGGTGACGCGCGATATGGTGAGCGAGCTGATGCGGGCCTGCGATGCCATCGTCGTGCCCTCGCGCTGGGAGGGCTTCGGCCTCGTGGTGCTGGAGGCGATGCGCGTTGGCCGGCCGGTGATCGTCAGCCCCAACGGCGCCCTGCCCGATCTCGTGGAAGAAGGGCGCACCGGCATCGTGGCGCCCGAACTGACGCCCGAATGCCTCGCCGGCATCATCGACAGCCTGTCCCAGCCGGGCCTGGCGCGCATGGGCGAAGCCGCCGCGCGCCGCTTCCTGTACCTCTACACGTCCGACCGCATGAACGCCGACATCGACGCGATCTACGAGGGCCTGGTTCCCTCGCGCGTCCCGGCGGGAACGCGATGGGGACAGGCCGGCGCCATGGCCTGAGGCAGCGGCGCGACGACGGGGTCCCGCCCTTCGCGCCTACTGCGTCACCACCACGCTGGAACGGCTCGTCCGCGGCAGGATCGGCTCGCTGCGCTGGCTGCCGACCGCGCTGTCGCGCTGGCGCAGGAGAAGGCGGCGCCGGTCGTTGACGGAGGCGGCCGGGCCGTCGAGCCGCCGCTCGCCTTCGCGGCGGCGGGCGTTGTCGCGCTGCTCGATCAGCCGCTCCCGCAGCGACAGGTCGCGCCCGATCGCGGACTGCGCCGCGGCACCGGACGCCGCACCGTCGCCGGCCAGCATGGCAAGCGCGAGAATCAGCCCGGCGCCTCGTGTGATGGTCATATGGTGGATCTCCCTGCGGCGGCCTCGCGAAGCCAACCCTATCCTAGCACGCCGAGGCTCGACCGGGCCTCGCCTCCAGCGGTCAGGGCCGGCCGCTCGGCACCACCGACAGGGACGAGAACGAGACCGTCGCAAGGCCCGGCCCGGCAAAGGCGGCGCCGACGCGCGCCGCGAACCAGCCGCGCCGGCCGGGCGGAACGGTCAGGACCGGCGTGCGCAGCGCGAGGTCCCGAGCCTCTGAGGGTCCCGGCCCGCTGGCGCTCCAATAGTTGTCGAAGGCGTCGAGCGACCGTTCGTCCCGCTGGCTCTGGAGTTGGAGAAAGGGACCGGCAAGGCCCGTCGCGCCCTCCGCGACCTGCGCCGTGGCGAAGGCCTCGAAGGCCTGCCCTTCCGCTTCGCCGGACAGGTCGTTGCTCAAGGTGCAGATGCCCGGCCCCGACGCCGCCACCGCCATCGAGACCTGGCCGGGCGCCGGCCCCGCCGCGACCACGGCCCGGAGGCCCGGCGTGCAGGAGGCGGAAAAGGCGGCCGGTACGGTTCCCTGAACGCCCTCGGCGGCGATTCCGCCGGTGCCTTCGGCAAACGTGCCGTTGCGCGCGAGGTTCGAACCTCCGGCAGCCGGATCGACCGCCGGCACGGCGGTGATCAGCGGCGCCATCAGAGCCGCGAAGGCTTCGCCCGCGGCGACGCCGCCCAGCGTGTCGAGATGCGTGCCGTCGGTGGCGTAGCCCGGCCGGTAGCGGCCCGGCTCGCCCTCCTCCAGGACGGCGGCCGGCATGTCGAACACGACGACGTCCGGATGCTGCGCGGCATAGGTGCGCACCGCCGCGTTGTAGGCCTCGATGCTGGCGCGGATGGCGTCGTTTTCCCGCAGGCCCGCGGCACCCGGCTCCAGCACCAGGATCGGCCGCATGCCGCCGGCGCGCAACTGCTCGACTTTGGCCCGCACGCCGCCCGGCGGCCCGCCGGGATAGCCCTCGAAGAAGGACTGCGGTCCGCGCTGCGTCGCGTCGTTGACGACACCGAAGATCGCCACCCAGAGCGCGTCCGTCGCCAGCGCCTTTGCGACCGTCCAATCGGTCAGGAACTGGTCGGACCGGAAGCCGGCGACGGACGGATTGGCCGCCGTCCGCAGCCGCTGCCCGAGCCGCTGCGCCGCCGCGTTGCCGAAGAAGCGCGCGCTGGCGACCCGCTGCTCAGGATCGTCGAACTGGGCCGCAAGCCGGCTGTCGCCGAGATAGACGATCCGCCCGGGATCGCGCGGTGCCTCCGCCTCGACCGCGCCGAGCGGGGCTAGGAGGAGAAGCGCGGCGAGCGCGCCGCTCGGAAGGGCATGCCGGCCGGGCGGACGCGGCAGGCGGATGGCGCGCGGGATCTTCGAAGCGATGTCCATGGCGGCGGAGCTAGGGCGCGGGATGGCGAAACCCACGACCGCTCCTTTAGCGAACCCTTCGGCGTCCTCCGGCGTTTGGAGGATACGGCGGGGCAAGGGGGTCGGAGGCCCGGAAGGATGGACGACACGGAGCGAGCCGAAGACGCGTGGCGCGACCTGGAGGCGCAGCCGGCGGCGGCGATCCTCGACCTGCTGCTCGCCGGCCAGCGCCGGGCGCTCCAGGCCGTCGCCGACGCCCTGCCCGCGATCGAGCACGCGGCGGTCGAGGCCGCCGCGCGGCTCGGGACGGACGGGCGGCTGATCTATTGCGGCGCCGGCACGTCCGGGCGGATCGGCCTTCTCGACGCGGTGGAGCTCGGCCCGACCTTCGACTGGCCGGACGCGCGTCGCATGGTGATCCTGGCCGGCGGCGAGGCGAGCCTGATGCGCGCGCGCGAAGGGGCCGAGGACGACGAGGAGGCCGGACGGGCGGCGATGCAGGCGATCGGGCCGCGAACCGCCGATGTCTGCCTGGCCCTGGCCGCGAGCGGGCGCACGCCCTTCACGCGCGCGGCCGCGATGGCCGCACGCGAAGCCGGGGCACTGACCGTCGGCTTCGCCAACAATCCGGGGACCCCGCTCCTCGAGGCCTGCGAGCACGCCGTCCTTCTGCGGACGGGTCCGGAAGTTCTGGCCGGCTCGACGCGGCTCGGGGCAGGCACGGCCCAGAAGGCGGCCCTCAACCTCTTCTCGACACTCCTGATGATCCGTCTCGGCAAGGTGTTCCGGGGACGGATGGTCGACATGCGCCCGACCAATGCCAAGCTGCGTCGGCGCGCCCTGCGCATCGTGCGGGAGGTGACCGACTGCTCGGAGGCGCAGGCCGCCGCCGCCCTGGAAGCCCATGACGGCTCGATCCGCGAGGCGATCCTGGCGATCGAGGCGAAGCGCTGAGACGGCTCAGCCGAACGGGGGCCAGAGCCGGCGAAGGCGGGCGCGCCAGATGCGGCGGCGGTTGAGCCGGCGGCGCGCACCCTCGATCGCGGCCACCGCGTCGGCGACATGGTCGCCGCGCCGGTCGTCGAGCCCGATCACCAGCGTCCCGATGCCGAGCCGCCCGCGCCACAGGCGGCTCATCACCCGATGATCCGGAACGGTGCAGGAATCGACCGTCCGGATGTCGGGATCGGCCGCGAGCGCCTCCGTCGCCAGCGCCGCCACCAGGGCGCCGGGGCCGAAGCGGCGCAGCCGCTCGTCATAGGCGGTCTTCCAGGCGACGGCATGGCCTTGCGAATGGAGAACCACGAGGCTCGCGGCGACCTCGCCCCCGACCCGCAGAGTAAAGATCCGCGCCATGCCGCGCTCGGCCAGTCCGTTGACCGCCTCGCGCGCGAAGGCGGCGCGGTGCCGGTCGATCAGGAGCGCGCTGCGCTGGCGGCCCTTCCAGCCGGACGCCTCGAGATGCAGGAAGTCCTCCAGCGCGGCGCGCACGTCGTCGGGCCGGCTCGCGCCGTCGAAGGCGACCGCCCCGACCGTGCCCAACTGCCGCAGGCGCCGAAGGTGGTCGCGGTGGCCCTTGGCGCCCAGCCCATGCCGAAGGACGTCGGTGGCATCCCGCGCACCGACGTCGAGGCAGGCGCGGCTCCAGCGATCGGCCCAGGCGAAGGGCATCGCGGCCTCGCCGGCCGCCTGGATAAAGGTCCTGGCGAGCTTTCCGTCCACCGGCAGGTCCGGCAGCACCAAGAGCGGCGGCAGGGCATGTTCGGGCGCGCGAAGCGCGTCGAGCAGGCTGCGCGCGGTGCCGACCGGGTCGTCGCGGTCGAGCGGCAGGGAGCCGAGCGGGCCGAACGGGTGGGTCCACGCGCGAACCGCGTCGCGGCCGGAGGGCCGCTGCAGGCGCTCCACGGAGAACGGCATGAGAAAGCGCAGGCGGCTGCGGCCCTCGCCCTCGTCGCGGGCCACCATCAGGCGGACGCTGCGCTCGTCGAGGCGGGGCATGGCGGGCGCCAGGAACCGCGGCGTGAAGAAGACGTTCGGCTCCAGCGCCCGGCCACCCAGATGCTCCAGCTCGTCCACGAGGCCGAACACGGCATGGGGGTCGTAGATGTCCACGCGGCGCACATCGCCCGTGCCCGCGAAGGCATCGAGCGGCGGCGCCTCGACATGGGCCGGGGGCGCATGGGCAAGATCCGCCCACTCGTCCGCCTTCTTCAGCGTCAGGTTCGCCACGATCCTCGCCTTGGATACCGCGCGGACCCGCCGGCCCGCCTGATTCCTGCAGAGGATAGGCGATGTCGCTTAAAGGTTTGTGTGCGGCGCGATCAGCCGGCGAAGCCGCCGCCCTCGAGGAAGGCCTTCTCCTCCGGCGTGGTCTCGCGGCCGAGAACGGGGTTGCGATGGGGAAACCGGCCGAATCGCTGGACGATGTCGCGGTGGTCGATCGCGTAAGGGACGTTGTCCTCGCCGATCTTCTCCATCCAGCGCACGCACTCTTCCTGGTCGGCGAGGTCCTCCGAGTGCATCAGCGGCATGGCGAAGAACTGGTTCACGTCGTCGCCGACATGCCACTGATCGCCCCGCTCCAGCGCCGCCTTGGCGACGGCGAGCGCCTTCTCGTCCGTAGCGAAGGCCTCGGGCGTCCCACGGAACATGTTGCGCGGAAACTGGTCGAGCAGGATCACCAGCGCCAGCGCCCCGTTCGGCTCCTCGGCCCAATGGTCGAACTCCCCTTGCGCGGCCCGCTCGTAGACGTCGCCGAACCGCTGGGTAATGGTCTCGTCCAGTTCGTCGTCCTTGACGAACCACCGCTCCGGGCCGAGATCGCGCCAGAAATCGACGATGGTCTGCGGATCGATCGAGTAGTCGCTCATGAAACCGTTCGACAGTTGGGGATGAAGGTGACCGAGCCGGTAGATAGGACGTCGGAAGCGGACTCGGAAGGGCGGCACGCGGGCGATCGCCTCGATCTGCGCGGCCTGAAATGCCCCTTGCCCGCCATCAGGACGGAAAGGGCCTTGGCGCGCCTGGCCGCCGGACACGAGCTGACCGTTCTGGCCGACGATCCGCTCGCGCGGCTGGACATCGCCCATCTCTGCCGCGCGGGCGGCCATGCGCTCCTGTCGGTAGAGGCGGTGGAGACCGGCGGCTGGGCTTTCAGCCTTCGCCGGGGGGACGTCGCGGAGCGCTAGAAGCCGCGCGACGACAGGCTCAACGGATTGTCGACCAAGGCCGCGCGGTCGGGCGCGTCGATCCGAGGGGCGCGGGCGAAGGCGGCGAAGAGGTCGCGCACCACCCGCTCGTCCAGCCCCTCGCCGATCAGCACGAAGGCGGTGCGCGGCCCTTCGCCCTCCGGCCATGCGGGGAGGCGCACGGGCGGGTGGAGATAGGTGCGCACCCCATGCAGCACCAAGGGTCGGTTCGGCTCCTCCTGCGTCCAGACCACGGCCTTGAGGCGCAGGAGCCCCGCGCCGAAGCGCATCAGGAGAAGGTCCAGGAAGCCTTCCGCGTCGGCGCGCGACATCGGCGCGTCGTGCTCGAGCGACAGGGAACGGATCGCCCCATGGACACCGTGATCGCCGCCGTGGGAATGGTCGTGGCCGCAATGCGGGTCGTCGCAGGCCGCGTGGTCGTGGTGGTCGGCCCGAGCCTCGCCCAGCCAGCGCGCGATGTCGGCGCGGCGGGTGGCGGGATCGACGAGGCCGCAGCCGAAGAGCTCGGCCGGCCCGGCCTCGGCCACGACGGCCAGCGGCGCGCGGGCGTTGAGGTGGCGCAGCGCATGGACGAGCTCGGCCGTATCGGGTTGGAGGTCCGTCTTGGTGAGGACGAGACGATCGGCGGCGGCCGCCTGCCGCCGCGCCTCGGACCGTTCCCGCAACGAGACGAGGCCGCTCTGCGCGTCGACCAGCGTGACGACGCCGTCCAGCGCGAAATGCTGGACCAGCACGGGATGGCCCATCAGCGAGGCGAGGATCGGGGTCGGGTCGGCAAGGCCGGTGGTCTCGATCACGACCCGGCGCATGGGCGCGAGGCGGCCCGTCTGGACGCGGTCCACGAGGTCGGCGAGCGTGTCCACGAGATCGCCGCGAACGGTGCAGCAGATGCAGCCGTCCGACAATTCGACGATGCCCTCGCCAGAGCTTTCCACCAGGAGATGATCGAGCCCGACCGCGCCGAACTCGTTGACGATCACCACCGTGCCCTCCAGCGCGGGTTCGCGCAGGAGGCGGTTGAGAAGCGTTGTCTTGCCGCTGCCGAGGAACCCGGTCAGCACGGTGACGGGAACCGGTCCGGGCAGGCCGGCCGAACGGGCCGTCATTGGGCGGCGGCGGCTGTGTTGGTCGGGGTCGCCGGATGTTCGGTGTCCTCGCCCGCGCCCACGGGCAATTCGCCCTCATAGCCCGGCTCGCCGGGACGGGCCGGCCGCCAGGTCGGCACCGGAATGCCGTAGGCCGCGATCAGCCTGGTACCGGGCTCGACGCCCGGCGCGCCCGCCGCCCCGCCGAGGTCCACGGGGACCGCCACCGCCTCGCGCGCGAGGTCGGTCATGTAGGGCGAGCCGAACGTGTCCTCGCGCTTCTCCTCTTCCTGCCGCTCGTTGGCGCGGGCCGTGCGGCCCTTGGGCGAGCAGATGGCCTCGCTGATGTCGGCCGGCGGACCGCTCGAGACGGGCAGGTCGGCCACCGTGTCCCGGATCGAGCGCGGATTGGTGTTGAAGCCGTTCTCCAGGATCTCGGCGGCGGTGCGCTCGCGCACGATCGGCCCGTCCGCCCCCAGCACCACGGCCACCAGCGTGCGGTTGTCGCGCGTGGCCGAGGCGACGAGATTGAAGCCGGAGGCGCAGATATAGCCCGTCTTCATGCCGTCGGCGCCCTCGTAGCGCCCGAGAAGGCCGTTGTGGTTCTTCATGGTGCCCTTGCCGACGGCGATCGCCTCCGTCGAGAAGTAGTCGCTGAACTCGGGGAACTCCTTGCGCAGCGCGACGCCGAGGATCGCGAGATCCTTGGCGCTGGAATACTGGCCGGGCGCCGGCAGACCGTTGGCGTTGACGAAATGGGTGTCCTTCATGCCGAGCGCCTCGGCCTCGGCGTTCATCCGGGCGACGAAGGTCTCGAGCGAACCCTGCCCGAGCGCTTGGGCAATGGCATGGGCGACGTCGTTGGCCGACTTCACCATCATCATGCGCAGCGCCATGTCGAGGCGCATCACCGAGCCGGGCGGATAGGCCATCTTGGACGGCGGCTCGGCGGCGGCCGCGCGCGTCATGACGACGGGCGTGTCGAGGGCCGCTTCCTCCGTGCGGAGCGCCTTGAGCGCGACATAGGCCGTCATGAGCTTGGTCGTGGAGGCGGGATACCAGCGCTGGGTGCTGTTGTTCTCCGACAGGACCTTGCCGGTCGCCACGTCCACCACGATCGTGTTCACGGCGAACGCGGGGCTTGCCGCGACGCCCGCGCCGGCGAGGATCAGGAGCGCGGACAGCGCTGGGATCGACGGAAACCGACGTTGAACTGTCATGGGACCCTTCTCGCGGATGCGCGAAGACGCTTTGCGTTCTCTTCGCACCTGCATTCATATCATGCCAAGGTGATTCCAGCGTCCCTTGAATCAGGCGATTTTCGCCTTTTGATGGCGCCGACCGGATGAATTCGATGCTTCTCGTTCCCGACATCGCGGCCCGCGCCGCCGACATCGCCGACTGGCGCCGCACGCTGCATGCGATGCCGGAGATCCTCTACGATCTGCCCGACACGGCCGCCTTCGTGGCGGACAAGCTCAGGGGCTTCGGCTGCGACGAGGTGGTCACGGAAATCGGCCGCACGGGGGTCGTCGGCATCGTGGAAGGGCGCGGGGGGTCGGGCGGGCGCACGATCGGCCTTCGCGCCGACATGGACGCGCTGCCGATCGCGGAGGAAACCGGCCGCCCCTACGCCTCGCGGCGGCCCGGCGCCATGCATGCCTGCGGCCACGACGGGCACATGGCGATGCTGCTCGGCGCCGCCCGGCACCTGGCCGAGACGCGCGCCTTTCGCGGCCGCGTCGCCCTCGTGTTCCAGCCTGCCGAGGAAGGCGGCGCCGGCGCGCTGGCGATGATCGAGGACGGGCTGATGGAGCGCTTCGGCATCGAGGCGGTCTACGGAATGCACAACCTGCCCGGTCTGCCCGTCGGACGCATGGCGATGCGGCCGGGGCCGATCATGGCCGCGACCGACGAGTTCGAGGTGACGATCCGCGGCCGGGCAAGCCATGCCGCCCTGCCCCACGAAGGCTCCGATCCGATCTTGGCTGGCGCGGCACTGGTCCAGGCCCTGCAGCAGATCCCCGCGCGCAACGTCGATCCCCTGGATTCGCTGGTCCTGTCGGTGACGAAGTTCCACTCGGGCTTCGCGCGCAACATCATCCCGGACGAGGCGCAGATTTCCGGCACCGTGCGCTCGCTGACGACGGCCAGCCGCGACCTTGCGCAGCGACGCATCGGCGCGATCTCGGACGCCATTGCCGCGGCCCATGGAGCCGGGGCGAGCGTCGCCTACAAGCGCAACTATCCCGTGACGGTGAACGACGCGCGCGAGGCAGCCTTCTGTGCGTCGGTGGCAGCGGAGGTCTGCGGAGAGGCGGGCGTCGATGCCAACGCGCCGCCGCTGATGGCGGCGGAGGACTTCTCGTTCATGCTGGAAGCGCGTCCGGGCGCCTTCGTGTTTCTGGGCAACGGCAGCACCGCCGGCCTTCACAACCCGAACTACGATTTCGACGACGCGGCGATTCCCTTCGGCGCGTCCTACTGGGTCCGGCTGACGGAACGCGCGCTGAAAGCCTGAGGGCGGCGAGGCCGCCGCCTAGCGGCCGCTGTCGGGCGCCAGCGCGTCGATCAGGAGGCGCAGGCGATGGCGCACTTCGCCGTCGGGAATGCGGCCGAGCGCGAGCGACGACTGGATGACCTCGGGGTTGGAGACGGCGGCGTCGTCAACCTCGCCCTGCGGCGTCAGACCCTCGAAGAAGAAGGTCGGGCTCACTTCGAAAAGCTGCGAGATCCGGTACAGCGTCGCGGCACTGATGCGATTGCTGCCGGTCTCGTATTTCTGAATCTGCTGATAGGTCACGCCGATCTGCCGGCCGAGCTCTTCCAAGGAGAGCCGCCGTGACGTCCGAACCAGGCGCAGCCGCGCTCCGACATGGACGTCGATAGGATCTCGCTCGTTCTTGATACCCGTCACCAATGCGCACCTGTCGCTGGATGGACAACGGATATGTCCATCAGGAACTTAACCTCACGTTACGAGCACTAGAGACTAGCCGACCAACAATCAACACCGATGCGTACCATTATCGCGCAAACCAATACGACGTGATTCCGATAGCCGCAGCGACCGATCAGCGACTGGACGCGGCTCGCGCGGCCAGAAGCCGGAGCCCCACGACCGCCATCCACGTCGTCATCCAGACGGGATTGCCGCGGATGAAGAGGTAGGATTCCAGGAACGAGTTCAGGAGGGTGAAGGCGAGAACCATCAGGAAGAAGTCGGCGAGCCGTGTCGCGGCCGGCGCGTCGGATCCGACCGTCACGAAATCTCGCAAGGGCAGCCACACCAGCACCAGGACACCGAGCGCCAGCCCCGGCCAGCCGAGCGCGATCGCAAGGTCGAGATAGCCGTTGTGGGCGTTCACGATGCCGCGCGGATCCCAGCTCGATCCGAAGGGCGGTTCGGCCTGCATCACGACGGGCGTCGACCAGAAGGCCTCGAACCCTGTCCCGGTCCAGGCTTGGGGACCGAGCGCCTGGATGGCGAACCGCCAGAGATCGAGCCGGCCCGTATAGGTCGTGCCCGGTAGGGCCCATTGCAGGAGGTCGTAGAGGAGTGGCGACAGCACCGTCCCCAACGTCATCAGGCCAGCGCCGACCAAAGCCAGCGCGAGCACCACCGCCGGCAACCGTCGCCCCCCGAAGATACGCCCGCCGAAGACCAGGAGAGCCACGAGCGGCATGAGGCCGGCCGTCGTCTTCGAGCCCGTCTTGACGATGAAGATCAGCGACAGGAGCGCGACGGCAGCGCCGGTGACCCATTGGCCGCTGCGCATGAGATAGAGCCCGGCGAAACACAGGACGGCCATCACCGGTCCGGCGACGTTCTTGTGGGTGAAGATGCCTCGCCAAAGTCCGATGTTCTGCGGCTCCAGGCCCTCGTTGTGGATGGCCGCCGAGGGTAGAAGGACGACGCCGCCGTAGCACATCGCCAGAACAACGACGGCCGTCACGGTCAGGGCGAAGCGGAAGCCTCGCTCGTCCGGCGCCAGGCACAGCGCGGCGGTCATCGCCAGCATGGCCGCCAGCGAGAAGACGACGGCCCGCAGCGAGACGTCGGGCCAGATCGACTGCGCCGACGACAGGAGAAGCACCACGACCATCAGCAGCCAGGCCGGCCGCAGGAGCGCCCCGACCACCGCGCGCGGTGTCACGCTCGCATGGACCAGGAGGGCGAAGACCGCGAGCCCGCCGTAGCCGAGCTGGTTCACGACGTTGCCGGTTCCCGCGGGGCCGGGAAAGGACGATTGGTACGGCTCGAAGGTGACGAGAAGAAGCGTCAGCACCAGGGCCGACAGGACCGCCCGCAACGCGCGCGCCTCGTCGGCCCCGAGAATGCCTTGCGGCATGTCGGCCGGGGCCGGAGCGAAGGAGCCGGGCGACAAGGAGGGGGCGGCGTGGCGCATCGGAGCCCATCATGGGCGCCTAGGCTGAACGGCAGGTTAAGGTGCCTCGCCGAACGGAACGGCGGGTCTTTCGCCGGCAGCGATGCGGAGCGGCCCGGTTCGCAGGTCCGCCCGCCCTCGCGTCAGCCGCGCTCGATGTCGCCTGGCAATCCCGGATTGCTCTCTTCCGGATCCGGCTCGACGGGAACGGGGTCGTCCGAGGGCTCCCGGATCTCGTCCGGTTCGGCCAGCGGCTCGGGCGGGTCTCCCATCGGAACGGGTCCGTCGGGCGGAGCGGGATCGCGTCCCGGCTCGAGCGGCAGGTCTTCGATCTGCGACATGGGGCGCCTCCATCCTGATCCAGGGTAAAGACGCGCCCCCGCCGATCCGTTCCCGGCTTGCGACCGGATCGGTCAGTTCTGGGACTTCGCGTCCGCCTCGTCTTCCTCCTCCTCCTCGCCGAAGGGGAAGGATTCAACCATCTGCTCGACGTCCTCGTAGATCTCGTCAAGGAATTCCATGGCGCCGTCGGCGTCCTCGCTTCCCTGCGTCACCAGCATGGCGAGCTGGATCTTCAGGACATTGGAGACGTCGTCGAGTTCCATGCCCTGAAACAGGGTCGAGATCTTCTCGGAGATTTCGTCGATCTGGGCGTCGGTGAGCATGCTGCGGTCTCCTGTTGGCCAGGGGTTAGACGAGGGCGGACGCCTCATGGTTCCCCGATCGCGGCAAGGCGGCGCCCGCCGCCCTGCCGTGATCGCGCGTCGTCGCGCCTCCGCCCTTAGCACGGAACGATGACGGGTGAAGCGCATGCCGCAAGGCAGCGCTCCGCTTTTGCACCCCTCGCTATTCCGCCGGCGTGCGGGCCGCCGGGCGCTCGGCCACGGCCGCGCCGCTCTCCATCAGGCCCAGGAGTTCCGCGCGACGGCGCCCGGCCCGGTCCATGGCCTCGTGCTTGACGGGGCCGAAGCCGCGAATTCCGGCCGGCAGCGACAGGAGCTCCACCGCCACGTCGCGGTCGGCGGACGCGGCGCGCGAGAACAGCGTCCGGCAGTCGGCCTCGTACTGCGCGATCAGGCCCCGTTCCGCCACCCGCTCGGCCGTGCGGGCGAACGGGTCGAAAGGCGTGCCGCGCAGCACCCGCAGCCGGGCAAGGACGCGCAGGACCGGCAGGATCCAGGGGCCGAAGGCACGCTTCTTCGGGCGCCCGTTGGCGTCACGGCCGCTCAGGAAGGGCGGCGCGAAATAGAACACCCGCCGGCGCACGCCCTCGAACTCCTCGCCCAGCATCCGGTCGAAGGCCGGATCGGTATGGAGTCGCGCCACTTCGTACTCGTCCTTGATGGCGAGCAGCTTGGCGTAGTTTTCGGCCACCGCCCGCTCGATGCGCCCATGCGCGCGCGCCTTCGCATCGGCCTGGCCGGCACGCTCGACGAGGGCGCGGTAGCGCGCGGCGAGGCGCGCGTCCTGATAGGCTTCCAGGAAGGCGGACCGGCGCTCCACGAGTTCGTCGGTCGACAGGTCCGCGAGCGCGGCCGTCTCGCGGCGCGGCGCGACCAGTCCGGCCATGGCCTCCGGCCGCGCCGCGGCGAAGCGGCCCCAGGCGAGCGCATCGAGATTGGCCTTCACCGCCACGCCGTTGATCTCGATCGCACGGGTGAGGCTTGCGAGCGTGACGGGGATCAGCCCCTTCTGCCAGGCGAAACCCAGCATCATGACGTTGGTGGCGATCGCATCGCCGCTCACCGTCTCGGCGATCTCGGTGAAGTTCAGGAAGTCCGACCCCTCCCCGACCGACCGGCGGATCGCGCCGGCGACGAGCGTGCGCCGGAAGTTGAAGTCCGGATCGCGCACGAACTGGGCGACCGGCGTCAGGTGCGTGTTGACCACGGCGCGGGTGCGCTCCGGCGTCAGCAGCCCCGCCGCGTCCTTGGAGGTCGCCACCACGTCGTCGGCGGCGATCAGGACATCGGCCGCCCCCGAAACGATGCGCGGGCAAATCACGTCCTCGGCCCGGCGTCCGATGCGCACATGGCTGAGGACCGCGCCGCCCTTCTGCGCGAGGCCCGCCATGTCGAGCAGCATCGGCGCGTTGCCGTCGAGATGGGCGGCCATGCCGAGCACCGCGCCGATCGTCAGGACGCCCGTGCCGCCGACGCCCGTGATCGCGATGTTGCAGGGCTCGGCGAGGCTCGGCAGGGCCGGCTCCTCGATCCCCGCGAGATCGGGCGCGGCCTGCGCGGCGCGCATCTTCGGCCGCGCGCCCTCCAGCGTCACGAAGGAGGGGCAGAAGCCCTTGAGGCAGGACGTGTCCTTGTTGCAGCTGGACTGGTTGATGTGGCGTTTGCGACCCCACTCGGTTTCCAGCGGCTCGACCGACAGGCAGTTGGACTGGACGGAGCAGTCGCCGCAGCCTTCGCAGACGGCGGGGTTGATAGCGATCCGCATGTCGGGGTCGGGCAGGAGGCCGCGCTTGCGGCGGCGGCGCTTCTCGGCCGCGCAGGTCTGGTCGTAGACGATGGCCGAGACGCCCGGCATTTCGCGCAGGGCCAGCATGGCGGCTTCCACGTCGTCGCGATGGTGGATCTCAGTCCCCGGCCCGAGCTGCGAGGCGTGGTAGCGCTCGGGAAACTCGGACACGAGCCAGATCGGCGAGACGCCCTCGCGATGAAGCTGGTGCGTGATCTTGGCCGGATCGAGCGGTCCGTCGACCGTCTGGCCGCCCGTCATGGCGACGGCGTCGTTGTAGAGGATCTTGTAGGTCGCATTCACCCCGGCCGCCACCGCCTGGCGGATCGCGAGCTGGCCGGAGTGGAAGTAGGTGCCGTCGCCGAGATTGACGAAGACATGGCGCTCGTCCGTGAAGGGTGCAGCCCCCACCCAGGCGACGCCCTCGCCGCCCATCTGGCTGAACGTGTCGGTGCGCCGTCCCATCCAGGTGACCATGAAATGGCAGCCGATGCCCGCCATTCCGCGCGATCCCTCCGGCACCTTGGTGGAGGAATTGTGCGGGCAGCCCGAACAGTAGAAGGGCGTGCGGGCCAGAGGCGGCTCGATGGCGCCGGACGCCTCCCCCCTCTGCCGGAAATGGCGCACGCGCGCTTCGATGAAGGAGCGATGCGTCTCGTCGAGATGGCTCATGGCGAGGATGCGCTCGCCGATCACGACGGCCGCCGTCGCGACCGTCAATTCCTTCGCCAGCGACAGGACGGGACGGTCGAGATGGTCGAACTTGCCGATGATGCGCGGTCGCACGTCGGCGCGCCAGTTGAAGAGCTGCTGCTTGATCTGGTTCTCGATGATCTCGCGCCGCTCCTCGACGACGAGAATCTCTTCCAGCCCGACGGAGAACTCGCGCACGCCCTCCGGCTCCAGCGGCCAGGGCATGCCGACCTTGTAGAGCCGGAGGCCCGCACGGTGCGCCGTGTCCTCGTCGACGCCAAGCTCGCGCAGCGCCTGGCGCACGTCCTCGTAGGCCTTGCCGGACGCGATGATGCCGAGCCGGGCATTCTTGGAATCCAGCGTCACCCGGTCGACCCGGTTGGCCCGCGCGAAGGCGATCGCGGCATAGGCCTTGTAGGTCTGGAGGCGGTTGTCCTGGCTCCAGCGGTCGTCGGGGACGCGCAGGTTCAGGCCGCCCGGCGGCAGCTCGAAGTCCTGAGGGATGACGAAGCGCCGGTTCTCGCCGGACAGGTCCACCGAGGCCGTGGTCTCGACCGTGTCGGCGATGACCTTCATGCCGACCCAGCAGCCGGAATAGCGGGACATGGCGATGCCGAGCAGGCCGAACTCGACGAATTCGTGGATCGAGGACGGATTGAGCATCGGCATGACCGCGGCCATGAAAGCGTGGTCGGACTGGTGCGGCACGGTGGAGGACTTGGCGCCGTGATCGTCGCCGGCGATCGTGAGGACGCCTCCGAAGGTCGAGGAGCCGGCAGCGTTGGCGTGCTTGAACACGTCACCCGACCGGTCGACGCCCGGACCCTTGCCGTACCAGATGCCGACGACGCCCTGCTTTCGGGCACCCGGCGAGAGGCCGACCTGCTGCGAACCCCAGACGGCGGTGGCCGCCAGATCCTCGTTAATACCTGGCTGGAAGTGGACGCCCTCCTTCAGCAGCAGGTCGCGATTGGCCTGGAGCTGCTGGTCGTAGGCGCCGAGCGGCGAGCCGCGATAGCCGGATATGAAGGCGCCGGTGTCGAGCCCCGCCTCGCGATCCCGCCGCATCTGGACGAGGGGCAGGCGCACCAGCGCCTGCGTCCCGTTCATGAAGACGCGCCCGTCCGTTGCCGTGTATTTCCGGTCCAATTCGCTCGCGCGCGCCATGGGATCCTCCCGATCGGTCTCATTCCCGGCGGATTGAACCGCTCATTGGGAATCAGACTTAAGGCGTGTGCATTGCGATCGCACGCTGCGATGCGGGATGAGAGGATCGCGATCGTATGTTGGCGCAGGTTTCCCAACGGACCACACACCCCATTCAACACCACAACCCGCCCGGGCTTGCGCCGCGGGCGGGTTGTGGTGTTGTGAGT
>NZ_JAPZDS010000050.1 GCF_029813115.1 Aureimonas sp. SK2
CGGGCGGTCGCGATGAAATTGATGTCCTGCGAGACGCCGAACGTATCGAAGCCGGTGGCGACCGTACCGAGCGTGTAGCTGGAGATCGTCGAGGCATCGATATAGTTGATGTCGGCCACCGCACCGATGATCAGGCTGTCGATCTGATAGTCGAAACCGACATGAGCGCCGCCCACGAAGGCCGCATCGTCGGAATTGTCGTCACCGGCGACGAAGGACGTCGACGGAAAGAACGCACCAGTGGCGGGATTGTACTCGACGTCCCCGGACTCGTTGTTGAAGGCAGCGCCGGCTTGTCCGCCGATATAGAAGCCAGTCCACGTGTAAGCAGGAGCCAGCGCGACGACGGGTGCCGCCGGCTCTTCATAAACCACGTCAGCCGAAAACGCCGGTGCCGACAGCGCGACGAGCGCTGCCGATGTCAAAAGAAACTTCATGGTCATCGTCTTCCCCTCGAATGTCTCGGTCAATTAGACCGATTGGTCTATTTAAAAATGCTTTGTGTGCCAGTCAATGCCGCCAAAATGTTCGGTCGGCGGTGGTGCATTTTTACCATGCCAATCCATTCAAGGTTTGGATCGGTTCTGAGGGCGTGCGACATACGCTTCGGTAGAGCGCTCGTGCATCCCCGGACAAACCGGGGATGCACCAGATCGCTCGAACCGAACGCAGCAGGGCCTGAATTATCTGCCGTACACGGGGAGCTTGGCGAGGTCGGCGGTCGTGATGTCGACGGTGATGGCGCCGTTGACGGAGCCGAACCGAGCAAGCGGCACAATATACGAGGATTCGCTGTTTTCGGCCTTGATGACCAATGCGGTCGGTCCCTGTTCGGCAGTGCCGACGACCTTCTCGATATCGCCGAGACGCTTGCCTGCGGTATCCGTGATGGCGGAACGCTCCAGCTTGCCGACCGTCAGGCCGAACGGGGGGACAACGACGTCACGGCCAAGTTCGACGATCGTGACGACCTGTGCGGTTGCTGGCAGGACTGCGGTCGCCGACAGGAGGGCGATGGCGAGGGCGAGGCGTTTCATAAGTTTCTCCGATTGAGAGGCATCGAACGCACCGAGTGTGATCGACGGGTCCCGAGGCGAGACTCTGCGCGGAGAAATAGACCGTGTAGTTCTTTTTCAAGAGAGCGCCTCAATGTTGTGGTCGACCTTTCTTGAGGAAGCGCGAGGGCGTGATTCGTTCTGGGAAGAGCCGTAAGCGATTGACAATACAGACCTATGCCGCGCCCCGCCGCCGCGGACGCCCGTCTCAGGAGGAGACGGTGGAACTGACGCGACACATCGTTGCGATTGCGCAATCCCGGTTTCTCGAGGTTGGATATGACGCCACAGCCATCGATGACGTCATCGAACGTGCGTCGATTTCCAATCAGACCTTCTACAAGCGCTTCGACAACAAGGCGTCGTTGCTGGAGGAGGTGGTTCGAAGTTTCACCGATGACCTCCTTCAAGAGCGTCGGAGGCTCGACTCAGATCTGCTGGCGATGCCGTTGCGGGATGCGTTGATCGAATGCGCCTGCCGGTTCCTCAAGCAGACGCTCCGAACCGACATGTTGGCGTTCGAGCGTCTGTTCCTGTCGATCGTCAAGGAGTTTCTGAACGTCTCGCAGATCCTCGGCGCCATGATCGATGCCGTTTATGACAGCGTGGCGGATCTTCTCTTGGCCGCGCGCGAGCGCGGTGATCTTCCGGTCGAGGATGTCCGACGTGCGGCGCGCTGGTTCGCCGACGGGGCCATCGCGCCGCGCTTGCGTCGGGCCAGCTTCGGTTTGGCCGGTCTGGAACTGACCGACGTCGATCGCAAAGAGATCGAAGCCTATGTGTCCTTCTACCTGAATTCCTTTCGATGACGCGCAATCGTTG
>NZ_JAPZDS010000051.1 GCF_029813115.1 Aureimonas sp. SK2
TTGGACACATACAGGTCTGTGTAGGAGAGGCCCTCCGAGCCTACAGGCGACTGTGGCGCTCAGCGCTTCAGTGTTAAGGCCGTTGACGGACGTGCGGACGCAACAGGTTGTGACGCCCCTCCATTCTCAAAGCCGAGGACCGTCAGCGTCCCTGATGTAGAAGGTCTGCTAGGCCGCCCGATCATCACAACTCCTCGGATTGTCGTGTTATGTTTCTGATCAGTATCATTCAAAATGGCAATTTGATTGAACGTGATCTTGTAGGCATGGCGCGAACGCATGAATGCGAAAATCTTTCTAAAAATCATGATACTAATGAGTATTGATCAAATTGTAGTATTTAGTTGTGAAGACCCTCGAAGGGGTGGTTGCGGATAAATTACTTTCTCGATGGTTTTCGTAGCCTTGCACCCGCTCCTTTTTTATCCTCAGGAATGAATTCGATCCCGCCGAGCTCAAGCGCGTGACGAATCAGTTCAACCGTATCGGCATCTCCTTCATTCCGACGACGTTCGAAAATGCGCACGCAGTCGACAGGAACGCCGGCGTGTCGCGCTAGCTTCTGGACCGACCAGTCCAGCAGGCCGCGAGCGGCGCGGCACTGCTCAGAGGAGAGACCAGCATCCGCTGTTTCATTTCTTGGTCCCTGCGATGTTGCGGAAGGCTGTTTCGCGGCGGGTGATATGGCGTCTTCGCTCATGTCAAGCGCGCTCGCGGTCTAACCCGCGCGTTCAGGACGTCCGCAAGCCAGAGAAGGCTGCCCCGGCCCAGGCCGTGCAGCCGTGCCTGATGGCGGCGGTAGAGCAGCGCGTGCCCGAGTTGCGCGACACGACCCTTCAGAAATCCGCCTCTGAACAGACCGACGCGACCGAGCGTTCCGTAGGCGTCGTAGCCGCCGAGCGACACGAGTGAGCCGAAGTCGCGGTACTGAAAGGCGGGAGCGGTGCCGCCCGCGATCAGGGTCGGCAGATGACGGACAAGGTAGTCGGCTTCCTGCGAAGCCGCCTGCGCTGTGGTCGGGACCAAAATCGAAGCGTCCGCGAAACGGGGGCTGGCGCAGTCGCCGACGCCGACGATCGAACGGTCGTCGACCGATCTCAGATCGTCCCCGACGACGATCTGGCCGAGCTTGCTCAACTGGATCCCCTCGATCGTGGACAGGAGATGGGGGGGCCGCACGCCTGCCACCCAGACCTTCATTTCGGCGCGCACAATCTTGCCGTCGGAGAGGTGAAACGCCTCCTCGTCGACGGAAACAACCTTTACGTTGAGGTTCACTTCGACGCCCATCTCGCGCAGGCGCGCCGCGACGGCATGCGAGATGCGCTCGGGGAAGGCGCGAAGAAGCCGATCGCCCGTGTCGATCAACGTAACGCGGATCCGCTCCCTGAGGCCGCTGATCCCGTAACCCTGCACGATCTCGGCGAGTTGCACGATCTCGGCCGCCAGTTCCACCCCGGTGGCCCCGCCGCCGACGATCGCGACCCCGAACGTCCGGTCCTGTGCTACGGCGTGAAGTAGTTCGATCCTCATCCGGTCGTTGAAGGCGATGGCCTGACCGCGCGAATTGATGGTCACGCAGTGCCTGCCGGCTCCCGGCGTGCCGAAATCGTTGGCCTCGCTTCCGACCGCAAGGACGAGCGTATCATAGCTGACGCTGCGCGCCGGGACGATGTCCCGCCCA
>NZ_JAPZDS010000052.1 GCF_029813115.1 Aureimonas sp. SK2
CGGGCGGGACATCGTCCCAGCGCGCAGCGTCAGCTACGATACGCTCGTCCTTGCGATCGGAAGCGAGGCCAACGATTTCGGCACGCCAGGAGCCGGCAGTCACTGCCTGACCATCAATTCGCGCGGTCAGGCCATCGCCTTCAACGACCGGATGAGGATCGAACTCCTCCACGCCCTGGCGCAGGACCGGACGTTCGGGGTCGCGATCGTCGGCGGCGGGGCCACCGGGGTGGAACTGGCGGCCGAGATCGTGCAGCTCGCCGAGATCGTGCAGGGTTACGGGATCAGCGGCCTCAGGGAGCGGGTCCGCGTTTCGTTGATCGACACGGGCGACCGGCTTCTTCGCGCCTTCCCCGAGCGGATCTCGCATGCCGTCGCGGCGCGCCTGCGCGAGATGGGCGTCGAAGTGAACCATAACGTCAAGGTTGTTTCCGTCGACGAGGAGGCGTTCCACCTCTCCGACGGGAAGATTGTGCGCGCCGAAATGAAGGTCTGGGCGGCAGGCGTGCGGGCTCCCGGTCTCCTGTCCACGATCGAGGGGATTCAGTTAAGTAAGCTCGGCCAGATCGTCGTCGGGGACGATCTGAGATCGGTCGACGACCCTTCGATCGTCGGCGTCGGCGACTGCGCCAGCCCCCGTTTTGCGGACGCCTCGATTCTGGTCCCGACCACCGCGCAGGCGGCCTCGCAGGAGGCCGACTACGTTGTCCGTCATCTGCCGACTCTGATCGCGGGCGGCACCGCTCCCGCCTTTCAGTACCGCGACTTCGGCTCACTCGTGTCGCTCGGCGGCTACGACGCCTACGGAACGCTCGGTCGCGTCGGCCTGTTCGGAGGCGCATTTCTGAAGGGGCGTGTCGCGCAACTCGGGCATGCGCTACTTTACCGCCGCCATCAGGCTCGGCTGCACGGGATGGGCCGGGGCAGCCTTCTCTGGCTTGCGGACGTCCTGAACGCGCGGGTCAGACCGCGGGCGCGCTTGTCATGAGCGAGGACACCGTATTACCCACCGCGAAACAGCCTTCCGCAACATTGCAAGGACCAAGAGATGAAACAGCGGATGCTGGTCTCTCCTCTGAGCAGTGCCGCGCCGCTCGCGGACTGTTGGACTGGTCGGTCCAGAAGCTAGCGCGACACGCCGGCGTTCCTGTCGACTGCGTGCGCATTTTCGAACGTCGTCGGAGTGAAGGAGATGCCGATACGGTTGAACTGATACGTTACGCGCTTGAGCTCGGCGGGATCGAATTCATTCCCGAAGACAATAAGGGAGCCGGCGCAAGGCTACGCAAGCCATCAAAAAATAATTGATTCACATCAATCCTTTCTGTCACCTCCAACAATATCAATGACAATTATTACATCAAATAAATTCATAACTCCGGTCCACCAATTTCATTATACATACGATCACATCATGCTTATCAGCTCACGTAAAATTACAGTGCAGCTCTTAATGTTTCAGCTTGCGAAGTAATACAGAATTCCGCGTAGATAAGATAATCGGGCGGCCAATTAGGCCTCCTACATATTGCAAGCTGACGATCCTCGGCTTTGAAAACTGGAAGGGCATCACAACCTGATGCGTGCGCCTTTCTGTCAACGGCCTCGCCAGCAAAGCGTTAAGCGCCACAGTCGCCTGTAGGCTCGGAGGGCCTCTTGTACCAAGACTTATATGTGTCCAT
>NZ_JAPZDS010000053.1 GCF_029813115.1 Aureimonas sp. SK2
CTAGGAGCCTGTCCGAGTAATCCTCTTGGCGGCGGTTCCTGATGGTGATTCACTCGGCTTATGGCCAAGGTGTTTCGCGCGTGGGATATCGATCAGGGCTGGCTTCTGCCGCCCTCGCTGCATGAGTTTGTGCCGCCAGGGCACATGGCGCATTTCGTGCGCGACACGGTGCGAGAAGTCCTTGACCTCTCCGCCATCCTCAATACCTACGCCGAGGAACGTGGCTACCCGCCCTACCATCCCGGCATGATGGTGGCGCTCCTGCTCTACGGCTACAGCCGCGGCCTGTACTCCTCCCGACAGCTTGCCCGTGCCTGCGAAGAGCGCGTCGACGTGATGGCGGTGACCGGACTGAACCGACCGGACTTCCGAACCATCGCCGACTTTCGCAAGCGCCACCTCGTCGCCCTGTCGGATCTGTTCGTGCAGGTGCTGCGGCTGTGCCAGGCGGCGGGTCTGGTCCAGTTCGCCCACGTCGCCGTCGATGGGACCAAGGTGAAGGCCAACGCTTCGCGCCACAAGGCGATGAGCTATGGCCGGATGAAGACGGCCGAGCCGGCGCTGGCCGCCGAGGTCGAGGCCTGGCTGGAGCGAGCACGCAAGGCGGATGCGGCCGAGGATGGGGCGCTGGGCGCGGACCAGCGCGGCGACGAGACACCGGACTGGATGGCTGACAAGCAACGGCGGCTGGAGAGGATCCGCGCCGCCAAGGCCGCGCTGGAGGCGGAAGCCGCCGATCCACCCGATCCCGACGACGAGAGCGGTCCCGGCGCATCGTCCGGCATGCGCTGGCAAGGCAGGCCCTTGCGCGATGAGAATGGCGGTCCGCCGGATCGGGCACAGCGCAACTTCACCGATCCCGACAGCCGCATCCTGCCGACCCGTGACGGGTTTGTGCAAGGCTACAACGGCCAGATCGCCGTCGATGCGGCCCATCAGGTCATCGTGGCGCACCGCCTCGTGACGAACTCCGCAGACTCACGCGCTCTCGTGCCGCTCGTCGATGACGTACGCGCTCACCTCGGTCGCAAGCCTCGCGAGGTCTCGGGCGATGCCGGCTTTGCCAACGAGGCGAACCTATCGGCGCTGAAGCAGCGCAGGATCATGGCCTATCTGGCGCCGGGCCGGGCCCGCCATGGCGAGGCGAATGCGACGGGGCGGCGCAAGCTGACCAAAACACCTCTGATGAACGCCATGGCCACGCGCCTGAAACGGGCTGGCCGGCGAAGCCGCTACCGCCTGAGAAAACAGGTTGTCGAGCCCGTCTTCGGGCAGATCAAGCAGGCCAGAGGCTTCCGGCAGTTCCTTCTGCGTGGGCTCGATCAGGTCCGATGCGAATGGGCAATGATCTGCACCGCCCACAACCTCCTCAAACTGGCCAAAGCGGCCCGATGAGACCAAACGCACGGCAATCAGCGTCAAGGCGCAGCCTCAGCCCATCGGGCAAATCCGTTACTCGGACAGGCTCCTAG
>NZ_JAPZDS010000054.1 GCF_029813115.1 Aureimonas sp. SK2
TACGTCAGCATTCGCTACACCGAGCGCCTTGCCGAGGCCGGCATCGAGCCATCGGTCGGCAGCGTCGGCGACAGCTACGACAACGCTCTGGCCGAGACGGTGATTGGCCTCTTCAAAACCGAAGTCATCCACCGGCGCGGACCCTGGCGCTCCTTCGAGGCCGTCGAGTTCGCCACCCTCGAATGGGTCGACTGGTTCAACAACCGACGCCTTCTCGAACCGATCGGAAACATCCCGCCCGCCGAGGCCGAAGCCGCATACTACGCCGAGCTTGAGGTCGCCCCGATCGCCGCGTAGGACTCAACCCAAATGGCCTCCGGCAAACTCGGTGCGGTTCAAGACCGCCGAGCGTCTTCAGCCGACGGCCAAAGTTGTAGGCCGCCATGAAGTCGGCGAGGTGCGTGCGAAGCTGATCGTGGCTGTCGTAGTGGAAGCGTTTGACGGTCGCGTCCTTGATCGTGCGGTTCATCCGCTCGACCTGACCGTTCGTCCAAGGAGGGTTCGGCTTGGTCAGCCGATGCTCGATGCCGTTGGCCTCGCAGATCATGTCGAAGCGCATCTGCCGGGACCAGGCCGTGTTGCGGTTGCGCATCTGCTCGGCGAACTGGATGCCGTTGTCAGTCAGAATCGTGTGGATCTAATACGGCACGACCTGCAGCAGACGCTCGAGGAACTCCCAAGCCGTCCGCCTGTCAGCTTTGTCGACGAGTTGCGTGACAGCAAATTTGCTCGTCCGATCAATGGCCACGAACAGGAAGAGCTTGCCTTCGCCGGTCTGCACCTCGGCAATGTCCAAGTGAAAGAAACCGATCGGGTAGCGCTTGAAGCGCTGCCGCTTAGGCTTGTCGCCGTCGACGTCTGGCAATCTGGATATGCCATGCCGCTGGAGACACCGGTGCAGCGCTGACCGGGTCAGTTGCGGGATCGTCGGCTGCAAGGCGTAGAGGCAGTCATCCAATGGCAGCGGCGTGTGCCGGCGAAACGCGACGACCATGGCCTCCTCGGCCTCGCTCAGTGTCGTCGAACGCGGCTCCTTCGGCCCGGTCCTCATGTCCTCCAGGATCTGACGTTTGCGCCACTTGGCCACCGTCTTCGGATTGATGCCGAACTCGCGGCTCAGCGTCGCGAGGAAAACAAGCGATCGCTGTATTGCTGCTCGAATGGCGTGCGTGGTCGTGGCGCTGCCGTGACGAACCTGTCCCATAGGGCCTCCTTCCATTTCATGGAAAGGATCACACCATGAAACCCCGGGATCAAACAC
>NZ_JAPZDS010000055.1 GCF_029813115.1 Aureimonas sp. SK2
GCCTGCCCCCATTAGGTGGTCCGGTCCAAATCTAATGCATAATGGGCTTGCTGGCGACGTTTGAGGTGGCCGGCGAAGCGGGTTGGGGTGGCGCAGCCGGCCACGGCACAGCGGCGGGTGCGGGTGGACGGTAGCCCAGCGAGGAGTGCGGGCGCACCGTGTTGTAGTGCCTCCGCCAGCTCTCGATGACGATCCGAGCCTCGGCGAGGCTGTAAAAGATCTCGCCGTTCAGAAGTTCGTCGCGGAGCTTCGAGTTGAAGCTCTCGCAGTAGCCGTTCTCCCATGGGCTGCCAGGTTCGATGAACGCCGTTCTAGCACCCACTGCCGAGATCCACTTGCGCACCGCCTTGGCGATGAACTCGGGACCGTTGTCGGAGCGAACGTGCCCCGGCACGCCGCGCACGATGAAGAGGTCCGACAACACGTCGATGACGTCGGTGGATTTCAGCTTGCGGTCGATCCGGATACACAGGCACTCGCGGGTGAACTCGTCGATCAGATTGAGCATGCGGAACTTGCGCCCGTTGTGGGTTCGGCCCTCGACGAAGTCATAGGACCACACGTGGTTCGCCCGCTCTGGCCGAAGCCGAACGCACGAGCCGTCGTTCAGCCAGAGCCGGCCGCGCTTGGCCTGCCTGGCCGGCACCTTCAGGCCTTCCTGCCGCCAGATCCGCTCGACACGCTTCACGTTGACCAGCCACCCGGCATCCCGCAGCAGGGCCGTGATCCGGCGATACCCGTAGCGACCATACCGCGTCGCCAGCTCGATGATGTCGGCCGTCAACCCCGCATCGTCGGCTCGACCCTTCGGTGCCTTGCGCTGTGTTGATCGGTGTTGCCCCAAGACCCGGCACGCCAAACGCTCCTTAACGCCATGCATCTTCATGACGTGCTCGATGCATCGGCGACGGCGGGCGGGGCTCACCAGTTTCCCGAGGCGGCCTCCTTCAAGATCAGCTTCTCGAGCGTCAGGTCCGACACGGCCTTGCGCAGGCGCTCATTCTCCTTCTCGAGGTCCTTCAACCGCTTCACCTGATCCAACTTGAGACCGCCGAACTCCTTGCGCCACCGGTAATACGTGAACGGCGTCACGCCGATCGCACGGATCGCCTCCGCCACAGGGCGACCTTGCGACAACAACACGTCCACCTGCCGAAGCTTGGCGACGATCTCTTCCGGCTTGTGCTTCTTCTGTCCCATTCTCATGTCCTCCAGCGGCTCAAAAGCCTACTTCAGCGAGGA
>NZ_JAPZDS010000056.1 GCF_029813115.1 Aureimonas sp. SK2
CACTCGCCTGCCCCGACTATCCCGTGCCGAAGGAGTCGAAGGACCATCTGGCGGATATCGTCAACAATGACGGACGCCACTATCACGCTATCGACTTGATGCCACCTTGGACGCGAAGCGCCTGCTCCATGTCGGATCTCATCGCTGAGCACCAGCTTGCGCTGGCGGGACCTTGGCGGCCGCTGGCACGGCTTCATGCCCAAACCATCGTTGAAACGCCTGAGAGGGCCGTCGCCTACGTGCTGAAGTCTCTGACGCGCGGTCGCGTGACGTCCGATGAGTTGCTCGTCCTGCCTCGCGCCAGGAGCGAAACGAGCGCTCACCGTCCCTGATCGGTTTCGCTGAAAGGACCCATAGCGACGAGATCGCCCCGGATCGGCTGGGTCGGAGGGGCTCGTAAAGGACAGGGCGACGGTCGGGGCACACGCCGCCTCGACCGGAACGCATAACTCACTTTGCGGACCTTCCCATGGCTGACCTTACGACGCTTCCGACGATCACCACAGAACGCGACCTCCATCGCTGGCTTGCGGCCCGTAGAGCTGAAGAGCAGGTTAGCCCTTACGCCGCCACCTCACCTGTCGATTGCCCCGACCCCAAGAGCGCCTTCCGCGACGGCGGGGCGTCCTGTCTCGACCACCTGCGGCATTGGAACACCGGATGCCGATACGTCGCAGTGGCGTTCCGGGATGGTAAGATAACGTTCACCAGCCTGCCGGCCTGTGCTCGCCATTTCGGGATGTTGACCGCGGTCGAGGTTGCTGACCGCCATCGCTTCAACCTCATGGCGGTATGTCGCGCGTACCTCTGATGTTGAGGACGGTGCGAAGACACCCCGAGCTCATGCGCTGCAATGGGATCACGAGGAAGGCGAGGTCAGTTTCCCGGTCGTCTCTTGGGAGACACAGCCTGTGGCAGCCGCGCTTCACGGTACTTACCGAGCTGCTCTCTCCGCCCTCTCAAACGATCGTATCAGGATCATAACCCATTGATCCAAAATGTTTATCGATTTTAGCCGGGCTGGGATTTGGCAAATTCGTCCGCTATGATCGCAGTCGTCGGCACCTTCATGCCCACCGATGCGCCTGCCGTTCGTTAGTTGGAGCAAATCATTCCATGGCCTTCATCATCACCCCTGCCACCGACGCTGATCGGCTG
>NZ_JAPZDS010000057.1 GCF_029813115.1 Aureimonas sp. SK2
GACGGCTGAGGTTTGCCGGAGGCATGGCGTCAGCTCGGCGACGTTCTACAAATGGAAGGCCAAGTTCGGCGGTCTCGAAGTGTCTGAGGCGCGACGGCTGAAGGGGCTGGAGGACGAGAACGGCCGCCTGAAGCGGATGTTGGCGGATGCCATGTTGGACAACGCCGCGCTGAAGGATCTCCTGGGAAAAAAGTGGTGACGCCCGCCGCCAGACGGGAGTCCGTGGCGTATCTCGCCGCGACCTTCCAGATGAGTGAGCGGCGGGCGTGCCGGGTGATCGGGGTGGACCGTGCGAGCGTGCGCTACAAGGGGACGCGGCCTGACGATGGTGCGCTTCGCGCCCGGCTGAAGGAGTTGGCGAGCGAGCGACGGCGCTTCGGCTACAGGCGGCTGCATGTCCTGCTGAAGCGGGAGGGCCATGCCGTCAACCGCAAGCGCATCCAGCGGCTTTACCGCGAGGAGAAGCTGACCGTTCGCCGTCGGGGCGGGCGCAAACGGGCCATGGGAACGCGTCGGCCGATCGAGGCCCCCGTGGCCGCCAACCAACGCTGGAGCTTGGACTTCCTGTCAGATCAGCTCACGGACGGTCGCCGCTTCCGGATCCTGGCCGTGGTGGACGACTGCACCCGCGAATGTCTGGTGCTGGCCGCCGACACGTCGTTGTCGGGCCTGCGGGTTGCTCGCGAGCTCGACGCCATCGTGCGTCGTCGCGGGCGCCCGACGACGATCGTCAGCGACAACGGCACGGAGTTCACCTCCAACGCGATCCTGACCTGGGCGGATGAGACCTGCATCGGCTGGCACTACATCGCGCCCGGCAAGCCGCAGCAGAACGGCTTCATCGAGAGCTTCAACGGACGGCTGCGCGACGAGCTTCTGAACGAGACCCTGTTCCGCTCCCTGCCGCATGCTCGGGCCGTGCTGGAATCCTGGCGGCGGGACTACAACGAAGAACGACCGCACTCCAAGCTCGGCTGGATGACGCCTCGGGACTTCGCCCGCGCCATTACCGAAACCACCGGCCGAAACGTTGCGCCCATCGACGGCTTCGCGCTTCGGCCTCTTGCAACTGCCATCGACGATGGCTCAGATCACGACAGGACTCTCGCTCCCGCTGGATGAAAAACGGGGGTCACGTCA
>NZ_JAPZDS010000058.1 GCF_029813115.1 Aureimonas sp. SK2
TGCATGGTGCGCGGCATCTCGGCCATCGCATCCTGCACGCTGTCATTCCATGCCTGCGTGAGGCGTGGGTTGCGGTACCGGGATCTCTTGACGCCCAGCACGATCATCGACGGCTTCTGCGACCTCTCAGGCGGCCGCTGCCAGAAGCCCACGTTGCCCGAGCCCTTCCTCAACCTGCCGAAGAAGATGCCGCTGGTCGCCGCCTCGCCCCGATAGGTGGTCCTTGCGATCCGCTCTAGCGACTCCTGCAGCGCCGTCCCCGTCTTCGGCCCTTTGACCTTCCGGTTGGCCTTGCGATCGAGTGCGGCGTTGCGGCGTGCCCTCTCGGCCCTCAGGTTCGCCTTGGTGAGCTCCAGCTTCCGGCGCTTCACGCCCTCTTCGTCGAGCTGCTTCTGCGACCTTGAGGCGCGGATCAGCTTCCTGAGCGTGTTGCGCGGCATGTTGCCATAGCGGTCCGGCTTGATGCCGAGCAAGTTGCTCTGGCGGTATGTGCCGACGAACAGAAAGTTGTATTCCGACGCGGCACCCACCACGCCAGGCGTACGCACTTCCTGTTCGCCTAGCTGGAAGCCGAGGTATGCCGCTTGCTTCTTGGCGACTTGGATCGACGATGACACCCCATCGCCGTCACGACGGGCCTTCCTGTCGTAGACCGAGCTGCGCTTCTGCCCCGGACGGATCTTTGTCCGGTCGACCGGCCCACCCTCGATGTCGCTTTCAAACCGCTTCGCAAGCCTCTCGTTGGCATCCCGAGCCACGTCATCGAGCGAGCCGTAGATGACAGACCGGGCTGCACGCTTTTCGAGGCGCTCCAGCGACTTCTTGAGCTCTTTCGCTCCCCTGATCTCGACGATCTGCTTTGCCATCTGGCGGCCCTCCTGTGCGGTCAGAGGGCAGGGTAGGCGGCGGCATGTGCAGGAAAACAGGCAGGGGCGGGGATCGATCGAATGCCTGGCCTTCGCTTCATTCGCGGCCAGTGAATGACCCGTATCGTCCGGATAAGCCCCACGGAGATCAAAACGATGCGCTTCATCCTCGCCGTCGCTGCCCTAGCCCTGTCGATCATGCCGGTCCGTGCTCAAGTTGCCGAGCCTGGCGTCTACGTTGAGGGCTGCCTTC
>NZ_JAPZDS010000059.1 GCF_029813115.1 Aureimonas sp. SK2
GAGCTTTACTCCGTCCATCGTTCCACGGACGGAGACCCTCCGATGAAGAAGACCGTGATCCTCGCCCTGTCGGGCATCCTCGTCGCCACCTCCATGCCGGCCATGGCGCAAACCTATCGGTCGGACGCGCGCCAGTATCGCCAGCACGAGCGCATCGAGCGCGGGCTCCACACGGGCCGCATCACGCCGCGCGAGGCGCGTCGCCTCGCCCGCCAGCAGCACCGCATCGAGCGCGTGGAGCGCCGGGCGCGCTACTACAACAACGGCTATGTCGATCCGCGCTCGGCCCGCAAGATCGAGCGCATGCAGGACCGCGCCAATCGCAACATCCATCGCGCCGCCCGCAACCATCACCGCTGGTAAGGGCGGGGGCGACGGCCCGGCATGACATGGGGGGCGCGGCGGCGGAGGCCGTCCGCGCCCTTTTCGCGTTTCGGCCCCTTCAGGAACCGTTCAGGCGCCCCGGCGTCTTCTTCCCCGAACCGCCACACGAGGACCCCGTCCGATGAAGACGACCCTTATCCTCTCCGCCGTCGCCTTGACGCTGACCGCCCTGCCGGTCGCCGCGCAGGACTTCGTGCTGCCTTCCGGCCCGCCGCGCAACGCCGTGGAGCAGCGGCTGCAGGACCGCGTGGACGCGCAGATCCAGATCAACCGCGAGCGCGGCTTCTACAGTCCCGGCAAGATCCGCCAGCAGGAGCGCTACGAGCGCCGCCAGCGCGCGGAGCGGCGCTGGGAGCGCGAGGAGCGGCAACGCTGGGAGAGGCAGGAGCGGCGGCGGGACCGCTGGGAGGACCGGCGCCGCTACGGATGGTAGGCGGCTGCCCGGTATAAAGCGAAAACCGCCGCGCCCCTTTCGAGGCGCGGCGGCGGAAAGATCGCGCGGCGTAAGGGCCGGCGCCGTCAGAACTCTTCCCAGCTGTCCTCGGCTTGGGCGGCCTTCGGCGCCGCGCCGCCACGACCGGTGGACCGCATCTGCGGTACGGGGCGCGCGGGGGCGTGCGCCGCGGCGGCCGGGCGCGCCGGCGCCGTCCGGGCCTTTGCGGGCGAGCGACCGGCGCCCGCCGCCGACCCGCCGGTGGCAAAGCC
>NZ_JAPZDS010000006.1 GCF_029813115.1 Aureimonas sp. SK2
CTACTGATAGAGTGACTATCAACTCATAGACAGGCTCGCTGTCGTCTCCTCCTACGCTCCTTCTTCAAGAACATACTCGATCGCAATGGTCCAGTCGGTGAATGGCATCGGCATGCCTCTTGGGTTCGCCCTATTCCGCCGCTGGTAATGATCGATAGGCTACCCCGGTCAACCGAGAACGCCCCAACGCATCGATCGATTCCATCGTCGACGTATCCATGTGAAGTGAACAGCATGGAACGACAGGACGCGAATGGGTTTGCTGAAGCGATCAGCGCGATACGCAGATGCACGCATCAATTGCGCAACACACCGCCCAGCATACGCATCATATGCGCAATACAAGATTGATAATTGCGCAACAACCACTCGTAAGCTATTGTTTTGTCATATGCGAACCTCGCGCTAATTGCGCAACGGCACACTCGATCGGCGGCGATGTGTTGGGATCGGGGCGGGCGCCGAGAGCGGCACCGCCATCGACGACCGGCGGTCGCGCGCAGAGCGCCTCGCCAGGGCCTGTCAAATCATATAAAGACATCCTTATATGTGATTTGCCGCGCTCCGGCCTTGAGGTGCCTTCATGAGCTCCACCCTCGATACGCTCTTCGCTTCCCGCTCCGCCACGTCGGCGCGCGACGACGTCTGGACGGCGCTGCGCAAGGCGGCGGCTGAGCGTATCCTGATCCTCGACGGGGCGATGGGCACGCAGATCCAGGGTCTCGGACTGCAGGAGGAGCACTTCCGGGGCGACCGGTTTGGCGACTGCTCCTGCCACCTCCAGGGCAACAACGACCTTCTCGTCCTGACGCAGCCCAAGGCCATTGAGGACATCCACTTCGCCTATCTCATGGCCGGGGCGGACATCGTCGAGACCAACACGTTCTCGGGCACCACCATCGCGCAGGCCGACTACGAGATGGAAGCGGTGGTCTACGAGCTGAACCGCGAGGGCGCGGCCGTGGCCCGCCGCGCGGCGCTGCGCGCCGAGGCCGCCGACGGGCGACGCCGGTTCGTGGCGGGCGCCATCGGCCCGACCAACCGCACGGCCTCCATCTCGCCGGACGTCAACAATCCCGGCTTCCGCGCCGTCACCTTCGACGATCTGCGCATCGCCTATGCCCAGCAGGTGCGCGGTCTTCTCGACGGCGGATCCGACATCATCCTGATCGAGACGATCTTCGACACGTTGAACGCCAAGGCGGCGATCTTCGCGGCCGAGGAGGTCTTCGCGGAAGCCGGCGTCGCGCTGCCCGTGATGATCTCTGGCACGATCACCGACCTGTCGGGGCGCACGCTGTCGGGCCAGACGCCGACCGCCTTCTGGCATTCGGTGCGCCATGCCAAGCCCTTCACCATCGGCCTCAACTGCGCGCTCGGCGCCGAGGCCATGCGCCCGCATCTCGCCGAAATCTCCGGCGTCGCCGACACCTATGTCTGCGCCTATCCCAATGCCGGCCTTCCCAACGAGTTCGGCCAGTACGACGAGACCCCCGACGCCATGGCGCGGCAGGTGAGGGGCTTTGCCGAGGAAGGGCTGATCAACGTCGTCGGCGGCTGCTGCGGCTCGACGCCCGAGCACATCCGCGCCATCGCCGACGCCGTGGCGGGGCTCAAGCCGCGTGCCGTCCCGAAGCAGGCGCCGCTGATGCGCCTGTCCGGCCTCGAGCCCTTTACGCTGACGAAGGACATTCCCTTCGTGAACGTCGGCGAGCGCACCAATGTGACGGGTTCGGCGAAGTTCCGAAAGCTGATCACCGCCGGCGACTATGCCGCGGCGCTGGACGTCGCGCGCGACCAGGTGGCCAACGGCGCCCAGGTCATCGACGTCAACATGGACGAGGGCCTGATCGACTCCAAGCGCGCGATGGTCGAGTTCCTGAACCTCGTGGCTTCGGAGCCCGACATCGCCCGCGTGCCGGTGATGATCGACAGCTCCAAGTGGGAGGTGATCGAGGCGGGCCTGCAATGCGTGCAGGGCAAGCCGATCGTCAACTCGATCTCCATGAAGGAAGGCGAGGAGGCGTTTCTCCACCACGCGCGCCTCTGCCGCCTCTACGGGGCGGCGGTGGTCGTCATGGCCTTCGACGAGGAGGGGCAGGCGGATACGTTCGAGCGCAAGGTCGAGATCTGCAGCCGGGCCTACAGGCTGCTGACCGAGAACGGCTTCCCGCCGGAGGACATCGTCTTCGACCCCAACGTCTTCGCGGTCGCCACCGGCATCGAGGAGCACGACGGCTACGGCGTGGCCTTCATCGAGGCGACGCGCACGATCCGGGAGACGCTGCCGCACGCCCATATCTCGGGCGGCGTGTCGAACCTCTCCTTCTCCTTTCGCGGCAACGAGCCGGTGCGCGAGGCGATGCACGCCGTGTTCCTGTACCACGCCATCCAGGCGGGCATGGACATGGGCATCGTCAATGCCGGCCAGCTCGCGGTCTACGATTCGATCGACCCCGAGCTTCGCGAAGCCTGCGAGGACGTGGTGCTGGACCGTCCGGGGCGGGAGGGCAAGAGCCCGACCGAGCGGCTTCTGGAGATCGCCGAGCGCTATCGCGGCACGGCCGGCAAGGAGGCCAAGGCCAAGGACCTTTCCTGGCGCGAGGGCACGGTGGAGGAACGCCTCGCCCATGCGCTCGTCAACGGCATCACCGAATTCATCGACGCCGACACGGAAGAGGCGCGTCTGAAGGCGGCCCGCCCGCTCCACGTCATCGAGGGGCCGCTGATGGCGGGCATGAACACGGTCGGCGACCTCTTCGGGGCCGGCAAGATGTTCCTGCCGCAGGTGGTGAAGTCCGCCCGCGTGATGAAGCAGGCCGTCGCCCATCTCCTTCCCTACATGGAGGAGGAGAAGCGGCTGAACGGCGGCGAGGAGCGCAAGAACGCCGGCAAGATCCTGATGGCGACCGTGAAGGGCGACGTCCACGACATCGGCAAGAACATCGTCGGCGTCGTCCTTGCCTGCAACAACTACGAGGTGATCGACCTCGGCGTGATGGTGCCGGCCGCCAAGATTCTGGAGACCGCCAAGGCCGAGAAGGTGGACGTGATCGGCCTGTCGGGCCTCATCACCCCCTCGCTCGACGAGATGGTGCATGTCGCGGCCGAGATGGAGCGCGAGGGGTTCGACGTACCACTCCTGATCGGCGGGGCGACGACCAGCCGCGTCCATACGGCGGTGAAGATCGACCCGCGCTACCGCAAGGGGCAGACGGTCTACGTGACGGACGCCAGCCGCGCCGTCGGCGTCGTCTCCAACCTCCTGTCGCCCGAGGGGCGCGAGTCCTACGCATCCGGCATCCGCGCCGAATACGAGCGGGTGGCCGAGAAGCACGCGCAGGCCGAGGCCGAGAAGCAGCGCCTGCCGCTGGAACGGGCGCGCGCCAACCGCCAGCCGGTGGACTGGTCCACCTTCCGCCCGGTGAAGCCCTCGTTCCTCGGCACGCGCGCCTTCGACACCTGGGACCTCGCCGAGCTCGCGCGATACATCGACTGGACGCCCTTCTTCCAGACCTGGGAGCTGAAGGGCCGCTATCCCGCGATTCTGGAGGACGAGGCGCAAGGAGCGGCCGCCCGTCAGCTCTTCGAGGATGCGCAGGCGATGCTCGCCCAGATCGTGGAGGAAGGCTGGTTCCGCCCGCGCGCCGTGGTCGGCTTCTGGCCGGCCAACGCGGTGGGCGACGACGTGCGCCTCTATACCGACGAGGCGCGCAACGCAGAGCTCGCGACGTTCTTCACCCTGCGCCAGCAGCTCTCCAAGCGCGGCGACCGACCCAACGTGGCGCTGGCCGATTTCGTGGCGCCGAAGGACACCGGCATCGCCGACTATCTCGGCGGCTTCGTCGTGACGGCTGGGATCGAGGAAGAGGCGATCGCCGACCGATTCGCCAAGGCGAACGACGACTATGCCGCCATCATGGTGAAGGCGCTGGCCGACCGCTTCGCCGAGGCCTTCGCCGAGCGCATGCACGAATATGTGCGCCGCGAGCTCTGGGCCTATGCGCCGGACGAGCGATTCTCGCCCGGCGAGCTGATCGGCGAGCCCTATGCCGGCATTCGTCCGGCGCCCGGCTATCCCGCGCAGCCCGACCACACGGAAAAGGTGACCCTTTTCCGGCTTCTCGACGCGGAAGCCCAAACTGGCGTGAAGCTTACCGAAAGTTATGCGATGTGGCCGGGCTCCTCCGTGTCGGGTCTCTACTTCGCGCATCCCGACAGCTACTATTTCGGGGTCGCCAAGGTCGAGCGCGATCAAGTGGAGGACTATGCGCAACGCAAGGGCATGGCCCTTGCCGAGGTGGAGCGCTGGCTCGGCCCCATCCTGAACTACGTGCCGGCCGGCACCTGACAAAGCCCCCACGGCGCCCCCTCGGGCGCCGTTTTCGCATCCGGGCCTGCCTCAAGGCCGCACGTCCGGCCCGCGCGAGGACCGGGACGGTGAGAAAGGGGAGATCTATCCCCTTGTCGTTGCTGCCGAATTTTTCCTGTCTTCCATCCTTTGGAGGATGCCGTCCTTTTCCTGCGGCAGGATTGCGGCGACATATAGGAAACAAAACTTACAATCAGTAGAGATGGTTTTACAGCAAGTCCAAATGTGGCCAAAACGGCACAACGCTGTGTCAGATAGCTAGTGGGAGAAGGGGAGCGGCCGTTTTTAAATTGTGCCCAAGCATCTTCAATGGCATTTGTCGGATGTAGCCGCCGCAAGGGCTGCCTAGCTATCAACCAGGAATTGTCCGGGACAATGAAAAACGTTTTCCACCAAGTACTGCTTGGCTCCGCTGCGGCTCTCGTCGCTGTTTCCGGCGCTCGCGCCGCTGATGCCATCGTCGCCGTCGAGCCCGAGCCGGTCGACTACGTCCGCGTTTGCGACGTCTACGGCAAGGGCTTCTACTACATCCCCGGCACCGAGACCTGCCTCTCGGTCGGCGGTTACGTCCGCTTCCAGGTGAACGTCGCCGGTGACCCGGCCGTCAACCTCGAAGGCGACGACTACCAGGTCGCCACCCGCGTCCGCGCCCGTCTGAACTTCGACGCTCGCGAAGAGACCGAGCTCGGCACCCTGCGCGCCTTCGCCCGTCTCCAGGCCACCAATACCTCGGGTGCCAACAACGGCGTTGCGATCGACCAGGCCTACATCCAGCTCGGCGGCCTGCTCATGGGCTACCGTGACACCCTCTGGTCGTCGGGCATCGGCGGCATCGAGGACGGCCTGCTGACCGACACCGACCTCGTGGTCGGCGACTTCAACACCAACCAGGTGTCCTACACCTTCGCCGCGGGCGGATTCTCGGCCACGATCGGCCTCGAAGACGACGGCACCGGCGACGTGGTTCCGGACATCCACGGCAAGCTCGTCTACTCGGGCGCCTGGGGCGGTGCGTACCTGTCGGCCGTCTACGACGAGACCTTCAACCGCGAAGACCTGCAGACGATCTTCGGCTCGAACTTCAACTTCCTGACGCTCACGGGCTTCTTCCCGACGCGTCTCGAGGACGGCAACAGCGACGCCTTCGCTCTGAAGGGCGGCGTGCTGCTGAAGGACCTGATCGCGCCTGAGTCGCGCCTGAAGATCGAGGGTCACTACGCCTTCGACCCGACGGTCTACGCCACGATCACGGGCCTGGCCACGGTCAACACCTTCGCCGCCAACAACCCGAACATCCTGAACCCGACTCCGGGCTCGGTTCCGATCGTTCTCGAGTGGGCTGCCGGTGCTGGCTACGCCCAGGCGTTCGGCAAGCTCGGCGTCGCGGTCTCCGGCCAGTACGGCGAGACCTTCGACACGCGCTTCCTGGCCCTCGCGCCGAACGGCCGTGTCGTTCCGGTCGATCTGTCGGGCGAGTACTACGCCCTGGTCGGCAACGTCGGCTACCAGATCACCAACAACTTCGCGACCCTCGCGGAAGTCTCCTACCGGAACGTCGACTTCGGCGGCCCGATCGGCGACACCGATCAGGTCTCGGGTTTCCTCCGCTTCCAGCGGAACTTCTAAATCCATCGCAAGATCGGAGGGGCGCGAGCCCCTCCGTCACATGCCTCCAGTTTCAGGGGGAGTCCCGTCGTCCCGGGGCTCCCCCGTTTTGCGTTGTGCGCCCGCACGGGTGATGGATCGCGCATCCGTTGCGACCATCGGATGCCGCCACCCTTGCCACCCAAGCCCTTCCATCGTGACCCGTCGGCGAACCGTCTACGGCGCTCCGTTTCGCTGCGCTGCCGCATGCTGATTGGTTGACGCCGGCCCCTCGCCGGGAAACAAGGGCATTCCGGCCTGACGGTGGTCGGAGGCGAGGCGAGGGGGAATCATGGCCGAGACGACGCGACGCAGCGGCATCCGCACCACCGACGCGGAGGCGCTGGCCTTCCATGCCGAGGGCCGCCCGGGCAAGCTGGAGATCGCGCCGACCAAGCCCATGGCGACGCAGCGCGACCTCAGCCTTGCCTATTCGCCGGGCGTCGCCGTGCCGGTCAAGGCCATCGCCGAAGACCCGGCCCGCGCCTTCGACTACACGACGCGCGGCAACATGGTGGCCGTGATCTCCAACGGTACGGCCATTCTCGGACTCGGCAACCTGGGGCCGCTTGCATCCAAGCCCGTGATGGAGGGCAAGGCCGTCCTCTTCAAGCGCTTCGCCGACGTCGATTCCATCGATCTCGAAGTCGACACGGAAGATCCGGACACGTTCATCAACGCCGTGCGCTACCTCGGCCCCTCCTTCGGGGGGATCAATCTCGAGGACATCAAGGCGCCGGAATGCTTCATCATCGAGCAGCGCCTGCGCGAGCTGATGGACATTCCCGTCTTCCACGACGACCAGCACGGCACGGCCATCATCGCGGCTGCCGGCATCATCAACGCCCTGCACCTGACGGGACGCGAGATGAAGGACATCCGGCTCGTCTGCAACGGCGCTGGCGCGGCGGGCATCGCCTGCGTCGAACTCGTCAAGGCGATGGGCGTGCCGCACGACAGCGTCATCCTGTGCGACACCAAGGGCGTGATCTACCAGGGCCGCACCGACGGGATGAACCAGTGGAAGTCGGCCCACGCCGCCCACACGGACGCGCGCACGCTGGAAGACGCGATGCGCGGCGCCGACGTGTTCTTCGGCGTGTCGGCCAAGGGCGCGCTGACGCCCGAGATGGTTCGCTCCATGGCTGCCAACCCGATCATCTTCGCCATGGCCAATCCCGATCCGGAGATCACGCCGGAGGAGGCCCACGCGATCCGCGACGACGCGATCGTGGCGACCGGCCGCTCGGACTATCCCAACCAGGTCAACAACGTCCTCGGCTTCCCCTACATCTTCCGCGGCGCGCTCGACGTGCGCGCGACGCAGATCAACGACGCGATGAAGATCGCCGCCGCCGAGGCGTTGGCGAGCCTGGCACGCGAGGACGTGCCGGATGCGGTCGCCTCCGCCTACAAGGGGTCGGGCCGGCCGAAGTTCGGCCGCGACTACATCATCCCAGCGCCCTTCGACCCCCGCCTGATCACGCAGGTGCCCGAAGCCGTTGCGCGCGCCGCGATCGAAAGCGGGGTCGCACGCCGCGAAATCCCGGATTGGCACGCCTACCGCAACCAGCTCGCCTCGCGCCGCGACCCGACCGCCGGCACGTTCCAGAACATCTTCGCCAGCCTCCGCCAGAACCCGCGCAAGGTCGTCTTCGCCGAAGGCGAGGAGGAGCAGGTGATCCGCGCCGCCACGGCCTATGTCACTCAGGGGCTCGGGCAGGCGGTGCTGGTCGGACGCGAGGACCGGATTCGCGAGACCGCGCGCTTCGCCGGCGTCGAGCTGAAGGACGGCATCACCATCAGCAACGCCAAGCTCTCGGACCGGACCAACGCCTATTCCGAGCATCTCTACGCGCGGCTCCAGCGCCACGGCTACCTGCAGCGCGACTGCCACCGCCTGATCAACACCGACCGCAACCATTTCGCCGCCGCCATGGTCGCGCTGGGCGACGCGGACGCGATGGTCTCCGGCCTCACGCGCAACTACTCCGTCGTGCTCGACGACGTCAGGCGCGTGATCGACCCGAAGCCCAACCGCGCCGTGATCGGCATCTCGATCGTGATCGCCAAAGGCCGCACCACCTTCGTCGCCGATACCGCCGTCCACGACATGCCGACGGCCCCGCAGCTCGCGCGCATCGCGACGGAGGCGGCACGCTTCGCCCGCAAGCTCGGCCACACGCCGCGCGTCGCCTTCCTCGCTCACTCGACCTTCGGCCATCCGCCGTCCGAGCGCTCCGAGCGCGTGCGGGAGGCCGTGGCGCTGCTGGCGCAGAACAGCGTCGACTTCGAGTTCGACGGCGAGATGGGCGCCGACGTCGCCCTCAACCCCGAGCTGATGGCCCTCTATCCGTTCTGTCGGCTCACCGGGCCGGCCAACGTCCTCGTCATGCCGGCCTTCCACTCCGCGTCGATCTCGACGCGCATGGTGCAGGAACTCGGCGAGGCGACCGTGCTCGGCCCGATCCTCGTCGGCCTCGAAAAGCCGGTCCAGATCGTCAAGCTCGGCGCGACCGACATAGACCTCGTCAACATGGCCGCCTTCGCGGCGTTCTCGGCGGAGGGGTGAGAGCAGGGGCGCTGCCCCTGCACCCCGCCAGGGACATGATGTCCCTGGACCCTCCACATTCGAAGAGTGTCCAAACAGGAAGGGGGCCGGTGGCCCCCTTCCTGTTTGGAAGGATATTTAAATGAAAAGAAGGGATCGGGAATTCCTTCCCGAGCGGGGGGCCGAAGGACGGGCGAGACCCGTGGCTCGCCCCGAAAGGCGGCAGCCCCGCCACACCTTCAGGCCGCGGCCGCGAGGCTGGTGCGCTTCGTCAGGCCGCGCTGGAGGGTGATGAAGGCGAAAAGCAGGATGCCGATGGCGATCTTGGTCCACCAGGAGGACAGCGTGCCGTCGAAGACGATGTAGGTCTGGATCAGGCCGGAGATCAGGATGCCGACGAAGGTGCCGGCGACGAAGCCGACACCGCCGGTGAGCAGCGTTCCCCCGATCACGACGGCGGCGATCGCGTCAAGCTCGACGCCGACGGTGGCGAGCGAGTAGCCGGACGACGTGTAGAGCGCGAAGACGACGCCCGCGACGCCGGCGAGAAGGCTGGAGAGGGCATAGATGCCGATCGTGACGCGCGCGACGGGCACGCCCATGAGTTCGGACGAGGTGCGGTCGCCGCCCAGCGCGTAGACATAGGTGCCGAAGCGCGTCTTGTGCGCGATGACGATGCCGATGGCGAAGACGGCGAGCATGACCATGGCGACGAAGGTGAGTCGCCCGCCGGAGGGGATGCGCCAGGCGATGCTCTTTAGGGCGTCGAAGGCGGGGTGGGCGATCGGCACGGATTCGGTGGTCAGGAGGTAGCAGCCGCCGCGTGCCAGGAACATGCCGGCCAGTGTCACGATGAAGGGCGGCGTTTCGAGATAGTGGATCATGGCGCCCATCACCGCCCCGAACAGGGCGGCGATCACGAGGATCGCCAGGATCATCGGATAGGGATGGTAACCGTCGCGGATGGTGACGGCGAGGAAGACGCCGGTGAAGGCGATCACCGAGCCGACCGAGAGATCGATCCCGCCGGACAGGATGACGAAGGTCATGCCGACGGCGACGATGCCGAGGAAGGCGTTGTCCGTCAGGAGGTTGGCGACGACGCGGGTGGACAGCATCGCCGGGAACTGGACCGCCGAGAGCGCGAAGGCGACGGCGAAGACGGCGACCGTGACGAGAAGGGGCAGGAAGCGCGCGTTCATCGACGTCAGACCTTGCGGGGATGGGGGGCGGCGGTCGCGCCGCCGTCCGCCGCGAGCGTGCGGCGGGGGCCGATCAGGGCGGTGGCGCGCGCCATGGCCGGCGACTGGAGCACCAGGATCAGCGCGATCAGGACGGCCTTCAGGATCAGGTTCATCTCCGGCGGGAAGCCGGACAGCAGGATGCCCGTGTTCATCGCCTGGATGATCAGCGCGCCGACGAGGGCGAGCGGGATGGAGAAGCGCCCGCCCATCAGCGAGGTTCCGCCGATGACGACGGCCAGGATCGCGTCGAGCTCCAGCCAGAGACCGGCATTGTTGGCGTCGGCGCCGCGGATGTCGGCGGCGGCGATCAGGCCGGCAACGGAGGCGCAGAGGCCCGAAGTCATGTAGGCGGCGATCAGGACGGCCTTGGCGTCGACGCCGGCCAGCGCCGAGGCGCGGCGGTTGATGCCGGTCGCCTCGATCAGGAGGCCGAGCGCGGTGCGCCGCACGAGGAGGATGACCAGCACCGCCATGCAGAGCGCGATCACGACCGGCATCGGCAGGAAGAGGAACGAGCCCGAGCCGATGAAGAACAGGGTCGGATCGTTGAAGGTGACGATGAAGCCGGAGGTGACGAGCTGGGCGATGCCGCGGCCGGCGACCATCAGGATCAAGGTGGCGATGATCGGCTGGATGTCGAGCACGGCGACGAGGATGCCGTTCCAGAGCCCGCACAGGAGGCCGACGCCGAGCGAGGCGAGGATCACGAACGGGATCGGCACGCCGGCGACGGTCAGCGTCGCCGCCACGGCGCCGGAGATCGCCATGGTCGCGCCGACGGACAGGTCGACGCCCTTGGTGGCGATCACGAGCGTCATGCCGATGGCGAGCAGCATGACCGGCGCGCCGCGGTTGAGAACGTCGATCAAGGGGCCGTAGAGCCGGTCGTTGCGGACCGTGAGATCGAAGAAGGACGGAAACACCAGCGCGTTGACACCGAGCACCAGGGCCAGGGCGAGAAGCTGGGGTAGCGCCGAGCGCAGGCGGGACAGGCTCATGGACGCGATCCCTGGTTCGGCGTTCCGGCGATGGTGCGCATGATGGCGGCGGGCGAGACGTCCACGCCTGTGAGGTCGCCGAGATGGCGGCGGTCGCGCAGGACGCGCACGCGCGCAGCGTAGGTGGTGATCTCGTCGAGCTCCGAAGAGATGACCAGCATGGCCATCCCATCCGCGCAGAGCTCCTCGATCAGGCGCACGATCTCTGCATGGGCGCCGACATCGATGCCGCGCGTCGGCTCGTCGAGGATCAGGAAGCTCGGCTCGGTCGCGAGCCAGCGGGCGAGGATCGCCTTCTGCTGGTTACCTCCGGACAGGAGGCGGATCGGCTTCTCGATGTCGGTGGTTCGGATGTCGAGCGCCTTGACGAAGCGGTCGGATATGCGGACCTGTTCGCGCATCGACAGGGGCTTCGCCCAGCCGCGCCGGGCCTGGAGGGCGAGGATGATGTTCTCGCGCACCGAGAGGTCGCCGACGATGCCCTCGACCTTGCGCTCTTCCGGGCAGTAGCCGAAGCCGGCGCGGATCGCAGCGCGCGGATTGACGAGGCGCACGGGCTTGCCGTCCACGAAGGCCTCGCCCGTGTCGGCCCGGTCGGCGCCGAAGACGAGGCGGGCGGTCTCGGTGCGGCCGGAGCCGAGAAGGCCGGCGACGCCCACGGCCTCACCGGGGCGAATCTCGAGGTCGAAGGGTTCGACACTGCGGCGGCGACCGTAGTTGCGGAACGATACGCGCGGTTCGCCCGCGGCCGCCCGCGTGGGTGGCGCATGATGAACCGCCTCGCCAAGTTCGCGACCCAGCATCATCGTCACGATATCCATGCGCGACGTGTCGGCAATGGCGCGCTCGCCGACGAGGCGTCCGTTGCGCAGCACGGTCGCGCGGTCGCACACAGCGAAGACCTGGTCCAGGAAATGCGTGACGAAGACGATGGCCATGCCCCGGTCGCGCAAGGCACGCATGGCGCCGAACAAAATCTCGACCTCAGCGGCGTCGAGGCTGGCGGTCGGCTCGTCGAGGATCAGCACCTTGCCCGAAACGTCCACCGCTCGGATGATGGCGACAAGCTGCTGGACGGCGACGGAGAGCTGGCCGAGCGTCGCCGACGGATCGATGTCGAGGCCGTAGGACTTCAGGAGCTCGCGCGTCCGGCGGCGCATGGCCCGGCCGTCGGTGAAGCCGAAGCGTGTCGGCTGGCGCCCGAGGAACAGGTTCTCGGCGACGGACAGGTTCGGCAGGAGGTTGACCTCCTGGTAGACGGTGCCGATTCCCAGCGCTTGCGCCTGCCGGCTGTCGGTCGGGTGGATTTCGGCGCCGTCGAGGAGAATGCGGCCGCCGTCGCGGCGGTAGACACCCGTCAGCGTCTTGATCAGGGTCGACTTGCCCGCGCCGTTCTCGCCGAGCAGCGCGTGGATCTCGCCAGCGCGGAGCGTCAGGTCGACCCCGTCGAGCGCCGTCATTCCGGCAAAGGTCTTGGTCAGGCCGCGAAGGGCCAGGAGATCGTGAGGCATAGGATCGCTCGGGTCCGATGAGCCGGGGCGGGCCGTCGCGGCCGGCGCTGCGTGCCATCGCGCGGTGACGTGGCCGCGAAGGGCCGTGCCGCCGGCCGTTAGAAGGGGCCGGCGGCGCGGGGAAGGCGAGGCGGACGGGCGAGGCCCGTCAGCCGACTGGGCTCAGTAGCCGAGGCCCTTCTTGGACTCCATCACAGCCTTCGGATCGTCGGCCTGGGTGTAGAGCTTGGACTCCGTCTGGATCCACTTCTTCGGCTCGGTACCGTCCTTCTTGTAGGCTTCCAGCGCGTCGAAGGCGGGGCCGGCCATGTTCGGCGTCAGTTCGACGGTGGCGTTGGCCTCGCCGGCCGCCATGGCGGCGAAGATGTCGGGCACGGCATCGATCGAGACGACCATCACGTCGGAGCCCGGCTTCAGGCCGGCTTCCTTGATGGCCTGGATGGCGCCGACCGCCATGTCGTCGTTGTGGGCGTAGACGGCGCAGATGTCCTTGCCGCCGTTCTCGGCCTTGATGAAGCTCTCCATGACTTCCTTACCCTTGGTGCGGGTGAAGTCGCCGGTCTGCGAGCGGGTGATCTTGATGTTGTCGTGACCGGCGATCGCCTCCTCGAAGCCCTTCTTGCGGGCGATGGCGGGCGAGGAGCCCGTGGTGCCCTGAAGTTCCACGACGTTGCAGGGCTTCGACCCGACTTCCTTGACGAGGTAGTCGCCGGCGACCTTGCCCTCGTGGACCTGGTCGGAGGTCACGGCGGTGAGGTAGAGCGAGTCGTCGGACGTCTCGATGTTTCGGTCGAGCAGGATCACCGGGATCTCGGCTTCCTTCGCCTCTTCCAGGACGTCGTCCCAGCCGGTGGCGACGACGGGGGCCAGGAGGATCGCGTCGACGCCCTGCGCCACGAAGGAGCGGATCGCCTTGATCTGGTTTTCCTGCTTCTGCTGCGCGTCGGCGAACTTCAGGTCGATGCCGCGCTTCTCGGCTTCCTGCCGGGTGACGGCCGTTTCGGCGGCGCGCCAGCCCGACTCGGATCCGACCTGCGAGAAGCCGACCACCATACCGCTCTGCGCGAAGGCCGGAGCGGCCATCATGGTCGCCAGCGCCAGGCCTGCGGCCAGCTTGCCCAACTTGCTCATGTTCTTCCTCCCTGATGCCGGGCGCTGTGCCGGCAGAACTCCTCGACCGGCCTCCCGAGCCGGGGGCGGCGCCCCGACCTCTGCGGGGAGCTGCCATTGCGATCATCGGATCCGCAATAACTCATACAAGTTCTAAAACTGGCCGCCTGTCAACACGAATTCTCACGTGTTCGCGATGGGCACACGGGAGCTGTCGTCCGCGAAATGGAATGGAAACCATGTCGAGCATTCCGTTTGCCGCGCGGAAGACGGCGCTGTGGATTTCGCACGGGCGCATCAAATCGGCGCTTCAGCGAAACCAGGCGGAAACATGACCGTTGTAGAGGTGAAGTTGCCGACTACGAGGGAGAATATCCGGTGCGCATCGAGACTATGGTGTCCGTCTTCGTGAACGTGACTGCGTTGGCCATGCTGAGCGCAGGCACGATGCTGGCCGTCGCCATCCTGTTCCCCTGACCGGCCGGCGCCGCCCGCCTGTGCGGAGGTGGGCGGCGACCGGAGACGACGAAGGGCCGGACTCCTCCCGGAGGTCCGGCCCTTCCGATTCGAGGCCTTTCGCAGGCTCGACGTTCAGCCGTTCCGGCGGGCGAGGTGGGCTTCCAGGACGGCGCGCACGCCGTCGCGCCAGAGAGCCTGAAGGTGTCGGGCGAAGGCCTCGGCATAGACTGGGTTCTCGCCGAGGTCCCCGAAGATGTCGCGCTGCTCCAGGAAGCGGCGGGGCTCGTCCTTCGCGGCGCGTGCGGCGGCCCGGAGCGTATCCCAGTTGGGGTCGTTCGGTTCGATCTCGGTGCCGTCTTCCAGCGTGCCGGCGCAGTAGCGGCACCAGAGGGCGCCGACGAGCGCAAGGCCCGAAATGTCCTCTCCCCGGGCCAGCCGCTCGCGAACGGACGGCAGGATGAACTTCGGCTGGCGGTTGGAGCCGTCCAGCGCGAGCCGCCGCAGCGTGTCGGCGATCGCCGGATTGGCGAAGCGGGATGTGACGGTGGCGAGGTAGTCCTCGCGGCTGACGCCCTCGATGCTCGGCGCGGTCGGCAGGAGTTCGTTCTCCTCCACGTCGCGGAAGAAGCGCAGGACGAGGTCGTCGCGCATGGCGTCGTGAGCGTAGGTCAGGCCGAGAAGCGCAGCGGGATAGGCGATCGTGGCATGGCCCGCGTTCAGGATGCGCAGCTTCATCAGCTCGTAGGGCGTCACGTCGTCCACGAATGTGACGCCCACGCTCTCCAGCGCCGGCCGCCCGTTGCCGAAGTTTTCCTCCACCACCCACTGGATGAAGGGCTCGCAGAAGACGGGACGCTTGTCCTCGATCCCGGTCTCGGCGCGCAGCGATTCGGCCTGGGCCGGCGTCGTGGCGGGCGTGATGCGGTCTACCATGGAGTTGGGGAAGGCGACCGCGGCCTCGATATGGTCGGCGAGTGCCGGGTCCGCCTTGCGGGCGAGGCCCGTCACGAGCTTGCGCGTCAGGACGCCGTTGTGCGGGAGGTTGTCGCAGCACAGGACGGTGAAGGGCGCCGTGCCCGCGGCCCGCCGCTCGGCGAGCGCTGCGGCGATGAGACCGAAGACCGTCCGGGCGGCGGACAGGTCGCCGGCGTCGGCAACGAGGTCGGGATGGTCGAGATTGGGCGTGTCGCCGGACAGGTAGTAGCCGCCTTCGGTGATCGTCAGCGTCACGATGCGGATCGCCGGGTCGGTGAGGACCGCCATCGTGGCCGCCCGGTCTCCGGGTTCCACGAGCCGCAGGACGGAGCCGATCACGCGCGTCCGGCGCACGCCCTCGTCCACCTCGGTCACCGTGAACAGGCCGTCCTGCGCCGCGAGGTCGGCGAAGCCCGCCTTCTCCTCCGGCCGCACGCCGAGGCCGACCACGGCCCAGTCGTGCCCGGCGCCGGTGGCGAACAGGTCGTCGAGATAGACGCACTGATGGGCGCGATGGAAGTTGCCCATGCCGAAATGCGCGATGCCGGGCGTCAGCGCCGCCCGGTCATAGGCCGGCGCATCGGCCGTCTTCGAGATTTCGGCCAGATTTCCGTTGCCGAGCGCCACCATCGTCGATCCTCCCTTGCGCGGCGCCCGCCGGGGCGCCCGCGTTCGGGCGATCTCTTAGCCCATTGCGCGGGGCCGCGCACGCCTCACAGACGCGCGCCGTGCAAATGACGACCGCCGCCGCCTCAGGTCGGATCGGCGGTGTTCAGGGCGTCGCGGATCGCAATGAGTTGCTGGCGCAGATCCGAGAGTTCGGCCGTGGTGGCGCCGCTGGCCGCTTTGGCCACCGCGGGGATCGGGCAGGCGTCGTCGCGCAGGGCGCGGCCGACCGGCGTCAGCGTCACCTCCACCACGCGCTCGTCGCGAGAGGAGCGGTTGCGGCTGACATAACCCGCCGTCTCCAGACGCTTGAGCAGCGGGGTCAGGGTGCTGGAGTCCAGGAGGAGGCGGTCGCCGATGCTGCCGACCGTCTGCGGCTCCTCCTCCCAGAGCACCATCATGACGAGATACTGCGGGTAGGTGAGGCCCAGTCGGTCGAGCCTCGGCTTGTAGAAGCGGTTGAAGGCATGCGTGGCGGAATAGATCGCGAAGCAAAGCTGCTCGTCGAGGAGAAGGTCCTTGCTCATGGACATCGCGCCGCCGTTCCAGTCAAATTCGGGTCATCTTCCCATGCCGCAACGCGCATGGCTGTGCAACCGCTAGGTTCAGGCCGAAAGGGCTCGAATGCCGGGCCGGCGCGTTGCTGACGCGAAAAAACTGCGGATTTGTCCGAGGAATTATCGCTCTCTGGCTCCCGGTGCGGTTCCATCCGTCGCCGCGACCTTGTAATCGGGGCGCGAGGCGCCGGTGCCCGCGCCGGCCGCGACACGACGGAGGATCCCATGACCATCCAAGGCGAGCAGATCATCGGCCAGGCCATTTCCAAGGGCGGGCAGGGCGCGGTCTACGGCATCGAGGCCGCGACGGGCGAGAAGCTCGAGCCGGCTTTCGGCGGGGCCAGCCAGGCGGATCTCGACCGCGCCTGCGCGCTGGCGGAAGGCGCCTTCGACGCCTATCGCGAAACCAGCCTCGAGGATCGCGCGCGCTTCCTCGAGACCATCGCGGACGAGATCCTGGCGCTGGGCGACGAGCTGGTCGAACGCTGCATGGCCGAGAGCGGCCTGCCGCGCCCGCGCATCGAGGGCGAGCGCGGCCGCACCATGGGGCAGCTCCGACTCTTCGCTGGTGTCCTGCGCGACGGCGGCTATCTCGACGCGCGAATCGACCCGGCCATGCCCGACCGCCAGCCGCTGCCCCGGCCGGACCTTCGGCTGCGCAACGTTCCGGTCGGCCCGGTCGCCGTGTTCGGAGCGTCCAACTTCCCGCTTGCCTTCTCGGTGGCCGGTGGCGACACGGCCTCGGCGCTCGCCGCCGGCTGCCCGGTCGTCGTGAAGGCGCATTCGGCCCATCCCGGCACGTCGGAGCTCGTCGGGCGCGCGGTGCATGCGGCGGTGGCCAAGTGCGGCATGCCGGAAGGCACCTTCTCGCTGCTGTTCGCGGCCGACCGCGCCATCGGCGAAGGTCTGGTGGCCGACCATCGCATCAAGGCCGTGGGCTTCACCGGCTCGCGCGGCGGCGGCACGGCGCTGATGAAGATCGCGGCGGGCCGCCCCGAGCCGATCCCGGTCTATGCCGAGATGAGCTCGATCAACCCGGTGCTGCTCTTCCCCGGTGCGCTCAAGGAGCGCGGCGCCGCGATCGGCAAGGCCTTCGTCGGCTCGCTGACGCTCGGCGCCGGCCAGTTCTGCACCAATCCGGGTCTCGTCGTCGCCATCGAGGGTGAAGGGCTCGACGCCTTCCTGAAGGCGGCCGAAGAGGCACTGGTCGCCGCGCCCGCCGCCGTGATGCTGACCCCGGGCATCTGCTCGGCCTATGCCAAGGGCGTGGCCTCGGTCGAGGGCCATGCCTCGGTGTCGGTGGTGGCCAAGGGGCAGGCCGGCGAGACGCTGCGCGGCCAGGCCGCCCTGTTCCGCGTTTCGGCCGCCGACTTCGTCGCCTCGGCCGAATTGCAGGAAGAGATGTTCGGCTCGGCCTCGATCGTGGTCGTCTGCCGGGACGCCGCTGAGATGAAGTCGGTCGTCTCGGCCCTGGAGGGCCAGCTCACGGCCGCGATCCACATCGTGGAGGCCGACCACGAGGCCGCGCGCGCCGTGCTGCCTCTCCTGGAGCGCAAGGCCGGCCGCATCCTCGTCAACGGGTTCGGCACGGGCGTGGAAGTCGCCCATGCCATGGTGCATGGCGGCCCCTATCCGTCGACGGCGGACGGGCGCTCGACCTCGGTCGGCTCCAAGGCGATCGAGCGGTTCCTGCGCCCGGTCTGCTACCAGGACCTGCCGGAGGGCCTCCTGCCGGACGCCCTCAAGGACGCCAACCCGCTCGGCCTCTGGCGCCGGATGGACGGCAAGATGACGGCCCCCAAGGCCTGAACGCATCCGGAAAGGGCCGCCCGCGAGGCGGCCTTTTTCATGGAAGGAGCGGGGCGCCGGCGAAGATGTCGACGGCGGCGCGCGCCGTGTCGCGGATGAAGTCGGACAGAAGGCGGATGCGCGGCGTGCCCACGAGGTCGTCGTGGCAGATCAGCCAGTAGTCGCGCTGGATATGCGCCTCGCGCGGCAGGACGGGCACGAGGTCGTCGTAGCGGCGGGCGATGAAATAGGGCAGGACGCCGAGACCGAAGCCCTGGCGCGTGGCGGCGAGCTGGGCGTGGATGCTGGAGCTCTGATAGGCCGCCCGCGTACCCGGCAGGATCTCGCGGAGATAGTCGAGCCCCGGCGTGAAGATCATGTCGTCGATATAGCCGATCACCGGATGAGCCGCGAGCGCGGCTGGCCTCTCGATCGGACCGGCCGCGGCGAGATAGCTGCGCGAGGCCCAGACGAAGAGCCGGTAGGGGACGATGCGCTCGCGCCGGTAGGGGCCGCTCGAGGGCGAATGGAGGGCCACCGACAGGTCGGCCTCGCGTCGCGACAGGGAGACGATCTGCTGGATCGGCACCAGCTCGATCGACAGGGCAGGGTGGCTGCGCGCCAGCGCCGGCAGCCGGTCGGCCAGGAAGAAGTTGCCGAAGCCCTCCGGCGTCGCCAGCCGCACGACGCCGCGCGGGCTGGTCGGCCCTTCGGTCGCCGCTTCGGCGAAGACGGCGGCGTCGCGCTCCATGGCGCCCGCGCGCTCCACCAGCCGCTCGCCCAGCGCCGTCAGCATGTAGCCACGGGGCGAACGCTCGAAGAGACGCACACCGAGGTCCTTTTCCAGCCGGTCGAGGCGCCGGGACACGGTAACGTGATTGGTCCGCAGGAGGCGCGCAGCGGCCGACAACTGGCCGGTTCGCGCCACGGCCAGGAAGAATTGCAGATCGTCCCAGGAAAATTCGCTCAAGACCATCTCCTGTCTGAACGGTTTTGTACAGGTCATCTGCGGAAATGAACATTCATATGGCTGTCGGGCAATGCTAGCCTTTCCCGATCGGCAGCATGGCGGGACGGGAGGTCCCGGTGCTGCGGGCGAACGGTCCGAACCCGCGCGGCATCCAAGACGCGGGACGGTGCATGGGAGGTAAGCGCAGCGGAGCTCGTCTCTCCGACCGTCCGCGCGTCTCGTCTCCCGTCGTTCGCTGCAACCTTGGGAGGACACCTGATGACCCGACTCGCCGCGCTTTCGACGCTTCTCCTCGCCGCCACCGTCCTGCCGGCCGCCGCCCAGGTGTCCGACGGCAAGGTGAAGATCGGCATCCTCAACGACCAGTCCGGCGTCTATGCCGACTTCGGCGGGCGCTGGAGCTTCGAGGCGGCCAAGATGGCCGTCGAGGACTTCGGCGGAACGGTTCTCGACGCCCCGATCGAGGTCGTCACCGCCGACCACCAGAACAAGCCGGACGTCGCCTCCAACATCGCCCGCCAGTGGTACGACACCGAGCAGGTCGATTCGATCATGGAGCTGACGACTTCCTCCGTGGCGCTGGCCGTGCAGGGCCTGTCGAAGGAGAAGAAGAAGGTCACGATCACCACGGGCGCGGCGACGGTGGAACTCACCGGCAAGCAATGCAGCCCTTACGGCTTCCACTGGGCCTACGACACACACGCGCTTGCGGTCGGCACCGGCGGCGCGCTGGTGAAGCAGGGCGGCGACACGTGGTTCTTCCTCACCGCCGACTACGCCTTCGGCTATTCGCTGGAGGAGCAGACCTCCAACTTCGTGAAGGCCAATGGCGGCCAGGTGCTAGGATCGGTGCGCCATCCGCTGTCGACCACCGACTATTCCTCGTTCCTGCTCCAGGCGCAGTCGTCCGGCGCCAAGGTGATCGGCATGGCGAACGCCGGCCTCGACACCGCCAACGCGGTGAAGCAGGCGGCCGAGTTCGGCATCGTGCAGAGCGGCCAGCGCCTCGCGGCGCTCCTCTTCACGCTGTCCGAGGTCCACGGCCTCGGGCTGGAGGCGGCGCAGGGCCTGTCGCTGACCGAGGGCTTCTATTGGGACCGCGACGACGAATCGCGTGCCTTCTCGCAGAAGTTCTTCGACCGCACCCAGCGCATGCCCAACATGATTCAAGCCGGCACCTACTCGGCCGTGACCCAGTATCTCAAGGCCATCCAGAAGGCCGGCACCGACGAGACGGAGGCCGTCTCCAAGGCGCTGCACGAGATGCCGGTCGAGGATGTCTTCGCGCGGGGCGGCAAGGTCGGCGCCAACGGGCGCATGATCTACGACATGTACCTCATGGAGGTGAAGACGCCGGCCGAGAGCACCAAGCCCTGGGACTACTACAAGGTTCTGGCCACGGTGCCGGGCGCGGAGGCCTATATCGATCCGGCCAAGAGCGGCTGCTCGCTGGTTCCGGCGCAGTAAAGGGGCGGAGCCCACATGGCGGGCGCGGCAGCGCGCATCGATCGGCCGGGTGTCAGCCCGGCCGGCCCCCTCCCGACGACGGCGAAGGGCGAGGTCGTCCTCGCCTGTCGCGGCCTGCGGCGGGACTTCGGCGGCTTCACTGCGGTCAAGGACGTCGATCTCGACGTCCGCCATGCCGAGGTCCACGCGCTGATCGGGCCGAATGGAGCGGGCAAGACCACGGTCTTCAACCTCCTGACGAAGTTCCTTCCATCCACGGCCGGCACCATTACCCTGATGGGCGAGGACATCACGAAGACCTCGCCGTCGAAGGTCGCGCGGATGGGGCTCGTGCGCTCGTTCCAGATCTCGGCGACCTTTCCGCACATGACGGTGCTGGAGAACGTGCGCGTGGCGCTCCAGCGCCCGGCGGGCCTTGCCGTGCAGTTCTGGCGCAGCCTTTCGGCGCTCGACCGGCTCGACGGGCGGGCGATGGAGCTCCTGCGGGAGGTCGGGCTGGAGGACGCGCTGCACCTCCAGGCGGCCGACCTCTCCTACGGCCGAAAGCGCGTCCTCGAACTCGCGACCACGTTGGCGCTCGATCCCAAGGTCCTGCTCCTCGACGAGCCGATGGCGGGCATGGGCCACGAGGACGTCGGCACCGTCGCCGCCATCATCAAGAAGGTCTCCGAAACGCGTGCCGTCCTGATGGTGGAGCACAACCTGAAAGTGGTCGCCGATCTCTGCGACCGGGTCACCGTGCTTCAGCGCGGCGAGATTCTGGCGGCGGGCGACTATGCCACCGTCTCCACCGACGAGCGTGTTCGCACCGCCTATATGGGGACCGACCATGGCTGAGCCGCTTCTGCGCGTTCGCGGCCTCAATGCTTGGTACGGCGAAAGCCACGCGCTGCACGGCGTCGATCTCGACATCTCGGCCGGCGAGACGGTGACGCTGGTAGGGCGCAACGGCGTCGGCAAGACGACGACGCTGCGCGCCATCATGGGCATCATCCCCAAGCGCACCGGCGAGATCCGCTTCGACGGCCGCGACATGATCCGCGTGCCGCTGCACCGCACGGCCCATCACGGCATCGGCTTCGTGCCGGAGGAGCGGGCGATCTTCGCGAGCCTGACCGTGGAGGAGAACCTCCTCCTGCCCCCGGTCGTGGCGCCGGGCGGCATGGAGATCGGCGAGATCTACCGCCTGTTCCCCAATCTGGAGGAGCGTCGCGCCTCGCCCGGCACCAAGCTCTCGGGCGGCGAGCAGCAGATGCTGGCGATCGCGCGCATCCTGCGGTCGGGCGTCAAGCTCATGCTGCTCGACGAGCCGACGGAGGGCCTCGCTCCCGTCATCGTCCAGCGCATCGGCGAGATCCTGACGACACTCAAAAGCCGCGGCATGACGGTGCTCCTGGTGGAGCAGAACTTCCGTTTCGCCGCCAAGGTCGCCGACCGCTTCTACCTGATGGATCACGGGCAGGTGCTGGACGGCTTCCCCGTGCGCGAACTGCCGGCGCGCATGAACCAGCTCACCGAAACCCTCGGAGTCTGACGCGATGACCATGGTCTTCGGCATTCCGATCCAGGCACTACTCGGCCAGCTCCTGGTCGGGCTCATCAACGGCTCGTTCTACGCGATGCTCTCGCTCGGGCTCGCGATCATCTTCGGCCTCCTGCGCATCATCAACTTCGCCCACGGCGCGCAGTACATGCTGGGCGCCTTCGTGGGCTACCTGCTCCTCACGAACCTGGGCATCGGCTTCTGGTTCTCACTGCTCCTGGCGCCGCTGATCGTCGGCGTCATCGGCGCCATCATCGAGCGGCTGGCGCTCTCGCGCCTCTACGACCTCGACCATCTCTACGGCCTCCTCTTCACCTTCGGCCTCGCGCTCGTGATCGAGGGGCTGTTCCGCTACTACTACGGCGCCTCCGGCCAGCCCTACGCGCCACCGGCACAGCTCGCCGGCGGCACCAATCTCGGCTTCATGTTCCTGCCGAACTACCGCGCCTTCATCGTGGTGGCCTCGCTCGCGGTCTGCATCGGCACCTGGGCGCTGATCGAGAAGACGCGGCTCGGCGCGACCTTGCGCGCGGCGACCGAAAACCCCGTCATGGTGCGCGCCTTCGGCATCAACGTGCCGCTGCTCCTCACCTTCACCTACGGGCTCGGCTCGGCGCTGGCGGGGCTCGCCGGCATCATGGCGGCGCCCGTCTACCAGGTGTCGCCCCTGATGGGCTCCAACATCATCATCGTGGTCTTCGCCGTGGTCGTCGTCGGCGGCATGGGCTCGATCGGGGGGGCGATCCTGACCGGCTACATGCTCGGTCTCTTCGAGGGCCTGACCAAGGTCTTCTACCCGGAAGCCTCCTCCATCGTGATCTTCGTGATCATGGCCATCGTGCTCCTCGTGCGCCCGGCCGGACTGTTCGGAAGGGCGGCGTGAGATGAGCGAGACCACCATGACCCTGCCGCGCGAGCGGTCCGCCGCCAGGCTGACGGGCTTCGTGCTCTTTGCGATCGTCCTTGCCGGGCTCGTTGTCGCGCCCTTCCTGGTCTACCCGATCTTCCTGATGAAGGTCCTGTGCTTCGCGCTGTTCGCCGCGAGCTTCAACCTGCTCCTCGGCTACACCGGGCTCCTGTCCTTCGGCCACGCCGCCTTCTTCGGCGGCGCGTCCTATGTCACCGCCCATGCGGTCAAGGTCTGGGGCCTGCCGCCCGAACTGGGGCTCCTCGCGGGCGTCGCGGCCGGCGCGCTACTCGGTCTCGTGATCGGGTTCCTGGCCATCCGCCGGCAGGGCATCTACTTCTCGATGATCACGCTGGCGCTTTCGCAGATGTTCTTCTTCTTCTGCCTTCAGGCGCCCTTCACCGGCGGCGAGGACGGGTTGCAGGGCGTGCCGCGCGGGCTGGGCCTCGGGATCTTCGACCTCAACCAGCCGCTCGCGATCTACTTCTACGTGCTGGCCGTGGTGTTGATCGGGCTCTTCGCCATCTGGCGCATCGTCCATTCGCCCTTCGGCATGATCCTGAAGTCGATCCGCGAGAACGAGACGCGCGCGACCTCGCTCGGCCTGTCCGTCGGCTCCTACAAGCTGGCCGCCTTCGTCATGTCGGCGGGGCTGGCGGGGCTCGCCGGCGGGCTCAAGGCGCTGGTGTTCCAGTTCGCAACGCTGACCGACGTGTCCTGGCAGATGTCGGGCGAAGTCATTCTGATGACGCTGCTCGGCGGCATCGGCACCATGGCGGGGCCGTTGGTCGGCGCGGCGCTGGTCGTCTCGCTCCAGAACTATCTCGCGACCTCGGCCTTTCCCGTGACGGTGATCACGGGCCTGACCTTCATGGTCTGCGTTCTCCTGTTCCGGCGTGGCATCGTGGGCGAGATCGCCCATCGCCTCCGGCGGCGAGGGTGAGCGGAGTGGACGGCGAGTACGACTACATCGTGGTCGGCGGCGGCACCGCCGGCTGCGTCCTTGCCAACCGCCTGTCGGCCGATCCGGCAAGCCGCGTTCTGCTTCTCGAGGCGGGCGGACGGGACAACTACGCCTGGATCCACATCCCCGTCGGCTACCTCTACTGCATCGGCAATCCGCGTACCGACTGGTGCTTCCTCACCGACCCCGAGGAAGGGCTGAACGGGCGGGCACTCGCCTATCCCCGGGGCAAGGTCCTGGGCGGCTGCTCCTCCATCAACGGCATGATCTACATGCGCGGCCAGGCTCGCGACTACGACGGCTGGCGGCAGATGGGCTGCGAGGGCTGGGGTTGGGACGACGTCCTGCCCGTCTTCCGCCGCTCGGAGGACTGGTTCGCCGGCGCCGACGAGATGCACGGGGCGGGCGGCGAATGGCGCGTGGAGACCGCGCGGCTCCACTGGGACATCCTCGACGCCTTCCGCGCCGCCGCGGAACAGGCTGGCATCCCCCGCATCGAGGACTTCAACCGCGGCGACAACGAGGGCTCGTCCTATTTCAAGGTCAACCAGCGGCGGGGCGTGCGCTGGAACGCGGTGAAGGCCTTCCTGAAACCCGCCATGGGACGGCCGAACCTTCGCGTGGAGACGCATGCGCAGGTCCGCCGGCTGGTGGTGGAGGAAGGTCGCGTCGCGGGCGTCGAATACGCGCAAGGCAAGGACGTGCGCCTTGCACGCTGCCGGGGCGAGGTCGTGCTCAGCGCCGGCGCCATCGGCTCGCCGCACATCCTGGAGCTTTCCGGCATCGGGCGGGGGGAGGTTCTGGGCGATGCCGGCATTCCCGTCGTCCACGAGCTGCGCGACGTCGGCGAGAATCTGCAGGACCATCTCCAGCTCCGCTGCGCCTACAAGGTGTCGGGCATCCCGACGCTGAACGAGAAGGCGTCCACCCTTTGGGGCAAGGCGTCGATTGCGCTGGAATACGCGCTGCGCCGGTCGGGGCCGATGTCCATGGCGCCGAGCCAGCTCGGCATCTTCACCAAGTCCGACCCCGCCTTCGAGACGGCGAACCTCCAGTACCACGTCCAGCCGTTGAGCCTGGAGAAGTTCGGCGAGGCGGTGCATCCGTTTCCGGCCTTCACCGCGAGCGTGTGCAACCTGCGTCCCGAGAGTCGCGGCAGCGTCCATGCCCGCGCGCCCGACCACCGGCTCCAGCCGTCGATCCGGCCGAACTACCTCTCGACCGAAGGCGATCGGCAGGTGGCGTCGGACGCGATCCGACTGACCCGGCGCATCGCCGGCCAGCCCGCGCTCGCCGCCTATCGGCCGGAGGAGTTCAAGCCTGGGCCGGCCTACCAGTCCGAGGAGGAACTGCGCGAGGCGGCGGGTGCGGTCGGCACCACGATCTTCCATCCCGTCGGCACGTGCCGCATGGGCGCGGATCCCCATTCGGTGGTGGATCCGGGGCTGCGCGTGCGCGGCCTCGCCGGCCTGCGCGTCGCCGACGCTTCGGTCATGCCGGCGATCGTCTCCGGCAACACGAACTCGCCGACCGTGATGATCGCCGAGAAGGCGGCGGAGATGATGCTTCGGGACCGCCGCGCGGGGGCCTGACGGCGTTTACGCCGCGCGCGAGCGGACCTGATTGCGCCCGCCTGCCTTGGCCGCGTAGAGCGCCTCGTCGGCCCGCTGGACGATCTCCTGCGGGCTTGCGGCGCTCGCCTTGAGATCGGAGAAGGATGCGACCCCGATGCTGACGGTGAGGAAGCCCTCGTCGGCGCTCTCATGGACGATGCCGAGCGCCGCGACGGCTCTGCGCAGGCTTTCAGCCCTTCGCAGCGCTTCCAGAGGGCCGGCGCCGGGCAGGATCAGCGCCAGTTCCTCGCCACCATAGCGGGCACCGAGTTCATCATCCTGACGGACGCAGGATGCCAGCGCTTCCGACACCGCCTTGAGGCAGCGATCCCCCGCCGGATGGCCGTAGCGGTCGTTGAAGGCTTTGAAGTGGTCGACGTCGAGGAGGAGCAGGCTGAAGTCGCTTCCGTCGCTGGCCTGTGCGAACGTTTCCTCCAGCCGGCGGTTGAAGGTTCGGCGGTTGGCGAGACGCGTCAGCTCGTCCACGGAGGCCAGTTCTTCCAACTGACGGTTGGCTTCCGCGAGCGCTTCCTCCGTTCGCTGGCGCTGGTCGACGTCGCGCATCGACACAACGCAGCCGCCCACCTCGTCCATGGGCCGGCCCGACAGCTCCACCCATATCACCGCGCCGTCCTTGCGCTGAACGCGGTAGCGCACGCCGCCCACCTCTCCGCCGTCCCGCAGCGTATCGAGCAGCGAGCGGACGATGGGGTGATCCTCTGGGATCGCGATTTCCAACGGGCTTCGGCCCATGAGTTCTGCGGGATCGTAGCCGAGAATCCGTCGGCTCGCACCCGTGACCAATGTGCGGTGTCCCGATGCGTCGATGCAGGAGATCATGTCCACCGTGTTGTCGGCCACGAGCTGGAAGCGTCGGCGTCCGGCCGCCATGGCTTCCTCGGCCGCCTTGGCCTGGGCGAGGGTCCTGGCGGCCGTGTCGACGAGTTCGCCGAGCCGCCGGAACTCCGGCGCCTGCCACCGCTCGATGCCGGTTCGAACCGAAAAATCGCCGGCGCCGATCCGCTTGGCCGAATGCGACAGGAGGGCGAGGGGGCGCAACTGCATCCAATAGGCGATCAGAGCCGTGCCGCCGAGTGCGAGAGCCAGGGCGCCCAAGCCCGCAGTGAGCGTCCAGCGCAGCCGATATTGCGCGGTGGCGAAGACTTCTTCGGGAGAGACCCCCACGATCATCCAGAGGTCGGCGGTGCCCGCGTTCTGGATCGGTTCGAAGCCGTAGATCGTCTCGTTGCCGTCGATGTCAGGAGCGGCCGCCGTCTTTCCTTCGCGCGAGGCGCGGATGAGCGAGAACAGGCCGAAATCCGGGGTCACAGCACCGAAGTCGGTGGCGTGCGGCCAGCTGACGAGGAACCGGTCGGAGCGCGGCTGCACCATCGCCCAGGCGTGGCCTGTGGCGCGGGACAGGATCTTCATATCGCGCTCGATCATCGGCAGGTTCAGCGAGGCGAAGACGACTCCGCCCGCCGCCTGGCCTGCGGTCGGCGGCAGTCGCATGGCAACCGACATGGTCGGCTTGCCGGTGATGGGGCTGATCATGAAGTCGCCGACGAAGAAGCGGTTTCCCCGTGCGTTGATGGCCTGCTCGAAAACTTTGCCGTCGGAGAAGATCGAACCCGTCACACCCCTGCTGTGGCAGACGATCGTGCGCGAGGCCGAGATGACGCCGATGCTGAGAAACTGCGGTCGCTCGGCCCTCAGGCCGGCCAGAAGACGATTGCAGGCCGGCTGCTCCAGGTTGAGAACCTGCGGCATGTGACGAAGCGTCGCCAGAAACTCGCGAGCATCGTCGAACACACGCGAGACGCGGGCTGCTCCCAAACGGGTCTCGTTGGCGATGCTGCGATGGGCTTCGAGTTCGGCATCGCGGAACGAAACCACAAGGCCCGTCGCAACAAGACCGATCAGCGGCAGCATGGCTGCCGCGATCAGCAACAAGAAGCGCGCGCGCACTCCCATGTTGCGTAGGGCGTTCATCATGGGCTCTCGGACGTCCCGGTTTTTCGACGCTTTCTCTATCGGGATCTGTTGTAGGACGCGGGCGCTTAACAAATCGGATGGCGGGTTGGTCCAATCCGCTGCAATGCTGCGCTTCGAACGAAAGCCGAGGTTTGGCAGGGGGCATCGGTTCTCTGGACGCGAGCCGGGACAGAGCGTTAAGACACGACGGGAACCCGGCCGGGGTAAGCGGCCTTCGCCCTGACATCGCGCGCTGCCGGTTTGCCCGATGGCGACGCTCGCAACGGATTCCGGAAAGAGCCGATGTCGATCCGCAACCTGGATGCCCTGTTCGAGCCGCGCTCCATCGCCCTGATCGGTGCAAGCAACCGACAAGGCTCGGTTGGAGCGGTGCTGGCGCGCAACCTGTTCGGGTCCGGCTTCGACGGCCCGGTCATGCCGGTCAACCCCCGAGAGACCTCGATCCGCTCCGTCGTCTGCTACCCTTCGCTCGATGCCCTGCCCATGGTGCCGGATCTCGCGTTGATCGCGACGCCTGCGGCCGGCGTGCCGGCACTGGTCGCCGATCTCGGCCGGCGCGGCTGCCGGGCGGCGGTGGTCATCTCGTCGGGCTTCGACGCGGCCGGGCGGCAGGCGCTGCTGGAGGCGGCGCGCCCGCATCTCCTGCGCGTGGTCGGGCCGAACTGCCTCGGAGTCCTGTCGCCGCCCGTCTCGCTCAATGCCAGCTTCGCGCACCTCACCCCGCGAAAGGGCGACCTCGCCTTCGTCAGCCAGTCGGCCGCGATGGCGACCACCGTGCTCGACTGGGCCGACGTGCGCGAAATCGGCTTCTCGCACGTGGTGGCGACGGGCGACATGAGCGACGTCGACATCGGCGACCTTCTCGATCATCTCGCGCTCGACGCGCGGGCGCGCGCCATCCTCCTCTACATCGAGACCGTGACCGACGCGCGCAAGTTCATGACCGCCGCCCGCATCGCCGCGCGCACCAAGCCGGTCGTGGTCATCAAGGCCGGTCGGCAGGCCGGCTTCCACGAGGGGCTACGGCCTGAGATCGCGGGCGCGCGCGGCGCCGACGACGTCTACGACGCCGCGTTCCGCCGCGCCGGGATGCTGCGGGTCGACACGCTGCGCGAACTGTTCGAGGCGGTGGCGACGCTCGCCACGGGTCTTCGTCCGAGCGGCGACCGGCTGGCGGTCGTCACCAACAGCGACGCGGCGGGAACCCTCGCCCTCGACGCGCTCGTCGCCTTCGGCGGGCGCCCGGCGCGGCTCGGCACCGGAACGTGGGAGCGCCTGCGGCCGATCCTGCCGGGCGCGCCGGCGCCGGGCGGGCCGGTCAAGCTCGCGCCGGACGCGTCGGCCGAAGCTTATTCCGAGGCGATCGGGGCGATCCTGGAGGCCGGCGACCAGGACGCGGTGCTGGTCATGAACTGCCCGCAGGCCATTGCCGACGGCACGCAGGCCGCCCACGCCACGGTGGAGCAGGCGAGGCGGGCTCGGCGCACGCCCATCCTGACCTGCTGGCTCGGCGAGCGCGCCGCCCGCACCGCGCGTCGCGTCTTCGCGGGCGCCAACGTGCCGACCTACCAGACGCCGGACGAGACGGTGCGCGCCTTCATGCAGCTCGTCACCTATCGGCGGAACCAGGAACTCCTGATGCAGACCCCGGCCGTGGTCGCGCCCTTCGGCGTCGATCGCGCCGCCGTGGACCGGCTGGTCGGCGATGCGCTGCGCGAAGGGCGGACGGTCCTGAGTGAGCCGGAGTCCAAGGCGCTTCTCGCCGCCTACGGCATCGCCTCCGTGCGCACGGAGATCGCGGCAGGCCCCGCCGAGGCCGCCGCTCTCGCCGCGCGCATCGGCTTTCCCGTGGCGCTGAAAATCCTGTCGCCCGATATCGCCCTGAAGAGCGACGTCGGCGGGGTGCGCCTCCAGCTCGACGACGCGGACATGGTGCGCGAGGCGGCCGAGCACATGATGCGCACGGTGGCCGAGCGCCAGCCGGGCGCGCGCATCTCGGGCTTCACCGTCCAGGCCATGGTGCGCCGTGCCCATGCGAGCGAGCTGCGGCTCGGCATCTCGCACGATCCGGTGTTCGGGCCGGTGGTGCTGTTCGGCCAGGGCGGCACGGCGGCCGATATCCTGGACGACCGCGCGATCGGCCTGCCGCCGCTCAACGCCGTCCTCGCCCGCGACATGATCGGCCGCACGGAGGTCTGGCGCCTGCTCCAGGGCTATCGCGACCGTCCGCCGGCAGACCTTGAGGCCATCACGGCGACGCTCGTCACCCTGTCGCGCATGGCTGCGGAGATCGACGCGATCGCCGAACTCGACATCAACCCACTGCTGGCCGACAGCGAAGGCGTCCTGGCGCTCGATGCGCGTGTGGTACTGCGCTCGGGGGCGCCGGGCGGCAAGGCGCGCCTGGCCATCCTGCCCTACCCGGAAGAACTCGAGACCGAGATCGCTTCGCGAAAGGGCCGTTTCCGCCTGCGACCCATCAGGCCCGAGGACGAGCCGGCCCTGGTGCGCATGGTGGAGGCCAGCGATCCGGAGGACGTGCGCCTGCGCTTTTTCGCGCCCTTGCGCCGGATCGGCCATGCCTTCGCCGCCCGGCTCACCCAGATCGACTATGCCCGTGAGATGGCCTTCGTGGCCGAGCCGGCCGAAGCGGCCGGGCAGGGCAGCATCCTCGGCGTCGTGCGCCTGATCGCCGATCCCGACGGCGAGCGGGCCGAGTTCGGCATCATGGTCCGGTCGGACCAGAAGGGGCGAGGGCTCGGCCGGCTGCTGATGGAGGCCATCCTGGACTATGCCCGGCGGCAGGGCGTCGGCACGGTCCATGGAGAGGTGCTCGCAGAGAACACGGCCATGCTGGCGATGGCGCGGCGGCTCGGCTTCCGCCAGAAGGTGCACGCGGAGGACCAGGGACTTCGCGTCCTGGAATTCGACGTCGCGCAGGCGCGCTGACGAAGAAGGGGCGCCCGAAGCGCCCCCTTTTTTGCGTCGCTTTACTGTCCGTCGCGCAGGCCGCGGCGCACGAAGCCGGCCGAGACCTCGGTCTGGAGGCGGTGCTCCATCTCGTGCTGGCGGCGGGCGAGGTTGCGGATGGCGGCGAGAAGGTCGCCGCCCGCCTGGGCCACGGCCTCGTCCACGGCGGCGTCGAGTTCGTCGTGTCGCGCGGCGGCATGCATCATGGGGACTGCTCCGATTCTGGTGGGCGGAGCTTGGTGGCCCGGACGAGGCGTTGGAAGCTGGCGCGGAACGCTTTCCACCGATTCGGTGCGCTTGTCCCCGTTTCCGGCGCGATGGATACGATGGGCGTCTACCGGAGTTGACGGCACAGACTCCAAGTCCGGGAAACCGCCATGCTCGCATCTCTCCTCATCGGTCTCGTCGCCGGCCAGCGCGCCATGACACCGCTCGGCATGCTCGCCGCCGCCGCCCACCGGGGCGCCCTGCCGAAGGGAACGCCGGGCCGGCGCTGGCTCGCCCGGCCGTGGACGCAAGCGGGATTCCTCGTCCTCGCAGCCGCCGAGATGGCCGGCGACAAGATGCCCTCGGCGCCCGACAGGACCATCGCGCCGGGACTTTTGGGGCGCATGCTGACCGCCGCCTTCGCCGGCGGCGTGCTGGCACCGCGGGGCCGGCGGAAAGCCGGCGCCGCCTTGGCGGCCGCTGTCGCCCTCGGCTCGTCCTTTGCCGGCCTCGCGCTGCGCCGGCGCCTGATGGCAGGGCTTGGCCGTGGGCCGAGCGGGCTTGCGGAGGACGCCGCCGTGACGGCGTTGGGTCTTCTGGCCGTCGATCTGGCCGGGCGCACAGGGTTCGAACACGCGGCAACCCGCCGCTTCGGCCGCGCCGACCGCTGACCAAGGAGCCACGTCGGCGCTGCCGGCTCGCGCGTCAGTTGCCGCCGGCCGGCGCCACGGCGTCGGCCGCCGTATCCAGCCGCACCACCACTGACATGCCGGGCACGAGATCGGCGGCGGCCGGCTGGCCGGGGTCGATCGCGATGCGCACGGGCAGGCGCTGCGCGACCTTGGTGAAGTTGCCGGTCGCGTTGTCCGGCCGCAGCACCGCGAACTCCGAGCCTGTCGCAGGCGCGAAACGCTCCACCCGCCCGGACAGGCGCGTGCCTTGGAGCGCGTCGACCGTGAAGTGCACGGGCTGGCCGACCGTCATGCCGGGAAGCTGGGTCTCCTTGAAGTTGGCGACCACCCAGACCGCCGAGGGCACGAGGCTTGTGAGCTGCGTGCCGGCCTGGACGAACTGGCCGAGCTTGACGCCGATCTCGCCGAGGCGCCCGGCCTTGGGTGCCAGGATCCGGGTGTTGGCGAGGTCGATCTCGGCAAGGCGTACCGCCGCTTCGGCCCCTTCCACCGCCGCTTCCAGCGACTGGCGCGCGACGATCACCGTCTGGAGATCCTGGCGCGAGACTTCAAGCGACGCCTTGGCCTGGTCGAGCGCGGCCGCCGCCTGGTCGCGGGTGCGCGTGGCGACATCGAGGTCGCTGCCCGGGACATAACCCTGGCTGGCGAGCGGCGCGATGCGAGCGAAGTTCGCCTCCGCCGTGTCGAAGGCCGACTGGGCGCTCGCCACGGCCGCCTCGCTGGCGGCGACCTTGGCCTCGCCGGACCGCCGCCCTTGCTGCGAGTTGGCGAGCTGGGCCTTCTGCCCGGCGAGCGTCGCCCGCGCCTGCGCCAGACGCTGCGCGAAGATGCGGTCGTCGATGCGCGCGATCAGCTGTCCCTCGGCGACGCTCTCGTAGTCCTGCACCGGCACCTCGACCACGGTACCAGCAAGCTGTGGCGCGATCACGGTCACCTGGCCGCGCACATAGGCGTCCTCCGTGATCTCGACGCTGGTGGCGAAGGGCGGAAGGCGGAAGGCGTAGAGAACCAGCGCGACGCCTGCGATGCCGACGGCAAGGGCGAAGAGGGTGGACAGGGAGCGGAACAGCTTCATCGGACGAACTTCGGAACGGAGAGGATCAGGCGGCGGGGGGCGACATCGGGGGCGGCGCGCCAGGCACGCCAGTGGATCACGGCGAGATGCACGAGGAGTGCGACGAGCCCGACTGAGGCGAGTGCGGCGGTGGCGAGGAACGCGTCGTTGTAGGCCAGGATGTTGGCTTGGCGCGTCGCCTGGGTGCCGAGAATCGCAAGCCCCTCGGCCTGGCGCAGCGCGGCGTCCGGCAAAACCCGCGCATAGGCCGCGCCGGTCTGCGCGATGCGGGCGGCCACTATCGGGTCGGTCAGCACGATGTTCTCGGCGAGCTGGCTCGAATGGAACTTCTCGCGGATCGTGACGAAGGTCCTGAACAAGGAGGAGCCGAGCGCGCCGCCGAGCGACTGCGTCGTCAGGAACACGATCAGGAAGGACAGGATGTAGTTCATCCCCCGCTTCATGGCGGAGGCGAAGCCGACGGCCAGCGCCGGCGGCAGGAACAGGACCCCCGCCGCCGAGATCAGCCCCTGGCTGAGATACATCTGCTCTGGACCCGTCAGCGCCGTCGCGCGCGAGTCCATGAGCGAGCCGGCGATCAGGCAGGAGAGCGCCGCGATGTGGATGTAGGGCGCCCGGCCGGGGCGCACGATCAGGGTGCAGAGGAGGCCGGCGGCCACCGCCGAGCCGATCATGACGAGGTAGAGGACCGTCATCTGCTCGTTCTTGAGGCCGAGCACCTGGAAGAAGCCCGTCGCCCCGCTCGCCTGTTCCGACAGGAGGAGGCGGAAGAGCAGGAGCGTGCCGGCGAAGTGCAGGATCTCCTTGGAAGTGATCCAGCGGATGTCGATCAACGGATTGGCGCGGTTGAGCTCCACCACCACGGCGACCGTCAGGCTGGCGATGCCGAGCGCCAGGAGGCCCCCGATCCAGGGCGCCTCGAACCACCAGTAGAAGGGGCCGACCGTCGCCACGACGGCCAGCGAGCCGAGACCGACGGCGATGAACAGGTAGTTCACGACGTCCATCGTCTCGATCACGGGCGTCTTGGGCGGTGAGTTGAGCGGCAGGAGGCGGATGAAGGCGAAGCTCACGAGGGCGAGCGCGGTTTCCAGGAGGAACAGCCCGTTCCAGCCGCCGAGGTCGAGAAGCGGCGGGGAGACGACGCGCGCGAGCGGCGCGGCCACCGCGAGGTTGGTCATGGCGAGACTCACGCCCACCGTCATCTTCCGCTCCGGCGGAAAGGACTCCAGCATGTAGAGAAAGGCGAGCGAGGACATGGGCGAGGCGGCGATGCCCGCGAAGAAGCGCACCACGATCGCCGACTGGATGTCGTCCACCACGAGATGCAGGGAGGCGACCGCGACGAAGGCGACGATCGCCCATGTCGCAAAAGCGCGCAGCCCGAACTGGGCGCGCATCTTGGTCAGAAGCAGCGTCAGGCTGACATTGGGCGCGAGATAGGCGGCCGACAGCCAGACGGTCTCGTTCAGCGAGGCGCCGAGCGGCCCCTGGATCTGGTAGAGATTGGCGGTGACGAGGTTGAGCCCCAACCCTTGCGTCATCGCGATCAGGGTCGAGGCCAGGATATAGAGCGCGGCGACCGAGGCGGGCTTGGGCACGAAGGGCGCGGGCGGCGGCATCGGCTGCGCGCGGCGGCGCGCGGGCGCGGCGGCGGGCGAGCCGTCCGGCATCACGTCGGCCGGGGCGGGGCCGCCGACCTGCGCCGTGGCGCGGGAAGCCGGGCTCTCCTCACTCATGCGCCGTCCCCTTCCATCGGCCGGTCGAGCACGTCGGCGATCGCCCGCAGCAGATCGAGCGCGACGGCCACTTCGGCCTCGTCGCGACCTTCCAGGATCGTGTCGCGCAGCTTGGCCGAGATCGCGGCCACGGTTTCGGCCTGCTCCGCGCCGTGCTCGGTCAGTTCCACATGCTTGGCCCGCCGGTCGCCCGCCACCGCCCGGCGGGCGATCAGGCCGAGCGCCTCCATCCCGTCGAGCAGACGCACCACCGTCGGCCCTTCAAGTCCGAGATCGGCGGCAAGTTCCGTCTGGCGCAGCGGCTGGCGCTCCGACAGGACCGCCAGCACGCGGGCGCGAGGGTAGGTGAGGCCGTGGCGCACGACCTCGGCATTGAAGCGCGTGCGCAGCTTGCGTGCGGTTTTCACCAGGGTTTCGGCGAAGGCGGCCTTGAGACGGGGATCGACCGGAGACATCGGGCCTACATAGATAGCGCACTATCCATATGCAAGGCGTAGCTTTTGCTTCGAGCGGACTTGAAAGGCAAACTGCCTACGATCAGTTGCCGATCAGACCGCGAACCGCTCGCAGCGGACTTGTGACCTTCCACGAGGTGGACGAGCGGAGCGCGTCGATTTCCTCCCGCGCGGCCCGGAGTTCCGCGTCGATCCGCTCGGTCTGCGCCTGCGCGTCCGCCAGCAGGGCGGCCAGGTGGTCGCGCTCGCGCTCGATCGCCGGATGCGCCCTCTCGGCCGCCAACTGCTCGGCGAGCGGCGCCACGTGCTCGTAGGCGTGCTCTTCCAGGGCGGCGGCCAGAAGCTCCGTGCGCGAGCGCGCCGAGCCGCGGCCCGAGCGCGAGAGGACCGCCAGCATCTCGTCGGAGGACTGGAGAGTGTCGAGCCGCAGGCCGATAGCCCCGATCGCATGAAGATCGTGCAGGATCAGCTCGAAGGAGGAGGGCACGAAGCGCCAGACATGGACATCGGTATAGCGCCCGGTTTCCTCGCTCTGCCGCGCGACGAACCCTGCCTGCTCGACCGAATGGACGAGCTGCCGGTCGCCGGTGGAGCCTTTGGGCCAGCCCGGCGCGCCGTCCTGTTTGGCGCCGTAGGCGACGGCGTCGAAGATGGAGCCGAAGCTCGGCCGGGTGCGGCCGAGGCGGTGCGCGTCCAGCACCTCGCCCGTGCTGGTGAGGCGCTGAAACACGTCGAAGCAGCAGCGCTTGTCCGGCACGGCGAGAACCAGGACGCCGTCCGGCTTCAGGAGGCTCTCGCAATCCCTTAGGAAGCCGATCATGTCGGGCGTGTGCTCGATCACGTGGCTGGCGAGGATGAAGTCGTAACGCCCTTCCTCGCCGATGACTTGGCGCATCGGGCGCCCGTCCGACACGTAGTCCACCGGCTCGATCCGGGAGGCGTCCACCGTCGGGTTGGCGGCATATTTGCGCTGCAGCTCGGCCTGATCGGCATAGTCGATCGTTTCGACGCGGAAGCCTTCCGATTTCGGCAGCAGCGGATTGTAGCTCGGCCCGACCTCGAGGCCGAAACCGGAAGCGTCGAACAGCGCCAGAATGCCGTCTCGTCGGGACATGCCGTCTCCCCTCAGCCGTCGACGACCCCATCCTGACAGCGCGCGCCCCGGTTGCAAGGGCGACGAACTCGCGTATCCCCAGCGACCACCGTCCGCACGAGCGCCACAAACACCTGTTTGGAGAGATATCGTTCATAGGACAGCCTTAAGCTGTCAGCGAGGCTGTGGAGACGACGATGGCGGACAACCCGTATACCGGAACCAAGTGGGGGCCTTCGGCCACGTTCGGCACCGCCGGCGGCACCGTGACCTGGAGCTTCAACGTCTCTGGCGCCGCACTGGTCGGGTTCGACGGTTACATCTTCGACCAGAGCTACCAGGACGCGATCCGCAAGGCCTTCGCCTTCTGGGAAAGCGTCGCCAACATCCAGTTCCGCGAAGTCGCGACGCCCTCGGCGCAGATCCAGCTCGGCTGGGACGCCATGGACGGGCGCGGCGGCACGCTGGCCGTGGCGCGCTGGCAGTATCAGGGGGCAACCACGCTCGACAGCGACATCGCCTTCGACACGGCGGAAAGCTGGAGCGCGATCCCCGGCCAGAGCACCTCGATCTATCTCGTCGCGGTGCATGAGATCGGGCACGCGATCGGCCTCAGCCATACCGACGATCCCACGTCGATCATGTATCCCTATCTCGGCCCGCAGGCGCAGGCCAACGCGGCAGACATCGCGGCCATCCGGGGTCTCTACGGCGCGGCCGGCGCCAGCGTTCCGACCGCCGACGTACTCACCGGCACGAGCGGCAACGACACCCTGGTCTGGTCGCAGACCGTCGCCCGCATCGCCGGCGGCGGCGGAGCGGACACGATCACCGCCGCCATCTCGGGCGGTTCGATCGTCACCATCTTCGGCGGGCGCGAGGCGACCGACCCGAACGACGGCAACGATTCGATCACGGTGTCCGGCCAGGGCGCCGCCTTCGTCTACGGCAACGGCGGCGACGATCTCATCGTCTACAGCGCGACGGGAGCAGGCACCGTCTACGGCGGCGCCGGAGACGACGTCGTCCGCGTCGACAACGGCGCGGCCAACCGGATCTTCGGCGGGTCCGGCTCCGACACGATCACCATCACCGGCAATGGCAACAACACGGTCTTCGGCGCGCAGGCCGTCAGCGACCCGGTCGATGCGGCCGACACGATCCTGATCACCGGCAACGGCAGCAATCTCGTCTATGCCAATGGCGGCAACGACCGGGTGACGATCGTCGGCACCGGCAGCAACACGGTCTATGGCGGCGTCGGCAACGACACGCTGGTGGGCGGCAGCGGCTCCGACTGGCTGGTCGGCGGCCCCGGTGACAACGTCTATACCGGCGGCGCGGGCGCCGACCGCTTCGTGCGGGCTGCGGGCGCGCGCGATATCGTCACCGACTTCAACCTCGCACAGGGCGACCGGCTCGACCTCGGCGGGCAGACCTATCGTGTCGCGACGGCCGGAGACGGCTCGGCGGCGCTGGTCTTCGACGACGGCGGCGTGATCATCCTCCAAGGAGTGACGCCGAACGCCTTCAACGCAGCTTTCTTGGCCTGACGACACGTCGTTCGGGGGAGGGCGGACCGAGCCACCTTCTTGTTTCAGGAATTAGGCAGCCACCCTCGGGTGGCTGTTTTCGTTCGAGTTGCCGAAAGGCGCTCTGCAAAGGCGCGAACAGTTTCAACAAAGCGGATATGCAACCGCGACGGGCTAGGGTGGGCGTCGGGTTTCCCCGTGGTCCTGTCTATCGAAGACAGGTCCGTATCCGCTTGCGGAGATGTTTTTGTTCCTATTTCGTTCCCGACATGGGAATCGGGTCGGCCGAATAGGAGCGCATGGATGTCTGAGATACCTGGCAAGTCGTGCCGTGTCGCGGCCGGCTGACGTCGTGGTCCAGCCGATCCGCAGCTTTGACGAGGGCTGCCGCCGCCGTCTCGGGATCGCGATCGAATGTCGATCCTGCGGGAAGCGCGTTACCTATCGATGCCAGGACTTCGTCGGCTACATCGATCCGACTGCGGACATCGAGGTTCTGCGCTGGCGCTGCGCGTGGTGCCGAACGCCTGCCGAAAGCGCCCGCTACGTCATGATCGAGAAGATGGACCGGCAGGATCTCGCGCAATGGAGGGCGCCGCCATGGATGGCGCCCCGCACCTGAAAAAGGAAGGCCGCGCGCGGCCTCCCTGTGCTTGACGGCTTTTCAGGTGTGGTCGTGCAGCCCGAGCGAGTCTGAAAACGCGCTCGGGTTTCAGAACTCCTCCCAGCTGTCCTCGGCCTGGGCGGCCTTGGGCGCCGCGCCGCCGCGACCGGTGGACCGCATCTGCGATACGGGGCGCGCGGGGGCGTGCGCCGCGGCGGCCGGGCGCGCCGGCGCCGTCCGGGCCTTTGCGGGCGAGCGACCGGCGCCCGCCGCCGACCCGCCGGTGGCAAAGCCCGAGACGAGCCCCGCCAGCGCCTCCGTCTCGCCCGAGAGCCCTTGTGCGGCGGCCGTCGTTTCCTCGACCATGGCCGCGTTCTGCTGCGTGACCTTGTCCATCTGATCGGCGGCCGTCGACACTTCCTTCAACGACACCGCCTGTTCGCGCGCCGCGTCCGCCATCTCGGCGATCGCCTGCGCCACTCCGCCGACCTGGGTCACGATCGCCTCGAGGCTCCGGCCGGACGCCGTCACCAGCTCCACCCCCGACGACACCTGGTCGCCGGACGCCTGGATCAACGCCTTGATCTCCTTGGCAGCCTCCGCCGAGCGCTGGGCAAGCCCGCGCACCTCCTGCGCCACCACCGCAAAGCCCCGGCCGGCTTCCCCGGCCCGCGCGGCCTCGACGCCCGCGTTCAGCGCGAGCAGATTGGTCTGGAAGGCGATCTCGTCGATGACGCCGATGATGTTGCCGATGCGCTGGGAGGAGGCCTCGATCTCGCTCATGGCCGAGACGGCACGCGCCACGACCTCGCCGCCGCGCTCGGCCTCGCGGCAGGCGGTGGCGGCGGACTGGCGGGCGGCGTCGGCGCGCGCGGCCGTGTCGCCGACGCCGCGCGTCACCTCGCCGAGCGCCGCGACGGTCTCTTCGAGGCTTGCCGCCTGCTGCTCGGTGCGCTGGGAGAGGTCGCCGGCGGCCACCGTGATCTCGGAGAGGCCCGATCGCATGGCGCCGACGGCCGAGACGACCTGTCCGATCGTGTCCTCGAGCTGGGCGACGGACTGGTTGAACTGGGCGCGGATGGGCTCGAACTCGGGCGCGACGGCGCGGTCCATGCGGGCCGTCAGGTCGCCGGCGGCGAGCCGGGCGAAGCCGGCCTCGACGGCATGGACGAAGGCGCGCAGGTCCTCCGCCTTCGCGCTGTCGATCGCCGACTGGCGGTCGCGCTGCTCGCTCTGCGCGCGGCGCGCGGCGTCGGCTTCGGCCGCGAGGCGCGCTTGTTCGATGGCGGCTCGCTTGAACACCTCGACGGCACCGGCCATGGCGCCGACTTCGTCGCCCCGGCCGAGAGCGGGAATCTCGAGGTTCCTATCGCCGCGCGCGAGCCGTTCCATGGCGTTGCGCAGGCCGGCGATTGGGCCGGCGATGCCGCGAGACAGCGCGATCCAGGCCGCGATCGCCATGAGGGTCAGCGCCGCGATGCCGATGCCGAGCGTCGCGATGCTGCTGGCGTAGGCCCTCTGCTGATTGCTGCCATTGAGGTCGGACTGCGCCTGTTGGAGCGCGATCAATCCGTCGACCGCCGCCTCGACCGGATCGATCAGCGCCGATGCGGCGTCCGACGTGGGAAGCGACCGGGCCGCATCGAGCGTCGCCGGATCGGCCGCGAGCCGAACCGCCGCATCGACGACGCCGGACCGCCACTTCGCGATGCCGCCGACGGCTTGGTCGGCGAGTGCCGCAGCCTCCGGGCTGGCACCCGCGATCTCGCGGATCTTCGCAAGTCTCGCGTCGAAGGACGCGCTGTGGGTCTCGATCTTCTTGATGTAGACCGGATCGAGCGAGAGGAGGTAGCCCCGCAGCGAGTTCTCGGTCCGCGTGATCGCGGCCCGCGCGGCGATCGCCTCGCGCCAGGCCGTATCGACCGCCCTGTTGTCGATCCGAACCGTCTCCATATGGCTCAGCGTACCGTAGACCACGCCGCCCATGGTTGCGACGCCGAGCACCAGGACAGCAAACGAGAGACCGATCTTTCTCGAGATCCTGATATCCGAGACGCGCATGGTTGTATCCTCCTCCGAACACGTCGGCTGCCGTCGGCAGGCCGGACGTTCGCAGATTGTCCGATCGAGGATTCAACAATCGGTTATGCTGCCGAACCTCGACGCGTGCTAAGACTGTAGCCGGGCATGCGGTCCGCCAGTCGGCGGTGACGCATCGCGCCGAACGCGTCGAGCAGCGGTACCGGGAGCATCCGGTCGAGGTCGCAATGGCGGAGGAGAAACGGGTGTCTGCCGCCAGTTCGACGAATCCCTGATGCAAGGATCGCTACCGGTTCGTCTTTCTCGGGAAAACTGTCGGGCTCCAGAAGGCGGGATTCGCCAAGCCCTTGAGGCGACTGGTGCTGCGAGAGAGGATTGAACTCTCGACCTCTCCATTACCAATGGAGTGCTCTACCACTGAGCTACCGCAGCTTGCCGACGGCGGTCCTATTGCCATAGGCCGGCGGGGAGCGCAAGGCGTCTTGTGCGACGGTTTTTTTGCGCGCTGCCGCAGCCGGGGGTGGACAGGGAAACGGCGCCTGACTATAAGGCGCGAACCGAACGGAACGACCCTTCTGGGCCGCATCCCGAACGGCGCCCAAGTAGCTCAGTTGGTAGAGCATGCGACTGAAAATCGCAGTGTCGGTGGTTCGATTCCGCCCTTGGGCACCATTCCCTTCGGTTTCTCTCTGACAATTCGGTTCCGTCGCTTCCGCCTGGCGGATCGGCTTAGGCGGCGTTGCTCGAATCGGTTTAACCCGCGTCGAGCCCCATCTGCCAGAAGTCCGCTTCCAGCCGGCAGGCGGTGGCGAAGGTCCGGGCGAGCGCGTCGAATCGCTTGGGGGCGAGATGTGTTTCGGCCAGATGGTCGAGATGCGCGCGGGCGCGGGCGGCGACGGACTGATAGGCCTCGCCGGCATAGTCGGCGATCCATTCGCGATAGGGATGGGCGTCGCCCAACGCCGGCGCCAGGGCGCGGGCGATCTCGGCATAGCCGATCACGCAGGGCGCGAGCGCGACATGCAGGTCGAGCAGATCGCCCGCCTGGCCACAGTCCAGCACGAAACGCGTATAGGCGACCGTCGCGGGATGTTCGTCCGCGCCTTCCAGGTCGCAGGGCGACAAGCCCCAGCGGCCGCACAGGCGCACATGCAGATCCATCTCCACGTCGAGGATCGCGCCCAGCGCGCCCTGCGCCGCGCGCATGTCCCGAAGCGTCTGGCTCTTGTAGACGGCGAGCGCGTTGGCGCGGGCGAACTGGATCAGGAAAAGGTAGTCCTGCTCGAGATAGCGGCGGAAGGCCGCCTCGGGCAGCGTGCCGGCGCCCATCGCGCGCACGAAGGGGTGGTCGACATAGGCGCTCCATTCGGTCGTCGCGGCGTGGCGGAGGCGATGGAAGAGATCCATGCGTCAGTCCTCGTAGGCAGCGTCGAAGAAGGCGCGCTCCAGGCGCACCGCGCGCCAGAAGAGGTCGGTGACGCGTGCCTCCTCGGCGCGGCCGGTCCGGTCGAGTTCGGCGCGCAGGAACGCGACGAAGGCCCGGAACTCCGGATTGTCGTGCAGCGTGATCCATTCCGCATGGACGAAATGGGACGGGTAGGGCTGCGGGCAGCGCATGGCCCATTCGAGATAGAGCCATTCGGCGACGGTGAGGACGGCCAGCGCGCAGGGGTAGGAGCGCGTCTCCGCCGCCTCGCGCATCAGCGCCTGGAAGCCGCGCGTCGGCGCCTTGTCGGGTTCCGCCATCCTGCGTTCCACCGCGACGCCGAGCGCCTCGAAGGCCCGCAGGAAGTAGGTGTTCTCCTCACCCGCGATCGTGCCGGCGAACCGCGCGAGGCGCAGGCGTGCCTCGAACGTATCGGCCGAGGCGATGGCCGCGCCGAGAAGCGCGAGGAAGCTGTCGACGAAGCGATGGTCCTGGACGAGGTAGGTCGCCATGACGTTCGGCGCGACGGTTCCGGCGGCCAGCTCCGCCACGAAGCGGTGCTCGACGCTGGCGGTCCAGTCCGGCTCGCTCGCCGCGCGCAACCGGTCGGTGAAGCGCTCGCTCATGCCCTGTCTCCCTTCGGGCCCGCAGGCCACCATGCGTGGAAGTGGTGGACGGGGCCGCGTCCGTGGCCGACCGTCAAGGACGAGGCCTCGCGCAGCGCCGCGGTGAGATAGGCCTTCGCCGCTCCGACCGCTTCGCCGAGCGCCAGGCCCCTTGCCAGATGGGCTGCGATGGCCGCCGCCAGGGTGCACCCGGTACCGTGATCGTTGCGCGTCGCGAGGCGCGGCGCTGTCAGGCGCTGCGTCCCGTCCGGTCCGACCAGAAGGTCGACGCTGTGTTCCCCGGTTCCGTGGCCGCCTTTCACCAGGACCGCGCGCGCGCCCATGGCGAGGATCGCGCGGCCCTGGCGCTCCATTTCGCCCTCGTCACCCGCCTGATCGCGCCCGGTGAGGAGTGCCGCCTCGTGGAGGTTGGGCGTCGCCACGAGGGCGAGCGGTAGAAGCTCGGCGGAAAGGGCCGCGATCGCCTCCTCGCGCAGGAGCCGGTCGCCGGAGGTCGCGACCATGACGGGATCCACCACGGCGAGGTGGCCGTGGGCGCGCAGGCGCTCGGCGATGGCGCGGATCGTTTCGGTGCGCGAGACCATGCCGACCTTGATCGCGCCGACCGGGAGGTCGGACAGGACGGCGTCGATCTGGGCGGCGACGATGCCGGGCGAGAGGTCCTCGATCGCGAAGACGCCGCGCGTGTTCTGCGCGGTAACGGCGGTGAGCACGCTGGCGCCGTAGACGCCGAGCGCCGAGAAGGTCTTGAGGTCGGCCTGGATGCCGGCGCCGCCGCCCGAATCGGAGCCGGCGATGGTGAGCGCGATCGCCGTCACGGCTTCAACTCCACGGCATAGGTCGCCAATTCGGGCGCCTGTTCCAGCACTCCGTGGTCCTTCATGAAGGCGGCGAAGCGCTCGTAGCGCCCGGCGTCGAGCGCGGCGGGGCGCTTGGCGAAGCGCGGCAGCGTGTCGGCGAAGGCTTGGGCGTTCAGCTCGTCGTCGAGGTCGGGATAGGCCTTGAGGAAGACCGCCAGCGCCTCGTCGGGATGGTTGGTGGAGAAGATCGCGGCCTCCTCCACGGCAGCGAGGAAGCGGGGGAGCCTCGGATCGTCCGCCTTGTCGGCGCCGGTGACGAAGATCAGCTCGTCATAGGCCGGCACGCCGTTCTCCTCGGGAAAGAAGGCGCGGCCCTCGTGACCTTCGAGGCGCATCTGCGTCAGCTCGAAGTTGCGATAGGCGCCGATCGTGGCATCCACATTGCCCGACAGGAGCGAGGCGCTGAGGGCGAAGTTGACGTTGACGAGTTCGACATCCGACAGGCCCAGCCCCGCCGTGCCGAGCATGGCCGACAGCACCGCCTCCTCGATGCCGGCGACGGAATAGCCGATCTTGCGGCCCTTGAGGTCGGCCAGCGTCTTCACCGGGCCGTCCGCGCGAACCATGACGGTGGTGAGCGGCGTTTCCACCAAAGTCCCAAAGCGCACGAGCGGCAGGCCGGCCTTCACGTCGAGCATGAGGTTGGGCTGGTAGTGGACGGCGACGTCGGCCTGTCCCGCGGCCACGAGGCGCGGCGGCGCGGACGGGTCGGCCGGCGGGATCAACTCGACGTCGAGCCCGCGTGCGGCGAAGAAGCCTTTCTCGCGTGCCACGACGAGAGGCACGTGATCGGGGTTCACGAACCATTCCAGAAGGACGCTCAGGCGTTCGGCGGCCGGCGCGGGCAGGGGGGCGAGCGCGGCGAGGGCAAAGCTCGCGGCGGCCAGGAGGGAACGGAACGGCATCAGGCTTGCGTCCTTCGCGGTGTCGGTCGTTTGAAAAGGGGCGGGGGCATGTCCTCCGCCGCCCAGGGGGCGAGGCGGGGAGCGAACTGGTCGACCAGCGCGCGCAGCACGAGGGTCAGGGCCGCGAGAATGACGAGCGCGGCGAACAGGAGGTCGGTATGCATCCGCGCACTGGCCTGGATCATCAGGAAGCCGAGCCCGCCGGACGCGCCGACCCATTCGCCGATCACCGCGCCGAGGGGCGCGAGCGGCGCGGCGACGCGAAGGCCCGTGACGAGCGCCGGCAGCGCGAGCGGCACGCGCACGTGCCAGAGCGCTTGGAAAGGGCTCGCCTCCGTCATGGCCGTAGCGTCGAGGAGGTCGGGATCGGTGCGGCGGAGGCCGTCGGCGAAGGCCGATGCGATGGGAAAGAAGATGATCAGCGCCGCCATCACCACCTTGGAGGCGAGGCCGAAGCCGAACCAGAGGACGAGGAGCGGGGCGAGCGCGAAAACCGGCATGGCCTGGAGGATCAGGACCTGCGGCCAGAAGAACGCGCCGAAGCGGGGCCAGGCGACGGTCGCGAGGCCGGCGGCGATGCCGGCAGCAGTGCCGAGCGCGAGGCCGAGCGCGATCTCGACGAGCGTCACCCAGCCTTCGCGGGCAAGCCGGCCGGATTGGGCGACGAGCGCGCGAGCGACGTCGAGGGGCGGTGGCAGCATGTAGCGCGGCGGCTCGAGCAGAAGCACGATCGCCTGCCAGGCGAGGATCCCTGCGAGAAGCCCGAGCGCAGCGGCCCGAAGCGCGCGCATCGGCGCTCAGGACCGGATCGGGCGAAGCCGTAGGGCCGGTCGGTCAGGTCGGAGGCGGATGAACAGGCGCATGCGATCTCCCCGGCCGGAGCGGCCACAAGAGACCCGGATGTCGAGCGGAGACAACGAAGGCGAGACGACGCCCATTCCCGTTCCTACGCCGGTATGACCCGGATCAGGTTCAAGGGTTCGGCCGTCCGGCCATCTCAGCACCCGTGTGGTGCACCCCTCGGAATGGAGAAAGGATTGCCCAAGGCCGGCGCGGAGTCAACGGCGGGGCGATGCGTCTTCGGATGGCGGGCGGCCGAGCAGGCCTTCCCGCCATCGATGCGGGCGTGGTTCAGACGGGCGAGCCGTCGCCTTCCTCTTCCAAGGTGACGGCGACGTCGGCATTGGCCGAGAGGCGCAGGCGATCGCCCTCCACCCCGGCGACGAGGCCGATCGGGACGTAGTGGTGGTGGCCCTTGTGCAAGCCTTCGCCGCTGTCGCGGCGCGTCAGCTTGATCCGGTGCTCCTCCACCCGGTCGACCGTACCGACATGGACGCCGTCGGCGCCGATGACGTCCATATGTTCCTTGATGTCCTGGCGCATGTTTGTCCCTTCAGCCGGTATGCTTGCGGTTATCGTGCGACGAAGCGGTTCTCGTGAACCGTTTCGTCCTTGCGCTCGTCCGGCCCGCCTTCCACCTCGCGTGCGGCCTCGGCCCAGAAATCGTGTTCCCGGCCCGTGGGGCGACCGGCCTTCTCCCAGAGGAAATAGGCCAGGTTTCGTATCTCCTGATCCCTATCCGACGTCATAGCGGTCTCCTCGCACGCTGATCGGTCCTGTCCCTGCGGGGCTCGGCGATGGAAGCTCGTCGGCCGGCCAAAGATCGACCTCTTGGCTGGGATACATATGCCTCGTGCGTCTGCCGGAAAGACACATGCACGATTGGATGCGACCGGAAACGGCATGCCTGCGTCGAAAGGGCGTCGCCTTCCGCCGAGCCTTCCGCTCGGTCGCGGTTCCATGCTATGGCCGCTGCCGCATGTCCCCGGCGCCATGGGCGCGAGACGGGGCGCGCATCATGACGTGCCCCCCGTTCGCGGGTGCCCGACCAGCCAGAGGCGAAGGCGCCGGCCGCTTGATCCACCCGTTCCGTTCCATCCCGGAGGCCTCGTTCGAGGAATGACCAGCGGTCAGGCGGCACCTGCGGCCGATACGCAGATCCAGACGCGCGAGAACCCGCACGCCAAGAGCCTCGGTCCCTTGGTGCTCGGCAGCATCGGCGTCGTCTATGGCGATATCGGGACGAGCCCTCTCTACGCGATGAAGGAATCGCTGCTGCATGTCGGCGGGGTGCCGTCCGCCAGCGAGATCATCGGCATCGTGTCGCTTCTGGTCTGGTCTCTGATCTTCGTCGTCACGGTGAAATACGTGATGCTGGTGCTGCGGGCCGACAACCAGGGCGAGGGCGGTGCGCTGTCGCTGATGGCGCTCGCGCAGAAGGCGCTCGCCAAGCCCAACAAGATGATCCTAGGCCTCGGCATCGTGGGCGCGGCGCTGTTCTACGGCGACGCGATCTTGACGCCGGCGGTCTCGGTCCTGTCGGCGGTGGAGGGTCTGAAGGTCGCCGCGCCCGGCCTCGATCCCTATATCGTGCCGATCGCGCTCGCCGTGATCATCGGCCTCTACGCGGTGCAGTCCTTCGGCACCTCGCAGGTGGCCCGCTTCTTCGGCCCGATCATGTCGATCTGGTTCATCGCCCTGGCGCTGATCGGCGTCTCGCATATCGGCGACGCCCCTCAGATTCTGCACGCGCTGAACCCGATCAACGGGTTCTGGTTCATGACCAGCCACGGCATCATCGGCTTCACGGTGCTCGGCTCGGTGTTCCTGGCGGTCACGGGCGCCGAGGCGCTCTATGCCGACATGGGTCATTTCGGCAAGCGGCCCATTCAGTTCGCCTGGCTCGGCTTCGTCGGCCCGGCGCTGCTTCTGAACTATCTCGGGCAGGGCGCCTATGCGCTGCACGACCCGAGCGTCCTGCCGAACCTCTTCTTCCTGTCGGCTCCCGAATGGGCGCGCTTCCCGCTCGTGATCCTGGCCACCCTGGCGACCATCATCGCCGGCCAGGCGGTGATCACCGGTGCCTTCTCGCTCACCCAGCAGGCGATCCAGCTCGGCCTGCTGCCGCGCCTGCAGATCGAGTACACGTCCGAGACCGAGCAGGGGCAGATCTATCTGCCGACCGTCAACTGGCTGATGCTGGTGGGCGTGGTGATGCTGGTCCTGTTCTTCCAGGATTCGTCCTCCCTCGCCGCGGCCTACGGCATCGCCGTCACCGGCACGATGGTGGTCACGAGCCTCCTGTCCGTCGTGGTCTTCGCCTATGGCTGGAAGTGGGGTCTCGGTCTGGCCATGGCGGTGGTGCTGCCGTTCCTCCTGATCGACATGGCCTACCTCGCCGCCAATCTCCTGAAGCTGGCCGACGGCGGCTATCTGCCGCTGGTCATCGGCGGCTGCATTGTGGTGCTGATGGCGATCTGGGTGCGCGGCGTTCGCCTTCTCAACACCAAGGCCGCGCAGCAGAACCTCTCGCTCGAGACCTTCATCAAGGCGATGGAGACCTCCTCCGTCTCGCGTGTGGCGGGCACGGCCATGTACCTGACGTCGACGCCGGAGACCGTGCCATCGGCGCTGCTGCACAATCTCAAGCACAACCGCGTGCTGCACGAGCGCAACGTCATCGTCACCATCCGCACGGTGAACACGCCCTATGTGCCTCTGGCCGAACGTGTCGACTACCGCGAACTGGCGCCCGGCTTCGCGCGGATCGAGCTGCACTACGGCTTCCTGGAGGAGCCCAACCTCGTCCAGGCGCTGATCCAGCTCCGCGAAAAGGGCGTGAAGTTCGACGTGATGTCGACGACCTTCTTCGTCGGCCGACGGCGCATCCGCTCGGCGGCGCGCTCGGAGATGCCGCGCTGGCAGAGCCAGCTCTTCATCAAGATGGCGCGGCATTCCTACGACATGATCGACTACTACAAGATCCCCGCCAATCGCGTGGTTGAGCTTGGGACCTATGTGACGCTGTAGGCCGCAAGCCTCTCGCAAGGTTGCGCGAACGCCCTAGTTATCCTCCTGTCGCGGCCGCCCTGGCCGCCATGCCGGGTTTTTCGATCGTGCGGCGCGCCCCGCGCGAGCGGATCAAGGTCCCGGCCGGGAAGGACATGCCCCATGGATATGCCAGTCAGGACCGAGACGGTTCGCAAGAACGAACTCGGCGACATTGCAAACCGTGCCGAGAAGGGCTCGGCGATGCGTCTGATCAATGCGGAAACCAAGGCCACCAACGACAAGACCGCGCGCCTGAGGGCGCTGCGCCTCGCGCGCGAGGCCGAGGAAGCCGCCGCCGCTGCGGCCGAGGCCGCGGCCGCGCCGGTGAAGGCGCCCAAGCGCGTGCGCAAGACGACGTCCAAGGCGGCCTGATTCCCGCCATTTCTGCCCCGACGAGCCGACAGGCCTGCCGGGGCATTTCTTTGCCGTCTCTCCTGGCGACGCCCACACCGGTCTGCGGGTGCTTCAGGCAGTAGCCAGTCGACCGGCCGTTTCCCACGAGCCGTGCGCAATGGCGACGAGGTTCGCCTCGAACTCCCGCGAACAGGTTTCCCAGGAAAACCCTTCCGCGAACCGCCTGCAGCCGTCCCGGTCGATCGACAGGGCCGCGAGGGCTGCGGCGCGCAGGTCTTCCGACAGGACCGCGTGCGGCGTGCCGCCGACGATGTCCCGCGGGCCGGGCACGGGTAGAGCGGCCACAGGCGTGCCGCAGGCCAGCGCCTCGAGGACCACCAGCCCGAAGGTCTCGAAGCGGGAGGGGAACACGAAAACGTCGGCCGCCGACAGGTGTCGGGCGAGGTCCGCGCCATGCCGATAGCCGAGGAAATGCGCGTCGGGATGGGCGGCCTTCAGCTTGCCCATCGCAGGCCCGTCGCCCACGACGACCTTGGAGCCCGGCAGGTCGAGCCCGAGAAAGGCCGGCAGGTTCTTCTCGTCGGACACGCGGCCGAGATACAGGAACAAGGGGCGCGGCAGGCCGAGGAAGTCCGGGTCGAAGCCGGCCTCGCCGCGGCAGGGGTGGAACAGCTCGGTATCCACCGCCCGGCCCCAGCGGCAGATGTTGCGGAAGCCGCGCTCGGCCAGCTCGTGCTCCAGCGTCTGCGTCTGCACCATCATCGCGGCGCCGCCATTGTGGAACCAGCGCTGCGCGGCATAGGCGGCGGCCGAGCCGAAGCCGAACTTGCGGTCGAAATAGTCGCCGAACCGCGTGTGGAACGACGTGGTGAAGGGCAGGCCCCGCGCGCGGCAGTAGCGTCGCATCGACAGGCCGATCGTGCCTTCCACCGGAATGTGGATCGAGTCCGGCCGGAAAACCTCGATGCGCTCGGCGATCGTGCGTCCGGGGGCGACGGCGAGCCGAACCTCCGGGTAGCCGGGAGCGGGGATCGTGTGCGGAAAGTCCGCCGGGCCGAGAAGCTCGACCTCGTGGCCGAAGCGTCGCAGCCAGCCCGCCGTGGTCTCCAGCACCCGGACGACACCGTTGACCTGGGGCGCGGCCGCGTCGGACGCGATCAGGATGCGCATGTTTCGTGTTTCCCTTTTCTCGCCAAACGGAAGGTCCGTTTCCGAATGCAATTCACGGTGATAGAGCTTGGCGCGACCGAGTGCGCCGGGGCGCGCCGCGAGCCGAAAGTGATGTCCGCATGAAGGTGATTGTTCTGGGTGGCGACGGGTTCTGCGGCTGGGCGACGTCCCTCCACCTGTCGGCCGAAGGGCACCATGTGACCATCGTCGACAATCTGGTGCGTCGTCGCACGGACGAAGAGCTCGGCGTCTCCAGCCTGACGCCCATCCGCTCCATCGAGGAGCGGCTGCAGGCGTGGCGCGAGACGCGCAACACGCCGATCGACTTCGTGGAACTCGACGTCGCCAAGGACTACGACCGGCTGGAGGCCCTGTTCCGCGAGGTCTCGCCCGACGCGATCGTGCACTTCGCCGAGCAGCGCGCCGCGCCCTACTCGATGAAGTCGCCCTGGCACAAGCGCTACACGGTCGACAACAACGTCAACGCGACCTCGTCGGTCCTCTGCGCGATGGTCGAGGCCTGCCCGGACGCCCATCTCGTTCATCTCGGCACGATGGGGGTCTACGGCTACGGCAAGACCAAGGGGATGACGATCCCGGAGGGCTACATCGACGCCACGCTGCGCTCGGCCGGCGCAGAGGCGAATGTCGAGATCCTGTATCCGGTGGATCCCGGCTCGATCTACCATATGACGAAGACCCTCGATCAGCTCCTCTTCCTGTACTACGCCAAGAATGACGGTTTGAAGATCACCGATCTTCACCAGGGAATCGTCTGGGGCACCTCGACCCCGGAGACCGACCTCGACGAGCGGCTGGTCAACCGTTTCGACTACGACGGCGACTACGGCACGGTGCTCAACCGCTTCCTGGCGCAAGCCGCCATCGGCCATCCGCTGACCGTCCACGGCACCGGCGGCCAGACCCGCGCCTTCATCCACATCCGCGACACCGTGCGCTGCATCGCCCTCGCGATTCAGGCGCCACCGGGGCGCGGCGAGCGTGTGCGCATCATGAACCAGATGACCGAGACGCACCGAGTGAAGGATCTCGCCCAGATGGTCTCGCGGATGACCGGCGTGCCGGTCGAGCATCTCGACAATCCCCGCAAGGAGATGGCCGAGAACGATCTCGTCGTCGCCAACGATTCGCTGATCCGGCTCGGCCTGAAACCGACCCGCCTGTCGGACGGGTTGATGGAGGAGGTCGTCCAGATCGCCGAGCGCCACAAGGACCGCTGCGACACGAGCCGGATCGTCTGCTCCTCGCTCTGGGTCCGGCCGATCGCGGCCGAATAGGGCGGGGCCTCTAACTCCGCCGCCCCTCCGCGTCCACGGTCTGGATCACCTCGAAGCCCTCGAATTCGGGATGGCCGAGATAGAGCGGGCGCGTGCCGCCGGCTGTGCGATGCGAGGCGCGAAAGGCCTCCGAGCGGGTCCAGCCCTCGAAGGCCTCGCGGCTCGTCCAGACCGTATGGGAGGCGTAGAGCTGATGGTCCTCGCGCTCCGGCCCCTTCAGCATATGGAATTCCTGGAAGCCGGGCACGGTGTGGAGATGCGTCTCGCGGTTCGCCCAGAGCGCTTCGAACTCTTGCGTTGCGTCGGGCAGGACCTTGAAGCGGTTCATGGCAATGAACATCGGCGGGCTTTCTGAAGGCTTCGGGACGAGTCGTGGGGGAAGAATAGGCCGCTCCACCGCCCGTCGCCAGCGCAACCGCCTCGCGAAAGCGTGAGCGCGAACGGTCGGTCAAACCGTCCGATCCTCGCGGCGCCGCCACTTCGCAAACGCTTTCTTGTTGTTTAAGGCCGAAGAATCGAATCACCGCGGGGTCCGGACGGGCTCCGCACGACCATGCACGACCAAAGGCCGGTTCCGCCCTTCGAGGGGGGTGACGGAGCGGCGGATCAGACAATCAGGGGACCATCGCATGAGCAGACTTCCGCTTCTTCGCGCGGCTCTCGCCGCCGCCGCGCTGACCTTCGCCGCGCCGGCGCTGGCCCAGAGCTGCGGCAATTCCTCCGCGGGCTTCGGCCCCTGGCTGGAAAGCTTCAAGGCGCAGGCCGTCGCCAGCGGCATCTCGCGCGGCACGATCCAGGAAGCGCTCGGCAACGTCAGCTACGATCCCAAGGTCATCAGCCTCGACCGCAACCAGAAGAGCTTCAAGCTGTCGCTCGACGCCTTCATGGAGCGCCGCGCGCCCGCCTCCTTCGTCAAGAAGGGCAAGGGCATCATCGCCCAGAACCGCGACCTGCTGAACCGCATCGAGCAGCGCTACGGCGTCCAGAAGGAGGTTCTGGTCGCGATCTGGGGCATGGAAACGGGCTTCGGCGCCAATTCCGGCAACATGAACATCTTCCGCTCGCTCGCCACCCTCTCCTACGACTGCCGCCGCTCGGACTTCTTCACCGAGGAGCTGATGGCGGCGCTCGAGATCGTCGATCGCGGCGACAAGCGCGCCTCCGACATGAAGGGCGCCTGGGCCGGCGAGATCGGCCAGACGCAGTTCCTGGCGAAGAACTACCTGCGCTACGCTGTGGACTTCGACGGCGACGGCCGCCGCGACCTGATCCGCTCCAAGGCGGACGTGCTCGCCTCCACCGCCAACTTCCTGAAGCAGCACGGCTGGGTTGCCGGTGCCGGCTACAATCCGGGCGAGCCGAACTTCGCGCGCCTCGTCGACTGGAACCGCGCCACCGTCTACCAGCAGGGCCTCGCCCTCTTCGCGACCAAGCTGGCGAACTGACCAAGGGCCATGCCCTCGGGCTGGACGATCCGAAGGGCGGGGGCGCACCACGTCACCGCCCTTTTCCATGTGCGAACGCAAGTCCGCGAGAACGCGATGTCGATGGAGGGGCTGGCGGCCACCGGCGTCACGCCCGAGGCGGTGAGCGCCATGCTGGCGGCCTCGCCTTGCGCTTTCGTGGCGGAATAGGCGGGCCGGATCGTCGGCTTTTCGATGATCGATGCGGAGGAGGGGAGCCTGTTTGCCGCCTTTGTCCTTCCGGGCTTCGAAGGCCGAGGGATCGGCCGCGCCTTGATCGCGCGCGCGGAAGCCGCCCTGTTCGAACGCTTCGACGCGATCTGGCTGGAAACCGACCCGGACAGCCGTGCCGCCCGGCTCTACCACCGCCTCGGATGGCGCGCGGTTGAGACGGCCGGCTCGGACATCCGCATGCAGAAGCGGCGGCCGGCCTCCTAATCCCCGTCGAGTTCGGGGTAACGGCGAAAGATGCCGTCCTCGTTGAACGGGATGCGGCGCGGGCTGGCGAGATAGCGGGCGATCGGCGGGTCCCCTGCCACGCGGTCGCGGAGCGCCAGGACGCGACGGTAGTCCGTCTCGATCGCCGCCATGCGGCGCGGAAAGGCATAGCGTAGACCCTCGACGATCTGGAACAGGCCGAGATCGGCATAGGTCAGGCGGTCGCCCGCGAGGAAGCCGCTCCCGTTCGCCATGAGCAGGCGCTCGTACCAGCCGAGGAACTTCGGCATCCGCTCGCGCCGGAACTCGGTCGCGCGCCGCAGCGCCTCGGGCTTCTGGTCCTCGTAGTAAAGGCCGGTGCCGACGGGGTGGTGGGTGTCGTGCGCTTCAGCCACGAGGTCGGCGGTGGTCAGCGCGATCGTGCGGGCGAAAAGTCGATCCGCCTCGCCGGTCGGTGCAAGGCCGAGCCGCTCGCCGAGCCAGGCGGAGACCTCCGCCGCTTGAGCCACCAACTTACCGTTCTCGACCAGGAAGGGCGGCGCGAAGGGGATGCGACCGCCGATGCCGGTTTCGAGGATCGCCATCATGGCGGGAACGCCGCCGCCCTCCGTTTCATCGAGGCGCGCCATGTCGCGATAGGGCGCTTCGGCGGCTTCCAGCACTAGGCGCGGGAACTCGCCGCGACCCTGAAGGCCGGGCCAGTAGTAGAGGTCGAAGCGTTCGGTCATCCTGCGGTCTCCCGTTCTCGGATCCATCCAAGCTCGGTCGTCGCGCACCGAGGTCAACCGCCGGAAGCCCGAAACGAACAAAGCCGGCTCGATGTACGAGCCGGCTCCGCGAGGCGCGAGGGGAGGGCGGTCAGGCCGCCAGGATTTCCGGCTCAGGCGCCTTGGCGCCCGTCATCAGGGCCACGGCGTCGGACATCGAGATCGACTTCGGATCCACCACGCAGAGGCGCTTGGACAGGCGGTGGATGTGGATGCGGTCGGCGATCTCGAAGACGTGCGGCATGTTGTGCGAGATCAGGACGATCGGCAGGCCGCGCGCGCGCACCTCGAGGATGAGGTCGAGCACCTTGCGCGATTCCTTCACGCCGAGGGCGGCCGTTGGTTCGTCGAGGATCAGGACCTTGGAGCCGAAGGCGGCGGCGCGCGCCACCGCCACGCCCTGGCGCTGGCCGCCCGAGAGCGTTTCCACCGCCTGGTCGATGTTCTGGATGGTCATCAGCCCGAGTTCGGACAGCTTCTCGCGGGCGATCTTGCGCATGCGCGGCTTGTCGAGCATGCGCAGGTACGATCCGAGCGGACCCGGACGGCGCAATTCGCGCCCGAGGAACATGTTGTCGGCGATGGAGAGCGCCGGCGACAGGGCGAGCTGCTGGTAGACCGTCTCGATGCCTGCGTCGCGCGCCGCCTGCGGGTTGGGGAAGGTGACCGGCTTGCCGTCGAGGCGCACCTCGCCCGCATCGGGCGCGACCGCTCCCGACAGAGCCTTGATCAACGTCGACTTGCCGGCGCCGTTGTCGCCGATCACGGCGAGGATCTCGCCGGGATAGAGGTCGAAGTCGGCGTTGTCGATCGCCACCACGCGGCCGTATCGCTTGTTCAGGCCGCGCGCCTGGAGGACGGGTTGGGTGCCGAGCTGAACCATTATGCCGAGACCTTTCGGATCCACTGGTCGGCCGCGACGGCCAGGATGATGAGGGCGCCCACGGTGAGGCGCGTCCATTGCGGGTCGGTGCCGTAGATGCGAAGGCCCATGGCGAAGACGCCGACGATCAGCGCGCCGACGAGCGTGCCCAGCACCGAGCCGCGCCCGCCGAAGAGCGAGGTGCCGCCGATCACCACGGCGGTGATCGCCTGGATGTTGGCCTCGTAGCCCGAGGTCGGCGAGACCGAGCCGATGCGCCCGATCAGAGCCCAGCCGGCGAAGGCGCAGATGAGACCCGACACCGCGTAGACCGAGATCAGCACCTTGTTGGAGCGGATGCCCGACAGGCGCGCCGCGTCCTCGTCGTCGCCGATCGCGTAGACGTGCCGTCCCCAGGCCGTGTAGTTCAGGATGTAGTAGAACAGCGCGACCAGGAAGAGCACGCTGACCACCGCGTAGGTGAAGACCGCGCCGCCGATCTGGAACGTGTTGCCGAGGAATTGGAGCAGGGGCGCTTCGGCCGTCACGTCCTGCGCCCGGATCGTCGCGTTCTGGGTGTAGATGAAGTTGATCGCCTCGTAGACGAACCACATGCCGAGCGTGACGATGAAGGGCGGCAGGCGCACCTTGGCGACGAGCACGCCGTTGATCGCGCCGCAGAGCGTGCCGACGGCGAAGCCGATCAGGATGGCGATGGGGGCGGGCACGCCCATGCCGACCGCCAGGTTGCCCATGATCACCGAGGAAAGGACCATGATCGCGCCGACCGACAGGTCGATGCCGGCGGTGAGGATGATGAGTGTCTGCGCGACGCCGACGATGCCCACGATCGCGACCTGCTGGAGGATCAGCGTCATCGTGAAGGCGTTGAAGAAGCGCTCGCCGATCAGGAGGCCGAAGACCATGATGCCGAACAGGAGCACGATGATCGGCACCATGGTCGGGTTGCCGTGCAGGAAGTGCTGCAGATGCTGAAGGGGCGTCCGACCGTGGCCGGAGAAGTCCGCGACCCGCGTATCGCTCTTGGCGAGGCCGGATTCGAAGTCGCTGCCCTTGCTGGACGTTGTTTCGCTCATGGAACGAGGCCTTCCGGGGCTCGAAGCCGGTTCTGGCGCCGGCGGTGCGCCTGATGGATCCGCCCGGCGACGCAGGCGTCTCGGCAGGGCTGGGACGAGGGAGGTTCAGACAGGGCGGAACGGAAGACGGGAAGCCCGAGGGCTTCCCGTCTCCGAAAGGCTATCAGCCCCAGCAGGCCTTGGCGGCTGCCGTCGTGTCCATCGACTTCACGCCGTCGACGGGCTGGTCGGTGACGAGGTCGACGCCCGTGTTGGTGATCTCGAGGCCGGCCGAAGCTTCGGGCTTGGTGCCGCTCTCGGCGTAGGTCTTGACCGCCTCGACGCCCATGGCCGCCATCTTGAGCGGGTACTGCATCGACGTCGCGCCGATCACGCCGTCCTTGACGTTGGCGACGCCCGGGCAGCCGCCGTCGACCGAGACGATCGTCACCTTGTCGGCAAGGCCGAGGCCCTTCAGCGCCTCGTAGGCGCCGGCGGCGGCCGGCTCGTTGATCGTGTAGACGAGATTGATGGTCGGGTCCTTTTGGAGAAGGTTCTCCATGGCCTGGCGGCCGCCTTCCTCGTTGCCGTTGGTCACGTCGTGGCCGACGATGCGCTTGTCGTCCTCGTCGCCCACCACGTCCTTGTTCTTCACGTCGATGCCGAAGCCCTGCATGAAGCCCTGGTCGCGCAGGACGGCGACGGAGGGCTGCTGCGGCGTGAGGTCGAGGAAGGCGATGCGGGCGTTCTCGGCCTCGGCACCCATCTTCGCCTTGGCCCACTGGCCGATCAGCACGCCCGCCTCGAAATTGTCGGTGGCGAAGGTCGCATCGGCGGCGGAGAGCGGCTCCAGCGGCGTGTCGAGCGCGATAACGATGAGGCCGGCATCGCGCGCCTTCTGGGTAGAAGAAGCGATCGCCTTGGTGTCGGACGCGGCGATCAGGATGCCCTTGGCGCCGGCCGCGATGCAGCTCTCGATCGCCTGGACCTGGCTGTCGTGGTCGCCGTCGACGCGGCCCGCGTAGGACTGGAGGTTGATGCCCAGCTCCTTGGCCTTGGCCTCGGCGCCTTCCTTCATCTTCACGAAGAACGGGTTGGTGTCCGTCTTGGTGATCAGGCAGACGGTCATGGGCGACTGAGCGGAAGCGCCGGCCGTCATGGCGGCAAGACCGAGGGCGCCGAGCGCGGCGGATGCGAGGAAGCGACGAATTGCCAAGGACCATCTCCCGAAACTGAATGCGACGCCCATCTTGGCGCCCGCTGGGCGGCTCTCCTCGGCCGCTCCGAACGAGGGCATCCAACAACCTCGGGATAAGCCTGTCAATCGATAATTCACAAGGATTTATTTATTGACAGGTTTTTCATGTTGGTGAAGGTTTACCTATCGCCGCCCCGCCGGGCGGCCAGGGGACCTATTCATGGACGAGGCGATCCTGCCGGGCTCCGAGGCGCCGGGGGCTGCCGTTCGCGAAGCCACCGACGAGCGCCTGCGCGGCTCGAATCAGGCCGGACTCAGGGCGCATAACGAACGCGCCGTCCTGTCCTTGATCCGGCGGCACGGCGAACTCGCCAAGTCGCAGATCGCACGCCTGTCCGGCCTGTCGCCGCAGACGGCCTCGGTGATCATGCGCTCGCTGGAAGCGGAGGGGCTGGTGCTGGCGGGCGAGCCGCGGCGCGGTCGCGTCGGCCAGCCGTCGGTGCCCATGCGGCTCAACCCGGACGGCGCCTTCTCCTTCGGCCTCAAGCTCGGCCGGCGCACCAGCGAGATCGTGCTGATGGACTTCGTGGGCCAGGTGCGCGATTCGCGCGATGTCCTGTATCGTTTCCCCCGCCGCGCGGAGATCCAGGCCTTCGTCGAGCGGGGCGTGGCGGACCTGCGCGCGAGCCTCCCGCCCGCCCTTCGCCGGCGCATCGCGGGGCTTGGCGTCGGCATGCCCTTCGAGCTTTGGTCCTGGGGGGAAGCGAACGGTGCGCCGGCCGGCGAGATGGAGGAATGGCGCCATCTCGACATCCCGGCTGAACTGGAGGCGCTGACCGGCGAGGCGGTCTATGTCGCCAATGACGTGACTGCCGCCTGCGGCGCGGAGCAGGCCTTCGGGACCACCGACTCGGCCGACTACATCTACTTCTTCGTCGGCGCCTTCGTGGGCGGCGGCATCGTGATCGACGGCTCGCTCGTGCCGGGGCGCACGGGGAATGCCGGCGCGCTCGGCTCCATGCCGGTTCCCGCCCCCGGTGGCGGGCGGCACCAGTTGATCCACGCCGCATCCATCCATGTCCTGGAGCGGCGGCTGGAAGCGGCCGGTGGTTCCTCGGTGGAACTCTGGCGCAAGGACGCCGACTGGAACGGCCTCGGCCCCCCGCTCGACGCCTGGATCGCGGAAGCGGCGGAAGGGCTCGCCCATGCGATCGCCTCCGCCGTCTCGGTCTACGACTTCGAGAAGGCGGTGATCGACGGCAGCTTTCCCGGCAGCGTCCGGGCGCGCCTCACAGTGGCGACGCGCGATGCGCTGGGCCGCATCGACCTCCAGGGCCTGCCCCCCGTCTCCGTCGCGGAAGGGACGATCGGGCGGGCGGCGCGCGAGGTGGGCTCGGCGAGCCTGCCCTTCTTCGCCAAGTTCTTTCTGGATCACCGGGTGCTTCTGGCCGAGCGCTAGCGCTGGGCCTCCGCCGGCCGCACGCGCAGGACCGAGCCGTTCGCGCCTTCGACCACCACGGCGACGCCGACCGGCAGGTCCGGCCCTTCGGCGCTCCACCATCCGTCATCGAGCGCGACGCGTCCGCGCCCGTTGCGGATCGCCTCGCTGACGACGGCCGATCGACCGACCAGCCGGGCGGTCCGATCGTTGAGAGGCTCGCCGGAGCCGGGTTTCGCGCGCTGGCCGTACCATCGGTGGCCGAGAAGCGTCGCGACGCCCGACACGACCGCGAAGCCGAGAAGCTGGCTCTGCCACGAAAGGTCCGGCACGAGGAGGGCGTTGGCGCCGACGACCAGCGCTCCGATTCCGAAGAACAGGAGATAGACGCCCGGCAGTGCGAGTTCGCCGGCGAGAAGCAGCGCGCCGAGGATCCACCAGCCATAGGTGCCGACGAGATCGCCCATCGCGCGTCAGGCCTCCGGCTTCGGATAGACCACGCCGCCGGTTCTCGGCACGGACGCGGCGGGAGACCTCGGCGCCGGCGGGGCGGGGGCGTCGCCGAAGCTCGCCTTGGCCAGTTCCGCGATGCCGCCGATCGAGCCGATCAGCGACGAGGCCTCCAGCGGCATCAGGATCACGCGCTGGTTGGGGGCGCCGGCGAGCTTGGCGAGCGCCTCGGTGTATTTCTGGGCGACGAAGTAGTTGATGGCCTGCACGTCGCCGGCTGCGATGGCTTCCGAGACGAGCTGTGTCGCTTTGGCCTCGGCTTCCGCCAGTCGCTCGCGCGCTTCCGCCTCGCGGAAGGCCGCCTCCCGTTTGCCTTCGGCTTCCAGGATCTGGCTCTGCTTCTCGCCCTCGGCGCGCAGGATCTTGGCGTTCCGGGCGCCTTCGGCCTCCAGGATTTCGGCCCGCTTCTCGCGCTCGGCCATCATCTGGCGGGCCATGGAATCCACGAGGTTCTTCGGCGGGTTGATGTCCTTGATCTCGATACGGGTGATCTTGATGCCCCAGCCGTGCGCGGCCTGATCGACCACCCGCAGGATGCGCTCGGAGATCGTGTCGCGGTTGGAGAGGAGATCGTCGAGGTCCATCGAGCCCATGACCGAGCGCAGGTTGGTCATGACGAGGTTGAGGATCGCGTATTGGAGGTTCGACACCTCGTAGGCTGCCGAGGAGGCGTCGAGGATCTGGTAGAAGGCGACGCCGTCGGCCGCGACCGACGCGTTGTCGCGGGTGATGACCTCCTGCGTGGGGACGTCGAGCACCTGCTCCATCATGTTCATCTTGTGCCCGATCCGCTCCACGAAGGGCATGATGATGTTGAGGCCGGGCGTCAGGGTGCGCACGTAGCGGCCGAAGTTCTCGACCGTGTAGTTGTAGCCCTGCGGCACGATCTTGACGGTGGAGGCGAGGACGACGATCGCCACGAAGACCGCGACCACGACGAGAATGCTGCCCAGGCCGAAATCCATCGGGAATCCGTTCATCGCGTTCCTACCTCCACTCTTGTCATGTCATTCCACCTCGCGGATGCGTCCGTCGGTCGACGGGGTATAGGGCGAGTTGCCGTCCTGAAGGTAGGCGATCACCGCGTCCTCCATGTTCGGGCCGAAGTCGTAGGCGTTCTTCGCCTGCGTTGCGAAGACAGCATATCCGTCGCCGCCCTGGCGCAGGAAGTTGTTGGAGACGACCGTGTAGGTGGCCGCCGGGTCGATCGGCACCCACTCGCCGGCCTCGTTCTTCAGCCGCACCGCCTTGATCCGGTCGACGCCGGGCGTGCCCTTGCGCGACCAGTCGAACTGGAGGCCCGCCACCTGCGGGAAGCGACCGGCGCCCTCCTCGACCTGGGACACGCCGTTCTCCAGTGCCTTGACGATGTCGGCCCCGGTGAGCTGGAAGGTCGCCAGCGTATTCTGGAAGGGCAGGACGGTCAGCACGTCGCCCATGGTGATCGGCCCCTGGTCGATCGAGGCCCGCACGTTGCCGCCGTTGCCGATGGCGATGGTCGTGCCCTGGTCCTTGGTGCGCTCCAGGATCGCGTCGGCGACGAGATTGCCCATCTGGCACTCAGCCACGCGGCAGGTGTCGCGCTGCCCGTCGATGGGGGCGGCCGCCTCGGCGACGACCTTGGCCTTGATCTCCTCCAAGGGCTGGGCGAGTTCGGCGACCCGCGCCTTGATCGTCTCGTCCTCCGGCACGGACGCGTCGAGGAGAATCGGCGCACCCTCGGCCTTCGTCACGCGTCCCTGGTCGTCGAAGGTCACCGTCAGTTTGCCGAGATACTTCGAATAGGCGTAGGCCTGGACGATCGGCACGTCGCGCCCGTCCGGCCCCTTCACCAGCGTCGGATAGGGTCCCGCCGCCTTCGGGTCGGTGGAGGAGAGGAGCGTGTGCGAATGGCCGCCGACGATCACGTCGATCTCGGGCACTTCTGCGGCGAGGCGCTTGTCCAGCTCGTAGCCGGAATGGCTGAGGAGGATGATCTTGGTCACGCCCTCCTCGGTCAGCGTCTTCGCCTCGCGCGTGGCGGCCTCGACCGGATCGGTGAAGGTGATCGACTTGCCGGCGGCCGTCAGCTCCTGGTTGTCCTGGGGCGTCAGGCCGATGATGCCGATCCGCTCCCCGTCCTTCTCGATGATCGTGGACGGCTTCACGACCTTGGCGAGCCCCGGCTCGCGCGCAAGATCGGCGTTGGCCATCAGCATCGGGAATTTCACCGCGCCGGCGAACTTCTCGATCACCGGCACGCCGTCGTCGAACTCGTGATTGCCGACCGCCATCGCCTCGAAGCCGATCGTGTTCATGAACTCGGCCGAATCGTCGTTGCGGTAGCGCGTGTAGAAGAGCGAGCCCTGACTCTGGTCGCCCGCGTCGAGGAGGATGGTCGGCGTGGTCCCGGCCGCCGCCCGCTCGGCCTTCACGGCGCTGGCGATGCGCGCGACGCCGCCGAAGCAGGCCTTCTCCGCCGCGTCCTTCTCCGAACAGGGGCCGTCCGATTTCGAGATCGGCTCCACCCGGCTGTGGAAGTCATTGATGTGGAGGATCGTCAGGTCGAAGGCCCGGGCGGGCAGAGCGGTGCCGGCGGCAAGGACGGCCACGAGGCCGAGAAGGGCGGATCGCATGGAATCTCCTCGTGATCTGAACGGGCGCGAGTGTCCTGGGCCGGAGCCGCTTTGGCAACCCACCCTTACCCAAACCCCTGGCGAAGCCGTTTGACAGGGGTATCTCCATCGCCCAAACCCGTGGGACCCTGACCAAGGAGGAGCCTGCCCATGTCCGATACCGTCGAAGTCCACGGCCTCAAGGTCGCGTCCGTCCTCAAGAGTTTCGTGGAATCGGAGGCGCTGCCGGGCACGGGTGTGGAGGCCGACGCATTCTGGCGGTCGCTGGCCGAAATCCTCGCAGACCTCGCGCCCCGCAACCGCGAGCTTCTGGCACGACGCGACGAGCTGCAGGCGCGGATCGACGCCTGGTGCCGCGAGCGCCAGGGCCGGGCGGTGGACGGCGCGGAGGCGGAAGGCTTCCTGCGCGAGATCGGCTATGTCGTGCCGGAGGGCGAGGCCTTCTCCGTCGAGACGGCGAACGTCGATCCCGAGATCGCCTCTATCGCCGGGCCGCAGCTCGTGGTTCCCGTCCTCAACGCCCGTTTCGCGCTGAACGCGGCCAACGCCCGCTGGGGCTCGCTCTACGACGCGCTCTACGGCACGGACGCGATCTCCGAGGAGGACGGCGCGACGCGCGGGCCGGGCTACAACCCGGTGCGCGGCGCCAAGGTCGTCGCCTGGGTGCGCGCCTTTCTCGACCGCTCCGCACCGCTCGACGGGGCGTCGTGGAGCGATGCGATGGGCTTTTCGGTCGCCAGCGGCACGCTCGCCGTCCGCCTCGACGGCCGTGAGACCGGCCTCGCCACACCCGACCAGTTCGCTGGCTATCGCGGCGCGGCCGAGCGGCCGGACGCGATCCTCCTCGTCACCAACGGCCTTCACGCCGAAGTGGTGATCGACGCCTCGACGCCGATCGGCAAGGTCGACCGCGCCGGCATCTCCGACGTGGTCCTCGAAAGCGCGGTGACGACGATCCAGGATTGCGAGGATTCGGTCGCCGCCGTCGATGCCGATGACAAAGTCGCGGTCTATCGCAACTGGCTCGGCCTCATGAAGGGCGACCTCGCCGAGACCTTCGAGAAGGGCGGCCGGACGATGACCCGTCGCCTCAACCCCGACCGCACCTACACGGCGCCGGACGGCGAAGCGCTGACGCTGCCCGGCCGCTCGCTGATGCTGGTGCGCAATGTCGGACACCTGATGACCAACCCGGCCGTCCATCTGCCGGACGGCTCGGAGGCGCCGGAGGGCATCCTCGACGCCATGTTCACCTCGCTGATCGCGATGCACGACCTAAAGAAGACGGACGGCCCGAGGAACAGCCGCGCCGGCTCGGTCTACATCGTGAAGCCCAAGATGCACGGGCCAGACGAGGTGGAATTCGCCGACGAGATCTTCAGCCGCGTCGAGACGGCGCTCGGTCTTGCGCCCGACACGCTCAAGATGGGCATCATGGACGAGGAGCGGCGCACCACCGTCAACCTCAAGGAGTGCATCCGTCGGGCGCGCCGCCGCGTGGTCTTCATCAACACCGGCTTCCTCGACCGGACCGGCGACGAGATGCACACGTCGATGGAACTCGGTCCCATGGTCCGCAAGGGGGACATGAAGTCCTCCACCTGGATCAAGGCCTACGAGGACCGCAACGTCGACACGGGCCTCGCCTGCGGTCTGAAGGGCCGTGCCCAGATCGGCAAGGGCATGTGGGCGATGCCCGACATGATGGCCGCGATGCTGGAGCAGAAGGTCGGCCACCCGAAGGCCGGCGCCAACACGGCCTGGGTCCCGTCGCCGACGGCCGCGACACTCCACGCCACGCACTATCACGAGATTTCGGTCGCCAAGGTGCAGGCGGGCCTCGAAGGCCATCCGCGCACCAGGCTCGCCGACATCCTGACCATTCCCGTCGCCGTGCGCCCGAACTGGACGCCGGAGGACGTGCAGGCCGAGCTCGACAACAACGCGCAAGGCATTCTCGGGTATGTCGTGCGCTGGATCGACGGTGGCGTCGGCTGCTCCAAGGTGCCCGACATCCACGATGTCGGCCTGATGGAGGACCGGGCCACCTGCCGCATCTCCTCCCAGCACATCGCCAACTGGCTGCGCCACGGCGTGGTGACGGAGTCGCAGGTCGTCGAGACCATGAAGCGCATGGCCGCCGTGGTGGACAAGCAGAACGCGGGCGATCCGGCCTACGAGCCCATGGCGACCGATCCCGACCGTTCCATCGCCTTCCAGGCGGCGCTGGAACTCGTGCTCAAGGGCCGCGAGCAGCCGAACGGCTATACCGAGCCGGTCCTCCACCGCCGCCGCCTGGAGAAGAAGGCCGCCGGCCGCCGCGGCTGATGGCGCGGTGATCGAACTTGCCGAAAGCGCGGGCCCCCTGGCGATCCAGGGGGCTCTCTTCGTATCGGCCTTCCTGTCGGCAACGCTTCTTCCCGGCTCGTCCGAAGCGCTGCTCGTCGCCCTGCTGCTCAAGGGCGGACATGATCCGGTCGCGCTCACGCTGGTGGCGACAGCCGGCAACACGCTCGGCAGCCTGTTCAATTGGGCCTGCGGGCGCTGGCTGATGCATCGGAGCGATGCCCGCTGGTTTCCCGTGTCCGAGCGCCATCTCGCCCGCGCCAGGCGCTGGTTCGCGCGCTTCGGTCTGCCTTCGCTGCTTCTCGCCTGGCTGCCGGTGGTGGGCGACGCGCTGACGCTGGTCGCGGGGCTGCTGGGCGTGCGGGCGGTACCCTTCCTCGTGCTGGTCGGGATCGGCAAGCTCGCGCGCTACGGCGTCGTCGCGGCGACGACGCTGGGCGTGCTGTCCCTTTAAAGGCTTACGGCTGGCCGGTGGCGGGCAGGCTCCGCGCGGCGGCGTCCGCCGCCCCGGCGCTTTCCGGCGCGCCGGCGTCCTTGGACTGGCGCCGCAGCTCGTCCAGCGTGGTGGAGCCACGATAGACGATGGCGTTGTCCCGCGTGACCGGCGAGACGGCGCCGCCGCGCCCGGTCCAGTTGAACTGGTCCGCGCGGCCCTCGGTCGGGTCGTGCGGCGCCCCTGCGACCACGAGCTTGGCGCGGGGGCTGGCGTCGGCGCCGGGCTTGGCCGCAGGCGCCGTGGGCGCCGTGCCGCCGAGCAGGCTGTCGCCGCCGTCGAGGCTCGGGTCGGAAAAGCTCACCGGCGGCGTCGTGGTCGTCGAGGCGAGTTCGCCCACCGAGGGCAGGTCGGCCGCCGAGAGCTGCTGCGGCCCGAGGCTCGCCACGAGATCATCGACGCTGAGGCCGAGGACGCGCGTCACCGGCTTTTCGACGAAGTAGGCGAGCTTGTCGGATCCGGCACCGGTCAGGGTGATGCCGTCGGAGTTGCGCAGCCGCGCGGTCTGTCCCGCCATGTCGGGTCCGGACGCCGTGAAGGCGCCGTTGGCGTCGGTGAAGCCGCCCCAGACATCGACATACTCGCCGCCAACCTTGAGTGCGGCGGTACGGTAGAGGTCGTTGAAATAGACCATGTCCTCGTTGGCGCGATCGACGCCGAAGGGCAGGGCGCCCACCCAGACCAGGGAGGCGCCGCCCGCCCGGACGGCCGAGGCCAGCGCTTCGACGCGCGCGGTGTAGCGCGCGTTCCACTCGCCCGTGCGCAGGGCCAGCGAGGACCCCGCCTCGCGAATCGCCTGCCGGTCGTTGGCGCCCAGCATGACCACCACGACGGCCGGCTTCTCCTTGACGACGACCTCGCCGATCGCGGCCGGCCAGTCGAAATGGTCGTCGCGCACGAGGCCGGACGAGCCGTCCACCTTGGAGACGACGCGAATCTCGCGATTCTGCGAGACGGCCGCCTCCAAGCCCTTGGCGAGCGAGCCGGCCATGAAATCGCCGACCACGAGGACGGTGCGTGCGGTCTCGCTCTTTTCGACGGGCGCGAGCGCCGCGGCGGCTGCCGCGCCCGCCCCGGCCGCCGCACCCGCCGTCGCGGCCTTGGCGCCGCCAGGGCGAGAGGCCTGCGTCGTCGCCTTGCGCGGCTTGCGGACCTTCTTCACCTGACGGCGCTGCTGCTGCGGCTGAACGCGCTGGGGCGTCGGCTGCATCTCGTTGCGGCCGCCGCCGAACAGCATGTCGAGGAGGCCGCGGCGCTGCTGCGCCTCGACCGGAGGCGCGTGGGCGGCCTCCGCGCCCACGACGGCGAGGGCCAATATGGCGGACAGGAGGGCGCGGGTCCGCCGCGCGTGTGTCGTGTCCGCCATGGCCGTCAATGTCTCCGCAGGAGGTCGAGAAGGGCCTTGGAGGCGTTGCCGTCCTCGGCCACGCCCGCCCGGCGCTGGTAGGCGGTGATCGACGCCTTCGAGCCGGAGCCGATCTTGCCGTCGATCTTGCCGTCGTAGAGGCCATGATGGCTGAGGCGCTGCTGCACCTCGTAGCGCTCTTCCATGGTGAGCGGCGTGTAGCCACGCGGCCATTCCTGCGCGAAGTCGCCGTAACCGGCGATCCGGTCGGCGAGGTGACCGACGGCGAGCGCGTACTTGTCGGCGTTGTTGTATCGCTTGATGACGAAGAAGTTCTTGGTCATCAGGAAGGCCGGCCCGGAAGCGCCCGCCGGCATCAGGAGGTTGGCGTTGTCGCCCGCGTTGGGGAAGTCGCGGCCGCTCACGCGCTTGAAACCGCTGGCCGACCACTGCGACAGCTTGCGGTTGGCGCGCTGCATGTCGGAGGCGCCGGCCGGCGCCACGACCTCGTAGCCCCAGGTCTTGCCGGTCTGCCACCCGTTCTTGCGCAGGAGATTGGCCGCGGTCGCGAGCGCGTCCGGCACCGAGTTCCAGATGTCGGGATGGCCGTTGCCGTCCATGTCGACCGCATAGGCCTGGTAGCTCGTCGGGATGAACTGCGTGTGGCCCATGGCGCCCGCCCAGGAGCCGGTCAGGCCCTTGGGGGTGATGTGCCCGTCCTGCACGATCTTGAGAGCGGCCAGGAGCTGGGTGCGCGCGAACTTGGCCCGCTTGGGGTCCATGTAGGCGAGCGTCGCAAGGGCCTGCGGCACGCTCTTCATCACGTCCTGGCGTTCCAGGATGCGGCCGTAGTTGGACTCCATCGACCAGATGGCGAGGAGGATGTGGCGATCGACGCCGAAGCGCTTCTCGATCCGGTCGAGCCAGGGCTTGTACTGGACCAGCATGCGCCGGCCTTCGGCGATCGATTCCTCGTTCACCCGGTTGTCGAGATAGTCCCAGATCTTGTCCTGGAACTCGGGCTGGAAGCGCGCCTTCTGGATGACGTCGTGATCGGGCTCGGTGACGCCGGCGAACACCGCGCGATAGGTGTTGCGGCTGATGCCGCTGGCCACGGCCGTCTTCTCGAAGCCGGCGATCCAGTTGCGGAACCCGGCGTCGGCCAGGGCCGGCGTCGAAGCCGACGCGATCATCAGCGCCAGACAGCCGGCGCCAAGGCGGAGGATGCGCTTGCGGATCGGTCCAGGCATGGGTCTACACTCCTTGGAAGGACGGGACGTTAGCGAGGGCCTCGAGTCTAGAGGGCGGATGTGAACGCTTCCTTTACCACGTCTGGACACGAAAAGCTTTTCGACGCGTGATGTGTCATCTAATCGGCTTGTTCTTGGGCGAAATCACGGCGTCGCCGCAGATTCGCTCGACGCGACCGTGCGTCACCCGGTATATTCACGTTATCGTAATGGGCAGGAAGGACTACGAATGCGCAAGGTCAGGAAGGCCGTCTTTCCGGTCGCGGGTCTGGGGACGCGGTTCCTCCCCGCCACCAAGGCGATCCCCAAGGAGATGCTGACGGTCGTCGATCGCCCCGTGATCCAGTACGTCGTGGACGAGGCGCGCGAAGCCGGCATCGAGCACCTGATCTTCGTCACGGGCCGCAACAAGGGTGTGATCGAGGACTATTTCGACATCCAGGTCGAGCTGGTCAACACGCTGACCGAGCGCAACAAGACCACCGAACTGAAGCTCCTCGACAGCCTCCAGCCGACGGCCGGCACGGCGAGCTTCACCCGCCAGCAGGCGCCGCTCGGCCTCGGCCACGCCGTCTGGTGCGCGCGCGACCTCGTCGGCCCCGAGCCCTTCGCGCTGCTCCTGCCCGACATGATCATGCAGGACACGCAGGGCTGCCTGAAGCGGATGGTCGAGCTCTACGAGCAGACAGGCGGCAACGTCGTCTCCGTGGAGCAGTGCGACCCGGCCGAGACCCACAAGTACGGCATCGTCGGCAAGGGCGGGGACGTCGGCTCGGGCTTCCGCATCGACGGCATGGTCGAGAAGCCGAAGGCCGAGGAGGCTCCCTCCAACTTCTTCATCTCGGGCCGCTACATCCTGCAGCCCGAGATCTTCGACATCCTGTCGACCCAAGAGAAGGGCGCGGGCAACGAGATCCAGCTCACCGACGGCATGCTGAAGCTTGCCAAGCAGCAGGACTTCTTCGCCTATCCCTTCACGGGTCGCACCTTCGACTGCGGCTCCAAGGAAGGCTTCATCCAGGCCAACGTCGCCTTCGCGCTGTGGCGCCACGATATCCGCCACAAGGTCTTCGACGATCTGGAGGAACTGATGCGCACGGTGGAGCCGGAAGAGCGCCGCACCGCGCCGCGCTCGGCAGCCGAGTAAGCGCGCCGAACCGAGTTGGGGCGCCCTCCGGGGCGCCCTTTTTCGTCAGCGTTGGAGGCGAACGCCGATACGGAACGTGTTGGCGTCGTAGTCGAGCCCAGGCCGGGGCGAGTCGAAGCGGTCGTAGCGATAGCGCGCGGTGAACGCGACGTAGCGGTTGAGCCAGTAGGTCAGGCCGGTTTCGGCGGCATAAAGGTTCTCGTCGCCCGCGATCGGGCCGTCGCGCAGGCCCGCGATCAGCCGGCCGTCGAGGTCGATCCTGGCGGTCGCGCGATGGCGGAGCCCGAGCGAGAGCTGGTAGAGCGTCGAGGTCGCGAGCCCGGTCGTGTCCGGCTCGAAGAAGGTCTCGCCGCGCAGGAGCACGTCGGTGCCGCGCAGCGGCGACCAGGCGATGCGCGCGTCGATCGTCGGGCTGGCCTTCTCCTCCAGCGCGTCGGCGTCCGGGATGTTCCAGGCATAGCCGAGCGCCACCTCGCCGGAGAGCTTCTCGCCCCAGTCGAAGGCGAGACCGCCGCGCAAGGCCGGGATCACGCTGTCGCGCGAGGGTGCGCCGAGGGCTTCCTCGTCGAACAGACGGCGGCCGACGCTGGCCGCGACGAAGGGCCGGAGCGCGGGGGCGATGTCGTAGCCGGCGCGCAGTCCCGCGCTCCAGGTGGTGAAGCTGTCGTCCAGCCGGCGCACCGTGCCGTCGAACAGGCCGTCGTCGCGATCCTCGCGGACGGCGGAAAGATCGAGGTCCGTGGACAGGCGTCCGACGGCGCGGGTGAGCGAGGCGCCGGCGGAATAGGCGAGGATGTCGCGCCGGGCGTTGGCGGTCGTCGCCGGTCCGGTGACGAGCGGATCGTCGCGGTCGAAGCGCAGGGCACCCCGAAGGTTCGCCGTCCAGTCGCGGTCGATGTCGAGACGCAGCCGGCCGTCGAGGTCGAGGCGCGGCACCTCTTCCAGCGGGCCGGAATCGTTGCGCCGGTAGCTCGCGAGCGCATTGAGTTCGGCCGCATGCCGGCTCCAGTTCGAAGCGACGCGGGCCGAGAGCGCGGTTTCCGAGAACGCGCCGCGCGAGCCGTCCAGCGTGTTGGTCAGGTTGTCCGACGTGCCGAAGCTCTGCTCCAGCGTCGTGTAGGCGGTGAAGCTGCCGAGCCGCAGCCCGATCGGCGCGAACGGGTCGTCGGCGGCGATTGGTAGGGAGCGGCGCAGATCGTCGAGGCCGGCCATGCCCTGCCGCCCCAGGCGGGCGTCGCGCGTCGGGCTGCGGATGGGGCCGACGGCGCGGAACAGATCGGGCGGTGCGAGCGTGCCTTCCGGGCGCACCGCGCGCGTGTCGTCCGGCACCAGCTCTTCGTCCTGCGGGAGGCCGGGCAGGGTCTGCCCCTCGCGAACGCCGGGAAGGCCGGACACTCGGGGGGCACCGGCGCGGTTGCGCGTGGCGCCGACGGGACGCACGCCGCGATCCACCGGCTGGGCGGGCGTCGCCTGGCGCGTCGATTGCGGCAGGTTCTCGCGGCGCGGCTGCGGAGGGCCGGCAAAGAGGTCCAGCGTCGCCGCGGCCTCGGCGCCCGGCCGCTCGGCCGGAGCGTCCGTGCGCTCGCGGCGCGGGCGGGAGGAGGGATCGGCGAGATTGGCGTCGAGATCGCGCGACAGTTCCCGGGTGCGCGGGTCTAGCGGCTGGCGCACCGGTTCGGCGTAGGATGCCGCGGGCCGGGTCCGAAGCTCGCCGGTGTCCGACAGCCGCACCTCCGCCTCGCCGCGGCGCGGCGGTGCCGGCGGCCCGAAGGCGTCCTGCGCCGAGGCCGGCAGGATCGGGCCGGCCGACAGGAGCAGCGAGGCGAGGAGGGGACGAAGGCTGCGCGTCATGTCCGATCGTCTTGGGGCGCCCGGCTTTTCGGCGGGCGCGGGGGCGTGCGTCGTCCATTCGTAATGCGTGACCATGGAGCCGGGCTGACCGCGGCGTTTCCAGCGCTGGCGTGCATGCGATCGGGAGAGTAAGGGAAGCGGATGACGTCCCAAGCCTTTCCGCTCGCCCCTCCGCCGGCTCCCGGCACCCAGTCCGCCATCCGCACCGTGCGCACGGAGGCGGAAGGTCTGTCGCTCCTCGCCGACGCGCTGGACGGCGAACTCGGCGCCGCCTTCGAGCGAAGCCTCGACCTGATCGCCGGCGTGCGCGGCCGGCTGGTCGTCACCGGCATCGGCAAGAGCGGCCATGTCGGCTCCAAGATCGCCGCGACCTTCGCCTCGACGGGGACACCCGCCTTCTTCGTCCACCCGGTGGAAGCCAACCACGGCGACCTCGGCATGATCGGGCGCGACGACGCGGTGCTGGCGATGAGCTGGTCGGGCGAGTCGGCCGAGCTGACGGGCATCGTGTCCTACACGCGCCGCTTCCGCATTCCGCTGATCGCCGTCACCTCGCGCGAGACCTCGGCGCTGGGCTCGGCGGCCGACGAACGCCTGATCCTGCCGCGCGTGACCGAGGCCTGCCCGCACGGCCTTGCGCCGACGAGCTCGACCACGCTCCAGCTCGCGCTCGGCGACGCGCTGGCGGTGGCGCTCCTGGAGCGCAAGGGCTTCAGCCCCAGCGACTTCCGCGTGTTCCATCCCGGCGGGCAGCTCGGCGCGAGCCTGCGCCATGTCGGCGACGTGATGCACAAGGGCGAGGCGCTGCCGCTGGTGGCCAGCGGCACGAAGATGGGCGAGGCGATCCTCGCCATCTCGCGCAAGGGCTTCGGTTGCGTGGCGGTGGTGGACGAGGCGGGACGGCTGCTCGGCATCGTGACCGACGGCGACCTGCGCCGGCACCTAGCGCCCGATCTCCTCGGGCGCACGGTGGACGAGGTGATGACGCGGGCGCCCAAGACCATCCGCCCCGACACGCTCGCGGTGAAGGCGCTCGACATCATCAACGGCGCCAACATCACGGCGCTCATGGTGGTGGAGGGTGAAAAGCCGGTCGGCATCATCCATCTCCACGACCTCCTGCGCCTCGGCGTCGCCTGACGGCGAGGTCACGATTTCCTGAGCCCCCGATGGGCGCGTTGAAAGGAAAGGTCGCGCGCTAGCTTTTCTCCTTACCCGCCTTGTTCCGCGCGTTCCCGCAGCGGACCGGCACCCTCGAGGAGATCGTCCGCATGCGACCATCGAAGACCCTGCTCCTGGCAGGCGCCCTGCTTTTGCCCTGGACGAACGTTCAGGCCGACACGCCCGTCGACCAGTTGCCGAGCGTGGGCGCAAACCCCCAACTGCCGGCCGTCGACAAGAGCCACGACGGCACGATCAACCGCACGAGCTGGATCGGCTGGGCGGAGGGCGGCAAGCCGACCGCCCCGGAGGGGTTCACGGTCCAGGCCTTCGCCAAGGGGCTCGACAATCCGCGCTGGATGCATGTCCTCGAGAACGGCGACGTGCTGGTGGCCGAGGCCCGCACCATCCCGCAGCCGGACGCGGGTTCGATCGACGGGTCCGCCGGCGAGAGCGCCAATCGGATCACGCTCCTGCGCGACACGGACGGCGACGGCGTCGCGGACGAGCGCCACGCGCTGCGGACCGGCCTGCTCCAGCCCTTCGGCATGGTGGCGCGCGACGGCCATCTCTATGTCGCCAACACCAACGCCGTGATGCGCTTCGACTTCAAGCCGGGCGACACCCAGATCGAGGGCGAGGGGACGGAGATCCTCAAGCTGCCGGGCGACGGCTACAACAACCACTGGACGCGCAACATCGTCCAGAACCCGGACGGCACCAAGCTCTACGTCACCGTCGGCTCCAAGAGCGACCACGGCGAGGAGGGCATCGAGGCGGAGGAGAACCGCGCGGCGATCCACGAGATCAACCCGGACGGCAGCGGCCACCGCATCTTCGCCAGCGGCCTGCGCAACCCGAACGGCCTCGCCTTCGAGCCCTCGTCGGGCGCGCTCTGGACGGCCGTCAACGAGCGCGACAATCTCGGCGACGACCTCGTGCCCGACTACGTCACCAGCGTGCAGGACGGCGGCTTCTACGGCTGGCCCTACTACTACTGGGGCCGCAACGCCGATCCGCGCATCGAGGCGCCGGCCGAGGTGGCCGAGCGCGAGGTGCTGACGCCCGACTTCGCCCTCGGCGCCCATACCTCCACCATGTCGATCGTCTTCCCGCAGAGCGAGGCCTTCCCGGAAGCATTCCGCAACGGCGCCTTCATCGCCCAGCGCGGCTCCTGGAACCGCTCGGCGCATTCGGGCTACCGGGTGCTCTACCTGCCCTTCGCCGACGGCAAGCCGTCGGGCGACCCGCAGGACTTCCTGACCGGCTTCTTCCGGGACGTGGAGGCCGGCGAGGTCTACGGCCGCCCGACGGGCCTTGCCGCGCATGCGGACGGCTCGCTGCTGGTCGCCGACGACGTCGGCAACACGATCTGGCGCGTCGCCGCGAACTGATCGCCCGTGCGATCGAAAGGCCCGTCGCTCAAGTAAGCGGCGGGCCTTTTGTTGTCAGCCGATCCAGCCGGACAACTCGCGCCGGACCATGTGTTCGATCACGTCCATCCCGTCCTCGGAATCGTTGAGGCAGGGGATGTGGCTGAAGTGCTCGCCCCCGTGCTCGCGGAAGATGTCGCCAGCCTCGCCCGCGATCTCCTCCAGCGTTTCCAGGCAGTCGGAGACGAAGCCGGGATTGAGGATGGCGATGCGTTTGATCCCTTGCTTGGCAAGAGCCTCGACCGTCTTGTCCGTGTAGGGCTGGAGCCACTCTTCCGGCCCGAAGCGCGACTGGAAAGTGGTCATGAAGCGCCCCTTTTCCCAACCCAGGCGCTCCTCCACCAGACGGGAGGTCTTCTGGCAATGGCAGTGATAGGGGTCACCCTTGCGGAAGTAGCTCTGCGGAATGCCGTGATAGGAGGCGATTACCCGCTCCGGTTCGAAGGGCAGGCTTTCGAGGTGCCGCTCGATGGTGCGGGCCAGCGCTTCGATATAGACCGGTTCGTCGTGATAGGCCGGCACGGTGCGGGTGGCGGGCATCCAGCGCAGGCTCATCAGGTGCTCGAAGAACTTGTCGTTCACCGTCGCCGTGGTCGAGGCCGAATACTGCGGGTAGAGCGGGAAGCACAGGATGCGCTCGCAGCCCTCGGCCCGAAGCGCGTCCACGCGTTCGGCGATCGACGGCTGGCCGTAGCGCATGCCCCAGTCCACGACGACGTTGGCCTCGCCCGCCATGCGCTCGGCCAGTTTCTCGCCCTGCGAGCGGGTGAAGGTGCGCAGCGGGCTCTCGTTGCGCTCCTTGTTCCAGATCTGCTCGTAGGCGTGGCCCGACTTCTTCGGGCGGGTATTGAGGACGATGCCGTAGAGGATCGGATACCAGGCCGCCCTCGGCCACTCGATCACGCGCTTGTCGGACAGGAACTCCTTCAGGTAGCGGCGCATCGGCTTGAAGTCTGTGCCGTCGGGTGTCCCGAGATTGACCAGGAGCACGCCGACCTTCTTCGGCTTCACCGGCGGATGGCCGGGGGGCAGGGGGCCGATCGCGGTGGAGGAATCGGTGGGGCGAGGGCTGGTCAACATGGGCGGCGGGTCACTTCGAGGGGCCTGAATCGGCTGCGACGGCGAGGCGTTCGTCGCCCGCCGCCGCAGCCGGATATGGACAGGTGGCTCGCCCTCGGCAAGCGGACAAAGCGTCCGCCCCGGCCGGAAGGGCGTTCCGGTCAGGCCCTGCGGGTGAACTCGAAGCGGCTGCCGTCCGCGTTCACGCAGGCCAGCCGGTTTGCGGCCATCTGGTTGCAGTTCACAGACATCTGCTGGTTGCGCGAGCGCGAGGTGTAGATGATGCTCGCCTGGCTCGGGCTCAGCTTGGTGTAGTTGCCCTCCGCCAGGATCGCGCCGGTCGCGGCCTCGCGCGAGGTGAAGCGACCGCTGGCGAAGGTCGCCGTGTAGGCCACAGGACCGCCCACGGAGGACCAGTCCCCTTCGAGGCCCGTGGCGCGCGGCGCGGCCTCGGCGAGGCGTGGCGGCGGCGCGGCGGTCTGGCAGGCGGACAGGGCCATGCCCACGGCCAGCAGCGGGAGGGCACGGGAAATCGGACGCATCGGCAACTCCGGATGGCGACGGTTAAGATTTTAGACAAGTTTAAGGCACAAGGGCCGGGGAGTCATCGGTCCGGGCCGCAAAGCCCGGCCCTTTCCTCAGCTTCGCGACGAGGATCCCGCCAAGCTCTCCTCGCGCTTGGACGCGATCACGGAATGGATGGTGCCGATCGTCTCGATCGAGCGGATGCGCCCGTCCGTCGTGAAGGAGAACCAGTACATGGTGCTGCCGGTGACCAGCGATCCGTTGGTCTCGTCCTGGCGCGTCCAGTCGCAGCGGCTCGCGCCCTCGTCGCCCTCCACCACGATGCCGCGCGGCTTATAGGAGATGTAGGTCGCACGGCGCAGGAGCTCGTTGAGAAAGGACCTGGCTTCCTCCTCGCTTTGAAAACGGTATTCGCCTTCCATGCGATTGAACCAGGGCGCATCGATGATCCCGGCGTTGTTCCTGTTGGAGAACATGGCGCCCGGCGCGAAGTGTCGCGCGATGGAGCCCGCCGAGCCCGCCATCGCGGCATCCATGATCTCACGGATGATACTGTGCTTTCGCTGGGCTTCCGAAAGAAACTCGCCCATCACCTACTCCTCAAGCGCATCAAGCACTTGGGTGAGAATGCTAGGGCGGGCCATATGTTTCGCCAGCAGAATATGAAAAGCCGCAGGATGATCTGCGGCTTTTCCACTGTCAAATCTGTTCCTCAGACCTTATCGGACAAGGATATTCCGGAACTGCCAGGGATCCTTCTCGTCCAGATCCTCCGGGAACAGTCCCGGCCGGTCGGTGAGCGGCGTCCAGTCGGTGTAGTAGCCCTTCACCGGCCCGAGATAGGGACGCTGCACTTCGAGGCACCGGCGGTAGTCCATTTCGTCGGCCTCGACGATGCCGGCCTCCGGGTTCTCCAGGGCCCAGACCATGCCGGCGAGGACCGCCGAGGTCACCTGCAGACCTGTCGCATTCTGGTAGGGCGCAATGCGGCGCGTTTCCTCGAGGCTGAGCTGCGAGCCGTACCAATAGGCGTTCTTCTCATGGCCGAACAGGAGTACGCCGAGCTCGTCGATGCCCTCGACCAGCTCGTTCTCGTCCAGGACGTGGTGCTCGGGCTGGATCTTGCCGGCGGCACCGAACAGCTCGTGCAGCGACAGGACGGCGTCGTTGGCCGGATGGTAGGCGTAGTGGACGGTCGGGCGATAGGTCACCTCGTCGTCCTTGTTGCGGTGGGTGAAGTAGTCCGCGATCGAGATGGACTCGTTGTGCGTGACGAGGAAGCCGTACTGGGCGCCCGGCGTCGGGCACCAGGTGCGGACGCGGGTGTTGGCTCCGGGCTGCTCCAGGTAGATCGCCGCCTGGCATCCCTTCTTGTGGGTCTTGGCGTTCTTGGGCATCCACTTCTCGTGCGTGCCCCAGCCGAGCTCGGCCGGCTGCATGCCCTCCGACAGGAAGCCCTCGACCGACCAGGTGTTCCAGAACACGTCGCGGGGCTTCGGCTTGGCGGCGACCTGCGTGTCGCGCTCGGCGATGTGGATGCCCTTGACGCCGACCTTCTTCATGAGCTTGGCCCAGCCCTCGCGGTCGTCCGGGCCGGGCTCCTCGAACTCAAGATTGGTGTCGCGGGCGATGTCGACCAGCGCCTGCTTGACGAACCAGGACACCATGCCCGGATTGGCACCGCAGGTGGAGACGGCGGTGGTGCCGCCCGGATGCTTGCGCTTCTCCTTGCGGAGCGTCTCGCGCAGCGCATAGTTGGTGCGGTCGGCGTTCGACAGGTTCTCGTCGAAATAGAAGCCGAGCCAGGGCTCGACCACCGTGTCGATATAGAGCACGCCGAGCTCGCGGCAGAGGCGCATCAGATCGACAGAGCCCGTGTCCACCGAGAGGTTGACGAGGAAGCCCTGGCCGCCGCCCTGCGTCAGCAGTGGGGTGAGAAGGTCGCGGTAGTTCTGCCGCGTCACCGCCTCCTGGACGAAGCGGATGCCGCGCTCGTCGAGCAGGTGGCGGCTCGTGTCGCGCGGGTCGATCACGGTGAAGCGCGACTGGTCGTAGCGGAAATGGCGCTCGATCAGGGGGAGGGTGCCGCGCCCGATGGAGCCGAAGCCGATCATCACGATCGGGCCGGTGATCTCGGCATGGACCGGGAAGTTCTCGTCTGCCATGGGGTCCCTTTCGGTCTGGACGTGTCTGGAAGCGCCGGGCTAGAGCAGAACGCTGTCAAATAAAAGGGGCTTGCATGCCGAGCGGCGCCGAACGCCGTGCGTCGCGTGCGCCACGATCGCATGGACCTTCCCCCGCTCCTCCGCGCCGCCGTCGAGGCGGAACTCGCCGGGACGCCGCTGGCCGACCTTCAGCGGGCCGGCGAGACGCTCTCGGGCCGCTACCGCGCCGAGACGCGCGACGGGCGCCTCCACCTGTCGGACGACCTCTTCGCCAAGGCCTATGCCGCCGCGCGCCTGCCGGCCACCTATGCAGCGCTGCGCGCCTGCCTGGAGGCGGTCGCCGGCGCCCTGCCGGACTTCGCCCCGACGGGTCTTCTCGACGTCGGCGCGGGGCCGGGCACCGCGCTCTGGGCCGCGACGGACGCCTTTCCGCGCCTCGATGCGGCGACGCTTCTGGAAGCGTCCGACCCGATCCGGCGCCTCGGCGCGCGGCTCGGCGAGGGCGCCTTCGACTTCCGGCCGGACTGGCGCGCGGGCGATCTGGCGACCGGGCTCGGCGCCCTGCCGCAGGCGGACCTCGTGACGCTGTCCTACGTTCTCGACGAGATCGCCCCGCAGGCGATCGGCCCGCTGGCCGACGCGCTGTGGTCCAAGACGGCAAGCGTGCTCCTCGTGGTGGAGCCGGGGACGCCGGCGGGCTGGCGGCGCATCCTTGCGGTGCGCGACCGTCTGATCGCGGCCGGGGCGCACATCGTCGCGCCCTGTCCGCACGCGCTCGCCTGCCCGATCGTGTCGCCCGACTGGTGCCACTTCGCCCAGCGCCTGCCGCGCTCACGCCTCCACCTGCGCACCAAGGAGGCGGAAGTGCCCTTCGAGGACGAGAAGTTCGCCTATGTCGCGCTGGCCCGCGAGGCGCCCGCGGGAAGCGCCTTCACGCGCGTCCTGGCCCCGCCGCACGCTGGCAGCGGCAAGGTGCGCCTGAAGCTCTGCCGCCCGGACGGCACGGCCACCGACACGCTCGTCACCAAGCGCGACGGCGACGGCTTCCGCCGGGCGCGGCGCGCCAACTGGGGCGACCGCCTGCCGTTTTAGGCCGCCGCGTCCATCGCCTCCAGTTCGTCGATCAGCCCGGAGATCATCGACAGGCCCTGCCGCCAGAAGGCGGGGTCCGCGGCGTCGAGCCCGAAGGGCGCGAGGAGCTCGGAATGATGCTTGGTGCCGCCGGCCCGCAGCATCGCGAAATACTTGTCCTGAAAGCCCTCGTCCGCCTTTTCGTAGACCGCGTAGAGCGAGTTCACGAGGCAGTCGCCGAAGGCATAGGCGTAGACGTAGAAGGGCGAGTGGATGAAGTGCGGGATATAGGTCCAGAAGGTCTCGTAGCCCTCCCCGAGCCGCACGGCCGGGCCGAGGCTCCGCGCCTGGACCGCCATCCAGATCTCGCCGATCCGCTCGGCCGTCAGTTCCCCCTTGCGGCGTTCGGTGTGGATCTCGCGCTCGAACTCGTAGAAGGCGATCTGGCGGATCACCGTGTTGATCATGTCCTCCACCTTGGAGGCGATCAGCGTGCGGCGCTCCGCCTTCGAGGCCGCGCGGGCGAGAAGCGAGCGGAAGGTCAGCATCTCGCCGAACACGGAGGCCGTCTCCGCCAGCGTCAGCGGCGTCGAGGCCATCAGCGCGCCCTGGTCGCCCGCCAGAACCTGATGCACGCCGTGGCCGAGCTCGTGCGCCAGCGTCATCACGTCCCGCGGCTTGCCGAGATAGTTGACCAGCACATAGGGGTGGACGGAGGGGACCGTCGGATGGGCGAAGGCGCCCGGCGCCTTGCCCGGACGCACGGCGGCGTCGATCCAGCCCTGCTCGAAGAAGCGGCCTGCGATCTCTGCCATGTCGGGCGCAAAGCCGCGATAGGCCGAGAGCACCGTTTCGCGTGCCTCGTCCCAGCCGATGTCGCGGCGCGAGGCGCCGGGCAGGGGCGCGTTGCGGTCGTAGAATTCCAGCGCGTCGAGCCCGAGCCACTTCGCCTTCAGCGAGTAGTAGCGATGGGCGATCGACGGATAGGCGTCGGAGACGGCCTTGGCGAGCGCGTCCACGACCTCGCGCTCGACGCGGTTGGCCAGATGGCGGGAGTCGGCGACATCCTCAAAGCCGCGCCAGCGGTCGGAGATTTCCTTGTCCTTGGCGAGCGTGTTGGTGACCAGCGCGAAGGTGCGCAAGTTGCGGCGGAACACCTCGCCCAGCGCCGCGCCGGCCTTGGCGCGGGTGTCGCGGTCGGGGTCCTGGAGGAGGTTCAGCACCTCCTCCAGCGCCAGTTCTTCGCCGTCCACGGTGAAGCGCAGCGCCGTCATGGTCTCGTCGAAGAGCCGGTTCCAGGCGCCGTGGCCGGTGACGGACTTCTCCAGGAACAGCTCCTCCACCCGGTCTTCGAGCTGGAATGGCTTGTCCTGGCGAAGGTCCACAACCCAGGGCCGGTAGTGCGCGAGCGCCGCGTCGCGCTCCATCGCGGCGTCCATCACGGCTTCGTCGATCCGGTTCAGCTCCAGGGCGAAGAACAGGAGGGCGGAGGAGATATCGGTGACGCGTGCCTGGATGTCGCCGTAGAACTTGGCGTTGGCCGGCGAGGCGGTGTCGCCGGAATAGACGAGACCGGCGAAGGACACGAGGCGGCCGAGACGCTCGTCGATCGCCTCGTACTGGGCGATCGCCGCGCGGAGTCCGTCCTCGCCCGCGGCGCCGGCAGCCTCGGCGAGCCGGCCCTTCCAGCGTGCCTGGAAGGCGGAGGCCTGCGCCGCAGCCTCGTCGAGATCCGCAGCGATCTCCGGCGCGTCGATGCTCCGATAGAGATCGGCCAGGTTCCACTCGGGAAGCGGGCCGAGATCGACGGACTTGGAGCGAGCGGCGGTCGGATGGGCGGAATTCATCGAGGAAACACTCCGGGCGGTCTTTAGGCGCGACGCTTCGCCATCGCTCCCGCCATATAGGTCAGGGCGCGCGCCTGCGCATCCGGACGCGGCAAGCGGGTTCGCGAGCGGAGGAGGGCGGAGGTGATTCGCGAGGCGAACAGCCAGACTGCATCGATTTTCACTCGCCGTTAACCAAAATCATGTGTATTGGCGCAGAAATCGACCAAGTGTCATTTTCGTGCCGCACTCGTTCCTGATTAAGCTCACCGGCTGGATCGGGATCATTCGTGACCTGATGGGGGATTTCCATCAGCGGGACGACGCACCGGGGGAAAGTACCGCATGTTCGGATGGACCGAATGCGTATCGCGACGCGTCTTTCAACGCGCCGCGCTGGTCCTGATGGGCCTGCTCGCAGCAACGGCGGCCGAGGCCGAGACACGGACTCTCAAGCTCTACCACGTCCATCTCAAAGAGAAGTCCGAGATCACCTACAAGCGGAACGGCAAGTTCCTGCCCGACGGCCTGAAGAAGGCCAACTGGGCTCTGCGCGACTGGCGCGAGAACAAGCCGACCACCATGGACCCGAAGCTCCTCGACCTCCTCTACGAGGCGCATAAGCAGTCCGGCTCGCGCGGCTACATCCACGTCATCGGCGGTTACCGTTCGCCCGGCACCAACAAGATGCTGCGCTCGCGCTCCTCGGGCGTGGCGGGCTCGAGCCTCCACATGTCCGGCAAGGCGGTGGATTTCTTCCTGCCCGACGTCCCCCTCAAGCGGGTTCGCGACATCGGCCTGCGCATGCAGCTCGGCGGCGTCGGCTACTATCCGCGCTCCGGCTCCCCCTTCGTCCATTTCGACACCGGAAAGGGCCGCTACTGGCCGCGCATGAGCCGCACGGAGCTGGCCAGCGTCTTCCCGAAGGGCAACACGATCCATCTGCCCTCCGACGGCAAGCCGCTGCCCGGCTACGAGACGGCGCTCGCTTCCTACAACAAGCGCAAGGGTGCCAACGACGTCCAGATCGCCTCCTCGTCGAGTTCCGGCGGCGGCCGTTCGCTGCTGGCCGTCCTGTTCGGCGGCGGCGCGGACGAGGCGGAGGACGAGGCCGAGGCCACGGCGGCCCCGGTCGGGCGCACCGCCCCGGCGGCCCGTCCGCAGCCGGCGGCCCCCGAGCCCGAGGTCCAGGTCGCGGCCGTTCGCCCGGCCCGTGCCCTGCCGCCCGCAGCCCTGCCGACCGGCGTCCCGATGCCCGAGCGCGATGCGTTCGACGGCTCCAGCCCCGCCGCCCGCGCGGCGCCGCCCGCCGGCATTCCGGCGGCCGAGACGGCGGTCGCGGCCCTTGTGCCCGCCCGCGTTCCGCTGCCGACCAGCGCGCCGTCGCGGCCTCAGGTCGTGGACCCCGCCTCGACGCTGGTCGCGGCGCTGGAGGCCGAAGCGCAGCCCGAGGTCGCCCCCGGCGCCCCGGCTCAGCTCGCCTACGCCGTGCCGACGCCACGGGCTCGTCCGCCCTTCGAGGCCGTTCTGCGCGGTGAGCAGGCTGCCCTGCCGACGCCGCGCATGATCGGTACCGAGCCCGAGCTAACGCCCGAATCCATCATCGCCGCCGCCATGGCCGAAAGCGCGGCCGCGTCGGCGGGTACCAAACCGCCGTCCCGTCCCGCCCCTCAACCGTCGGCGCGCCCGGACGAGGCTGCGCTGGTCGCGGCCGTGATGCCCGCCACTCCGACGCCGGCCGCCGCACCGATCCGCGTCGCCGCGCTGGATGCGACGGCCGCTGTCGTCGCCAAGGTCGCCGAGCCCGCCCGCCGAACGGTGTCCGCCAAGGGCGGGCGCGTGGTCGGCGACGAGGCGGCCATCGCCGCAGCCCGTCGCGCCGCGCAGCCCTCGGCGCGCATCATCGCCGAGCGCGTCGAGTTCGCCGCCCTGATATCCAACCCGGAGCGCCGCGCCCTGGAGCAGGAGTTGGAGCGCCCGGTCGCCCACAGCCTGATCGGCAACGTGCCGGACGCCGTGTTCGCCCATGGCTTCTCGCACAAGGGGAGCGTTCCCTCCGCGTCCTCCCGTTTCGAGGGCAAGGCCGTGAACTTCATGCCGGTCCACAAGATCAACTGATCCGGCCGACCCGAGACGGACCGCCCTTCACGCCCGCGCCCATCGGCGCGGGCGTTCGCGTTTCCGGCGAAGACGCGCCGGGTTCCTTCCCAGCCAAGTTCTCAGACGGCTATGCCTTATCCGCGGGGCGGACACGTGAAGATGATCGCGGCGCGCCTATCGGGGATTCATTGAGCAGGACTGTGCGTTTCAAAATCGGAGCTTGACAAAACTCGGACCGATTCTCAGATACCTCACGGATAAACGCTCTCGCACATTGCTCCATCGAAGCCCGCAAGACGATTCGCCCCGCAAGGGCGGTCGAGCACGCTTCATGAACTTGAGCGACCTTTGCGTCTTTACGACCGGATCGGATTGAGACATGGACGACCTGAACATTTCGGACAGCGACGACGGGCTGATGGAACTGACCGCCGAGGTCGTCGCCGCCTATGTCAGCAATCATTCGCTGCCCGTGGCCGACCTGCCGGCCCTGATCGCGGACGTCCATGGCGCGCTCGGCATGACCGGCGCCCAGCCCGAACCCCCGCCGGCCGAGAAGCCCAAGCCCGCCGTTTCCGTCAAGAAGTCCGTCACCGACGAGTACATCGTCTGCCTCGAGGACGGGAAGAAGTTCAAGTCGCTGAAGCGTCACCTCATGACGCACTACAACCTGACCCCGGAAGAGTACCGCGAGAAGTGGGACCTGCCGGCGGACTATCCGATGGTCGCGCCGAGCTATGCTGCGGCCCGCTCGCGCCTCGCCAAGCAGATGGGCCTCGGCCACAAGCGCCGCCGCGGCCGCTGACCAGCCCGGCCCAAACGAAAACGCCTCCGGTGCGAGCCGGAGGCGTTTTCGATTCGAGGCGGTGCCCGGAGGCGTCAGCCGCCGGACGGCATCATGCCCAGCGCCTGGAGATAGAGGTCCAGGATCGCGTCCATCTCGGCTCGCTCGTTGGCGTCCTGCTTGCGCAAGCTGATCACCTTCCGCAGCACCTTGACGTCGAAGCCGTTGCCCTTGGCCTCGGCGTAGACGTCCTTGATGTCGTCGGAGATCTGCTTCTTCTCCTCCTCCAGGCGCTCGATGCGCTCGACGAAGGAGCGGAGCTGGTCCTGGGCGACTTCCTCGGTGGCGTTGGACATGGGTAGACCTCGTAGCGGACGATAGGTACGCGTCGCCTAGAAACGGCGGCCGCTTTCCCCTCTTCGATGACGCGCAATGGTTACGCGAGCGTTACGCCGGCCTCAATCGTGCGGCTTGGAGGCGGCGAAGGCGGCTTGAGTCGCCGGGCTCGCCTCGCGCTGGTGAAGCGCACGCCATTCGTCGTAGGGCATGCCGTAGACGATCTCGCGCGCCGCCTCCTTCGACAGCGGCTGTCCGGCCTCGGCCGAGGCCTCGGCATACCAGTTCGACAGGCAGTTGCGGCAGAAGCCGGCGAGGTTCATCAGGTCGATGTTCTGGACATCGGTGCGCGCGCGCAGGTGGTCGCGCAGCCGGCGGAAGGCGGCCGCCTCCAGCTCCGTCGTGCTCGGGGCTTGGTCCATGGAAAGGCTCCTCGCTGTCGGTCCTCGACCCGATATCGGCCGCCCGGCGAGCGGCCGCAAGGCTGGCGACCGGCGCGATCGTATCGATTTAAGAAAAAGTATGCCCATGCGACGCCGCCCCGGCTTTGACAGTTTTCGCGACTATGCGAGAAGAGCCCGCCGCCGCGTTTCGTCAAAGGGTCGCCCATGCCGCTTCGCCCGATCCTGGGGCTCCGCTCTCCGATCTCCGCCGCCGTCCTCGCCCTCGGTCTTTCCGCCCTGTCGGCGCCGTTCCTCTCCTCCGACGCCCGCGCCGATTTCCGCGTCTGCAACGGCACGCAGGCGCTGGTCGGCGTGGCGATCGGCCAGCGGACGGCGGAAGGCTGGGTGAGCGAAGGCTGGTGGCGCATTCCGGCGACGACCTGCCGCTCCGTCATCGAGGGCGAGCTGCAGTCGCGCTACTACTACATCTATGCCGAGGACGCCGAGGGCGTCGGGCGTTGGGCGGGCGATATCGACATGTGCATCGCCGAAAACGAGTTCAAGATCGTCGGGGTCAAGGACTGCTTCGCCCGCGGGTTCCAGAAGATGGGCTTTCGGGAGTACGACACCGGCGGGCAGGGCAGCTGGATGGTCCAGCTGACGGAAGCGGCACGCGAAGGGACCGACCAGCCATGAAACGCAATCGCCGCGTAAAGATCCTTGCAACGCTCGGGCCGGCCTCGTCGGACGAGGCGATGATCCGCAAGCTGCACGAAGCGGGCGCCGACGTGTTCCGCATCAACATGAGCCACACCGACCACGACACGATGCGCGAGCTCGTCGCCCGCATCCGCCGCGTCGAGGCGGCCGTCGACCGGCCGATCGGCATCCTGGCCGATCTCCAGGGTCCGAAGCTGCGCGTCGGCAAGTTCGCGGACGGCAAGGTCGACCTCCAGCCCGGCGATATCATCACGCTGGACGACAATCCCGAGCCGGGCGACCGCACCCGCGTCTACCTGCCTCATCCCGAGATCCTCCAGACCGTCCAACCGGGCCATCGTCTGCTGATCGACGACGGCAAGCTCCAGCTCCGCGCACTGGAATCGACCGGCACGGCGATCCGCTGCGAGGTCGTCGCCGGCACGCGCATTTCCGACAAGAAGGGCGTCAGCCTGCCCGACACGCTGCTGACGTCGGGCGCACTCACCGACAAGGATCGGCGCGACCTCGACGCGGTGCTGGAGGCCGAGGTCGACTGGCTGGCCCTCAGCTTCATCCAGCGGCCGGAAGACCTTGCCGAGGCGCGCAAGCTGGCGCGTGGGCGCGCCGGCCTTCTGTCCAAGATCGAGAAGCCGCAGGCCGTGGAGCGCCTCGACGAGATCATCGAGCTGTCCGACGCCATCATGGTGGCGCGCGGCGATCTCGGCGTCGAGATGCCGCTGGAGCAGGTGCCGGGCATCCAGAAGCGCATCACCCGCGCCGCCCGCCGTGCGGGCAAGCCGGTCGTCGTCGCGACCCAGATGCTGGAATCGATGATCACCGCCCCGGTGCCGACGCGCGCCGAGGTGTCGGACGTGTCGATTGCCGTCTTCGAGGGCGCCGACGCGATCATGCTGTCGGCCGAATCGGCGGCTGGCGCCTACCCGATCGAGGCCGTCCAGACCATGGACCGGATCGCGGTCGAGGTGGAGAAGGACCCGCTCTATCCCGGCATCATCTTCGCCCAGCGCCCCGCGGCGGAAGCGACGGGCGCCGACGCGGTGTCGCTGGCCGCGCGCCAGATCGCCGAGACGCTGCAGGTCGCGACCATCGTCACCTACACCTCGACCGGCACGACGGGCCTGCGCACCGCGCGCGAGCGCCCGCAGATCCCGATCCTTGCCCTGTCGCCGATCGCCGCCACGGCGCGCCGTCTCAGCCTCGTCTGGGGCCTGCACTGCGTGGTGACGGACGATGCGTCCGACATGGAGGACATGGTCAATCGCGCCTGCCGGCTGGCCGTGCAGCAGGGCTATGCGCGCGTCGGCGAGCGGGTGATCGTGACCGCCGGCGTGCCGCTGCGCACTCCCGGCGCCACCAACATGATCCGTATCGCCTATATCGGCTCCGACGGCCTCTCGGCCATCTGACGGGAACAGGGGAGGCGGCCTGCCGAACGGGGCCGCCTTCCGGGCGTCAGGCCGGCTCGCCCGACATCTCCTCGGCGATCCGGGCCGCCGCGTCCTGCGCGGCCTTCAGCGTCGGGTAGAGGGTGAGGGCGCGGGTATAGGCCTCCAGGGCCTCCCGCTTGCGCCCGAGCTCCTCCAGCATCGCTCCCAGCCCCGTCAGCGCGCCGAAATGGCGCGGCTCGCGGCGCAGTGTCTCCTCGACATCGGCGATCGACAGGGCATAGCGGTTCTGCGTGTAGTGCAGCGTGGCGCGGCGATTGTAGGCTTCCGCATAATCCGGCTGGAGCACGATCGCCTGGTCCACGAGATCGAGGGCGGCGCCCGCATCCTTGCGCGCGACGGCCTGCCCGGCCCGCTCCATCAGAAGGTCCACCGTGGCGCTGCCGCTGTCGAGCCAGACCCCTTGGATCTGGTTGGCGACGGCGGTCGCCTTCTCGGCGTCCGGCTCGCGCCGTAGCTCGGCGAAGAGACGGTCGAGGCGCGCCTCACGCGTTTCGTCGGCCGGAGGCGTCGCGGCTTCCGAGGCGACTCCCGGCGGCAGGACGTCCTGCGCCCGAGACGGCATGCCGGCGGCCGTCAGCAACGCTGCGGCGAGAAGGGCGGATCGGAAACGAGAAAAGGCGCGCATGAGACGACCTTAAGTCGTCCCGGCGCGCCTTCCAAACGATTTTCGTCGAGCCGGTCGCCCGGCCCCGAGCGTCAGCCCTGACGCGCCTTGTAGCGCGGGGCGAGCTTGTTGATGATGTAGATGCGACCCTTGCGGCGAACCAGGCGGTTGGCGCGGTGGCGGCCCTTGAGGGACTTCAGCGAGTTCTTGATCTTCATGGTTTCGACCGTCGATTGCCAGGCGACGATCGGGCCTAGTCCCATTCCGCCGCATAATGAAAAACGCGCCGTGGGGGGCGCGTCGACCTAGGGTGGCAATAGCGGCAGGCGGGGTGCGATGTCAACCATGTGACGACGCGCCGCCTGCCGTTTCATCAGCCTTTTCGTGCGGTGAGGCGGGTCGCGTGGCCCATCTTGCGCCCGGCGCGCGCCTCGCGCTTGCCGTAGAGGGTGAGAAGGACGTTCGGCTCGGCCAGCAGCGCGCCGGCCCGCTCCACGTCGGCGCCGATGAGGTTCTCCATCACGCAGTCCGAATGCCGCTCCGCCGAGCCCAGCGGCAGGCCCGCGACGGCGCGGATATGCTGCTCGAACTGCGAGATCGTGCAGGCGGCCTCCGTCCAGTGGCCGGAATTGTGGACGCGGGGCGCGATCTCGTTGACGAGGAGCGCTCCGTCGCCGCCAACGAAGAACTCGACGCCGATCACCCCGACATAGGACAGCCTGTCGAGGATCGTGCGCGCCGTTTCCACGGCCTTCTCGGCGACCGCCTCGCCAATCGCCGCCGGCACGGTGGATCGGCTGAGAATGCCCATCCGATGGACGTTCTCGGCCGGGTCGAAGGCGACGAACGAGCCGTCCGCCCCACGCGCCGCGATCACCGAGATCTCCCGCTCGAAGGGCACCTTCTTTTCGAGGATGGCGGGCACGCCGCCGAGGCTCTCGAACACGTCGTCGTGCGGCCCGCCGGCCGCGATGGTCGCCTGGCCCTTGCCGTCGTAGCCGAGGCGGCGCGTCTTGAGGATGCAGTCGCCGCGCAGATCGAGGAGTGCGTGCTCCAGCTCCTGCGGGTCGTCCACTGCGCGCCAGGGGGCGGTGGCGATGCCGATGCCGTTGAGGAACGCCTTCTCCACGACGCGGTCCTGCGCCACCTCCAAGGCCTCGATCGGCGGGTGGATGGGCCTGGGAACGCCGAGCGCGCGCAGGGGCTCGACCGGCACGTTCTCGAACTCGTAGGTCATGACGTCGGTGGCGTCGGCCAGCTGGCGAAGGGCCGCGAGATCGTCGTAGGCGCCGCGCACCAGACCGTTGGCCACCTGGGCGGCCGGGCAGTCGGCGTCGGGATCGAGGATCAGGGTGCGAAAGCCGAGCCGGGCCGCACTCGACGCCATCATGCGGCCGAGCTGGCCACCGCCGATGATGCCGATCGTGGAGCCGAAGGGGAGGGGGGCTGTCATGCGGTCCGCCTCGAAAGGAAAGGGATCAATGCGATGGGCCTGCGTCGTCGACGGGACGCTCGTCGACCGCGTCGGTCTGGCGCGCACGCCAGGCGTCCAGCCGTTCGGCGAGGGCCGGATCGGTGAGGGCAAGGACGCTGGCGGCGAGCAGCGCCGCGTTGACCGCGCCCGCCCGCCCGATCGCCAGCGTGCCGACCGGAATGCCCGCCGGCATCTGCACGATCGACAGGAGACTGTCCTGGCCCGACAGCGCCCGGCTCTCCACCGGCACTCCAAAGACGGGAAGCGGCGTCATGGAGGCCGCCATGCCCGGAAGGTGGGCAGCGCCGCCGGCACCCGCGATCACGACCTTGAAGCCCCTGGCCTTGGCGCCCTTGGCGAAGGAGACGAGGCGGTCGGGCGTGCGATGGGCCGAGACGATCAAGGCCTCGTGCGCGATGCCGAGCGCGTCCAGCGTCTCGGCGGCGTTCCGCATCGTGGGCCAGTCCGACTGGCTGCCCATGATGATGGCGACGGGGGCCGAGCTCATGCGATGATGTCCGGCAGGACCTGATCCTCGAGATCCTGGAGGCGGTCCTTGATCAGGAGCTTCTTCTTCTTCATGCGCTGGATCTGCAGCCGGTCGCAGCCGGTCGCCTCCATCGCGTCGATCGCCGCGTCGAAATCCGCGTGCTCCTGGCGCAGCCTTGCCAACTGCAGCCTGAGTTCGGCCTGTTCCTGATCCGCCACCCCGGTCCCCTCGAACGCGACACCACCGAACCCCGGCGCCCGCTCGGCGGGCCGGGGCCTCACAAAAAATCGACCCGGCCTTCCTCGGCAGGCGGAAACCCCGCCAAGTCCTTGGGAAAGGACGCTTCGACACCCATCCATTCGTTACCAGCCTCGGAAGAATTTAAAAACCCGGGCTTGAACCCCATTCGACAGGTCAAACCTTATATGACACCTTCATGGCGTCCACGACGCGCCGGTCGTCCGGGCGCCGATGGAGGGAGAAGAGACCTAGAGGAGCTCAAGAATGTCCTTGGATGCCCATCTCGCGACCCTGGAACAGCGCCATTCGGCTCTGAACGAGGAAATCGCCTCGGCCCACACCAAGCCTGCCATGAGCGATGCGGAAATACAGGAACTCAAGCGGCGCAAGCTGCAGCTGAAGGACGAGATCGAGCGTCTGCGTCAATCGACCCATTGATCCCTCAGGACCTATCATCCTTCGGCGCGGCCCTCGGGCCGCGTCTCTTCGTTTGGTGCCCGACCCTTGTAGTCTCGCCGCAATCGGTATCTACAGCAGCCCGCCGGTCTTGATCCGGCCCGTTATCGCCCGCTGCGCAGATGTTTCCATGATCGACGACGACCGCATCCGCCCCCGACTGGTCCTGGCGACGACCCTCCTGCCGGATGGCGAGGCCGGTGAGGCCGCGCTCCGGGCGGCGCTCGCCGCGGGCGACGTCGCGTCCGTGCTGGTGGATCCCGCCGGCCGCCAGCCGACCCCCTTCCAGGATTTCGCCGAGCGGCTCGTGCCCCTGATCCAGGAGGCCGGTGCCGCCGCCATCGTCGCCGAGGACACGCGCTGTGCGGGCCGAGTCAGGGCCGACGGCTTCCACGACGCCTCCGGCAGCGTACCGGCCCTGCGCGAGGCGGTCGGGCGCTTTTCGCCCCGCCTCATCGTCGGCGGTTCGGGCTTCACGACCCGCCACGACGCGTTGGAGGCCGGCGAGTGCATGCCGGACTACCTGTTCTTCGGAAAGCTCGGCGCCGACGCAGGTCCCGAGCCGCTCCGCCGCAATCTGGAGCTTGCCGAGTGGTGGGCCTCCATCGTCGAGATCCCCTGCATCGTGCAGGGCGGCTCCGACCTGGCGGCCCTTTCCAGCGCGATCGAGACGCGCGCCGAGTTCATCGCCCTGTCCAGCGCGGTCTTCTCGGATCTTGCCCGCGCCGCCCATCAGGTCGAGGCCGCCAACCGCATGATCGACGCGGCGATGGAGGAGGCTTCGGCATGAGGCGCCTTGCGCTCCTCTTCGTGCTTCTCGCCGCCGAGCCCGCCCTCGCACAGGATGCGGCTGCGCCCGCTGTGACGCCTGCGCCGCCAGCCGCCGGTTCTGAGCCGCCGGTCGCCGGAGAGGGCACCGGCACGAACCCGCCGCCGCTGTCGCCCAATTTCCTGCCGACGCCCGTCGCCCGTGCGGCCGACGATCCGGCCGGGACGGACGGCGCTTCCGCCAGCGCGCAGGCCTATGGTGCTTTCCAGCGCGGCTACTACCTGTCGGCCCTGCGCCTTGCCGAGCCGCTCGCCAATCTCGGCGACCCGGCCGCCCAGACCCTTCTCGGCGAGATCTACGGTCGCGGTCTCGGCGTGCCCCGCGACGAGACGGAGGCCGCGCGCTGGTACGGCGTCGCCGCCAAGGCGGGCGTGCCGGAAGCCCAGTTCCGCTATGCCATGCTGCTGATCGAAGGCCGCGCGGTCGCGCCCGACGACGCGACCGCGCGCGACCTGATGAAGGCGGCCGCCGACGCCGGCAATCCGCTCGCCGCCTACAATTACGGCCAGATGCTGATCCGCGCGGCGCCCACCGGCGGCTTTACCGAGGCCGCGGGCTATTTCCGCAAGGCCGCCGAAGCCGGCCTGCCCGACGCGCAATACGCGCTGTCGCAGCTCTACGCCTATGGCAAGGGGCTCGAGAAGGCCGACGACGGCGAGGCCCGCCGCTGGCTCGCCGAGGCGGCCAAGGGCGGCAGCGACACCGCGCAGATCGAACTCGGCATCTGGCTGATCAACGGCCGGGGCGGTCCGGCCGAGCCGCTGGAAGGATTTCGCTGGCTGAAGGGGGCGGCCGACCGGGGCAATCCGATCGCCGTCAACCGCATGGCCCATCTCTACAAGGACGGCGTCGGCACGCCGCGCGACCGCGCCCAGGCGGCCATGTGGACGGTGCTCGCCCGCCGCGCCTCAAATTCGGACGCGACGCTGGACGGCTGGTTCCGGACGCTGCCCGACGTCGAGCAGAAGGCCGCCCTGGAGGCCGCCAACCGCTTCCGCTCCGGCTAGAGGCTTGAGTCCGACGCCCGGATGTGGTTCTGAGGCGCCCGTTCCCCCATTCGCCCCGCTTTGCTGCGGGAATGCGGCATGCCCCTTCGGCCGCCGCCTGTTCTTTCGATCGTTGTAGGAAAGTTGAAGACATGGCCCGTACGGCGCTGATGAACGTCATGACGCAGGCCGCCATGAAGGCGGGCCGCTCGCTCACGCGCGATTTCGGCGAGGTGCAGAACCTCCAGGTTTCGATGAAGGGTCCGGCGGACTTCGTGTCGCAGGCCGACCGCAAGGCCGAGGAGATCGTCTACGCCGAACTCGCCCGCGCCCGCCCCGACTGGGGCTTCCTGATGGAGGAGCGCGGCGCTATCGAAGGGCGCGACCCACAGCATCGCTGGATCGTCGATCCGCTCGACGGCACCACCAACTTCCTGCACGGAATTCCGCACTTCGCCATCTCGATCGGGCTGGAGCGCGACGGGCAGATCGTCGCGGGCGTCATCTTCAACCCGGTGACCGACGAGCTCTACACCGCCGAGAAGGGCGGCGGCGCCTTCCTTAACGATCGCCGCATCCGCGTCGCCGCGCGCACCAAGCTCGCCGAATGCGTCGTGGCGACGGGCGTCCCCCATCTCGGCCATGCCGACCACGCGCGCTATCTCTTCGAGGCCCGCCAGATAATGGGCGAGGCGGCGGGCATCCGCGCCTTCGGCTCGGCCGCGCTCAACCTCGCCTATCTCGCCGCCGGCCGCATCGACGGCTTCTGGGAGCACTCGCTCCAGCCCTGGGACGTGGCGGCCGGCTCGATGCTTGTGCGCGAGGCCGGCGGTTTCGTCACCCATTCCGACGGCTCGAAGTTCGAGTTCGTCGAGGGCGATATCGCCTGCGGCAACGAACTCGTCCACAAGGCCCTGGTCGCCCAGCTCGCCAAGGCGAACACCGCGCTGCGCGGCGGGGCGAAGCCCAAGGCCGAGGCCACAGTCGAAAAAGACGCCTGACACCTTGCTGCGGCGCGCTTCTCGCGAAAAAAGCGATTTGCAGCGCGCCGCCGCTTTATCTCTTTGATTTCATGCATCGGGCTTTCCGAAAATCGATATCGATTTCCGGGCCGATGCTGTAGCTTCCCGCCAGCCAGCGAGTTCGCCAAGCGGGTGCCCGTGCCGATGCAGGTTCTGAGTTCATCTCCCGACGGCCGCCCGACCGCTCCCGGCGGGCCGGAACGGTTTTCCAGCCCGCTGGTCTTCCTGTGGGCCATGCTGGTGTTCCTGGCGCTCGCCGGCTTTGTGGCCCTGATCCTCGGCCGCCAGGTCATCCAGGCCTTCTCCACCAATCCGGGCCTCAACGGCCTGATCCTGGGCGTCCTGGCGGTGGGCATCCTGCTCGCGGTGGCGCAGATCCTGCGGCTCGCGCGCGAGGCGCGCTGGCTCAACGCCCTGCGCGACAACGATCGCGAGCGCCGCGCCCGCTCGCCCGTGCTGCTCGCCCCCATGGAGGCGATGATCGGCCACGGGGCGATGCCGCGCACCCTGCCGGCGCCGTCCGTGCGGGCGGTGCTCGACTCGGTCGGCGGGCGCCTCGACGAATCGCGCGACGTGTCGCGCTACCTCGTCGGCCTGCTCGTGTTCCTCGGCCTTCTCGGCACCTTCTGGGGCCTCCTCACCACGATCGGCTCGATCTCGGCCACGATCCAGTCGCTGGACCCGGCGGCCGGCGACGCGGCCACCGTGCTCGATTCGGTGAAGAGCGGCCTGTCGGCGCCCCTGTCCGGCATGGGCACCGCCTTCTCGTCCTCGCTCTTCGGCCTGTCGGGATCGCTGGTCCTCGGCTTTCTCGACCTCCAGGTCGGGCGCGCGCAGAACCGCTTCTACACCGAGCTGGAGGACTGGCTCGCCACGATCTCCGTCGAAGGCGCCGCGCTGCCCGCCTCCGTGGCCGCGCCCGAGGCCACGGCCGTCGGCTCGGCCGGCGAGGAGTTCCGCCTCCTGTCGGACCGCATAAACCGGCTGGTGCTGGAACACTCGACCAGCCCGCGCACCTCGGCGGCCATGGCCAATCTCGCCGAAAGCATTCAGGGCCTCGTGCAGCACATGCGCGGCGAGCAGCAGACGCTGCGCGACTTCGTTGAGGCGCAGGCGGGCGAGCAGCGCGAGATGCGGCGCGTGATGGAGCGCCTCGTGCGCTCGCTGACCGAAATCGAGCGGAACTGACGCCGTGGCGCTCGGGCGCGGACGCCGTCTGCGGCGCGAGATCGACTACTGGCCGGGCTTCGTGGACGCCCTGTCCACGCTTCTCCTGGCCATCATGTTCCTGCTGTCGGTCTTCGTGATCGCGCAGTTCCTCCTCAGCCGCGACCTGTCGGGGCGGGACACGATCCTCGACCGGCTGAACTCGCAGATCGCCGAGCTCAACCAGCTCCTGGCGCTGGAGCGCTCCAACTCGACCGACTTCCAGGACCAGATTTCGGCGCTCCAGGCCTCGCTCGCGGGCGCCGAGAGCGAGCGCACGCGCCTTCAGTCGGCACTCGACGGCGAACGCGCGGCGGCCGGCGCGGGCGACGGGGGCGCGCGGATCGGCGAGCTGCAGGCCACGGTCGAATCGGAGCGCCAGATTTCGGCCCAGGCGCGCACCCAGATCGACCTCCTGAATCAGCAGCTCTCCGCGCTCCGCCAGCAGATCGCCGCACTGGAGGATGCGCTCGGCGCCTCCGAAAGCCGCGACCGCGAAAGCCAGACCCAGATCGCCGATCTCGGCCGCCGCCTCAACGTCGCGCTCGCCCAGCGCGTCCAGGAACTGGCGCGCTATCGCTCCGACTTCTTCGGCCGCCTGCGCGAGATCCTGGCCGACCGCGACAACATCCGCATCGTCGGCGACCGGTTCGTCTTTCAGTCGGAGGTGCTCTTCGCCTCCGGGGCGGACGTGCTCCAGGCCGCCGGGCGGGACGAGATGCAGAAGCTGGCCGATGCCATCATCCAGCTGAACCGCGAGATCCCCTCCGATATCAACTGGATCATCCGCGTCGACGGCCACACCGACAACGTGCCCATCACGGGCGGCCGCTTCGCCGACAACTGGCAGCTGTCCACCGCGCGCGCGGCCGCCGTCGTGCGCTTTCTGGTGGAGGCCGGTGTGCCGGCCAATCGCCTGGCCGCCACCGGCTTCGGCGAGTTCCAGCCGCTGGTGGCGGGCGACACGCCGGAGGCGCGCGCCCGCAACCGGCGCATCGAGCTGAAGCTGACGGAGCGGTGAGCGGCCCGCGCGCCGCGCGCCTTCTCGACCTCGTGGAGATCCTGCGCCGTCACCGCCGACCGGTGGCGGGCGAGACACTGGCAGGCGAGCTCGGCATCAGCCTGCGCACGCTTTATCGCGATGTCGCGGTCCTCCAAGGGCAGGGCGTGCCGGTGGAGGGGGCGGCCGGGCTCGGCTACGTGCTGCGCCCCGGCCTGACCTTGCCGCCCCTCATGTTCGACGAGGACGAGATCGACGCTCTGGTGCTCGGCCTGCGCTTCGTCGCGCGCCGCCTGCCCCAGACGCTGGGGCCGGGCGCAGCCGGCGCGCTCGCCAAGATCGAGGATGTGCTTCCGACCAACCGCTCGGTCGACATGGTCCAGCTCTTCGCCGATGGCGCGACGCCGAAGGACCACGCCTGCCTGGGGACGATCCGCGAGGCGATCCGGGACGAGAAGGCCTTGGCCATCCGCTACACGGACAAGGCCGGTATCGGGTCCGAACGCGTCGTCTGGCCGATCATCGTCGGCTTCTTCGATGCAGCCGAGGTTCTGGCGGCCTGGTGCGAGATGCGCGGCGACTTCCGCCATTTCCGGCTCGACCGGATCGCCGACGCCCGCCCGGCCGGCCACCGGATGGGCCGCCGGCACCGCGTGCTCCTTGCCGACTGGCGCCTCATGCGCGAGGCCGAAGAGTGCGGCTGCTGACATCGGCTGACAGGAGGGGCGTCTAGAAGGGGCATGTTCATCCCGAACGGAGCCCTCCGATGACCCCATACGTCCTCTTCTATGTCGAGAACCCAACTACCTCCGCAAAGGCGATCCAGACGCTTCTCGGCGCCGCGCCGGTCGAGACGTCGCCGGCTTTCGTGCTGTTCGTGATCGACGGCGTCCGGCTCGGCCTCTGGCGCACCGCCGACGTGCGGCCGCTCTCCCAACCGGCGGGCGAGAACGGAGAAATCTCGCTGGAGGTCGAAACGCGAGAGGCCGTGAATCGCCACCATGCCGAGTGGCAGGACCACGCTCTGCCGATCCTCCAGGCGCCCGAGGACAAGGATTTCGGCTACACCGCCACGGTCGGTCTTCCGGGGCCGCTTCGCCTTCGGGTGTTTCATCCCGGCGCGATGCAGGGCTGAGGCCGAAAGGCGCGCCTCAGCGGCGTGCCAGCTCGTCGCGGATCAGGCGGCCGAGGCGGGGGATGCCCTCCGTCACGGCGCGCTGGTCGGCGAGCGTGAAGGAGAGGCGCAGCGTGTTGCGCCCGGAGCCGTCGGCGAAGAATGCGCTGCCGGGAACGAAGGCGACGCGCTCCTCCGCGACGGCGCGCGCCAGAAGCACCGTCGTGTCGATGGATTCGGGCAGCGTCACCCAGACGAACATGCCGCCCTCGGGCCGGCTCCAGCTCACGCCTTCGGGCATCGCGGCGTCGAGCGCCGCCAGCACCGCGTCGCGACGATCGCCGTAGACCCGTCGGACCTTCTCCACCTGTTCGCCGTAGCTCGTCTCGGCGACGCGGTGGATCGCCATCTGGTTGATCGAGGGGCTGTGGAGATCGGCCGCCTGCTTCATCAGGACGAGCTTCTCCACGATGCGGCGCGGCGCGCAGATCCAGCCCATGCGCAGGCCCGGCGCCAGGATCTTGGAGAAGGAGCCGCAATAGATCGTACGGGCCTCGTCGAGGCTCCCCGAACGGGCGCAGTCGAGCGCGACGATCGGCGGGACCGGCTGCCCCTCGTAGCGCAGCGCCTGGTAGGCGGCGTCCTCGATCACCGCGATATCGAGTTCGGCGGCGAGGTCGAGCACGGCCTCGCGCTGCGCGAGGTTCAGCGTCTCGCCCGTCGGATTGGCGAAGTCGGGCACGAGATAGGCGAACTTTGCCCGGCCGCCGGCTTTCGCTGCCGCGTCGGCATAGGCTGCGGGCGTCGTGTTGCCGCCGTTCGGCTGGAGCCGCGCATAGGTCGGCTCGTAGGCGTTGAAGGCTTGGAGCGCGCCGAGATAGGTCGGCCAGGTGACGAGCGCGGTGTCCGCCGGCGAGAGCATCAGCTTGCCGAGATAGTCGAGCCCCTGTTGCGAGCCGGAGGTGATGAAGACGTTGTTCTCGTCGCAGGGGACGCCGAGCGTGCTCATGTAGGAGGCCAGCCAGCGGCGCAGCGGCAGGTAGCCTTCGCTCACCTGATACTGGAGCGCGGCGTTGGCCTGCGCGCCGCCGAGCACCTCCGCATAGGCCTCGCGGAACGCCTCGTGCGGGAACAGCGCGGGATCGGGGATCCCGCCCGCGAAGGAGATGATGTCCGGCTGGTCGAGAAGCTTCAGAAGCTCCCGGATCTCGGACGCCTTCATGCGGCTGGAACGGGTGGCGAAGAGATCGGTCAGGGTCATCAAATCCTCCTGGGGATGCTTCACACCCGCAGCGGGAATATGTCAACAATGCTGACCTATTTTTATTCCGCGGCGCCTCGCAGGGCCGCTTCCGCTGCACCGAATTGAAGCCGGGCGAGGCGTGCATAGGCACCGCCCGTCGCGATCAGGCTGGCGTGGTTGCCCTCCTCGACGATCCGTCCGCCGTCCACGACGAGGATGCGGTCCGCCTTCAGGATGGTTGCGAGGCGGTGGGCGATGACGATCGTCGTGCGCCCGCGCATCAGCCTGTCGAGCGCCGTCTGGACGAGACCCTCGCTTTCCGCGTCCAGTGCCGAGGTCGCCTCGTCGAGGAGCAGGATCGGCGCGTCGCGCAGGATCGCGCGGGCGATTGCCACGCGCTGGCGCTGGCCGCCCGACAGGGTCACGCCCCGCTCGCCGACGGCGGTGTCGAAGCCATCCGGAAGATGACGCACGAAGGGCGTGACGAGCGCGGCGTCGGCCGCCGCCTCGATCTCGGCCCTCGACGCATCGGGCTGCCCGAAGGCGATGTTGGAGGCGAGGGTTCCGGCGAAGATCGTCACGTCCTGCGGCACGAGGGCGATGCGTCGGCGCAGAGCCGAAAGCTCAACCTGGCGGATGTCGACGCCGTCGACCAGGATCCGGCCGGCGGTCGGGTCGTAGAAGCGTTCGAGCAGCGAGAAGACGGTGGACTTGCCCGCGCCCGACGCGCCGACGAGGGCCACGGTCTCGCCGGGCTGCACGGTGAAGTCGAGCCCGCGCAGCGTCTCGCGGCCGGGGCTCGTCGGATAGTGGAAGGCGACGTTCTCGAAGCGGACGGCGCCCAGCGCGCGGGAGGGGAGGGGCTGCGGGGCGGGGGGATCGGCGATCTCCGGCCGGTCTTCCAGGAGTTCGGACAGGCGCTCCGTCGCCCCCGCCGCCGCCGTCAACTCGCCCCAGACCTCCGAGAGCTGACCGAGGCTGGAGGCGGCAAAGACGGCATAGAGCAGGAACTGGCCGAGCGTGCCCGGCGTCATCGCGCCGCCGATCACCTGCTGCGCGCCGACCCAGAGCACGGCGACGATGGAGGCGGTCACGAGGAAGATGGCGAAGGCCGTCAGCCCCGCGCGGGCCGAGACCGAGCGGCGGGCGGCCTCGAACGCGTCGTCCACGGCGGCGTCGAAACGCCCGCGCGCCTCGCGCTCGGCCGTGAAGGCCTGGACGGTGCGCACCGAGCCGATCGCCTCGCCGGCATAGGCGCTGGCGCCGGCCAGGACGTCCTGCGCGGCGCGAGAGCGGGCGCGAACCGTGCGCCCGAAGGCAACGAGCGGCAGGACGATCAGCGGAATGGCGCCGAGTACGATCGCCGACAGGCCGGGGCTCGTCACCACCATCATCGCGGCCGCGCCGAGGAAGAGGATCGAGTTGCGCAGCGCGAGCGACGCGGTGGCGCCCACGGCGGACTTGATCTGCGTGGTGTCGGCGGTGAGGCGCGAGACGATCTCGCCGGACAGGTTCTTGTCGTAGAAGGCCGGTGAAAGCGTCAGGACGTGGGCGAACACGTCCTTGCGCAGGCCCGCCACCACGCGCTCGCCGATGGTGATGACGAAGTAGTAGCGCCCGGCGCTGGCCAGCGCGAGCACGAGAGCGAGCACCGCCAGCATGCCGAAATAGGTGTTGACGAACCCCGTGTCGGACGAGGCGAAGCCATGGTCCACCACGCGGCGCACGGCGACGGGCACCGAAAGGGTGGTGGCGGAGGCGAGCGCCAGGAAGAAGAGCGCGGCGGCGACGTGGCCCTTGTGCTCCATCATGTAGGGCCAGAGGCGGGCCAGAGGCTTCAGCGTGCGGCGGGGCGCCCCGCCGCCGGCTTTCTCGGCGGTTCCGTTTCGCAAATTCGCTGCCCCTTGCGGCCGCGCCCGGCGGCCCTTGTGCGCTATCGGGGCCTGATGTATAGGCTCGCCCTTGAATTTGAAAGCGATCGCGCTCCTCATTCCGATCCCTGGTCGAAATGTCCAACCCGGCTTCTCGCCGGCGGGCTCCGTCCATGGGTCTCAGTGGGTGCGAGCGCGTCAGGCTGGGAACAAGGCGATGAAGCAGAACATCCACCCCGACTACCACACGATCACCGTCGTGATGACCAACGGCACCGAATACCAGACGCGCTCGACCTGGGGCTCGGCCGGCGACAAGCTGAACCTCGACATCGACCCGACCAGCCACCCGGCCTGGACCGGCGGCAACCAGCAGATGCTGGATCGCGGCGGCCGCGTGTCGCGCTTCAAGAAGCGCTACGAGGGTCTCGGCATCTGATTGCCGGTCACCGAAGGCTTACGAGGAACCCGGCTTCGGCCGGGTTTTTTGTTGGCCTCCGGGCCAAACGAAAAGGGCGCGCGGGTGAGGAACCCGCGCGCCCTTTAACGTGAAAGGTGGCCTCTCGTCAGACGGCGAAGGCGGTGCGCAGGAGATGCATCTGCTCGCCCACCGGGTTGGTCGAGCCGTCGGCCTGCGGATCGCCGTAGATCTCGCGGTCGAGCATCGCGACGCGCCGCTCCAGCATCACGGCGCGCTCCACGAGGTCGCGGAAGGCGAGGGGCAGTTCCTCGTAGAACGGGGAATCGGCGCCGCCGCTGATGCCGTCCAGCCGGACCTTGACCTTCTCGGCCTCGACCTGCGCGCGCGACATGTCGCCCTGGTTGGCGGCGCGCTGGAGGAGGAGCCAGGAGGCGACCTGCATCAGGCGCGTCGTCAGGCGCATGGATTCGGCGGCGTAGAGGGTCGCCGCCCCGCGCGAGATGGTGCGCGCGTCGCGCCGCCCGTCCCCGTCGAGATAGGCCGCGGTCTCGTCGACCAGCGTCATACCCTCGTCGAAGATCGGCTGGAAGGAGGACGAGAAGGCAAGCCGTTCCGCCAGCTTGATCGTCCGGGAGGATTCGCTGTGATCGAGATGGGTGTTTGTCATGCTGGGAAAACCGACCTTGAGGCGAATCGTTGCAAGGGTCGCGGCACCATAGTCGGCGCGTCACGGCCCTGTCGCTCCTAGAATCCACCCATGGCGCGCGATGCGCAAGGAGGCCCGGTCAATGATGGTTAACGGCCGGAAAGCATGCCGAAGCGTTGGATTCCCGGCAAAAAGAGAGCCGCGCGGAGCGGCTCTTGAGTTTCAACAGGGAGGTTCGACAACCGGCAAGGTCGCCATCCAAAGCAATCTGGACTTCCCCGACAGTGCGCCGGAATGGTCAACGCGCGGTTAACGCGGGCGGGAAAGTTTGCCGGCGCGCGTTAAGTGAGGCGTCGTATCAGGAGAGCCGAGCGATGACCCTTCCCAGCGAGATGACGATCATGGCCCTCGACGGGCACGGCGGACCGGAGGTGCTGGTGCCGCGCCGCGCGCCCTTGCCCCGGCCGGGCGAAGGCGAGGTGCTGATCCAAGTGGAGGCGGCCGGCGTCAACCGGCCCGACGTCCTCCAACGCATGGGCGCCTATCCGCCGCCGCCGGGCGCGCCGGATTGGCCGGGGCTGGAGGTCGCGGGCAGGGTGGCGGTGGTCGGGCCGGGCGTCCGGCGCTGGCGCGAGGGCGACCAAGTGATGGCGCTGCTCTCCGGCGGTGGCTATGCGCAGTATGCGCTGGCCGACCAGGGCTCGGTCCTGTCGGTGCCGTCGGGCCTGGGCGCCGTCGAGGCGGCGGCGATCCCGGAGACGTTCCTGACCGTCTGGCACAACGTCTTCCAGCGCGGCGCGCTGAAGCGCGGGGAGACCTTTCTCGTGCACGGCGGGACGTCCGGCATCGGCACGGTGGCCATCCAACTCGCGCATGCCTTCGGCGCCCTGGTCGCGACGACGGTCGGCGGCGAGGCGAAGGCCGACGCAGCGCGGCGGCTCGGGGCCGATCTCGCCGTGAACTACCGCACGGACGACTTCGTGGCGGCACTCAAGGACTGGCAGGGCGGGCGCGGCGTGGACCTCACGCTCGACATGATCGGCGGCGACTACCTCCCGCGCAACATCGAGGTTGCGGCACCGGACGGCCGCATCGTCCAGATCGCGCATCTCAACGGCCGCAAGGGGGAGATCGACCTCTTCGCCGTGATGCGCAAGCGCCTGACGCTCACCGGCTCGACCCTGCGCGCCCGCGACACGGCGTTCAAGGCGGCGCTTTGCGCCGAGCTGGAGGAGAAGGTGTGGCCGCTGCTTTCGGAGGGCCGGGTTAAGCCGCTGATCGACGCGACCTATCCGCTCGAAAAGGCGGCGAACGCCCATGCCCACATGGACAAGGACCATATCGGCAAGATCGTGCTGGTGACGGGCGCGGCGGAGAGTTGACCGGGGCTCGACCGCGCATCGTTCCTTGCGGAACGCGGCGGGGGTGCCTATAGTCAGCGTCGATTTCCGGAATTCGTGGCGTGACCACAGCCTGCCTGACCGGGGCCGGCCTACAGGAGACCTATATCCATGGCTCAGCAGCTTCTGATGCCCAAGGCCACGGCCGTCTGGCTCGTCGACAACACCTCCCTGTCCTTCGAGCAGATCGCCGAATTCTGCACGCTGCATCCCCTGGAAGTGAAGGCGATCGCGGACGGAGAGTCGGCGCAGGGCATCAAGGGCATGGACCCGATCATCACGGGCCAGTTGACGCGCGACGAGATCGTGCGGGCCGAGAAGGACGAGAAGCACCGCCTGAAGCTCGCCCCGCCCAAGGTCCGGGTGCCGGAGGCAAAGCGCAAGGGGCCGCGCTACACGCCGGTCTCCAAGCGCCAGGACCGCCCGAACGCGATCCTCTGGCTGGTGCGCAACCATCCCGAACTGAAGGACCCCGCGATCTCGCGCCTCGTCGGCACGACCAAGCACACGATCGAGCAGATCCGCGAGCGCACCCACTGGAACTCCGCCAACCTCCAGCCGATGGACCCGGTGACGCTCGGCCTCTGCTCGCAGATCGACCTCGACCTCGAGGTCGAGAAGGCCTCGCGCGGCATGCCGCGCCCGGAGGAGGTGGCCGAGGAGGAGCGCCTCCTGTCGGCCGCGCAGACTCAGAACTACCGGTCCGGCGCGCGCGACGAGGAAGAACTCGACGCCGCCGCCGTCTTCGCCAAGCTCACCTCCATGCGCCGCACCGAGCCGGAGGAGACCGAGGAAGAGGACGAGTTGCGCTGAGCGGTTTCGTCATCGCAAATTCTGCAAAAAAGGGCGGCCTCCGGGTCGCCCTTTTTTGCTTGCGCGATGACCGTCGCGTTCGTCATGGCTCGAGTGCGATCCCGGGAGAATAACCGGCAGGGGAGGCCTCGAGAGGTTCCCTAAGATCCCGGGATCGGCAATCCGGCCTGCTCACCCGTTGCCGCGGAAGCCGGGGTAGAGCGTCATGCCGCCGTCCACGAACAGCGTCTGGCCATTGATGTAGTCGGAGGCGTCGGAGGCTAGGAAGGCGACGACGCGGCCGATGTCCTCCGGGTCGCCGACGCGCCCGTGGGGGATCAGCTTCAGCATCGCGTCCATGCCGCCTTCCTTCTCGCGCTCGTCCCTGTTGATGGCCGTCGCGATCGCGCCCGGCGCCACGGCGTTGACGCGGATCCCCTCGCAGGCGACCTCCTGTGCCACCGATTCCATCAGGAGCTTCAGCCCGCCCTTGGACGCCGCGTAGTTGACGTGGAAGGCCCAGGGGATGCGCTGGTGGACGGAGGAATCGAAGATCAGCTTGCCGAGCGCCCGGCTCACCTCCGGCCGGCGGCCCTTGGCCCGGAAGCGGCGCACCGCTTCGCGCGCCATCAGGAAGCCGCCGGTGAGGTTGGTGCGGATCACCGCGTCCCAATCGTCCAGCGTCATCTCGGCGAGCTTGGCGTCCTTCTGGCGCCCGGCATTGGAGACGGCGATCTCGACGGGGCCGAGCCCTCGTTCCGCCTCGTCGAAAAGACGGGCGACGTCCTCCTCCGACCCGACATCGCCCTGAACCGCGATCGCGCGGCGGCCGAGCGCCTCGATGGCCGCGACGGTCTCCTCCGCCCCCTCGCGCGAGCCGTGGTAGTTGACGGCGACATCGGCACCCGCCCGCGCCAGCTCGACGGCGCAGGCGCGCCCGATCCCGGCCGAGGCGCCGGTGACGATGGCCACCTGGCCCTGGAGCGAAAGGAGGTCAGAAGATGCCATCGGGGTCCTCGATCATCTGGAAGCCGGCATGGGCGGGGTCGGATCGGTCGGCGGTCAGCGCCCGGTCCAGCCAGATGGCGGCCGAGATCAGCGACAGGTGTGTGAGGCCTTGCGGGAAGTTGCCGAGATGCCGCCCGTCGGTGGACAGTTCCTCGGCATAGAGGCCGAGATGGTTGGCGTAGGAATGCAGCTTCTCGAACAGGAGCCGCGCCTCGGCCACGAAGCCGGTGCGCGCCAGCGCTTCGACGTACCAGAAGGAGCAGATGGTAAAGAAGCCTTCTTCACCCTCCAGCCCGTCGTGGTTGGAGGGGCCGTTGATGTAGCGGCGCACGAGGCAGTCGTGGACGAGGGTCTCGCGCACCGCCTTGAGCGTCGAGACCCACATCGGGTCGCGCGGGTTGATGAAGCGGACGAGCGGCATCAGGAGCACGACCGCGTCCAGCGTGTCGCCGCCCTTGAACTGCGTAAAGGCGCCGACTTCCGGGTTCCAGAACTCCTCCACGATGGTCTTCTGGATCGTGTCGCGCTCGCGGTGCCAGAGGGCGAGGTCGGCGGGCATGGATTCGCGCGTCGCGATGCGGATCGCGCGGTCGATCGCCACCCAGCACATCAGGCGCGAGGAGAGGTACTCCTTGTCTTCGCCCCGGCTTTCCCAGATGCCGCGGTCGGGCAGGTGCCAGTTGGCGCAGAGCCAGTCGATCAGCCCCGACAGCTTCGCCCAGACTGAGTAGCTCGGCTTTCCGCGCGCCCGCGTCGCGATGTACACCGCGTCCATGAACTCGCCGAAAATGTCCATCTGTCGCTGGTCGAAGGCGCCGTTGCCGACGCGAACGGGCCGCGAGCCGCGATAGCCCGAGAACTGCGGCAGCTCCGTTTCGGTCAGCTCGGCCCGTCCGTCCATGCCGTACATGATCTGCAGGCCCGACCGGTCTCCGTCGCTCCTCGCCACGCGCTCCATCAGGAAGTGGATGAAGGCCTCGGCCTCGTCGTAGTAGTTGAGCCGCGACAGGGCGTAGAGGGTGAAGGCGCTGTCGCGGACCCAGCAGAAGCGGTAGTCCCAGTTGCGCTCGCCGCCCACGACCTCTGGGAGGCCGAAGGTCGCGGCGGCCGCGATGGACCCGTGCTTGGCGGATGTGAGAAGCTTCAGCGTGAGCGCCGATCGGACCACGAGTTCGCGCCAGAAGGTGGGAAAGCGGCCGTGCGCCACCCAATCGTGCCAGAACTTGCGCGTCTCGCCGAAGGACACGCGGACATAGTCGCGGTCCGCCGGGCTCCAGCCCTCGCGCCCGGGGCAGAGGACGGTGAAGGCGGTCTCGCCCTCGCGGAGCGTCACCTCGCCGGCAAGCGTCCCGTCCTCGATGCGCAACGGGATGGAGGTGTGGAGGAAGATCGTCTCGCGCGAGCCGTCGGGGCGGGTCCAGGCGATGGCGGCGCCGTCCGCGGTCGGCGACAGTTCGGGCTGCGCGAGAGCGTATTCGGGTCGCGGATCCAGGCGGATGGCGAAGGTGACTGGCCCCATGATCGCCTTGGCGCGGCGCACGATGCGGCCCGAGCCGTCCAGCGGCATGAAGTCCGAGACCTCGCCGATTCCGTCCGGTCCGAGAAACCGGGTCAGGAGGATGTTGGTGTCGGGCAGGTAGATCTGCCGCTGGCCCATGCCGTCCGCCGTCGCCCAGAAGCGGAACTCGCCGCCCTTTTCGGGGTCGAGCAGGGAGGCGAACAGTGTCGGCGAATCGATGTCGGGATGGCACAGGAAGTCGATGCGCCCGTCCGGGGCGACGAGGGCCAGCGTGTTGAGGTCGCCGATCACGCCGTGCCGGCCGATCGGATTGGGCAGGGGAGGAAAGGTGGTCATCGACGGCTTCCGGAAGGCTTCTGCAAGGCAAGGTCGCGCGCAGGCGGCTAAAGGAAAGGGTGAAAACTCGCGCCGTGACGGCAAAGCGCGGCGAGATTGCTCCATTCCGCCGCATTCGCTATCCAGATGCGATGCCGAGGGACCGTGGCGACGGTGTCGCCTCGACCGGCCGGGAGATGTCATGAGCGCAATGGAAGACAGCCTGCGGCGAGCCCTCGAGGGCGGCGACGCGAGCGATCCGGCCTTCCGGGAAAGCATCTACGCCGCTTCCGAACGCGCGCTGGAGCGGATGCTGGAAACGCGCGGCGCAAGCGAGGCGGATGCCGAGGCGCAGCGCACCCGCCTGGCCGAGACGATCGACCGCGTGGAAGCGGACTATTCGTCCTGGCCGGCGCCGTCCGAGGCCGCCGAAGCCGAGGCCGATCCGGGCTTCATGCTGACACAGCCGCCCCTGCCGCCGCGCCCCGAACCGGCCGATGATGTGCGGGAGCCCCGCGCCTTCGAGCCGGAGGAGGCGGCCCCCGAGTCGGCTGCCGCGCCCAACACGTGGACGCCGGGCGGAGAGCGCGGTGCGCCCGAGCCGGTTCGCGAGGCCCGCTCGCCGCGCTCCGTGCTGGTCGCGGCCGTGGTGTTCGCCCTGGTGCTCGCGCTTCTAGCCTATTTCGTCGGCGGCATGATCCGCGGATCCGACCCCGATTCACCGACGGCGCAGAACGAGACCTCGGCGCTCGACTGGATCACCGTGTTCGACGGCGACGACCTGGAAAGCCTCTCGACGCCCGCCGGCGGGCGAATCGAAGCGGCGCCGCGTTCGGGCGGACGGGACGCGGTGCGCGTGTCCGGCCCGGCCGCGGGCGAAGGCGAGGTGCTGATGGCCATCGGTCCCGGCGTCGTCGGAGAGATCGCCGGCTCCAACGTGCGCATCGAGGTGACGGCCGGTTCGCCCGACGGCGCGGAGCGCGAGTTCGCCGTGCGCTGCCTCTTCGGCGGTACGAGCCTCTGCGAGCGGCAGCGCTTCTCGACCACCATGAGCGAGGAGGCCTTCATCTTCGACGTGCCCGTGCCGGCCAATGCCGGATCGCCCGCCAGCATCGCGATCGAGCCGGGCGTCAACGGGACCACCAACGACGTCGACGTCTTCTCCCTGCGGCTTCGCCGGGTCGGATAAGCTTTCGGGCAGGAGCGGGTCGTGGACGAAACGGGCCGCTCCGGCGGAGAAACGGCGCGGCGCTGGCTGCGCCTCGTGCCGACGGCGATCTGGGGGGCGGGGCTCGTCTTCCTGGCGCTGGCGGTCGGCGAGGCGCGCTGGTGGGCGGGAGGCTTCGTTCTGGCGGGTGGCCTGGCGCATCTCCTGCTGCGTGGGGCCGACGGCAACCGCCCGCGGAGCACGGCCGCCAGCCGCTCGCGCAACCAACCGCACTGGCCGGACGCGAGCGTCAAGAGCGTGGTCGAGGCCCTGCGCGAGCCGGGCGTCGTTGTGGACCGCTCGCTCGCCCTGCGCTTCGCCAATGCGGCCGCCTCGCGCGCCTTCGGTCCGCTCGTGCTGGGCGACCCCATCGCCATGCGGTTCCGCGCACCCGACCTTCTGGCCGCGCTGGAGCGCGCGGTGGAGAGCGACGAGGCCGAGCAGGAGGAGTTGAACGAGCGTCTTCCTGCCGACCGCTCCTGGGGGATCGACATCCTTCCGCTGCGGCTGGCGGGCGAAGAGCGACCGCCCTTCCTGCTCCTCCTCTTCCGGGACCATACGCAGGCGCGGCGGCTGGAGCGCATGCGCACCGACTTCGTCGCCAATGCCAGCCACGAGCTGCGCACGCCGCTGGCCTCGCTCTCCGGCTTCATCGAGACGCTGAAAGGTCCGGCCCGCGACGACGCGGCCGCCCGCATGCGCTTTCTCGACATCATGCAGGAGCAGGCGCGGCGCATGTCGCGGCTGATCGACGACCTCCTGTCCCTGTCGCGCATCGAGACGCGGCGCCGGCTGCGTTCCAACGAGGCGGCCGATATCGCCGACATCCTGCGCAGCGTCGCCCGCCAGCTCGGCCCTCAGGCCGCGGAGGGCGGCCTTGCAGTCCGGCTCGTGGGGCTCGACGGGGACGGCGTGCTCGTCAACGGCGACCGGGACGAGCTGATCCAGGTCTTCGCGAACCTCTTCGAGAACGCCTGCAAGTACGGCGGCGACGGCGGCCGGGTGGAGATCGGGCTGCGTCGCGACGGTGAGGGTGTCGAGGCCTATGTGCGCGACTTCGGCAAGGGTATCCCGGCCGAGCACGTGCCGCGCCTCACCGAGCGCTTCTACCGGGTGGAGGAAGGAACGTCCGGCAAGCCCGGCACCGGCCTCGGCCTTTCCATCGTGCGGCACGTCCTGACAAGACATCGGACCAGGCTGTCGATCGTCTCGGAGCCGGGAAAAGGCTCGACCTTCTCCGTCCGTTTCGTCCGATTCCTCGACGCGATGGAAAAACACTAGTTACGACAATGGTTTGGACTGTCATAAATCGCATAAGGAACTGTCATATAGGAGTTGCGCGGGGTCGCTAGACCAAGCCTCGAACCGGTGCCGCAGACTCGTCGGTCGGGCGGTTCGCTTTCGAAACTCCATGACGGAGACAACCTCGTGTTGAACAAGACGCTTGCCGGCCTCGCGCTCGGCGCTGCCTTCGCCCTTTCCAGCCAGGCCTTCGCGCAGTCCGCCCAGCCCGTGCAGGCTGCCGGCTCCTCGACGGTGCTGCCCTATGCGCAGATCGTCGCCGAGAACTTCGGTGAGGTCTATCCCGACTTCCCGACCCCGGTCGTCGAGTCCGGCGGCACGTCGGGCGGCTTCCGCCAGTTCTGCCAGGGCGTCGGCCCGGAGACCGTCGACATCGCCAACGCCTCGCGCCCGATCTCGGCCTCCGAGAAGAAGGCCTGCCAGGATGGCGGCGTGAACGAGATCCAGGAAGTGCGCTTCGGCTACGACGGCATCGTCTTCGCCTCGTCCGCTCAGGGTGCCGACTTCGCCCTGACCCCGACCGCCGTGTTCAACGCGCTGGCCGCCAAGATCGTCAAGGACGGCCAGGTCGTCGACAACACCAACGCCGCCTGGAACGAGGCCGACGCCTCGCTGCCGGCCCAGCCGATCGCCGCCTACATCCCCGCCGAGAACCACGGCACGCGCGAGGTCTTCGAGGAGAAGCTCCTGGTCGCCGGCTGCGAGGCCTCCGGTGCCCTCGAGGCCTACAAGGCGTCGGGCATGGACGAGAAGGCGGCTAAGGAGCAGTGCCACCAGGTCCGCAACGACGGCAAGGCGACCGACATCTCGGGCGACTACACCGAGACCCTGGCCCGCATCGCCGCCAACCCGCAGGGCGTGGGCGTGTTCGGCCTCGCCTTCTACGAGCAGAACCAGGACAAGCTGAAGGTCGCGACCGTCGGCGGCGTCACGCCGTCCGTCGAAAGCGTCGCCTCCGGCGAGTATCCGGTGTCGCGTCCGCTCTTCTTCTACGTGAAGAAGGCGCATATCGGCGTGGTTCCGGGCCTGTCCGAGTTCGTCGAGTTCTTCCTCTCCGAGCAGATGGTCGGCCCTGACGGCCCGCTCGCCCAGTACGGCCTCGTGCCGGCGCCGGAAGCCCAGCGCGAGGAAGCCCGCCAGAAGTTCACGGCCGGCACCACGGTCGAGGGCTGATCGCCTGTCAGCGGAGCGTGGCCGACAGGCCGCGCTCCTTGCCTGCCCACGGCCCGGCTCCCCGGGCCGTTTCGTTCATCCTGCGCGGAGACGAGCGTCGGTGTCCATTTTCGCCATTGTCCTGACCGTGCTGGTGATCGGCGCCGTCGGCTTCGTCCTTGCGAAGCGTCGAAGCGCCCAGCTCGCCGCCGCCTCGTCCGACAAGCTCCACTCGCGCACCATCTATCACGGCGTCTATGCCGCGATGGCCGCGACGATCCCAGCGCTTCTCATAATGTGCCTGTGGCTCGCCGTGTCGCCAGTCGTCGTAACGAGCCTCGTCTCCGTTCCGGAGGCGACCGCCGAGGAGACCAATCTCGCGGCTTCGCTGCGCGAAAGCCTCGTCCGCTCGCTCGGCCAGGGCATCCGCCTCCTTCCCGCCGAAGAGCGCGAGTCGCTCGACGAGATCAACGTCGCGGACCTGCGCCCGCTGCTGGCCCGTCGCGGCATTCCCGTCCCGACGGAGACGACGGACTCCATGATCCGTCAGGCGATCGAGCGCAACCAGCTCGAGGACACGAGCCGCCTCGCGATGACGGTCGTGGTGATCGCCGCGTCCCTCGCGGGTCTCCTCTTCGCACTGCGCCGCATCGCGGTGCGCCTGCGTGCCCGCAACCAGGTCGAGAAGGTCGTCACGTCCTTCCTCGTGATCTGCTCGTCCATCGCCATCCTGACCACGGTCGGCATCGTGTCGTCGATGCTGTTCGAATCGATCGACTTCTTCAGCCGCGTGCCCCCGGCCGACTTCTTCTTCGGAACGGTCTGGGAGCCGCGCTTCGCGGCGGCGGGCTCCACGGCGACCGGCCAGTTCGGCCTGATCCCCCTTCTTCTGGGCACCCTCTACATCGCCTTCGTCGCCATGCTCTTCGCCGTGCCGATCGGCCTCTTGGCGGCGATCTACATGGCCGAATACGCGTCCAATAGCGTGCGCTCCGTCGTGAAGCCGCTCCTCGAAGTGCTGGCCGGCATCCCGACCATTGTCTACGGTTTCTTCGCCCTGATCACGGTCGGCCCCTTCCTGCGCGACCTTTCGGCGGACATCAACGGCCTCCTCACCGGCGACTATTCCAGCTTCATCCAGGCGCAGTCGATCCTCACGGCGGGCCTCGTGATGGGCATCATGCTGATCCCCTTCGTCTCGTCGCTCTCGGACGACATCATCACCGCCGTGCCGCGCTCGCTTCGCGACGGCTCGCTCGGCCTCGGCGCCACGCCCTCAGAGACGGTGAAGAAGGTGGTCCTGCCCGCCGCGCTTCCCGGCATCGTCTCGGCGCTGCTCCTCACAGCCTCGCGCGCCATCGGCGAGACGATGATCGTGGTGCTCGCCGCCGGTATCGCCGCCAACATCACGGCCAACCCGTTCGAGGCCATGACCACCGTGACGATCAAGATCGTCAGTCAGCTCACGGGCGATCTCGACTTCACCTCGCCGCAGAGCCTCGTCGCCTTCGCGCTCGGCATCACGCTCTTCGCGATCACTCTGGTTCTCAACGTCATCGCGCTGGCCATCGTGCGCAAGTATCGGGAGCAGTACGACTGATGAGCGACGCGACCTTTCCCTCCGGCGCCGGCCCCGTCGTCGACGCGAAGGCGCCGCCGCGCCGCGATATCGGGCTGAAGAAGCGCTACGCCTCCGAGCGTCGCTTCAAGGCCTACGGCATCACGGCCATCGCCATCGGCATGGTCTTCCTCGCCACGCTCCTTTGGACCGTGATCAGCCAGGGCTACACCGCCTTCTGGCAGACCGAGATCCGCCTTCCGATCACCTTCTCGCAGAGCGTGATCGACCCGAAGAACTCGGGCGGCACGGACATGCAGGCGCTGCGCCTCGCCAACTATCCCAAGCTCGTCCAGGACGCGCTGGTGGCGCGGCTCGGCATCGACCCGAGCAACAGCGCCGACGTGCGCCTCGCCACCCAGCTCGTCTCGCAAAGCGTTCGCACGCAGCTCGGCGGGATGGTGATGGCGGATCTGTCCATCATCGGTACCACACAGGACGTCTGGCTCTACGCCAACTCCACCGTGGATTCGGCGGTGAAGGGCCAGTTCGACCTGTCGATCCCCGAGGAGCGGCGGCCGATCAAGGACAAGCAGATCGAATGGATGCGCACGCTGCAGGAAGCGGGCGACATGGAGCAGCGCTTCAACACCGGCTTCTTCACCTTCGGCGCCTCCTCGCGCGCCGAGACGGCGGGCGTGGGCGTCGCCATCATCGGCTCGCTCTACATGATGCTGATCGTGCTGGCGCTCGCTCTGCCGATCGGCGTCGCGGCCTCGATCTATCTGGAAGAGTTCGCGCCGAAAAACCGCTTCACCGACTTCATCGAGGTGAACATCAACAACCTCGCGGCCGTGCCATCCATCGTCTACGGCCTCCTCGGGCTGGCCATATTCGTCAACTATATGGGGCTGCCGCGTTCGGCTTCGCTGGTCGGCGGCCTGGTGCTCGCGCTGATGACCCTGCCGACGATCATCATCGCGACCCGCGCGGCGCTGAAGGCCGTGCCGCCCTCCATCCGCGCCGCGGCCCTCGGCCTCGGCGCCTCGCGCATGCAGATGGTGTTCCACCACGTCCTGCCGCTCGCCATGCCCGGCATCCTGACCGGCACGATCATCGGCCTCGCCCATGCGCTCGGCGAGACGGCCCCGCTGCTCCTGATCGGCATGGTGGCCTTCGTCGCCAACTACCCCGCGACGCCGATGGACCCGTCGACCGCGCTGCCCGTTCAGATCTACATGTGGGCCAACGAGGCGGAGCGCGCCTTCGTGGAGCGCACTTCCGGCGCGATCATCGTGCTCCTCCTCTTCCTGGCCGTGATGAACATCACGGCGATCATTCTTCGCCGCCGCTTCGAGCGGCGCTGGTAAAGGCGACATCCATGATGGAACAGCTTCCGATCAAGGCGGCCGCCCCGGCCGCTCCGACCAAGGCGCAGAGCGCCAAGATGCGCGGCAAGGGCGTCTCGGTCTTCTACGGCGCCAAGCAGGCTCTGTTCGGGGTCGATCTCGACGTCTACGAGCGGCAGGTGACCGCGCTGATCGGCCCCTCGGGCTGCGGCAAGTCGACCTTCCTGCGCACGCTCAACCGCATGAACGACACAGTGGAGGGCGCCCGCGTCGAGGGTCTGGTGACGCTCGACGGCGAGGACATCTACAATTCGGGCATCGACGTCGTGGAACTGCGCGCCCGCGTCGGCATGGTGTTCCAGAAGCCGAACCCGTTTCCGAAGTCGATCTTCGAGAACATCTCCTACGGCCCCAAGATCCACGGTCTCGCCCGGTCCAAGGCGGACCTGGAGGAGATCGTCGTGACCTCGCTGCGCAAGGCGGGCCTCTTCGAGGAGGTGAAGGACCGCCTCCACGATCCCGGCACGGGCCTGTCCGGCGGCCAGCAGCAGCGCCTTTGCATCGCGCGGGCGATCGCGGTGAGCCCCGAGGTGATCCTGATGGACGAGCCCTGCTCGGCGCTCGACCCGATCGCGACGGCGACCGTGGAGGAGCTGATCGACGACCTGCGCCAGAACTACACGATCGTCATCGTGACGCACTCGATGCAGCAGGCCGCCCGCGTGTCGCAGCGCACGGCCATGTTCCACCTCGGCAAGATCGTCGAGGTCGGGCCGACCGAGAAGATGTTCCAGAACCCCGACGACAAGCGCACCCAGGACTACATCACCGGCCGCTTCGGCTGACCGGACCGACGCAACCGGGCCGCGGCCCGAATCCATGAAGGGAGCCCGCGTCATGGAACACCATATCGTCTCGTCCTACGACGATGAGCTGAAGTTCATCCTGCGCCGCATCTCGGAGATGGGGGGGCAGGCCGAGCGCATGGTCGAGCAGGCCGTGTCGGCGCTGATCCGCTCCGACGCGGGCCTCGCCCAGTCGGTGGTCGCCGACGACGTGCTCCTCGACGCCGCGCAACGCGAGATCGACGAGCACGCGATCATGACCATCGGCAAGCGCCAGCCGATGGCCCACGACCTGCGCGAGATCGTTGGCGCCATCCGCATCTCGAACGATCTCGAGCGGATCGGCGATCTCGGCAAGAACATCGCCAAGCGCGTGCTGGCCACGCAGGAACACACCCAGCCGGTGCAGCTCGTGCGCGGCATCGAGCACATGTCGGAGCTGGCGCTCGGCCAGCTCAAGGAGGTGCTCGACGCCTACGCCACGCGCGACCATCTGCGCGCCGAGGCGATCCGGCGCGGCGACCAGGAGATCGACGCGCTTTACACCTCGATCTTCCGCGAGCTCCTGACCTACATGATGGAGGACCCGCGCAACATCACCGCCTGCACGCATCTCCTGTTCTCGGCCAAGAACATCGAGCGCATCGGCGATCACGCGACCAACATCGCGGAGACGATCTACTACATCAAGACCGGCAGCCAGATGGAGATCGAGCGGCCCAAGGGCGACTCGACCCCGACCGTGGTGGCGCCCGCCGGCCTGCGGAGCGCCTGACGATGGCGCCCCGCGTGACGGTGGTGGAGGACGAGGAGGCGCTCTCCATCCTCCTGCGCTACAACCTGGAATCGGAAGGCTACGCGGTCGATACGATCGCGCGCGGCGACGAGGCGGACCTCCGGCTGAAAGAGCAGGTGCCCGACCTCCTGCTTCTCGACTGGATGCTGCCTGGGCTGTCGGGCGTCGAGCTTTGCCGGCGCCTCAGGGCGCGGCCCGAGACCGAGCGGCTGCCGATCATCATGCTCACGGCACGCGGCGAGGAGTCGGAGCGCGTTCGCGGTCTTTCGACGGGCGCGGACGACTATGTCGTGAAGCCCTTCTCGACGCCGGAACTCATGGCGCGCGTGCGCGCCATGCTGCGCCGGGTGAAGCCAGAGCGGATCTCCACGCAGCTCGTGGCCGGCGACATCGACCTCGATCGCGAGACGCATCGCGTGCGCCGCGCGGGGCGGGAGCTGAAGCTCGGCCCGACCGAGTTCAAGCTTCTCGAATTCCTGATGCAGTCGCCCGGCCGCGTGTTCTCGCGCGAGCAGCTCCTCGACGGCGTCTGGGGCCGCGACATCTATGTCGACGAGCGGACGGTGGACGTCCATGTCGGCCGCCTGCGCAAGGCGGTCAACCGGGGTCGCCAGCGCGATCCGATCCGCACCGTGCGCGGCGCGGGCTATGCGCTGGACGAGACGTTCACGGCCGCCGCTCCGCGAGCCTCGGCCCGGTCCGAGAGCGCCTGAGGGCGCTCTGCGGGGCCGAAGTCAGGCCTCGTCGCCCTTGAGGAAGGGCTCGACCGTGCCCTTCAGCTTGAGCAGGATCGGCTTGCCCTTGCGGTCGCGCGCCGTTCCGGCCGCGACTTTGATCCAGCCTTCGCTGACGCAATACTCCTCGACATTGGTCTTCTCCGCGCCGTTGAAGCGGATGCCGATCCCCTTGGCGAGGAGTGCCTCGTCGTGGAACGGGCTGTCGGGGTCGATGGCGAGGCGGTCGGGGAGTGAGTTCTGGCTCATGGGCGCCCCCATAGCGCAAGCCGCCGTCGCAGGCCAGCGCCTTCGAGGCGGCGTCTCCAACGAAAAAGGCCCCGGTCGCTGCCGGGGCCTTTTTCGTTGGGATCGGGGGCTTCAGCGCACGCGGCGCCGCTCGGAGACGGGCTGGAAGGCGATGCGGGCGTGATACTGGCAATAGGGCGAGGCGTCGGGCGCGTGATTGCCGCAGAAGCGGAACTCGGCCGAGAGCGGGTCGCCGAGCGGCCACTTGCAGGTGCGGTCCGAGAGCTGGGTCAGCGTGAGGTTGCGCGAGATCGGCACGACCTCGCCCGGACCGTGCGGCACCTCGACACGGCCGACCAGCGCCTCCTCCTGCTCCTCTGCCTCGATCTCGATCTTCAGCGCGGTGGCGCCAAGCGTCGCAGGGCGGGCGGTGCGCTGGGGCGGAACGGCGACGGGCGCGACCGCGACGACGGGCGGCGCGGCCGGCAGCGCGCGGGGCGGCGGTGCCGCCTCGGGCATCGCCTCGACCAGGACGGGACGCGCCGCGCGCGGTGCCGCGACCGTTTCTAGGGCGGCGGGCGCCTTGAGCCGGCTGTCGAGCTTGAGGCGATGAACCTTGCCGATCACGGCGTTGCGGGTGACGCCGCCCAGTTGCGAAGCGATCTGGCTGGCGCTCAGTCCTTCACCCCAAAGCTGTTTCAGAAGATCGATCCGCTCGTCGGTCCAACTCATGAACTGACTCCTACTCTTTGGCACATGCGACGCGCCACCGATCCATGCAGCAGGACCCGGGCGGAGCCCGGACCACCAGATCTGGTGGACAGCCGATATCGCCGCACGAAATATGGTGTCCAGGGGCAACTTAACGCGCCGGAGGGCGCTGTGGCAAGGTGCGCACAGTGTTGCACGAATCGCTTTTGCGGTTTTCAACAGGTTGCTGCGGCAGGCTGCGGTGCGCGAAAGGCCGCAAAACCGGGGTTTCGATTGACAATCGGGCTCGGCCACATGGTATAGCAGGGCCGCCGACAGTATTCCCGCGCGTGGCGGCGCGACACGAGCGCCGCGCGGCGGCGGCAGGCCCCGGCAGGCCGCCTTCCGAGCCTCCGTCTCCCAAACCCGTTCTTCAACCCAAGAAGTCAGCCCATGTCCGAGCATGACAATCCGCTTTTCGCCACCTTTGCCCGCGCGGACCTTCGCGTCGAGCGAGGTGAGGGCGTGTGGCTCGTCACGGAGGATGGCCGGCGTTTCCTGGATTTCACGGGCGGCATCGCCGTCAACTCGCTCGGCCACGCGCACCCGCATCTCGTCGCGGCCCTGACCGAGCAGGCGCAGCGCCTCTGGCACGTGTCCAACCTGTTCCACATTCCGGGGCAGGAGCGGCTCGCCGCGCGTCTCGTCGAGGCCTCCTTCGCCGACAAGGTGTTCTTCACCAATTCGGGCGCCGAGGCGCTGGAATGCGCGATCAAGACCGCGCGTCGCTACCAGTACGTCTCGGGGCACCCGGACAAGTTCCGCATTCTGACCTTCGAGGGCGCCTTCCACGGCCGCACGCTCGCCACCATCGCGGCCGGCGGCCAGAAGAAGTATCTCGAAGGCTTCGGCCCCAAGGTCGAGGGCTTCGATCAGGTGGCCTTCGGCGACATCGCGGCGGCGCGGGCCGCCGTCGGCCCGGAAACGGCGGCGATCCTGATCGAACCGATCCAGGGCGAGGGCGGCGTTCGCGCCGCGCCGACGGAATTCCTGCGTCAGCTTCGGTCCCTGTGCGACGAGCACGGGCTGCTTCTGATCTACGACGAGGTGCAGACCGGGATCGGGCGCACCGGACGCCTGTTCGCCTACGAGAATTCCGGCGTCGAGCCCGACATCCTCGCCTCCGCCAAGGGCATCGGCGGCGGCTTCCCGCTCGGCGCCTGCCTCGCCACCGCCGACGCGGCCAAGGGCATGACGGCGGGCACCCACGGCACGACCTTCGGCGGCAACCCGCTCGGCATGGCCGTCGGCAACGCGGTGCTCGACGTGGTCCTGTCCGACGGCTTCCTGGAGGAGGTGCGGCGCACGGCGCTCCTGTTCAAGCAGAGCCTCGCCTCGTTGAAGGACCGCTATCCCGACGTCGTCGACGAGGTGCGCGGGGAGGGGCTTCTGATCGGCCTCAAGCCGCGCGTGCCCAACGGCCAGTTCGTCGAGACGCTGCGCAAGCATCTCCTGCTGGCGGCGCCGGCCGGTGACAACGTGGTGCGCTTCCTGCCGCCGCTGGTCGTCTCGGCCGACGAGGTGCGCGAGGCGATGGACCGCATCGAGGCCGCGGCCGCCGAACTGTCGGTCGGCGCCAGCGAAAGCTCGGCGGCATGAGCGCGGTGGCGGCCGGCCCCCGGCACTTCCTCGACCTGTCCGACGTCTCGCCCAAGGACCTTCGCGCCATCCTGAACGACGCCGGCGAGCGCAAGCGCAAGGGCCGCGCCGGCCCGCGCCCGCTCGAAGGGCGCATGCTGGCGATGATCTTCGAGAAGCCCTCGACCCGCACGCGCGTCTCGTTCGACGTGGCCATGCGCCAGCTCGGCGGCGAGACGCTGTTCCTTTCGGGCTCGGAAATGCAGCTCGGCCGCGCCGAGACGATCGCCGACACGGCCCGCGTCCTGTCGCGCTATGTCGACGCGATCATGATCCGCACGACCGAGCACTCGCGCCTCCTGGAACTGGCCGAGGCCGCGACGGTGCCGGTCATCAACGCGCTAACCGACGACACCCATCCCTGCCAGATTATGGCCGACCTTCTCACCTTCGAGGAGCATCGTGGGCCGGTGAAGGGCAAGACCTTCGCCTGGACGGGCGACGGCAACAACGTCCTCAACTCGCTGATCGAGGCGGCGGGCGCCTTCGACTTCTCGCTGCGGATCGCGACGCCCGAGGGCTCGGACCCCGATCCGCGCTATGTCGAGCGGGCGCGGGCGAACGGTGTCCGCCTCCATCTGACGCGCGAAGCGGAGGAGGCGGTGTCCGGCGCCGACTGCGTGGTGACCGACACTTGGGTCTCGATGGGCCGGGAGGCTTCCGCGCGCGGCCACAACGTCTTCATGCCCTACCAGGTCAACGCGGCGCTGATGGCGCGGGCCAACCCTGAGGCGCTCTTCATGCACTGCCTGCCGGCCCATCGCGGCGAGGAGGTGACGGACGAGGTGATCGACGGGCCGCAGTCGGTCGTGTTCGACGAGGCGGAGAACCGCCTCCACGCGCAGAAGTCGATCCTCGCCTGGGCCTTCGGCGAAGTCGCCGCGCATGGCTGAGCACGAGGTGGAACTCGGCGAGTTCGGTTTCGCTGGCGACGACGCGGTCGTGCCCTTCGCCGTGGAGGCGCTGGATGCGCGCGGCTGCGCGGTGCAGCTCGGCTCCATGGTGGACGCCATCCTTGCGCGCCACGACTATCCCGAGCCGGTCGCCCGCCTCCTGGCGGAGATGATCGTCCTCACCGTCCTTCTCGGCACGTCGCTGAAGTTCGACGGCAAGTTCATCGCCCAGACCCAGACCGACGGCCCTGTCGATCTCCTGGTGGTGGACTTCACCATGCCGTCGAGCGTTCGCGCCTATGCGCGCTTCGACGCCGATCGGCTGGCGGAGGCCGTCGCGGCCAAGAGGACCGATCCGTCCGAGCTCCTGGGCAACGGCATCCTGGCGCTGACCATCGACCAGGGGCCGCTGATGCAGCGGTACCAGGGCATCGTGGAACTGTCGGGCGCGTCGCTGGAGGCGGTGGCCGAAACCTATTTCCGCCAGTCCGAGCAGATTCCGACCACGGTACGCCTCGCCGTCGCGCGCATGTCGCGTCGGCAGGAGGGCGGCGGCTTCGCCGAGAGCTGGCGGGCCGGCGGGCTGATCGCGCAGTTCCTGCCGGAGGCGCCCGAGCGAATGCGCATGGGGGATCTGCCAGGCGGCGACGCGCCGGAAGGGACGGAAGTCGCGTCCTTTGCCGAGGACGATGCCTGGACCGAGGTGCAGGCGCTGGTCGGCACGGTGGAGCCGTCGGAACTCGCCGATCCGGACGTCGGCGTCGAACGTCTCCTGTTCCGACTGTTCCACGAACGCGGCGTGCGCGTCTTCCCGGCGACGCCGGTGCGCGACGACTGCTCGTGCAACCGCGAGAAGATCCGCGGCGTGCTCCAGGGGTTCTCGGCGGAGGATCTGGCGGACAGCACCGAGAATGGCCGCATCCACGTGACCTGCGAGTTCTGCGGCGAAGCCTACGACTTCTCCCCGGACGAGTTCACGCCGGAATCCTGACCATCGTCCGGGATCAGCCGTATCGCTGCAGCAGATCCCAGGCGCCGATCGCCAGGGCGATCGTCGCAAATCCCCCTCCGACCACGACGGCCGTCAGCAGCAACAAGGTCGTGCGTCGGTCGCGCGGGCTCTCGGTCGGCTGGTTTTGCTGTTGATCGGTCATGGCGATGATACGGTTTGGAGGCCTTGCCGGTTCCTCGCCGAGCTTCCGGACCGCCGAAAAACTTGCCCTGACCGAAGCCCGCGATCGCACGGCCTCAACCGAGATATCGATCGTCGGCCGGTTGTGCCCGTCCCTCAATACCCCCTAGAGAAGAGCGAAGAGGGCTCGCTTCGGACAAGCGTTTCCGGGCGGGAGAGGGGACGTCTCATGGAACTGGCCGAGCAGCTTTCGCAGATCCTGGGTCCGAAGGGCTGGGTCGCCCCCGCGGACGCGGGGCCATTGACGCGCGACTGGCTGAACCGCTTCGGCGCGCCGCCACTCGGCATCGCACGTCCCGCATCGACGGTGGAGGTCTCCGCGGTTCTCGAGGCCGCCTATGCAGCCGGCGTGCCGGTGGTGCCCCAAGGCGGCAACACCGGCCTGTGCGGCGGCTCCGTTCTGGGCGCTCCCGGCGGCGTGATCCTGTCGCTCGCCCGCATGGCGGCCTGCGGCACGCCCGATGCGGCCAGCGGTTCGGTCGAGGTCGAGGCGGGGCTCGTGCTCCAGGTGCTGCACGACCGGCTGGATGGCTCCGGCCTGATGTTCCCGATGCACCTCGGCGCCGAGGGCAGCGCCCAGATCGGCGGACTGATCGGCACCAATGCCGGCGGGAGCCACGCCTTCCGCTTCGGCATGATGCAGGACCTCGTGCTCGGGCTCGAAGTGGTGCTGGCCGACGGAACGGTCTGGAACGGCTTGCGCGCCGTGCAGAAGGACAATGCGGGTTACCAGCTTCGCCGCCTGTTCTGCGGTTCGGAAGGCACGCTTGGGATCGTGACGCGCGCGGTCCTGAAGCTGCATCCGGCGCCGTGCCAGCGTGCCACCGCGCTCCTCGTGCTGCCCGACCAGGCGGCGGCCGTGGCCTTCGGGACGCGCCTACGCGCGGAGGCGGGCGAGGTGCTCACCGGCCTGGAGTTCTTCTGCGACCTCGGTCTCGCGCTCGCGCTCCGACATATTCCGGGGCTCTCCTATCCGCTCGAGGCACGCGGCGGCTGCTATCTCGTCGTGGAGGTCGCCAGCGCCTCCGAGCGCATGCCGCTGGAGGAGATCCTGTCCGCGACGCTCGAATGGGGCATGGAGGAGGGGCTCGTGCTCGACGGAGCGCTTGCCGCGTCCGAAGCCCAGCGCGCCGCTTTCTGGCGGCTGCGCGAGGAGCAGCCGGAAGGACAGCGATTGGAGGGCGAGCAACTCAAGCACGACATCGCCGTCCCGCCGGGCCGGATCGCCGAGTTCGTCGGGGCGGCCGGCGCACTGTGCGAGAGCCTGCTGCCGGGCGTGCGGATCAACCCGTTCGGGCATCTGGCCGACGGCAATATCCATTACAACCTGTCGCCCCCCGAGGGCGCTGCGGACTTCGGCGGCAAGGCCAAGGAGATCGGCCTCGCCGTCGCCCGGCTGGCGACAGAGATGGGCGGCAGCTTCGCCGCCGAGCACGGGCTCGGCCAGGCCAAGGTGGCGCTGGCCGACGCACTGCGCTCGCCGGTCGAGCGGGATCTGATGCGGGCGCTGCGCCGCGCGCTCGATCCCTCCGGAACGCTCAACCCTTGGGTGGTGACAGGCGCTCAGAGCGGTTTCCGACCGGTTTGAACCCTCGTCATCGCCCTTCGGGCGACCGCTGCGCGGCGGGGCGCTTTCGGTCCGTGGCGGCGTTGCTCCTCGGTCACGATGCGCGGCATCGCTCCCTCCTCGCGCCTTGCCTCGAACCGAAATCCCCTCCGTGCCGATGATCCAGCCCGGTCGGAAACCGCTCTAGTCCAGCGCCGCCGCGACGGCGTCGAAGAACACCAGAGGGTCGACCGGCTCCTTGCCTGTCGGCTTAGGCTGGGCGCCGAAGGTGACGATGACGACGTTGCGCTTGGGGTTGATGTAGATGTTCTGCCCCTGGATGCCGATCGCGGCGAAGGCGCCATCGGCGATCGAGGGCTCGGTCCAGCCCGTCCACCACATGTAGCCGTAGTCGAGCTTGGAGCCGTCCTTCAGCGTCGTAGGGCCGGCGGCCTCGTCCCGCCAGCCAGCGGGCAGGATGGACGTGCCGCCGATCGTGCCGTTCTCCAGGAAGAACTGGCCGAAGCGGGCGTAGTCCCGCAGCGTGGCCGAGATGCCGGAACCGCCGATCTCGTGGCCGTCCGGCGAATCCAGCCACCAGTTGGCGTCGGCCTCCATGCCGTAGGGCACCCAGATCTTCTCGGAGAGATACTCCGCCAGCGGCTTGCCGACCGCGCCGCGCACGATCTCGCCGAGCACCTGCGTCTCTCCGGTGGAATAGTTGTTCACCGTGCCCGGCTCGGCGGCACGCGGCAGACTCGCCATCAGCTTCATGGCCGAGCCCGGCTGCTGCGCGATCTGCGCCTTCAGGAGGGCGCGGCGGTCGGAGGCCGGGTCGGTGTAGGTCTCGTTCCAGCGCACGCCCGAGCTCATCATCAGGATATCGCGCAGGGTGACGCCCTCGTAGGCGCTGCCCTTCAAGGCCTCGACATAGTCCGTCAACGGCGCGTCGAGCCCCGCGAGCTTGCCTTCCTTGATCGCGATGGCGGCGAGCGTCGAGGTGATGGACTTGGCCACCGACATCGACATCCAGCGCGTCTCGGGTGTGTTGCCCCGCTGGTAGGTCTCGAAGGCGACCTTGCCGTCCTTGAGGACAATCATCGCCGTGAAGCTGTCGAGGGCCATCACGTCGTAGAGGTCGTAGGTCTGGTCGCCTGTGGTGAAGCTCACCTCGCCGAGCGGCTTGTCGGCCTGGGGCAGGTCGCGCACCGCGCCGCCGGCCTTGATCGTGCGGGTCGGGAACAGGCGGTCGATGTTGCGGAAGGTCGAGACGGCTGCGTCGGGCAGGAGCTTGCCGTCGTAGACCTCGGTCACTGTGCCGATCGGCTCGCCGGCATGGGGATAGTCGGCGCCGGACGCCGGCATCGCGGCCAGGAACACGGCCGAAAGGGCCGCGCCGGCCAGGCCTGTCGATATGATCCGCTTCGTCATGATGGTCCTCCCTCGCATTGGCACCGCCAATGTCTCGCGATACGGCGGGGAGGCAAGGTGGCGAGCGCCTACTGCACCAGCGTCAGTTGTCCGTCCGACGCCTCGAAACGCGACAGGCGCTTCAGGAAGCTCATGCCGAGGAGCGTCGTGCCGGGTCCTCGGCCTTCCAGAACCATGACCTCGATGTCGGAGAGTTCCACCGGGCCGATCGACAGGCGGCGGACCTTGGCAAGCGCGGCGCGCACCGTGCCCTGGGCGGTCTGCGCGCGATGGATGAAGTCCGCCGGGCTCGGCCAGATGCCGAGCCGGCGCGCGGCTTCCTCGCCGAGCGCCACATAGGTCGCGCCCGTATCGACCATGACCTCCTCGCTTCGACCGTCGAAGCGGGCGAGGGTGCGGAAGTGGCCGTCCGGACCGGCCGCGAGGCGCATCGTCCGGCCGGACGATCGCGGGAGGGCGGCCTCCACCACCTGCTGCGGCGGGTCGAGGCGCTCGACCTCGCCTTCCGCGACGAGCCGTGCGCGGTATTCGTCGAAGACCGACGGGAACACCAGCGCGATCGCCGTGGCGCCGAACAGGAAGGGCAGGAACTTGGACATCGGCCGGCACCCGGGACAGGCGCGGGGAGGCGCCGCGACGGGCACAGCCTGACCGAGCCGGGTTGCCAAAGGGTTTATGGGTCCGAAACGAGGGAACCCCGCCGGTGGCGGGGCTCGGGAGGGTGTCGTCGCCGGGCGGCTACTTGCCGCGCGGGTCGTGCGTGTGGTGGCTGTCCTGTTCGCCGCCGCCGCCCGAGACCTGCGCCTGCGGGCCGTTGGTCGGCTCGCCGGGCTTTGGGCCGCGTCCCTCGGTCGGGTCCGGCCGGTCCGGGCGCTGGTGGCTGGAGCCGGGACCGCCGTGGTGGCGGTTGGTCTCCGTGATCTTGGAAGAACTCGACATGGCGCTCACCGATCCTGCTGATAGCCCTGATGGGTCGTGTTCTGCTTGATGTTCCCCTGACGGTCCTGCTCGTTCAGATTGCCCGGAACGCCCGCGGCGGACGCCTGCGAGATATCGGCGACGGCGGATTCGCCGGTACCTTTCGTGCTGCGGTTCTCGGCCGGGACGGGAGGTGCCTTGGCGTTCATCGGTCTCTCCTTGGCTGATCGATTCAGTAGAGGAACCGGCCGGGGACTCTGCGGTTCCCCAATCGCGGCCGAGTTCGCGAGCCGGCTACTTGGTGCCGTACATCCGGTCGCCCGCGTCGCCGAGACCGGGGATGATGTAGCCCTTCTCGTTCAGGCCCTGATCGATCGAGGCGGTAAAGATCGGAATGTCGGGATGGGCGTCGCGGAAGCGTTTGATGCCCTCCGGCGCTGCGAGGAGGCAGAGGAAGCGGATGTTGCGCGCGCCCCGGGCCTTCAGCATGTCCATCGCGGCGGTGGCCGAGTTGGCGGTCGCCAGCATCGGATCCACCACGATGATGAGCCGGTTCTCGAGGTCTTCCGGAGCCTTGAAGTAGTATTCCACCGGCTGCAGCGTCTCGTGGTCGCGGTAGAGGCCGACATGGGCGACGCGGGCGGCCGGCACGAGGTCGAGCATGCCCTCCAGAAGGCCGTTGCCGGCGCGCAGGATGGAGGCGAAGACCAGCTTCTTGCCTTCCAGGATCGGCGCCGACATCGGCCCCATCGGGGTCTCGATGTCGAGCGTTGTCATGTCGAGGTCGCGGGTCACCTCGTAGGTGAGGAGGGTCGAGATCTCGCGCAGCAGGCGACGGAAGCTCGCAGTCGAGGTTTCCTGCTTCCGCATCAGGGTCAGCTTGTGCTGGACCAGCGGATGATCGATCACGGTGACGCCGTCCATGCGGATGTTCCTTGCGCTGAGGTCTTCTTCCTTGGCTGTAGTGCCTGACGGCGGCTGGGCCAAGATCGAAGGCTAGGGCGTCACCAGAAAGCTGGTGCCGTGCGGTCCCGAAGGCAGGCCGAGATGGGCCGCGACGCTCTCGCCGATGTCCGCGAAGGTCGGGCGAAGGCCGATCGCGCGCGGCGCGATGCCGGGGCCGAAGCCGAGGATCGGAACGCGCTCGCGCGTGTGGTCGGTGCCGGGATGGGTCGGATCGCAGCCGTGGTCGGCGGTGAGGATGGCGAGATCGCCCGGCCGCAGCCGGGCCTCCAGTTCCGGCAGCCGCCGGTCGAAGGCCTCGAGTTCCGCCGCATAGCCCGCGACATCCCGGCGATGGCCGTGGATCATGTCGAAATCCACGAAGTTGGCGAAGACGAGGTCGCCGTCCCTTGCATCGTCTGCGGCGCCGAGCAGCGCGTCGAACAGCGCCATGTTGCCGTCGCCCTTGCGCACCTCCGAGATGCCGCGATGGGCGAAGATGTCACCGATCTTGCCGACCGCGATCACCCGGCGCCCCGCCTCGATCGCGCGGTCGAGGACCGTCGGCTCGGGCGGAGGCACAGCGTAGTCGCGCCGGTTGCCGGTGCGGCGGAAGGAGGCGGCGCTGGTCCCCAGGAAGGGGCGGGCGATCACCCGGCCGATATCGAGCGCATCGACGTGCCGTCGCGCGATCTCACAGAGCGCGTAGAGGCGATCGAGCCCGAACGCCGTCTCGTGCGCGGCGATCTGCAGGACGCTGTCGGCGGAGGTGTAGAGGATCGGTCTGCCGGTCCGGATGCTTTCCTCGCCCTCGGCCGCGATGATCTCGGTGCCCGAGGCGTGGCGGTCTCCGAGGATGCCGGGAAGGCCGGCCTCCGCCGCGATCGCGGCGACGAGATCCGGCGGGAAGCAGGGCACGGTGCGCGGGAAGTAGCCCCAGTCGAAGCGGACGGGAACGCCGGCGATCTCCCAGTGGCCGGACGGCGTGTCCTTGCCGCGGCTGACCTCTTCGGCCGCGCCGAAGAGCCCTCGGGGCGCCGGACCGCCGGAAAGGCCCGCCGCTGCCAGGAGCCCGAGACGTTCCATGTGGGGGATATGGAGGGGCCCTTTACGCAGGCCGTCGCGGTCGGCGCGTCCCGCCTCCGCGGCCGCGCGGATATGGCCGAACGTGTCGGCGCCCGTGTCGCCGAAGGCCTCGGCGTCCGGCGCATGGCCGATGCCGAAACTGTCGAGCACGATCAGGATGGCTCGGCTCATGATGCGTCTCCTCGTCTTCGACCCGGTCATGCCATGAAACGGGGCGGCGAGGGGAGACGGAAGCGGATCAGTCGCGGGGCGTCGACAGGGAATCGTGAGTGCCGACCTGGCCCACCGCGCTGCTGAAGGCGTCTGCGTCGTCGCCGATCACGACTTTCGGCTCGCAGTTCGGCGAGCAGGAATAGGTGCTGCGCGAGGCCTGGCGGTAGACGCGAAGCGAGTTGTCCTCGTTGCCCGACACGACGACGGTGTCGTCCAGCACGACCTCTCCGCTCGCGTCCAGCACGACGAGGTTGGTGTTGCCGTAGGAGCGGCCGGTCAGCACCAGCGTTCGGGCATCGTGGACGGTGATGTCGGCGATGGAGGGATTGCCGATGATCACGCTGCCGGCCTCGCGCGGGATACGCAGGATGCGGGCATGATCCACGGCGACGGTCAGGCCACGTCCGCCCTCCGCCTGAGCGAAGGAAGCACCGGAGAGCACGAGAACCGCGGCGAGAACGAGGTGACGCATGGGACGAACTCCGCCGGTCGCTGGATGCCGGCGCCCAATCCTTAACGGCGGGATGCTTAAGGATAAGTTGAACGATTGTGTTCGCGATCGTTTTACCATGCGGCAACTGAGTGGAAATTAACCCCTCCTTAAGGGCGTTCCTTAAGCAGAGTGAAAACGCTCCGGCCTACATTCGAGGTCACCGAACGACGGGCTGACCTTGGTCGTCGGGATAGGTTTCCATCGAACGGACAGGAGTTCCCATGTTCAAGCTCATCCGCCGCTTTCGCAAGAACGAGTCCGGCGCCACCGCTATCGAGTACGGCCTGATCGCCGCCCTGATCGGCACCGCCATCATCGCCGGCGCCACGACGCTCGGCACCCAGCTCAGCGCTTCGTTCACGAAGATCGGCGGCACGATCACCACCGCTACCAAGTAAGTCGTTCAGGACTCAGGTCCGAATCCCTTGCACGTCTGAGAAGGAGGCTCCCTTGTTGATCTGGTGCCTCCTTCTCGCATTTCCCGCTGCCATGTTGGCAGCGGCGATCCACGACCTGGCGACCATGGAGATTCCCAACTGGCTGGTCGCCGGCCTGTGCTTGGTCTTCTTCCCCTACGCGGCTGCCGTCGGCTCGTCGTGGGAGCCTGTGGCCTTCCATGCGGCCAGCGGGTTCGTCGTGCTCATTCTCACCTTCGGCTGCTTCACCGCCGGATGGATGGGCGGGGGAGACGCCAAGCTGATCGCGGCCGTCGCCCTGTGGCTCGGCCTCGGTCCGCAATTCCTGTCGTTTCTGGTCTGGATGTCGATCTTCGGCGGAATCCTGACGCTCGGCCTTCTCCTAGCGCGGCGCTGCTTCGCCCCGACCACGGGCCTGCGCCCGCTGGATCGGCTCCTCGGCCGCGAGACCGGCATTCCCTACGGCGTGGCCATCGGCGCGGCCGGCCTAGCGGAGTTTCCCAGGCTTCTCGCCGCCATGCCCCTCTGACCCGTCGACCGTCCATCAAGCTTGACGAAGCGTCACCCGCGTCAGCAAACCGTTAACCATGCCTTGAGGATTTATCCTTCATAACGCCTTGACGACCCGTTCTTGGGTCACGTCTAGGGAGTTTGAGAGGATGCAGGCAGCGCGCTTGGCGATCTTCGGCGTTGCCGCCGTGGCCGCGGTGGGAGCCGGTTTTCTCGCCCTGAACCTCGGCGCAGCTCCGCCCGAGCCCATCATCATCTCCGCCCAGCCCGTGCAGCCGCCGGTCAAGCTGGTCGAGGTCCTCGTCGCCTCGAAGGACATCGGCATGGGCACCGGCACCGAAGGTGCCCTCGACTGGATGAAGTGGCCGGAGGACGGCCTTTCGGCCACCCTGATCCGCCGCGACGAACGCCCGAATGCGATCGAGGAGCTGAAGGGCACGATCGCCCGGCAGAGCTTCTTCTCCGGCGAGCCCATCCGCGAGGCCAAGCTGATCCGCTCCGATCGCGGCTTCATGTCGGCGATCCTGCCCTCGGGCAAGCGCGCTGTGGCCGTCCAGATCGCGGCCGACACCTCCGCAGGCGGCTTCATCCTTCCCAACGACCATGTCGACGTCATCATGACCCGCGCCCGTCCGCCCAAGGAGGGGCAGCCCGTCAGCTACGACACCCAGACCGTTCTCAAGAACCTCCGCGTCCTGGCGATCGACCAGACCATCGAGGAGAAGGAAGGCGAGCGCGTCGTCGTCGGCTCGACCGCCACGCTGGAAGTCGACGCCGGACAGGCCGAGGCGCTCACCGCCGCCCAGCGCATGGCCGACCGTCTGGTGCTGTCTCTCCGCTCGCTGTCCGACTCCGTGCCGGGCACGGCCGGCTACGCGGCCTTCCTGCTGGAGCAGGCCAAGTCCAACACCAGCTCGCAGATCAGCATCGTCCGCTACGGGCAGACGACCAACCTCACGACGAGGAACTGACCCATGGTCACCCGCATCCTGCGCCCCATGGCCCATGCCGCGCTGGCGATCGTGGCCGCCGGTCTGCCCGAAGCCGCCTTTGCCGCCAGCGACGCGATCATCTCGGTGAACCGCCTCAACCAGACGATCTCGCTCGGCCTGAACAAATCCAAGGTCGTGGACCTGCCGCGCGACGCCCACGACATCGTGGTCGCCAACCCGAAGGTAGCCGACGCCGTGACGCGTACCGCGCGCCGCATTTACCTGTTCGGCAAGGCGGTCGGCCAGACCAACATCTTTGTCTTCGACGCCGCCGGCCGCGAAATCGCCGTCCTCGACCTCAAGATCGAGCGCGACATCGAGGGCCTCGCCGCCACCATCCGCCGCTTCATCCCGACGGCCGACGTCAAGGCGGAGACGTTCAACGACAACGTCATCCTGACGGGCACCGTGGAGAACGCGCAGGACGCCGCCCGCGCCGTGGACCTCGCAACCATCTTCACGCGCGGCGGCGAGGCCACGACCGGCCAGTTCGTCCAGACGGCATCGGCCTCCGGCAGCGCCGGGGCAGGCGGCGTCGGCGGCGCCTCGGTCTCGCAGCTCAGCCCGGAAATCCAGCGCAGCCAGATCGTCAACCTCCTCCAGATCCAGGGCGAGGACCAGGTCACGCTCAAGGTGACGGTTGCCGAGGTGCAGCGCTCCGTCGTCAAGCAGCTCGGCCTCAACGGCTCCGTCAGCGGCTCGCAGGACGGCGTCGGCTTCTTCGGCGGCGTCGACAATCCCTTCGCGCTCGGAAAGGCGCTGTCCTCGTCCGGCATCGCGGCCGCGGGCGCCATCGGCGACGTCAACTTCGACGCCATGCTCTCGGCGCTCGAGCAGGCCGGCGTCATGCGCACGCTCGCCGAGCCGAGCCTCACGGCGATTTCAGGCGAGAGCGCCAGCTTCAAGGTCGGCGGCGAATTCACCGTGCCGATCGGCCAGAGCTACACCTACGGCGAGCCAGAGAAGCGCGAGTTCAAGGGCTATGACGGCAACGGCCAGCCGGTCTTCGAGACGACGCCGGCCACGCGGGACTCGCGCACGATCCAGAAGAAGGACATCGACTACGGCATCGGGCTGGACTTCACGCCCGTCGTCCTGTCGCCGGGCCGCATCAGCCTGAAGATCCGGACCGCCGTGTCGGAGCCGACCTTCGAGTCGCCGCTGCACATCGCGGGCGGGCGCGACGGCGGCGTCGGGGCGGTCTCGATCCGCAAGCGCCTCGCCGACACGACGGTCGAGCTGCCCTCCGGCGGAAGCCTCGTGATCGCCGGCCTCGTGCGCGACGAGATGCGCCAGGTGATCTCCGGCTATCCCGGTGTATCCAAGATCCCGATCCTCGGGACGCTGTTCCGCTCGCGCGACTTCCAGCGCTACGAGACCGAACTCGTCGTGATCGTCACGCCCTATCTCGTGCGCCCCGTGGCGCGCCAGGACCTCGCCCGGCCCGACGACAACCTCGCCTTCACCTCGGACGGCGCCGGCAATCTCCTCGGCCGGATCAACCGGGTCTACGGCCATTCCGAAGTCGCCCCTCCGCCCGGCCGCTACCACGGCACCGTTGGATATATCTACAAATGAGCGCGCACGCGATTTCCTCCGCCGCCCGCCGCTTCGCAACGGCCGGCTTCGCCCTGGCGACACTGAGCCTCGCCGGCTGCGCCCAGCGGCCCGACGGCACTGTGAACTCGATCCCGGACGACTACCGCGTCCGCCATCCCATCATCGTCGGCGAGGCGGTCCAGGATCTCGACATCCTGGTCGCCTCCTCGGAAACGCGGCTGACGCATGCCGACGTGACGCGCGTCGAGAGCTTCGCGACCCGCTTCCGTTCCGCCCGAGCCTCGGTGATGCGCATCCAGGTTCCGGCCGGCGCGCGCAACGGGCCGGCCGCCGAACAGGTCGCCCGGGACATGGTCCGCGTCCTCGGCCGCCAGGGCGTGCCGCGCTCGCGCATCATCGTTTCGCCCTACGACACCGGCCCGAGCGCCGAGGCCCTCCCCATCCGCCTGTCCTTCAGCGGCATCTCGGCGGGGCTCGACCATCCCTGCGGCGAGTGGCCCGAGGATCTCGGCAACACCTACCAGAACCGCAACTACCAGAACTTCGGCTGCGCCAGTCAGGCGAACCTCGCCGCGCAGATCGCCGACCCGCGCGACCTTCTCGGGCCGCGCGGCATGGGCGAGATCGACGCCGAACGCCGCACCAAGGTGATTCAGGACTACCGCTCGGGCGAGCCCACGGCTTCCCGGCCGAGCCGCACCGAATCGAGATACGACTGGTAGGAGGGCACGCGACATGTCCCAGACGACCTTTTCCGATTCGGCCTACCACCTGGACGACGACCTCCTGCGGGAACGTCTGGAGGCGCTGCGGCCGATTCCGCGGATTTCCATCCAGGCCTTCTGCGAGACGGCGGAAGTGGCCCAGGTGATCGAAGCGGCGGGCGGCGATCGCCGCATGGCCAAGGCGCACATGCGCGTCCACACCGGCGGCATCCGCGCGGCGGCCGAGCACTACGCCTCGGCGCCGACGCCCAACCTCGTCATCCTGGAATCCCAGTTCGGACCGGCCGAGCTCCTCGCCGAGCTCGACACGCTCGCCGACGTCTGCGATCCCGGTTCCAAGGTGGTGGTGGTCGGGCATTGCAACGACGTCTCGCTTTATCGCGAGCTGACGCGTCGCGGCGTGTCGGAATACGTGCTGGCGCCCCTCAGCCTGTCCGACCTCATCGGCCTCGTGTCCCAGCTCTTCGCCGCGCCGGACGCCGCGCCGCTCGGCCGCTCGATCGGCTTCGTCGGCGCCAAGGGCGGCGTCGGCTCGTCCACGGTCTGCCACAACGTCGCCTGGTCGATCGCCAAGCTCTTCGCGTCCGACGTCGTCCTGGCCGATCTCGACCTCGCCTTCGGCACGGCCAACATCAACTTCGACAAGGACCCGCCGCAGGGTGTGGCCGAGGCCGTCTTCTCGGCGGACCGGCTGGACGACGTGTTCCTCGACCGCTTGCTCGCCAAGTGCGGCGACCACCTCTCGCTCCTGGCGGCGCCCTCGACGCTGGACCGCACCTACGACTTCGAGGCGGAGGCGTTCACGCCCCTCATCGAGGCGGCCCAGCGCGGAACGCCGTCCGTCCTCCTCGACGTGCCGCATGCCTGGAACGACTGGACCCGCAGCGTGCTGCAGCGGATCGACGAGATCGTGATCGTGGCGACGCCGGATCTCGCCAACCTGCGCAACGCGAAGAACCTCGTCGATACGCTGAGGCGGCTCCGGCCGAACGACGCGCCGCCGCGGCTCGTCCTCAACCAGACCGGCATTCCCAAGCGCCCCGAAATCGACGCGGGCGAGTTCGCCGAACCGCTCGGCCTCGTGCCGCTCGCCTCGATCGCCTTCGATCCGGCGGTCTTCGGCATGGCCGCCAACACCGGCCGGATGGTCTGCGAGAGCGAGCCCAAGCACCCCTCGGTCCAGGCCTTCGCCGAGATCGCCCACACCGTCACCGGCCGCAATTCCGCCAAGCGGTCGCAGAAGCCCGCCCGCTCCAGCCTGTTCGGCCTGATGCGCCGTCGCTAGCGCGCATTGTCCGGACGCGGGCGCCGGTGAGGCGCCCGCTGGAAATGCTCAAGTCCCGGAGGAACCATGTTCGGTAAGCGCGGACCCGATACGCCGGCCAAGACCGCCACGCCGCTCGCGGTGGCGGCCGCACCCGCGCGCGCGCCGGCTCCCGCTCCGGCATCCGCCGCCCCCGTCGCCGCGGCGCCCGCCCGCCGCGCGCCCGAACCCGCGCCCGCGCCCGCTGCGCCGCGAGTGCGCCCCGACAGCTACTACGAGACCAAGAGCAAGGTCTTCGCCGCGCTGATCGACACGATCGACCTCAGCCAGCTCGCCCGCCTCGAGACCGAAGCGGCGCGCGAGGAGATCCGCGACATCGTCAACGACATCATCGCGATCAAGAACTTCGCGATGACGATCGCCGAGCAGGAGGACCTGCTCTCCGACATCTGCAACGACGTCCTCGGCTACGGTCCGCTGGAGCCGCTCCTCGCGCGCGACGACATCGCCGACATCATGGTCAACGGCGCGCGGCAGACCTTCATCGAAGTGGGCGGCAAGGTGCAGGAAACGGGTGTCCGCTTCCGCGACAACCAGCAGCTCCTCAACATCTGCCAGCGCATCGTCAGCCAGGTCGGCCGGCGCGTCGACGAATCTTCGCCCATCTGCGACGCGCGCCTGCCCGACGGCAGCCGCGTCAACGTCATCGCCCCGCCGCTCGCCATCGACGGCACGGTGCTGACGATCCGCAAGTTCAAGAAGGACAAGCTGACGCTCGACCAGCTCGTCAACTTCGGCGCCATCTCGCCGGAGGGCGCGGAAATCCTCCAGATCATCGGGCGCGTCCGCTGCAACGTCGTCATCTCCGGCGGCACGGGCTCGGGCAAGACGACGCTCCTCAACTGCCTCACGCGCTACATCGACGAGGACGAGCGCATCATCACCTGCGAGGACTCGGCCGAACTCCAGCTCCAGCAGCCCCATGTCGTGCGCCTCGAAACGCGCCCGCCCAACATCGAGGGCGAGGGCGAGATCACCATGCGCGACCTCGTCAAGAACTGCCTGCGCATGCGTCCCGAGCGGATCATCGTCGGCGAGGTGCGCGGACCCGAGGTCTTCGACCTCCTGCAGGCGATGAACACGGGCCACGACGGTTCGATGGGCACGATCCACGCCAACAGCCCGCGCGAGTGCCTGAACCGTATCGAATCCATGATCGCGATGGGCGGCTTCTCCCTGCCGTCGCGCACGGTCAAGGAGATCGTCACCGGCTCGGTCGACGTCATCGTCCAGGCCGCGCGCCTGCGCGACGGCTCGCGCCGCATCACGCACATCACCGAAGTGCTGGGCATGGAAGGCGACGTGATCACGACGCAGGATCTCTTCGTCTACGACATCCTCGGCGAGGACACGCGCGGCAAGCTGATCGGTCGCCATCGTTCGACCGGCGTCGGCCGTCCCGCCTTCTGGGATCGCGCACGCTACTACGGCGAGGAACAGCGCCTTGCGCGCGCGCTGGACGCCGCCGAGGTCAAGGGGGCCGGACCGCAATGATCGCGATCGCCTTCGTCGCGCTCGCCACCCTGTCGCTGGGCGCGCTGGCCTACGCCATTCTCGAGCCGCGAATGCAGGTGGAGAAGAACGCCCGCAATCGTCTTGGCCAGTACAAGCAGAGCGAGGGCGACGCGCAGGCCAAGCGCGTGGCGCGCGACCGCCTTCAGGAAGTGGCCAAGCGACGCAGGACGATCCAGAACTCGCTGGACGAGTTCGACACGAAGCAGAAGGCTAAGTACCAGAGCACGCGCAACCTCCCGATCGACCGGCGTATCGCGCAGGCCGGCCTGAAGCTCTCGATGCGCGGCTTCGTGATCGGCAGCGTCGTGCTGGGCTTCGCGACCGCGTTCGTGTCCTTCGTTCTGGGGTTCCCGGCCTTCCTGGCGCTCGGCTGCGGCGTCGTCGGGGGCTTTGGCCTGCCGCGCTGGATCCTCGGCTACCTGCGCAAGCGCCGTCAGAAGAAGTTCATCGAGGAGTTCGCCAACTCGATCGACGTGATCGTGCGCGGCATCCGATCGGGCCTGCCGCTCAACGACACGCTGCGCATGGTGGCAACCGAGACGCCCGAGCCGGTGCGCTCCGAGTTCGCCCGTGTGGTGGAAGCCTTGCAGATGGGCCTGTCGATGCCCGAAGCGGTGGAGCGGCTCTATCAGAACATGCCGACGGCCGAGACCAACTTCTTCGCCATCGTCGTCTCCATCCAGAGCCAGGCAGGCGGCAATCTCGGCGAGGCCCTGTCCAACCTGTCGAAGATCCTGCGCGAGCGAAAGCGCATGCAGGCCAAGATCCAGGCGATGTCGATGGAGGCCAAGGCGTCCGGCGCGATCATCGGCGCTCTGCCCTTCATCGTGGCCGTGCTCGTCTACCTCACCTCGCCCAACTACATCTCGGTCCTCTTCAACACCACGGCGGGCAACCTCGTCCTCGCCGGTTCGGGCGTGTGGATGGCGACCGGCATCATCGTCATGCGCAACATGATCAACTTCGACTTCTGACGGCGCGCCCGACACCGCCGCCGTGCGGGCCGGGCGCTTCCGATACATCCTGGGAACCCACCCGCATGGACGCCGTCCTCAGCCTCCTCGGCATATCGAGCCAGACCGCGCTCGGCCTTCTCGTGGCCGTGGCGGTGTTCGCCACCTTCGTGTCGGTGGCGCTGCCCATCCTGAACGGCCAGCAGATGAAGACGCGCATGCGCTCCGTGGCGCTGGAGCGGGACGAGATGCGCGCGCGGGAGCGGGCGCGCCTGGCCAGCGAGCGGGATCCGACCCGAGGCAAGAGCCTGCGCCAGCAGGCGGACCGCTCCTTTGCCGCGCGGGTGGTGGAGAAGCTGGACCTGCGCAACGCGCTCCTGGACGAGGCGATGCTCGCCAAGCTGAGGGTGGCGGGCCTTCGCACGCAGCGCTCGACCACGCTGTTCCTGTTCTGCCGCGTGACCATGCCGCTGGGCTTCGGGCTCCTGACGGCCTTCTACGTCTTCGGCCTCGGCCTCCTGGCCGATTCCGCGCCGGCCATCCGATTCTTCGCCTGTATCCTCGGCGCCTATGCCGGCTTCTACGCGCCCAACATCTACGTCAGCAACAAGGCCAAGAAGCGGGCGTCCTCCATCACGCGCGCCTGGCCGGACGCGCTGGACCTCCTCTTGATCTGCGTGGAATCGGGCAATTCGATCGAAGCCGCCTTTCGGCGCGTCGCCGACGAGATCGGCATCCAGTCGCTGGAACTGGCAGAGGAACTGATGCTCGTCTGCGCCGAGCTGTCCTACCTGCCCGAGCGCCGCCAGGCTTACGAGAACCTCGTCGCGCGCACCGGGCTCGATCAGGTCAAGGCCGTCGCGACCGCGCTGATCCAGGCCGAGCGCTACGGAACGCCGCTCGGCGTCGCGCTGCGGACCATGTCGCAGGAAAGCCGCGACATCCGCATGGCCGCCGCCGAGAAGAAGGCTGCCGCCCTGCCGCCCAAGCTCACCGTGCCGATGATCGTGTTCTTCCTGCCGGTGCTGTTCGCCGTGATCATCGGCCCCGCCGTGATCCAGATCATGGGGCCGTGACAGCGACGGTCGCGCCGCTTTCCCCAACCGAAAGCGGCCGCCCGGTTTCCCGCGCGGCCGTTCTTCGTTTCGGGCGGCCCGATCCTTGCCGTTCAGCCGCGGTCTTCGGCGGCGAGCTCGGACCATGTGTTTTTCTGGGACAGCATCTGCCGGAGATAGGCGACGTTGGCTTTGGCCTCGTCGGGGCTGAGGACGGCGGAAGCCGTGCGCTCCGCCTCGTCGAATCGGCCCTGGAGGCCCATCACCAGCGCGAGGTTCTGCCGCACGCGGCTGTCGGCGCCTGGCAGCGCCACGGCGCGCGAGAGATAGCTCTCCGCCTTCGGCAGATCGTTCGCCAGAAGGTAGGACATGCCGAGATTGGAGAGGATCGAGGGCTCGTTCGGCTGGATGACCAGCGCCTTCTCGTAGAGGACGCGCGCCTTGTCAGCCTGGCCGAGCTGGTCGAGGATCGCCCCTTCCGCCGACAGGAGGCGCCAGTCGGGGCGGTCGGGCGTCTGGGCGCGGCGCACCGTCTCCAGCGCCTTGGGCAGGTCGCCCGCCGCGGCCAAGGCCTTGCCGTAGGCCGACAGGACCTCGCGGTCGTCGGAATAGGCGATGGCCATCTGGCGCATGACCGCCAGCGACTGGTCGTTGCGCCCGGCCATCTGGAGGGCCGAGGCATAGGCGAGGCCCGTCGTCTTGTCCTTGGGGTTGCCGTCGTAGCGGGCGCCATAGGCGCGCACGGCGCCGGCCAGTTCGGCCGACGACATCTCCGCCAAGGGTTTCTCGCCGCGCGGAGCGCCGGCGTCGGCAGTGGCGGCAGAAGGCTTGATCGAGCCGGTGTGCATGCGCGAGGTCTGATTGCAGCCGGCGAGCAGCGCCAGCGCGAGGACGCCTCCGGCCAGCGCCGCGCGCCTTGCCAGCGGCCGCGGGCGGGCGTAGGCCGCTCCATCGAGCGAAGCGGCGGACCGGCTGAAGGGTTCGTTGGCGCGCATGGGTCCTGATCCGGCTCCTGTGGTCTGCCGCCAAGCCATAAATCGTTAACCTTACCGCTCCCTTAATCCTTCGGAGCGCCCCCGAGGAACCGATCGTCTATGACCTCCCGCCTCCTGTCCGAATCCTCCGCCGCACGCCCCGTCCATCTCGCGAGCGAAGGGGAGGCGGGAAGCCTGCCGGCGCCGCTCGGAGCCTGGGCGGGCGCCACCGGCTGGAAGGCGGGCGCCGGCAGCGTGCTCGTCGCGCCGGGGTCTGATGGGACGCTCGGCGCGGCCGCCCTCGGCCTCGGCGGGTCGGGGGCGAGCCTTGCGGAGCGCTCCCTCCTGACCGGCGCGCTGGCGACGGCGTTGCCCGCCGGCGACTGGACCCTTTCCGACCCGCACGGGCTCGACCCGGACCTGGCCGCGCTCGGCTTCCTCATGGGTGCCTACCGCTTCGACCGCTACCGCTCCAAGCCGGCGGAGGAGGGCGCCCGCTTGGTCCTGCCGAAGGGCGCCGGCGCGGCGCGGGTCCGGCTCCAGGCGGAGGCCGTCGCGCTGGTGCGCGACCTCGTCAACACGCCGACCAACGATCTCGGGCCGGACGGGATCGAGGCCGCCGCACGATCGCTGGCCGCGGAGTTCGACGCCGAGGTCTCGGTGACCGTCGGCGACGACCTTCTCGCCGCCAACTTCCCGATGATCCACGCCGTGGGCCGGGCGAGCGCCGTCGCCCCGCGCCTGATCGACATCCGCTGGGGCGCCGCCGACGCCCCGCGCGTCACGCTGGTCGGCAAGGGCGTCGCCTTCGACACGGGCGGGCTCGACATCAAGCCGGCCTCGGGCATGCTTCTGATGAAGAAGGACATGGGCGGGGCGGCCAACGTGCTGGGGCTCGCGCGCATCGTGATGGGCGAGGGGCTGCCCGTCCGCCTGCGCGTCCTGATCCCGGCGGTCGAGAACGCGATCGCCGGCAACGCCTTCCGGCCGGGCGACGTCCTCCAGAGCCGCGACGGCAAGACGGTTGAGATCGGCAACACCGACGCGGAAGGACGCCTCATCCTCGCCGACGTCCTGTCGCTCGCCGATGAGGAAGCGCCCGAGATCCTGATCGACATGGCGACGCTGACCGGCGCCGCGCGCGTCGCGCTCGGGCCGGACCTGCCACCCTTCTACACCGACGACGAGGCGATGGCGTCCGCCATCGCGGCGGCGAGCGTCGCCGTCCACGACCCGCTCTGGCGCCTGCCGCTCTGGAAGCCCTATGCCAGGAACCTCGCCTCCAAGATCGCCGATATCAACAACGTCACCACCGACGGCTTCGCGGGCTCGGTGACCGCCGCCCTGTTCCTCCAGGGCTTCGTGTCGAAGGCGAAATCCTGGGTCCATTTCGACGTCTTCGGCTGGCGTCCGCAGGCCGGCCCGACCGGCCCCGTGGGCGGCGAGGCGCAGGCGATCCGAGCGCTCGCGCGCGTTCTCATGGAGCGTTATCCGTCCTCTTGAAACGGCCTCATTTAGGCTGTCCTCTGACCGAACCGGCGCCGAAACGAGGGCCGGATTCGGTGGGGGCCGGAATGGGTATCGAAATTCGCCCGGCGCAGGCGCTTCGCCTGCTCCACGGCAACGCGTTGAAGCAGACGCGCGAGGCGGGGCCGGACCTCACCACGCGCCAGACCGCCATCCTCCTCACCGTCTATCTCGAGCCGCCGCCGCACACCGTGCGAGGCCTCGCCAGCAAGCTCAAGGTGACCAAGCCCGTGGTCACGCGCGCGCTCGACACGATGGGACGCCTCGAACTCCTCGAGCGGCGGCGCGACCCGGCGGACCTTCGCAACGTGCTCGTGCGCCGCACGGTGAAGGGCAGCCTCTTCGTCTCGCAGATGGCCGACCGGCTGGTGGACGAGGCGGGGGGGCTCGCCCGATGACCGCCGCCCTCGACCGCCGCCTCCACGCCATACGCCCCGATCTGGCCGACGAGCGGCTGCGCGGGCGGGTGACGGCCGACCGTTTCGTGCCGGGCGAGGCGGCTCGTGTCGACGCGCCGCTCGCCGATCTGCGCCGTCATCCGTCTCCGGACGCGCCGCTGGAAACGCAGGCGCTTTACGGCGAGGCCGTGACGGTCTTCGAGGAAACGCCGGAAGGCTGGTGCTGGGTGCAACTCGCCCGCGACCGCTATGTCGGATGGATGCCGACGGCCGCTCTCCTCGCCGGGCCGGCGCCGGAGGCGACGCATCGCGTGCGCGTCGCCCGGACCTTCGTGTTCCCCGGACCCGACATCAAGCGGCCGCCGATGCGCGAACTGACCCTCGGCGCGGAAGTCGCGGCGCGCGGAGAGGCGAGCGATCCCAACGCGACCTATGCGCTGATCGCCCCGTTCGGCGCCGTCGTGGTCCAGCATCTGGAGCCGATCGATGCCCACGCGGCCGACTTCGTTTCGGTCGCGGAAGGGTTTCTCGGCGTGCCCTATCTCTGGGGCGGCAAGTCGCCGTCCGGCATCGACTGCTCCGGGCTGGTGCAGCTCTCGCTGGGGCTCGCCGGCCTCGACGTGCCGCGCGACACCGACCTCCAGGGCGCCTCGATCGGCCGGGAGATCCCAGCCGGTGAACCGCTTCGCCGAGGCGACCTCGTGTTCTGGCGCGGCCATGTCGGTATCATGTGCGACGGCGAGACGCTGCTCCACGCCAACGCTCATCACATGATGACCGCCGCCGAGCCGCTGGCCGACGTGGAGGCGCGGGCGCTCGCCAGAAATTCGCCCGTCACCGTCCGCCGGCGCCTCGGCTGATCAGTAGCCGGCGCTGCGGTCCACGACGTTATCCAGTGCTTCGCCCCGCCGATGCGCCGCGATCTGCGCCATGATGATGGGCGCGAGCGCCGCCGGATCCGACGAAGCTGCGGCGTGGGGCGTCACGAACACGCGCGGGTGGCGCCAGAGCGGGCTGTCCGAGCTGAGCGGCTCGCGCTCGAAGACGTCGAGCGAGGCTTCCATTAGCCGTCCGTCGTTCAGCGCGCGCAGGATCGCCGAATCCATCTGCAGTCCGCCGCGCCCGGCATTGATCAGGGAGGGCGTGCCGAGCGGCGTCTCGCGCTTCAGCTTAGACAGGAAGCCGTCGTCGATCATGCCGCGCGTGTCGGGTGTCAGCGGAAGGAGCACGACCAGGATGTCGGCCCGTCCGAGCACCGCCTCGAGTCCTGCCTCGCCGTCGAAGCACTCGACGCCTTCGATCGTCTTAGGCCGCCGGCTCCAGCCGGACACGCGGAAGCCGAGGGTCTTCAGCTTCAGCGCCGCGTCGCGGCCGAGCTCGCCGAGGCCAAGAATGCCGACCTCGATTTCGGACGCCGCCGGCTGGCGGCGCTCGTTCCAGATGCGGACGGCCTGCTGCGCCCGGTAGGTCATCCCCCGGCGGTGGTGATCGAGCACCCGCCAGACGACGTATTCGCTCATCCGGGCGGTGAGGTCGTCGGCCACGATGCGCAGGATCGGCACGTCGGGCAGCGTCCTATCCTGCAGGATATGGTCGACGCCCGCGCCGAGCGAGAAGACCGCTGGCAGATTCGGCAGGTTGGAGAGGACGCCCGGCGGCTGCTTCCAGACCACGGCATAGTCGATGCTCTCGTCCGCCGCGCTTGCGGGGCGCAGGACGATGGACTCCTCCGGTGCGGCGGCGAGCAATGCCTCCATCCAGCGCGAGGGATCGAAGCCGGTGACGGAAAGAAGGATGCTCAAGATGCGGTGTCCGTTTGAATGGAATCGGCAAGAAGCTTGGCACGCGCGCGGCCGTGGCGCGCGAACCAATGTGTCGCTGCCACCAGAAACCCGTTCTGCACCGCACCCCGGTCCACCGCCTCCAGAAGGTCTTCGAAGGGAGCTGGGATGACGAGGATGTCCTCGTCTTCGTCGGCCTTGCCGCCGTGTCCGGACAGTTTGGCCGTGTCCACGATGGCGAGGAAAACCATGGCCAGCTCGTCGGTGAGACCGGGCGTCGAAAGGACCGAGAAGCAGTGCCCGACGGCGCCGGCGACGAGGCCGGTTTCCTCCGTCAGCTCGCGCGCGGCACCGGCTGCCGGATCCTCGCCATCGTCGATGCCGCCGGCCGGCAGCTCGAGCGGCGCGGCGTGGGGCGTGGCGAGCGCGGCGCCGATGCGGAACTGTCGGATCACCACAATTGCGTCCCGCGCGGGATCATAAGGGATCACAACGGCGCACCGGGCGCCGCGCACGATCTCGCGCCGCACGCGCGCCGGCTGCGCATCGCCGAGCGGCGCGTGGCTCAGCGTGAGGACGTCGAGCGGGCGGAACCCGTCGAAGACGCGGCGCTCCTCGCGGATTTCGAAGTCGAGCGCCTGGTCCTCCAAACGCGTGCGATAGCTGCCGCTCATTGCGCCACGTCCGCAGCGCCTGCGGCCTCGATGCGAAAGGCCGCCGCCATCAGGGCCTTGGTGTAGTCGCTCTTCGGGCGCTCGAAGATCTCCTCCGAGGTGCCCCGCTCCACGACCTCGCCGCCGCGCATGACGATCACCTCGTTGGCGAGCGCGCGCACGACCTTGAGATCGTGGCTGATGAAGAGATAGGCGAGGTCGTGTTTCTTCTGGAGGTCGCGGAGGAGGTCCACCACCTGCGCCTGAACGCTCATGTCCAGCGCCGAGGTCGGCTCGTCCAGCATGACGAAGCGTGGGTTGAGCACCATGGCGCGCGCGATGGCGACGCGCTGGCGCTGGCCGCCGGAGAACTCGTGCGGGTAGCGGAAGCGGGTGGCGGGGTCGAGACCCACTTCGGTGAGCGCCGAGACCACGCGCGCGTCGCGCTCCGCGGCCGAGAGCTTCGGCTGGTGGACCTGCAGCCCTTCCGCCACGATGTCGGCGATCGGCATGCGGGGGCTCAGCGAGCCGTAGGGGTCCTGGAACACGATCTGGATGCGGTCGCGCCAGTCGCGCATCTCGCGCGAGGACTTGGTGTCGATCCGCTCCCCGTCGAAGCGGATCTCGCCTTCGCTCGCGATCATGCGGCAGAGCGCGAGGCCGAGCGTCGTCTTGCCCGAGCCCGATTCCCCGACGACGCCCACCGTCTGGCCCGCGCGCACGGCGATATCGATGCCGTTGACGGCCTTCACGTGATCGGTCACGCGGCGCAGGAGGCCCGTTCGCACGGGGAACCAGACCTTCACGCCCTTGCCCTCCATCACCAGCGGCGCGTTGGCGTTGGCGGCGGGCGGGCGGCCCTTCGGCTCGGCGGCCAGAAGGTGCCTGGTATAGGCGTGCTGCGGGTTGGCGAAGATCTCTGCGGTCGGGCCGGTCTCGACGATCTCACCCCGATACATCACGCAGACTCGGTCGGCGATGCGCCGGACGATCCCGAGATCGTGGGTGATGAAGAGCAGCCCCATGTCGCGCTCCGCCTGGAGGCGCTTCAGGAGCTCCAGGATCTGCGCCTGCACCGTCACGTCGAGCGCCGTCGTCGGCTCGTCGGCGATCAGGAGGTCGGGCTCGTTGGCGAGCGCCATCGCGATCATCACGCGCTGGCGCTGGCCGCCCGAAAGCTGGTGAGGATAGGAGCCGAGCCGCTTTTCCGGCTCGCGGATGCCCACTTGATGGAGAAGTTCGAGCGTGCGGTCGCGCGCGGCCTTGTCGGACAGGCCGCGATGGATCTTCATCACCTCGCCGATCTGCCGTTCGATCGTGTGGAGCGGATTGAGCGAACTCATCGGCTCCTGGAAGATCATCGAGATCCTGTTGCCGCGAACGCCGCGCAGTTCCTTGTCGGGAGCGGCGATGAGGTCGCGCCCCTCGAAAAGCACGGCGCCGCCCGGGTGGCTCGCGGCGGGATAGGGCAGGAGCTTCAGGATCGACAGCGCCGAGACCGACTTGCCCGATCCCGACTCGCCGACCAGCGCCACCGTCTCGCCCTTGTGGATCGCAAAGGACACACCCTTCACGGCGTGGCTGGTCTCGCCGTTCTGGTGGAAAGCGACCTGAAGGCCGCGCACGTCGAGAAGCGGGGCGTCGGCGTCGGGGCGGGGGGCGGGTTGGCTCAAGGGGCGATGGTCCTCTCAGGCCGGACGGGGAAGCGCGCCGTGGGAACGGTCGTGCCCGTGCGCGTGGTCGTGGTGATGATGATCGTGATGATGCGCATGGCCGTGGTCGTGCGCATGGTGGTGATGGGCGTGACCGCCCTCGTGCCCATGATCGCCGCCGCAGGCCGCCCCCGCATCGGCGCAGTGGCCGTGTTCGAGTTCCACGGTGGCGTGATCGATAGAGAAGGCCGAGCGCAGTTCCGCCTTCACGCGCCGGACGACGTCCATGCCGTCGCTGCCTTCGGGCACACAGACATGCAGCGTCGCGGCCCGGCGGCGCGGCGTGATCATCCAGACATGAACGTGATGCACGTCCTCGATCCCCGGAACGCTCGTCCGCAGGTGCCGGCCCATTTCGGCTCCGTCGACGCCGGCGGGGGCGCCTTCGAGCAGGACCTGTGCGGACTCGCGCACGAGGCGCCAGGCATTGGCGAGGATCAGGAGGCAGACGAGGACGGACAGGATCGGATCGATCTGCGTCCAGCCCGTCGCCATGATGACCAGCGAGGCGACGATCGCGGCCACCGAGCCGAGGAGATCGCCGAGGACATGCAGCAGCGCGCCGCGCATGTTGAGGTCTTCCTTGTCCCCGCCGTGGAGGACGAAGAAGGCCGCGATGTTGACGAGAAGGCCGCCGATCGCGACCGCCAGCATCGGCCCGGCGAGAATCTCAACGGGATCGGCGAAGCGCCGCCACGCCTCGTAGATGATGACGGCGGTGATGCCGAAGAGGACGAGGCCGTTGGAAAACGCGACCAAGACGCCCAGCCGGTCGTAGCCGTAGGTCCGCCTGGCATCGGCCGGACGCTGCGCCAACCGCGCCGCGGCGAAGGCGAGGACGAGGCCGGCGAAGTCCACGAACATGTGCCCGGCGTCGGCGAGAAGCGCGAGCGACCCCGAGATCAGGCCACCCGCGACCTCCGCCAGCATGAAAAGGCCGGTAAGGGCCGCCGCGATGCCGAGCCGCCTGGTGCTCGCATGCGCGGCGTGGTCGTGGCCGGAATGATCGTGGCCGCCGTGGTCGTGGGAATGGCCGTGATGGGCGCTCATGGCAGTCTCAACGGAAGCTCTTGCGGGGGTCGAACGCGTCGCGCACCGCTTCGCCGACGAAGACGAGGAGCGAGAGCATCAGGGACAGGACCACGAAGCCGGAGATGCCGAGCCAGGGCGCCTGAAGGTTGTTGCGCCCCTGCGCCAGGAGTTCGCCGAGCGAGGGCGAGCCCGGCGGCAGGCCGAAGCCGAGGAAGTCGAGCGAGGTGAGCGTCGTAATCGAGCCGTTCAGGATGAAGGGCAGGAAGGTCAGCGTCGCGACCATGGCGTTGGGCAGGAGGTGCCGGGCCATGATCGTCCAGTCGCCGACGCCGAGCGCGCGGGCCGCGTTGACATATTCGAAGTTGCGCGCGCGCAGGAACTCGGCGCGCACTACGCCGACGAAGGCCACCCACGAGAACAGGAGCATGATGCCGAGCAGGATCCAGAAGCCGGGCGGCAGGATCGCGGCGACGATCAGGAGGAGGTAGAGGACCGGGATCGACGACCAGATCTCGATAAAGCGCTGGAAGAGAAGGTCCACCCAGCCGCCGAAATAGCCCTGGACGGCGCCGGCGAAGACGCCGATGACCGCCGAGGCGGCGGTGAGGATCAGGCCGAACAAGACGGAGATGCGGAAGCCGTAGATGAGCCGCGCCAGCACGTCGCGCGCCTGGTCGTCGGTGCCGAGCCAGTTCCAGTTGCCGACGACGCAGTTGGGGTCCTCGACGCCCAGCGGATAGCGCGCGCAGCGCTCCTCCTTGGAAAAGGTCCAGGAGGGCGGGGCGGGGGCCGGCGTCGGAATTTCGTTGTTGACGCTCTGGTAGGAATAGCGGATCGGCGGCCAGACCATCCAGCCGTTGGCCGCGATCTCGTCCTGGATGAACGGGTCGCGGTAGTTGGTGACCGGCAGGAACCCGCCGAAGACCTCTTCCGGGTAGTCGGTGAAGATCGGCGTGTAATATTCGTTCTTGTAGGAGATCAGGATCGGCTTGTCGTTGGCCACGAACTCGGCGAACAGCGTCACGACGAATAGGATCGAAAAGATCCAGAGCGACCACCAGCCGCGCCGGTTGGCCTTGAAGTTCTGCCAGCGGCGCTGGTTGAGCGGCGACAGGCGGGGCGGGCGCTCCATCGCCACCACCGGCGGCGCGTTCTGCACCACACCGCTCGCGCCCCCTTGCGCCTCGCGCAGCGTCGCGGGCTCGGGCGGGCGATCCTTGGCGTTGCGATCCTCGACGGTGTCGGTCATCGGATCAGACCTCCCGCCGCATGGGCCGGACGGAAAACCGCTTCGCACTTTTCCTGGCCATGCTCAGACCTCCCGCCGCTCGAAATCGATGCGCGGATCGATCCAGGTGTAGGTGAGGTCGGAGATCAGCGTCGTCAGGAGCCCGATCAGGGAGAAGATGTAGAGCGTGGCGAAGACCACCGGATAGTCCCGCTTGTAGATGCTCTCGAAGGAGAGGAGCCCCAGCCCGTCCAGCGAGAAGATGGTCTCGATCAGGAGCGAGCCGGCGAAGAAGGCCGAGATGAAGGCGCCCGGAAAGCCCGCGACGATGATCAGCATCGCATTGCGGAAGACGTGGCCGTAGAGGACGCGCCGCTCCGTCAGGCCCTTGGCGCGGGCGGTGGTCACGTACTGCTTGCGGATCTCGTCGAGGAAGGAGTTCTTGGTCAGGAGCGTCGTCGTGGCGAAGGCCGAAAGCGACAGCGCGATGAGCGGCAGCGTCAGGTGCCAGAAATAGTCGACGATCCGCTCGGGCCAGGAGAGTTGCGCCCAGTTGTCGGAGGTGAGGCCCCGCAGCGGGAACCAGTCGAAGAACGAGCCTCCGGCAAAGAGCACGATCAGGAGAACCGCGAACAGGAAGCCCGGGATGGCATAGGCGACGATGATGACCGCGCTGGTCCAGGTATCGAAGCGCGAGCCCTCGTGCAGCGCCTTGCGGATTCCGAGCGGAATCGAGATCGCGTAGGACAGGAGCGTGATCCAGAGGCCGAGCGAGATCGAGACGGGCAGCTTCTGGATGATGAGATCGACCACGGTGGCGTTGGAGAAGAAGCTCGTGCCGAAGTCGAAGCGGGCGTAGTTCCAGATCATCTCGCCGAAGCGCTGCCAGGCCGGCTTGTCGAAGCCGAACTGCTCCTCCAGCCGCTTGATGAACTCGGGGTCCAGCCCCTGCGCGCCGCGATAGCCCGACGTCTCGCCGCTCTGTGCGGCCATGTCGCCACCCCCGCCCCCGAGGCGGTCGGCGGCGCCGCCACCCTGGCCTTGGAGACCGGCGATGACCTGCTCCACCGGGCCGCCCGGCGCGAACTGGATGACGACGAAGGACACGAGCATGATGCCGAGCAGGGTCGGGATCATCAGGAGAAGGCGTCGGAGGATGTAGGCTGCCATTCACCGGTCCCGTTGCGTCAAAGCCCGAGGCCTCGGCCGGATCAAGCCCGGCCGGCCGCCTTGGCCTTGGATTCGTCGTACCACCAGAGCTGTTCCACCGGGAAGCCGTAATCGGGCTTGGTGGGCGCCATGCCGAACATGTCCCACCAGGCGACATTGTGGCCCTTGGCGTGGATGTTGGGGATCCAGTCGAGCCGCCAGCGCAGCACCCGGTCGAGGACGCGCATCAGAAGCGTCAACTCGTCGCGGCTCTTCGCCTCGCCGATGCGGGCGAGGAGGGCGTCCACGGCGGGGCTCGCCATGCCGGGATAGTTGTAGGAACCCTGGCGGTCGCGCGAGTCCGAGCCGAAGAAGAGCGAGAACCCCTCGCGTGTCGGCGTGCCGTTCAGCCCGAAACGGCAGAGGATCATGTCGAAGTCGAAGCAGCCGAGGCGATCCTGGTACTGCGCGGCGTCCACCACGCGCATGGAAGCATCGACGCCGAGAAGCTTCATGTTCTCGACCATCTTGCCGTAGACGCGGCCCTGTTCGGGATCGTTCAGCATGTATTCCAGGCGGAAGGGCTGGCCGGCCTCGTTGACGAGAGCCGAACCCTTGCGCACCCAGCCCGCCGCCGCAAAGAGCTCCGACGCCTGCCGCAGGATCGCGCGGTCGCGGCCCGAGCCGTCCGTCACCGGCTGGGTCCAGACCTCGCCGAAGGCCTCGGGCGGCAGATCGGCGCGCAGCGGCTCCATCACCGCCAGTTCCTCCGGGCTCGGCGTGCCCGTGGCGACATAGTCCGACAGCTCGAAGGGCGACTGCGAATGCTCGCGCAGCCCGAACAGGAGGTTGGCGTTGGTCCACTCGAAGTCGAAGCACAGGTTGATCGCCCGCCGCACGCGCGCGTCCGCGAATTGTGGCCGGCGCTGGTTCAGCGCCCAGCACTGGAAGTTCGGCCACTTCTCCTCCGGCAGGGTCCCGCGCTTCACGCGCCCGTCCTGCACCGCCGGAAAATTGTATTCGCTGGCCCAGGCGCGTGTCGTGAACTCCTCGCGATAGGTCACGTCGCCCTTCTTGAAGGCCTCAAGCGAGGCTTGCCTGTCGCGGAAGCACTCGACGCGGATCGTCTGGAAATGGCCGAGGCCGCGGGCGAAGGGCATGTCACGACCCCAATAGTCCGCGCGCTTCTCGTATTCGATGAAGCGCCCGCCGACATAGCGCCCGACGGTCCAGGCCCCCGAGCCCGGAATCACGTCGAAGCCCCCTTGCGTGAAGGGGCGGTCGGCGAAGAAGGCGGCCGGCACGATCGGCATCGACAGGGTGGCGAGCGCCGTAGGCACGGTCTGCCGGCCCGAGAAGACGATGCGCACCGTGCGCTCGTCCTCGGCGACGACCTCCACCACCTCGACGAGCTGAATGGCCATCGAGGGATGCCCCTCGGTCTTCAGCTTGTCGTAGGAGAAGACGACGTCGGCGGCGGTCACCGGCGCGCCGGTCGAAAAGCGGGCTTCGGGGCGCAGCTTGAAGGTGAAGCGGTTGCCGTCGGCCGAGACGGAGACGGTCTCGGCCAGCAGGCCGTAGAGCGCATCGGGCTCGTCGAGGGTCGAGAGCATCAGCCCTTCGTAGAGCATCTCCATGCGCGGCGGCGCATTGCCCTGAAGGATCAGCGTGTTGAACGTGTCGAACGTGTCGGGCGCCTGGTTGAAGTACCAGGACGGCACGGTGAAGGTGAAGCGCCCGCCCTGCGGCGCGTCGAGGGTCGCATAGTCGAAATACTTATAGTCCGCCGGGTATTTCAGGTCGCCGAAGGCGGAGATGCCGTGGAGCGGCTTATCCGCCGGATTATCGGCGAAGGACAGGCGGGGCAGGGCGACTGACGCCGCAGCGCCGAGCGCGAGCTTGCCGAAGTGGCGTCGGCTGATGCGGATGAAGCTTTCGGTCATCGCGCCCTCAAGGCTTGGCGGGCGGGATGGCGGGGGCCGCCGCCGGGTCGGGCTCCGCCGCGGCCGCCTGGTCGGCCGGCGTGTTCACTGGCACCTCGCCCTTCACCCACCAGGAGAACGGGTCGATGCCGGCATAGGCCGGGCGCTTCTCCGGCATGCCGAACTTGTCCCACCAGGCTAGCCAGATGTTCGGGTTGTGGTACTGCGGCACGATGTAGAAGTTCCACAGGAGCACCCGGTCGAGCGCGTGCGTGGCGGCGACGAGGCTCTCGCGGTCCGGCGCGTAGATGATCTTCTCGATGATCGCGTCGACGGCCGGGTTGCGGATGCCCGGCGAGTTGCGGCTGCCGGGCTGGCTTGCGGCGGCGCTGGACCAGAAGTCTCGCTGCTCGTTGCCGGGCGAGAGCGATTGGAGCATCAGGTCCGTCACGATGTCGTATTCGAAATTGTCCGTCAGAGCCTGGTACTGCGAGGCGTCGACGATGCGCGTCGAGGTCTCGATGCCGAGCCGCTTCAGCTGGTTGGCATAGGGGTCGATCACGCGGCTGGACGACGGGTCGGCGGCAAGGAACTCGATGCGGAACGGCTCGCCGCGCGCGTTGACGAGCTGGGTGCCCTGGCGCTTCCAGCCGGCCTGCGTCAGAAGCTCGAAGGCTTCGCGCAGATAGGTGCGCTCCGCGTTGGGCTGGCTGTAGTCCGGCAGGGTGAAGGGCGTCGTGAAGACCTCGGGCGGGATCTGGTCGCGCAAGGGCTCCAGGATCTTCAGTTCGGCCTCGCTCGGCAGGCCGGAGGAGGCGAGTTCGGTGCCCTGGAAATAGCTCGTGGTGCGTGCGTACTGGCCGTAGAAGAGCGAGCGGTTCATCTCCTCGAAATTGTAGGCCAGCGTCAGCGCCCGGCGCGTGCGCGGGTCGGCGAACTTGTCGCGCCGTGTGTTGAGCACGAAGCCCTGCATCGGCTCGCCGCTTTCGGAGGGGATCGCTTCCTTCTTCACGCGCCCATCGCGGAAGGCGGGGAAGTCGTAGCCCTGCGCCCAGCGGCCGGCGCTGTTTTCGGACCGATAGTCGGAGAAGCCGCCGCGCTTGAAGGCTTCCCAGCCGGCGCTCTGGTCGCGGAAATAGGTGTAGCGGATCTCGTCGTAATTGTAGCGGCCGACGCGGGGGCCTTTGTTCGCCGCCCAGTAGTCCGGCACGCGCTCCCAGGTGACGGTGGAGCCGGGCTGATAGGCCTTCACGCGGTAGGGGCCGGATCCGACGGGGATCTCCAGCGTCGGGTTGTCGATGTCGCGCTTTCGTCCTTGCGCGTCCGTGCCTTCCCAGAAGTGCTTGGGCAGGACCACGAGGTCGCCCATGATGTTGGGCAGCTCGCGATTTCCAGTCTGGTTGAAACGGAAGGTGACCTCGCGTTCGCCGGTGGCCTCCGCGCTCGTCACGTTGTGGTAGTAGTTGGCGTAGAGCGGCGACAGGCGCGTCACCGTTTGGAAGGTCCAGATCACGTCCTCGGCCGTGATGGGCTGGCCGTCGTGGAATTTGGCGTCCGGATCGAGCCGGAACGTGACGGACGAGAAGTCGGCGGGATAGCGCATCGCTTCGGCGATCAGGCCATGACTGACCCCCGGCTCGTCGGGCGCCTGGTCCATCAGCGTGTCGTAGGCGATGCCGCCGCCGAACGCGAGGAAGCCGGCCGCCGGCGTGCCGCGCACGGGGAACGGGTTGAAGCTGTCGAACGTGCCGGCCGCCTGGAGGTTGAGGCGACCGCCCTTGGGCGCGTCTGGATTCACGTAGTCGTAGTGCCGGAAGTCGTTGCCGTATTTCGACGGGCGGATCAGCGACGACCATGTGCGCCATTCGCCCGCTTCCTGCGCCGGAGCGCTGGCAGTGGCCGGCGCCGGCGTGCCCTGCGCGAAGGCGGGGGCGCCGGCGAGGGCGAGGAGAGCGGTCAGGGCGGACAGGGCGCGCGAGACTGGCGGCAAATCGATCTCCATCTGGCAGGACGGTGGGGCGAGCCCGATGCCGAACCCCGCCCGAGCTTTGTGGCCTTCCTCGGGCGAAGGGCCGAAGTGACGAAAGTGTAAGATTCGACGGGCCGGTGTCCACCCGCGAGGAAGCGGGAACGATAGCGTGAAACGAAGAAAGCCGGACCTCCCGGCCCGGCTTTCCCGATGTCTCGCGATCGCGGAGGCGACCTTACTGGGCCGGCGCGGCCGGAGCCGGGACCGCGGGCGCCGCCGGGGCGGGAGCCGCAGGTGCTGCCGGAGCGGGTTCCGCCGGAGCCGGAGCGGCGGGTGCCGCCGGCGGAGTCGCTTCCGGCGTGGCGGGGGCCGGGGTCTGCTGTGGAGCCTGAGTGCCGGGCTGCGAGGGGGCCGCCTGGCCCGGCTCGGTCGGCGGCACCGGAGCGCCGGCCGGCGCGCTGGTGGCGTTGTCGCCCGTGGCCGGAACGGTGCCCGAGGGCGGCGCGGTCGGAGCGGCGCCCGTGGTCTGGTCCGTCGTGCCCGCGCCCTGAGGCTGGCTCACGGCGTCGCCCGGCAGGGCGTTGGAATTCGTGGTGGCGCTCGGCGCCGTCACGGCCGGAGCCGCCGCATCGCCAGCCGGTGCGGCCGCGCCTTCGGCCGGAGCCGCAGCGCCTTCGGCCGGAGCCGCACCCTCTGCCGCCGCTTCGCCGCCGGCCGGCGCGCCGGCATCGGGAGCCGGCAGCGGGGGCGGGTTGTCCGAGAGCGTGCCGAGATAGGCGAGAAGATCGGCACGCTCCTGGTCGCGCGCGATGCCGGCGAAGCCCATGGCCGTGCCCTGGATGTACTGCTTGGGGCCGTGCAGGAAGTGGTTCAGGTGATCCCAGTCCCAGACCACGGTCTTTCCTTCAGAGAATTCGGTCATGGCGGCCGAATAGCTGAAGCCCTCGTGCGAGGCGATCGGGCGGTTCACGATGTCCCAGAGATCGGGGCCGACCTTGTTGGGGCCGCCCTTCTCGCCCGAATGGCAGGCTTGGCAGCGCTTGAAGATGTTGGCACCCGCCTCGGCATTGGCGGTCTGCATGAGCTGGCCGACCGGGGTCACCTCGTTGGCGGCGGGCGCGGCGCCCCCGCCGGCCGGCGCGTCGGGCACGGCGATCGCGAAGCCCGGGGTCTCCGGCACCTCGGAATGGAAAATGCCTTCGGCCAGTAGGCTGCCGCCGAACAGAACGAACACGACGCCGAGCAGGGCGCCGAAGATCTTGTTGGCCTCGAACGAATTCATGATAAAGGGCGGCTCCCTCTGCAGCCGGCATCAGGGGCCGACGACACGCGCTTTCGACGTTGCTTGGACGGAATCGCGGCCCGCCGGCACCGGCGGCCCCTGCTCTGCCCGTCAATTGGAAGCGTTCTGACATTCCGATCGGAATCGATCAAGCGCCGTCCTGTCACAGCTTCGCCTAAATTTCCTGCGGCCGAACCAGAGCTACCATCCATGTCTACCCTGATCCTCATTCCGTCCCGGCTCGCCGCCACCCGTCTTCCCTCCAAGCCGCTGGCCGATATCGGCGGGCGTCCGATGATCGTGCGCGTGGCCGAGAGGGCGCGCGATGCGCAGATCGGCCGTGTGGTCGTCGCGACCGACGACACCTCGATCCACGACGTGGTGACCGCTGCGGGCTTCGAGGCGGTGATAACGGGCAAACACCACCAGTCCGGCTCCGACCGTATCTTCGAGGCGCTGCAGAGCCTCGATCCGGCGGGCGAGGTGGAGACGGTCATCAATCTGCAGGGCGACCTGCCGACCATCGAGCCGGAAACGATCCGCGCCGTCCTGCGCCCCTTCGCCGACCCCGCCTGCGACATCGCCACCGTGGCGGTGGAGATCGCCAACCAGCAAGACCGGGACGATCCGAGCGTCGTCAAGGTGATCGGCACGCCGATCGCCGAGAACCGGCTGAACGCGCTCTACTTCACCCGTGCCACGGCGCCGACGGGGGAGGGGCCGCTCTATCACCATGTCGGCATCTACGCCTATCGCCGCGCCGCCCTGGCGCGCTTCGTGGAGCTGTCGCCTTCGCCGCTGGAGACGCGCGAGAAGCTGGAGCAGCTCCGCGCGCTGGAGGGGGGCCTGCGCATCGACGCCGAGATCGTGGACGCCGTACCGCTCGGCGTCGACATGCCCCACCAGCTGGAAGAAGCGCGCCGCTTCTACGAGCCCGCCACGCGCTCGGGCCGGATTTCCTTCCAGGGTGAGCCCGGCGCCAATTCCGACACCGCCTGCCGGACCATGTATCCCGATCTGGAGCCGTTGCCCTGCCCGACCTTCGAGGACGCGCTGGCGGCGGTGACGCGCGGCGAGGCGGACCTCGCCATGATCCCGATCGAGAACACGATCGCCGGGCGCGTCGCCGACATCCACCATCTCCTGCCGGTCTCGGGCCTCCAGATCGTGGGCGAGTTCTTCCTGCCAATCCGCTTCCAGCTCATGGCCAAGCCCGGCACCGGCCTTTCCGACATCCGCGAGGTGCACAGCCACATCCATGCCCTCGGCCAGTGCCGCGGCATCCTGCGCCGCAACGGATGGAAGCCGGTCATCTCCGGCGACACGGCGGGCGCCGCCCGGATCATCTCGCAGATGCCGGACCGCCACGTCGCGGCCCTCGCGCCCCGCCTCGCCGCCGAACTCTACGGGCTCGACATCCTGGCCGAGAACGTCGAGGACGCCGAGCACAACACGACCCGCTTCGTGGTGCTGTCGCGCCCCGGCCGGGCGCAGGAGCTCTGGACGCCGCGCTCCGAAGAGCTGGTGGTGACGACCTTCGTCTTCGAGGTGCGCAATCTGCCGGCGGCGCTCTATAAGGCGCTCGGAGGCTTCGCCACCAACGGCATCAACATGACCAAGCTCGAAAGCTACCAGCTCGAGGGCAAGTTCGTGGCGACGCAGTTCTTCGCCGACATCGAGGGACACCCCAACGATCCCGGCGTGGCGCGGGCGCTGGACGAGCTCCGCTTCTTCTCCAAGCGCGTCTCGATCATGGGCGTCTACCCGGCTTCGCCCGATCGTCCAGCCCACCCGAACGCCCCGGACTGAGGGGACGGCCGGTTTCTCGACACCAACAAAAAAGCCCCGCGCGAGCGGGGCTTTTTTCGTTCGGGCGGTGAAGCGGCGGCTTAGCGGCCGACGCGCACCATGCGGTCGATGTCGCCGCGCATCACGCCGATGTCGCTCAGCATGCGGTCATCCATGCTGTTGAGTTCGATGACGGTGCGGCGGTGCGAGCGGTAGGACTGAAGGCGCTTGGCGATGGAGTTCAGCATGGAAGCCTCGGATGGATCAGAATTCGTTGACCCCGATATACGCTTCCCGGATGCCTAAAAGGAGAGCAGCTTTAGCACGTCTGTTGTGCATCGCGCGCATAACTCAGCCATTTCGGCGTTCACCTCATCTTAATGCCTTTTTGATGCTCACTCCCTGCCTCCTGCGAAGGCGGCCAGAAGGTGGTGCGCTATGGCAAAGCGCGCCGGTGCCGTCAGGCCGTCCGGATGGCGGTTTTCCAGAAGGGCCTGCACCTCCGTCCGGTCGAACCAGCGGCAGGCTTCCAGCTCGGCAGCGTCGAAGGTGATCGGCGCGTGTCTCGCCCGAGCGATGCAGCCGATCATCAGCGAGCCCGGAAACGGCCAGGGCTGGGAGGAGTGATAGCGCACCTCATCCACCACGAGCCCGGCCTCTTCCAGCGTTTCCCGGCGCACGGCGTCTTCCAGGGTCTCGCCGGCCTCGACGAATCCGGCGAGGCACGACCACATGCCGACGGCGAAATGGGGCTGGCGGCCGAGCACGCAACGCCCTTCGCCGTCGTGTACCAGCATGATCGACACCGGATCGGTGCGGGGAAACACGAGGTGCCCGCAGGCTGTGCAGCGGCGGCGGAAGCCGGCGGCTTCGGACAGGGTTGGCGCGCCGCAGCGTCCGCAGAACCGGGCGCCGGCGTGCCAGTTGAGGAGATGAGCGGCTTGCGCGAGTTCGCCTTCGAGGTCGGGTGCCAGGATCTCGCGCATCCCGAGCGTGCGCAGATCCCACGGGACGATGCCTTCGGGCGGCTCGGGCAGATCGATCGCCGCGGCGAGCCGAGGCGCCCCCGCCGCGTCATGGCCGAGCAGCAGTTCGATCGGTGCGCCCGCAAGGAGTGCTGAGGCTTCCGTCACCGTGAAGCTCGGATCGGGCGCATCCCCGCCCCGGCAGAGCCAGGGACCGCCGGCCGATAGGTAGACCCGCGCCTTCGGATGGCTGAGCGCCTCCGCCAGCGAGGCGTCGGTGCGCAACTCGCCGTCGCGCCGCAGCGTGTTGGCGGAAAAGCCGAGGCGGATGGGGGCGGCGGAATTCATGCAAGGCCTTCCAGGATGGAGCGGATCAGCGGCTCGTCGGCGCCGGGAGCGTAGGGAACGGCGGTCTCGAAGCCCCAGACGGGCTTCGGCCAGTTCGGGTCGCCTTCCGAGCGCGCGATCACATGGAGATGGAACTGCCGCACCATGTTGCCGAGGGCGCCGAGGTTGATTTTCTCAGGCGCGGTCGCCAGGGCTAGCGCCTGCGACACCATGTTCGCCTCCTCGATCAATGTCCGCCGGTCGGCGGGGTCGAGGTCGAACAGCTCCACGATCCCTGCCCGGCGCGGCACCAGGATGAGCCAGGGCCAGCGGGCGTCGCGCATCATGAGGAGGCGGCAGAGCGGCAGGTCGGCGAGGAACCGCGTGTCCGCTTCCAGGCGCGGATCCAGCGAGAAGGCGAGGGGTTCTGCTTGCATTTCGATGCGTTCTCCACGATATGGAAGCCGGGAGGTTGGTGGTGGACGAGCCGCTCGCCAACCGGGTCAGGTCCGGAAGGAAGCAGCCCCAACGAATCCGGCACGGGTCATCGTGCCAGCCTCCCACCCTTTCGTCCGGCATCCGGCACTCGGCTGATTCGCCTTCATAGGCGAAGGCGGCCTGGACCGCGAGATGCGGCCTTCCTCCCGATCCGTCGCCGATTGCCCGACTCGTCGCGCCTGCGACCGCCCGCCGATTGCATCTTGCGAAAAGCCGCGTAGGGTCGCGCCGGCATCGCCCGGCTTCCCGGCCGGCGGAGCCCCACAGTCGAATGGAGCCGATGGCCGAGGATACCAGTCCCCCGACCGCCGCGACGCCCTACCGCGTCCTGGCGCGCAAGTATCGTCCCCGCTCCTTCGACGACCTGATCGGCCAGGAGCCGATGGTGCGCACGCTCACCAACGCCTTCGAGGCGGGCCGCATCGCGCAGGCCTGGATGCTGACGGGCGTGCGCGGCGTCGGCAAGACCACGACCGCACGCATCCTCGCCCGCGCCCTGAACTACGAGACCGCGACCATCCATCAGCCGACGATCCACATGATCGAGCCCGGCATCCACGATCAGGCGATCATGGAGGGCCGGCACGTCGACGTCGTCGAGATGGATGCCGCCTCGCATACCGGCATTGACGACATCCGCGAGATCATCGCGCAGGTGCGCTACCGACCGGTGTCGGCGCGCTACAAGGTCTATATCATCGACGAGGTCCACATGCTGTCGACGCAGGCCTTCAACGGCCTGCTGAAGACGCTGGAGGAGCCGCCCGAGCACGTGAAGTTCGTGTTCGCGACCACCGAGATCCGCAAGGTTCCCATCACCGTCCTGTCGCGCTGCCAGCGCTTCGACCTGCGCCGCGTCGAGCCCGCCACCATGATCGCGCACCTGCGCCGGGTGCTCGATGCCGAGAGCGTGCAGGCCGACGACGACGCCCTGCGCCTCCTCGCGCGCGCCTCCGAAGGTTCGGTGCGCGACGCGCTGTCACTCACCGACCAGGCGATCGCGCACGGCGCGGGCCATGTCGAGGCGGGCACCGTGCGCGACATGCTGGGCCTCGCCGACCGGGCGCGCATCGTCACCCTTTTCGAGCTCCTGATGCGGGGCGACGGGTCGGGGGCGTTGCGCGAGTTCGCCGGGCAATACGATTTCGGCGCCGATCCGCTTGTGGTCCTCACCGATCTCGCCGATTTCACCCATCTCGTGACCTCGCTTCGTTTCGTCCCCGAAACGGCCGGCGACGCCTCGCTCTCGCCGGTGGAGGTCGAGCGCGGCCGCGATTTCGCCGAGCGCCTGTCGGTGAAGACGCTGTCGGAAGTCTGGCAGATGCTCCTCAAGGCGATCGAGGAGACGCGCGCGGCCAGCGCGCCGCGCCAAGCCGCCGAAATGGCCCTGATCCGAATCGCCTATGCGACGACGCTGCCCTCGCCCGAAGACATCGCGCGCCTCCTGCGCGAAGGAGGCGGCCTGCCCACGCCAGCTCCCTCCACCCCGTCGAACGGGCAGGGCGCTCCCCGTGCCGAGGCCCCGAGCGCCTATTCCGCCCCTCCGGCCATGGCGCCGTCGAGCCCGCCGCCGACGCCGCAGATGCGCGCAAGCGGGCCGACGCTGGCCGCCCGCATGGTCGCTTCCGCGCCGCAGGCCCTGTCGCCCGTCGCCGCGCCCGCCGTGGTGGTCGATCCCGCCAGCCTCCCGTCCTCCTTGCGCGACCTGGAGAAGCTCGCTGGGGAGCGACGAGATTCGCGCATGAAGGCGTGGATCCGACGTTACCTGCGCCTCGTGCGCATCGAGCCCGGCCGCCTGGAAATCCAGCTTGCCGACGGCGCCCCCGTCACCCTGTCGGGCGAGCTGACCAAGAAGCTCTTTGACTGGACCGGCATGCGCTGGGTCGTCACCGTCGCCGGAAAGGGCGGCGGGCAGACGCTGGAGGAAGAGGACGCCGCACGCCGCGCGCGCCTGATCGCCGAGGCCGAGGCCGACCCGGAGGTCGCCGCGATCCTAGCGGCCTTGCCGGGTGCCAAGGTGCGGGAGGTGCGCCTGCGCGGCGAGCCGGAGGTCGAAGAGGTCGAAGACGACGCTTCGCCGCTTGCCGAGGACGACGGTCTGCCCGAGCGCATCGACATCGACCCATCGGACCTTGGTTTCGGGGCCGACGATGACGACATGGGGGAGGGTGTCGCCTTCGACACCGACGCAGACCCCGAAGACGACTGAACGCAACCAACAGGGAAGAGCGCGCATGAAGGATCTCATGGGCATGATGAAGCAGGCCAAGGCCATGCAGGAGAAGATGCAAGGGTTGCAGGCCGAGATCGCCGAGACCACGGCCTCGGGCCAGGCCGGCGGCGGCGTCGTGTCCGTGACGCTGAAGGGCACCGGCGAGCTGGTGTCGGTCGAGCTCGATCCCTCGCTTCTCAAGCCCGACGAGAAGGACATTCTCGAGGACCTTCTCGTCGCCGCCCATGCCGACGCCAAGCGCAAGCTCGACACCGTCATCCAGGAGAAGACCCAGGCGCTGACCGCCGGCTTGCCGCTGCCGCCGGGCATGAAGCTGCCGTTCTAGTCCTTTCGCATCGTTCCGGGCCGGGCGCCCCGCGTCCGGCTTGCGCTCTTCCGAGGCCGCGCTCTCCATGTCCAAGACCATCGCCGGCCCCGAGATCGAGCGGCTGATCCAGCTCCTGTCGAAGCTGCCTGGCCTCGGGCCCCGCTCGGCGCGGCGGGCGGCGCTGCATCTCGTGAAGCGCCGCGAGCAGATCCTGCGCCCTCTCGGCGACGCCATGGCCGAGGCCGCCGAGAAGGTGCGCGTCTGCTCCAATTGCGGCAACATCGACACGCGCGACCCCTGCACCATCTGCTGCGACCCCGCGCGCGACCAGACCACCGTGATCGTGGTGGAGGACGTATCGGACCTTTGGGCGCTGGAGCGCGCCAAGGCGCTGAACGCCGCCTACCATGTGCTCGGCGGCGTCCTCTCGCCGCTGGAGGGGGTCGGCCCCGACGACCTCACCATCCGGCGCCTCGTCGAGCGCGTCGCGGAAGGGACGATCAAGGAGCTGGTGATCGCGGTGAACGCCACCGTCGAGGGCCAGACCACCGCCCACTACATCATCGACCAGCTCGCCGACCTCGACGTCTCGGTGACGCGGCTTGCCCACGGCGTGCCGGTCGGCGGCGAGCTCGACTATCTCGACGAAGGCACGCTCTCGGCGGCCATGCGCTCGCGCACGAAGATCTGACCGTTCCCCGCCGCGAGCCCGACACAAGCTCCTCTCATTAGCCTTCCGGCAGGACGAGGCATGCCGGGGTTGGGACACATGAAGAGAATCGCTTGGGCGCTGGCCGCCCTTCTGGCCGGCAGCGGACTGGCGCAGGCGCAGGACGTGCAGGCCGGCTTCCGCGCCTTCCTGCAGAACGACATCTGGCCGGAAGCTCGTGCTGCCGGCGTCTCCCGCCGCACCTTCGAGACCGCCTTCGACGGCGTGAAGGCCAACACCAAGCTGCCCGACCTCCAGCTTCCCGGCGATAAGGCCAAGGTCGAGGAGATCAACCGGCAGGCCGAGTTCCAGAGCCCCACCGCCTATTTCGACGAGGCCAAGATGGCCGCGACCGCCGCGCGCGGCCGCGCCATGCTTCAGCGCCACGCGGCGGTCATCCAGCGCATCGAGCAGCGCTACGGCGTCCCCGGCCCGATCGTCGTCGCCGTCTGGGGGCGCGAGTCGGGCTATGGCTCGGCGAAGATCCCGCACGACGCCTTCGAGGTGCTGGGCACCAAGGCCTATCTCGCGCGGCGCAAGGAGATGTTCCGCGCCGAGCTGATCGCGGCCCTCCAGATCGTCGAGGACGGCGACCTGACGGCGGCGCAGATGAAGTCCTCCTGGGCCGGGGCGCTCGGACAGCCGCAGTTCATGCCGACGAAGTTCCGCAAGCTTGCGGTCGATTTCGACGGCGATGGCCGTCGCGACATCTGGAACTCGGTGCCGGATACCTTGGCCTCCATCGCCAACTATCTTCGCCAGTCCGGGTGGCAGCCCGGCCGCGACTGGGGCTTCGAGGCGAGCGTCCCGATGACGGTCTCCTGCACGCTGGAAGGGCCGGACCAGGGGCGCCCGATCGCCGACTTCGCCAAGGCCGGCGTCACCCGCGTCTCGGGCCGCGCCTTCCCGGCCGGCGAGATGCGCGCCACCGGCCATCTCCTGATGCCCGCCGGCCGCTTCGGCCCGGCCTTCATCGCGACCCCGAATTTCTATGTCATCAAGGAGTACAACAACTCCGATCTCTACGCCCTCTACATCGGCCATCTGGCCGACCGGATGGGCGGGGCCGGGCCGTTCTCCGGCGACTGGCGCAAGGTCTCGGGCCTCACCCGCGGCGACGTCGCCCGTCTTCAGGACCGGCTCGTCGCGCGCGGCTACGACGTCGGCAACCCGGACGGTCTCGCCGGCTTCAAGACGCGCCGCTCGATCGGCGGCTGGCAGGAAAAGGCGGGCCAGCCCGCCACATGCTGGCCGACCAAGGAACTGGCGGCGAGCGTCCGCTGAACCCTGCAACGAGAAAGGGGGCCATGGAGGCCCCCTCGTATCGATCCGGCCGCGGAAAGACTCAGGCGTTTTCCTGGCCGACCGGCGTCTTGTTCTTTTCCGATTCCTTGGCGTTGTCGTAGCGCTCGACCGCCTCGCGGATCATCTGCTGCGCCTCGGCCGCGCCGGCCCAGCCGCCGATCTTGACCCACTTGCCGGGCTCCAGATCCTTGTAGTGCTCGAAGAAGTGCTCGATCTGCTTGAGCGTGATCTCCGGCAGGTCGGTGTATTCCGTCACCTTGACGTAGCGCTGAGTCAGCTCGGGCGAGGGGACCGCGATCACCTTCTCGTCCAGGCCCTTGTTGTCCTCCATCTTGAGGACGCCGATCGGCCGGCAGTTGATCACGCAGCCGGGGAAGAGCGGGCGCGTCGAGCACACGAGCACGTCGATCGGGTCGCCGTCGTCCGAAAGCGTATGCGGCACGAAGCCGTAGTTTCCGGGATAGGTCATCGGCGTGTAGAGGAAGCGGTCGACGAAGAGCGCGCCGGACTCCTTGTCCATCTCGTACTTGATCGGGTGTCCGCCGACCGGCACCTCGATGATGACGTTGATGTCCTCGGGCGGGTTCTTGCCGCGAGCGATGGCGTCGATGCGCATGGAAATCTCCGAGTTGAACTCGGCGGTTCCTATCCAATCGCCGGGCAGGTGGCAATCGACGGCGCACGGAAGGGTGAATGCCCTCCCGCGACGGGCCTCACATGAAGCAGTAGGCGACCTTGTGCAGGGTCTTGCCCTCGAAGGTCTCCGAGCCGGTGGCCACATCGGCCCCGCCCGCCGCCTCGTAGAAGCGCACCGCGTTCTCGTTGTCGGCGAGCGACCAGACCGCGACGCCTGAAAGCCCGCGGGCGCGCAGGAGCGTGCGGCAGGCGTCGAACAGGCGGCGGCCGAAGCCGACCCCCTGGAACTCGGGCCGCAGGTAGAGCTCGTAGACCTCGCCGTCGACGCTGAGGCCCCGCGTGCGGTTGCGCCCGACGGTGGCGTAGCCGACGACCTCGCCGCCATATTCCATGACCAGGATCGTGGCGCGGTTGGCGATGGCGCGCGACCACCAGTCCGGCCCGCGCCGCTCCACCATGGCCGACAAGGCCCGGTGAGGAACCAGCCCACGGTACGCCGCCATCCAGGATGCGGCATGAACGCACGACAGCGCGCCGGCATCGGCGGCTTCGGCAAGTCGGACATCGGCGGCGATCGTCTTCATGTCGCGTTAACTATAAACGCGGCCGGACGATCCACCAAATGTGACGAAAATCTGCACGGGGCGGGGAGGGGGCATTCCATCGGGGCTTGGTAGCTCGGCCGGACGGGCGCCTCAATGCCCGGCTCGTCAATTCTCGGCGCCATTCACAAGCCGCTCACCCGCGGCCGAGAACGCCTAAGGCCAGCGCCTTCTGGATCCCGGCGAGGTTGGTGCCGCGGGCGAGATTCTGCAGGAAGGGCTGCGGTTGGCCGGAGACCCAGATCCGCAACTCGGCATCGGCGTCGAAGGAGCCGGCCGTTTCCACTGAGAACATGGTGATCGCGCGGTAGGGGATCGAGTGATAGGCGCGCTTGCGCCCCGTCATCCCCTGCTTGTCGATGAGAATCACGCGCCGGTCGGTGAAGACCATCTGGTCGCGCACGATCTGGAAGGCGACTTCGATTGTCTCATTGGGGACCAGCACGGGCTCAAGTTCGCGGGCGAGCGCTCCGGTGTCGAGGTCGCTGGCAAGGCCCAGCAGGCCGGATAGAAGTCCCATGTCCTACATCCCTCCTTCCGCCGGCCAGCCGGCGATCACGGTCTTGCCGAGCGTGCGCCCCGTCTCCGACAGGCGGTGCGCCTCGCGCAGCGTCGCGGCCGAGATCGGGGCGAGCGTGCGCGTGCGGGTCGAGCGGATGCGCCCGGCGTCGACGAGGCGCGAGATCTCGGCCAGCAGCCGGTGCTGCTCGATCATGTCCGCCGTCTGGAAGACGGGGCGCGTGAACATGTACTCGAAATGCAGCGACACCGATTTGAAGCGGATGGGCGCGAGGTCCATCTCCGCGCTGTCGATCACGCAGAGGTGGCCGAACGGGCGGATGAGCTGGCCGATATCGGCCATGTGGTGCGGCGTCTGCGTGACGCCGAACACGTAGTCCACCGGCCCGACCCCCAGCGCCTCGATCTGCGGTGCCATCGCCTGCGAATGGTCGATCACGTGGTGGCAGCCGTGATCGAGGGCAAAGGCGCGGCTCTCCTCGCGCGAGGCGGTGCCGACGACGGTGAGGCCTGTCAGTTCGCGGGCGATCTGCGTCGCGACCGAACCGACCCCGCCCGCGGCGCCGATCACGAGAAGCGTGCCCTTCTCGCTGAGATCGGGCTGGATGCGGAACCGGTCGAACAGGGTCTCCCAGGCGGTGATCGCGGTGAGCGGCAGCGCGGCGGCATCCGCGAAGTCGAGGCTCGAAGGTTTCCGCGCGACGATCCGTTCGTCCACCAGCTGGAATTCCTGGTTGGAGCCCTGGCGATCCACCGCGCCGGCATAGAACACCGCGTCGCCGGGGCGGAACAGCGTCGCGTCCTCGCCGACCGCCTCGACCACGCCCGCCGCGTCGAAGCCGAGCACGCGCGGCAGGCGCCGCTCGTCCGCCACGGGGCCGCGCTGCTTGGTGTCCACCGGGTTGACCGAGACCGCTACCACCCGGACCAGGATGTCCCGTCCCGTCGGCGCCGGACGTTCGAGGTCGAGATCGGCGAGATGCTCGACCGATCTGTCGGGAGGCGACGCCGCGTATCCAACCGCTCTCATGCTGCGCTCCGTGCGTTTGCTCGGCTGACCTATCGCGCATGGGGGCGTCATCAAGATGCCACCCGCAACGCGGTCCGCCCCTGGCCGGCGGCTTTGCGCCGCTACCTGTTAGGGTTGATCGCACGAGCCGCCTGCTGCACAGCCTGCGGAAGATCGTAAGCAGGAGGAACGATGTCCAAACCATCACCGGAGATTCGCGGCTCTGCCGCCGATCTCTTCCCGACCCACGTCCTGGGCCGGCCGGAGGTCCGCGAGCTGCCGCCCGCGCCGGCCAGCACCGGCAAGCTCATCGGGCCGGGCATCGTGGCCGCCGGCGTCGGTCTCTCGTCGGGCGAGTTCATCCTCTACCCCTATATCGCTTCCCAGGTCGGCATGGCCTTCGTCTGGGCAGCGCTGGTCGGCGTGCTGACGCAGTTCTTCCTCAACATGGAGATCGAGCGCTACACGTTGGCGACCGGCGAGACGGTGCTGACCGGCTTCAGCCGATTCTGGCGGCACTGGGGCCTCGTCTTCGCGCTGATGACCTGCTTCGCCAACCTCTGGCCCGGCTGGGCCACGAGTTCGGCCACCATGCTGTCCTATATCGTCGGCGGCGAGCCGCGCTGGATCGCCATCGGCATGCTTCTGGCCATCGGCCTGATCCTGACGCTCGCGCCGGTGGTCTACGTCATGCTGGAACGCCTGCAGATGGTGAAGGTCGCCGCCGTCGGCGTCCTGATCCTGATCGCGGCCTTCTTCGTCATCACGGCGGAGGACTGGGCGGCGCTGCCGCAGATCGTCACCGCGGCGACGATCCCGACCGAGCTCGGCTACGCGCTTCTTCTCGGCGCGCTGGCCTTCGCCGGCGCTGGCGGCGGGCAGAACCTCTGCCAGTCCAACTGGATCCGCGACAAGGGCTTCGGCATGGGCAAGTACGTGCCCCGCATCATGAGCCCGGTGACCGGCCAGCCGGAAGCCGCGCCCTCCACCGGCTTCGTGTTCGAGCCGACGGCCGAGAACATGGCGCGGTGGAACCGTTGGTGGCGCTTCGCCAACTGGGAGCAGCTCCTCACCTTCGTGCTCATCACCTTCGTGACGATCACCTTCACCTCGCTCCTCGCCTACGCCACGGTCTATGGAACGGAGGGGCTGCCCAACTCCGTCGCCTTCGTCCAGAGCGAGGGGCTGGTGCTGGCCGAGCGCGTCGGTGGCTGGTTCGGGGCGCTGTTCTGGTTCATCGGCGCCTTCTCGCTGTTCGGCGCGGCCACCGGCATCGTGGACTACACCGCCCGGCTCGCGGCCGACGTGCTGCGCACCTCCTATGTCCGGAACGCGAACGAGAGCCGGCTGTATTTCTGGATCGTCTGGACGCTGGTCTCGATCGGCGTGGTGGTGCTGCTCGCGGGCGTCACCCAGCCGCTGGTGCTTCTTGTCATCTCGGCCTGCACGGGCGGTTTGATGATGTTCATCTATTCGGGCCTGCTGATCCTCCTCAACCGGAGGCTGCTGGTGCCGGAGCTGCGCCCGGGCGCCGGGCGCGTGGCGGCGCTCCTCTGGGGCTTCCTCCTGTTCGGCTTCTTGTCGGTGCTCACCCTTGGGCAGCAGATTCCGAAGCTCTGGGGCGCCGGCTGACGCGTCGGCCGGCGGCGCTCCATCGAGTGCCGCCGGCCCCTTGCGGGGATCGATTCCGTCCGGGCACCGTTGGGCCGGTATGATGCCTTCCGATCCGGCTGTGCCCGCTCCCCGCGACTTCGACATCGTGTTGGTCCTCAGCGGAGGCAATGCGCTCGGCGCCTTCGAGGCGGGAGCCTTCGAGGTGCTTCATGCTCGTGGCCTCCAGCCCGACTGGGTCGTCGGGACCTCGATCGGCGCCCTCAACGGCGCTCTCATCGCCGGCACCCCGTCGGAACGCCGCGCGGAGGCGCTTCGAAGCTTCTGGCGCGTGGCGCCTCCGGAGCGAGGCCAGGCCGACCACCGGGCTTTGCCCTTTCCGTTTTCGCAGATCGAGACCTGGCGCCGCTCGGAAGCGGCTGCCTGGACCGTGGCCGCCGGACGGCCGGGTCTCTTCGGGCCGTTTCTATCGGCCATGGCGCCCTGGGCCGTGCGCGAGCCCTCGCTGTTCGAGACCGGACAGATGCTCCGCACGCTCGAACGGCTGGTGGATTTCGAACGCCTGAACAAAGGCGCTTGTCGCTACAGTGCGACCGCGGTGGATCTCGAAAGTGGCGAAGACGTCATCTTCGATAGCCGGCGGCACACGGTCGACGCACGGCATGTTCAGGCCAGCGCGGCGTTGCCCGTGCTCTTTCCACCGGTCGAAATCGCGGGTCGCTGGCACGTCGATGGCGGCCTGTCCGCCAACCTGCCGCTCGATCCGGTTTTCGCCGAGCCCCCGGCGCGTCCCATGCTCTGCATCGCGGTCGATCTCGTCCCGCTCCGCCGGCCGCGCCCTCGAACGCTCGGCGAGATCGCGAGCCGTTCCCAGGACCTGATTTTCGCGACCCAATCGCGACGCTCCATCGCTCGGTGGCAGTCCGTCTATGCCGGACGCGACGACGTGCAGGCGACCCTTCTGCGTATCGCCTACGAGCGGCAAGGCGAGGAGATCGCCGCCAAGGCGTTCGACTTTTCGGAGCCTACGGTCGGAAAGCGCTGGCGAGACGGCATGCACGCGATGGAGGCGGCCCTCCTGCGCCTGCCCGATGCGTGTCCGCTCCAGCGCCGGGGTCTCACCTTGATCGACGGCGAAGGCGACCCTTGAGCGTGCCGTCGACGATCGACGGTCGCGCTCCGATCAGCTTCTCGCGTCAGGGCGGAGGCGGGGCGGATCGCGGCGCAGCCACGGCGTGCCTTGCCCGTACTGGGCCATGCGGTTCGAGCCCGCCGACGATGCCCAAGCGTCATGGGTCATGTCCGTCGGCTGGCGGTTGTTGTCGGCGACGATTTCTTCGGCTTGGGGCGACAGGTACGACATCGGCCATCCTCCTCTTCGGGGAAACGGCAGGCCCGGTGCGGCGTTCCTCCCAATGATGAAGAAACCGGCACGATGATGAAGTCGTGAACAGCCAAACGAAGAAGGGGATGCGGCTTCCCGCATCCCCTCAATTCAGACCGCTTTGAGTTCGCCGATCAGGCGACCTTGCGGCTCTTTTCGAAGCGCTTGCGCTCGTTCGGATCGAGATAGAGCTTGCGCAGGCGGATGTTCTTCGGCGTCACCTCGACCAGCTCGTCGTCCTGGATCCAGGACAGGGCACGGTCGAGCGTCATGCGGATCGGGGTCGTCAGCTTCACCGCCTCGTCCTTGCCGGCGGCGCGGATGTTGGTGAGCTGCTTGCCCTTGAGGACGTTCACCTCGAGGTCGTTGTCACGGCTGTGGATGCCGATGATCATGCCCTCGTAGACCTTGACGCCCGGATCGATGATCATCGGGCCGCGGTCCTCGAGGTTGAACATGGCGTAGGCCACGGCCTCGCCGGCGGCGTTGGCGATGAGTACGCCGTTGGTCCGGCCCGCCAGCGCGCCCTTGTAGGGAGCGTAGGAGTGGAACAGGCGGTTCATGATCGCCGTGCCGCGCGTGTCGGTCAGGAGCTCCGACTGGTAGCCGATCAGGCCGCGGGTCGGCGCGTGGAACACGAGGCGCTGGCGACCGCCGCCCGAAGGCCGCAGCTCCTTCATCTCGCCCTTGCGCTCGCTCATCTTCTGGACGACGACGCCCGAATGCTCTTCGTCGACGTCGATCACGACCTCTTCGATCGGCTCCAGCGTCTCGCCGGTCGCCTCGTCCTTCTGCATCACGACGCGCGGACGCGAGACGCCGATCTCGAAGCCTTCGCGGCGCATGGTCTCGATCAGGACGGCGAGCTGCAACTCGCCGCGGCCCGACACGAAGAAGGAGTCCTTGTCCTCCGATTCCTCGATCTTGAGCGCGACGTTGCCCTCGGCCTCCTTGAAGAGACGGTCGCGGATCACGCGGCTCGTCACCTTGTCGCCTTCGGTGCCTGCGAGCGGGCTGTCGTTGACGATGAAGCTCATGGTGACCGTCGGCGGGTCGATCGGCTGCGCCTTGAGCGCCTCCGTCACCGAGGGGTCGCAGAACGTGTCGGCGACGGTCCCCTTCGAAAGGCCCGCGATGGCGACGATGTCACCGGCTTCGGCGTAGTCGATCGGCGTGCGCTCCAGGCCCCGGAAGGCCAGGATCTTGGAGATGCGGCCGGTCTCGAGCTGCTGGCTCTCGCCGTTCAGGACCTTGATCGTCTGGTTCGGCTTGATCGAGCCGGACTGGATGCGGCCCGTGATCAGGCGGCCGAGGAACGGGTTGGCCTCGAGGATCGTGCCGATCATCTTGAAGGGCTCGTCCTTGCCGGCGGTGTCCGGCTCGGGAACGTGCTTGACGATCAGGTCGAACAAGGGCTCCAGGCCTTTGTCCTGCGGGCCGTCCGGCGCTTCCGCCATCCAGCCGCCGCGGCCCGAACCGTAGAGCACGGGAAAGTCGAGCTGCTCGTCGGTGGCGTCGAGGTTGACGAAGAGATCGAAGATCTCGTTCAGCACTTCCTCGTGGCGCTCGTCCGGGCGGTCGATCTTGTTGATCGCCACGATCGGCTTCAAGCCGACCTTCAGCGCCTTGCCGAGCACGAACTTGGTCTGCGGCATCGGGCCTTCCGACGCGTCGACCAGGATGACGGCGCCGTCCACCATGTTGAGGATGCGCTCCACCTCGCCGCCGAAGTCGGCGTGGCCCGGAGTGTCGACGATGTTGATCCGCGTGTCCTTCCACTCCACCGAGGTGGCCTTGGCCAGGATCGTGATGCCGCGCTCCTTTTCGAGGTCGTTGGAGTCCATGGCGCGCTCTTCGGTGCGCTGGTTCTCGCGGAACGAGCCCGACTGGGCGAGGAGCTTGTCGACCAGGGTCGTCTTGCCGTGGTCAACGTGCGCGATGATCGCGATGTTGCGGAGCTTCATAGGGTCAGGTCACCGGAAGGAGTTGAAACGCGTTTGGAGGCGCGTCTCGAAAGGAAACGGCCCAAGGACGTCGCGGTCATTGGGCCGTCCATAACGGATTTTTTGCGAATGCGAAAGGTGGGGCTTGTCAGGCCGCGAAGCCGCGCTTCCTCATCAGGGCCTCCGGGTCGGGGGCGCGGCCGCGGAAGCGCTCGTAGAGCCGGGCCGGATCGTCCGAGTTGCCGGCGGCGTAGACGTGTTCGCGCAAGCGCTGCGCGGTCTGGGCGTCGAACGGGTTGCCCGTCTCGCCGAAGGCCTCGAAGGCGTCGGCGTCAAGCACCTCCGACCACATGTAGGAATAGTAGCCGGCCGAATAGCCGTCGCCCGAGAAGATGTGGGCGAAGTGGGGCGAGCGGTGGCGCATGACGATCTGCCGGGGCATGCCGAGCCCTGCGAGGATCTCTGCCTCGCGCGCCATCGGGTCGGCGGGCGCCTCGCCTTCCTTGTGGAACAGGAGGTCCACCAGGGCCGAGGCGGTGAACTCCACCGTGTCGAACCCGGCGTCGAAGGTGCGGGCGGCTTCGAGCTTCTCCACCTCGGACGCGGGCAGCGGCTCGCCCGTCTCGGCATGGAGCGCATGGCGCTGGAGAATCGCGGGAACGGTCAACCAGTGCTCGTAGAGCTGCGAGGGCAGTTCCACGAAGTCGCGCGCGACGTTGGTGCCGGCGAGCGAGGGATAGGTCACGTCCGACAGGAGGCCGTGCAGCGCGTGGCCGAACTCGTGGAAGAGCGTGCGCGCGTCGTCCACCGAGAGGAGCGCGGGCTGGCCCTTGGCGGGCTTGGCGAAGTTGCAGACATTGTAGATCACCGGCGTCTGGCCGCCGTCGATCTTGTGTTGGGAGCGCAGCGCGCTCATCCAGGCGCCCGAGCGCTTGGAGGTGCGGGCGAAGTAGTCGCCGATGAAGAGGCCGCGCTCGGCGCCGTCGGCGTCGCGCACCCGCCAGACGCGCGCGTCCGGGTGCCAGGCGCGGATCGCGGGCAGGGGCTCGAAGGTGAGGCCGAAGAGACGGCCCGCGACGTCGAAGGCGGCGTCGATCATGCGGTCGAGCTGGAAGAAGCTCTTCAGGGCGCCTTCATCGATCGCGAACTCCGCCTGCCGGCGCTTTTCGGCATAGAAGCGCCAGTCGGAGGCCGCCAGCGGCGCGTTGTCGCCTTCGCCGGCCGCGAGCGCCGCGAGCTTGGCCGCATCGCCCTCCGCCCGCTCGCGCGCCTTGTCCCAGACGCGGCGCAGAAGGGCCTCCACCGTGTCCGGCGCCTTGGCCATCGTGTCGTCGAGCTTGTAGTGGGCGAAGGAGGGGAAGCCGAGGAGCTTCGCCTTTTCCGCGCGCAGCTGCAGGATCTCGGCAAGCACAGGACGGTTGTCGGTCGCGTCCGCCCGTTCCCCCCGTCGGGTCCAGGCGTCGAACACCTCCTCGCGAAGCGCGCGGTCCGGGCTATAGGTGAGGAAGGGCACGACGATGGAGCGCGAGAGGGTGACGACATGGCCGGACAGGCCGCGCTCCTCCGCCGCGTCCGCCATGGCCGAGACGAGGAAGGCCGGCAGGCCGGCGAGGTCGGCCTCCGTCACGGGGCGCGCATAGGCGCTCTCGTCGGCGAGGACGTTCTGCGAGAAGCGCGTGCCGAGTTCGGCAAGGCGGGCGTTGATGTCGGCGAAGCGCTGACGGTCTTCGCCCTCCAGCTTCGCTCCCGAGCGCACGAAGCCGGCATGGGTGCGCTCCAGGAGCCGCAGCGCCTGCGCGCCCAGCCCCGCCGCGTGGCGCCGCTCGTGCAGCACGTCGATCCGCGCGAACAGGTCGGCGTTCAGCGAGATGCGCGATCCGTGGCGCGAGAGCTTGGGCGAGACCTCGCGTTCGACCGCCTGGATGCCTTCGTTGGTGTTGGCGCCGGCCAGGGTGAAGAACAGCGCGGCGACACGCGACAGGGGACGGCCCGCGCGCTCCAGGGCCAGGATCGTGTTCTCGAAGTCCGGCTCGCCGGATCCTTTCGCGATCGCCTCGATTTCAGCCGCATGTGCTTCCATCGCCCGGTCGAACGCTTCGGAAAAGTCCGTCGGCGTCAGGCTCGCGAAGTCGGGCAGGAGTTGACCTTGGGGAAAGGCGAAGCGTGTATCAAAAGCCTCAATTCGAGATTCTGTCATGTTTAGAACCATTTTCAGAGAATCTTCCCTTGCCCGTAGCCATCGAATGAAGGACATGGTGCAGGCGATGCGTGACGGCTCGGCTGTGGAAGGAACAGCCTTTCTTTTGGCTGATGTAGAAGGCAGCGACCAGTGCCAGACTTGACGATGGGAAATGCGTTCGGGTTTCTGCTCACGGACACATCGCGACTTTTCCGACAATATTTCGAGAAGACCGTCGCCGAAAACGGGCTGGGGCTTACGCCGGGTGAAATCCGCGCCCTCGGCCATGTGATCCGCTTTCGCGGCTCGCGACAAGCGATTCTCGCCGAGCGCATGGGCGTCGAGCCCATGACCCTCTCGGCCTATCTGGACCGGCTCGAGGCGCGCAAGCTGATCCACCGCACCATGGATCCGAACGACCGCCGGGCGAAGCTCATCGAGCCGACGGAGGACGCCTTCCGCATCATGCGCGAGCTCGATCCGCTGTTCGACAAGATCTACGCCTATGCCACACAGGGCCTTTCCGAGGGCCAGATCCGGGAAGTGGGCGAGGCGCTGAAGATCATCCGCAGCAACCTGACGACGGATCCTCAGCTGGAGGAGCCCGTCAACCTCCTCTGCACCGAGAACCCGCTGCACCCCGGTTCCGGGACCGCCTGATCCCCTATTCGGCGGCCTGCGCGACGCTCGCGCCGAGCCCCTGCATCGCCTCCGCCGCCAGCGCGAAGGAGCGCACGCGCGCGGCGTGATCGTGGATCTGCCCGGTCAGGATCACCTCGTCCGGCCGGTAGCGCGAGATCAGCCGCTCCAGCCCCTCGCGAACCCGCGCCGGGCCGCCCACCACGGAAATCCGCAGCGCTTCGTCGACCATGGCGCGGGCGCCCGCGTCCAGAACCGCGTCGATGTCGTCCACCGGCCGGGGCAGGGGACCGGGCTGGCCCGAGCGCAGGCGGGCGAAGGCCTGCTGCATCGAGGACTGAAGGCGCCGACCCTCCGCATCGGTCTCGGCGGCGAAGACGTTGATCGCCAGCATGAAATGCGGCTTGTCCCATTCGGCCGAGGGACGGAACGTCTGGCGGTAGATCTCCACCGCGTCGTCCAGCGCCTGCGGCGCGAAATGCGAGGCGAAGGCGTAGGGCAGGCCGAGATGGGCGGCGAGCTGCGCGCCGTAGAGGCTGGAGCCGAGGATCCAGACCGGGACATGCGTTCCGGTGCCCGGAACGGCCCGCAGGCGCTGGTCGGCTCGCGCGTCGGCGAAGTAGCTCATCAGCTCGACCACGTCCTGCGGGAAACTGTCCGAGCTTTCGAGGTTCCGGCGCAACGCGCGGGCGGTCATCATGTCCGTGCCCGGCGCGCGGCCGAGGCCGAGGTCGATCCGGTCGGGATGGAGGGTCGCCAGCGTTCCGAACTGCTCGGCGATCACCAGCGGCGCGTGGTTCGGGAGCATGATGCCGCCCGCGCCGACGCGGATGGTGCTCGTGCCCGCAGCCACGTGGCCGATCACCACCGCCGTCGCGGCGCTGGCGATGCCCGTCATGTTGTGGTGCTCGGCGAGCCAGAAGCGCCGGTAGCCGAGCCGCTCGGCCTGCCGCGCCAGATCCAGCGAGTTGCGAAGAGCGTCGGCCGCCGTGCCGCCTTCGGGAATGGGCGACAGATCGAGAACGGAATAGGGGATCATCGTTCGGCTTCCCTGTGTCTGTCCAACCCATTTGGTCGGCGGAACACGCAATTGTAAGAGCCGCGAAGCATTCAACCTCGTGTTCGTGATTGCAGCACCTCGCCTCCTGCGGTTGTCTGGGCGAAGACGGCTAGGGCGGGAGGCCCGGAGTCGCATCGACGGCCGCGGATCGGGAGGGTCTTTTGCCGCAATCCATTCTGTTCATTCTGGCATTGCTGCCGATCGCCGTGGTGCTCGTGCTCCTCGTCGTGATGCGGCGCTCGGCCAAGCTGGCCATGCTGGTCGCCTATGTGACGGCCGTGGTGCTGGCGCTCGCCGTCTGGGGGCAGAACGTCGGGACCGTCGCCGGAGCGACCGTCAACGGTCTCGTGACTGCTCTGACGCTGCTGTTCATCATCTTCGGCGCCATCCTGCTCCTTCAGACCGTGCAGGAAAGCGGCGCCATCCGGGCCATTCGCGACGGGTTCACGGACCTGTCGCCCGATCGGCGAATCCAGGCCCTGATCGTCGCCTGGCTCTTCGGATCGATGATCGAAGGCGCGTCGGGCTTCGGGACGCCGGCTGCGGTCGCAGCGCCGCTCCTGGTCGCGATCGGCTTCCCGGCCATGGCGGCCGTGCTCGTCACCCTGATCATCCAGTCGACGCCCGTGTCCTTCGGCGCGGTGGGGACGCCGATGCTGGTCGGGGTCGGAACGGGCCTTTCCAACAGCGAAGTCGTGACCCAGAGCATCGCGCCGCTGACGCTGTCGGACTACGTGGTGCAGCTTGCCGTCAACGTCGCGCTGGTCCATGCCCTCGTCGGCTTCGTCATTCCGCTGATCATGGTCGGCATGCTGACGCGCTTCTTCGGCGCCGAACGATCGTTCCGCGAAGGCTTCGCCGTCTGGCCTTTCGCCTTGTTCTGCGGCTTCGCCTTCACCGTTCCCTACTTCCTCGTCGCGCTGCTGCTCGGCCCGGAATTTCCTTCGCTGCTCGGCGGTCTGATCGGGCTCGCGATCGTTGTGCCGGCGGCCCGTCGCGGCTTTCTCATGCCGGTGACGCGCTTCGACTTCCCGACGCGGGCGGGCTGGAACGAAAGCTGGTTCGGACGCATGCAGGCGACGGACGTCGCCGAGAGCGCCGCGGTCCAAGGCCGCGGAATTTCGCTCCTGCGGGCCTGGTCGCCCTATCTCGTGGTCGCGGTCCTTCTGGTCGCGACACGGACGATCGCACCGCTCAAAAGCGCGCTGACCTCGCCCGATGCCACGATCGCCTTCACCGACCTTTTTGGATCGGGCATCAACGCGAGCGCTCAGCTCCTGTATTCGCCGGGCATGATCCTGATCCTCGCCTCGCTCCTTTCGTTCCTGATCTTCCGAATGTCCGGCAGCGCTTATGGCCGGGCGTGGCGCAATTCCGCCTCGACCATGGTGGCGGCGGCACCCGCGCTGCTGATCGCCGTGCCGATGGTGCAGGTCTTCATCAACACGGGGCGCGGCCCGCTGGAGTCCATGCCGCTCGTGCTCGCCGAGACGGTCGCCAGCGTGACAGGCAGCTTCTGGCCGCTGTTCTCGCCGCTGATCGGTGCGCTCGGAGCCTTCGTCGCCGGCTCGAACACCGTGTCCAACATGATGTTCTCGCTGTTCCAGTTCTCCGCTGCCGAGCAGATCGGGTTGACGGGCCTGTCCACCATTCTGGTCGTCACGCTGCAGGCGGTCGGCGGAGCGGCCGGCAACATGATCTGCGTCCACAATGTCGTAGCGGCCTCGGCCGTCGTCGGTCTCACCGACCGCGAGGGCGATGTGATCCGGATGACGCTGATTCCGATGGCCTACTACACGCTTCAGGCGGGGCTGATCGGGATGGCGCTGATCTCGGGGGGCATCTGGTGGGCGCTGGCCGCTGTCTGGCTCGCCGTCGTGCTGACGGCGATGCTGCTCAACCGGGGTCGCACCGTGCCTGTCTCGGCCGCGACGGCGTAAGGTACCTGTCGTTAAAGCAGAAAGGGCCGGCGGATCGCTCCGCCGGCCCTTTTCGCATTGACCGCCCGTGGCTTAGAGGCCGTTGCGCTTGGCCAACGTGCGCAGGCGCAGGGCGTTGAGCTTGATGAAGCCGGCGGCGTCCTTCTGGTCGTAGGCGCCCTGGTCGTCCTCGAAGGTGACCAGCTTGTCGGAATAGAGCGACTTCGGGCTCGTGCGGCCGGTGACCATGACGTTGCCCTTGTAGAGCTTCAGCGTCACTTCGCCCTCGACATGCTCCTGGCTCTTGTCGATCAGCGCCTGCAGCATCTCGCGCTCGGGGCTGAACCAGAAGCCGTAGTAGATGAGTTCGGCATAGCGCGGCATCAGCTCGTCCTTGAGGTGCGCGGCGCCGCGATCCAGCGTGATGCTCTCGATCGCGCGGTGCGCGGCGAGCAGGATCGTGCCGCCCGGCGTCTCGTAGACGCCGCGCGACTTCATGCCGACGAAGCGGTTCTCCACGAGGTCGAGGCGGCCGATGCCGTTGTCACGGCCGTAGTCGTTGAGCTTGGCAAGCAGCGAGGCGGGCGACAGGCGCTCCCCGTTGATCGATACCGCATCGCCGCGCTCGAAGCCGACGGTGATGACGGTTGCCTTGTCGGGCGCGGCCTCCGGCGAGATCGTGCGCATGTGGACGTATTCCGGGGCCTCGACGCTCGGGTCCTCGAGCACCTTTCCTTCCGACGAGGAGTGCAGGAGGTTGGCGTCCACGGAGAAAGGCGCTTCGCCCTTCTTGTCCTTGGCGACGGGGATCTGGTGCTTTTCGGCGAAGTCCAGAAGGTCGGTGCGGCTCTTGAACGACCAGTCGCGCCAGGGGGCGATGATCTTGATGTCGGGATTCAACGCATAGGCCGACAGCTCGAAGCGGACCTGATCGTTGCCCTTGCCGGTGGCGCCGTGGGCGATCGCGTCGGCGCCGGTGCGCTTGGCGATGTCGATGAGGTGCTTGGAAATCAGCGGCCGGGCGATCGAGGTGCCCAGAAGATAGACGCCTTCGTATGTCGCGTTGGCGCGGAACATCGGGAACACGAAGTCGCGCACGAACTCCTCGCGCACGTCCTCGATGAAGATCTCCTTGATGCCCAGCATCTCGGCCTTGCGGCGCGCGGGCTCGAGCTCCTCGCCCTGCCCGAGATCTGCGGTGAAGGTGACGACCTCCGCGTTCAGCTCGGTCTGGAGCCACTTCAGGATGATCGAGGTGTCGAGGCCGCCGGAATAGGCGAGAACGACCTTCTTGACGTCGCGCGGAAGAGCCATGCTTCGGAATGTTCCCGGATAGAGGACGATCGCGCCCGCAATGGTGAGCGCCGACGGTGCCGTTCGGGCGATAGGCTCCCGAGGGTTCCGTCGGGCGCTCTTAACAAAGCGCCGATGGCGAAGGAAGAGCTCAGGGCGCGGCGTGTCCGGGCGAATGGGCGTTGCAGGCATCCGTCCAGGGTCATGTCGATCCGCGCCGCCCGAGAGGCCAGGCACCGCCATACCGTCATGGCCGACAGAGCCACCAGCACCCAGGAGACGAGGACGTCCGAGAGGAAATGGCTGCCGAACGCGATCCGGTTGACGGAGAAGGCGGCGGCGAGCACCGCAAGAAGCAGGACGACGGCCGCCCGCCAACGTCGAGGAACGAGCAGCGCCAGCATCGGCAGCACGGCGGCCGACGCGGCTTCGCCCGACGAGAAGAGCAGTTGCGGAGGCAGGCATCCGAGAACTGCCAAGCGGTTGTGAAGCGATCCTGGCCACCGAAAGCCAGAACATCCTGCGGGCGCGCGCGGCCGATCGTGTTCTTGAGGAGGTGCACGATTCCGAGCGGCCCGACCAGATAGGTCCCGAGGATGCTGAGGACGACGGTCGGACGGGGCAGGCGAACGACGAATGTCGTCGCACCGAGGCTGCGGCCGAGCAGCGCCATGATGAGACCGCCGACGATCCCGATCGGCAGCACACGGTTGAGGTCGCGCAGCGCGAGGAGTGTCGGATCGTGCGACAGGGGAAAGCCGCCGCTTTCCGGAGCGAAGAGACCTGAAGCCCATAGGTCGAGCTTCGGGGCAGCGGCGAAGACGGCGCTCACGACGACGAGAGTTGCCACGAGGACGAGGGGCGTGTCGCTGCCGGTGCCGGAGGCGGCCAGTCTGTATCGACGGGTCGCGGACATACAGAAGGTCATCGCGCAGGGCATCGCGCCCCCATACCGCCTCGACGATGCCGACATACCTGGCTCCCCTTGGTCCTTAGCTGGCGAAATAGCGGCGCAGCTTTCCTAGGGGTGCGAGATGACGTAGGAGTGATCCTGCGATGACGGCGGTGCGACAGCGGCTCGCGACCGGCTGCCGCTGCTACGTCGCGCATCTCTGGAAGCGCCGGCTTCGGACCGGCACGTCGGTCGAGGCCGCATGACCTTTCTGCCGGACTTTTCTGCGCTCCTGGCCTTCACGGTCGCGGCCGTGGTCCTGACGATCACACCAGGTCCGGACATGACGCTTTTCCTGGGGCGGACGCTCGCGCAGGGGCGGGCGGCTGGCTTTGCGGCCTATTGCGGCGCCTGTACCGGATCGCTGATCCACACGACGCTGGCCGCCGTTGGCCTGTCGACCCTGATCGCCGCCTCGCCCGAGGCGTTTCTGGCGCTGAAGGTGGTGGGGGCGGCCTATCTCGTGTGGCTCGCCGTCCAGGCCATCCGTCACGGATCGTCGCTTTCGGTGGAGCGGGGCAAGGTGCCGCCCCAGTCCTTCGCGGCCAACTGGGCGACGGGGATCGGGATCAACCTCCTGAACCCCAAGATCATCCTGTTCTTCGTGACCTTCCTGCCCCAGTTCGTCGCGGTGGGCGACCCGCATGCGGGGGGCAAGCTGTTCTTTCTCGGCGTCTACTTCATCGTCGTTGCGACGCCGATCACCGTGGCGATGATCTTCGCCGCCGACCGGATCGCGGCGACGCTGAAGGGCAAGCCGGCGGTGATGCGGTTCATCGACTGGCTCTTCGCCTCGGTCTTCTCCGCCTTCGCCATCCACATCCTGCTCGCCCGCGCCTGATCCTCAGGCGTAGGCGTAGGGACCGCCCTTCTCCAGCGCCGCCCGGTAGGCGGGCCGCGCATGGATGCGCTCCACGAAGGCCGAGAGGTTCCGCCGCCCGTCGAAGCCGATGCGCGAGCCGGCCGCCTCCAGCGGGAAGCTCATCATCACGTCGGCCAGCGTCGGCTCGAGGCCTGCGAACCAGCCCGTCTTCGCCAGCGCCTCATCCCAATAGTCGAGAAGCTCGGCGAGGCGGGGCTTCAGAAGCTTCGCATCGACGCCCCGCATCAGCGCCTTGGCGACCGGCCGGATGGGGAACGGGGCCTGGGAGGGGATGCGCGCGAAGACCAGCTTCATGAAGAGCGGCGGCATGGCGGAGCCTTCCGCATGGTGCAGGAAGTGCTGCATCCGCCACCAGTCGGCGGTGTCCGGCGTGGGCTGGAAGCGGCCGCCGCCATAGGTCTCGGCGATATAGGCGACGATGGCGCCGGTCTCGGCGAGCGTCAGGTCGCCGTCGGTGAGGACGGGGGATTTTCCAAGCGGATGCACCGCCTTCAGTTCCGGCGGCGCGGCCAAGCTCGGAAGACGCTCGTAGCGGCGGATCTCGTATGGGACGCCGAGCTCCTCGAGCAGCCAGAGGACTCGTTGCGAGCGCGAGTTGTTGAGGTGATGGATCACGATCATGCCCGGCGAACTGGCACGATCGGAGAGGGCGGCAAGGGGCGTGGCCTACTTCCCCGCCGCCTTGCGCAGCGCCTCGGCCATCCGGTCCTGGCCAGCCCGGCCCTTCTTCCTGGAACCACTCCAGGACCTCGGAATCGACGCGCAGCGTCACCTGCTCGCGCCGTCCGGGGATCGCCGGCGCCTCGCGGACGCGCTCCGTGGGCTTCACGGTCGCGGCCTTGAAGGCCGCCTCGGCGGCATCGCGCGGGTTGGTCGGGCGTCGGGCCATGGGAGGTTCCTTCAGGCTGGGGGAGGGGGAGGCGTTGCCTCGCGACGGCGCCAGCCGCCTGCGCCGTGCCCGGCGACGATCCAATAGACGAGACCGAAGGCGAGCCCGGCGACGATCATCGCCGTTTCCAGAGACGCGCTGCCCGCGCCCGGCGGGATGTGCGCGGCCATGAATCCGGCGGCGAGCCCGGCCGCCGCATGGAGGAGGATCGAGCGCTTGCCGAGCGCCTCGGTCAGAACCATGAACACGCCCCAGGGCAGCAGGGCGGCGGTTCCGACCTGAGCCGCCTGCGCGAAGAAGCCGAGCGACAGCTCCGTCCAGACGAAGGGGTCGATCGCCGCCGCGGAAGGCAGGTCGATGAAGGGCCAGAGCAGCGCGAAGCTCGCGGCGAAGCAGGCCAGCACGAAGCCGACCGGGATCAGGAACAGGAAGCGCAGGACCTGGGCCACGCGGGGGAAGCGCCTCGGTTCGTCAGCCCGCGACCGCCGCCTCCAGCGCCAGCCGGTCGCCGCGCTTCATGCGCTCGGACTCGGACTTGAGCTGGCCGCAGGCGGCGAAGATGTCGCGCCCGCGCGGCGTGCGGATCGGGGAGGCGTAGCCGGCCTGGTTCACGAGATCGGCGAAGCGCTCGATCTGATCCCAGTCCGAGCACTCGTAAGGCGACCCCGGCCAGGGGTTGAAGGGGATCAGGTTGATCTTGGCCGGAATGCCCTTGAGGAGCCGCACCAGCTCGCGCGCGTCGGCGAGGCTGTCGTTAACGCCCTTCAGCATCACGTATTCGAAGGTGATGCGCCGGGCGTTGGAGAGGCCGGGATAGGCGCGGCAGGCGTCCATCAGCTCCTTGATCGGGTACTTCTTGTTGATCGGCACGAGCACGTCGCGCAGCTCGTCCGTCACCGCGTGGAGCGAGATGGCGAGCATGACGCCCATCTCCTCGCCTGTCTTCGGGATCATCGGCACGACGCCGGAGGTCGAGAGCGTAATGCGGCGCTTGGACAGGGCCAGCCCGTCGCCGTCCGAGACGACGGCCAGCGCGGACTTCACGTTGTCGTAGTTATACAGAGGCTCGCCCATGCCCATCATGACGACGTTGGACACGAGGCGCCCTTCGGACGGCACGATCGCGCCCTGCGGCGTCGCGGCGTCGGGGAAGTCGCCGAGCCGCTCGCGCGCGGTCAGCACCTGGCCGACGATCTCGGAGGGCTCGAGATTGCGCACGAGGCGCTGCGTGCCGGTGTGGCAGAAGGTGCATGTGAGCGTGCAGCCGACCTGGGACGAGACGCAGAGCGTGCCGCGCCCTTCCTCGGGAATGTAGACGGTCTCGATCTCGACCGGGCGCCCGGCGCCGCGCGAGGGGAAGCGGAACAGCCACTTGCGCGTGCCGTCGACGGAAATCTGCTCCTCGACGATCTCCGGCCGGGCGATCTCGAAATGCTGGTCCAGCGTCGCGCGCAGGTCCTTCGAGACATTGGCCATCTGCGAGATGTCCTTGACCCCGCGCACGTAGAGCCAGTGCCAGAGCTGCTGGACGCGCATCCTGGCCTGCTTGGCGGGAATGCCGGCCTCGACCAGCGCGGCGCCCATCTCCTCGCGCGACAGGCCGAGCAGCGAGCGCTTCGCAAGGGCCGGCGCCGCCGAGAGGGCGGGGGCGGCCGGACGCAGGGCTTGCGCGGAATTCGTGAGATCGATCGACACGCTCATGGATGCACCTTGCCCATGCGAGGCGGCGATCTGCCCCGCTTTCCGCTCTGCTCTTCGTCTGGATCGGTTTCAAATGATCCGAAACGGGCGATTTCGCAAGGGCTTGGACGCGATTGCCTGCCATGCGGGGACACGCGGACACGAAAAAGGCGCCGGATCGACCGGCGCCTCCGCACGTCTTCGGCTTTCGCCGGAATGCCTACTTGCAGCTCGACAGCGAGTTGATCGCCGCCGTCACGCCGGACAGGGAGTAGGTGTAGTTGGTCTGCGTGCCGCGCTGGGACACGGCATCCACCTTCATCGCCCTGCCGGCCTTGAGCGCCGCCACGAGTTGGGGTTCCTCGGCGGCGTTCTCCACCCAGGCGCTCTCGCCGCGCGTGAACAGGGTGAATTTCTTGCCGTCGATGTCGACCGTGACCTTGGAGCCGTCGCGCATGGGATAGCCCATGACGACCTGCGGCTCAAAGGCGCTCTTGTTGCTGGGCTTCTGGGAGACGAGGAAGAAGATGTCGCCGTGATCGACGCTGGAGGGCTGCATCGTCTTCGGCGTCGAAAGGATGTAGCACACCTTCGAGCCGCTGGCGTCGTAGGAATAGCTGCCCCAATCGTTGAACTGGTTGACGCGGGTCGGTGTCTGGGCGGCAGACGCCACGCTGGAGAGCGCCACCATCGCCACCGCCGCCGTCAGAGCATACTTCATGGAAGAGTTTCCCCGCTTGGTCCGGAAATGCCATTCGACGCACGGCCCGTCGGCAGGCCGTGCGCGCTCAAGGCCGCAGGGTGGGCTCAAAGCCTTTCCACAGGGTAAACGAACCGGAAATTCCCGAACACGCGTTCGAGACGTCCCGTCGTCGGGTGAACGACCCCAAAGTGGCTGAAACTTCGCCAGGCGACCGAGAGGACGAGAACGGAACGATTGGGGCGATAGTGGGACAGCGTCCTCGCAAGGTTCAGGCGGTGCGGGGGAAGGCCTCGTCCGCGTCCTTCAAGGTTTCGCGAGCCCGCTCGTAGTGCTCCGGCCGGATGTTCTTCTGGACCGCGGTGAAGGCCGCGAGGAGGACGGCGGCGTCGTCGGTGAAGCCGAGGCCGAAGATGAAGTCTGGCACCACGTCGAAGGGCAGCACGAAGTAGGCGAGCGCGGCGAGCAGCACGCCGCGCGAGGCGGCGGGCGTCTGCGGATCGAGCGCGCAGTGGTAGGAGGCGACGACGTCCTCCATGAATGGGATGTGCCGCGCCGCGCGCTTCAAGGTCGAGAAGAAGCCCTTGCGCACCTTGTGTTCCTGCCGGGCCTGCTCCGCCTCGTCGCCGGGCAGGAGGATCTCGCCCACCAGAACCTCGTCCGGCGCGGTCGGAGCGGCATTGCCCGTTTCGCTGAGGCTCTTGCCGATCGTGGGTCCGCTCTCGCCCGTCATGCCCGTCTCCTGCCGTGGTATCCCGGCGATATGGCGCGCGCCCGGCCGGCTTTCAAACCGGCCGGGCCGCCGTTCGTCAGCGTGCGGCGTAGGCGAGGGCACTCGTGTCGCGCACCGGGGGGACGGCGTCCAGCGGGAACGCCTCCTCCATCACATAGGGGCCGCCGCCGACCGAATCCTTGGATGAGAAGAGCACGAAGCGAGAGGCCTGGAAGGCTGGGGCGCGAAAGCCGCCGCGCAGGGCGAGGTAGTGGGCAACCTCCTCGCTCTTGCCGTTGCGCAGGCGCGCCAGCGTCACGTGCGGGGTGAACTTGCGGGCGTCGCAGGGCAGGCCGAGGCGCTTGAGGATGCGGTCGATCTCGCCCTGGAGGAGGTCGAGCGGCTGCGACGGCTCGACATCGGCATAGACCGAATGCGGCTTCTTGCCGCCGAAGGCACCGAGGCCGCGCAGCGAGACGGGAAAGGGCGCGCGCGACACGCGGTCGAGCCCGGCCACAATCTCATCGGCCATTCGCGCCTCGACATCGCCGATGAAGCGCAGGGTGAGGTGGTAGTTCTCCGGGTCGATCCAGCGGGCGGAAGGCAGGCCGCCGCGCAGGAAGGAGAGCGAAAGCGCGGCGTCGCGCGGGATCTCGAGGGCGGTGAACAGTCTCGGCATAGCACGATCCTTCCCGTTCAGGGTCACGCTCGAAACCAGACGCCTGCCTGCCACGAGAAACGCGACCGAGTGCCTTACCCCCGGAAAACTTTCATCACGTATCGTGGACTTCAAGGCTTGGCCGAGGCTTCTGCACAGAAGCCGGGCATGCGTTGCTGCGGTGCACCAGCCGGACGGAGGCCTGGGCCGTCACCCTTGCGCGGCGGATGTCTCCAGCGCCTCGATCACTTGCGGCAGGATGCCCTTCACGATCACCGCCACCCCTTGCGCGTTGGGATGCATGTAGTCCCGCTGGTTCAGGGCGCCGTCGCCGGCCACGCCCTCAAGGAAGAACGGGTAGAGCGGAACGTCGTGCTTGGCCGCGAGCTCGGCATAGATCGGGTTGAAGCGGGCGGCGTAGTCCGGACCCATGTTGGGCGGGCTCAGCATGCCTGCGAGGAGAACCTGCGTGTTCGGCCGCGCCGTCAGCTTTTCCAGGATCGCGTCGAGATTGGCGCGCGTCACGTCGGGGCTGACGCCGCGCAGCGCGTCGTTGGCGCCGAGTTCCACGATTACGACGTCGGCGGAGGCGGGCACCGACCAGTCGAGCCGGGCGAGACCGCCCGTGGTAGTGTCGCCGGAGACGCCCGCGTTGACGACCCTGGCAGGGTGGCCCGCCGCGTTCAGCGCCGCCTGGAGCTGTTCGGGAAAGGATTCGCCGGGACCGACGCCGTAGCCGGCCGACAGGCTGTCGCCGAAGGCCACGACTTCCCGGACGGGATCCTGAGCCTTCGCAGGGGCGGCGAGCGCCAGGCCGAGACCGATCGTCACGAAGGCGAGAAGCGATTGGAAGCGCTGCATGGGCCACCCATATTCCGCGTTGCGGCAAGACGCCGGGCGCCGCGCGCCCGGCCGTTTCATGCGCGGGATATAGGAAGGGCGTCGCCTTGGCTGAAGCAGCGGTCCGGTTACGAAATGTTCAACTGACGCTGGGAACGGGCCGCAGCGCGGTGCATGTCCTGAAAGGCATCGATCTCGACGTGGGGCGGGGCGAGTCCGTCGGCATCGTCGGCCCGTCGGGCTCCGGCAAGTCGACCCTTCTGATGGTTCTTGCGGGCCTGGAGCGCGCCGACGAAGGGCTGGTCGAGATCGCCGGCCAGGCGCTCGGACCCTTGAGCGAGGACCAGCTCGCCGCCTTTCGCGGGCGGCACGTCGGCATCGTATTTCAATCCTTCCACCTCATTCCCAACATGACCGCGCTGGAAAACGTCGCGGTGCCGCTGGAGCTCGCCGGCGTTCCCGACGCCTTCGCGCGCGCCGAACGAGAACTTGCCGCCGTCGGCCTCGCGCAGCGCGTCACCCACTATCCCGGCGAACTGTCGGGCGGCGAGCAGCAGCGCGTGGCGCTGGCGCGGGCTCTCGCGCCCGAGCCCGACATCCTGATCGCGGACGAGCCGACCGGCAATCTCGACGGCGAGACCGGCGCGCAGGTCGCCGACCTCCTGTTCTCCGAACAGGCGCGGCGCGGCATGACGCTGATCCTCGTGACCCACGACAAGACGCTGGCCGCCCGCTGCGGGCGGGAGGTGGCGGTGCGCTCCGGCCTCATTGAGGCCGGCGGCAAGGCGCCCGTCTTCGCGGAAGCCGCACAGTGAGCGCAGCCGCCCCGTCAGCCCGCTCGCCCGCCGGCCTCCGGCTCGCCCTCCGCTTCGCCCTGCGCGAGATGCGCGGCGGTCTGCGCGGCTTCGTCATCTTCCTCGCCTGCCTGACGCTCGGCGTCGCCTCCATCGCGGCGGTGAACTCGGTGTCGGAGATGATGACGAGCGGCATCCAGCGCGAGGGCCGCACGATCCTGGGCGGCGACATGCGCTTCGGCCTCAACCAGCGGCAGGCCTCCGCCGACGAGCGGGCCTTCCTGGCGGGCTACGGCACGGTGGCGGAAAGCGGCTCGCTGCGCTCCATGGCGCGGCTGCCCGACGGCTCCAACCAGACCTTGAGCGAGGTCAAGGCGGTCGATGCCAACTACCCCCTCTTCGGCGCGGTCGGCTCCGAGCCGGCCGAACCCCTGCCGACGCTCCTCGCGGAGCGCGACGGGCGCTACGGCGCCCTGGCCGCCCCGGAGTTCTTCGACCGCCTGGGCCTGCGGCCCGGCGCGACGATCCTCCTCGGCGGCATCGAGATCGAGCTGCGCGGCGTGCTCACCCGCGAGCCGGACGTCCTGTCCGACGGCTTCATCTTCGCGCCGCGCCTCCTCGTATCGCTGGATGCGCTGGCCGCCACCGGTCTCGTCCAGCCGGGCTCGCTGGTGGAATACGACTACAAGCTCCGCTTCGCAAATCCCGCGACCGAGGCAGACGCGGTGCAGGCCGAAGCCAACGCCCGCTTTCCGCAGGCCGGCTGGAGCATCCGCGACGCCAGCGAGGCGGCCCCCTCGCTCCAGCGCAACATCGAGCGCTTCTCGCAGTTCCTGACGCTCGTCGGCCTCACCGCGCTGGTGGTCGGTGGCGTCGGCATCGCCAACGCGGTGGCCGCCTATCTCGATTCCAAGCGCACGGTGATCGCGACCTTCAAGAGCCTGGGCGCCAGCGGGCGCTTCGTCGTCACGGTCTATCTCCTCCAAATCCTGATCCTCTCGACGGTCGGCATCGTGCTCGGGCTGCTGCTGGGCGCGACCGCGCCCTTCTTCGCCGCGCGCTTTCTGGAAGCGCACATCCCGATCGCGGCCGAGGCCTCCGTCTATCCCGTCGCGCTCCTGATCGGCGCCGTGTTCGGCTATCTCACCGCGCTCGCCTTCGCCGTCCTGCCGCTCGGGCGCACGCGCGACGTCGCGGCCACGGCCCTGTTCAGGTCCAACGACGGGCCGGGCAATTTTCGTATGCGCTGGGCCTATGCCGGCGCGGCGATCGCGCTCGCCGCCGCCATCGCGGGCCTCGCGCTCCTGATGTCGAGCGACAAGCGCGTGGCGGCGGTGTTCCTCGTCGCGACCGGTGTCGCCTTCGTCATCCTGCGGCTGGTGGCCGTCGCCATCCGGTGGGGCGCGGCGCGCCTGCCGCGCGTGCGCTCGACGCCGCTGCGATTGGCCATCGGCAACATCCACCGCCCCGGCGCGCTGACCGCCTCGGTGGTCCTCTCGCTCGGGCTCGGGCTGACGCTGCTCGTCACCCTGGCCTCCATCGACCGGAACCTGCGCAACGAGATCGGCGGGACGCTGGCGGCGCGGGCGCCGAACTTCTTCTTCGTGGATATCCAGTCCGCCGAGGTCGACGCCTTCCGCACGAAGATCGCCGAACTCTCGCCCGGCTCGACCCTCACCGACGTGCCGATGCTGCGCGGTCGCATCACGCAGCTCAACGGCACGGACGTGTCGAAGATCGAGGTCCCACCGGAAGGCGCCTGGGTGCTGCGCGGCGATCGGGGCATCACCTACGACGCAACCCTTCCGGACGGCGCGACGCTCATCGCTGGCGAGTGGTGGCCGGCCGATTATGCCGGCGAGCCGCTAGTCTCCTTTGCCGCCGAGGAAGGGCGCGAACTCGGGCTCAAGCTCGGCGACACGATCACCGTCAACGTGCTCGGCCGAGAGATCACGGCGCGCATCGCCAATTTCCGCGAGGTGCAGTGGGAGTCGCTCGCCATCAACTTCGTGATGGTCTTCTCGCCCAACACCTTCGCCGGCGCGCCCCATGCCTGGCTGGCGACGCTGGAGATGGCGAACGACACGGCGGACGCCGAGCGCACGGTCCTGTCGGGCATTTCCAACACGTTTCCCGCCGTGACAACGGTTCGCGTGAAGGATGCACTGGATGCGGTCAACGCCCTGGTGGCGCAGCTCGCGCTCGCCATCCGCGCCGCGGCGGCGGTTGCGCTGGTGGCCTCCGTCCTCGTCCTGTCGGGCGCGCTGGCGGCGGGCAACCGGGCGCGCGTCCACGACGCGGTCGTCCTGAAGACGCTGGGGGCGACGCGGGCGACGCTGATCCGCGCCTATGTCACCGAATACATGTCGCTGGGCGCGGCGACAGCCTTCTTCGCCGTAGGAGCGGGAGCGCTTGCGGCCTGGTACGTCGTCGCCCGGATCATGCGGCTGCCCTTCGCCTTCGACGGCGGGCTCGCGGTCGCGACGCTGGTCGCCGCGCTGGTCCTCACCGTCGGGTTCGGGCTGGCCGGCACCTGGCGCATCCTCGGCCAGAAGGCGGCGCCGGTCCTGCGGGAGCTGTGATCGCCGGACGCGGTTAACGCCGCGCAAATAACGGAAATTTAATCGCCAAAGCGCGGTTCGCCGTGCCTTGGGCCGCCCGACCGCCCTTGTGCACTGCGTGCCACCTTCGCATATTTCCTCTGAAAGGTTGCTGCGAGTCCCGCCAGCGGCGCCCCGGCTCGACCATGAGCCGAACGACACCCGACGGGATGACATGCGAAAGGACGACGTTGATGGCTGAAAAATGGAACAGTGGCGTCAGGAGCGTTCCGGCTGCGGGCAGCCGGGTCGACGCCTCGATCGACCAGGGCCTGCGGGCCTACATGCTCAAAGTCTACAACCTGATGGCCATCGGCCTCGTCATCACCGGCGTGGCGGCCTACGGCCTGTTCTCGCTGGCGACGACGACCGATCCGGCGCTCGCCGCGGCCGAATTCAACGGCACGATGCTGACCCAGCTCGGCGTGACGGTGTTCGTCTCGCCGCTGAAGTGGGTGCTGATGCTGGCGCCTCTGGCGATGGTCTTCTTCCTGTCGTTCCGCGTCCATAAGATGAGCGTCTCGGCCGCGCAGACCACCTTCTGGGCCTATGCCGCGATGGTCGGCCTGTCCCTGTCGACGATCTTCCTCGTCTACACGCAGGAATCGATCGTCCAGGTCTTCTTCATCACGGCTGCCTCGTTCGGCGCGCTGTCGCTCTTCGGCTACACGACCAAGCGCGACCTGTCGGGCATGGGCTCGTTCCTGATCATGGGCGTGTTCGGCGTCATCATCGCGATGATCGTGAACATCTTCCTCCAGTCCTCGGCGCTGGGCTTCGCCATCTCGGTGATCGGCGTCCTCGTGTTCGCCGGCCTCACGGCCTACGACACGCAGCGCATCAAGGAGATGTACTGGGAAGGCGACGACACGCTCGTGGCCGGCCGCAAGGCGATCATGGGCGCCCTGTCGCTCTACCTGAACTTCATCAACATGTTCATGTTCATGCTGCAGCTCTTCGGCAATCGCGACTAAGCGATTGCGAGAGAAGCGGATACCGGGGGCGGCCTGCGAGGGCTGCCCCTTTTTCATGGGCGGGGAATGCCCCAGCGTTGAGGCGGCGGATTGGCGGCTCTAAGCTGACGGGACACGAATCCCCCACGGCAGTGACCATGAGCGCCTTCACCCTTCGCGACGCCACAACCGGCGACATTCCCGCGATCACCCGCATTTACGAGGAGGCCGTGCTCCACGGCACCGCCACCTACGAGCTGACGCCGCCCGACGAGGCGGAGATGGCCGCGCGCATGACCGCCACGCTTCGCCAGGACTACCCGTATTTCGTGGCCTGCGATGCCGAGGGCGCCGTGATCGGCTACGCCTATGCCGGCCCGTTCCGCGCCCGGCCGGCCTATCGTTGGACGGTGGAGGATTCGATCTACCTCGCGCCCGAGGCCAAGGGGAGGGGCGTCGGCACGGCGCTCCTGCGCCGCCTTCTGGATGCGGCCCAAGACAAGGGCTTCCGCCAGATGATCGCGGTGATCGGCGGGGCCGACAACGCGCCCTCCATCAAGGTCCACGCCAAGCTCGGCTTCACCCATATCGGCGTGTTCGAAGGGTCCGGCTTCAAGTTCGGCCGGTGGATTGATACCGTCTTCATGCAATACGCCCTGAACGGCGGCAAGGCGACGCTGCCAGACGAGGCGGTCTATCCCGGCACGCTGACATGAGCACGGCCCTCGTCGTGATCGACGTGCAGCTCGCCTTCGCGCAATGGGAGGCGGCGGGGCGGCGCCGCAACAATCCGGAAGCGCTCCGGCGCATCGCCGAGCTTCTGTCGGCCTTCCGGCAGGCCGGACTGCCGATCGTCCATATCCGGCACGAGAACGCCACCCCCGGCTCGTCCTTCCACCCGCAGGCGAGCGGCTACGCGGTGGAAGACGTCGCGCGCGAGCGACCCGGTGAACCGGTGATCGTGAAGACCGTCAACAGCGCCTTCATCGGCACCGATCTGGAAGCAAGGCTTCGGGCGGCCGGCGTGACGCGCGTGGTGATCTGCGGCGCGACCACGAACCATTGCGTCGAAACCACGACCCGAATGGCCGGCAATCTCGGCTTCGACGCGGTGCTGGTCGAGGACGCGGCGTGGACCTTCGACCTCGCGGGGCCGGACGGACAAATTCACCGGGCCGAAGACGTCCACGCCATGACGCTCGCCAATCTCTCGGGCGAGTTCGCGACGATCGCCACGGCGGAGGCGGTGGCGCGCGAGATTCTCAGTCCTCGATCAGCTTGAGGGCCTTGTCGAAGACGCGCAGCACGGGCTCAAGCTCGTGGCCGCGCTTGAGGACGAGGCCGCTTGCGGCGGTCACGCTGTAGGCGCCCTGGCGTCGGGCCAGCTTGGGATTCTTCTCGATGCGGAAAAGCGGCATCTCGGAAGCGCGGCGGAAGATCGAGAAGACGGCGCGGTCCCTCAACGTGTCGATCGCGTAGTCCCGCCACTCGCCCGCCGCCACCATGCGCCCGTAGACCCGGAGGATCTGGCCGAGCTCGTGCCGGTCGAAGGAGACGATCTCGGGAGCGGCGGAACCCCGGACCGTCGCGAGGTCGATCAGGGTGGCGGAAGGCTGCGGCAGTGAATCGGTCAAATCGTCCATTCCCCATTTCCGTCCCGCCGGCATGCGAAGGCTCGGCGGGCAGGACACGCCACATCGGCCTCGCAGCCTGCGACATCATCCTGTCATGGAAATGGAGGCAGGCCCAGCCGGTTGCAACGCTTCACCCACCGAACGTCTCCTGACGCTCAGAACTCCAGCGCGGCGGCCGCCAGGATCGGGCCAGGCTTGTTGTCCGTGCCCACCATCTGGAGAATGGCCGCGTGGCCGGTTCGCCCCTTGCCGTCATTGTCCTCGGCCAGCAGGCCGAGCGGCATCTCCACCTCGATCGACTCGCGATCCACCGAGCCGAGGATGCGCCAGTCGCGCACCGGGAAGTGGTCCACGCGGATCCCTCCGGTCTCGCCCTCCGGCACCGCGGTCTCGACCCGCTCGCTATAGGTGACGAGAATGAGCACGGGCGCCGGACGGCCGGGCTCGCCGCCCGAGGCCTTCGCCTCGATATGCAGGGCGTTTCCCTGCCGGCGCATGCGGATCTCACCGGTAGCGGTCGAAGCGCCGAGCGGTGTCTCGGCCATGGCGCTGGCGACAGCCTCTTCGTCGCCCCCGTCCACCGCCCGCCGGCCGTTGACGACCACCTGGGGTGTGACGAGCGCGCCGAGCTTCAGTCGCTTGGCGTAGCTCTTCTGGCGCTCCGTGTTCTTGCGATCGGCCAACTGGTCGCGCCAGCCCGTGTAGTCCCAGTAGTCCACATGATAGGCGAGCACCACGACGCCGGGCGCAGAACCCAGGCGTGCGGCGACGGCGCCGGCCGGCCGGCAGTCCACACAGCTCTGGCTGGTGAAGAATTCCAGGACGCCGCTCACCTCGCGGCTGGACGCGCTGCGATCCTGAGCCATTGCAGGTCCCGCAAATGCGAGGCCGGCAAGGCCGAGAAGCCAAAGGGACGACAATCCGCGTGACGCCATGAGGTACGTACTCCATCCGCCTTCGACCATCTCCTAGATGGACCGGACGGGCTCCGGACAGAAGCGCGGATTGATCGCGACGCGTTCAATTGGGGGTGAGCCCTCGGCTGCCCCAACGAAAACGCCGCCGCCCTCTCGGGCGGCGGCGCTGGAGACGCAGTCGAACGGGTGGCCGCCGATCAGGCGGCGAGCTGGCGCAGCACGTAGTGCAGGATGCCGCCGTTCTTGAAGTATTCCAGCTCGTCCAGCGTATCGATGCGGCAGAGCAGCGGAACGGTCAGCACTTCGCCGTTGGGGCGGGTGATGGTGGCGTTCATGGTCTGGCGCGGCTTGACCTCGGTCAGCCCCTCGATCGTCACGGTCTCCTCGCCCGTGAGCCCGAGCGACTGCCAGCTCGTGCCTTCCTGGAAGACGAAGGGCACGACGCCCATGCCCACGAGGTTGGAGCGGTGGATGCGCTCGAAGCTCTGCGTGATCACGGCGCGAACGCCGAGGAGCACGGTGCCCTTGGCCGCCCAGTCGCGCGAGGAGCCGGTGCCGTATTCCTTGCCGGCGAAGATCACCAGCGGGACCTCGTCCTTCTGGTACTTCATCGCCGCGTCGTAGATCGCGAGCTGCTCGCCGGAGGGGAAGTGCTTGGTGATGCCGCCTTCGACGCCCGGCACCATCTGGTTCTTGATGCGGATGTTGGCGAAGGTGCCGCGCATCATGACTTCATGGTTGCCGCGACGCGCGCCATAGGAGTTGAAGTCCACGGGGCGCACCTGGTGCGAGACGAGGTACTCGCCCGCCGGACCGTTCTTCTTGATCGAGCCGGCCGGCGAGATGTGGTCGGTCGTGATCGAGTCGAGGAAGAGCGCGAGGACGCGCGCGTTCTTGATGTCGGTGACGGCTTCCGGCGTCATCGACATGCCCTCGAAGTAGGGCGGGTTCTGCACGTAGGTCGAACGGTCGTCCCAGTCGTAGGTCAGGCCGCCCGAGACCGCGATCTTCTGCCAGTTCGGATCGCCCTTGAAGACGTCGGAGTAGCGGGTCTCGAAGAGGTCGCGCGTGACCGTCCGGCGGACGATCTCGGTGACTTCCTGCGTGGTCGGCCAGATGTCCTTCAGGAAGACGTCGTTGCCGTTCTGGTCCTTGCCGAGCGGGTCCTTCGTGATGTCCACGAACATCGAACCGGCGATGGCGTAGGCCACGACGAGCGGGGGCGAGGCGAGGTAGTTCGCCCGCACGTCCGGGTTCACGCGGCCCTCGAAGTTGCGGTTGCCCGAAAGCACCGACACGGCCACGAGGTCGTTCTTGTTGATCGCCTCGGAGATCGGCTCGGCCAGCGGGCCGGAATTGCCGATGCAGGTCGTGCAGCCGTAGCCGACGAGGTTGAAGCCGAGGGCGTCGAGGTCCTTCTGGAGCCCGGCCTTCTCGAGATATTCGGTGACGACCTGGGATCCCGGCGCCAGCGAGGTCTTGACCCAGGGCTTCGGCTTCAGGCCGAGGGCCGCCGCCTTGCGGGCGACGAGGCCGGCGGCGACCAGCACGTTCGGGTTGGACGTGTTGGTGCACGACGTGATCGCGGCGATCACGACGTCGCCGTCGGAGATGCCGTGGTCCGCGCCTTCCACCGGATGGCGCACGGTGTCGGGCGTCTGGGCCGGGGGCGTCGCGCCCTCGTCCATGTAGCGCGAATCGCCGACGGAGGAGGGCAGCTCGCTGGTCTTACGACCGCCCTGCAGCTCGGTCAGCGCGGTGCGGAACTTGGCCGAGGCTTCGGTCAGCGCGACGCGGTCCTGCGGGCGCTTCGGGCCGGCGAGCGAGGGGACGACGGTCGAGAGGTCGAGCGAGAGCGTGTCGGTGAAGACGGGCTCGGCGGCCGACGCGTCGAACCACATCCCTTGCGCCTTGGCATAGGCCTCGACCAGCGCGATGCGCGCCTTGTCGCGGCCGGTCGCCTCCAGATAGGCGATCGTGTCCTTGTCGATCGGGAAGAAGCCGCAGGTGGCGCCGTATTCCGGGGCCATGTTGGCGATGGTCGCCTGGTCCTCCAGCGTGAGGTTGGCGAGGCCCGGGCCGTAGAACTCGACGAACTTGCCGACGACGCCCTTCTTGCGCAGCATCTCGGTGACGGTGAGCACGAGGTCGGTCGCCGTAGTGCCCTCGGGCAGCTTGCCGTCAAGGCGGAAGCCGATGACTTCCGGAATCAGCATGGAGATCGGCTGGCCGAGCATGGCCGCCTCCGCCTCGATGCCGCCGACGCCCCAGCCGAGAACCGCGAGGCCGTTGACCATGGTCGTGTGCGAATCGGTGCCGACCAGCGTGTCCGGATAGGCGATCGTCTCGCCGTTCTCGTCCTTGGTCCAGACGGTCTGGGCCAGGTATTCGAGGTTCACCTGGTGGCAGATGCCGGTGCCCGGAGGCACGACGCGGAAGTTCTGGAAGGCGCCGGAGCCCCAGCGCAGGAACGTGTAGCGCTCGCCGTTGCGGTCGTATTCGACGTCGACATTCTTGGCGAACGAGTCCGGCTGGCCGAAATAGTCGACCATGACGGAGTGATCGATCACGAGGTCGACCGGCACCAGCGGGTTGATCTTCTTGGGGTCGGCGCCGAGCGTCTCGGTGGCGTCGCGCATGGCGGCGAGATCCACGACGGCGGGAACGCCGGTGAAGTCCTGCATCAGGACGCGCGCAGGGCGATAGGCGATCTCGTGACCCGCCGTGCCCTTGTCGTCCAGCCACTTGACCATGGCGCGGATGTCGTCGGCCAGGACCGTGCGGCCGTCCTCGTTGCGCAGAAGGTTCTCGAGGATCACCTTGAGGGAGTAGGGCAGGCGCGAGGCGCCCTGCAGTCCGTTCTTTTCGGCCTCCTTGAGGTCGAAGTAGACGTACTGCTTGCCGCCGACGTCGAGCGTCTTGCGGCTTTTGAAGCTATCGGGATGGGACATAGAACTCTCGTTCCTTCTCGAACCAAAGAATGTCCGAAAGGCGAACGACCGCCGTGCCCTCGGGCCGGGCACGATGGAGATGCGGGTACGACCATTTCCGCCCGTCCGCCTCAGTACCCGCCCGGAAAACGAGCGGGGCACGGAGATCGGCGCTGATGACTCCACGCCGGTCGCTGGAGTGGTTGGGCGCCTTATAGGCAAGATTGTAATCGCTATAAAGGGGGAAAGCCGCGCCGCCGCGCCTTTGGGTTAGGGAATTCCACCTTCGCTCCACCCTCGCGCGCCGCGGCTTGCCTTCGCGCCGCGCGCCCGCCAGAAACGCAACTCCCATCCTGCCGTCCCGGCCACCCGCCGGCTCTGGAGAAGAGGCGTCCGCCCGTGCTCGATCTCACCCTTTCCGGCCTCGTCGTCGGTCGCGGCCGGCGCGCTCTTTCGCGGCCGCTCGACCTGACGTTGAGCGCGGGCGAGGCGCTGGTCGTCACTGGGCCGAACGGGGCGGGCAAGTCGACGCTCCTGCGCACGCTGGCGGGGCTCCTGCCGCCTCTGACGGGGGGCGTCTCGGTCGCAGGCGCGCGCGTGCCGGACGGCGAGCCGGCGCGACGTCCGATCGAGGCCGCTCACTATCTCGGGCACCGCAACGCCATGAAGCCCGGTCGCACGGTCGGTGCCGAGCTCGCCTTCTGGGCCGACTTCCTCGGTCGCCCGGCCCTGTCGCCGGAGGAGGCCCTTGCGGCCGTCGGTCTCGACGGCGCGGCGGAACTCGCCGTCGGCGCCCTGTCGGCCGGGCAGCAGCGGCGGGCGGCCTTCGCGCGGCTTCTCGTCTGCGCGCGGCCGCTCTGGCTCCTGGACGAGCCGACCACGGCGCTCGACGGCGCCTCGCAGGCGCGGATCGCCGGGCTCTGCCGCGCCCATCGGGAACGGGGCGGGATCGTGATCGCCGCCACGCACCAGCCGCTCGACCTCGGCCCCGCGCGCAGCCTCCACCTGGAGCCGATCGCCGCTCCGGAATCCCTGCCGGCCGAGATCGGCGGCTGGGACGAGATCGGCTGATGCTGGCACTGTTCCGACGCGATCTCGCGCTCCAGCTTTCCGGCTCGGGAAGCGGTCTCGTCGGCGTCGTGTTCTTTCTGGCCGTGGTGGCGACGATCCCCTTCGGCGTCGGGCCGGATCTCGCACTCCTGTCTCGGATCGGACCGGCCATCCTCTGGATCGGCGCGCTGCTTTCGACCCTTCTGACACTCGACCGCCTGTTCCAGGCCGACCGCGACGACGGCGGGCTCGACCTGATTCTCACCGGACCCGTCGCGCCGCCGCTCGCGATCCTGTCGAAATGCGCGGCGCTCTGGACCGCCTCGTGCCTACCGCTGGTATTGGCGAGCCCGCTGCTCGGCCTGTTCCTGGCCCTGGAGCCGGCCGCGCTCGCCGCCACCGCGCTCACGCTTCTGGCCGGCACGCCCGCCATCGTGCTGATCGGCGCGGTCGGGGCCGGGGTCGCGGCCTCGCTGCCGCGCGGCGGCGTGCTCGTCTCGGTGCTGGTCCTGCCGCTGGCCGTGCCGGTCCTGATCTTCGGCGTCGCAGCCACCTACGGCGCGGTGAACGATCCGGCGCCGTTCCGTTCGCCCTTCCTGATCCTATGCGCGCTGACGCTTCTCTACGGCGTGCTCGGGCCCCTGGCGGCGGCGGCGGCGCTGAAGCTTTCTACCGATTGAACCGGAGCCGGAACGATGACCTACGATCTCGTCGCCCAGACGCCGTCGGCCGAGGACTATCGCCGCCTGCGCGAGGTCTCCGGCCTCAGCCCCAAGACGCAGGAGGCGGCCGAGCGCGGCCTTCGCGGCACGTTGTTCGCCGTCACGATCCTGTTCGAGGGGCGCACGATCGCCATGGGCCGGGTGATCGGCGACGGCGGCTGCTTCTATCAGGTCGTGGACATGGCGGTGGAGCCGGAGCACCAGGGGCGGGGGCTCGGCAAGCGCATCTTCGCCGCGCTGATGGACTGGCTCCACGAAAACGCCCCGAAGAGCGCCTATGTCAGCCTGATCGCCGACGGCGACGCCCGCCATCTCTATGCGAAATACGGCTTCGAGCCGGTCACGCCGGCTTCGATCGGCATGGCGCTGTGGATCGGTGGCCGGCCGGCGAAGGGAACCTGACGTTTGCGGCCGGGCTGGACCCGTTCTAGAAGCGTGATCTTATGAGCGACCTTGCCGCCCGTCCTTCCCGCTTCGCGCTTCTGGCGAACCCGACACGGTTCCTGGAACTGTCAGGGCGCGTGCAGCCATGGCTCTACGCCGCGGCGCTGGCGCTCCTGGCCGCCGGCCTCGGTCTCGGCCTCGCGGCGCCCGAGGACTATCAGCAGGGCACCACGGTGCGCATCCTCTTCGTGCACGTGCCTTTCGCTTGGCTGTCGATGATGATCTGGACGGTGATGAGCGTCTCGGCGCTCGGGCTCCTCGTCTGGCGCCACCCGATCGCGGAAGTGTCGATCCGCGCGGCGGCGCCGATCGGCGCCGTCTTCACCTTCCTCTGCCTCTTCACCGGCTCGGTCTGGGGCCGGCCGATGTGGGGCACGTGGTGGGTCTGGGACGCGCGCCTCACCTCCGTCTTCGTCCTGTTCCTGATGTATCTCGGCCTGATCGCGCTGACGCGCGCCTTCGAGGAGCCGCAGCGCGCGGGGCGCATGGCCTCGGTCTTCGTGCTGGTCGGCTTCGTGATCATCCCGATCATCAAGTTCTCGGTGGACTGGTGGAACACGCTGCACCAGCCGGCGAGCGTGCTGCGCATGGACGGGCCGACGCTCGATCCCGCCTATCTCTGGCCCCTCGCGCTCTCGGCGCTCGGCTTCTCGTTCCTGTTCTTCGCCCTGCACCTCACCGCCATGCGCACCGAGATCCGACGCCGCCGCCTTCTCAGCCTACAGCGCCGCCAGGCGCTGGGGAGCGCGTGAGGCCATGAGCGGCAGCTACTTCGCCTTCGTCGCGGCGGCCTACGGCATGGCCGCCTTCGCGCTCGGGGCCTTGAGCCTTTGGATCTTCCTCGACGCACGCGCCGTGAAGCGCCGCCTCGCCGCCCTAGAAGCGGCGATCGGCCGGGGGCGGGCGCGATGAGCGAGACGCGCCGCCGGCGCCCGCTTCTCGTCGTCCTGCCCGTCGTGATCTTCGCGGGGCTCGCCGGAACGTTCCTCTACCAGCTCCTGTCGGGCCACGACCCGCAGCTCCTGCCCTCCGCGCTGATCGGAAAGCCGGCGCCGCAAACCCGCCTGCCGCCGCTCGCAGGCCTCGCCGACGCCTCGGGCGTCCCGGTGCCGGGGATCGACCTCGCGGCGGGCGACGGCCGCACGCGCCTCGTCAACGTCTTCGCCTCCTGGTGTGTGCCCTGCCGCCAGGAGCATCCCGCGCTGATGGCCCTGTCGCAGGATCCGCGCTTCGTCATCGTCGGCATCAACTACAAGGACCAGCCGGACAACGCGCTCGGATTCCTTCGGGAGCTCGGCAATCCGTACGACGCGGTCGGAACGGACGAGGCGGGCCGCTCCACCATCGACTGGGGTGTCTACGGCGTGCCGGAGACCTTCCTGGTCGGGCCGGACGGCACCATCCTCTGGAAGCAGACCGGGCCGCTGACGCGCGAGGGCGTCGAGGGCGGGCTGCTACCGGCGCTGGCGAAGATCGCGGCCCCCGCCTCCTAGAGGCAGAAGCCGAAGGCCATGCCGGTCCAGAGGCCGAGTCCCTCGGCCTGCCACAGCGCATAGCCGAGAGCCGAAAGACCCGCGAGAAGCCCGAAGGCGGTCCATTCCACCGTGCGACTCATGCGGCGGCTCCCACCGGCGGGCGCAGGGGCGCGTCGCGGATCGGCAGGTTGGCGAGGCCCGCGATCACGGCCAGTGCGATCGATACCGTCCAGGCAAGATCGTAGCTGCCCGTGCGCTCGAACAGGAGCCCGGCCGCCCAGGCACCGAAGAAGGCGCCGATCTGGTGGCTCATGAAGACGATGCCGAAGAGCGTCGAGAGATAGCGCACGCCGAAGATCTGACCGACGAGGCCGCTCGTCAGCGGTACGGTGCCGAGCCAGAGGAAGCCCATGGCGCAGGCGAAGAGCGTCGCCGACATCGGCGTGAAGGGCACGGAAAGGAAGGCGACGATCACGACGGCCCGACCGAAATAGATCGCGGCCAGCACGTTCTTCTTTCGCAGCCGGTCGGCCGAAAGGCCGAAGACATAGGACCCGAAGATGTTGAACAGACCGACCAGCGCCAGCGCACGTGCGCCGACGCTGGGGTCCAAGCCCTGGTCGGCGAGAAAGGCTGGCAGGTGGGTCGCGATGAAGGCGACGTGGAAGCCGCAGACGAAGAAGCCGACGTTCAGGAGCCAGTAGCCGCCATGGCCGCCCGCCTGGCGCAGGGCTTCACCGAGCTTCTGCGGCGGGGCGGACGAGGCGGAAGGGGCGGACGACGGACGTCCGGCGATACCCGCCGCCAGCACCACCATGAGGGCCGCGAGCGCGGCGCCCGCCAGAAGCGCGCCGCGCCAGCCGAGGCCGGCGATCGCCATCTGCATGGCCGGCACCAGCAGGAACTGGCCGACGGAGCCGCCGGCCGTCACGATGCCGAAGGCGAGCCCGCGCTTCTCGGCCGGCACGAACCGCCCGACCGCCCCGAGCACCACGACGAAGGTGACGCCGGTCATGGCAAGACCGAGCAGCGTGCCGAGCGTCATCTGAAGGCCGAAGGCGCCCGAGACCTGCGAGGCGAGGACGAGCGCAAGCGCATAGAGGAGGCCGCCGACGGCCGCCACGCGCCCCGCGCCATGCCGGTCGGCGATCGCGCCGATGAAGGGCTGGGCGAGGCCGAGAAGAAGGTTCTGCAGGGCGATGGCCAGCCCGAACGCCTCGCGCCCGACGCCGATCTCGAGTTCCATCGGGCGCAGCAGGAGGCCGTAGCTCTGCCGCAGGCCCATGGCGATCGTGACGATCACCGCGCCGCAGAAGAGGGCGATCCAGGGGGAGCGGGCGGCTTGGGGCATGGCATCGTTTCCTGGAAGCCGAGCATCCGGGCTTCGACCTCAGGTTCTAATCCAAAGCCGGAGACGCCGCCAGCGACCCGTCGCCGGGCGGTCCGGCCGCCTTATCTCTTCGCCGCATGAGCGCCATCGAACCCGCCTTCTCCACCCGCATTCCCGCCGACGACGTCCTGCCGCGCAGGGTCTGCGACCATTGCGGCTTCGTCGCCTACGAGAACCCCAAGATCGTGGTCGGCTCCGTCGTGCGGCACGAGGGGCGGATCCTCCTGTGCCGGCGCGCGATCGAGCCGCGACGCGGCTTCTGGACCATCCCCGCCGGCTATATGGAACTGAACGAGACGCCGGAGGGCGGCGCGATGCGCGAGGCGCGCGAGGAGGCAGGCGCGGTGATCGCGATCGAGCGGCTGCTCGCGGTCTATTCGGTGCCCCGCATCAGCCAGGTGCAGCTGATCTTTCGCGCGCGGCTTGCCTCGCCGGACGTCGCGCCCGGCGTCGAGACGCTGGAACTGCGGTTCTTCGATTGGCACGAGATTCCCTGGGACGATCTCGCCTTCCCTTCCGTCCACTGGGCGCTGAACCACGAGCGGGACGCGGAGGAGGGGGCGCCGCCGATCCCATTCGGCAATCCGGATGGCGCTGCGGGCGACCGGATGCCGGACGGGCGTCCGCTACCGGTCGGCGACTTCTAGAGGCTCGGCTCACGATCCGATACTCTAGCCGGTCTCCTCGCGGCGAACCGTCAGCCTCCCGCTGGTCTGGTCGATCAGGGCGGCCAGCAGCGCGTCGGCCTCCGTCTCCGGCGCGCGAACGCGCATAGCAGCACCTTTATCGTTAAAGGCCTGGTCTTCGATTCCCACCCCGGACCAGGCGCCGAGCCGCGCCTGGACGAGGGCGAGGTCGGAGAAGGGGCATTCGAGCGTGATCGCGACGGTGCGCACCAGCGGCACCTTTTCGGCCGCGCGCAGGCACGAGGCGGCGGTGCCGCCATAGGCGCGGATCAGGCCGCCGGCCCCGAGCTTGACCCCGCCATACCAGCGCGTGACGACGACCAGCACGCGGTCGAGGTCCTGTCCGTCGATGGCCTGGAGGATCGGCTTGCCCGCCGTGCCGCCCGGCTCTCCGTCATCGGAGAAGCGGTAGACGTTGCCGGTGCGCCAGGCCCAGCAATTATGGGTGGCGGCAGGGTCGCTCCATTCGGCGAGGAGACGCCTCGCGTCCGCCTCGCCCTCGATCGGACCGGCCTGCGCGAGAAAGCGGCTCTTGCGAATCTCCTGGGAGAAGGCTTCGGGTCGGACGAGGGCGAACATGGGCGGCAGGCTTGGCGCCCGCCGCCCGTTCCCGTCAAGCCTGCACTTCGTCCGCCGCGCGGCGGATCTCGGCGAGGAGGTCGGCCGGCAGGTCGAGGCGCGCAGCCAGGAGATCGAGATAGGCCCGCTCGGCCGGATGGTCGGCGTCGATCGCGAGCACGGACGCCGTATAGACCTCGATCGCGGTCTCGCGGTCGCGCGCCTGTTCCACGATCTGGTCGATAGAGAGCGGGCGGCGCATCTCGTCCATCAGGAGGCCCTTCTCCTCCGCGTCGAGCTCCAGGTCGTCGATGCGCCCGAAGATCGCTTCCTCCTCGGCGCGGTCGATATAGCCGTCGGCCTTGGCAGCCGCGATCATCGCGGACAGAAGCAGCCTGGCTCGGCGCTCCGCCTCGGTATCGTCCGCGGGGTGGAAGCGCGTGCCGGCAGCGTGCGGGATCTCGCCGGGCGGCAGGCGGGCGGCGTCGGCATGGGCGGCCGCGCCGGTGCCGGAGGCCTGCTGCTGCGCCTGATAGTTGGCCCAAGCCTTGTAGCCGAGGCCCGCGACGAGGGCGAGGCCGCCGAGCTTGAGGGCGGAGCCGCCGATGCCCTTGCCGCGCTTGCCGCCGAGGATCTTGGAGGCGAGACCGCCGGCGATGGCGCCGCCGATCGCCGTGCCGGCCAGCCCGCCGCCGAGCGAGCCGCCCGTGCCGCCGAGCGCCCCGCCGAGAGTCCTGACCAGCGTGTCCTGGATCGAGCCGCCGCTGCCATAGCCCGGCTGCTGCGGGCGTGGTCCGGCACCGTGTCCTCGGCCCGTGCCGAGAAACTGATCCAGAAGCTTCTGCGCGTCGACCATCCGGCCACTCCTTGCGTTCCTTGTTGGAACCCGATGTGGGATGGCCAGACGCCGCTACAAGCGCCGGACGAGATGCCCCGGCGCGTTCACGCTTTCTTGTCGAACAGCGGCTTCAGCGAATGGCGCTTCAGAAGCGGAAACTGGCACAGCATGAAGGCGACCGTGATCGGCATCGTGCCCCAGACCTTGAAGGCGACCCAGAAGTCGGTCGAGGTGAAGCGCCAGACCACCTCGTTGAGGACGGCGAGGAACACGAAGAACAGGCCCCAGCGCAGCGTCAGCTTGTGCCAGCCCTCGTTGTCGAGCTTGAAGGCCTGGTCGAAGACGTAGCCGAGAAGCGGCTTGCCGAAGGCGAGACCGCCGAGGAGGACGGCGGCGAAGAGGCCGTTGACGATGGTCGGCTTCATCTTGATGAAGACCTCGTCCTGCAGCCAGAGCGTCAGGGTGCCGAAGACGACGACCACGAGGCCGGACACGATCGGCATGATCGGGAGGCTTCGCGTCAGCGCGTAGGAGACGGCGAGCGCCACCACGGTCGCGATCATGAAGAGGGCTGTCGCGACGAAGAGCGGGCCGCCGAGCGCGCCCAGCGCCGGCACGGCATGCGCGATCGCTTCGCCCCTCGAATTGGCGAAGAAGAAGACGACCAGCGGTCCCAGTTCCAGCGCGAACTTCAGGATCGGGTTGATCTCCTTGCGGCCCGGCGCGTTGGGCGGCTTCTCGATGATCTCGTCGGACATGGGGCTTCCTTTCCCGGATGGAGCGGTGTCCCGCGCCATCGCGGCTGATTTCAGGCGGTGCCGGCGCGGCCGGCGATGGCTTCGGCGAAGTCGCGCGCCTTGAAGGGCTCGAGGTCGTCGATGCCCTCGCCGACGCCGACGAAGAACACGGGCAGCTTGTGCTTGGCGGCAATGGCGACAAGGATGCCGCCGCGCGCGGTTCCGTCGAGCTTGGTCATGACGAGGCCGTTGACGCCGGCCACGTTGCGGAAGATCTCGACCTGGCTGAGCGCGTTCTGGCCCGTGGTCGCGTCGAGCGTCTGGAGCACGGTGTGCGGCGCGTCGGGCTCGCGCTTCTGAAGGACGCGCACGATCTTGGCGAGTTCGTCCATCAGCTCGGCCTTGTTCTGGAGCCGGCCGGCCGTGTCGATGATCAGGACGTCCGAGCCGTTGCGCACGGCCTCGTCATAGGCCTCGAAGGCGAGGCCCGCCGCGTCCGCGCCGATGGCCTTGGCCACCACGGGGGAGTTCGTGCGCTCGCCCCAGATCTTGAGCTGCTCCACGGCGGCGGCGCGGAACGTGTCGCCGGCCGCGAGCGTCACCTTGAGGCCGCCGCGCACCAGCTTGGCGGTCAGCTTGCCGATGGTCGTGGTCTTGCCCGTGCCGTTGACGCCCACCACGAGCATGACGTGCGGTTTCACCGACAGGTCGAGTTCCAAGGGCTTGGCAACCGGCGCCAGCGCCTTCTCCACCTCGTCGGCCAGGATCGCGCGCACGGCGTCGCCCGAAATCTCCTTGCCGAAGCGCCCGTCCGACAGGCGGTCAGTGATGCGCATCGCGGTCTCGACGCCGAGATCGGCCTGGATCAGGACGTCCTCGAACTCCTGCAGCGTGTCCTCGTCGAGGCGGCGCTTGGTGAAGAGCGCCGTGATCTGGCCGGACAGTTGGTTGGAGGAGCGCGCGAGCCCCTCGCGCAGGCGCTGGAAGAAGGGCTTCTTCGGCTCGGCGGCAAGTACCGCGTCGGCGCGGGCTTCCCGAAGGCTCCAGCCCTCGCCGTCGACCGGCAGGCGCGACGGCGAGGCGGGAACGGGCGGCAGGCCCGGCATGCCGACGGTTTCCGCGACGTCCAGCCGGTCCGGCGCGTCGGAGCCGGGCGCGGAAGGCGCGGCGCGATCCTCCGGCTCTTCCGGGGGCAGGGGAGCATCGAGCCAGGCGAACTCGTCGCGATCGCTCGTATCCGCTTCGGCCTCGAAGGGGGCGGGCGCCGCCGCGTCCTGGGTGGAGCCGGCGTCGATGCCGCCGTCGCCGGCTACGATCGCCGCTTCGGCCGGTGCGAGGGCGCTGTCCTCGGCAGTCTCGGCGGAGACCGGCTCGCGCCGCTCCTCCTCCTCCGTCTCGTTCGCCGGGGCGTCGAGCCAGGAGAAGTCGGCCTCGGCCTCGACGGCCGGGGTCAGCGGCTCGTCGAGAAAGCTCGTGTCGTCGCTCGGCCCGTCCGTTTCGGCGGCGGCCAGCGATTCGGTTGAACCCGGCTCTAGTTCAGAGTTTTTTTTTCAGCCGGGACGGCCGGGCCGTCGGGATCCTTGGGCTGGAGCGGGGTGATGCCGCCGCCCGCCGGCTCGTCGGCCGAAGCGCCCGCTTCCGAGTCGACGTCGGCCGAGGCCATGGCCGGCTGGTGGATCTCGGCGGCCGTTGCGTCGGGCCGCGCGGCCGTCGTGTCCTGAACCTTGGCGAGGCCGCCCTCGTGCTGAGTGCGATCCTCTTCCTTGGCTCCGAAGGAGAAGATGCGGCGGAAGAAGCCCTTGTTCTCGGCCATGCGATGCGATCCGATCGGTCAGGTCAGGCTGCGGCGCGCGCGGCCGTGAGGGGGGTGGCGAGAAGGCGTTCGCCCGTTTCGCCATGAATGATAGCGTCCACGATCTCGCCGGGGAGACCGGCGTCGATTTGCGCCAGCGTGAAGTCTTCCGTCCGGCCGAGCCCTTCGCGCTCGATCAGCACCGAGCGGTGCTGCCCCACGCTGCGGGCGAGATGCGCGCGATAGGCGGCGTCGCCCAGCACCCGGAGGCGGGCGGCCCGCTCCTTGACAACCGCCTTTGGAAGCTGCGGCATGCGCGCGGCGGGCGTTCCCTCGCGCGGGCTGAAGGGGAAGACGTGGAGCAGCGTCAGACCGCAGTCCTCCACGAGCTTCAGCGAGTTCTCGAACATCGCCTCCGTCTCGGTCGGGAAGCCGGCGATGATGTCGGCACCGAAGACGATGTCGGGGCGCCGGGCGCGTAAGTCCGCACAGAAACGGATGGAATCGTCCCGCAGGTGGCGCCGCTTCATGCGCTTCAGGATCATGTCGTCGCCGGCCTGGAGCGACAGGTGCAGGTGGGGCATCACACGGGCGTCGCCGCCGATCGCCTCGACCAGCGCCTCGTCGGCCTCGACGGAATCGATGGAAGAGAGGCGCAAGCGCTTCAGATCCGGCACGTGGCGCAGGATCGACTGGACGAGATGCCCGAGGCGCGGGCTGCCCGGCAGGTCGGCGCCCCAGCTCGTCATGTCGACGCCGGAGAGGACGACCTCGCGGTAGCCGTTGCCGACGAGGCGCTTGACCTGATCTACCGCCGCGCCCATCGGCACGGAGCGCGAATTGCCGCGGCCATAAGGGATGATGCAGAAGGTGCAGCGGTGGTCGCAGCCGTTCTGCACCTGCACGATGGCCCGCGCCCGCCCCTCGATCGCGTCCACCAAGTGGCCGGCGGTCTCGCGAACGCTCATGATGTCGTTGACGCGGATCTTCTCGGCGGCCGCGACGCCGAAGTCCGGCAGGGCGCGGTAGCTCGCGGCCGTCAGCTTCTCCTCGTTGCCGATTACGGCATCGACCTCGGCCATCGCCGCGAAGGTCGCGCCTTGCGTCTGCGCGGCGCAGCCGGTCACGACGATGCGCGCCTCCGGGTTGTCGCGGCGGGCGCGCCGCACGGCCTGGCGGGCCTGGCGCACGGCCTCGGCGGTGACTGCGCAGGTGTTCACGAGGATCGCCTTGCGACCGTCGCTCCCGAGGCCGGCCTCGCCCGCCTCGCGCTTCATGACCTCCGCCTCGTAGGTGTTGAGGCGGCATCCGAAGGAGATGACCTCGACGCCGCTCATGCGCGGGCCTCGGCCGGCGCCTCGTCGCGGAGATAAGCGCCCGTCGCAGGGTCGAGCGTGCCGGACCATTCCCATTCGGCAGGGCCGGTCATCAGGACATGGTCGTCGTCCCGCCATTCGATCAGGAGCTCGCCGCCCATCGGCACCGTTACGGCGACGGAACGACCCGTGCGGCCGGTGCGCGCGGCGGAAACGGCGGCGGCGCAGGCGGCCGAGCCGCAGGCCTTGGTCAGCCCCGCGCCGCGCTCCCAGGTGCGCAGGTCCATCGAACGGTCCGAGGTGACGCGGGCGATGGAGATGTTGGCGCGGTCAGGAAAGAGGGGGTGGTTCTCGAGGATCGGGCCGAACCGGTCTAGGGCATAGGACCAGACATCCTTCGCGACCCAGAAGATCGCGTGCGGATTGCCCATGGAGGCGACGGAGGGCGAATGGAGCACCGGCGCGTCGATCGGGCCGATCTGGAGTTCGATCGCGCGCGTGTCGGCGAATTCCTCCGACAGAGGGATGCTCCGCCAGTCGAAGCGGGGCCGGCCCATGTCCACCGTCAGGAGGCCGTCGGCGCGTTCGGAGGCTTCGAGGAGCCCGGCCGAAGTCTCGAACACGAAGTTGCGCACCCCGGTCTCGGCGCTCAGTGCCTGCACCACGCAGCGCGTGCCGTTGCCGCAGGCGCCCGCTTCCGTGCCGTCGGAATTGATGATGCGGATGAAGGCGAAGGTTCCGGCGGTCACCGGATCGTGGATCGCCATGATCTGGTCGAAATGCGTCTCGGCTTTCGCCGCCAAGGTGCGGGCGGCCTCCGGCGCGATGCGCGCTGACGTGCCGCGCAGGTCCGCGACGAGAATCTCGTTGCCGAGCCCGTTCATGCGGGCAAAGGGGATCGGATGCGTCATGGTCGCGGCCGGGCGAGGGAGTAGGGTTCGCGGCCTATATGGCAAGAACCGGCGGGCATTGCTACCCGGCGGCGTTGCGCCAGAAGTAGTAGACGGCGAGGGCGAGGCCGACGGCGATCACGACGCCGCGCACGTAGGACTGGGGCACGCGCTTGGCCGTCCAGACGCCGGCATAGCCGCCGAGCGCCACGCCCGGGATCATCGCCGCCGCCTCGGGCCAGGCCACCACGCCGCCCGACACGAAGACCACGATGGCGACGACTGCGATCACGGTCGCGAGCATGTTCTTGAGGGCGTTGAGCTTGTGGTAGTCGCCGCCCTGCGTGAGTCCGAGCGTCGCCAGCATCATGATCCCCATGCCGGCGCCGAAGAAGCCGCCGTAGATGGCGGTCACGAACTGGACCACGGGCCCGGCGAGGCCCTTGCCCTCCGAGGCTTCGGCCGCGTGGCGGGGCTTCGGCTTCAGCCAAGGGCCGGCGGCGAAGAGCGCGGTGGCCGCAAGGAGCAGCCAGGGCACCAGCGACTGGAACTGCGGATTGTCGAGCGACAGGAGGATCAGCGCGCCGACGCCCGACCCGAAGACGGAGGCGAGCGCCAGCATCAGCGCGCCACGCCACATCCGTTTGATGTCGCTCCAATAGGCCAATGTCGAAGTGACATAGCCGGGGAACTGTACGATCGAGGAGGTGGCGTTGGCGGAGATCGGCGAGATGCCGCCGAGCGTCATGGCGCCGAAGGTGAGGAAGGTGCCGCCGCCCGCCACGGCATTGATCGCTCCGGCAAGGAAGCCGGACAGGAAGAGCGACAAGGCGTACAGAAGCGTCATGATGCGGCCTCGGGCGGCAGGATGCCCGTTCCATAGGCGATCGGCGCCGCCGCGCAAGGGCGCGCGCACGCGAAACCGGCCGCCCCTCGACAAAGCGGCCGGCCGCGTGTAAGAGCGCCACGCTTTCCTCAGAAAAACTTGACCGTGTTTCACGGCCATGACCGGCCCCGCCGGCATGAAACGAACCGAGGCAGACCATGAACATCATCGCCGAACTGGAGGCCCAAGAGGCCGCCCGCATCGCCGCCATCCGCACGCTTCCGACCTTCTCTCCGGGCGACACGCTGCGCGTCAACGTGCGCGTTACGGAAGGCACCCGCACCCGCGTGCAGGCCTACGAGGGCGTCTGCATCGCCCGCTCGGGCGCCGGCATTCAGGAGAACTTCACCGTTCGCAAGATCTCCTACGGCGAGGGCGTGGAGCGCGTGTTCCCGATGTACTCGCCGGCTCTGGAGTCGGTCGAGGTGGTCCGCCGTGGCCGCGTGCGCCGCGCCAAGCTCTACTACCTGCGCGACCGCCGCGGTAAGTCGGCCCGTATCGTCGAGGCCACCAACGTGCGCGCCCGCAAGCTCAACGACGACGCCCGCTCGGTCGCCGCCAACGAGCGCGCCGCCAAGGAAGCCGCGAAGACGGCCGCCAAGGAAGCCGCCGAGTAAGCTCGGCCGGATCGAATCGATGCAGAGGGCGGCCACGTGCCGCCCTTTCGCGTTGAAAGGAAACCGGAACCATGGACGAGCACGCGGCCGCCAACCTCGCCAACTGGAACGAGCGCGCCCGGCTTCACGCCACCGACACGACGGGATCCTACCGGATCGCCAAGGTGCTGGCCGGGGGCTCCTCGCTCCATGACATCGAGGCCGGGGAAGTCGGCGAACTCGCGGGGCTCGATGTCGTCCATCTCCAGTGCCACATCGGCCTCGACACGCTGTCGCTGAAGCATCTCGGCGCCGGGTCCGTGACCGGTCTCGACTTCTCGCCGGATGCCGTGGCCGCCGCCCGCGAGTTCGCGCGCAAGGCGGGGACACAGGCGCGCTTCGTCGAGGCTTCGCTCTACGACGCTCCGTCGGCGCTCGGCGCACGATACGACCTGGCCTTCGTGACCTGGGGCGCCATCAATTGGCTGCCGGACATCGCAGGCTGGGCGAGGGTGGTGGCCGAACTCCTGCGCCCTGGCGGGCGCCTCTACCTTCTGGAGGACCATCCGCTCCTCAACCAGTGCGAATGGCGAAACGGGCGGCCCGAACTGACCTATGATTTCCGAACGCCGCGGGACCGTCCGCTCGCCTTCGACGAGACCCAGACCTACACGGGCGACGAACGGCCGCTGCGGCATACGCGAAACTACGAGTGGCTCCATCCGATCGGCGACATCGTGAACGCGCTGATCGCCGCGGGGCTGCGGCTCGACTTCCTGCGCGAGCACGAACGCATCGCCTGGCGCGCGTTCCCCGAGATGCAGGAGGTCGGGGAGGACCTCTTCGTCCTGCCGCCCGGACTGCCGCGGATGCCCATCAGTTTCTCGATCGGCGCCACTCGTCCGGCGTGATCCGTCCCATGGGGTGGGGCACTTCGCAGCTCGCCCCGCCACACAAGCCTGAAGGAGGCTGGACATGAGCCTTCGCTCCCGCCTTCGCGCCGTTCCGGTCGATCGGTTCCTGCTCCTCCTCGTCGCCACGGTGGCGCTGGCCGCCGCGCTGCCGGCGCGGGGTGAGGTGGCGGAGGCTTTCGACTGGATCACCTACGGGGCGATCTCGCTCCTGTTCTTCCTCTATGGCGCGCGACTGTCGCCCAAGGCCGTGTGGGCGGGACTCCTCCACTGGCGCCTCCAGGGCATCGTGTTCCTGTTCACCTTCGCCTTGTTTCCGCTGGTCGGGCTCCTGGTCTACCCGATGGCCGGCCAGGTCCTGCCGGCCGAGCTTGCGCTCGGGCTCCTCTATCTTACGCTCCTGCCGTCCACCGTGCAGTCCTCCATCGCCTTCACCTCCATCGCGGGCGGCAACGTGCCGGCGGCGCTGACCAGCGCGTCGGTGTCGAACATGCTGGGCGTCGTGGTGACCCCGGCGCTGGTGCTGCTTCTGGCCAGCGGCTCGGGCGGCGCGATCTCGCTGGATTCCATCGAGAAGATCGCGCTCCAGATCCTCGCCCCCTTCGCGGCCGGCCAGATCGCGCGGCCCTTGATCGGCGCCTGGCTCGGAAGGCACAAGCCGGTGACCACGGTGGTGGACCGGGGCTCGATCCTCCTTGTCGTCTACGCCGCCTTCTCGGAAGGCGTCGTCGCCGGCGTCTGGACCAGCCTCGACTGGCAGGACCTCGCACTCGTGGTCGTTCTTTGCACGGCGATCCTCGCCTTCGTCCTGTCGGTCACGACGCTGCTCGCCCGCAAGCTCGGATTCTCCCGCGAGGACGAGATCGCGATCGTCTTCTGCGGCTCCAAGAAGAGCATGGCGACGGGCATACCCATGGCCGGCATCCTGTTCGCCGGCCATGCCATGGCGCTGGTCGTGCTGCCGCTGATGCTGTTCCACCAGATCCAGCTCTTCGCCTGCGCCGCTCTGGCGCAGCGCTACGCCCGGCAGGTGCCCGGCCCGGTGCCGAGCGTCGGGGAGGCCGCGGCGGAGGAGCGCGAAAGCGTCGACGCGGCGGCCGCGACCACCAACGCGTAGAAATTCCATGCTCCCGCCGGGCGGCCTCAGGGGATCGACGCCCTTGGCAGGCCCTGCCGCCCCGTGACACCTTGCGGCGGTGCCGCAATCCGACCCCAGGGCCGCTTCATGATCGACCGCCGTTCCGTCCTCGCCCTTCTCGCCGCCGCCGCGCTGCCGGGAGCCCTCGCGGCTCAGGAGCTGGGGCTGCCCGACCTTGCCGGGCGCGAGATCGTGGTGGTGACCGAGAACGCCTATCCGCCGCTGCAGTTCGTGGACCCCGCGACCGGCCAGGCGGTCGGCTGGGAATACGACGCGATGAACGAGATCGGCCAGCGGCTGAACGCCAGGGTGCGATACGCCAACGCCTCGTGGGACGCGATGATCGAGGCCGTCGCCTCGCGGCAATACGATATCGGCATGACCGGCATCACGATCCGCGAAGACCGCAAGGAGCGCGTGGACTTCTCCGACCCCTACATGGTCTCGCAGATGGTCATGCTGGTGCGGGCGGACGAGACACGCTTTGCCGACCCCGCCTCGTTCAAGGCGCTGGACTCCGGGCTCGTCGGGGCGCAGGCCGGCACGACGCCCTTCTATACCGCCGTCTACGAGGTGCTGGACGGCAACGAGCAGAACCCGCGCATCAAGCTCTTCGAGACCTTCGGCGCGCAGGTCCAGGCGCTGCGCATGGGCGACGTCGACCTCGTCCTCAGCGACGCGGCGGGCGGAGCGGCCTCGGTGGCCGCTTCGGGCGGTGCGCTCAAGATCGTCGGCGAGCCGATCGGCGACGACCAGTTCGGCTTCATCTTCCCCAAGGGCTCCGATCTCGTCGCCCCGGTCAACGCCGCGATCGCCGCGCTGAAGGCCGACGGCACCCTCGACCGGCTGACTCAGACCTGGTTCGTGGACGCCAAGCTCGGCCAGCCGTGACGGCGCCAGAGAGGGGAAGCTCGCGGGGAGGCGGGCGCTGGCATCCCGCGCATCCCGACTTTCCCTGGTGGCTGGCGGCGCTCGGGCTCCTGGCGATCGGCTTCGGCGCCTTTATCGCGGCCGAAGCCGGCCTGCGCCAGACGATCGCGATCCTCTCCACCGGGCTCGTCACGACAGTAAAGGTGACGGTTTTCGCCTTTTCCGGCGCGCTCGTCCTCGGCTTCCTGGTGGCGCTCGCCGGGCGCTCGCGCCGACGCCTGCCGCGCAACCTCGCGCGGTTCTATGTCGAGCTGGTGCGCGGCGTGCCGGTCCTGGTGCTCCTGTTCTGGATCGCCTTTGCCGGCGTGCCGGTCTTCGTTGCGGGCTGGAATGGGCTCGCCGCGCCGCTGCGCGACGCCGGGCTCGTATCGGAGCTTCTGGTGCGGGACGTGTCGCTCCTGATGCGCGGCGTCATCGCGCTCGTGATCGCCTATTCGGCCTTCATCGCCGAGATCGTCCGGGCCGGCCTCGACGCCGTGCCCAAGGGGCAGACGGAAGCCGCGCAGGCGCTCGGCCTCAAGCCCTTCCAGCGCCTGCGCCTCGTCGTGCTGCCGCAGGCGATCCGCACGGTCCTGCCGCCGCTCGGCAACGACCTCGTGGCCATGGTCAAGGATTCCTCGCTGGTCTCGGTGCTGGGCGTCGCCGACATCACGCAGATGGGCAAGGTCTATGCGTCCGGCTCCTTCCGCTTCTTCGAGACCTATTCGCTGGTCGCCTATCTCTATCTCCTGATGACCGTGTCGCTCTCGCTGGCCGCGCGTGCGCTGGAGCGCCACCTGTCGCGCCGCTGAACCCATTGCGCAGCCGTGAGGACGGGCGTATTTTGGAACCATGCGAAGGAGCGCGACATCCAAGGGCCGCCTGCCGACCACGCTGGGGTTCTCCCCGGTGGAGGATCGCGCGCGCATGCCCGGCCGCTTCTTCTACCGGCAGATCTCGGCCGTACACCTTACGGCCTGAGCCGCCGCGACCGCGCGGCCCGATCGTCCCGATATCCCCCTGATCTCCGGCACGGCGGCCCGATGGCCGTCCGCCCCTTCTGAAGACGCGAAACGCCGATGAGCCAGACCTCCAAGCCCCGCACCCTCTACGACAAGATCTGGGACGACCACGTCGTCTCGACCGGCGAGGGGGGCGAAAGCCTTCTCTATATCGACCGCCACCTCGTCCACGAGGTGACGAGCCCCCAGGCCTTCGAGGGGCTGCGGGCGGCCGGCCGCAAGGTCCGCCATCCCTCGCGTACGCTCGCGGTGGTCGACCACAACGTGCCGACCTACGACCGGCGCGGCGGCATCCACAACGAGGAAAGCCGTATCCAGGTCGAGACGCTCGCCAAGAACGCCGCCGAATTCGGCGTCGAGTATTTCAACGAGGTCGACCAGCGGCAGGGCATCGTCCACATCATCGGGCCGGAGCAGGGCTTCACCTTGCCGGGCATGACGATCGTCTGCGGCGACAGCCACACCTCCACCCACGGTGCCTTCGGGGCGCTGGCCCACGGCATCGGCACGTCGGAGGTCGAGCACGTGCTCGCCACCCAAACGCTGATCCAGCAGAAGGCCAGGAACATGCTCGTCCAGGTGGACGGGCAGCTTCCGCCGGGCGTCACCGCCAAGGACATCATCCTCGCCATCATCGGCGAGATCGGCACGGCCGGCGGCACGGGATACGTGATCGAATATGCCGGCGAGGCGATCCGCGCCCTGTCGATGGAAGGGCGGATGACCATCTGCAACATGAGCATCGAGGGCGGCGCGCGCGCCGGCCTGATCGCGCCGGACGAAACGACCTTCGCCTATATCAGGGACAAGCCGCGCGCGCCCAAGGGCGAGGCGTTCGACATGGCGGTGGCCTACTGGCGCACGCTCCACACGGACGAGGGCGCCCATTTCGACAAGGTGGTGCGCCTCGACGCGGCCAACCTGCCGCCGATCGTCTCCTGGGGCTCTTCGCCGGAGGACGTCGTCTCGGTGGCCGGCACGGTGCCGGACCCGGAGGCGATCGCCGACGAGGCCAAGCGCGAGACCAAGAAGCGCGCGCTCGACTACATGGGCTTGACGCCGGGAACGCCGATGACCGACCTCACGGTCGATCGCGTCTTCATCGGCTCCTGCACCAACGGGCGCATCGAGGATTTGCGCGAAGTGGCCAAGGTCGTGGAGGGGCGCAAGGTGGCGGACACCGTCTCGGCGATGATCGTACCGGGCTCGGGCCTGGTGAAGCTGCAGGCGGAGGCCGAGGGTCTCGACGCGATCTTCAAGGCGGCGGGTTTCGACTGGCGCGAGCCGGGCTGCTCCATGTGTCTCGGCATGAACGAGGACCGTCTGAAGCCCTACGAGCGCTGCGCCTCCACCTCCAACCGCAATTTCGAGGGCCGCCAGGGCTTCAAGGGGCGCACCCACCTCGTGTCCCCCGCCATGGCGGCGGCGGCGGCCGTCGCCGGGCGTTTCGTCGATATCCGCGAGTGGAAGTAGCCGGGCCGGCTCGGCCTCAGCGGGTCAGCATCCTGATCCGCTGGGGCAGGGCCAGGACGGTCGGCGCGACCACTGAGGCAGCCACCGGCGCGGCGACGACGATGGCGTCGCGCCCTTCGGATTTCGCCTGATAGAGGAGGGCGTCGGCGCGCGTGACCGCCTCGAAGGGCGGCTCGCCCTCGCCCATTTCCACCACGCCGAAGCTCGAGGTCAGCCGCAGATCTGTGAGTTGACCCGGCCAACGCACCTCTGCCACGGCAAGGCGCAGCCGTTCCGCCAGACGCCGCGCCGCGACGAGGTCCGCATCCGCGAGGACGATCGCGAACTCCTCGCCGCCGATGCGCGCGACGCAGCCGCCGCGGCCGGCAAGGCCCGCGCACAGGGCGGCGAAGCCGCACAGGACCGCATCGCCCGCCTCGTGGCCGAAGCTGTCGTTGATCGACTTGAAATGGTCGAGGTCGGACAGGATCAGCGCCAGCGGCCTGCCTGGACCCGCGCTCCGCCGCATGGCGTCCACCGCCTGCTCCAGCCCGCGCCGGTTGAGGGCGCCGGTCAGGGCGTCCACGGCCGCGTCCTCGCGAAGCCGCGCGATGACGTCGAAGGTCGTGGTGAGGATCACCGCCGTCGCGATTAGTACCCCCGTCGCCGCGCCGTTGAGCTGGAACACGAAGCCCCAGGCCGTTTCGCGCCAGTTGGAGACGGTGAGATCCTCGGGCGGCGCGGCAAGCAGCAGCGCGTTCTGGAAGCCGAGGCTGATCGCGACGAGCAGGCAGAGGCCGAGGAGGAGTGGTTTCAGCCGGCCCTCGTCGTGTCGCATCTCGACGGCCGAAAGGAGCATCAGCCCGGCGCAGGCGGTCTGCACCGCCATGACTTCGTGCAGGACCGATCCGTCGAAGAGCAGGAGGCCGCCCGCGGCTCCGGCGCTGCCGAGCGCCGCGATCGCAACCAGAAGCCACCACCGCGGCCTGCGCCCGGCGCGGGCGGCGAAGGCGGCGTTGGCGAGGGCAAGCGCGATCAGGAACAGCGTGTCCTCGCCGGCCGGCTTCACCACGCTGCCGGGCGCGGTGGGCAGGACAGTGATCGCGAAGCCGACGGCGGCGACGAGAAAACCGGCGCTCCACCAGAGGAGGCTGCGATGAAGTCGCGACAGGAGGAGGAAGCAGAAGCCGAAGGCGGCGAACAGGACAGGGACCGACCAGGCAAGGATGTCGGCACGCATCGATCGAGTCCCGCTCCCCAGAGTGACCGTGAGAACGCTGTCTCGTTCCCGGCGATTCCATGCGTGTAAGCTGTATGCTGTCCTTGGTTTCTATCCGGGCTCAGCCAAGCGGGCAAGCATACGACGTCGAACGAGGGGCGCGCAAACCCGTGGCGACGGGCCGCGACTTGACGCCCGTCCGCTTCCGCCGCAAATCAACGGCATGAGCCTCAGCGAACGCGTCCCCGATATCGAGATCGGCCTCCTGCGCCTGAAGGACGCGCGCGAGCTCGCGCCCCTCCTGGCGGCCTACAATCAGGCCATGTTCCGCGGCGCGCCTGGCGCGCCCGACACGTTCTATGCCGAGCAGCTTCTCCAGGACCGGACCGGCGAGATCCTGGGCGCCCGGCTCGACGGCGAGCTCGTCGGCTTCCTCCAGTTCTACGACCTGCCCGATCTCTGGACGGGCATGCGCGCCGGGCTCGCCGACCACGTGTTCGTGGACCAGCGGCACCGGCGCAAGGGCATCGCCAAGGCGATGGTCGACCTTCTGGCCGAGGAGGCCGATTCGCGCGGCTGGTCGCGCCTCGTGCTGCATGCGCCGCGCCACGGCGGCTCGGGGCGCCATCTCTACGAGAAGGTCGCCGAGCCGGCCGACTGGTCGAGCTACGTGCTGCGCTTCCTCGATCGGTAGGCCATCGTCTGCGACAAGACGACATTCAATCGGTTTGGAAGCGAAAGCGCCCGATCGGCGCTTGATTTCGCAGCCGCACAGGTTCTTTAGAAGCAGTCCAGCCGCGTTCGGAGCCTCGCATCCGCGCGCTCCTGCCAGCCGCGATCGCGTGACGGAGTGATCCTTGTCCGACATCAAATCCGCCCGGCCCCTGTCGCCGCATCTCACGGTCTACCGGTTCCGGCCGACCATGGCCATGTCGATCCTCCACCGCATCACGGGCGGCGCACTCTACGTGGGCACGGCGCTGGTGGTCTGGTGGCTGATCGCCGCCGCCAGCGGCCCGGAGGCCTTCTCCTACGCCTCCGCCTTCTTCGGCTCCATCATCGGGCGGCTGATCCTGTTCGGCTACAGCTGGGCGCTCCTGCACCACATGGCGGGCGGCATCCGCCATCTGGTCTGGGACACGGGCGCCGGCCTCGGCCGCGAGGAATCCACCAAGCTCGCCATCGCCACGCTGGTCGCCTCGCTCGTGGGCACCGTGCTCCTGTGGCTGGTCGTCGTGATCGTCTGAGGAAGGATTTCGTCATGGATATGAGAACTCCCCTGAAGCGGGTGCGCGGCTACGGCGCGGCGGGCGAAGGCACCGGTCATTTCTGGATGCAGCGGCTGACCGCCGTCGCCAACCTCTTCCTGATCTCCTTCTTCGTCGTCCTCCTGATCGCGCTGCACGACGAACCCTTCGAGGGCGTGCGCGCCGCCTTCGCCAACCCGCTGGTCGGCCTCGTCATGGGCCTTGTGGTGATCTCGGTCTGTGTCCACATGCGGCTCGGCATGCAGACGATCATCGAGGACTACGTGCACGGCGGCGCGCGGGTGGCCCTCGTGATCCTCAACACCTTCTTCGCGGTGCTCGTCGCCTCGGCGAGCCTCTTCGCGATCGTCAAGATGAGCTTCGGAGCCTGACCATGGCGACTGCCCAGCCCCATCGCAGCGCACCTGCCCAGAACGGCAAGGCCTACACGTTCATCGACCACACGTTCGACGTCGTGGTGGTGGGCGCCGGCGGCGCGGGCCTTCGCGCCACGCTCGGCGCGGCGCAGGCCGGCCTCAAGACCGCCTGCATCACCAAGGTCTTCCCGACCCGCTCGCACACCGTCGCCGCGCAAGGGGGCGTCGCCGCCTCGCTCGGCAACATGGGCGAGGACAACTGGCGCTGGCACATGTACGACACCGTGAAGGGGTCGGACTGGCTGGGCGACCAGGACGCGATCGAGTATCTTGTGCGCGAGGCGCCCAAGGCCGTCTACGAGCTCGAGCATTTCGGCGTGCCCTTCTCGCGCACGACCGACGGCAAGATCTACCAGCGTCCGTTCGGGGGCATGACCACCGACTTCGGCAACGGCCCGCCGGCCCAGCGCACCTGCGCCGCCGCCGACCGTACCGGCCACGCCATCCTGCACACGCTCTACGGCCAGTCGCTCCGCTACTCCTCGGAGTTCTTCATCGAGTATTTCGCGATCGACCTGATCATGGACGAGGAGGGCGCCTGCCGCGGCGTCGTCGCCCTCAACATGGACGATGGCTCGATTCACCGCTTCCGCTCCAAGAAGGTGATCCTGGCGACGGGCGGCTACGGTCGGGCCTACTTCTCGGCCACCTCTGCCCATACCTGCACGGGCGACGGCAACGCCATGGTGCTGCGCGCCGGCCTGCCGCTGCAGGACATGGAGTTCGTGCAGTTCCACCCGACCGGCATCTACGGGGCGGGCTGCCTGATCACCGAAGGCGCGCGCGGCGAGGGCGGCTACCTGACCAACTCCGAGGGCGAGCGCTTCATGGAGCGCTACGCGCCAAGCGCCAAGGACCTGGCCTCGCGCGACGTCGTCTCGCGCTCCATGACCATGGAGATCCGCGACGGCCGGGGCGTCGGCAAGAACAAGGACCACATCTTCCTTCACCTCGACCATCTCGACCCGAAGATCCTGCACGAGCGCCTGCCGGGCATCTCGGAATCGGCGCGCATCTTCGCGGGCGTCGACGTGACCAAGGAGCCGATCCCGGTCCTGCCGACCGTCCACTACAACATGGGCGGCATCCCCACGAACTACCACGGCGAGGTGCTGACCAAGCGCGACGGCAACCCGGATTCGGTGGTGCCCGGGCTGATGGCCGTCGGCGAGGCGGCCTGCGTGTCGGTGCACGGCGCCAACCGCCTCGGCTCCAACTCGCTGATCGACCTCGTGGTGTTCGGCCGCGCGGCCGGCCTGCGCTGCGCCGATACCGTCTCGGCCGGCGAGAGCCACGCGCCGCTCCCGGCGAACGCCGGCGACAACTCGCTCGCCCGCCTCGACCGCTTCCGCTACGCCAAGGGCTCGACGGCAACCGCCGAGCTTCGCGACAACATGCAGCGCACGATGCAGTCCAACTGCGCCGTGTTCCGCACGGGCGAGATTCTCGAGGAAGGCCACGAGAAGATCCACCAGGTCTGGCAGGCGTCGGACGACGTGCGCGTCACCGACCGCTCGCTGATCTGGAACACGGACCTGATCGAGACGCTGGAATACGACAACCTGATCGCCCAGGCCGTCGTCACGATGGACTCCGCGCTGGCCCGCCAGGAGTCACGCGGCGCCCATGCCCGCGAAGACTTCCCCGAGCGCGACGACGCCAACTGGATGAAGCACACGCTGAGCTTCTGCGACACGGTCGCCAAGACCGTGACGCTGGAGGACCGCCCGGTCCACACCTACACGATGTCGAACGAGATCGAGTACATCCAGCCGAAGAAGCGCGTCTACTGACGAGGCGCCGGTGAAACGACACCGGTAGCCAAGCGACATCGCGACGAAACCGGGCCGGATCAGAAGGGGGCATCGCAACCCTTCCGATCCGGCCCTTTTCATGTCTATCCACCACGCCCTGACCGCCGCCATTGTCGCCCTTCTGTCCGCGAGCATCGTGCCCGCCGCGGCTGCCACCGCCGCGCCCCGCGCCAAGCCGTCCTTCGACTGCCGCAAGGCCTCGGCCTGGGCGGAAGAGGCGATCTGCGCCGATCCCGTTCTGGCTCGCATCGATCGGCAGATCGCCGAACGCTTTGACCGGTTGATGAAGGGCTTTCCCCGCGGAGCCGCCCGCGATGCGCTGCGGACCGATCAGGGCGCCTTTCTCACCGCGCGCGACTGGGTCGACGAGAGTGTCGACGGCGATCCGAAGGAATGGCTGCTCGGCTGGATGCTTCAGCGGGCCGAGTTCCTGAAGCGCGTGAAGACTCGGCAGGATGGGCTCGTCGGAACCTGGGGCAATGCCTGGGGCGAGGTGGAGCTGCGCCCGCGCGAGGGCGGCCGGTATCGTCTGGTCGGCGGGGTCTCCGAGCCCTTCACGGGCCGATGGACGTGCGAGATCGATCAGGTCAGCGAGCCCGGCGGCACCGTCGTCGCGTTCGCGCCGGAGGACGAGGAGCGGGTCCCCATCGTCCCCCGGCGCGAGGGCGGCGTCCTGTTCCTCGACGGCTTCTCGTCCGATGGCGAAAATCCCAGCGCCACCTTCTGCGGCAATCTCGCAACCGTGGAGCGCGCCTTCTTCCTGGTCGGACCGATCTCGGATGCCGAACCGGAGGATTGGTGAGCCGGGTTCCAATTCCGCCAGCCTCGACGAGCCGGGTACCGGCCTGTCCGCTTTCCGACGGCTTGAAGCTTTGCTATCGCCAAAGGCATGATCTCGGACACGCTGCGCGGTTTCGGCCGCTCTTTCCTCCGCCGCAGCCGCGTCCTGCGCTTCAACGTGAAGCGAGCCGTCGGCCTGACCGACCGGCCGACGCTGGTCGTCTATCCCGGCCGCGTGGCACGGGGACGGCTCACGATCCTCGGCCGGGTGCTGGAGGACGAAGGCGTCTTCGACGCCGCGCATTCCAACTCGTCGCTGCGCAATCTCTGGCTGACCTTCAAGCGCTACGAAACGGACGAGATCGGCGGCGCGCGCGTCTCCTATTCCGGGCCGGTGGGGGCGGGCGAGGTCCACAGCGATAGCGAGGGCTACTTCGAGATCGCGCTCGACGCCTCGCGCCTGGAGGAGGGGGCCGCGCCCTGGACGCCTCTGCGCTTCACGCTCCAGACCGCGCGCGGCTACGATTTCGCGCCGGTGGATGCCGAGGGCCGGGCGCGCGTCGTCTCGTCGCAAGCGCGGTTCGGCGTGATCTCCGACATCGACGACACGATCATCCACACCGGCGCCTTCAAGCTGCTGCGGCACTGGCGCATCGTGACCGCCAATTCGCCCGAAGCCCGCACGGCCTTTCCCGGCGTCTCCGAGTTCTATCGGGCGCTATGCGACGGGGCGGCGGGGCCGGAGACCAACCCTGTCTTCTACGTGTCGTCCAGCCCCTGGAACCTCTCGGACATCTTCGAGCGCTTCATGGCGCTCAAGAACATCCCCGCCGGCCCGATGCTCCTGCGCTCCCTGTCGAGCGACGCGCTCGGCTGGCTGCTGCGCCGCCACCGGAACCACAAGGACCGGGCGATCGACGACTTGATGGCGGACTATCCCGATCTGCGCTTCGTGCTGATCGGCGACAGCGGCCAGAAGGACGCGACGGTCTATGCGGCTGCGGTCGAGCGCCATCCCGGCCGTGTCCTCGCCGTCCATATCCACGACGTGCGGCCGAAGGGAACGGTGTCCGACGAGGTGGAGCGCGAGCTGCGCCGCATCGAGGCGGCCGGGGTGCCGACGACGCTCGGCCGCACGCTGGAGGCGGCCGCCGCCCATGCGGAGGGCGCCGGGCTGGTCGCTCCGGGCACGCACGCGGCCGTGTTGGCCGAGATCGCCGAGGAGGCCGGCAAGCCCGAGCGCTTCGGGCCGTTTCCGGTGATCGTGCAGCCGTGAGCAGGCGTCCGGTTCAGCCTTCGGAAGGGCTCGCGAACATACAAACGGTTTAACCCGCGGGGCGACACCTTGGCGTGTTGCACTGCCCGCGCATTCGTGTTTAGCCCCATTCTAAAGACGCGCATCCCTGTTCAGGACCCGGCCATGGTCGAGCTTTCGCTTCCCAAGAATTCCGTCGTGCAGAAGGGCAAGGTCTGGCCGAAGCCGGCCGGCGCCAAGAACGTGCGCGAGTTCGGCATCTATCGCTGGTCGCCGGACGACGGCCAGAACCCGCGGGTCGACACGTTCTACGTCGACACCGACGACTGCGGCCCGATGGTCCTCGACGCCCTGCTCTGGATCAAGAACAAGGTCGACGCGACCCTGACGCTGCGCCGCTCCTGCCGCGAAGGCATCTGCGGCTCCTGCGCGATGAACATCGACGGCTCCAACACGCTCGCGTGCACCAAGGGCATGGACGAGGTGAAGGGCGCGGTGAAGGTCTATCCGCTGCCGCACATGCCGGTGATCAAGGACCTCGTCCCCGACCTCACCGTGCCTTACGCGCAGCTCCGCTCGATCGAGCCCTGGCTGAAGACAGAGACGCCCGAGCCCGAGAAGGAGTGGCGGCAGAGCCATTCCGACCGCGAGAAGCTGGACGGGCTCTACGAGTGCATTCTCTGCTTCTGCTGCCAGACCTCGTGCCCGAGCTACTGGTGGAACGGCGACCGCTATCTCGGCCCTGCCGTGCTGCTCCAGGCCTATCGCTGGCTGATCGACTCGCGCGACGAGGCGACCGGCGAGCGTCTCGACCAGCTCGAGGACCCGTTCCGCCTGTATCGCTGCCACACGATCATGAACTGCACGCAGGCCTGCCCCAAGGGTCTCAACCCGGCCAAGGCCATCGCCGAGATCAAGAAAATGATGGTGGAACGCCGCGTCTGACGACGGGGCCTTGCATCCGCCGGGTTCGGCGCGCCGTATCTCGGGCGCCGACCCTTCGCGGAGCTTTTCCATGACGCGTTCTTCCTTTCTGCGGCCGGGCGTCCTCGCGCTCGGCCTTTTCGCAGCCCTCACGCCGCTCGCCGCCCAGGCCGACGAGGCGATTCTCGCGGGTGGCTGCTTCTGGTCCATGGAGACCGATCTCGACCGCGTGCCCGGGGTGACAGAGACCATTTCCGGCTACACCGGCGGTCATCTCAAGAACCCGACCTATCAGGACGTCATCACCGAGACGACGGGTCACTACGAGGCTGTCAAGGTCACCTACGACCCGGCCAAGATCTCCTACGATCAGCTTCTTCAGGCCTACTGGCATTCGATCGACCCGACGGACGCGGGCGGCCAGTTCTGCGACCGGGGCGATTCCTACCGGACGGCGGTGTTCGCGATGAACGACGCGCAACGCAAGGCGGCGGACGCGAGCAAGTCCGCCGTGCAGAAGGAACTGGGACGGACGGTCGCCACCGCCGTGCTGCCGGCCGCGCAATTCTACCCGGCTGAGGACTACCACCAGGACTACGCGCAGAAAAACCCCGGCCACTACAAGCGCTACCGCATCGGCTGCGGCCGCGATGCGGCTGTGAAGGCCGTCTGGGGCGACAAGGCGCAGGCCGAAATGACCGGCAAGCTCGGCTGAGGGGAACCGAAGCGTCCCTTGAGCGTAATGGAACCGAAGCGACCGGCGCGGTAGGCAACGCGCCGGCTTTTGTTTGCGGTTTCAGGAGCTTTTCGATGGCCAAGCAGGGCAAGACCCCGATCCATCCGACCAAGAACACCCAGAACGAGAACCTCCGCCGCTCCATGATCGAGCTGCTCCAGGTCCATCTGGCCTCGTCCATCGACCTCAGCTACCAGGCCAAGCAGGCGCACTGGAACGTCAAGGGTCACAATTTCTACGGCACGCACCTCCTGTTCGACCAGCTGCACGAACAGGCCGAGGGCTATGTCGACACGATCGCGGAGCGCCTGACGGCTCTCGGCGGTCAGGCGCGCGGCACGGTGCACGCCGCCTCGGAGGCGACGGTGCTCGACCCCTATCCGCTGGATCTCGTCGATTCCATGGACCACCTCAAGCGTCTGGCCGACTCCTACGCCAAGTGGGGCGGCGCGCTGAAGGAAGCGGTCAAGGAATCGGACGACGCGGGCGACGACCTGACGGCGGATCTCTTCACGGAGGTCGCACGTGGCGTCGACAAGTCGCTCTATTTCCTCGAGAGCCACTTCCAGCGCGCCTGACGGTTCCCGGCGCGTCGGCTCATCCTCCTCCCAGGACGGCGCGCACGAAAAAGGGCGGCTTTTCGCAAGCCGCCCTTTTTTGTCGTCCACCGTTCGGCGGAGCTTATTCGATGGTCTGGCCGGTCTTCGCCCAGTCGGCGACGAAGGCCTTCAGGCCGTTGTCGGTGAGCGGATGCTTGACCAGCGACTTCAGCGTCGCCGGCGGCACGGTCGCGACGTCGGCCCCCAGCAGCGCGGCCTCGCGCACGTGGTTGGGCGTGCGGATCGAGGCGGCGAGGATCTCGGTCTCGAAGCCGTAGTTGTCGTAGATGCGGCGGATGTCGGAGATCAGCTCCATGCCGTCGATGTTCATGTCGTCGAGGCGACCGACGAAGGGCGAGATGTAGGTCGCGCCGGCTTTCGCCGCGAGCAGCGCCTGATTGGCCGAGAAGCACAGCGTGACGTTGGTCTTGATGCCGTCCTCGGTGAAGTGCTTGCAGGCCTTGAGGCCGTCCAGCGTCAGCGGCAGCTTGACCACGATGTTGGGCGCGATGCCGGCGATGATCTTGCCCTCGCGCATCATGCCGTCGAAGTCGGTCGAGGCGACCTCGCCCGAGACCGGGCCGTCGGTCACGTCGCAGATCTCCTTCAGGAGCTCCTTGAGCGGCCGGTTGGCCTTGAGGACCAGCGACGGGTTGGTCGTCACGCCGTCGATCAGGCCGGCGTCCTGAAGCTCCCTGATCTCGGCAATGTCGGCCGTATCGACGAAAAATTTCATGGAAATCGTCCTTCGTTCACCGGCGCTCGGCCAGCCCCTCCCATGGGGCCGACGGCGTCGCCGTCGATCCTGATGTGTGGTGGTGTATAGGAGCCCGTTCCGGAAGCAAGCGGGAATCGGCCCCGTCCGGCCTTCGGCAAAGCCCTTTCATCGAACAGTACGAAGGACGATATGGGGGGCGAGGCGCCCGGTTGCGAGCGCTTTGCTTTTTGCGATCCCGACGGCCGACGCTTGGACCAGACACTGACCCCGCTCACCGACCTCCTGTTCGCGCCGGACGCCCTGCCCGGCGGGCCGAAGGTCGTGCCCGTCCTGGTGCCGCTGCCCGCCGAGCGGCCCTATTCCTACCGCGTGCCTGCTGGCATGACGGTCGTGCCGGGCTCCATCGTCCAGGTGCCGCTGGGGCCGCGCCAGGTCGCGGGCGTCGTCTGGGATCAGCCGACCGACGCGGTGGATCCGAAGAAGCTGAAGGCCATCACCCACGTCTTCGACTGCCCGCCGCTGGACGCAACGATGCGCCGCTTTGTGGACTGGGTGGCGGACTATACGCTCTCGCCGCCGGGTCTCGTGGCGCGCATGGTGCTCCGGGCGCCCGTCGCCTTCGATCCCGAGCCCCATGTCGAGGGTTTGCGGGCGACCGGCGTGCTGCCGCCGCGCATGACGCCGACGCGCCAGCGCGTGCTGGACGTCTTGGCGCAGTCGCCCGAATGGACGCGCTCGGGCCTTGCCAACGCGTCCGGTGTCGCCGTCTCGGTGGTGGACGGACTTCTGAAAGCTGGGGCGCTGGAGCCGGTGTCGCTGCCGCCGCAGCCCGCCGTCCCCGAGCCCGACACGGCCCACGGCCGCGCCGAGCTGACGCCGGGCCAGCAGGCCGCCGCCGATCGTCTGATCGCACCGGTTGAGGCCGGCGGGTTCTCGGTCAGCCTCCTGGAAGGCGTGACCGGATCGGGCAAGACGGAGGTCTATTTCGAGGCTGTCGCGCGTGCCCTGGAGAAGGGCGACCAGGTGCTGATCCTCCTGCCCGAGATCGCGCTGACGCAGAGCTTCATCGACCGCTTCCACGCCCGATTCGGCGCCGAGCCCGCCCAGTGGCATTCGGACGTGGCGCCCCGCATGCGCGAAAAGGTCTGGCGCCAGGTGGCGGAGGGGCGTGTCAAGGTGGTGGCCGGTGCCCGTTCGGCGCTGTTCCTGCCGTTCCGTAGCCTCGGCCTCGTGATCGTCGACGAGGAGCACGACCCCGCCTACAAGCAGGAAGACCGCACCTTCTACCACGCCCGCGACATGGCCGTGGTGCGGGGGCGGGAAGGGGGCTTCCCGGTGATCCTCGCGTCCGCGACGCCCTCGCTGGAAAGCCGCGTCAACGCGCGAGCCGGGCGTTACGCCCATGTGCCGCTCGGCAGCCGCTTCGCCGACGCCGCGCTGCCCGACCTGTCGCTGGTGGACCTGCGCCGCCATCCGCCGGCGCGCGGGCGGTTCCTCTCGCCAGTCCTTCTCACTGCCATCGAGGAAACCGTCGCGCGCGGCGAGCAGGCCCTCCTCTTCCTCAACCGGCGGGGCTATGCGCCGCTGACGCTGTGCCGCGCCTGCGGTCACCGCTTCCAGTGCTCGCAATGCTCTGCCTGGCTGGTGGACCACCGATTGCGGGGCACCCTCCAGTGCCACCATTGCGGCCACGCGCAGCACCGGCCGGAAAGCTGCCCCGCCTGCGGCACGCTCGACCATCTCGTCGCCTGCGGCCCGGGCGTCGAGCGCATCGCCGAGGAGATGCTGGAGACCTTTCCCGACGCGCGCACCATCCTCCTTTCCTCCGACCTGCCGGGCGGGGCGCGGCGGCTGCGGCGGGAACTGGACGCGGTGGCGGACGGCGAGGCCGACATCGTGATCGGCACGCAGCTCGTCGCCAAGGGGCACCATTTCCCGATGATGACGCTGGTCGGCGCGGTGGACGCCGATCTCGGCCTCTCGAACGGCGACCCGCGGGCGGCCGAGCGCACGTTCCAGCTCCTGCACCAGGTGACGGGCCGCGCGGGGCGCTCGGGCCTCGCCAGCCGCGGCATGATCCAGACCTGGAGCCCGGAGCACCCGGTGATGCAGGCGCTGGTGGCCGCCGATCCCGACCGCTTCTACGACCGCGAGGCGGACGAGCGCGAGCGGGCGGGCCTTCCGCCCTTCGGGCGCCTCGCCGCGATCATCGTCTCGGCCGACACGCGGCGCGACGCGGAGGCGCACGGGCGCGAACTGGCGCGCGCGGCGCCCGAAGACATGGGCATCGAGGTGCTGGGGCCTGCCGAGGCACCGCTTGCCCTCGTGCGCGGTCGCCATCGCTTCCGCCTTCTCGCGCAGGGCGGGCGGCGCGCGCCGCTCCAGGCCTTCCTGCGCGCCATGATCGCGCAGGCGCCCCGGCCGCGCGGTTCGGTGCACGTGCAGATCGACATCGACCCGCAAAGCTTTCTCTGAGCAGGCCTTTCGCCCTTGTCATTCGTGGGGCGATCCTGTCATGGCAGAAACGTTCCAAGGCGCGGGGGAAGGGCACATGGGGATCGGACGGCTGGGCGCTGCCACGCTGATGCTTCTCGTCGCCGGCTCAGCCGCAGCGCAGGAGCCGGCGCCCATGGCCGGGCCGCCTGCCGGGCAGGATGCGATCTTCTGGTATCCCGCCCCCTCGCGATGCACCTACTTCACGCCCGAAGCCAAGGCCGCCTTCCGCTTCGACGACCCCGGGACCTGGCGCTTCGCCTTTCTCGTGATGCGAGAGACCAAGGCCGAGAACCCGGTGGAGCGCGGCTACGTGATGGTGGACGGCGTGCTGCGCGAGCTGGAGAAGGTGCGCTCCGGCGCCGACGGGGCGCAGGCCAACGTCACCGTCTGGCGCTCGGCCGGCGAGCCGCGCGTCAACGTCAACATGACGGTTCGCGAGACGGGCCACACGGCCGAGGCGACCGAGCTGGAAGGCACGATGACGCTGATTCGCGGCGGCGGGCGCACGGAGATCGCAGTGGAAGGAAACTGCATCGGCTAAGCCGTCCGGCTTTGCCGCTATGGCCGATTTCGGCTAAGCCCACGCGCGACCTGCCATCCGACGCCGCGAGCCATGCGACATGATCGAGCTTCCCACCACGACGGCCGAGGCGCTGCCCTTCGCGGCCGCGGCCTTCAGCATCCTCTACGGCCTGTTCGCGCTCTTCGCGCCGGGCACCTTCCTGCGCATGGCCAAGCTCCAGCCGGTAGGCGAGCGGCGCGTGGGCCTTTCGGAAATCCGGGGCTCTCTGGCGGGCTTTCCGCTGGGCGTCGGGCTCGTCACGCTGTTCTTCTTCATCCAGCCCTTCACCCAGATGGCGCTCGGCGCCGGGTGGCTCATCGTGGCCTTCGGCCGCCTCGTCTCCATCCTGTCGGACGATGCGTCGAGCTTTGGCAACTGGCTCTGGCTGCTGGTCAACCTCGTTCTTGCGGGCGCCTGTCTGGCACCGGTTTTCGGTCTCGTCGCGGCTTGAGCGACCCGGCCGTAAACCATGCTGTGAACCCGCGTTTTGGGCGCCCAAGCTCTGTTGTGGAGCGGGAAACCCTGTGCTAGACGACCCCTCATCGCGGTCAGGCCGGGGACAGGTTCCCGGCGTTCGCGACCTTTTTTTGACCAGTTCCCACGAGCCTTCGCGACCTGATCGGGCGGGTGCGGGAACCCAGATTAGAAGAGAAGCGATCGTCCGTGGCACAATCCTCCTCTCCGGTTTCCGGGGTCGCCGAACGCTACGCCCAGTCCCTCTTCGAGCTTGCTCGCGACGAAGGTTCGATCGACGCGACGGAGTCCGAGCTTCGTGAGTACCAGTCGCTGATCGACGAGAGCGCCGACTTCCGGCGCCTCGTGGAAAGCCCGGCCTTCACGTCGGACGACCAGCTCCGCGCCATCACCGCGGTGGTCGCCGAGACGAAGCCGAGCCCGCTCGTCGGCAATTTCCTGAAGGTCGTCGCGGCCAACCGCCGCCTCTTCGCGCTGCGCGCCATCGTGCGCGGCTTCCGACAGATGGCCGCCGCCCATCGCGGCGAGGTGGATGCGGAAGTGATCAGCGCCCATGCGCTGAACGACGAGCAGCGGCGCGAACTGCGCGACGCGCTCGGCCGCTACACGTCGAAGACCGTTACCATGCGCGAGAGCGTCGACCCTGCGATCCTTGGCGGCCTCGTGGTCCGCATCGGCTCGCGCCAGATCGACACCTCGCTTCGCACCAAACTCTCATCCCTTAAGCTTGCGCTGAAAGAGGTCGGCTGATGGACATCCGGGCCGCGGAAATTTCCGCAATCCTCAAGAACCAGATCAAGAACTTCGGCAACGAGGCGGAAGTCTCCGAAGTCGGTACGGTTCTTTCCGTCGGCGACGGCATCGCGCGCGTCTACGGCCTCGACCAGTGCCAGGCCGGCGAAATGGTCGAGTTCCCCGGCGGCGTGCGCGGCATGGCGCTGAACCTCGAGTCCGACAATGTCGGTATCGTGATCTTCGGCTCCGACCGCGACATCAAGGAAGGCGACACCGTCCGCCGCACCGGCGCGATCGTGGACGTCCCGGTCGGCAAGGGCCTCCTCGGCCGCGTGGTCGACGGTCTCGGCAACCCAATCGACGGCAAGGGCCCGATCGAGTCCACCGAGCGCCGCCGCGTCGACGTCAAGGCGCCCGGCATCATCCCGCGCAAGTCGGTGCACGAGCCGATGTCGACTGGCCTCAAGGCCATCGACGCCCTGATCCCGGTCGGTCGCGGCCAGCGCGAGCTCGTCATCGGCGATCGCCAGACCGGCAAGACCGCCATCCTGCTCGACACCTTCCTCAACCAGAAGCCGGCGCACGACGCTGGGGCCGAGAAGGACAAGCTCTACTGCATCTACGTGGCGATCGGCCAGAAGCGCTCGACCGTCGCGCAGTTCGTCCGCACGCTCGAAGAGCGCGGCGCGATGGCCTATTCGATCGTGGTCGCCGCGACCGCTTCCGATCCGGCCCCGCTCCAGTACATCGCGCCCTTCGCCGGCTGCGCGATGGGCGAGTATTTCCGCGACAACGGCATGCATGCCGTGATCGCCTATGACGACCTGTCCAAGCAGGCCGTGTCCTACCGCCAGATGTCGCTGCTGCTGCGTCGTCCGCCGGGCCGCGAGGCCTATCCGGGCGACGTGTTCTACCTGCACTCGCGCCTTCTTGAGCGCGCGGCCAAGCTCAACGACGAGATGGGCGCCGGTTCGCTGACCGCTCTCCCCGTCATCGAGACGCAGGCCAACGACGTGTCGGCCTATATCCCGACCAACGTGATCTCCATCACCGACGGCCAGATCTTCCTCGAGACCAACCTGTTCTACCAGGGCATCCGTCCGGCCGTGAACGTCGGTCTCTCGGTGTCGCGCGTCGGCTCGGCCGCCCAGGTCAAGGCGATGAAGCAGGTCGCCGGCTCGATCAAGGGCGAGCTCGCGCAGTACCGCGAGATGGCGGCCTTCGCGCAGTTCGGCTCCGACCTCGACGCTTCGACGCAGCGCCTCCTCAACCGCGGCGCCCGCCTGACCGAGCTCCTGAAGCAGCCGCAGTTCTCGCCGCTGAAGACGGAAGAGCAGGTCGCTGTGATCTTCGCGGGAACGCAGGGCTATCTCGACAAGCTCAAGGTCTCGGACGTCGGCCGCTTCGAGGAGGGTCTCCTCACCTCGCTGCGCACCGAGCACAAGGCCGTGCTGGACACGATCGCCACCGAGAAGGCGCTGTCGGACGACACGCGCGCCAAGCTCAAGGCGGTGCTCGAGCAGTTCTCGAAGTCCTTCGCGTAAAGCCCCAGCCGCTCGCACTAACGGCCACGGCCGCCCAGGAGACTGACCCGACAGATGGCTTCGCTCAAGGATCTGCGAAACCGCATCGCCTCGGTCAAGGCGACGCAGAAGATCACCAAGGCCATGCAGATGGTCGCGGCGGCCAAGCTCCGCCGCGCCCAGGATGCGGCCGAGGCGGCTCGCCCCTATTCCGAGCGCATGGCATCGGTTCTGGCCAATATCGCGGGCGCCATGGAGGACGGCGAGGGCCTGCCTCTGATGGTCGGCACCGGTAAGGACGACGTGCACCTGCTCGTCGTCTTCACCTCCGACCGCGGCCTGTGCGGCGGCTTCAACTCGCAGATCGTCCGTCTGGTCCGCGAGCACATCCGCCGCCTCGAAGGCGCCGGCAAGACCGTGAAGATCATCTCGGTCGGCAAGAAGGGCACGGACCTGATGCGCCGGGACTTCGGCGACCGGATCGTCGCCCGTCTCGACCACGGCGGCGCGCGCACGATCGGCTTCTCGGCCGCCGAAGCGGTCGCCGACAAGATCATGGAACTGTTCGAGGCCGGCCAGTTCGACGTCGCGACGGTGTTCTACTCCGCCTTCGTCAACGTCATCACCCAGGTCCCGACCGCGCAGCGGATCATCCCCGCCGAGGTGCCCAAGGTCGACCAGGCGACAACCGAAGCCGGCGGCGCGACCGCGCTCTACGAATATGAGCCCGGTCCGGAGGAGATCCTCGCCGATCTCATCCCGCGCAACATCAAGGTGCAGCTCTTCCGCGCGCTGCTCGAGAACGGCGCGTCGGAGCAGGGCGCCCGGATGAGCGCGATGGACAACGCCACGCGCAACGCCGGCGACATGATCAACAAGCTTTCGATCTCCTACAACCGTCAGCGCCAGGCGCAGATCACGACGGAGCTGATCGAGATCATTGCGGGCGCCGAGGCGCTCTGAGGATTACCGGCTGCGCCGCCACAGGGCGGCGCGCCGTAGGACGACATGATGGGCGCGGAGAGGCGGGGCCGCCGGACGCGCCGGACACTTTCGAGAGGACACTCGCATGGCTGACACACTGGATATGAACGGCCGCCGCGGCCGGGTCTCGCAGGTCATCGGCGCCGTCGTCGACGTGCAGTTCGACGACCATCTGCCCGAGATCCTCAACGCGCTGGAGACCGACAACAACGGCAACCGGCTCGTGCTCGAGGTCGCCCAGCACCTCGGCGAGAACACGGTCCGCACCATCGCGATGGACTTGACCGAGGGTCTCGTGCGCGGTCAGGCGGTGACCGACACCGGCACCCCGATCCAGGTTCCAGTCGGCGACGGCACGCTCGGCCGCATCATGAACGTCATCGGCGAGCCGATCGACGAGGTCGGCCCGATCCAGTACGAGTCGAAGCGCGGCATCCACCAGCCGGCTCCTCCGTATGTCGAGCAGAACCCCGAGTCGCAGATCCTCGTGACCGGCATCAAGGTCATCGACCTCCTCGCCCCCTATGCGCGCGGCGGCAAGGTCGGCCTGTTCGGCGGTGCGGGCGTCGGCAAGACGGTGCTGATCCAGGAACTCATCAACAACGTCGCGAAGGCGCACGGCGGCTACTCCGTGTTCGCCGGCGTCGGCGAGCGCACCCGCGAGGGCAACGATCTCTACCACGAGATGATCGAGTCCGGCGTGAACAAGGACCCGCACGAGAACGGCGGTTCGACCGCGGGCTCCAAGGCGGCCCTCGTCTACGGCCAGATGAACGAGCCCCCGGGCGCGCGCGCTCGCGTCGCGCTGACCGGTCTCACCATCGCGGAGAACTTCCGCGACCAGGGCCAGGACGTGCTCTTCTTCGTCGACAACATCTTCCGCTTCACGCAGGCGGGCGCCGAGGTGTCGGCGCTTCTCGGCCGTATCCCCTCGGCGGTGGGCTACCAGCCGACGCTGGCGACCGACATGGGCGCCATGCAGGAGCGCATCACCACGACCACCAAGGGCTCGATCACCTCGGTGCAGGCCATCTACGTGCCCGCCGACGATCTGACCGACCCGGCCCCGGCGACCTCGTTCGCCCACCTCGATGCGCGTACGGTTCTCAACCGCGCGATCTCGGAGAAGGGCATCTACCCGGCCGTCGATCCGCTTGACTCCACTTCCCGCATGCTCTCGCCGCTGATCGTCGGCGAGGAGCACTACGACGTGGCGAACCGCGTCCAGCAGATCCTGCAGAAGTACAAGTCGCTACAGGACATCATCGCGATCCTGGGCATGGACGAGCTGTCCGAAGAGGACAAGCTGACCGTCGCCCGCGCCCGCAAGGTCGAGCGCTTCCTCAGCCAGCCGTTCTTCGTGGCCGAGGTGTTCACCGGTTCGCCCGGCCAGCTCGTCCCGCTGGAAGACACGATCCGCTCGTTCAAGGGCCTCGTCGAGGGCGAGTACGACCACCTGCCGGAAGCTGCCTTCTACATGGTCGGCTCGATCGACATGGCGATCGAGAAGGCCCAGAAGATGGCCGCGCAGGCCTGATGACGATGGACGCGTCCGAAACCTTGAAGGTGGAGGACGCGGTCAACACGACCTGTCCCTGGTCGGGCAAGCCGATCTCGGACGACGCGTTGACCCTCTATCGCGAACGGGTGGTCGGGTTCTGCAATCCCGGCTGCCGCGACAAATTCGAGATCGCGGTCCGGCATTTCGAGACCGCGCTTCAAGCCGAGCTCCATTTGGGGAGCCAAGCAAGGCAGGCGGATCGTGGCTGAGAGCTTCAAGTTCGAACTGGTGTCTCCGGAGCGTCTGCTCCTGTCCGAGCAGGTGTCGGCCGTCGTCGCCCCGGGCAGCGAGGGCTACTTCACGGCGATGCCGGGCCACGCGCCGTTCATGACGACGCTGAAGCCGGGCGTGGTCCATGCAACGCTGGCGGGCGGCGGAGAGCGCCGGATCTTCGTCCAGGGCGGCTTTGCCGACATCAATCCCCAGGGCTTCACGCTTCTCGCCGAGCATGCGATGCCTGTCGAGGAGATCAACGTGGCCGATCTCGACCAGCAGATCCGCAACACGGAAGAGGACCTCGCCGACGCGACGGACGCCGCCGTTCGCTCGCGCGCCGAGCGCCGCCTCGCCGACCTGCGCAATGCCAAGGAAGCTCTCGGCCTCTAAACCGGCGCGCTTTAACGACAAAGGCCCGGACGGTTCTCCGTCCGGGCCTTTTTTTCGGGCCGCTTTGCGATCAATGGTCGGTCTGTTCGAAGGCGGCGGGATAGACGAGAACGCCCGACCAGCCTTCGAGGGCGCCCGGCACCAGTTCCATGGCCTGGAAGTTCGGTCCGGCCCAGGGGACGACCGCGCCCGTGGCAAGCTCGGCCCGGAAGCCGAGTCGCCCGTAGAAGCCGGGATCGCCGAGAACGAAGATCGAGCGCCAGCCGCGGTTCCGAGCCAGCTCGACGCCGGTCTCGACGAGGCGCATGCCGATGCCCTGGCCCTGCCGCTCGGGCACCACCGCGACCGGCCCGAGGGCGAGCGCGCGGTCGATGCCGGCCAGCGCCGTGAAGAGGGCGTGGGCGACGAAATACTCCCCGTCGACCGCCACGACGGAGATGACGTCGTGTCCCGCCGAGACGATGGCATTGGGCAGCCGAGCTTCCTCGTCGCGCCCGAAAGCCGAGGCGTGGACGGTCTCGACGAACACGAGCTCGCTCGGGACCATCTCGCGGATGACGATGTCGCCGCCCGCCATCAGGCGGCTTCCAGATGGCGGAACTGGGCGATCACCGCGTCGTAGACCTCGCGCTTGAAGGGGACGACGAGGTCGAGCACCTCGTCCATCGACTTCCAGGCCCACTCGCTGAACTCGGCGGCGTGGTCGCCCGGTGGCGGGTCGATCTGGATTTCGCTTTCGTCCCCCTCGAAGCGGAAGGCGAACCACTTCTGCATCTGGCCGCGGAAGCGACCCTTGAGCGCGATACCGACGAGTTCGGGCGGCAGCTCGTAGCGGATCCAGCCGTCGGTCATGCCGAGCGGCACGACGCTGCGGATGCCGGTCTCCTCGTAGAGCTCGCGCTTGGCGGCGGTGAGCGGGTCCTCGCCCTCGTCGATGCCGCCCTGCGGCATCTGCCAGAGCTTCGACGCCCCGTCCATCTCGCCCTGCGGCTCGGCGATGCGGCGGCCGACGAAGACCTTGCCCTCGCCGTTCAGCACGAGGATGCCGACGCAGGGGCGGTAGGGAAGCGAATCGGGCGAGGTCGTCATGCGCGCTCCATGGGCTTTCCCAAGGCTAACGCATCCGCAGGCGCGAAGGAACGTCGTCCGGCGGCGGCGGGAGAGCCTGCCTCAGCTCCGCGCTTCGGGGTCGAAGGCGAGGGCGGAGATCGGGACGATCTCGATGCCGCGACCGGCCGCCTCCGCCGCCCAGCGTCCGATCACGTCGATCGAGACGTCGAAGGCGCTGGCGGTGCCGATCGCGGTGCCCTTGGCGCGGGCGATGCGCTCGAGCACGTCGAGCTGTCGTCCGATCGCCTGCGGCTCGCGCTCGGCGTCGATCACGAGGTCGGCGGCGGCGAAGGGCGTGCCGTTCGCCACGGCGACGTCGCGCGCGCCGGATCGCGGGGAGGAGCCATCGTCGAGATAGAGGAGGCCGCGCTTCGAGAGCTCGCCCAGGAAAGGCTGGAGGGCCGCCGGATCGGCGTTGAGCCGCGCGCCCATGTAATTCATGACGCCGACATAGTTGGTCAGACGTCCGAGGGACCAGTGGAGATCGTCGAGGCGACCGGCCGCGGCGTCTGCGACCTTCAGCGTGTGAGGCCCGGCCGAGACGTTGGGATAGCCGAAGGGCTCCATCGGCGCCTGGAGCAGCAGCTCGTGGCCGTTGCGCCGCCCCGCCTGCATCCAGCGGTCGAGGCTGTTGCCCTCGGCGGCGAAGGCGAGCGTCACGGCGGCCGGCAGTTCCTCGACGGCGCGCTGCGAGCCGCTCTGGCTGACGCCGATGCCGCCGACCACGATGGCGACGCGCGTTCCGCCGGTGCCGGACCAGTTGCCGGCATAGACGTCGAGCGGACGGCGCCCGTCGGCGCCGCGCACGGGCAGGGGGCCGAAGTCGGTGGATTCCAGAAGTGACTGCTCGGGCATGTGGGCGAAGGCGGCGGGCTGGCGCAGCGAACCCGGCTCCAGGACGCGGATCGAGCCGGTCATGAGATTGGCGTCGTCCACGAGCGGGCGCTGGCCCTCCTCGTCGGTGATGGTGAAGCCGCCGCCCTCTTCCATGCGCAGGACATTGGGCTGCGGCGCGGCCGGTGGGTCCATCGCTTCGGCCACGCGCTCGGCGACGACGGTCGGCGAGACGGGCGCCGGCGCGAAGCCGGGCTGGGTGAAGGCGGTGTAGGCCGAGCCGCCGGCCACCAGAGCGAGCGCGCAGGCCGCGCCGAGCCAGCGCGCGCGCGATCGGCGGCGCGGTTTGCCAACGGGGTCGAGGGTCTGGCCGAGCGGGCGGTAGAGCTCTTCACGCATGCATCCTTCATAGGACGCAAGACTGGACCGGAGCTTTGCCCGCCCGACAAAAAAGACCCCGGCGCATGGCACCGGGGCCTCTCGATGGTGAAATCGCTCCGCTCAGTTGGCGGCGGACGCGGTGTCCTGCTTCGGCGGGAAGGCCGCGTTGGTCTTCACGCCGCGCAGGAGGTCGTAGGCGTACTGCAGCTGCAGGTCGTCCTTGGCCTCGGGCGGTACGTAGTCGAGCGAGCCGGAGCCCTCCTCGCCTTCCTCGGCGCCCTGAATGTGGCCGCGCAGCGAGGACTCGCCCATCTTGACGTCCTCGTCGGCCTTGAGGCCCATCTGCGCCTTGATCTCGTCGGGCAGCGGCTGCTCGACCTCGATGTCGGGGCGGATGCCGCGGCCCTGGATGGAGGAGCCGGACGGGGTGTAGTAGAGGGCCGTCGTCAGGCGCAGCGCGCCGTTGGCGCCGAGCGGGATGATGGTCTGCACGGAGCCCTTGCCGAAGGAGCGCGAGCCGACGACCGTCGCGCGCTTCTGGTCCTGCAGGGCGCCGGCGACGATCTCGGAGGCCGAAGCCGAGCCGCCGTTGACGAGCACGACCAGCGGCTTGCCGTCGATGTCGTCGCCCGAGCGGGCGTTGTAGCGGCGTGTCTCCTCGGCGTTGCGGCCGCGGGTGGACACGATCTCGCCGTTCTGCAGGAAGGCGTCGGAGACGCTGACCGCCTCGTCGAGCAGGCCGCCGGGGTTGCGACGCAGGTCGAGCACGTAGCCCTTGAGCTTGTCGGCCGGGATCTTCGACTTGATGTCGGCGATCGCCTCTTCCATGCCGGACGTCGTCTGCTCGTTGAAGCGCAGGAGCTTGATGTAGCCGACGTCGTTCTCGACCGTATGGCGGACGGACGGAACCTTGATTTCGGCGCGCTCGATCGTCAGGCGCACCGGCTGGGTCGCACCCTCGCGGATGATGGTCAGGTCGACGGAGGTGCCGATCTCACCCTTCATCTTCTCGACGGCCTGGGCAAGGTTGAGCCCGCGCACCTGCTCGCCGTTGATCTCGGCGATCAGGTCGCCCGCCAGGACGCCCGCCTTGTCGGCCGGGGTGCCGTCGAAGGGCGAGATGACCTTGACCAGCTCGTTCTCCATCGTGACCTCGATGCCGAGGCCGCCGAACTCGCCGCGCGTTTCCGTGCGCATGTCCGCCGTTTCCTTGGCGTTCATGTAGCTCGAATGCGGATCGAGGGAGGTCAGCATGCCGTTGATGGCGGTCTCGATCAGCTTCTGATCGTCCGGCACGTCGACATACTGCGCGCGCACGCGCTCGAACACGTCGCCGAAGATGGCGAGCTGGCGATAGGTGTCCGACCCCGCGGCATTGGCGACGCCCGCATGCGGGCCGACAAAGGCGGTCATCGCGGTGGCACCCAGAAGCGCTCCCGCGAAGAGAATGGAGAGCTTACGTATCATTCCTCGTCCTTCCAGATGATCCATCCGCCCACCAAGGGTTCGGATCGACCGGTTTCCCGTCCTTGCGAAATTCCACATAGAGCGAGGGTTCGGCATTCGACACGTCCGCTTCCGCCGCGCTTGCGATCCGAAGCGCCCCCATCGCCGCCAGGGGCTCTCCCGCGAGGACGAACTGTCCGACCGCAACGTCGATCCGGCTCATGCCGGCCAACACGATATGATAGCCACCGCCCGCATTCAGGATCAAGAGTTGCCCATAGGAGCGAAACGGTCCTGCATAGAGGATGTGGCCCTCCGCCGGCGCCGTCACGAGATCGCCGGCCCGCGCCGCCAGAACGATCCCGGACGAGGGCCGCCCGAGGTCGTCCTTGTCCGCGTACCCGCGCACGAGCCGGCCGGACACGGGACGTACGAGGCTCTTCTTCAATGTCGAAAATGGGGCGGTCGGCTCCAGTTTCGTCATTTCCTTGCGCAGCGCCGCGATGTCGTAGGCGGGGGCCGGTTTCTCGGCGTCCGGCGTGGCGGCCATGCGGCCTTCCGTGCCCTCGGGCGCCGCCTTGGCCGCCTCGGCGGCCAGACGCTGGCGCTCGGCTTCGGCCGCTGCGGCGATGCGCCGCCGCTCGTCCTCTTCCTCCCGTGCGCGTGCGGACTCTGTCTCGAGCGAAGCGATGAGGTCCTGCAGCGTCGTCGCTTGGGCCGCGAGTTCGGCTGCGCGGCGGTTCTCCTCGCCGATCCGCCCGCGCCCCTCGGCTTCGAGCTTCTGCTTCTCGGCCATGAGGCGGTCGAGGCGCGCGGCCTCTTCCTCGCCCTTCGCTTCAGCCTCCGCGAGGCGCGCGCGCTCGCCTTCCTGCGCTTCGCGGATGGTGGCGAGATGGGTGAGGTCGGAGACGAGGCGCTCGGTCTGCTCGCGCATCTCCGGCACCACCGCGCCGAGAAGGATCGCGCTGCGAACGGACCCGAGCGCGTCGCCGGGCTTGACGAGAAGGGCAGGGGGCGGCGCGCGGCCCATGCGCTCCAAGGCGGCCAGAACCTCGGCCAGGACGCCCCGACGTTCGCGCAGCGAAGCCTTCACGCCCTTTTCCTGGTCGAGCAGCGACGACAGCCGCTCCTCCGAAGCGGTGATCTCGACCGAGATGCGCTTCTGCTCGGCAGCAGCGGCGATCGTCGCCTCGCGGATACGGTCGCGGTCGGCAGCCAGCGCGGTCATCTCGGCGTCGAGCCGGCGCGTCAATTCCTGGGAGCGGCGCAACTCGGAGGTGATGCGGTCGAGCTCGGCCTGCGTGCCGGCCTGGCGGGCCGTCAGGGCCGCGACGCTGGGCGGCGCCGCGCCGGGCGCCTGACGCTCGTCCGGCGCGGCCTGAACGACGACGGACAGCCCGAGGAGGAGCGCCAGCCCCGCCAAGCTCCGTGCCGCCCCGCGCCGCATGTCCGCTCCAGACCTGCGCAACCCGTATCCTCGCCTGCCGATCCGCTCCATCGCCGCTAAGACTAGCGGCGGGAGCTTAAGATATCATCAACCATGCGGGCCATGCCCAGCCGGCTCCATGGCGATGACAGGCAATGACGGCACGCGCGCGGCGAGGCCGGCGCGGCGCGTCGTTTCCGCGACGCTGTTGCCGGCCTGCATCGAAGCGGGGCGTCAAGACCGATGGTAGGGGTGGCCGGAGAGGATCGTCGTCGCGCGGTAGAGCTGCTCGGCGAGGAGGATGCGCACGATCTGGTGCGGCAGGGTCAGGCGGCCGAAGGCGATCGCCTTGGCGGCGCGCTCGCGAAGCTCGGGCAGGAGCCCGTCGGGGCCGCCGATCACGAAGGCGAGGTCGCGCGCGCCGCCGTCGCGAAGGCGCGCGATCTCGTCGGCGAACTCCGGCGAATTCGGCGTGCGTCCGGTCTCGTCGAGGACCAGGAAGGCGGCGCCATTGGGCAGCGCGGCTTCGATGCGAGCCGCCTCGTCGCGCTTGCGTTCGGGCACCGTGGACTGGCGCGCCTCGGGAAGCTCGACCACACCGCCCCATTCGAGCCCAAGCGGCGAGCCGCTCTTGCGCAGGCGGTCGATGTAGCGGGCGGCCAGCTCCTGTTCGGGGCCGGCCTTCATGCGGCCGACCGCGACGATCCAGAGCTTCAACGGGTGACGGTCTCGCTCGTCTCCGCCACGCTCCACATCTTCTCGAGATTGTAAAACGAGCGCACTTCGGGCCGGAAGATGTGGACGATGATGTCGCCCGCGTCGATCAGCACCCAGTCGCCGTTCTGGAGACCCTCGACCTTCGAGCTGCCAAAGCCCGCTTCCTTGAGGTCGCGCAGGAGGTGATCCGCGACGGCGGACACGTGGCGGTTGGACCGGCCGGAGGCGATCACGATGTGGTCGGCGAGCGCGGACTTGGTCCGCAGGTCGATCGCCACGACCTCTTCGGCCTTAGAGTCTTCGAGGCTGGCGGTCACGACGTCGATCACGGGGCGCTCGGAGCGCGGGGCCTCGCCGGGGGCGGGCAGGGTGTCGAGGTCGTCGTTCAGTTCGGCAGCGGGTCTCAGCGAATTGCTCCTTTCGAGCGTGGCGGCGGAAGCTTCGCTTCCATCCTCAAAGTAAAGTGGCAAGGATCGATGACCCTTTCAAGACGAGGGGCGACCCGCCTCGCGCAGACGAGTGGACGACAGCGTGGAGCGCCGCCCGTGGAGAAAGGTCCAGGCCGGCGGGTCGAGACCGGGCAAGAGGCGGGCGTCCGCTTCCGGCAGGCGCTCGGCCGCGAGAAGCCGCGCGGCGGGCGACGATAAGGTGGCCAGCGTCGCGCCCGGCCGGTCCACCACCGCGATCGGCAGTCGGGCGGCGATCTCGCGCCAGGATTGCCAGCGGTGGAAGGTGGCGAGATTGTCGGCCCCCATAACCCAGACGAAACGGCCCGTGGGGCGATGCGTCAGCACGAGGTCCACCATGTCGGCGGTGTAGCGGATGTCGTGCGAGGCTTCGAAACCGGTGACGACGATGCGCCGGTCCTCGGCCAGCGCGCGGCAGAGCGCGAGGCGGGCGGCCAGCGGGGCGGGCGGGCGCCCGGCCTTGAGCGGGTTGCCCGGGCTGACGATCCACCACAGCCGGTCGAGCCGCAGCCGGCGCAGCGCGGTTTCCGCCACGAGGAGGTGGCCCTCGTGCGGCGGGTCGAACGATCCGCCGAAGAGGCCCACCCGCAGCCCGGCGGGGGCGGGGGGCATCCGGAGGTCGTCGGGCTTGGGCGCCGGCGGCGTCGGGGCGTTCAAGTGCGAAGCTGGCCCGTGCCCGAGACGCGGTAGTTGAAGCTCGTGAGCTGCTCGACCCCGACCGGCCCGCGCGCGTGCATCTTGCCCGTCGCGATGCCGATCTCGCCGCCGAAGCCGAACTCTCCGCCGTCGGCGAACTGCGTCGAGGCATTGTGGAGGAGGATCGCAGAATCCACGGCGTTGAAGAAGCGCTCGACGGCCGCGGCGTCTTCGGTGACGATCGCCTCCGTGTGGCCGGACGAGAACCGCGCGATGTGGTCGATCGCTCCTTCCACGCCCCGCACGATCTCGACCGAGATGATCGCGTCGAGATACTCGGTGCGGAAGTCCTCTTCCGTCGCGGGCTTGGCGGCCGGGTAGAGCGCGCGCACGGCTTCGCTGCCGCGGATTTCGCAGCCCTTGGCGGCCAGCGCGTCGAGGACGGGCGCGAGATGCGAGGCCGCCACCGCCTCGTCCACCAGCAGCGTCTCGGCCGAGCCGCAGATGCCGGTACGCCGCATCTTGGAGTTCATGGTCACGGCCACCGCCATGTCGAGGTCCGCCGCCTTGTCGATATAGACGTGGCAGAGGCCCTCGAGATGGGCGAAGACCGGCACGCGCGCGTCGCGCTGGACCCGCTCCACGAGCGAGCGCCCGCCGCGCGGCACGATCACGTCGATCGCTCCGCCGAGCCCCGCCAGCATCTCGCCGACGGCCGCGCGGTCGGACACGGGCACGATCTGGATCGCATCGGCGGGCAGGCCGGCGGCCTCCAGGCCCTTGGCGAGCGCTGCGTGAATCGCGCGCGAGGACAGCGCCGAGTCCGAGCCCCCGCGCAGGATCACGGCATTGCCGGCCTTGAGGCAGAGCGCGCCGGCATCGGCCGTCACGTTGGGCCGGCTCTCGTAGATCACGCCGATCGTGCCGATGGGCGTGCGCACGCGCCGGATGGTCAGGCCGTTGGGGCGTGTCCATTCCTCGGTGACCGCGCCGACCGGATCGGGCAGGGCGGCGATGTCGCGCAGCGCGCCCGCGATCGCGGCCACGCGCCCTTCGTCAAGCTTGAGGCGATCGACGAACGCCGCCGCCATGCCGGCCGCCGTCGCGCGCTCGACATCGCCCTTGTTGGCCGCCAGGATTTCAGGCGTCGCCGCTTCCACCGCCTCGGCCATGGCGCGCAGCGCCGCATCCTTCGTCTCGGTCGGCGCCTGGGCCAGCACGCGCGCGGCGGCCTTCGCCCGCACGCCCATGTCGGCCATCACCGCGGCGAGATCGGAAACCTTATCCAGCATCGCGCAAAACCCCTTCGTCCTGCCAGTTGCGCCCGACCACGAGGTCGTCGCGGTGGATCATCGCGGCGCGCACGCCCTGACCGAGACGCTCCTCGATCTCGGCCGATCGAAGCCCGGCGATCAGGCGCGCATCGCTCGCATCGTAGGAAACGAGGCCGCGCGCGATCTCCGCACCCGTCTCGTCCAGCACCAGGATCGTATCGCCGCGGCGGAAGTCGCCGTCCACCCGCTTCACGCCGGCCGGCAGAAGGCTCTTGCCGGCATGGAGCGCCTGGACCGCGCCGGCATCGACATGCAGCCGGCCCGACGTGTTGAGATGACCGGCGATCCAGCGCTTGCGCGAACGGACCGGATCCGCCGCGGCCTGGAACAGCGTCGCGCGCTCGCCGCGGCGCACCGCGTCCAGCGGATGGAGCCTCTGGCCCGAGGTGATGATCATGGCGGCGCCCGCACCGGTCGCGATCTTGCCGGCGTCGATCTTGGTCTTCATGCCGCCGCGCGAAAGGAGCGAGGCGGCGCCGCCCGCCATGGCCTCGATCTGTGGGGTGATCAATTCCACCAGCGGGATATGCGTGGCGTTCGGGTCCTGCGCCGGCGGGGCGGTGTAGAGCCCGTCGATGTCGGACAGGAGCACCAGAAGGTCGGCCGACATCATGGCCGCCACCCGCGCGGCGAGCCGGTCGTTGTCGCCGTAGCGGATCTCGGTGGTGGCGACCGTGTCGTTCTCGTTGATGACGGGCACCGCGCCGAAGCCGAGCAGCGTGCCGACGGTAGCGCGCGCGTTGAGATAGCGGCGGCGCTCCTCCGTGTCGCCGAGCGTGAGCAGGATTTGCCCTGCTTCGATGCCGTGGGCGCCCAGCGCTTCGCTATAGGCGCGCGACAGGGCGATCTGGCCGACCGCCGCCGCCGCCTGGCTCTCCTCGAGCTTCAGCGGCCCGCGCGAGAGCTTGAGGATCGACCGTCCGAGCGCGATCGCGCCGGACGAGACGAGCAGAACCTCGCGCCCCTCGGCATGGAGCCCCGCGACGTCCTGCGTCAGGGATTCCAGCCATTCGCGGCGCAGGCCCGTGTCGGGATCCACGAGAAGCGCGGACCCGACCTTGATGACGATGCGCCGAAACGATGCCAGCCCGTCGCTCATCCCCGCCAGTCCTCCTCGGCCAGCGAGCCGCCGAAGCGCTTGGCGTCCTCGGCCGCCTGGTCGGCCGCGTCGTCCGACAGGCCGTCGATCTCGCGCCGCAGGCGGCGCAGCACGTCGGGCAGGCCATGCCGGGTGACGGCCGAAAGGACGAGCGGCTTGGTGCCGCTCGCCTGCGCCAGCGCATCCAGCTTGTCGCGCCGGGTCTCGTCGTCCACCGTATCGGCTTGGGAAAGGGCAACGATCTCCGGCTTCTCGATCAGGCCCTCGTCGTAGAGCTCCAGTTCGCGGCGCACGGTCGTGTAGGCGGTGGCCACATCCTCCTCGACGGCCGAGACGAGATGCAGCAGCACGCGCGTGCGCTCGACATGGCCGAGGAAGCGATCGCCGATGCCGACGCCCTCGTGCGCGCCCTCGATAAGGCCGGGAATGTCGGCGATGACGAACTCGTGGCCGTCGACGGTGGCGACGCCGAGATTGGGATGAAGCGTCGTGAAGGGATAGTCCGCGATCTTCGGCCGCGCGGCGGTGACGCTGGCCAGGAAGGTGGACTTGCCGGCGTTGGGCAGGCCGACCACACCGGCATCGGCGATCAGCTTGAGCTGGAGCCAGATCGTCAGCTCCTCGCCCTCGAGGCCGGGGTTGGCCCGGCGGGGCGCCTGGTTGATCGAGGACTTGAACTGCCAGTTGCCGAAGCCGCCGTTGCCGCCGGCGGCGACGCGGAACACCTGCCCGACCTCGGTGAGGTCGGCGAGCAGCGTCTCCTCGTCCTCGGCGAAGACCTGCGTGCCCACGGGAACCTTCAGCGTCACGTCGGCGCCCTTGGCGCCCGTGCGGTTGCGGCCCATGCCGTGCATGCCGGTCTTGGCGCGGTAGTGCTGCTGGTAGCGGTAGTCGATCAGCGTGTTGAGGCCGGAGACGGCCTCGATGAAGACGTCGCCGCCGCGCCCGCCGTCGCCGCCGTCCGGCCCGCCGAACTCGATGAACTTCTCGCGGCGGAAGGACACCGCGCCGGCGCCCCCGTCGCCCGAGCGCACATAGACCTTGACCTTGTCGAGAAACTTCATCGTCCTGTCCTGAATGCCCTTTCGGCCGGCGTCGTCTTCGATCTCGCGGCCTGTTTAGCGCGCCCGGCGCGCCGTTGAAACTCGAACCCGCGGCTTCACGGGTCGGAAAGATGGGTTTCGAGCGCCTCGGCCGACTTGGCGAAGGTCACGGTCGCCCGCGCCAGCGGCAGCCCGAAGCGCGACGCGCGGACCCGGTTCTCGACCGTCCCGTCACCGCGGGGCGTCATCTCGTGGCGGAATTCCAGCTGGAATCGCCCGCCACCCGGCGCGATGCCGCGATAGCGCAGCGTCGCACCGCCGGGACCCGCCGTGCCCGAGACGGGGAAGGGGCCTTGCAGCCGGCCCTCGCCGTCCTCGGTGAGAACGGTGCCGGCAAGGCGGCCGTCCCGCTCGGTCAGATGCCAGCGCTGGAGGCGCTCGCCGTCGGCGAAGCGGAACCGCTCATCGAGATCGAGCTCGTCGCCCGAGACCGATCCCGAAAAGCCCGCCGTGAACCGTTCGCCGAAGAGCGCGAGCGTGCGAATCTCGCCCGCACTCACGCTCTTCCCCACAAAGAAGGAGCGCAGGGAGAAGCCCTCCGCCGCCGAAGCCGGCGCGACGCACAGGCCGACGAGCGCGGCGAGCGCCAAGGCGCGGATGGCCCTCATTCGGGCGTTTGCCAGCTTTTCAGCGACTGCCATGTCCGCCGGTCCATCCGATAGGTCTCGCTCGCCACGCGGCCCGCCACCAGCGAGGTCGACAGGCCGGTGCCGACATAGCCGAAGCCGCACTTCTGAATCACGCGCCGCGACCCGGTGTTGATCACCCGGCAGCGCACCTCGATCGCGGAAAGCTCCAGAACCGCGAAGCCGTAGTCGATCGCCGCCTGCGCGGCCTCCGTCGCATAGCCGTTGCCCCAGAAGGGTCGGCCGATCCAGTAGCCGAGCTCGGCCGCGCCGGGCGTCGGCGACGCCGCGAGGCTGCAAAGGCCGAGGAAGCGATCGTCCGCCCGCCTCGTGATCGCGACGATCAGCTCGTCCCGGGCGGCGCCGAGAAACGCGCGCGCGTCGTCCAGCCCGTAGGGGTGGGGGATGCGCGAGGTCATCTGCGCGATCTGGAGATCGTTCGCGTGGGTCGCGATCTCCGGCGCATCGCTCATGCGGGCCTGCCGCAGGACCAGGCGTCGGGTTGTCAGCCGACAGTCTTCGTCGTCGGTTTCGAGGCAGCTGTCTTCGCACGTCATCGGACCCCTCCGGAAATGCAAAACGGGGAGATGGCGACCCATCTCCCCGGCTCTCATTCCCCGTCCGACGGTTCCGTCGTTCAGAGGCCGGGTCGTTGGGACGCCGGCGCTCTGAAGCAACCGGTCACTCGGCGGCTTCGGCTTTCGGCATGACGGACACGTAGGTTCGGCCCTGCGCCTTCTTCTGGAAGGTCACGGTCCCGTCCGAAACGGCGAACAGGGTGTGGTCGCGGCCGATGCCGACATTCACGCCCGGGTGCCAGCGCGTGCCGCGCTGACGCACGAGGATGTTGCCGGCGATGACATGCTCGCCGCCGAACTTCTTCACGCCGAGGCGCTTGGACTCGGAGTCGCGACCGTTGCGGGAGGAACCGCCTGCCTTTTTGTGTGCCATGTTTCAGTCTCCTGGTCGTTCAAGCGTCCGGGGCCGGATGGCACCGCACGGACGCGGAAGGAATGTCTCGGATCAACGGGGCGAGGGCTTGGAGGCTCCCGCCCGTCGTGTCTCAGGCCTCGCCGCCTTCGGCCTTCTTCTTGGTCGCGCGCGGCTTCTTGGCCGGCGCGGCCTCGTCGGTTGCGGCTTCCGGCGCGGCAGCCTTGGCCTTGGCGGCCTTCTTCGGCGCGGCCTCGGTCGTCTCGGCGACGGCAGCGCCGGCCGGCTTCTCAGCCTTCGCCTTGGCGGTCGGCTGCTTGCCGTCGGTCAGGATCTCGGCGATGCGGATCAGCGTCAGGTCCTGGCGGTGGCCGCGGGTGCGCTTGGAGTTCTGGCGACGACGCTTCTTGAAGGAGATGACCTTCGGGCCGCGCGTCTGTTCGACGATCTCGCCGACCACGGTGGCGCCGGCCACGAAGGGCGCGCCGATCGTGGAGCCGACCATCAGAACTTCGGTGAACGACACGCTGTCGCCGGCCTCTCCGGCCAGGCGCTCGATCTCGAACTGGTCGTTGGCGGCGACGCGGTACTGCTTGCCGCCGGTCTTGATCACTGCGAACATATCTTGCCTCTTGGGATCGGCTCTCGGTCGCCAAGGCGAGCGGGCCGTCTTCTTGTGCTTCTTTATGAACGGTGCCGAAACATTGCTCGGGACCCCGCAAGGGGCGTCCGGGTCGCACGGCACGACGCGCGTTGCCTATCCTCGCAGGCGCAAAAGGTCAAGGGCGCAGAGCGTCCCGCATCCTCGTTTCGGAATGATGACGCCAGCGACGATTGCCTCTTGTCCGACGGCCCGATGGTTTGCTAGAGAGCCCTCGCGCCGCAGGGCGCCGACCACGCTTCTTGAGCGTATGCTTATTCGATCGGAAGATCGACCTCGGACGGAGAGGTGGCAGAGTGGTTGAATGCACCGCACTCGAAATGCGGCATACTCGCAAGGGTATCGGGGGTTCAAATCCCTCCCTCTCCGCCACTTCAGTCCCTGAGTGGGCACTGAGTTTACACCACTTCCCGCCACAAGCGTCTGTAGCAGCCGGGACTTCGATCCCATGATGCGAACCTCGCCCTCCGCGACCTCGACACGCTGTGCAAGCGCGCGCAGGTGGTCGCGGCGATAGCCGCCACTTTCCAGCCGGATACGGTCGCGGGCGGTTGCGGCGAACTTCCGCAGCATCTGCGGCGTCACCGCCTTCTGTCCTGTGTTCTGGAGCATCGCCTGCGCACGCTCTGCGTCCGCCTTGGCCTGATCGCGGATGGCCTTGAGTCCCTCGATGCGGTCTTTCAGCGCCGGGTCGTCCAGATCGGCAATGCCCGCCTCGATGGCGTCGTAAAGCCGCTTGAGGCGCAATTCCGATTCGGCTGAGCGCTTGTTCAACTCGGCGATATGCTCGCGGCGGCGCTCGGCGTGTTCTTCCCTGCGGTCCAGCGCGGCGGCAAGGACGGTTTCCAGCCGCTCGGGTTGGAGAAGCTGGCCCTCAAGGTGGTCGGCGACCAGATCGTCCAGCTTGTCCATCGGCACGGCCATGCCGCTGCACGCGGTCGGCCCCTGCCGCGCCTTCATCGAACAAGCATAGTAGCGATAGCGCCCGCCCTTGCCGGTGCGGATGGTCATGGCCCCGCCGCACTTGGCGCAATGGATCAGGCCGGTCAGCATGGTCGGGCCGCTGATGACGCGGGCTGGCATGACCTTGGGATTGCGCGCCTTGAGCAGTTTCTGAACCGCGTCGAACGTCTCTTTGTCGATGATCGGCGGAACAGGGACGGTGACGATCTCGCTCGTCGGCTTCAATTCCTTGGTCTTGCTACGCTTGTTGAACTCATGCTCGCCCATATAGGTGCGGCGGGTGAGGATGCGGTGAACCTGACCGATGCCCCAACGCCCGCCGTCGCGGGTAAAGATGCGTCGGCTGTTGAGGTAAGAAACGATATTCTTGACGCCCATTTGGCCGGTCGTGCCGTCGCCTTCCAGCGCGAGGCGATAGATCAGGCGCACCGTGTCGGCGTGGAGCGGGTCGATTTCCAGCTTCTTCTTGACCTTGGCTCCGCGCTGCTCGGCGGCGACGGTGCGATAGCCGATAGGAGGAAGCGAGCCGTTCCAGAAGCCTTGCCGGGCATTCTCCTTCAAGGCTCGCATGACGTGCTTGGCGTTCTCCTTGGACTGGTATTCATCGAACAGCGCCATGATCTGCCGCATCATGACGTGCATGGGGTCATCCCCCATTTCCTGTGTTATCGAAACCAGCTTGACGCCATTCTTCGCCAGCTTGCGGACATAGAACTCAAGCTCGAAGTGATCGCGGAAGAACCGGCTGAACGAGTGGACTACAACAACATCAAATGGCGCGGGCTTCGACGTTCCGGCCTCGATCATGCGCTGAAACTCGGGGCGGCGGTCGTTGGTGGCCGATGCGCCGGGTTCGATGAAGGTTTCGACCAGTTGCAGCCCGCGTGACTCGCAATAGGCTTCACCCTGCCGCTTCTGGTCGGGAATCGACACGTCATGCTCGGCCTGCCGCGCCGTCGAAACACGCAGATAGAGGGCGGCGCGTAGCGGCACGGAAGAAGCGGTCATAATCAGTCCCCTTTCAAACCCGGTCGAACGAACGAGGCCGCTACTCAGCGGCCTCCCGGATCGTCCCGACGATCCATTCATTCAGGCTCTTGCCCGATGCTGCGGCGGCAATGACTGCGGCGGCATGGTCGTCAGGCGTGAGGCGGACATTGAACTTGCCGGAGAACTTCCGGCGCGGCTCAATCCCCTTTTCCCGGCACATTTCAAGATAGACGGCCAGCGACTTGCGGCCTTCCTCGATCAGATCGTGGACGCTTTCGGCATAGAAGTCGGCCCCGCCATTGAGGCCGACAAACTCGCCGCGCAGCATCTGAATCTCGGGATCGAAAGCGATAACCGCCTTCTCGCCATTGATTTCAACGACATTGTTCATGGCTTTACTCCGTGTTCGTCCAGCCATTTACGGATGCTGGCAACCGCACCTTTGTCCGTATCCGGTGACGGATGCGGGCGATGAAAGACGCGCACTTCGCCGAACAGGAACACGCCGACGCGCGAACCTTCCCGCTCACTGACTTCCGCCCCGAGGCTTAAAAACAGCGCCTCTATGTCGGCCCAGCGGATCGAACCGTTGACCGGGCGGGCGAAGATCAGTTCCAGCGTGGCTCTGTGACGCTTTTTCATGGAGCATCCAGTATCATTTTCTAGTACCGTTTTCAAGGTCGATTTCGGTCCCGGCGTCAGGCAAGGCAATGTCGGGGCCGAACAGTTCATCGAACAGGTCGCCGAACCATCGCTCGAACACCTCGATTTCGGCCTCCGTAACCGGAACGGGGTCGGGCCAGTCGTCGGTGACTGTCCATGTGCTGAGGTCGTGTTTGGGCGGCCTGCCGGGGAACGGCCACGGATAGCCCAGCAGTTCCTCAAGCTGTTCCGATGCCGTGGGCGGGCGTTCGGCGTGCCGGGAACGGGATGCTGTCTCGGGCTTGTCGTCGTTCCTGCGATCAATAGTCATCGAGGAAGTCGAACTCGTTGCGCGGACGCTGCCGCCACCCGGCGGGATCGGCAATCCATCGGTTGATGTCGGATTCCCGCCATCCCGCGCCGTTGGTGCTGATCTTGAGTTGGGCCGGGAACGTGCCCTCTGCGATCTTGCGGTAGATGGTGGACCGCGACAGGCCGGTGCGGGCGCGGACGGTGTTGAAGCGGATGATGCGGTCTGGTTGACGCATGGCTGCGCTGCCTCCTGCTGGCTGTTTCTGGCGATTACAGAGACCAGACAGAGCAACGATTTGTCGTTGTGCAAGAAGTATTTAGCCGTCGTAGTGCTGCGGCGTACAAAGGGCGGCAAAAAGGTAGGTTCTACGATCTACAAACCGATGCCCCGGCCCCTGCCGAGACCGTGACTGAGGGCGAGTTGCCGACCAAGCCTCATGCCTGAGTCGAAATCCATGCTGATGCCGAGTTGCTTCTTGCGGCCTTCGAGCAGGGATTCCATCTGCGGATCGCGTTCGAGGCTCATCGCCATGTTGCCCATCTCCGCCCGCGCGGCTCTGTGGCCGGAATAGTCGCCAGCCGCATATCTGTGTTCGCCCGCCTGCCCGAGTTCCTGAAAGCGCTCCACGAAACGATCCGCGCGCCAGTTCGGATCACGGGCCGGATCGGTGCGGATTTCTGTTTCGAGCTGGAGGGCGCGGATGGCGCGGTCGATCCTGCCGCCGCCCGCCTCGCGGGCAAGGCTGTTGTCCTTGCTGTAAGCCGCCTCCGCATCCTGCCAGCCGTGCGGGCGGACTTCCTCGAAGGCCCGCCGTGCCGCGCCCAACTCACGCCGCTGCTCGTCGGAAGGCGTGAGACCCTGTTGCTTGGCGTCAAGGATCGCATCGGAGGCGCGGGCATGGCGGACAAGCGCCTGCCTGCGGGCGCGGCGCAAGGCGGCTTCCGGGTCTTCCTCATCCTTCCTTTCCGGCTGCCTAACCGCGTCCGAAACGGCTGCACCGTCTGCGGCCAGGTGCAGGCCATCAAACATGCCGCGCACCTTTTCGGGAACCCGCTTGACGATCTTGACAACCCGCTCCATCCGCTCGCGGAAAGTGATGCCGCGCCGCTCGGCAAAGCTTTGGGCCGGGTCGGCGCGCTCGTAGTCCGACGCCATGTCCTTGGCCCGGTCGCGCGACAGGGTGCTGATGAGCTTGTCCTGACTGGCGAAGTCGTCGCGGCCATAATGCAGGTCCATGCCGTCACGGTGCCGAGACAGGGCGACATAGCTGCCGTGGGCGTCCATGCCGGGCGTTGCCAGCACATGCGTCCGGTCCACGGTCATGCCCTGCGCCTTGTGGATGGTCGCGGCATAGCCGTGGTCGATCCGGTCATAGTCCTTCAATTCGAACGAGACGTTGCGCCCGTCATCGGTGCGAACCGTCATGCTCTGGGTGCTGACTTGTTCGATTGTGCCGAGCGTGCCATTCTTCACGCCAAGCCCGCGTTCGTTTTGCAGGAACATCACGCGCTCGCCACTGGCGAAATTTCTGTCTCCGCGCTCGACCTTGACGCGCACATCCTCGCCCAGATCGCCAGCCTCCCGCATCCGGTCACGGGCGGCCTCGTTGAGTTCTCGCACCTCGGCATTGGTGTGGGTGAGGATGATGCGGCTTGCGTCGGGGTTAGCCTGCCGGTCGCGGTCCCAGCGGTCGATCAGATCGCCGCGTGCCTGTTCGCGGGTTTCAGCGGAATGCACCATGTCGTGACTATCATAAGCGTTGATCGCTTTGCCGGTCCTGTCGCTCGCCAGATCGCGGGTGGCGTCGCGCTGCCAATCCTCGCGCTGGCGGCGCACCTCGCCGATTTCCGCGCCGCCGTGGCGCTCATGGATCGACCGGAATGCCGCGCCTGCCTCAATGGATTGCAACTGCTGCGGATCGCCGACCAGCACCACCTTGGCCCCGGCTTCGGCCGCATAGGACAGGACGCGCTCCATCTGCCGCGTGCCGACCATGCCCGCCTCGTCGATCACCAGCACGTCGCGCGAAGTCAGCATGTCGCGACCGTTTTTCCAGCCGTGTTCCATGCTGGCGATGGTGCGGGACGCAATGCCAGAACCGCTTTCCAGATTCTCGGCGGCGATACCCGACAGGGCCACGCCGCGCACCTCGTAGCCTGCCGCCTCCCATGCCTCGCGCGCCACACCGAGCATGGCGCTCTTTCCCGTTCCGGCGTAGCCGACGACAATACCAAGGTCGCGCCCGTCCGTGACATGCGCCAGCGCGTCGGCCTGCTCGCCGGACAGGACAAGGCCGCGCTGTTCGGCGCGGACCAATGCGGCTTCGCGGTCCCGGTCGCTGACTTCGTGCAACTGCTTCTCGGCCATCATTTCCGCCGCGCGGTGCAGGCGCTGTTCGGCCTCGATCATGTCGCGCGTGGTGAACCGATCCTCGCCACGAGAATCCTTGCCGAGTTCGATCAGGTCAGGGGCGTTTCCCATCGCGCCCATGACCTCGTTGAACTGGTCCAACCCGTCGCTGTGGCGATGGGCGAACTTCGCCATGTCGCGCCGCGTGAAGGTTGATTGCTGCTGCGTGATCGCGTCCAGTGCAATGGAAGGATCGGCAATGATCCGCTCGCCATTGTTGCGGGCAATCTCGCGGTGCATGTCCGTGCGGTCGGCGGCTTCAACGCCTTCGCCCTCGATGCGCTGCGCCGGTGCGCCAATCTGGCTTTGCGGCTCAAGGCCGATGCCCTGTGCTTCTAGGCTGCGGTGATCGATGCGCGCGTCAATGTCGAGTTCGGCAAGCCGCTCGTTGACATGATCGGCCCAGCGTTCCCGCCAGCGCTCGACCATCTCCGTCCGGTTCCAGTCGCGCACCTTCTGGCCGAAACCGTTTTCATCCACGCTGCGCATGGTGAGCATCACATGGGCATGGGGCTTGGGGTTGCCGGCCTCGGCAAAATCCCAATGCACATTCAGATCGGCGATCATGCCCTGATCGACGAATTCCGACTGTGCGAAGTCGCGGGCAAGGGAAATCCCTTGTTCCTCGCTCATCTCGCGCGGAATGGCGAATTCGACCTCGCGCGCAAGCTGCGCATCCTTGCGCACCTCGAATGCCTCCACATCGTTCCAGAGGCGTTCGCGGTCGGACCAGACTTCGGGCGCACCGTCCGGCAATAGCACCTCGGAATGGACGACGCCGCGTTTGTTGGAAAAATCCTGCACGCGGTCGATGCGCTCGTCGCGCATTCGCGAGGCCGAGCGGTAGGCGGCGGAGGCCACCGCGCTGCTTCCGGCCTTACGGCCAATGACCTTGACGTGAAGATGATAGATCGCCATCGCGATCAAATCATCTACACCTCTGAGCGCACGTCGGAACGACGTATAAGCGCGCCCTCGAAATGAATTTCTCGGGACATCCCGCGCCGTTTCAGCTTGTCTCGGCAACCTTACAGCATTGCGGCAGACGCTCAACTATCATCGCTCCAGCAACAGCTTATGGAGATGGCGATGCGCAAGCCACGGGACTTCGATGCGGAACTGAAGTCGCTGGAAGACAAGGCGCGAGACCTGAAAGCCCGCAAAGTGCAACAGCTTGGCGAGCTGGTCATCTCGACTGGCGCCGACGCCCTCAGCGCCGAGGAACTGGCGGGCGCGCTGATCGTGCTGGCCGAAACCAAGGAAGCCGGAAAGAGGGAGGCGTGGGCGAAGCGCGGGGCCGCGTTTTTTCAGGGCCGATCGCGGCGATCTGCTCCGGCATCTGAGCGCGACAACGGCGGCGCTCCGGCGCAATCGGGCGGCGCGCAACCGCCATCAGGCGGCACGGGCGCGGCATGACATGCGAAGCTGGCAGGTCGAGCGCCGCAAGCGCACGCGGCATCTGATTGAGCTGGGTGGTCTCGTCGTCAAAGCCGGGATCGTGGACCTGACCGGCGACGATCGCGCCATGATCTACGGCGCGATGATCTGGATGGCGGACAAGTTGCAGAGCGAGGACAGCGAACGGGCGCGGGCGCTGTGGGCCGGAAAGGGGAAAGAGGCGTTCGAGGCGGAACGTGACGGCATGAATCTCACTTCGGTTGCGACCAGCACGACAGGGCGTGAGCGATAGCGGGCGGTGCGGAGACCCCACATATCGCAGCGCCGCCCGCTATCGCGCGGCTTGCCGCGCAAAATTGATGTGGATCAGGAAGTCGGAGTTTCGCATACCTCGCGTAAGGTCCGACTGAAGAGATGGTTGAAGATGCGATCGCGATCTTCCGCGTTGTCCCGGATCAGCGCCCTTGCGATTGAAGGCGATTGGCGTCGTCTCGGGCGCAGATGTGATAAGAGTCGTTGACCCAAGGCTATGCCTTTTGAGATTCGAATAGTGGGAAGCGGATTTCTACACGGGCTCCGCCTTCGGGACGGTTGCCTAGAACTATCGTCCCGCCTTGGGCTTCTACAAGGTTTCTAACCACAGCAAGGCCAAGCCCGGCCCCACCGGTTTTGCGGGCACGCGAGGGCTCCGCGCGAACAAACGGTTCCAAAAGAAGATCGATTTCGCCTTCAGCAATGCCCGGACCATTGTCTTCGACCAGGATGACCGCTGTGTTGTCGCGCTCCTTTAGCGTAACATTTGCGATCTGCCCATACTTCATGGCGTTGTCGACGAGGTTCGCGAGGATTCGCCTGACTGCGAGGCGATCGACTATAACGAGTATCTCTCGATATTGTGGCGGGGATTTCAGGGCCACATTCCAGCCCGATGCCTTCAGATCGGCGGTCTCCTGCTCGACAAGGGCGACGAGATCCAGAAGCTCTTCATCGAGTGCGCCGACGCCGGCCCGGGCGGTCAGCAGAGCGTTGTCGAGAAGGTCAACCATATCGGCGATATCGCGGATCGCCTTCTCCCGCTCTGTCGGATCGCAGATGTGGTCGATTTTCAGCCGCAGACGCGTCGCAAAAGATCGCACGTCATGTTGAACGCCGCTGATGAGCGCGAACCGGCTGCTGATTATGGACTGAAGCCGGTTCTGCAGCCGCTCGAATGCCTTCACGAGAGCAACGGTTTCCGGCGTCCGGAAAGGGATTTTGGTCAACTGCACCGGCTCCACGGAGGGATCCATCCTGTCCACCGCGGCTGCAAGCTGGGTCAACGGTCGTATTTCCCGGTGAAGAAGAATGAAGGCAGCCAGCGCGAAAAGCGTTCCCACCAAGCCGGCACCCATGCCGGCCGGAAGACCGAACAGTGTGACGATAAACGGCGTCTTTGTTTGCAGCCGCGCGATGGCGCCATCGTTCAGCCGCACCCGGAACTCGATGGGGTCTATCGCTCCTGCCAACAAACGCGGCCGCCTGGCACCGGATTCGGCAGCGCCAAGTCTACTGATCGAAACAAGCCTCTCTCCCAGCGCATCGCGGTAGCCGGCAAACTCCGGCAGATCTTCCATATGCTCGCGCGTGACCGGTTCCGGCGCCGTCACGCCGGGCGGATCGATCTCCACGGTCAGGACGGACGAACCGATCGCCGCAGCAAGTTTTCTGCGCGCTTGCGGTCCGGCCTCCGACAATACATCTGCCACCATGAGAATCTGGGTGGTGGGGGGATAGGTGGAGATGCGACTGAGGCCGTTCGACCAGTAGTAAAACGCCACGAGCGCGATCCAGGCGGTCAAAAGGAACGTTACGCCTACGCCGAGGATCCGAGCGGACAGCCCAAGACGGAACATCATAGTACCTGCCGCACCGGCACCGTCAGCAGATAGCCGCCGTTGCGGACCGTACTGATCAGGGTGTTGCCGGGGCTGAGACTCTCCAGTTTCTTGCGCAGCCGCGACACCAGGATGTCGACCGTCCGGTCGAGCGGATCGGCATTGCGGCCATGCGTCCAGTCGAGAATCTGATCGCGAGAGAGAACGCGGCGAGGGCGCAGCACGAAGCACGTCAGAAGGTCGAATTCCGCGCTCGTCAGTGTTGCCGGTTCGCCGTCCTCGTCAGTCAATTGGCGAGCATCGAGATCGATGATGAAGCGATCGAAACCGTACCGCCGGCTCGCGGCCTGGAGAGGCTGGGACTGGCTGCGGCGAAGAAGGGCGCGCACGCGCGCAAGGAGTTCGCGCGGTCCGAACGGTTTCGAAACATAGTCGTCGGCACCGACCTCCAGTCCCACCACCCGATCCATTTCGTCGTTCTTGGCGGTCAGCATCAGTATGGGAAAAGCGCCCTCGGAGCGCATGCGACGACAGATCGAAAGCCCGTCCTCTCCCGGCAGCATCAGGTCGAGGATGATCAGATCCGGCCGAACCCTGCGCAGAACATCGTCCAGTTCCAGGCCGTTTTCGGCGGTTCGGACGTCGAAGCCTTCGCGTGACAGCAAGGCTGCGACGAGTCGCCTTATCTCCGGATCATCGTCCACGACGAGGATTGTGCGTACCAAGTCTTCCATGGCCGGAAAATGAACCGAAACCAGAGTGCGATCAAGAATGCGGAGGCCGCTGCTACAATTCTCTACACGTCAGCAACAAAACCGAACATCTCGACACAGGCTGTTTATCGGCGTGATACCGAAAGCGTCGAATCTTGTCCGTATGTCGAATGCACCCGGCTTTCGGCATTCCTGCAAAGTCTCATTCCTGCAAAGTCTGATGACAGAGAGGACAAGATCATGATGAAGACCATCACCGCCGCGGTTCTGGCCGGCACATTTGCATTGACGGCAGCCGCTGACGCAAATGCGTGGAGCCGCGATCGTTCGGTGAGCGGCGCCAACGGCACAGCCTCGATGCACGCAAGCGGCGGCTGCTCGGGCGGCTCCTGCTCGCGCGATGTGACCCGAAGCGGTCCGGACGGCCAGACCTATTCCCGGTCACGAACGGTAACCTGCCAGGAGGGTGGCTCCTGCAGCGGATCGGCGGCCACGACAGGCCCGAACGGCAATACCGTCACCCGTCAGGGGAGCGTCAACTGGTAGTCGACCATAGCCAGTCCGCACCGTGACGAGCCGGCGGCACGCCGAACCCCAGGAAGCCGCCGGCTTGCAATTTCATGATCATCTCGCGCGATATCGAGGCTCGGCCATGCAGTCCTTCGTCCCTTTGTATTGCCGCTGGCCTTTCTTGGCTTTCATCCGTTCGCCATCGTCGCGACGCTCGCGGCAAACCTTGCCTATCAGTTCTTCCTTCATACCGAGCTCTCACCCGGCTTCGGCTCGTTCGAATGGATATTCAACACGCCTTCCCATCATCGGGTGCACCATGCTTCGGACGCCGAGTACCTCGACAGGAACTTCGGCGGCATACTGATCGTCTTCGACCGGCTGTTCGGCACCTTTGCCGAAGCGCCGGACGGCAAGCCGCTGACCTACGGTCTGCGTGGCGGCTCGGCATCGCATCATCCGCTGCGCATCGCGTTTTCCGAATGGAGCGCAATGATACGAGATGTGCGCGCAGCTTCCACGCTCAAGCAAAAAATCGCCGTTCTCTTCGGCCCCGTCACGCGCAAAAAGGCGTCGGCAGCCAAACCTAAATCGCCCACAACCGGGCGAGCGAAGGCTGATGCTCCCCAACAGACAGATCAATGGAAGGAAATATTATGAGTGCCATCAATCGCCTGACCCCGACCCGTTGGCTGAGCATTGCGCTGCTCGCCGCTGCTTGCGCAGCGCCCGCAGCCGCTATGGCTCAAAGCCAGATGACCCCCGAAATGCAGGCGCTGGCGAGGAAAGTCGTCCAGGCTTGCAAGGCTGATCTCAAGCAGTATTGCCAGGGCATTCAGCCGGGTGGCGGCCGGATTGCCGCTTGCCTTCAGGCAAATCGGGCGAACCTCACGCCGAGCTGCCAGGCCGCGCTCGCTGAGGCTCTTCCGAAGTGACGGCTCATGGATCAGACGGTTGAAGATGCGCGCGCTCGGCAGAAGCGAACGGCCAAGGACAAGGACGCCGGCAGAAATGCCGGCGCCCCGCCGGACGGTTTCGCTTCCAATGATGCCAAGGTCATCGGTTCCCGGCCGCCCTCGCGCCCCGGCGGGCGGTTCAGACGTGTTAGCGCCGTCACCATGGCGCTCGCGGTCCTTTGCGTCGTATGGCTGGGCAACCGCTATCTGGTCTCGCACGCCGTCGACCAATTCACCGTGAAACCTGTCGACCTGACTATCGAATTGACCGGCCCCGGCACGCTGGACGCGACGCGCATAAGCGCGGTCAGCTCCCGACTGCAGGGGGTGATCGCGACGATGCGGGTCGATCGCAACGACCAGGTCAGCCAGGGGGATGTCATTGCCGAGATCGTCACCGACGATCTGAAGAGTGAGCTTGGCGCATCGCTGGCCTCGGTCGACGCCGCCCGCAAGGCCGTCGATCTGGCCAACGCCGACCGTGAGCACGCCGAAGCGGTACTCGCCAATGCCCAGCAGAATTTCGATCGCAAGAAAAGGCTACTCGAAAAAACCATCGCAAGCCAGGAATCCTATGATACCGCGGTGGCCACGCTCCGGCAGGCCGAAGCCGATCTCAAGCGGTCACGGGCGGCGATAGAGCAGGCCAAGGCTCAGGAAACCTCGGCCGCCGCGACTGCGGAGGCCCAGGGGGTTAAACTCGCTGAAGGAACCATTCGCGCACCCTTCGACGGCGTTGTCGTCTCACGCGATCACTATGTCGGCGACACGATCACACCCGGCGCCGAGATTGTCCGGCTCGTTGATCCGGCTTCGGTCATCCTGTCGGCGCGCTTCGACGAGAGCGCGATTTACCGCCTTTCGCCAGACCAAAAGGCCGTCATCCGGTTCAACGGCGCCGGCAAGGGACATTCGGTGACGGCGACCGTGCTGCGCGTCAGCCGGCAAGTCGACACCGAAACGCGCGAATTTTCCGTCGATATGCACCCTGGAACACTGCCGCCAAACTGGGCCTTGGGTCAGCGTGCGATGACGACGATCGAAGTCGGCACCAGGAAAGGTGTCCTTGCCGTGCCGGTCGGCGCGATCGAAAGGCGACAGGGAAAATCGGGCGTCTGGATCATCGAGAGCGGTCGGGCCTACTGGATCGTGGTGACGCTCGGAGACACCGGCGGGCCGTTCGTGGAGGTCGTGCATGGACTTCAACCGGACGATGTCATTCTGAGCGAGCCGCGCGATGCCTATTACGGCATGAAGATAGCCGAAGGTGGAACAAGGCGATGAATCTTGCCTTCAAGGACGTCAAATACAATTTCCTGCGCTTTCTGCTCACGACGGCAGGCGTCGGCTTCCTGATCATGGCCTCGACCGGAATGGTCGGTCTTTACCGGGGTATCGTCGGAGATGCGCTTCTCGTGGTGGATAAGATCGGCGCGGATCTCTGGGTGGTCCAAGGGGGCCGGGCCGGGCCCTTCTCCGAAAGCTCTGCCGTTTCAGCAAACATGGACCGGCGCGTCGAGGGTATCGCCGGCGTATCTGTGGTCCGGCGCTTTGTTCAGATCAGTCAGCAATTCAGCTTCGAAGGACGTGATTTGCGCGCCTCCATCACCGGCCTCGATTTTCCAAAGGATCGAGGAGAGTGGGTTGAGCTGCAGCGAGGACGGTATCTGACTGCCGGGCACTTCGAGGCGATCGCCGACGAAAGTATCGGGCTCTCGCTGGAGGACCGGGTGCGCCTGGGTCAGGATGACTACCTGATCGTCGGTCTGACGCGCGGCATGGTCGACGCCAGCGGCGATGGACTGATGTTCGTTACCGTCAACGACGCGATGGCGATCGCAAAGCGGCGCACCAGCGAAGAGGTCTTGCTGGCGCGCAACGCGGCGGGCAGGACGGGAGCTGCGGATGCCTCCGAAAGTTCCGTGCCGCAGGACAGCAAGATCGCCGCCGTTCTCGTCAGCCTCGACAAGGGGGCGAACGAGGATCGGGTCCGAGCCGATGTCCTTGCATGGGGCGATGCCAACATCCTGTCGCGTGCGGACCAGCGGGACCTTTTGCTGAACCAGCGCCTCTGGCGCCTCAGACTGCAGATTCTGGCTTTTACCGGCGTCCTGCTGGTGGTGATGGCGATCGTCATCTCCCTCATCATCTATATGCTGACGATGGAAAAGCTTCATCAGATCGCCATGCTGAAGCTCATCGGTGCGCGAAACAGCGTCATCGTCGCGATGATCGCCCAGCAGTCCTTCCTGATCGGCGCTGGTGCGCTTGTTCTCGGATTGGCGATGTCGAAACTGGTTTTCCCGTTCTTTCCGCGAAGGGTTGTCATCGATCCATGGGATTTCGCGGGTCTTGCGCTCGCCGTAGGAGCCGTTTGCGCCTTTGCGAGCCTGCTCGGGATCTGGAGGGCGCTGAAAGTCAGGGCGCAGGAGGTGCTGTCGTGACGGCCGAGCCGATCCTGTCGGTGCGCGATGCCACCCGGCATTACCGCAGCGGCGACAGCATCGTCAAGGCGCTCGACGGGGTCTCGCTGGATATCAATGCCGGCGAGCTGGTTGCGATCCTCGGACCGAGCGGATCGGGAAAAAGCACGCTGCTTCTGATCGCCGGCCTGCTGGAGCCGCCAACCGAAGGCGAGGTGAGAATTCGCGGCGCCCTCGTTTCGAAGGCAGGAGAAGAGCTCGACAGGCTGCGCGACTTCCGACGACGTAATATCGGTTTCGTGTTTCAAAAGGCCAACCTCATTCCCTTCCTGACGGCTTCGGAAAATGTGGCGCTGGCAATGGAAATCGATGACGTGCCTGCCCGCGATGCCCGCCGCCACGCCGAGCGGCTGCTGGCAGGGCTCGGTCTCGGACATCGCATCGGCAATCGCCCATCGCGGCTTTCCGGCGGCGAACAGCAACGCGTGGCGATTGCCCGCGCTCTCGCCAACGATCCCACCCTCATCCTGGCGGACGAGCCGACCGCAGCGCTCGACGGTGTTCGCGGGCGTCAGGTGATCGAACTCTTCCGTCAGATTGCCGACACGAGGGGAGCCGGGATCGTGGTTGTGACACATGATCCCCGGTCGCTCGATCTCTTTGACCGGACGATCGAGCTGACCGATGGTCGCGTCGTCGGCGAACGAGCGGGGCCGGACCGCCTGCAGGTTCTCTGAGTCCGGCCATGCAACAAAAAGCTACAAATTTCTACGTCCGCGAGATGGGCGAGCGATGTTCGGGGCCTAGCCTCGCGGTTGGAAGGCTCCGCAGTCGCGGTCCATCATCCCACATTCTCCAAGTAAGTCGCTGATTTCGCTGTCGTAATCGTGATATTTCGCATATAAATCATGGCGTTGACGGCTGCGAGGGGCGCGTTTCATGGATCACCTGGAGGGTGCGGGCTTGGCGCGGGGAGATCGGGTTGATTTCGACCGCCGTGTGCGTCTGGAGTTCCGTGGTGCGCAGATCAGTTCAGACGGTGGCCTGCTGGTGATGCGCGAGCTTGATGACGTGCTCGGCCTGTCCAATCTGGCGTCGGAGGCGCTGCGAGACAGCCGCACCGGGAAGAACACGCTCCATCGGCTTGACGGATTGTTCCGGCAATCGGTGTTCGGACGACTGGCCGGATACGAGGATGTGAACGATGCCGACCGCTTGGCCCTCGATCCCGTGATGCGTCAGGTCGTTGGCGGCAGGGCCGTCGAGGCGCAAGCTGCTTCGGCATCGCAGATGGGACGGTTCGAGACCGAGACGCTGGCTCTGGCCGCGAACCGGGCGGCGCTGGCCGATCTGAACGGCCAATGGATCGACCGGTTTCATGACCGCAACGGGTTGAAATACATCGTGCTGGACATGGACAGCTCGGTCAGCCCCACCCACGGCGATCAGGAAGGTGCTGCCTGGAACGGGCATTTCGACTGCACCTGCTATCACCCCATCTTCTTGTTCAACCAGTTTGGCATGCTGGAGCGCTGCGCCCTGCGTAACGGCAATGTCCACAGCGCCGATGGCTGGCGGGATGTCCTTGATCCCGTCATTGCCCGATATGCTGGCCGCGACCTTGGTGGACGCTTCTTCCGGGCCGACGCTGCCTACGCGATCCCCGCGATCTATATGCGGCTGGAAGAAGCCAGGTTCTTCTACGCCATCCGTCTGCCCGCCAACGCCGTCTTGCGCGAGAAGATCGCGCATCGGCTGACACGGCCCGTGGGACGGCCTTCGCTGACCAAGGTCAAACGGTTCTTCGAGGACTTCGAGTATCAGGCGGCGTCCTGGGACAAGCCGCGCCGCGTCATCGCCAAGATCGAATGGCATCCGGGCGAGCTGTTCCCCAAAGTCGGCTTCATCGTCACCAACCTGCCGATGGAGCCAGACTGGGTGGTGAGGTTCTACAACCAGCGCGGCACCGCAGAGCAGCACATCAAGGAAGGCAAATATGCCTTTCGCTGGACGCGGCTGTCATGCCGGAAGTTCCGGCACAACGAGGTGCGGCTGCAACTGCACGCGCTGGCCTACAACCTGGCAACCTTCCTGCGCTGCATCGAACTGCCCGAGGCCATGGCGGACTGGTCGTTGACCAGCCTGCAACTCAAGCTGATCAAGATCGGCGCCCGCGTCGTCCGCCACGCCCGCGCCATTACCTTCCAGTTGGCCGAGGTCGCCGTCACCGGCCCGATGGTGCGGGCCGTCCTTGCCGCCATCCGCCGTCTTCGAACGCCTCCGTCATGCGCATGACCACGATCCATGCCCAAGCTGAACGAAAGCGGCAGGACAGGTCCGTCTGCCGCGCGGAAAAGCGGCTCTGCCGGGCCAGAATGCTGCGGGTTCGAGGCTTGATCCACCCGACTTCGGCCGTTTGCGCGACGACAGACACCGCTCGGGGCGAAAAACGCTTGCCCAGCGAGCAAAATCAGGCGATCTTGAAGTCAAGCGGCAGGCCACTTGGGGAATGTCGGATCATAAGGGATAGGGATATGATCAAGAGATTATGCATCGCGATCGTCATGGTATTTGCCATGGCATCCATGGCTGCGGCGGCGACCGTTGCAGTTGCCACCGGCAACGTCAATCTAAGGGCCGGACCCTCGACGGGATATCCTGTCGTTGTCGTCGTTCCGGTCGGCGCACGCATCGTCACCCATGGCTGTCTGCCGGGCTACACCTGGTGCGATATCGGTTTCGGCAGCTACCGGGGCTGGGTGTCGGCACGCTATGTTCAGGTGGTCTACAATGGTGCCCCGGTCGTCCTGTCGCCGGCCGTTGCCGCAAGTGTCGGGGTCGCCGTTGTTGCCTTCAACAAGGCCTATTGGGACAACCACTACGCCAGCTATCCCTGGTACTATCGCGGCCCCGCCTATTACGGCCAGGCGGCTCGCAGCTGCGGACCAAACGGCTGCTCCGGCACGGTAACAGGCCCCTATGGCGGCACCGCCTCCGGAGCCCGTGGATGCGGTCCCCGCGGCTGTGCTGGCGCTGGCACAATCATCGGCCCCAATGGGGGTAGTGTCCAGGGCGCCCGTAGATGCGGTCCCTATGGTTGTGTCGGCGGCTATCGCGCCGTCGGTCCGAATGGCGGCACGCGAAGCGGCGCAGGGCATTTCCGTTGGTAAAGGAGACTGCCCATGTCGTCTCACCGCGTGCGATGGACGCTGCTTTTATTGACGTTGTTTCTGGCTGGTGCTGGTCCGTTTGAACTGGCACTTGCCGGAATGGACGGCAGCGAATTCGAGGAAGAGCCGTTGGAATTTTTTTGCATCACGCCGGATGGCGGTCGGGGAGAGGTATGCGTGAGTCTCTATCTTGACGAGGATGGATACCAGGTCTGCCTTTCCGGCGAGGCTGCCGAAACGGAACGCTGCGTGAGCTACTATAGTCAACCGGACTATCCGGGCGATGACTACGATTCTCTAGCGACCTCAACCGTCCGCCTGATCGATTGCTAACCCTCGGTACGGTTCTTATTCGTAAGCGCTGTTGTCAGGCCACGGCCCTGAACTCGGGAGCCTGAATGTAGGCCCAGGGGAGGAGATCGTCGATCTGGCTGTTGGGGTGGCCGTTGACGATCCTGGTGAGCACGTCGGCGAGGTAGCCGAGCGGCTCGACGCCGTTGAGCTTGCAGGTTTCGATCAGCGAAGCGACGACGGCCCAGTGCTCGGCGCCGCCATCCGATCCAGCGAAGAGTGCATTCTTGCGGTTCAGCGCGATCGGGCGGATCGAGCGTTCGACGGTGTTGCTGTCGATCTCGATGCGACCGTCGTCGAGGAAGCGCGAGAGGCCATCCCGGCGCGAGAGCGTGTAGCGGATCGCCTCGGCGAGCTTTGTCTTCTGGCTGATCAGCTCGAGCTTCTCGCGCAGCCAGGGTACGAGATCGGCGACGATCGGGAGGCTCTTTTCCTGGCGCACGGCACGACGCTGCTCCGCCGATCGTCCACGAATGTCATCTTCGATTCTGTAGAGCTCCGCGATCCGCCGGAGCGCCTCGCTGGCGATCGGCGCGGGACCGGCTGCGGCAAGTTCGTAGAAGCGGCGGCGCACATGTGCCCAGCAGAAGGCGAGCGTGGCACCGCTCTTGTCGGCGAGCACGCGATAGCCACCATAGCCGTCGACCTGCAGGATGCCAGTAAAGCCCGCCAGATGAGTGATCGGACGTTCGGCCTTTCGGTCCGGCGCATAGACATAGGCGACGCCCGGCGGGTCGGCTCCTTGCCACGGCCGATCATCGCGGGCATAGGCCCAGAGTTGCCCGGTCCTGGTCTTGCCACGGCCGGGATCGAGCACCGGCGCCGTCGTCTCGTCGGCGAACAGTTTTGGCGAAGCCTTCAACTTCGCCAGCAGTCGCTCGTGCACCGGACGCAGGTGCCAGGCGGCGCGGCCGACCCAGTCGGCGAGCGTCGAGCGGTCGAGATTGATGCCCTGCCGGGCGTAGATCTGCGCCTGGCGATAGAGCGGCAGGTGATCGGCGTATTTGGAGACCAGCACCTGGGCGACGGTCGCATCGGTCGGCAGGCCGCCTTCGATCAGCCGGCCGGGAGCCGGAGCCTGAACGACCACATCGTCGCAGGCGCGGCAGGCGTATTTGGGCCGGCGCACCACGATCACGCGCAGCTGCGCCGGAACGATGTCGAGCCGCTCGCTCACATCCTCGCCGATCCGGTGCAGGCCATTGCGACAGCACGGACAGACGTGATTGTCGATGTCGACGATCGTTTCGATGCGAGGCAGATGCGCCGGCAGCGCGCCACGGTTGGCTCGCCGCTTTGTGGCGCGCTCATTGCGTTCGCGCGGGTCGACACGTTCGGCCTCTTCCTCGCCGGCGGCCTCGATCTGCTCGGCCTCTTCGAGGCCCAGCAGCAACTGGTCTTCCGGCAGCGTCTCGGCGCGCCGGCCGAAGCGGTGACGCTGCAGTTCCCTGATGATCTGGATCAGCCGCGCATTCTCGACGTCGCGCGCCAGGACCATCGCCTTCAGCGCATCCGGATCGTCGGGAAGCTGGTCCGCCGTCATCGCCATGAGCGGATCAGACCATATTCGCCGGCACCGGGCGACCGTGGAATCCGGGCTGATTCACTTGGTCGCGGATCAACCCGCCTGCGCCGGAACGCGCGTCGGGCGGGCTTCATGGACCCGTCGCCAGTCGAGACCTTCGAGCAGCGCCGACAGCTGCGCGGCGGTCAGCCGCATGATCCCGTCCTGCACCTTCGGCCAGCGGAACTCGCCATCCTCCAGCCGCTTGTACCTCATCTGAGAATGCAGCCCCGACCAGCGCAGGTCAGCAGTTAGTGCGGGTCATGCACCCGTTTCATCCCCTTTTTGGACAACAGCTTCCTTGCGTCGGCGAGCGAGCTAACTCGCAGGGCAAACGTTTGCTGTTGCAGACCGAGGATGCCACCGTTTGGTCCGTTCCCCCGCAATGGACTGACCTTATGAGCCCAGATCCTGAAGTTGTCATGGGTAACGGACGGTCGCTCTTGCGGGTCGCCGACTTAATGGAATTGGCCGCCCTGGTAGAGCGCCTTTCCAGAACACGATGATGGGCAGAGCTGTAAAGATAAATATGCCGCATCTGTAAAGCTGATTATGCCGCATGGGTCTTATTTTCGTGGAATTTATCCCGCAATTACAGGGCTTATCTAATGCTAAATCATGAGGGTTGCCTTGACGAGGCAGTAAAATGCGTCATAATTAGCATTACGATAACGCCGCTTCATGTCCTCGGAGCCATCGATGTCTGCGAAGTACGACAGCAAGCGCACAAAGACGGATGTCCTCATCGAAGAGGGCACGTTCAATCCCACCCCCGAGAAGGTGCGCGATCCAAAGTTCCGGGGCAGCGAGTTCTTCGATCCGCACGACGCCGTGCAGGTCAAATACGAGATGCTGCGGCGCGTCTCCATCGACAAGGTGTCGGTGACGGAGGCCTCCGACGAGTACGGTGTTTCCAGGCCGACCTACTACCAGGCCAAGGTGAACTTCGATATGGCCGGGATTGCCGGACTAGTGCCGACAAAGCCGGGGCCCCGCGGTCCCCACAAGATCGACGACAAGGTCGTGGCATTTCTGCGGGCGCAGCTCGCTCCAGGAGAACCCGTTCGCGCCCGGGAACTTGCCAAGCTGCTCCGCCAGGAACTCGATATCGAGCTTCATCCCAGATCGATCGAGCGGGTTCTAAAAAAAAGCGGCAGGTAAACCTTGCCGCGACGGCGGCATGCCCGATCCTACCGTCGACCATCGCGTCCCAGTACGAGGTCTTGCGCAAGGCTGCTCTCGGCGCAGCGCTGCCACTTATGGCCCGTAGTGGCCTGATGCTCTTTTTGCGCCGGGGCATGTGGGGATGGGCTCAGACGCTGACCGCAACAGCAAGCACCCCGCGAGAGCAGAATTACCCATCGTCAATTGCTTGGCCGCTGCACCGCGGACACAGCGCCGTCGTTCACGTCCTTGCGACAATCGCCATGAGCATCAACGATCGGAGATCACGATGAATGTACATCTCAAAGTCCAGCCTCATCACCTCGAACGCAGCGCCTACCTCTACATCCGCCAATCTTCGATGCGGCAAGTCATCGACAATACCGAGAGCGCCATGCGGCAATATGCGCTTCGCGGGCGCGCTATCGCCCTTGGTTGGCGCGAGGAGCAGATTATCGTCATCGATAGCGATCAAGGTGAATCCGGCGCATCGGCGGTCTGGCGTGAGGGATTTCAGCGGCTGGTCAGCGATGTCGGCATGGGACATGCCGGGATCGTCATGGGCCTGGAGGTCTCCCGTCTGGCGCGCAACAATGCCGACTGGCAGCGTCTACTCGAGATCTGCGCCCTTGCTGACACCCTGATCCTCGACGAGGACGGTGTCTATGACCCGGCAAGTTTCAACGACCGGCTCCTGCTCGGCTTGAAGGGAACAATGAGTGAGGCCGAACTGCATGTGATCAAGGCGCGGCTGCGCGGCGGCATCCTCAATAAGGCCCGGCGTGGCGAGTTCCGTTGCCCGCTGCCAACCGGGCTGGTCTATGACCACTCCGGCAATGTAACGCTTGATCCGGACATGCAAGTCAGAGAGACGATCGCCCATTTCTTCGAGACGTTCTCTCGCGTCGGATCCGCCTCCCAGACCGTCAAGGCCTTTCGGCAGGAAGGCATTCTCTTTCCCTCTCGCTTGCACGACAGCCAGACGGTTTTCCGGCCACTGACGCCTTCGACGGCGATGCGCGTGCTGCACAATCCACGTTACGCCGGAGCCTATGCCTATGGCCGCCGTCGCTATCGACGAACCATCGATGGCAAAAAGCTCGTGCGCAAACAAGGTAGTGACGATTGGACAGCATGCATTCCAGATGCCCATCCCGGCTACATCAGTTGGGAGCAACATCAGGAGAACCTGAGGATTCTGAAGTCGAACATCTGCCATAAATGGAACGCGGCGGTCGCATCACCTCCGCGGGAAGGCCCGGCGCTGCTGCAGGGGCGCGCCGTGTGTGGGCAATGCGGCAGGCATTTTCACATGCGCTACGCTGCCCGACGCGGTCGGCAGGAAGCCTGGTACGTTTGTGATCGCGCCCGTACCAATCGCGGTGAACCCCTCTGCCAGGCGATCGCTGCACCTCCTGTTGACGAAGCCATCGGCATGCTGATCGCCGAGCAGATGACGCCGGCAGCCATCGAACTGGCGATTGAAGTCCGCAAAGAGATCGAAGCGCGACATGAAGAGGCGGACCGGCTGCGCTGTCGCGCAATCGAGCGCGCGCAAACGGAAGCCGATCTCGCCCAGCGCCGTTTCATGCTCGTCGATCCCAATAACCGCCTCGTCGCCGACACGCTCGAAGGCGAATGGAACGAGAAGCTCCGCATCTTGGCTAATGCCCGCGAAGAGCGCGAGCGCGGCTGGGAGCACGATCAATTCATCCTCGATAAGGCCGTCTACGAGCGGTTGGTCGCAATGACGGCGGACTTCAAAAAACTCTGGACCAACCCAGAGACCCCGAACCGCGAACGAAAGCGCTTGCTTGCCCACATCATTGAGGACGTCACCCTCCTCAAACTACCGAAGAGAGGCACAACCAAGGCTCATATTCGCTTCAAAGGCGGCAAAACCCAGACACTCGTCACCATCAGCCCAAAATCGCCCAGCCAGCAGGTCAAGACGAACCCCGACATCATTGCACTGATCGATAAGCTCCTCGACGATCATATTTTTTCCGAGATCGCCGACATTCTCAACAATCAGGGATACCGTCCGGGCTCGGTGACGCGCCGTGACCAGCGCAACGCCCGCTTCACAACCAAACGCGTCACCTATCTTGTTCGCGAATACAAGCTGAGATCACGCTATGACCGGCTCCGGGATCGTGGGATGTTGACAAAGAAGGAGGCGGCTGCACACCTCAATATCCATGAGCATACCCTCGCCAGATGGGCTGAACATGGCCTCGTCACCAGCCATGCCTACAACGGACACTACTACCTGTACGAGCTTCCGAAGACAGATTTACCGCAAAAGCAATCCAGTCGATGGAACCAGCTCGTCGATCGCCTCGCCGCTCATAAGGAAAATGCCAGCCAAGCCAAAACCTTCAACTGAGTGCGAAAGAGAGATGCAGTATGAATGCAGATCGTTCGCATAGAGGCAGACGCCGGTGCCGTCCCAGAAGATCAGCTTGATCCGGTCCGTGCGCTTGGCACGGAAGACATAGACCGCACCGCTGAACGGATCGGCGCCCATCGTCTCGCGCACCAGCGCGGCCAGCCCCTCCGCGCCTTTGCGGAAGTCCACCGGCTTTGTCGCCACCATGACCTTGACGGCGCCAGTCGGCCCGATCACGACGTTGCCTTCAACGCACGGATCACCGTCGCAACCGTCCTGGCGTCGGCGCCACGGCCGACCCGCATCGCAACGCCGTCGATCTCCAGCTCGATCACGCCGGCGTCTGGCGCGGCCTTCCGCTTCCGCGTCGATCTCGCGCGCTTCCCCGACGGTTCAGGCTCCGGCGCCGCAATCACCGCCGGAACAAACAATGGCTCCGGTGCCGGCGCTCCCGCCAATGGCTGACGCGCGGCCCGACGCCAGGCGAACAACTGCTGCGGGGACAATGCATATCGCCGGGCCACTGCGCTCACGGTCTCGCCGGCATCGTAGCTTTCCGCCACGATCCGAGCCTTCTCCTCCGGCAACCATTCGCGCCTCCGGCCGGAACCCGTGAAAACCTCGAACCGCCGCGCGGGCTCAGGATCGCTGGATTTAAGCGTAAACTCTGAAATCGTCATGTGTCGAAGCCCTCAAAGGCTCCGAACATCGTCGCTCACGACCACGCGCGAAAGGTGCCGCCGGAACAGCGCTTACGCTCAAACCACTTTCAGGCGTCATTTTGTAGGGCTATAGCGTAAGCGTAGTGATCATCACTATCGGTCGCGGCCCGCCATTTGATCCAGCAATCTATTGTTTTCGCTGAATAATTTGACAGCCTGTCCGTACCGCCCCACTGTTTACCCCACATTCAAGTTGCATGTAGGCACACACCGTTGGACGCTGCCCGACCTTTGAGACGATCACCGGCAGGCTAGCCGTGCACGTGGTGAGTCGAATCCGTAGAAGCCTCGTCTGCCCCTCTCATGCCCACGCCAGTCTCTATGCCGGCCACGCTTCCACGCCCCCTGCCTACCCCACCCGCCCCGTGAAGGAGGACGACGCAACCAGACCCCAAGGGGGTGATATGTCTATCCTCCATCACGCCGACGGTGATCTGCTCCCGAAAAACTGGATCGTTCTGAACTGGAGTTTTCCGCGGTAGTCCCTTGGCCGGGAGGAGCGGAGAACGATGAAGGCATCGAAGTTTTCGGACGCCCAGAAGGCATTCATTTTGAAGCAGGGAGCCGACGGGATCCCGGTCGCCGAGATATGCCGGCGGGCCGGGATCAGCCAAGCGACCTACTTCAACTGGAAGAAGAGGCATGACGGCCTGCTGCCGACGGAGATGAAGCGGCTGAAGCAGCTCGAGGACGAGAATGGCAAGCTTCGCAAGCTCGTCGCGGACCTGTCGCTCGACAAGGAGATGCTCCAGGACGTCATCCACTGACAAACTGTAAGGCTTGGTCGCAAGCGCGAGCTGGTGGCAGAGGCGTGTAAGGAATGGGGTGTTTCGATCCGGCGAGCCTGCCGGGTCCTGGAGTTCGACACCTCGACCTTCCATTACAAGTCCCGTCGCCCCGACCAGGCCGGCTTGGCAGCTCGGATCAAAGACATCTGCATGACGCGTGTCCGTTATGGGTATCGGCGCGTTCACGTGCTGCTCCGGCGCGAGGGCTGGGCCGGCAACATCAAGCGAACCTACCGGGTTTACAGGGATCTTGGCTTACAGCTGCGGAATAAGACGCCGAAGCGTCGGGTAAAGGCGAAGCTGCGGGCGGATCGACAAACGGCCATCGGCCCGAACGACGTGTGGGCCATGGACTTCGTCCACGATCAGCTCGCGACAGGTCAAAAGATCCGGGTGTTCACGATCGTGGATACGTTCACCCGCTACGTGCCTGTGCTCGATCCTCGGTTCAGCTATCGGGCCGAGGACGTCGTGCGGACGCTCGAGCAGATTTGCCCGGTCATCGGCTATCCAAAAACCATCCGCGTCGATCAGGGCACCGAGTTCGTATCTCGCGATCTCGACCTGTGGGCCTACACAAGAGGCGTGACGCTGGACTTCTCCCGACCGGGCAAGCCCACCGACAATGCGTACATCGAAGCCTTCAACGGACGCTTCCGAGCGGAATGCCTCAACCAGCATTGGTTCCTGACGCTTGCCGACGCGGCGGAAAAGTTGGAGGGTTGGCGCAGATACTACAACGAGGAGCGCCCGCACGGGGCGATCGGGAACAAGGTCCCGATCTCGTTCATCAATCCCGACGGCGCCACCGGCCCGCCGTCATGAGAAGCCGGAAAACTCCAGCTTCCGGCGGTCCAAGCTTCGGGAGCGGATCATCGTTGGGCGGACTCTAGCCATCCGTGGCTGGAATACAGGGGGTCACGTCACCCGAGACGCATGCGTTCTAACAGAACCTGCTGGTGCAGCAAACTTCAGAAGCGATACAATGGCTCGTTACAAAGCCAACGTGCACCTGCTACATTCGAAGGAGCGCCTCGCGAACGGAGAGCATGCTAAGTCTGGATGACCCGG
>NZ_JAPZDS010000060.1 GCF_029813115.1 Aureimonas sp. SK2
CTGTTCGTCGGCGTCTACAACAACGGCTTCTCGGGCCAGGACTTCCAGGCCGCGCTCGTCGGCATGGGGGCGGAGGCCCTGGCGCGCACGCCCGCCATGCGCACCGAGAACGCCTGCGCCACCGGCTCGGCCGCGCTGTATTCCGCCATGGACTTCGTCGCATCGGGCCGGGGCCGCGTCGCGCTGGTCGTGGGCGCGGAGAAGATGACGGGCGTGCCCACCGCGCGGGCCGGCGACATCCTCCTTTCCGCCTCCTTCCGCGAGGAGGAGGCCGATGTCGACGGCGGCTTTGCCGGCCTTTTCGGGCGCATCGCGCAAGGCTACTTCCAGCGCTACGGCGACCGCTCGGAAGAGCTGGCGATGATCGCGGCCAAGAACCACGCCAACGGCCTCGCCAACCCCTATGCCCACATGCGCAAGGACTTCTCGGTCGAGTTCTGCAACACTGTCTCCGACAGGAACCCCTATGTCGCCCCGCCCTTGCGGCGCACCGACTGCTCGCTGATCTCCGACGGCGCGGCCGCGCTGGTGATCGCCCATCCCGACGTGGCGGCGACCCTCGGCAAGGCGATCTCCTTCCGTGCCCGCGTCCACACCAACGACGTGCTGGCCCTGTCGCGACGCGATCCGACGGCCTTCGACGGGCCGCGCCGGGCCTGGGGAGAGGCGCTGGAGACCTCGGGCCTGACGCTCGACGATCTCGACTTCGTCGAGACGCACGACTGCTTCACCATCGCCGAGATGATCGAATACGAGGCGATGGGGCTTGCCGAACCGGGCCAGGGCTGGCGCGTGGTGCGCGAGGGGACGACGCGGAAGGACGGGCGCCTGCCGGTGAACCCGTCCGGGGGCCTGAAGTCCAAGGGCCATCCGATCGGGGCGACGGGCGTCTCGATGCACGTGATGGCGGCCATGCAGCTCTGCGGCGAACTGCCCGATCTGCAAGTGCCAGGCGCGACGCGCGCCGGCGTCTTCAACATGGGCGG
>NZ_JAPZDS010000061.1 GCF_029813115.1 Aureimonas sp. SK2
CTGACGCTGGAGAAGCTGATCCTCAAGGAGGCCGCCTCGGGAAACTGGTGAGCCCCTCCCGCCGTCGCCAATGCATCGACCGCGTCGTGAAGAAGTTCGATGTGTCGGAGCGATTGGCGTGCCGGGTTCTGGGGCAGCACCGATCGACGCAGCGCAAGGTGCCGAAGGGGCGAGCCGACGATGCGGCGTTGACGGCCGACATCATCGAGCTGGCGGCGCAGTATGGGCGCTACGGGTATCGCCGGATCGCGGCCTTGCTTCGCGACGCTGGCTGGCTCGTCAACGTGAAGCGCGTCGAGCGCATCTGGTGCCAGGAAGGTCTGAAGGTGCCGGCCAGGCAGCCCAAACGCGGTCGGCTCTGGCTGAACGACGGCTCGTGCGTTCGGCTTCGACCAGAGCGTCCCAACCACGTGTGGTCCTACGACTTTGTCGAGGACCGCACCCACAACGGCCGCAAGTTCCGCATGCTGAACGTCATCGACGAGTTCACCCGAGAGTGCTTGGCCATTCGGATCGACCGGAAGTTGCGGTCTACGGACGTCATCGATGTTCTGTCGGACCTCTTCATCCTACGCGGCGTGCCCAGGCACATCCGTTCCGACAACGGTCCCGAGTTCATCGCCAAGGCGGTGCGCGACTGGATCACGGCGGTCGGAGCCAGCACTGCCTTCATCGAACCGGGCTCGCCTTGGGAGAACGGCTACTGCGAGAGCTTCAACTCGAAACTCCGCGACGAACTTCTGAACGGCGAGATCTTCTACAGTCTCGCCGAGGCCCGGATCGTCATCGAGAGCTGGCGGCATCACTACAACACCAAGCGTCCACACTCGAGCCTGGGCTACCGTCCACCCGCTCCTGCCGCCGTGCCGTGGCCGGCTGCGCTACCCCAACCCGCTTCGCCGGCCAGCTCAACCGTCGCCTGCAAGCCCACCATGCATTAGATTTGAACCGGGCCACCTAATGGGGGCAGGCCA
>NZ_JAPZDS010000062.1 GCF_029813115.1 Aureimonas sp. SK2
CTAGGCAAGTCGTCTCGCGAAAGCTCTGAGGCCTGACCGGCGCCGGCAGCTCGTCGACGACGTCAGGAGCACTTGGCAGGTCAGCATCAGGCGGGCCTGCGGTGTGCTTCGGGCGGAGCGATCGAGCTACCACTATCGTGGGCGCCGCGCCGATCAGGCCGATCTGAAGAAGCGAGTGAAGGAGATCGCCGAGACGCGGGTGCGGTATGGCTACAGACGCATCCATGTGCTGCTTCGACGGGAGGGGTGGGTCGTGAACGCCAAGCGGATCTATCGTCTTTACAAGGAGATGGGTCTGCAATTGCGGCACAAGCCACCCAAGCGCCGGGTCAAGGTCAAGCTGAGGGAAGGCCGCTGCGCGGCGTCCTGCCTGAACGAAGTGTGGGCCATGGACTTTGTCCATGACCAGCTTGCGACGGGACCGAAGCTGCGGATCCTGACCGTCGTGGACACCTTCAGCCGGTTCTCGCCGGCGGTGGTGCCGCGCTTCAGCTTCCGGGCGCCCGACGTCGTGGACGTGCTCGAACGTGTCTGCGGTGAGATGGGCTATCCCGCATCGATCCGGGTCGACCAGGGAAGCGAGTTCGTCTCGCGCGAGTTGGACCTGTGGGCTTACACCCGCGGTGTCGTGCTCGACTTCTCCCGGCCCGGAAAGCCGATGGACAACGCATTTATCGAGTCGTTCAACGGCAAGTTCCGGGCAGAGTGTCTGAACCAGCACTGGTTCATGAGCCTCGACGACGCGGTGCGCAAATGCGAGGCTTGGCGCAGAGACTACAACGAGGTGCGACCCCATAGCGTCATCGGCAACAAACCGCCGATATCGCTGGTGAACCGGTCAGCGGCACATGGCCCGCCGCCGCCGGTCGAAGCTGGATGACCATCGGCCAAGTGGTCC
>NZ_JAPZDS010000063.1 GCF_029813115.1 Aureimonas sp. SK2
GGTCAGGACTCATAGCTCAGAGCCAGAAGAGGACGGTGGCTGCGAGCGCGATGGCGGAGAAGAAGACGGTCGGGCACCGATCGTAGCGGGTCGCAACCCGCCGCCAGTCCTTCAGTCGCCCGAACATGATCTCGATGCGGTTGCGGCGTCTGTAACGGCGTTTGTCGTGGCGCACCGGCGCGTTGCGCGACTTGCGCCCTGGGATACAGGGTTTGATGCCCTTGGCTTCCAAAGCGTCCCGGAACCAGTCGGCGTCGTAGCCCCGATCGCCGAGCAGCCATTGCGCCTTGGGCAGATCGTCTAACAGCGCGGCTGCCCCGGTATAGTCGCTGACCGGCCCGGCGGTCAGGAAGAAGCTCAGCGGGCGGCCGTTCGCATCGGCGACGGCATGAAGCTTGGTGTTCATGCCACCCTTGGTGCGACCAATAAGGCGACCGAGGCCCCCTTTTTGACCGCCAGGCTCGATGCCGTGCGGTGTGCCTTCAGGTAGGTCGCGTCGATCATGATGGTCCTGGGATCGGCGCCGACTGCTGCCAGGCCCTCCATCATCCGGACGAAGACACCCGCTTCGCCCCAACGCTTCCACCGGTTGTAGAGTGTCTTTGCGGGCCCGTAGTCCTTGGGCGCATCGCGCCATCGCAGGCCGTTGCGGTTGACGAAGATGATGCCGCTGAGAACCCGCCGGTCATCGACCCTTGGCCTGCCATGGCTCTTGGGAAAGAACGGACGAAGCCGCTCCATCTGCTCGTCCGTCAGCCAGTACAGATCGCTCATAACCAGTCCCCCCGGACAGAGCCTGAATCAGACGGGGCGCCTCATATCAATGGGTCCTGACCCTA
>NZ_JAPZDS010000064.1 GCF_029813115.1 Aureimonas sp. SK2
GCTCAGGACTCGTTGATCAGAGCCAGAAGATGACGGCGGCCGCGATGCAGATGGCTGAGAAGAAGGTGTGGGCGCATCGGTCGTAGCGGGTGGCGATGCGCCGCCAGTCCTTGAGGCGACCGAACATGATCTCGATCCTGTAGCGCTGCCTGTAGAGTACGGGATCGTGCGGGAGCGGGTTCTTGCGCTTGGCCCGTGACGGGATGCAGGCGGCGATGCCGCGCTCGGCGAGCGCCTGGCGCAGCCAGTCGGCATCATAGCCCTTGTCGGCCAGCATCTCCCTGGCGGGCGGCAAGTGCGCCAGCATCAGGCGGGCGCCATGATAGTCGCTGGTCTGGCCCTCGGTGAGCGTCATGACGAGGGGACGACCCTGTCCGTCGCAGACGGCGTGCAACTTGGAGTTCAGGCCGCCCTTGGTGCGTCCGATACGTCGGGGAACATCCCCCCTTTGAGCAGGCTCGCCGCCGTACGGTGCGCCTTCAGATGCGTGGCATCGATCATGATGCGCTCCGGTCTTGATCCTTTACCCGCAAGCGCGGCGAAGATGCGGTTGAAGACGCCAAGCCGCGACCAGCGGATGAAGCGGTTGTACAAGGTCTTGTGCGGCCCGTAGTCCGCCGGCGCGTCCTTCCACGGCAAGCCGTTGCGGATCACGTAGACGATGCCGCTCACCACACGCCGGTCGTCGACGCGCGGCACCCCGTGGGACAGCGGGAAGTGCGGCGATATCCGCGCCATCTGGCGCTCGCTCAACAGGAACAGCTTGCCCATCGGAAATTCCTCCAATGCCCAACTGAACCACGCCTCAAAACAAATTAATAGGTCCTGAGCCTAG
>NZ_JAPZDS010000065.1 GCF_029813115.1 Aureimonas sp. SK2
TTATGAAGGATGGCTAGGTGTACGGTCCCGGAATGAGGTGTAACGGATCGAGCCTGAAGCGGTCGGGCTCTTGTGTCCAGGTGTGGACGATGAACTCGTAGGGCGTGAAGCCACGCAGGGTCTTGAGCCGGCGGGCATGATTGTAGGCATCGACGAAGAGCTGAAGGTGGTCTCGAAGCTGTCCGTGGCTTTCGTAGTGGAAGCGTTTGACAGTCGCATCCTTGATCGTGCGGTTCATCCTCTCGACCTGACCGTTGGTCCAGGGGTGGTTCACCTTCGTCAGCCGATGCTCGATCTCGTGCTCGCCGCAGACACGGTCGAAGATGTGCCCGCTATCCCAGATGTCCCGACGTCGTGGCGTGAACTGGATGCCGTTGTCTGTCAGCACGGTATGGATGCGGTAGGGCACGGCGTCGATCAGTTCTCGCAGGAACTGCGCCGCCTCCATCTTGCCAGCGCTGGGCACGAGCTGAGCGAAGGCGAACTTGCTGGCGCGGTCGATGGCTACGAAAAGGGCGAGCTTACCTTCCTCGGAGCTGACCTGGGCAATATCAATGTGGAAGTAGCCGATTGGGTAAGTGGCGAACCGCTTCCGAACGGGCTTGTCACCTTCGACCTGCGGCAGACGACTGATGCCGTGCCGTTCCAGGCAGCGATGAAGGCTGGAACGGGTGAGGTGCGGGATGCTGGGCTGCAAGCCATAGAGGCAATCGTCGAGCGGCAGCAGCGTGTGCCGCCGGAAAGCAACGATGATGGCTTCTTCCTCCGGGGAAAGAACCGTCGAACGCGGATCCTTAG
>NZ_JAPZDS010000066.1 GCF_029813115.1 Aureimonas sp. SK2
TCTCACAACACCACAACCCGCCCGCGGCGCAAGCCCGGGCGGGTTGTGGTGTTGAATGGGAGCTTAGGGCCCTCGTTGATTGGCCGTGATCTGCTCCCGAAAAACTGGATTGTGCTGAACTGGAGTTTTCCGCGGTAGCATCCCTTGGCCGGGAGGAGCGGAGAACGATGAAGGCATCGAAGTTTTCGGACGCCCAGAAGGCGTTCATTTTGAAGCAGGGATCTTATGGGATCCCGGTCGCCGAGATATGCCGGCGAGCTGGGATCAGCCAAGCGACCTACTTCAACTGGAAGAAGAAGTATGACGGCCTGCTGCCGACGGAGATGAAGCGGCTGAAGCAGCTCGAGGACGAGAACGGGAAGCTTCGTAAGCTCGTCGCGGACCTGTCGTTGGACAAGGAGATGCTGCAGGACGTCATCCACTGACAAACTGTGAGGCTTGGTCGCAAACGCGAGCTGGTGGCGGAGACGTGCAAGGAATGGGGTGTCTCGATCCGGCGGGCCTGGCAGCTCGGATCAAGGACATCTGCATGACGCGGGTCCGCTACGAATATCCCCTTGGCCGACAGGCGATTGCTTGCAACCGCTGAGAGGCGTCGCGTTCACGTGCTGCTCCGGCGCGAGGGCTGGGCCGGCAACATCAAGCGAACCTATCGGATCTACAGGGATCTCGGCCTGCAACTGCGGAACAAGACGCCGAAGCGTCGGGTGAAGGTGACCTGCTCCCCGTTCCG
>NZ_JAPZDS010000067.1 GCF_029813115.1 Aureimonas sp. SK2
TGGGGATTACGCAGGGCGTCTCGGCCCGATGCGGCGGCGGTCTGTCACCCCGCCTGCCTTGGGCTGTCTCCAACGCCGAGTTTTCCGAGAGCCGCCTCGTTTTGGGCAGCCAACCCCCATGTGCCTATCAGGAACCGTCCGGGCCACGCCTCCTCCGGCAGGAGACGCGTCGCGGACACCGCTCGCCACCCCTCCGAACGATCCCGGTGATCATTCGCGCCCATTCGATGGGGCGGCGATGGGAGGAAGGTTAGACGCGGCGCGGGAGGGCGGGGATAAGGCGGGGAGGGAATGCCTCGCCACAAGACGATGCGGAGGCTATAGGCGGGGCGTTCGCCGCTCCGGCGACGCCGGCCGCACATCCAGGTTCCGCCGACCGGCCGGAGTTCCCGCGTCGCCCCGCCGCGAGGCCGCCCGGCTTCGGACGGGCATCCGATCGAAGGCCTATCGCTTGTCCCGCATTCTCCTCGTCTTCACCGCCCTCGCGCTCCTCGCCGGCTGCGCTGAGATCAACAAGCCGATCACACCCAACGACACATGGCGGGAGAAGGCGACGCGCGACAACGGGATGCCGCGCTGAGGCCGAGCGGTCCGGCCCATGTCTGTCCGGACTGCGGAAACGCGGTCCGGGCCGGCCGGCCAGGGAATGCCAAGGCAGGGTGAACATCAGGTTCAGGAACCGTTCAGGCTCCTAG
>NZ_JAPZDS010000068.1 GCF_029813115.1 Aureimonas sp. SK2
CGAACAGGCGCGCATCAACTTCGATCGCCAGGACCAACTGCTGCGGAGCGGCGTGACGACGCGCGGCAACTTCGAGAACGCGCGCAAGGACCTGCGGGACGCGCAAGGCAATCTCGACAGTGCGAGAGCCAGTCTGGCCAACGCGCGGGAGCAGTTGACCTTTACCGAGCTGCGGGCCGACGCGGACGGTGTCATCACGGAAAGACGCACGGAAACCGGACAGGTCGCCCCCGCGGCCCAGCCGGTCTTCACCCTTGCGCACGAGGGCGAGCGCGAGGCGGTGTTCGACGTCTATGAGTCCCTCCTTCTCGAAGACCCGTCGCCGTCGGGCGAACTGACCGTGCGCCTCGTCGGCGACCCTTGGGTCGAGGCGCGGGCTAAGGTCCGCGAGATCTCGCCGACCTTCGACAGCCGCACGGGAACGGTGCGGGTCCGCGTGACCCTGATCGCCCCGCCAGAGCGCATGGGCCTTGGAAGCGCCGTCGTCGGCGTCGCGCAGGGACAGGAGAAGCGCTTGGCGAGGCTGTCCTGGCGCGCCCTGTCGGCCGACACCGGGGGAGCCGCGGTCTGGGTCATCGACGAGGCGACGAAAGCCGTCTCGCTTCGCCCGATTGAGGTCGACAGCTACCGGACCGGCTACATTCTCGTCTCCGGCGGGCTA
>NZ_JAPZDS010000069.1 GCF_029813115.1 Aureimonas sp. SK2
AGAACAGGCGCGCATCAACTTCGATCGCCAGGACCAGCTGCTGCGGAGCGGCGTGACGACGCGCGGCAACTTCGAGAACGCGCGCAAGGACCTGCGGGACGCGCAAGGCAATCTCGACAGCGCGAAAGCAAGTCTGGCCAACGCGCGGGAGCAGTTGACCTTTACCGAGCTGCGGGCCGACGCGGACGGCGTCATCACGGAAAGACGCACGGAAACCGGACAGGTCGCCGCCGCGGCCCAGCCGGTCTTCACCCTGGCGCACGAGGGCGAGCGCGAGGCGGTGTTCGACGTCTATGAATCCCTCCTTATCGAAGACCCGTCGCCGTCGGGCGAACTGACCGTGCGCCTCGTCGGCGACCCTTCGGTCGAGGCGCGGGCGAAGGTCCGCGAGATCTCGCCGACCTTCGACAGCCGCACGGGAACGGTGCGGGTCCGCGTGACCCTGATCGCCCCGCCAGAGCGCATGGGGCTTGGAAGCGCCGTCGTCGGCGTCGCGCAGGGACAGGAGAAGCGCCTGGCGAGGCTGTCCTGGCGCGCCCTGTCGGCCGGCACCAGGGGAGCCGCGGTCTGGGTCATCGACGAGGCGACGAAAGCCGTCTCGCTTCGCCCGATCGAGGTCGACAGCTACCGGACCGGCTACATTCTCGTCTCCGGCGGGCTG
>NZ_JAPZDS010000007.1 GCF_029813115.1 Aureimonas sp. SK2
GTCAGAGGCGGTTCTTGAAGCGCCAGCTTTCGTTGCCGGTCTCGACGATGTCGCAGTGGTGGGTCAGGCGGTCGAGGAGCGCGGTGGTCATCTTGGCGTCGCCGAAGACCGAAGGCCATTCGCCAAAGGCCAGGTTCGTGGTGACGATCACCGAGGTCTGCTCGTAGAGCCGACTGATGAGGTGGAACAGGAGCTGTCCGCCGGACTGGGCGAACGGCAGGTAGCCGAGTTCGTCGAGAACGATGAAGTCCATGCGCGAGAGGTAGTCGGCCATGCGGCCCTGGCGTCCCGCCCGCGTCTCGGCCTCGAGCTTGTTGACGAGGTCGACGACGTTGAAGAAGCGGCCTCGGGCGCCGCCCCGGATGCAGGCTCTTGCGATGGCGATCGCCAGATGGGTCTTGCCGGTGCCCGTGCCCCCGATCAGGACGGCATTGCGCTGATGGGCGATGAAGTTGCCGGACGCCAGGTCGCGCACCAGCGTCTCGTTGATCGGCGTGCCCTGGAACACGAACTCCTCGACGTCCCGGGCCAGCGGCAGCTTGGAGCTGGTGATCTGGTACTTGATCGATCGCGCCTGCTTCTCGGAGATCTCGGCCTGAAGCAGATCGCCGACGACCCGGCTCGGCTCGTGCTGGCGCTTTACGGCCGTCGAGACGATCTCGTCGAAGGCTGCCTTCATGCCGTAGAGCTTCAGCTCGCCCATGGCGCCGAGGATCTCGGAGCGTTCCATCACAGTGCTCTCCTGAGGTTGTCGTAGCGTGCGCAGTCGGCCACCGGCTCGTGGCGAAGCCGCAGCGCGTCCGGGGTCATGATGGTGATCGGACGCACCGGCTCGCGGGCTCGCGCCAGGATGTTGAGAATGACGTCAGCGGAGTGGACACCCTCGCCGAGCGCCTCCAGGCAGGCCGACTCCACCGCCGGCAGACCGTCGCTCAAGACCGCGGTCAGGATGTCGACCATCTGGCGACCGCCGTCGGGTGATGTGTCCAGCTTGCGGCGCACGCGCTCCAAGCCGGAAGGCAGAACCCAATCCTTGAACGGCGCGCCGTTGCGCAAAGCGCCCGGCTTCCTCGCCAGCACGGGTACGTAATGCCAGGGATCGTAGATTGTCTGCTCGCGTCCGAAGCCACGCGTGTGTTCACCCACGATCCGACCCTCCTGGCGGATCTCGATCCGATCGGCATAGGCGCGGATCTCCACCGGACGTCCGACGGCACTGGCCGTGACCGAGTAGCGGTTGCTGTCGAAGCGCACGAGGCACGTCTTCGACACGGCGGCCTGCACTCCATGAAAGCCGTCGAAGCGACCGCGATAGGGCACAAGGCTCCCCCGCTCGGCTTCGAATGCCTCCCACACCGTCCGGTCTCGCAGTTCGGGATGACGGTGCGCCTTGGCAAAGGCGATCGTCCTGTCGAGCAGCCAGGCGTTCAGCTCCTCGTAGTTCTTCACCCGAAGACGGGGCGTGAAGAAGCGCTCGCGCACCAGCCCGACTTGGGTATCTCGACCTGACCCTTCTCCCAGCCCGACGCCGGTGTGCAGGCCACCGGATCGACGAGGTAGTGCCCGCACATCTGGAGGAAGCGCCGGTTGTAGGCGCGCTCGCGGCCGACGAAGATCGTCTTCACCGCCGTCTTCATATTGTCGTAGATGCCCCGCGTGCAGGCACCGCGGAAGAAGGCGAACGCCCGGTCGTGCGCGTCGAACACCATCTCCTGGCTCTCGCGCGGATAGGCCCGGACGAACAGCATCCGAGAATGATGGTGTGGAACGGCCCTTCGAAGCAGCTTCGAGGGCGCCTATCGTGAGAGGGCAACCGGCACGATAGACAGGGAGACGTTCCATGGAGAAGATCACGACGATCGGACTGGATCTGGCCAAGTCGGTCTTCCAGGTTCACGGCATCTCAGAAGATGGCCGCATCATTGTCCGCCGCGCTCTACGGCGATCGCAGGTTCTGGACTTTTTCCGTAACCTCGAACCCTGTCTTGTCGGGATCGAGGCGTGTGCCAGCGCACACCACTGGGCGAATGAGATCGGTGCCTTCGGCCATACCGTCCGCATGATGCCGGCGGCCTATGTCAAAGCGTACGTGAAGCGCAATAAAACCGATGCCGCGGACGCCGAGGCGATCTGCGAGGCGGTGATGCGGCCCACGATGCGCTTCGTGCCGATCAAGGCTCCGGACGAGCAGGCCGCGGGTATGGTGCTCAAGACCCGCGAGCTCTTTGTGCGTCAGCGTACGCAGACGGCGAATGCGATGCGCGCCCATATGGCCGAGCTCGGCATCATTGCTGCGACCGGCATGACCAGTGTCACCAAGCTTATCGCCATCCTGCGCGACGAGAACGAAGCCCGCCTGCCATCTGCGGCTCGGGCCGCGCTTCTGGAGATGGCGGAGCAGGTCGAGAGATTGACGACCCGTATCGAGGCGCTCGACACGAAGATCGTGGCCGCGGTGAAGAGCGACGAGACCGCTCGACGGCTCACCAGCATTCCGGGCGTTGGACCGATCATCGCCGCGACGGTCCGAGCAACGGTCCAGGATCCGGGCGCTTTCCCGACAGGGCGCGATCTGGCGGCCTGGATCGGGATCACCCCGCGAGCTCATTCGAGCGGCGGCAAGGAACGGCTCGGTAGGATATCGAAGCAGGGCAACAAGCAGTTGCGCACCTTGCTGATCGTTGGAGCGACGTCGATCCTGAAGCAGGCCCGCCGAGGGGTGAAGTTGCCGGCTTGGGTCATCTCGCTACTGGCTCGCCGGCCCTACAAGGTCGCGGCCGTGGCGCTGGCCAACAAGATGGCGCGCACGATCTGGGCGTTGCTCGTGAAGGGCGGCGTCTACCAGGCGTCGCCGATCATGGCACGCCTGTAGGGATGGAGGATTCCGGCATCATGATGCCGGGATGACAGCAAGGTGCCAATGCGTGATGAACCCGAGGGACGATACCTCGACGCCGACCAGACCGTCTGACGCAATGCGCCAGCGAGCGCGTGAGAATGATAAGGCGATCGGCATCGCGGATCTCATCGTGGCCAGCGGTCTAGCACCGCGCCAACAGGCCGGACATATGACTGCACCGTCCGACGGCGAATGACGCAGCAACTACCTTGCCAACCGGGCCGTTCCACATATGCGTCAGACCCAAACTTGCACGCCGAATGACAAATCGCAGGTGGCACCTCTCGCCGAGGATGAAGCGGTTCCCCAAGCTGGTCATCCCGCAACGATCGGTGTTGCCGATAAGGGAAGGAGAACAAAGATGCCCTCCTATGCAGCTTTGGATGTGTCGCAGGAGACGACGGCGATCTGCGTCGTCGACGAGGCCGGTCGGATCCTGGCCGAGAAGAAGGTCGCAACCTGTCCGGACGCGATCACCAGCTATCTGACGCAAAAGGCGCCCGCCCTCGTCCGGGTCGGGCTGGAGACGGGCCCGTTGGCGGTGTGGCTCTGGAACGAGCTCGCTGCACGCCGTCTTCCGGTCCTGTGCATCGATGCCCGACATGCCAACGCGGCTCTGACGATGAGACCCGTGAAGACGGACCGCAACGACGCGGCTGGCCTGGCGCAGATCATGCGGACCGGCTGGTTCAAGGAAGTGCGCATCAAGAGCCGCGACAGCTACCAGGTTCGCTCCCTTCTGGTGGCTCGCGAGATGCTGGTGCGGATCCGCGTCAAGATCGAGAACGAGATCCGAGGCCTCCTGCGCACCTTCGGCGTTCTGTTCGGCAAGCGTGTCGGAGGGTTCATCGGCCGAGCCGACGAGATCATCGCCGGCGAACTCGATGCGTCCCCGGAGATGCGTCTCATTGCCGAGACACTGATGAAGGCGAGAGCCTCGATGCTTGATCAGATCAAGGTTCTGGACCGCCGCCTCATGGCGGTCGCAAAAACAAACCCCACGGAGCGCCTGTTCATGACCATGCCGGGCGTCGGCGTCATCACCGCCCTTTCCGTCGCCTCGTCCTTCGACGACGCATCGCGCTTCCAACGATCCTCGAGTGCTGGCGCCTATCTCGGCCTCACACCGCGACGATACGAGTCCGGCGAGACGAGCCGCAACGGGCGCATCTCCAAACAGGGGAGCCTGATGACCAGGAAGCACCTTTACGAGGCGGCCACGACGCTCCTGACGCGCAACCTGCGCTTCTCCACGCTCAAGGCGTGGGGCCTGAAGCTGGCAAAGGCGTCCGGGTTCAAGAAGGCAAGGATCACCGCGGCCCGCAAGATGGCCGTGATCCTGCACGCCATGTGGAAGACCAACACTCCATTCCGCTGGAGTCAGGAGGCAGCGGCCTAACCGTCGCCGTGCCGCTCCACTGACGACAACGGATGCGTCCCCGCCGGGACGTATGGCGCGGATCAGGCCGTCCCTGAAAATGCGGTGCCATCGGCAACCGCGAGGACCACTTCGGTCGATCCAACCATCTGACGCCAACATGCGGCGATCCATCGAGGCCGACCGCGGAGAGAACCATGAACCCGGCGTGTGCGCAGACCTCAGTCAGCCAGCTTGACGAATGCGATCAGAGAACTTTTCAGGGGGAAAACCAGGTTTCGAAACGCCTTAGATGATCGCTACGATTGTACGGATCGGCTTCACAGCGAGTCTTCCTCGCGATCGAGCGGTTTCGATTACGCGAGCTGGCGCAGGGTGTAGCGCGTGACGGGGACGTGTATGCCTGCGGCTTCGGCGCGTGCGATCGCGGCCTCGACATCGGCGACAAGTTGGGCCTTGGCGGCGACCTAGTCTATGAGCTTTTTCGAGGCGGCGAGGGGGAGCCGGATGTAGCCAGTCCTCCACCGCGTGGCGACGCGCTTATCGGCTAAGCCGAACAGCATATGAATTTCGTTGTCCGTGTCGGTCGGGAACAGCTGCTCGACGAGCGGCGCAGCGGCGGGTGTCGTGTGATCGAGCGGCGGCATGTCCGGCTCGTCGCTGGTCGTCGAGCGAGGAAGGTTCCTGAGGCTCAGGCGCGGGCGGGGATCGTCTGGCATGCGGCTGGCCTCCATCGCCAAGGGTCCGATAACCTGCGACTGACGCCCTACCCTCCGCAACCCGCTTTTCAAATGAAATTGAAAAATCCATTATGAATTTCGGTCCGTCAAGCTTGCCGGACGGGTACATCCAGGTGGTACACACGACATCGATAGCGGACTGCGAGATCCCAGCATTTGCAGGGCTTCCAGGGGCGTGCGGGTGGAGCCCCATCCTCTCCGCCACGACCCCGCACAACCGCCCAATCCCCTCCGCTGCAGGATTTGAAGCGCTTCCTGCAAGACATTCCGAGCGACACGGCGTACGCGTCGGCGAAGAACGACGCCGCCGGCGTGCCGCAGGCCTTTCGGTCGCGACGGATCCTTCCCTTCCCGATCCCGGGCCTTTCAGCGCGGATCGATGTCGCGGCGGGACGCCAGGACCATTTCGGTGCGGTCCGCGATTGGCGCGAAGCGGCGGTGGCACAGCGCAAGCATGGCGGGTCGCCCCGTATGGGTCTGGAAATAGGCCGGCGAGGCATGCCCGAAGACTTCGGCCTGGCGTCGGTAGCAGTGATGGAAAGCGCCGATGCCCAGACCGGAGCGCCAGAGCGAGGGTTCCAGGAAGAACTCGGCATACTCCACCGCGGGCATGCGGCCGCGCACGAACTTGCGTGGGGCGGGCAGCGCCACGACCCAGCCGACGACTGCCCCTTCACGGCGGAGCAGGATGCTCGTCTCGGGCACCAGGCGGCCCGAATAGGCGAGCGGTCCGCGCATGCTGCCGATGGCCGGGTCGGCGAGAAGGTTTGCGATCGCGCGCCTGTCCGCCGCGTCGGGTTCGACGGGCGAGAACTGGAAGCCGCTTGGCGGCGACAGGCGGTCGCGGACCGCCGGCCAGCGGCCGACGATGTCGGCCATCACGCCGGCCCGCCCCAGGACCCGCAGGATCAGCGGCTCCGGCGCCGACCAACCCGCGCGCTGGAGGATCGTCCCGAGTGCGCCATGGCCCGTAGCGTCGGACATAAAGGAGAAGACCAAGCGGCGCGCGCCCCGCCGAGCGGCCTCGCGCTGCCATGCGTCCAGGAGGGAAAGCCCGTGACCACGGCGCCGATGGGTCTCCGCCACGCACAAGGATAGGAGGCGGGCGTTGCCGTGCTCGTCGCATTCGCCGAGGGCCAGCCCGATCGGCAGTGTCCCATCCGTAATGCCCACCGCGATCCGGTACGGCCCGGCCGAGGCGAGCTCCTTGCGCAGCCGTCGGAGGGTCAGCGCACCAAACTCACCCGCGTCGTCGTCGAGCGGGATCGCAGGCAGGCGTCCGAAATTGACCGCGAAGTCCGGGGTGAGTCGATGGTCGATCGTCGCGCTCCTGCTATGCTGCAAAACTTGAACCGACCTCCGTCTGCGCGGAGGCGGCGTCCGGTCGCCAGTGGCCCGGCGGAGGTTTCCGAACGGCAGTCGGCCGACCTGGGACAAGGACGGGCGCCCCATCGCGCGGTTCGGGCCGGCGCAGAGACGGCCTGTTCCGCCGAGTTCGATCCGCTTGCGTACGGGACCCGAGTTCCGGCCGGGTATCGAGCCGCCGGACCCTCGGTCGAGCGCCTTCGCGTCTCCTGATCGCTTCTTCCCAATCGGGCTACCCGATGCCTCTCGGACCTCTGCATGACTTGACACAAACGAAATTGCAGCTGGGCGCGCCGTCATCAACGTGGCTTCGCCAACTCTCCAGCCGATGGGACGAAATCCGCGAATTGTGGGACGAAATCGCCGGAAGCCTTGTCGGCGGCAGGCACGACCTTCCCCGACACCGCGCAGGGACTTGCCGGCCTCCCCTCAAGCCGTCGATCTGAAAGGCGGAGCCCATGGGACGTGAGAGCGGCATCGTGGGACGCAATGACGAAGAGGCCGCCTTGCCGTCACTCGCTGCGGCCGGCGAGAGGAACTAGACAGGAAGGCGGGCGGGGCCATCGGAGGCGCTGCCTCTCACCGCCCGCGGCGCGAGGCGGGGGTCCGTCACACGAGGACGAGGGTTCTGGAGCATGGTACGGTCGGCACCCATCGCCACGCGGCCGGCGGCATGACCGCGTTCGGCCTCGACCGGAAAGGGCGGGTTGCGGGCGGGACCCTCGCGTGAGCCCCTATGTCCAGGTCCGTGCCGGCGCCCAATGGTTCCTCCTGCCGTCGAGCTGCGTCGGCGAAATCGGCGTGGCTTTGCCGCGGGCAGCGGGGCGCCGTGTCCTCGACGCCCGCCGCCTCGATCCCGCGCAGGACGATCGAAGACGGGAGAGGCCGGTTGCGCTGGAATGGCGGCGCCCTTCCCTTGTGGTGCTCGTCGATGGGGTGGAAGGCTTGGTGAGCCCCGATCCGCGCGACATCATGTGTCTTCCTCAGGCGCAGACGGGGCTTGGCTCGTTCTTCGACGCGGCATGGTACGATCGGACGAACGGTCGATTCCTCCTGCGTGTGCGAGCGGACGCGGCATCCGCGCATCCGGGCCGGCGCGTTGTCGATCTGATCAGGCGGCTCCGACCGGAAAGGACCTAAGGCGACATGACGACGGCGGCGCCCACGCGCCAAGCTTGCCGGATTCGGGGGATGATCGAGAGCGATAAGGCCCAGCGGCGTGATCGCCGAATCACGGCCGGCGGCTGCGGACCGGTGGCTGGTCGAACGGCCCCGCTCCTAAACGAAGGTTCTCCTCTCCGGCTTCAGCCGTCTGGCCTCGCTCGATGACGGGCTTACCGCTGTTTCGCTGGGAGCGGTTCGTGACCGCCGTCGCGGCGGCAGATCTGGCGACGGCGCTGGCCCCCCTCCTCGCCGTGCCCGATTGGGGCGCGGGCAGCTTCCCCGTTGAGTTCGACGCCCGGGCGACGGGCGGTTCGCTTCTCCTGCGCCTCACCGGCCGGTCGCTGCGGCTGCAGCGCGCGCCGATGGCGGAGCGCAAGGGAGGGTGGGACCATCGGCTGGTCCTCCTTCTCCGCGAGGGGAGGGGCGAACTGTCGTACGACGGGTCGGTCGCCTCCGTCGCGCCCGGTGACCACGTCCTCCTCGATATGAGCAGGGCCTTCGCCTTCTCCGCCTCGGGACGCTTCGAGGTGCTGCTCGTCTTTCAGCCCCGTGGATCGATCGCGGCACCTCTTCCCCACGGCACGCACCGGCCGGCGGCCGAGGGTACGGCGACCCTTTTGGCCAGCCATGCGGACTACCTGCTGCGGGAGGCCGTCCTCCTCGACACGCGCGCGGCGCAGGCCGCAAGCGACGCCTTCGCGCTCCTGGCGCATGACAGGCGTAATGCGACGGGTCAGGAAGGGGATGCGCCGTCCGGCGACCGCCCTGCTCTTCTGCGCCGATATCTGGCGCAGCACGCAGCCTCGCCACAGATCTCGCCTGAGAGCGTGGCGCAGGCGCTCGGCGTGTCACGCGCCGCCCTCTACCGGACCGCCGGCCCGGAAGGCGGCGTCGCGGCCATGCTCCTCGACGCCCGTCTGCGGCATGCGGTCAATTTGTTGTTGTCGTGCAATCATGCCGAAAGCCGGATCGCCGAAGTCGCCCGTGCTGTCGGCTTCTCGTCCCTCAACCTGTTCTCCCGGCGCTTCGGTGAACGCTATGGCCTGAGTCCTATGGCTTTCAGAGCCCTCTTCGAGACCTCCGGCGAGGCACGGGTCGATCCGCGCTTTGCGCTCTGGCTCGCCGGATAGGGGTTCGGCGGCGCCAACCCCGCCGCATTCCTTGCGCTGGCATCTGCCTACGCACCCGGCTAAGAGTTCCGGCATTCGCCTCTCGGGCTCTGTCATGCAGCGGATCGATCTCAACGAACTGCCCACGCGCGAGCGCTTCGACGCCTGGACCGTCCTGACGGATCCGTTCTTCATGGTGTCGCGGCAGCGCAAGTCCGACTTTCATTGCCGGATGTCGACCGCGCAGTGGGACGACACGCTCCTGGTCGAAACCGAGGTCTCCGAACAGCGCTACGAGCACACGGTCCGCCATGCACGCAGCGGCGGATGGGACCAGATCGTCTTCCAGATGTATCGCCGGGGAGCCTTTCGCGGGATCTACGGGGATACCGAGGTCAAGGCCGGTGCCGGCGACATCATCCTGATCGACTTCAGCCAGCCCTTCGCGAAGGAGAGCACGGACGAGGTCGACCTGAACCTCGTCGTGCCGCGCGAGATCGTGCAGCAGCGCCTTCCGTATGCGCAGCACGGCGCCGTCCTGAACCACGGCGCTCCCCTGGCGCGCCTCGCCAATATCCATCTCGAAGGGCTGCGGGTCTGCATGGACAGGCTGGAACCCTTGCAGGCGCATGGCGCCATCGACGCCTTTCTCACGCTCCTATCCGGCGCCGGCTTCGCCGAGATCGCCCCGACCGCACTTCCCTTCGTGCGGGCGACGGCGCGGCGCTGCGCGGAAGACTATGTCCGGCGGCATTTGCACGACACCGGTCTCGACATCGCCGCGATCGTCCGTCACTGCGGGATCTCCCGGGCGACCCTCTACCGGCTGTTCGAGCAGGACGGCGGCATACAGGCCTTCATCCGCAATGAAAGGTTGTCCGTCGCCTGGCGTCTCGTGCGCGAGTGTCCGTCCGCGAAGATGCAGGAGATTGCCGATAGTTGCGGGTTCAACGACGCGGCCGGCTTCTCCCGCGCGTTTCGCCAGGCCTTCGACGCGACGCCGAGCGAAGTCCGGGGCGCAGGGCGCACGGCGGAAGGAACAGGGTTCAAGACGCCGGACGAATGGATCGAAACCGTCCGCCGGTTTCAGAGCGAGGCATGAGTCGTCCCGTCGCCTCAGCGACGGGTGTCAACCGAGCGCCTGTTCCGGGCCGCCGCCTTCGAGCCATGTGCGGCGCCATCGCCCGGCCGTGACGAAGTCATTGGCCGGAACGGCCGAGAGTGCCTTGCTGGGCGCGACGCCGTAGCGATTGCGAAAGGCGCGAGCGAAGGCTGCGTCGCTGGGAAATCCGACGGAAAGCGCCAGACGGGCCACGCTGCCGCGGCCGCCGCCCGCCGCCGCCATCTGCCGCCGCGCGCATTCGAGGCGCCGCTCGCGGATGCAGGCCGCGATCCCGCCGATCGGCTCGAAGAGCCGGTAGAGCGCCGAACGGGACAAGCCGAACTGCCGGCAGATCAGGGCGGGCGACAGATCGGTGCGCGCGAGATTGCCGTCGATGAAGCCGAGGATCGCGGCGATCGACAGGTCCAGGATTTCCGCCTGCGCGGTCGGCCTGGCAGCCGCGAGCAGCGTGGCAGCCAGCGTCCCCACGCTTTCCGACAGCGCCTCTCCTTCCTGCGGTGCGAGCAGCGGGGCGACGTCGGCAAGGAGCGTCAGGTGGCCGCCCAGGAGCTGGCCGAGGCCGCTGCCCCCTTCGATCCGCGTCTCGTGGCAGGCGTCGAGCGCCGTCGGCGACAGGCGCAGCAGACGGCGCTCGATCGCCAGCGCTGTCACGCCCGCCGGCTCGAAGCGGATGTCCTCCATCTGGGCGAGGTCGAGGCACAGGATGTCTCCCGGAGCGGCGACGACGGTCCGAGTCCGCGATCGGTAGCGCGTCTCGGGCGTGCAAAGGATCAGGAGGAGAAGATCGTCCGCCCTGTGCCTCCAGGCTCGTGCGTCCGGCCCGGTCACGACGGGACCGGAGAGATCGATCTTCCCGACCGCGAAGCCGGCGAACGCGGCCATCTCGCCGCTCGGGCCGAACCAGCGTCGAACGGCGGGCGTCTCCGCCCCCGGCCCGCCCGCGAGGTAAGGCGTACCATCGGAGGTGGACAGGGATCGCATGGGTTTGGCTGCAGGCATCATGCAAGTCTTTCAACGGCTTGGGCGTCGCATTGTGCCATCAGGATATCGCGCGCGATCGGAAGGCCGTTAGGCGGGGCGTCTCACCCGCAGGCGCGCGATTTGTCTCTGCGTCTCATTCGAAGGGGTATGCCGATCCGTCCGCGGCCGTCGCCGTGGACGCTCCCATGCGTTACGCTTCGGCCGAAGCCTCCAACGAGGTCAGGCGGGAGCGTGAGCGCGATGCGCAATTTCGAGGAACCGGGTCGTTCGCTGGCCGTGGGGCGGAAGGGGATGGCGGCGACGTCGCATCCGGCGGCGGCGCTGACCGCCGTCGAGATCCTCAAGGCGGGCGGCAACGCAGTGGACGCCGCGGTCGCTGCCTGCGCCGTCCAGAGCGTCGTCGAGGCGGGCTCGACCGGCATCGGCGGCGACTGCTTCGCGCTTTTGGCGCCGGGAGGGCGCGATCGTGTCGTCGCCTACAACGGCTCCGGACGGACGCCCGCCGCACTGACGCCCGAGCGCCTCAAAGCCCGCGGCGTGACCGCGCTGGAGCGATCCTCGCCCCATGTCGTCACGGTGCCGGGCGCCGTGGACGCCTGGACGCGCCTCGTCGTCGACCACGGGCGCATGCCGCTCGCCGACATCCTCGCCCCCGCCGCCGCCATGGCGCGCGAAGGCTATGCGGTGACACCGCGCGTCGCCCACGATATCGACGGCCAGCGCGTGCTGCTGGACGCCGATCCAGCGGCCCGCGACCTGTTCCTCGTGGAGGGCCGCGCCCCGCCCGTCGGCACGCTCCAGCGCCAGGAGGCTCTGGCGGGAACGCTGGAGGCGATCGGCCGGGAAGGGCGCGACGCCTTTTATCGCGGCCCCGTCGCCGCAGATATGGTGGAGCACCTCACCGCGCTCGGCGGCCTGCACACGCTTGCCGACTTCGCGGAAGCTGCCGGCGAGTATGTCGAGCCGATCCGCGCCGACTATCGCGGCTGGACCGTGCACGAATGCCCGCCCAACGGACAGGGCATCATCGCCCTGATGATCCTGAAGATCCTGGAGCGCTTCACGCCGGAGGGCGATCCGCTCTCCGCCGACAATCTCCATGTGGAAGTGGAGGCGACCCGCCTCGCCTATGCCGCGCGCGACGCCTTCGTGGCCGACATGGACGCCGCGCCCGTCCCGGTCGAGCATCTCCTGTCCGATCGGATGGCGGACGAGCTTGCCTCTCGCATCGACCTTTCCCGCGCGCTCGACCCGCTGCCCGTCCTCGACGCGGTGGAGCATTCCGACACGGTCTACATCTCGGTGGTGGACGAGGATCGCAACGCGGTCAGCTTCATCAACTCGATCTTCCACCCCTACGGCAGCGGCATCGTCGCGCCTCGCTCGGGCGTTCTGTTCCACAATCGCGGACAGAGCTTCTCGCTGGAGCCGGGCCACCCCAACCGGATCGGCCCGCGCAAGCGCCCGATGCACACGATCATTCCCGGCATGGTGACGAAGGGCGGACGCGCCGTCATGCCCTTCGGCGTCATGGGCGGCCACTACCAGGCCATGGGCCACGCCCATTTCCTGTCCAAGCTCATCGACCACGGCCTGGACCTTCAGTCCGCCATGGATCTGCCGCGCCTTTTCCCGCTGCCGGGCACCAAGGTCGTGGAAACGGAGGCCCGCCTGCGCGACCTCGTCGGAGAGGAGCTGACGCGTCGCGGCTTTTCGATCCAGCCTCCGAAATCCGCGATCGGCGGCAGCCAAGCCATCTGGATCGACTGGGAGAGCGACGCGCTGCTGGGGGGCTCCGATCACCGCAAGGACGGCTGCGCGCTAGGCTACTGAACGAGATCCGGAGCGTATCTTTCCTGCGCCGAGCTAATCGTCGTTGAGCACAGAGAGGGTCAATCCCGCTCAACCCGTTCCGCGTGCTGCCGGAAAGCCAGGTCGAGACGGAGCAGCTTGTCCGCCAGGTCTTCGGGGATCGCGTCGTCGAGCTTGAAGACCGGCCGGTGGCTCATCGCCTTTCGTACCCGAGCCTGCTCGTTGGCGACGAAGATGGTCCGAAGGGCTTGCGACATGACCATGGTCCCGCTTCCAACCGCGCCACGGGCCGACGATGGCATGCCCTACGCTTACATTTGCCTAACCGATTTAGTGGTCGCGAGCCTTACGTCCACGACTCGCCGCCAAACAATGTCCTTCCTATGGGCATCCCCTATCGGTGGCCCGCAAGACACAGGCGTTCGCGTCCGTCGGACCGCGATTTTCCACGACGATGAATTTGGCCCGCCGGCACCTGCCTCGGCATTCGGCACCGCCAACGGCGGGAACGGAGGGTGCCGTCCGAGCGTATCGGAGGCCCAGCCTCCAACCGAGCGTTTACTCCGCATGGCCGACGACATCGACTTCCTGATCATCGGCGGCGGTGCGGCCGGGATCGGCGCCGCGCGGCGCCTAGCGGCGCTCGGCGCTTCGCCGCTCGACGTGGAAGCGTTGGACCGGATCGGCGGGCGGGCCCATACGATCGAGGCGCGGGGCCAGCGGCTCGATCTCGGCTGCGAATGGCTGCATTCCGGCGACCGCAACGTCTGGACAGGAATCGCGGAAGACCTGGGGTTTCGCGTCGACCGGCGCGATCCGGTGTGGGGCGAGCAGTTCCGGGACCTCGGCTTCCCGGCCGCCGATCAGGCCGCGGCGGGGCGCGCCTTCGACGCCTGGGCCGAACGCCTGATCCGTTCCCCTCCGGCCAGCGACCGCTCCAGCGATGCCTTGGAGCCGAACGGAGAATGGAACGGCTTCATCGCGGCGATGACGGGCTTCATCAGCGGTGCGGCGCCCGAGCGGTTGTCCGCCGAGGATTACGTCGCCTACGAGCGCGCCGCTACGGAGGCGAACTGGCGCCTTCCCGCCGGCTACGGCACCCTGGTCGCCGCCAGCCTTCCCGCCTCCGTCGCCGTTCGGACCGACACGCGCGTCGAAGCGATCGACCTCGCGGCCAGGGGCGTCGTCGTCGTCACGTCTCGCGGCACGCTGCGCGCCCGAGCCGTGATCGTGGCCGTGCCGACGTCCGTGCTGGCGGACGGCGCGATCCGCTTGCCGCCCGAAGTCGATCCCTGGCGCGTCGCGGCGGCGGCGCTGCCGCTCGGCCGCGACGAGAAGGTGTTTCTGGAGATCATCGGCGATGCGCCATTCGAGGACGAGACCTATGTGCTCGGCAACCCGCGAACCGCCCGAACCGGCGGCCACTATATCCGCCCGCTCGGCGCTCCGGTGATCGAATGCTTTCTGGGCGGCGGCGCGGCCGACGTCCTCGACGACGGGCCGGACGCGGGCTTCGCCTTCGCGGTGGACGAGATCGTCGCGCTGTTCGGATCCGACGCGAGGCGCTCTCTGCGCCCGCTTGCGGTGTCGAACTGGAGCCAAATCGCGACGATCGGGGGCGCCTACAGCTATGCCCTGCCGGGGCATGCCGGCGCGCGGGCGCTCCTAGCAAAGCCGTTCGACGATTGCCTCTTCTTTGCCGGCGAGGCGACGCATCCCTTCGACTTCACGACGGCGCACGGCGCCCACGACAGCGGCGTGCGCGCGGCGGACGAGGCTTTCGCATCCGCGAGTCGGTGAAGGCCGGCAGGGCAACGCCATCGATATGCGCCGGGGGCTGCCCTCCCCGGCCGGACGGTGGTAGCCAGCGGAACGGCGCGCAAATCGTCGCCACCGAATGGGACAGGACGGCATGACCAACAGGCAGGATCGGCGCTTCGCCGCCAAGCTCGCGCGACAGGCCGCACGGCGCGGCAAGGCGCCGGCCGAGCGCGCGCTTCTGGTCGCGGCTTCGGCCTACTCGGCGGAGCAGCCGATCGAACTCGATTTCGGGATCGAGGGGATCGACGCCGCCTGGGTCAGGCTGGAACCGGAACTGTGGGACATCCTCGATGACGCCTACGAGGACTTCCGCCGCGACCTTTTCGCGGATGCGGCCTGGGGGCCGATGGTGATGCCGTCGGCCTCCGGCGGCGCAAAGGGCCATGATCTCCAGCCGATCTTCCTGCCGGTGACCGGACGGGCCGGCGACCTTTCGGCCTTCGCGGCGGACGCGGCGCGACGGTCCGCTCTGGCGAACTCGCTGCGCGCCTCAGGCATCTTCCCCGAGGATGCGGGGGTCTGGATCCTACCGGTTCTGCTGGCGCCCGAGGCGGTCGATCTCAGAACGGTCGGCCCCGCGGCGGCCTTTCATCTGACGCTGGGACTGGCCGAGGCCATCGCCGCGCCCGAACCGCCGGAGGCGGATAGTTTGAAGGGCTTGGTCGAGAGAGCCGGCCTGCCGATAATTTCTGTGGCGGACGGAGATACGCCGCTGTCCGCCCTCTTCCTCGGCGTGGCGCTGACGCCGGCCGACGAGCGGGAGATGACCGAGGAGGAGGCGGAGGCGCGACGCCTTTCGATGGCGGCGACGCGGGCCTCCTGGCTCGACACCTATGCGGCCGACCTGCCCTTCCGGCTGGACGAGCCGGTTCTCTGGCACGAGGCGGGATCCTCGTTGGCCTGGCATGGCGTCGTCGGCGAGATCGAAGCGGAGATCGCCCAGAGCGGCGGCGGCGACCGCGTGACGCAGCTCCACGCCTGCCTTCTTCCCGAACAGGGCGAGGCCGTGCTCGCGGCCAAGCTGGGGGACAGGTTCATCGGCCCGTTCCATGCGTCGAAGTCGCTTGTCGCGACCGACGTCGACGGGTTCGCCGGCCTGGCGGAGCACTTCGCCGGAGAGCTCGTCGAGCATGAACCGCCGGAGGCGGTCCTGCGCCTCGTCGGCCGGTAGCTCGCGGGGCGTCGAGAACCCTTGTATGGGACGTGGGCCGCTCGCGAGAGCGGCTCCCGGTCAGCCCTTGCGGCTCTGTCGTGCTGCGTAGCGCGCGTCGCGCTTGGCCTTCTGCGCGGCCTGATCCTCGAGCGCCTTGGCGATCAGCTTGTCGCGCTCGGACACGGCCGCCCGCTCGGCCTCCTCGGCGGCGGCGGCACGCTCGGCCGCGAGGGCTGCCTGACGCTCCTCCTCCTCGAGCTTGCGCTGAGCGCGCTTGGCAGCTTCGCGCTCCTCGCGCGCGGCCACCAGCGCCGCGTGCTCCTCGCGGCGGGCCTTGGCGGCCGGGTCGTTCTGCTTGGCCTTCATCTTCTCGAGGAGCGCAGCCTTTGCGTCCTTGGCCGCCTTCTGGCGCTCGACGAAGTCCTTGTCCACCTGCTTCAAAATCTGTCTCGCTTGATCTTTTTGGGTTCCGGCACCGTGTCAATCGCAGGGGCTCAGATGTGGCCGATGCGGGCGGTGCCGGGCAAGGGCCGGTCGTAAGGGAGCCGGCCTTCGAACGCAATGCCGCACCACGTGGAAGCCCACAGGCCCGGTCAGTCCGTCGACGATCGTTCGCTTCCCGCATCCGCCGGACGATCGTCGCCGGCATCCGCCGCCGAGTGCCCCTTGGACGCCTTGGCAAGCGCCTTCTCCGCCTTCTTCGCGGCTTTGGCCTTCTCGCGCTCACGACGCTCGAAATCGAAATTCGGCTTCTTCACGAGCACCTCCGCTGTTTGCACCGTCACTTGGATATGGTGATACGACGGCTCCATTGCACCCTCTGGGGCGCAGACAAAAAAGGCGCCGACGGGAGCCGACGCCTTCACTTTCCATGCCGCCCGCAACGCGTCGCGCCGGTCGAAACCCGACCGACGACGCGCAGGGCCGACCGTTCGTTCAGGCCTTCTTGCCGCCGGGGGTCGTGCCGCCCTTGAGGCTCGGTGCCGCCGCGATCGTCTTCTCGACGACCTTCTTGGGCTTCCTCGCCTCTTTTCCGCCGCGTCTCTTCTCACCCATGATCGCATCCTCCCGAAGTTGCCGGGTCAGGATGACACGGACGCCGGACAAGACAACATCATTCTTTCACACGGGCCGAGACGCGCGCTCAGCTCGCCCGCCTCCGGCGCGCCGGAAGCGTCATCGCGATCACGCTGACGACCACGAAAACGAGCCCGATCCAGGCGGTCGGCTGCGGCGTTTCGCCAAGCGCCACCATGCCGATGCCCACGCCGATCGGCACGCGCAGATAGGCCTGGGCCGTGGTGCCCACCGAGCCGAGGCGCTTCAGAAGGGTGAAGTAGAGCGTGAAGGCCAAGGCCGTCGAGAAGACGGACAGGGCCACGAGCGCCAGGATCGACTCCCGCGAGGGAGAGATCGTCCAGGGGCGGTCGACCACCAGACTGACCGGGATCAGGATCACGGCGCCCCAGAGCAGCGAACCCGCCGCCGGCACCATGGGGTCGAGATCGCGGAACGTGCGCCCGAAGGTCACCGCCGCGCCATAAGCCACCGCCGCCAGCACGATCGCGCACTCGGCCGCGAACTGCTCGCTGAGGCCGCCCAACGCGGAAGGGCCGATGACGAGGCAGATGCCGAAAAGGCCAGCGGCCACGCCGAACACCTTGGTCGCCGTCACCGCCTCGTGCCGGGTGATGCCCCAGTTGATCAAAAAGGCGAAGACCGGGGTCAGGGAGTTGAGGATCGTCGCAAGGCCCGCATCCACGTGCCGCGTTCCCCAGGCGACGAGGACGAAAGGCACGACCGAGTTGAGGCAGGCCTGAACCAGAAAGCGGCCGAGATTCCGCCGATCGGTCGGTAGGCGCACCCGCCGCAGCCGCAGGACGGCCAGGAGCAGCGAGCCCGCAATCAACGTGCGGGCCGCGATCAGCGTGACGGGCGGGATCGTCTCCACGCCGATCTTGATGAAGGTGAAGGCCGCGCCCCAGAGCGTGGCAAGCGCCAGAAGCAGCGCGAGGCTGACGAGGAGGCGGGGCTGCGCAGGCACCATGGGGGAGCTTTCGGGAACGGGCAGTGTCGGCAGCGGCCGGGAGGCGCGAGCGTCTTCCTGACGGATGAGCCATCGGCTGGCAAGCCGCCGCTCCTGCGATCGACCTTGCGCCGCCACCGGCCGCGCGGCATGTCTGCAACGCGCGAAGCACCGCGCCCCCCGCACCGGAGCCGACCATGTCCTCTTCCGCCGCCTGGATCCACCCTGTGCCGCGCATCGGCGAGGCGGAGCGGACGGAGCGGCTCGACCGTCTCCGCGCGCTCCTTGAAGCCGAGGGGCTGGGCGGGCTCCTGCTCGGCTCGACCGAGAGTCTCCGGTACTTCACTGGGTTGGTCTGGCATGCGAGCGAACGGTTCTGCGGCGCCCTCGTCACCCGCGACAGGCTGATCTACATCGTGCCGGGTTTCGAACACTCGCGGGTCGAGACCCTGCCGCGACTGGCCGGCGACATCCTTCCCTGGCAGGAGGAGGAAGAACCCGTCGCCCTCGTCGCCGACCTCCTCGGGCCGGCCGGCACGCTGGCGCTCGACGAGCAGCTTCCGCTCTTCCAGTATCACCGCCTGGCACGCGCGCTCGGCGTCGATCGCCTGCGAGATGGCGGGCCTGTCGTCTCACGCTTGCGCATGCGCAAGTCGGCGGCAGAGATCGCGCTGATCCGCCACGCCATGGGCCTGACGCTCGGGGTGCATCAAAGCGTGCGGTCGATGATGCGCCCCGGCATCCGCGCGTCCGAGGTCGTCACCTACATCGACGCCGAGCACCGGCGCCTCGGCGCCGACGACGGCTCGAACTTCGCCATCGTCTCCTTCGGTGCGGCGACGGCCCTGCCCCATGGCGCGGACGGCGAGCAGACGCTTCGCGACGGAGACGTGATCCTGGTGGACACGGGCTGCCGGCTCGACGGCTACCATTCCGATCTCACGCGGACCTATGTGCACGGAACACCCTCCGCCGAGGTGGAGCGTATCTGGCGCATCGAACGGGAGGCGCAGGACGCGGTCTTCGCCGCGGCCCGGATCGGCGTGCCCTGCTCCGCTCTCGACGATGCCGCACGCGCCGTACTCGGGTGTCACGGGCTCGGACCGGACTACCGCCTGCCCGGCCTGCCGCATCGGGCGGGGCACGGCCTCGGGCTGGAGATCCACGAGGCGCCCTACATCGTGCGCGGCAACGACACGCCGCTGGAGGCGGGCATGTGCTTCTCGGTCGAGCCGATGATCGTGGTGCCCGAGCGTTTCGGTATCCGGCTCGAGGATCACGTCTACATGACGGACGACGGTCCCGAATGGTTCACGCAGCTCGACGACCGGCCGGCCGTCGCGCGGATGTCATGATCCGGCAGCCGGGAGGCCGGAGCACGGCTCCCTTTAACGTTCAATCGGCAGCCCCTTCGGCCATGCGCCGGCCGGCCCGCCGGTCCGGTTCCGGGGCGAGCGGAGCCCAAGCGCGCCCGTCCCTCGCGAGCAGGGCCTCAGCGCCTTTCGGGCCCGCGCTGCCAGCGGGATAGAGTTCCGGCTCGCCCGTCTTCCAGGCTTCCAGCACCGGCTCCACAGCCCGCCATGGCGCTTCGATCGCGTCCGCGCGCTGGAACAGCGAGGCGTCGCCCATCATGCAGGCATAGAGCAGCGACTCGTAGCCGATATTGGGGACATGCGCGAAGAAGTCGTCGTGGCGGAAGCTCTGCGCGACCGGCGCGATGGCCAGTCCCGGCCCCGGCGCCTTGATCTGGAACTCGGAGCGCAGGCCCTTGTCGCCGTCGATATGCAAGATGAGACGGTTGGGCGCCACGTCGCGGCCGAAGAGCCCGTCCGCGGCAGGCTTGAACTGGAGCACGATCTCCGTCCGGTGCGCGGTCAGGCGCTTGCCGGTGCGCAGGTAGAAGGGCACGCCGGCCCAGCGCGGCGTGTCGATCTCGAGCTTCAGGGCGGCATAGGTCTCGATGCGGCTTTGCGGATCGACGCCAGGTTCTTCGCGATAGCCGATCCGCGCCGTTCCGCTCACCGTGCCGGCGGCATACTGGCCGCGCACCATGTCCTCGGGCTTCACCGGCTGCACGGCGCCGAGCACGCGGCCCTTGGCGTCGCGTACGGCCTGTTCGCCGAGGTCGGCGGGCGCCTCCATCGCCACCATCGCCAGAATCTGGAACAGGTGGTTCGGCACCATGTCGCGAAGCGCGCCGGCACGCTCGTAGAAGCTCCCGCGCCCTTCCACGCCCAGAACCTCGGCCGCGGTGATCTGAACATGGTCGAGATGCTCGGCCGACCAGAGCGGCTCGAAGAGGCGGTTCGCGAAGCGAAGGGCGATGATCGCCTGAACCGTTTCCTTTCCGAGGAAATGGTCGATCCGATAGATCTGGTTTTCCTTGGCCAGCGACAGGAGCCTGGCATCCAGCTCGCGGGCCGAGGCCAGGTCGTCGCCGAAGGGCTTCTCGATGACGATGCGGCGGAAGGCGCCGTCGCGCTCGGCCAGGAGCCCGACCCTGCCCAGCCCCTCGGCGATCGGCGCGAAGAAGCGTCCGGCGACGGCGCAGTAGAAGATGGCGTTGCCCTCGATGCGCTGCGCGAGGGCGTCGAAGGTGGAGGACTGCGTGATGTCGCCCTTCAGGAAGCTCAGGCGGTTCGCGATATCCTGCCAGATGTCGTCGCGGATCGTGCCTGCGTTGAACTCGGCGGCCGGATCGGCCGCCATGTCGTGCAGCGCCTTGCCGATATGCTCGCGCCACGTCTCGTCCGACAGGTCCGCGCGGTCGACGCCGATGATCCGCATGCCGGAATGGAGAACGCCGCTCACGGCAAGGTCGTAGATCGACGGCATCAGGAGCCGTTTCACGAGATCGCCGCCCGCTCCGAAGAGGACGAGCGTGCAGGCCGGAGCGGTGGCAGGTGCGGTCATGGTCTCCCCTTGCATCGATGGCTCGGTCCGAAGGCGCGGCCTGCGCCGAACCTTTGGCGCGGAACGCGATTCGCGCCACCGATCCGTTCCACATTTCCAGGCGGGGCTAAAGACCGAAGCGGTCACTCGCTTCTATCGCCGGGCCTGCGCACGGGATTTCCTCGTCCGTTTCGCGCCGGCGCGGTGGACCAAGCGTCCACGTTTCATCCGACCCTGCCGCGTGCTATCGAACCTCCGTGACGGGTGGGGATACGCGAGCGTGACGGCACGACGCCGAAACTGGAGGGGATGGGTGGTGCGCGTGGTCGCGCTGCTGTTCGCCGTCCAGGGCGTTCTTCTTGCCGTCTCGCAGGGCGCGGCCGCCGACACGGTACGTCTGGACCAGTTCGGCAACGTCCTCTGCCTCGCCAGCGCCGATGCGCACGGCACAGTCCCGAGCGGGACCGGTGACGAGCATCCCGGCCTGATGGACTGCTGCGCGCTCGGCTGTCCGATGTTCGCGAGCCTCGTCGGGCCGCCACAAGGAGTGGTATCGCCGCTGGCGGTGCAGGTGCCGGCCGAGATGGCCGCCTTCGTCTCCTATGCCGACGCTCTTGCCAGCGTGGCGGACAGTCCAAGATGGACGCGAGGGCCTCCGGAAGCGGTTTGAGACTGGCCTAGACGGCCGAACCGCCTGCCTTCGCCCTTCCAACGGATGCCGCTCGCTTCGAACCGGCGAGCATCCGCGAGGCGAGGCATGGCATCCGGCGCGCGGCCCGAGCCGATGCGCTTCCCTCCCCTTTTCTGGATCTCCCATGTCGGACCTCACCCTCGACCGTCCGGAGCGCGCCGCGCGTTCCGGCGGATCGGTCGATCTTTATCGCGCCGTCTGGCGCTGGCACTTCTATGCCGGCCTGTTCGTGCTGCCCTTCCTTGTCTCCCTCTCCATCACGGGCGGCCTCTATCTCTTCCGGGACGAAATCGACGCCTTCGTCCATTCCGACCTCAAGCGTGTGGAGGCAATGGCGGACTCGCCTCGCGCCCTGCCTTCCGCCATGGTGGCGGCCGCCCTCACCGCCCATCCCGGCGCTGCCGTCAAGTTCACCGACCCGGCCGATCCCGGCGCGTCCGCCGAGATCACGGTCCGCACCGAGACCGGCGAGCGGCTTGCGGTCTATGTCGATCCCCACGATGCGTCGGTCCTCGGCGCGCTGCCGGATCGCGGCACGGTCATGTGGACGATCCGCCAGCTCCACAGCCTGAAATACTTCGGCGCCTTCGCGCGCAACGCGGTGGAGATCGCGGCCGGCTGGTCGATCCTGCTCGTCGCGACAGGCGTCTACCTCTGGTGGCCGCGCGGCCAGTCCGGGGGCGTCGTCAGCGTTCGCGGTACCCCGGGCCGCCGCGTCTTCTGGCGCGACGCCCATGCCGTGACCGGCATTGCGGTCGGCGGCTTCATCGTCTTCCTGGCCGTGACCGGCATGCCCTGGTCGCAGGTCTGGGGCGGCCAGGTGAACCAGTGGGCCAACGGCTCCAACTTCGGCTATCCCGAAGGCGTACGCACGAACATTCCGATGTCCGACCGGAAGCTCTCCGCAGAAGGCGCGACGAGCTGGTCGCTGGAGCAGGCCGAGATTCCCGCCTCGACGCCCTCTGCGACCCGGCCAATCGGCCTCGACGCGGCGGTGGCGACCTTCGAACGGCTGGGCCTCCATCGCGGCTATGCCGTGACCATCCCGACCAAGCCGACCGACGTCTTTACCGGGTCGGTCTATCCCGACGCGGTGGCCGAGCAGCGCGTCGTCCATCTCGACCAGTACACCGGCGAGCCGCTGCTCGACATGGGCTATGCGGACTACGGCTCGCTCGGCCGGGCGCTGGAATGGGGCATCAATGTCCATCTCGGGCAGGAGTTCGGTCTCGCCAACCAGCTGGTGCTGCTCCTGGTCTGCATCGGCAATGTCGGCCTGGCGGTCTCGGCGGGCGTGATGTGGTGGAAGCGGCGGCCGAGCCGGTCGATGGGCGTGCCGCCCATGCCCAAGGACAAGCGCGTGTTTCGCGGATTGCTGGCGCTTCTGGCAATCGGCGGCGTCCTGTTTCCGCTGGTCGGAGCCTCGCTCCTTGTCATGCTGGCGCTCGACTTTGCCGTCACCCGCCTGCGCCGACACTCTACGCCGTGAGGCAACCTCTCGCGTCGGACACCTCGATCACAACTTGTTTTTGCAACGCCGGGATCGGGGCACCGTTCCGCAGGAGTCTTTAAGACCCCTGCGGAGTTTTCCATGCGCCGACTGACGACATCCGGATCCATCGCCGTGCTGGCCCTGACGATCGGGGCTCTCGCGCCGACCTTCCCGGCCACCGCACAGCAGAGCGCCCCTGCCGCGAGCGAAGCGGCCGCGCAGACGGAGCCCTTCTCCCTGCCCGAACTCGGCTACGGCTACGATGCCCTGGCCCCTGCGATCGACGCGAAGACGATGGAGCTGCACCACTCCAAGCATCATCAGGCCTTCGTCACGACCCTGAACAACGCGGCCAAGGACGACCCGCAGCTCGCCGGCCAGTCGGTCGAAGAGCTGGTCGCGACGGCAGGCCAGCGCCCCGCCGCGATCCGCAACAATGCGGGCGGACACTGGAACCACACGTTCTTCTGGCAGATCATGGCGCCAGAGGGCCAGCGCGGCGAGCCTTCGCCGGAACTCGCGGCCGCGATCGACGAGACCTTCGGCTCCATGGATGAGTTCAAGAAGGCCTTCCAGACGGCCGGCACCGGCCGCTTCGGCTCCGGCTGGGCTTGGCTGATCGTCGACAGCGACAAGAAGCTCGCCATCACCTCGACGCCCAACCAGGACAACCCGCTGATGGACGTCGCAGAGACGCGGGGCACGCCGGTGCTTGGCAACGACGTATGGGAGCACGCCTACTACCTCACCTACAACAACCGCCGCGCCGACTATCTGTCGGCCTGGTGGGACGTGGTGAACTGGACCAAGGTGTCCGAGAACTACGCGCAGGCCCTCGCCAACTGATCGCGAGGTGCGTCCGGGGGTGCCATGCGGCGCCCCCGGACCTTCAGAGCGTCATCGCCAGCATCACGACATCCACCATGCTGCGGCGGACCATTCCCCAGCTTCCGAAATGGCGTGCTTCGATGAGGCGCCGGTCGATCTCGATGACCTCGTGATGCCGGCCATCGCCACGGATTCGCTCGTAAAGCGCGCTCACGATCTCCGGCGGGCCTTCCAGGATCTGAAGCACGCGGCGACCATCGACTGCGAGCATGCCCGTCACGCCCTGCCGCTCGTTCCGTGCCTGGGACGCTTCCACGATCCGATCGATGCTTTCGGGCGACATGCTTTCGGAAAGAGAGGAAACGTAGGCAATTCTCAGGAACATTCGGGCCTCCAACGCCCCTGACCATTGCCATTCGCACCAGGAGGACGCAAGCAAGAGGCACGCGGCGAAGCGGTGCCGCTCAACCATGAATCGAGACGGAATGAGCGAGCAGGAACGCCTGCGCATCGACAGGGAACTGGACGTCGCCAGTGGGACCACGTCCGATCCCTTCGCTTCGGCGGTGCGCGCCACGCGCATGCCGATGATCATCACCGATCCGAACTCGGACGACAACCCGATCGTCTTCTGCAACGATGCGTTCGTCCGCCTGACCGGCTATGAGCGCGAGGAGATCCTGGGTCGCAACTGCCGCTTCCTGCAGGGGCCGGCGACCAATACGGACGATGTGCGCAAGCTCAGCCGCGCGGTCGAGGCGCGCGAGTCCATCGAGATCGATCTCCTGAACTACCGCAAGGACGGGACGACCTTCTGGAACGCCCTTCTCGTCTCTCCGGTCTTCGAGAACGGGGAGCTGACCTACTTCTTCGCCTCGCAGTTCGACGTGACCGAGCGGAAGCGGGCCGAGGAGCATCGGTTCCTGCTCAATCGCGAACTCGACCATCGGGTCAAGAACACGCTGGCGACGGTGCAGAGCGTGGTCCTCCAGACGCTGCGCGATGCGCAGGTGCCCGCCAACGTCGCCTCGGCCGTTTCCGGGCGCATTCAGGCGATGGCCCGCAGCCACGACGTGCTGACGGCGGAAGCCTGGGCTAGTGCCCTTCTGGCCGACGTCGTGATGGGCGCCCTCGAGCCGCTGCATTCGATCGTCGGCGGCCGGCTCACGGCCGTGGGACCCGACGTGCGCCTCAAGCCACGCATTGCCACCATGCTGTCGCTTGCGGTTCACGAACTGGCCGAAAACGCGCTCAGGCACGGCAGCCTGTCCAATCCCACAGGGCAGATCGACATCCGCTGGGCCGTCCGGGACGACGACCTGGAATTCGAGTGGCGCGAGAGCGGAGGGCCGCAGGTGTCCCGGCCGACCCGAACCGGCTACGGCACCCGCATCGTGGAGCGCGTCCTGGCCGCGGAGTTCGGTGGAACCGCGCGCATCGACTTCGCTGCCGACGGCCTGGTCTTCCACCTGCGCGCGCCGCTCCTGCCGCTCGGGCGTGAAGCGACGATCTGGACCTTTCCGTAAGGGCGATCAGCCGAGGCGGTCGCGGATGACGCGCTCGAACACGCCCGCCCCGATCGGAATGAGCGCATCGGGAAAATCATAGTCGGGATTGTGCAGCCTCGGGTGATCGAGGCCCGCACCGAGAAAGAACATGGCCGAGCGCGCATGATCGGCGAAGCGCCCGAAGTCCTCGGACGCATGCATCGGCTCGCCGGGCTCGTGACGAACGCCTTCGGTGTTCAGCGCCTGCCGAAGGATCTCGACCGCCTCCGGGTGGTTCTCGCTATGGCGGAAGACATCCTCGTAGCCGAGCGAGAGCTCCAGCCCGTGGCGGCAGGCGCAGGCTTGCGCCAGGGCTTCGGCTTCGGCGCAGAGTGCGGCCATTCCCTCGTCTTGCAGGGTCCGCAACGTCGCCCAGACTTCGGCGTATCCCGGCGCGATGCCGAAGGCGGCTTCTCCCAATCGGGCATGCGTGAGGGTCGCCAGCCGAAAATCGCCGTCCAGGGGGCCGCCGGCGCCGAGCTTCGGCAGCGCCTCGAGAAGTTCGATCACCGCTGGCATGGGCGAGAGCCCGTCCCAAGGAGTCGAGGCATGGGCGGTGCGCCCCGTCAGCGCGAGGCGCAAGCCGCGCGAGGCGCAGTTCACAGGCCCCTGTCGCAGGGCGACCTCGCCGAAGGCGAGACCGGGCCGGTTGTGAAGGGAAAAGGCGTAGTCCGGCCGCAGGCTCGCATAGCGCGGATCGGCGATCACGCGCGCCGCCCCTTCGCCCGTTTCCTCGGCCGGCTGGAACAGGAGGATGACGCGCCCCCTCGCCGGCCGCTGCCGGTGCAGACGCGCGGCGACGAGCGCCAGGATCGCGCTGTGTCCATCATGACCGCAGAGATGGCCGACGCCGTCGCGAAGCGAGCGATGCGGCCAGGATCCGATCTCCGGGATCGGAAGGGCGTCGAGCTCCGAGCGCAGGAGAAGGGTCGGGCCGTCGTCAGCGCCATGGAAGACTGCAGCGAGCCCATGACCGCCCAGACCGGTCAGGATCTCGTCCGGCTCGAAGCGTCGGAGAAAGTCGGCGACCGTCCGGGCCGTCGCGGCTTCCTCGTTGGAAACCTCGGGATGAGCATGGAGCCGGTGCCGGAGCGCCACGATCTCCGGCAGGAGCGGGTCGGGCTGTCTCATGTCCGGTCATCCAGGCTGGGGCGGCGGGCGGAAAGGCGCTCCGCGACGAAACCGCCCGGCATCGACGATGCTGCCGGACGGCGTGAATGCGGAAAGGACGAAACGTGAGGCGCCTGGGAGGGCGCCACGCGGTCGTCGAATTACTTGCTCTTGGCCTTGGCCTTCGGTGCGGCGGCTTCGACGTTCACCGCGTCCTTCAGGCCCTTGCCCGGCGTGAACTTAGCGACGTTGCGCGCCGGGATGTCGACCTCGGCGCCCGTGGACGGGTTGCGGCCCTTGGAGGCGGCGCGATGCGAGACGGAGAACGTGCCGAAGCCGACGAGGCGAACGTCGTCGCCCTTGGCCATCGCGTCCTGCAGCGCGTCGAACACGGCATCCACGGCCGTGGTCGCGTCCTGCTTCGAAAGCTTGGCCTTGTCGGCCACGGCGGCGACCAGTTCGTTCTTGTTCATGCACAGACTCCAGCGTTGGTTGTAGTCGGACCGACTCGGTGCGACACACTGCGTAAAAGAAGGGTGGCCTTCAAGGCCGAGATGGGGCCAAACCCGCGGAAACAAGGCCTTTGAACGAAAAATGCCGCCCGGAGGGCGGCATTTTCTGCATTTTGGAGGTCCACGACGCCTCAGTGCGCCATGGCGCCCTGCGAATCGTCGGCCTTGTCGCCGATGCGGGCGGCGGTTTCCTCCTCCGACCACTCGATCGCCTGGGGCATGCGGATCAGCGCGTGCTGGAGCACCTCGCCCATGCGGGCGACCGGCACGATCTCCAGGTTGTTCTTCACGTTGTCCGGAATGTCGGCCAGATCCTTGGCGTTCTCGGCCGGGATCAGGACCTTGGTCATTCCGCCGCGAAGAGCGGCCAGGAGCTTCTCCTTGAGGCCCCCGATGGGCAGCACCCTGCCCCGCAGCGTCACCTCGCCGGTCATGGCGATGTCGCGGCGGACCGGAATGCCGGTCATCACCGAGATGATCGCCGTCGCCATCGCGATGCCGGCGGACGGACCGTCCTTGGGCGTCGCGCCTTCGGGCACGTGGACGTGGATGTCCCGCTTCTCGAAGAGCGGCGGCTCGATGCCATACTCGATCGCGCGGCTCCGGACATAGGACGCGGCGGCGGAGATGGACTCCTTCATCACGTCCTTGAGGTTGCCCGTCACCGTCATCTTGCCCTTGCCGGGCATCATGACGCCTTCGATCGTCAGGAGTTCGCCGCCGACCTCGGTCCAGGCCAGACCCGTGACCACGCCGACCTGATCCTCGGCCTCGGCTTCGCCGTAGCGATAGCGCGGCACGCCGAGATAGTCGGCCAGGTTCGCGGCCGAAACCTCGACCTTGGTCACCTCGCCCTTGAGGATGCTCGTGACGGCCTTTCGCGCCAGCTTGGACAGCTCGCGCTCGTAAGAGCGCACGCCGGCCTCGCGGGTGTAGCGACGGGCGATGTCACGCAGCGCATCCTCGCCGACCGAAAACTCGTGCGGCTGGAGCGCGTGATCCTTGATCGCCTTGGGCAGGAGGTGCCGCTTGGCGATCTCGATCTTCTCGTCCTCCGTGTAGCCGGCGATCCGGATCAGCTCCATGCGGTCCATCAGCGGACCCGGGATGTTGAGCGTATTCGCCGTCGTCACGAACATCGTGGACGAGAGGTCGTACTCGACCTCCAGATAGTGGTCCATGAACGTGGCGTTCTGCTCGGGGTCGAGGACCTCAAGAAGGGCCGACGACGGATCGCCCCGGAAGTCCTGGCCCATCTTGTCGATCTCGTCGAGCAGGAAGAGCGGGTTGTTGCGCTTCGCCTTCTTGAGCGACTGGATCACCTTGCCGGGCATCGAGCCGATATAGGTCCGACGGTGGCCGCGGATCTCGGCCTCGTCGCGCACGCCGCCGAGCGCCATGCGGACGTATTCACGCCCCGTGGCCCGCGCGATCGACTTGGCGAGCGAGGTCTTGCCGACGCCCGGAGGGCCGACGAGGCAGAGGATCGGACCCTTGAGCTTCGCCTGACGGCTCTGCACGGCCAGATACTCGATGATCCGCTCCTTGACCTTGTCGAGGCCGTAGTGCTCCTCCTCGAGGATCTCCTCGGCCTTCTTGAGGTCGATGCGAACCTTAGAGGCCTTGCCCCAGGGCAGGCCCAGCAGCCAGTCGAGATAGTTGCGCACCACCGTCGCCTCGGCCGACATGGGGCTCATCTGCCGCAGCTTCTTCAGCTCGGCCGAGGCCTTCTCCTTGCCTTCCTTGGAGAGCTTGGTCTTCTTGATGCGCTCCTCGATCTCGGCGAGCTCGTCGCGGCCTTCCTCGCCGTCGCCCAGCTCCTTCTGGATCGCCTTCATCTGCTCGTTCAGGTAGTACTCGCGCTGGGTCTTCTCCATCTGGCGCTTGACGCGCGAGCGGATGCGCTTCTCCACTTGGAGAACCGAGATCTCGGCTTCCATGAAGCTGAGGGCGCGCTCCAGGCGCTCCTGCACGCTGACGATCCCGAGCATTTCCTGCTTTTCGGGGATCTTGATCGCCAGATGCGAGGCCACCGTGTCGGCGAGCTTGGAATAGTCGTCGATCTGTCCGGCCGCGCCGACGACCTCGGGCGAGATCTTCTTGTTCAGCTTGACGTAGTTCTCGAACTCCGAGATCACCGAGCGAGCCAGCGCCTCGACCTCGACCGGATCCTCCTCGACCTCCGGCACGATGGTCGCGTTCGCCTCGTGCCAGTCGGTCCGGTCGGTGAAGCCGGAGATGCGGGCGCGCGAGACGCCCTCCACCAGCACCTTCACCGTGCCGTCGGGCAGTTTGAGAAGCTGGAGGACGTTGGCCAGCGTGCCGAGATCGTAGATCGCGTCGGGCGCGGGATCCTCGTCGCCAGCGTTCTTCTGCGTCGCCAGTAGGATCTGCTTATCGGCGCCCATGACCTCCTCGAGAGCCCGGATGGACTTCTCGCGCCCGACGAAGAGCGGGACGATCATATGCGGGAACACCACGATGTCGCGGAGCGGCAGAACCGGATACTGACCGGCCTCGCCGGTGGCGGCAGGGAATGTCTGGTCTGACATGCTTGTCCTTTCTGCGGCTTATGCCGCCGGAGGCCCTTTCGGATCGGCCCATTTGGCACCGGATCGAAAGGCCTCTTCGCACTGGCAATGTGGTCGCCGTTCCCCCTCCGTTCAACCCATCGCAGGTGGCGGGATCCGTTCGGGAGGTGAACGGTGCGGTCGTGAAACCGCTCCTTCGAAAAGTTAAGCCCGCCCCGGCGCTCCGGAGCGGGCTCAGATGGTTCAGACGATCCGGTCGGAGCGTGCGTCAGGCACTCGCGGTCTCTTTCTCGTCCTTGCGGTCCGAGTAGATGTAGAGGGGCCGCGCGTTGCCATCGATGACCTCTTCCGAGATCACGACCTCCTGCACGCCTTCCAGCGTCGGCAGATCGAACATCGTGTCCAGCAGCATGGCTTCCATGATGGAGCGCAGGCCGCGGGCGCCGGTCTTGCGCTCGATCGCCTTGCGGGCGATCGCCTTCAGCGCGTCCTCATGGAAGGAGAGCTCGACGTTCTCCATCTCGAAAAGCCGCTGGTACTGCTTGACCAGGGCGTTCTTCGGCTCGACCAGGATCTGGACCAGCGCAGGCTCATCGAGATCCTCCAGCGTCGCGAGGACCGGCAGACGGCCGACGAACTCGGGGATCAGGCCGAACTTCAGGAGATCCTCGGGCTCAACCTTGCGGAAGAGCTCACCCGTGCGTCGATCCTCGGGGCTCTCGACATTGGCGCCGAAGCCGATCGAGGTCTTGCGGCCGCGATCCGAGATGATCCGGTCGAGGCCCGCGAAGGCGCCGCCGCAGATGAAGAGGATGTTGGCCGTGTCCACCTGCAGGAACTCCTGCTGCGGATGCTTGCGGCCGCCCTGCGGCGGGACCGAGGCCACGGTGCCTTCCATGATCTTCAGGAGCGCCTGCTGGACGCCCTCGCCCGACACGTCGCGCGTGATGGACGGGTTGTCCGACTTGCGGCTGATCTTGTCGATCTCGTCGATGTAGACGATGCCGCGCTGCGCGCGCTCGACGTTGTAGTCGGCCGACTGCAAGAGCTTCAGGATGATGTTCTCGACGTCCTCGCCGACATAGCCGGCTTCTGTCAGCGTCGTCGCGTCCGACATCGTGAAGGGCACGTCGAGGATACGGGCGAGAGTCTGCGCGAGCAGCGTCTTGCCGCAGCCGGTCGGGCCGATCAGCAGGATGTTGGACTTCGCCAGCTCGACGTCGTTGTTCTTCGACGCGTGGGCCAGGCGCTTGTAGTGATTGTGGACCGCGACGGACAGGACCTTTTTGGCGAAGGACTGGCCGATGACGTAATCGTCGAGGACCTTGATGATCTCCTGCGGGGTCGGCACGCCCTCGCGCGACTTCACCATGGAGGACTTGTTTTCCTCCCGGATGATGTCCATGCAGAGTTCGACGCACTCGTCGCAGATGAAGACCGTCGGCCCGGCGATCAGCTTGCGGACTTCGTGTTGGCTCTTTCCGCAGAAAGAGCAGTAGAGCGTGTTCTTGCTGTCGCCGCCGCTCACTTTGCTCATCGTTCTTCCTTCCGTTCCGCACCCCGGACGTGGAGGTTCGGAGATAGGTCGAGTGACCCGTGACTCATCCTATGCTGCAACGCGCACAAAGCAACCGCCTGTCACGAACGCGATTCCGGCCTCGACCCTCTCGCATCCGTGACAGTCTAGCGACGCTATCCTTGATCGACGCTTAATACGGGCCAAGCTGGAGATGCTATGGCCGCCTCGTGGCGAGATCAAGGAAAGGAGCACGAAAGGCTCAGGACGAGATAGCCGCCTCGACCGCCTCGCGCGTCGAGTGCACCTTGTCGATCAGGCCGAAGTCCTTGGCCTCGTCCGCCGTCATGAAGTGGTCACGATCCAGCGTCCGTTCAATGGTCTCGTAGTCCTGGCCGGTGTGCTGGACGTAGACCTCGTTGAGGCGGCGCTTCAGCTTGATGATGTCGAGCGCATGACGCTCGATGTCCGACGCCTGGCCAGAGAAACCGCCGGACGGCTGGTGCACCATGATGCGCGCGTTGGGGGTGGCGAAGCGCATGTCCTTGTGGCCGGCGCAGAGAAGCAGCGAGCCCATCGACGCCGCCTGGCCGATGCAGAGCGTCGACACGGCCGGCTTGATGAACTGCATCGTGTCGTAGATCGCCATGCCGCTCGTCACCACGCCGCCGGGCGAGTTGATGTAGAGCGCGATCTCCTTCTTCGGGTTCTCGGCCTCGAGGAAGAGGAGCTGGGCGCAGACCAGCGTCGCCATCCCGTCCTCGATCGGGCCGGTGATGAAGATCACGCGCTCCTTCAGGAGGCGGGAGAAGATGTCATAGGCCCGCTCGCCCCGGTTCGTCTGCTCGACGACCATCGGAACAAGGTTCATCATGGTCTCGACGGGATGCTTCATGGTGGTCTCTCGTGAAGGGGGGCCGGCCGGCGGCTTGCCGGTCGAATCGGGCTTCGTTACTTCGCTTGCCTAGATAGGGTGCGCGGGGCGGCCAGCGCAAGCAGCGCCATCGGCACGGGGAAAGCTCCGCGCAGGCAGGCCGGATTCATCGTGAAGGATCCCCTTCGTCGCCGTCGTCGTCCTTCGGGTCGGGCGGGATCATCGTACCGTCGGGGTTGCGCGTGACGACCTGGATCTCGTTGTCGCTCAGTCGTCGGCGGTCCTGCGACGATCGCGCCTCGCCCCTCCCCGCGGCCTCGACGACCGGCGCTTCGAGGCCGGCGACCCGAAGTGGCGGGGCGTCGTGCGCCTTCGTCTCGCCGAACCAGACCGTCGTCTGCGGGAACGGGATTTCGATGCCGCGTTCGTCCATCAGGCGCTTGATGAACTCCCGGTAGAGCCGGCCGACGCCCCATTGCTTGCCGGGAAGCGTGCGGATCCGGCCCCGAATGACCACCGCGTTGTCACCCAGCATCTCGACGCCCAGCATCTCGAAGTCGGCAATGATGCTGACGCCCTCGCCGCTTTCGCGCACGCGTTGGAAGGCTTCCTGCATCAGCGCCTTCACCTCGGAAACGTCCTCGCGGTAGGCAACGGACACATCGGCGACGAAATGCGAGAAATCCTTCGTCATGTTGGCGACCTGATCCACGGAAGAGAACGGGATCAGGTGGTAGGTCCCGTCCACCGAGCGCAGGCTGACCGAGCGGATCGTTAGCTTCTCCACGACGCCCGACACCCCGCCGAGCTGCACGACGTCGCCTTCGTTGAGCGCGTTCTCGATCTGGATGAAGGCGCCGGTGATGATGTCCTGCACCAGCTTCTGCGCGCCGAAGCCGACTGCGAGGCCGACGACGCCGGCGCCGGCCAGGAGCGGCGCGATGTTGATGCCGATCTGCGAGAGCACCAGCATCAGCACGATCAGCGCCAGAGCGATGGTCAGGGCATTCCGGAACAAGGAGAGCAGCGTGCGCTCGCGCGCCGTCGGCACCGAGCCGAAATTCGGATTGAGCCGGTATTCGACCCAGGACGAGAACACGAGATGGATCGCGAAGCCGACGGTCAGGATCACTAGCGCGCCGACGAGACCGGTTGAAAAGCGCTGACCGAGCTGGCTGGAGGCGAAGCTGTCGAGCTCGATGATGGACCAGGCATCGAGGATCACACCGACAACCACCCCGATCGTGATGACCCGCAGAACGAGAAGCATCTTCGGGATGAAAGAGTTGATCCGGCGCTCCAGAAGCGGAAACCGCTCCCGCGTGGCCGTGGACACGCGGATCCCCCGCGCGATCACCTTGGTCAGGATCGAGACGACCAGCCCTCCGACCGCCATCGCCGCGACGGAAATCAGGGACGCGCCGAGCATGAACTGGAAGCCGTTGCGCGGGCTCGAGATCCACAGGGCGAAGAGCGCCGTGACGAAGGACGCGCCGAGTAGCCACCACACCGTGCCAAGGAGATGGTAGAAGCGCGCCTGCGGGTTGCGGGCGCCCTCGCGATAGGAGCGCTGCAGCCTTGCCTTCACCCGCTCGCGATTGGCGAGGATCAGCCAGAGCGTGAACAGGAACGAGGCCGTTACGACCAGGAACCGCACGGCGTTGGCGGCTACGAAGCTGGAGATGGATTGCACGACCGGCGCCACGAACAGGAACGTGTAGCCGAGGAGGGTGATGACGAGCGCGAGGCGCCGATACCAGTAGCGCGCCTGACCGTCGCTGAATGGGGTCAGTCGTAGCGCGGGGACGTGCGGCGAGACGAAGGCGGCAAGGCCCACCTTGATCAGCTCCGTCAGCGCGAAGGCGTTCAGGAACAGCGCCTCGTTGATGTCCGGAGGCCCGCCCGTCAGGAACAGCGAGGTGGCGTGGCCCGCCGCCGCCGCGAGGATCACCGTCAGGGCGTCGGCCAGCATCGCGCCGGCAGCCAGCGCCAGGCGCAGGACGGGCGCCTTGGGCTTTGCCTTGGATCCGAGCCAGCGCGCGAAACGCGCCCGAAGGATCGACAGGAGGCCAAGCGACAGGAGCGTCGCGAAGGCGATGGTGGACACCGGCAGGATGGCGCTCCACACCCGCGGCAGGTTGATGTGGGTGGCGCCGGACAGAAAATAACCGGCCTGGGTCGCAAGGGCGCCCACCTCGTTCGCTCCCTGCTGAACGGCCGCGACCGCCGAGCGCGTGTAGCTCGCCAGATGCGCCGGCACGGAGTTGGCGAGGTCTCCCTCGGCTGCCAACACCGACGTCTCGCCGCCCTGTGCCGCTTGGGCCGTCGGCTGATAGGCTGTGGCCTTGAGAGATTCGATCAGCCGGTTTCGCGTCTCTTCGGTTTCGAGGATCCGAATGAGATCGTCGAGTTCCTGTCGCTGCTGCTCGGACGGGGCGTCCGCTTCGGCCTGCGGGGTCTCCGCTGGCGAAATGCTTGGCAGGAGGTTCGTTTGGGCAGAACTTGTTCCGCCGCCGATCAGGAAGGCGAACAAGAGAAGAAGCGCCAGAAGCGGCACTCGGACAACGGTGTGTCGGATCATGAAGCTCCGGTCCGTGGGAGGCATGGCTGGGCGAAGGTCGGCCGCAGTCGAGGCGCCCGGTCGATTCACCTGCCGAACTAGAGTCCGGATGCGACGATGCCATGGCATCCGCGCGAATCTCTTCGCAGATGCGAACAAAAAAGGCCGCCCCGAGGGGCGGCCTTCGAAATCTCGATGCAGGAAGCCTCAGGCGGCCGAGGACAACTCTTCCTCGTCGTCCTTCATCAGCTCTTCCTTGGTGACGGTCTTGTCCGTCACGTCGACCGTGGCGAGGAGGTGGTCGACCACCTTCTCCTCGTAGATCGGCGCGCGCAGGCTCTGGATCGCCTCCGGCGTCTTGCGGAAGTAATCGTAGACCTGCTGCTCCTGACCGGGATACTGGCGGACCTGATCGATCACCGCGCGCTGCAGTTCCTCGTCCGACACGGTGACGCCGGCCTTCTCGCCGATCTCCGAAAGGACGAGGCCGAGACGGACGCGCCGCTCGGCGAGCTTGCGGTACTCCGCGCGCGCCTTTTCCTCGGTCGTGTCCTCGTCCTCGAAGGTCTTGCCGCTCTGCTCGAGCTCGCGCGACACCTGGTTCCAGATGTTGTTGAACTCGGCTTCGACGAGCTTCTCCGGCAACTCGAACGAGTACTCGGCGTCGAGCTGGTCGAGAAGCTGGCGCTTCACCTTCTGGCGCGTCGCCTGGCCGAACTGGCTCTCGATCTGGCCGCGCACGATCTCGCGCAGGCGGGCGATCGACTCGAGGCCGAGCTTCTTGGCCATCTCGTCGTCGAGTTCCATCGCGTCCGGCGCGGCGACCGCCTTCACGGTCACGTCGAACACCGCGTCCTTGCCGGCGAGATGCGCGGCGCCGTAGTCGGCGGGGAACGTCACGTTCACCTGCTTCTCGTCGCCGGCCTTTACGCCGACCAGCTGGTCCTCGAAGCCCGGAATGAACTGGCCCGAGCCGAGCACGAGGTTGGAATCCTCGGCCGAACCGCCCTGGAACGCCTCGCCGTCGACCTTGCCGACGAAGTCCATGGTGACGCGGTCGCCGTTTTCGGCCGCGCCGTCTTTGGGCTGGAAGGTGCGCGCGCTCTCGGCGATGCGCTTCACCTGCTCCTCGACCTCCTCGTCGGCGATCTCGACCACCGGACGCTCGATCTTGATGCCGTCCGTCTCCTTCAGGTCGAAGGTCGGCAGGGTCTCGTAGGCGACGGTGAAGCGGAAGTCGCTCTCGCCGCGCAGGACCTTCTCGGCCTCGCCCTCGTCCTCGGTCATCTGGATTTCGGGCATCATGGCCGAGCGCTCGTTGCGCTCCGCGATCACCGAACGCGGCGTGTCGTTGATGATCTGGTTGACGATCTCGGCCATGACCGAGCGGCCATAGGACTTGCGCATGTGGCTCATCGGCACCTTGCCGGGGCGGAAGCCCTTGAGCTTGACCTGGTCCTTGATCTCGAAGAGGCGGGTCTGCAGCCGCGCTTCCAGATCGGACGCCGGCACGACGATCTCGATCTCGCGCTTCAGGCCTTCGGCCTTGGTTTCCCTAACCTGCATCGTCAACCCTTCATGGTCTCGACCGGCGACCGTTCGATCCCGCCGCCGATCCTGATTGAATTTCGTTGTTGCCGCTCTGGCGCGGGCCGGGGAACCAGCCCCGCCACGCCGCAGTCAGGCGGACTGCATACCCGCCACCCGGCCATCGGCGCCTTTTAGTTGAGGGGGCCTAGGGGATCAAGGGGCTATGCCCGCCGAGCGCGCGCGTGTCCGTGCGGCACCGCACGCTTCGTGCGGGTCAGTTCGATGCGCTCGCTTCGCGAAGCCCGGCCGAGCCGCCCCGCCCCCTGCCGCGGGTCAGCTCGAGGATCGGCCGCTCCAGGAAGCGCCAGGACAGCATCGATAGGGGAACGGAGATGCCGGCCGTCAGCACGAAGTTCTCCAGCGGCCCGAAACCCGCGACATAGAAGATCGCGGCCAGCGGGAAGTGATAGAGGTAGAGACCGTAGGAGATGCGCCCGAGATAGGTCAACGCCGGCAGGGACAGGGCATCGTTCAGCGTCGTCGCGGAACCGCCGATCACGCCGAGGATCAAGACGGCCGAGATCGCGTTGGACCAGTAGTGCTCCCAGGTCGAGGGGACGAACAGGGCGCAGGCGAAGCCTGCCGTGGCGGCCCAGGTCACCGTCGCCGGCAGCTTGAACGACGGGACGGCGCGAAGGGTGACGGCGATCATGCAGCCGTAGAGAAGACCGTCGCCCCGCGCGTCGAGCGACCGCCAGTTCCAGATCGTGTCGTGGGTGGCGTAGCGCGACGTCCAGACGCCGACGACGGCGACCGCCAGGGTCGCCAGAAGCGCCCGCGTGCCCCCGCCGCAGGATCTCACCGCGAAGTAGACGACCGGCCAGAGCAGATAGAACTGCCATTCCGTCGCCAGGCTCCATGTGTGGCCGAAGCCGGTCGGGAAGCCGAGACCCGCCGCCTGGGTGTAGTTGGACACCATCATCAGCGAGGCGGCGACCGATCGCGGCGCGTCCCCGTCGAACCATGGGAAGGCGGTCGCCAGGCCGGCATAAAGAAGACAGGCGAGGATGAGCGCCGGGTAGAGACGAAAGAAGCGCCGCTTGAAGAAGCCTGGAAAGAAGCGCGTGGGGCCGTCGTCATAGCCGCGGGCGATGATGTCGGTGATGAGAAACCCACTGAGAACAAAGAACAGATCGACGCCGATCCGCCCCGCCTCCGGAATGTTGGACGTATGGCAGGCCAGAACCGCCAGAACCGCGATTCCGCGCAGTCCGTCCAAAGGCTCGAAGCGGCCCTCGCCTACCCTCTGCATATCGCCCCCCACAGGATGTCGGGATGGAAATACGCGCCAGAGGCGATGTAACGCAAGCTCTAGTTGAAAATTCCTTTCGCATTTCAACGCCGATAAACGACGATCGTCGCAGAACGATCGCGGAGGATCGCCACCTGTCCGGCGCGGAGGCTCGAAAAGGAGGCGCCAAACATCTTGGCTTCGCGTACAGCAGGGCTGGAACAAGGATGGTGCGGGTGGAGGGACTCGAACCCCCACGCTTTTGGCGCTAGAACCTAAATCTAGTGCGTCTACCAGTTTCGCCACACCCGCAACCGCCACGCTTCGGGCGAGGAAGCGGACGGGCGCCTCTATATCATTCGATCCTTGTGACCGCCACGGCGAAAAGATCGAGCGCTGTTTCGGCTTGGCCCGAGTTGCTGCATTGCACTTGCCTCGCCCTTCTGCGGGGAACGACGGCTGGCCCCAAGCAAGACAATGTTGACCAAGCGTTAATGAAACACGAAGGCGGCGCGCATGAACGCGATTGTGCATTGCACCAATCGCAGGGCTGCCATGCAGCCAAGGGTGTAACTGCCGGCGCTTCAACCGATTATATTCACCTCATCGAAGCGACGCACTGAGGTTTCGCTTCTCCACGACAACCACCGAGCCTTTGGCAAAAAGATGAACATCGTTCGCTCCTACAACAACTGGCGTCGTTACCGCGAGACCTGCGCGGAGCTGAACCGTCTTTCCAGCCGCGAGCTGTCCGATCTCGGCATCGCCCGTTCGGACATCCGCGAACTGGCCCGCCAGGCGACGCGCTGAGATAGAATTCCGCTTTCGCGAAGGCCCATCCTCCTCCCAAAGGGCCCGAGCGGATCCGAGCCTGCGGTCTCCTCCTCCCATCCGCAGGCTTCCAAACGACACCCGCCGGTCCTCCCCCGGCGGGTGTTGTTCTTTGTGGGTGTTCCGTGCACGGCCGGCCGGTGCTATCAAGCCGCATGACACACGATCCCATCCACATCGTCGGCGGCGGCCTCGCCGGTTCCGAAGCCGCTTGGCAATTGGCGCAGAGCGGCGTTCCCGTCATCCTGCACGAGATGCGCGGCACCCGCGGCACCGACGCGCACAAGACCGACGCGCTGGCCGAACTGGTCTGTTCCAACTCCTTCCGTTCCGACGACGCCGAGACCAACGCCGTCGGCGTGCTCCATGCCGAGATGCGGCTGGCCGGCTCCCTGATCATGCGCTGCGCCGATGCGAACCAGGTACCGGCCGGCGGCGCGCTGGCGGTGGACCGCGACGGGTTCGCCGACGCGGTGACGGCCGCGCTCGACGCCCATCCGCTGGTGAGCGTGGTGCGAGAGGAAGTTGCGACGCTGCCGCCCGCCGAATGGGGTCGCACCATCGTCGCCACCGGCCCCCTCACGGCCGAAAGCCTTGCCGAGGCGATCCGGGCCGAAACGGGCGCCGACGCCCTCGCCTTTTTCGACGCGATCGCCCCGATCGTCCATTTCGACTCGATCGACATGGACAAGGCCTGGTTCCAGTCGCGCTACGACAAGGTCGGACCGGGCGGCACCGGCAAGGACTACGTCAACTGCCCCATGGACCGGGCACAGTACGAGGCTTTCGTCGCCGCGCTCGTGGCAGGCGACAAGACCGAGTTCCGCGAGTGGGAGGGCACGCCCTATTTCGACGGTTGCCTGCCGATCGAGGTGATGGCCGAGCGCGGCCCGGAGACGCTGCGCCACGGGCCGATGAAGCCGATGGGCCTGACCAACGCGCACGAGCCGACCGTCAAGGCCTACGCCGTCGTGCAGCTCCGCCAGGACAATGCGCTGGGCACGCTCTACAACATGGTCGGCTTCCAGACGAAGCTGAAATACGCCGAACAGGTGCGCATCTTCCGCACCATTCCTGGCTTGGAAAACGCCGAGTTCGCCCGGCTCGGCGGCCTTCATCGAAACACCTACCTCAATTCGCCGACGCTGCTCGACGGCACGCTGCGCCTTCGGAGCCGGCCTTCGCTGCGCTTCGCCGGACAGATCACGGGCTGCGAGGGCTATGTCGAGTCCGCCTCCGTCGGCCTGATGGCCGGCCGGTTCGCTGCAGCCGAGGCGCTTGGCCGCCCGGCCGCGCCGCCCCCGCCGACGACGGCCATGGGCGCGCTTCTCGCCCATATCACCGGCGGCCACCTGGCGACCGAGGAAGAGGGCGGCAAGCGCTCCTTTCAGCCGATGAACGTCAATTTCGGCCTGTTTCCGCCGGTCGAAGTGCCACGCGAAGAGGGCAAGCGCCTGCGCGGCAAGGAGAAGACGATCGCCAAGAAGCGCGCCCTGTCGCGCCGGGCGCTGAGCGACTTCTCGGCCTGGCTCGCGGGCGAACGCGACGCGTTGCCGGTCGCCGCGGAATAGGTTTCAGGGGCCGGCCCATTCGCCGTGGCGAAGGGCGAGCCATCCCTGGACGAGGACCGGTTGGCCGGCCGCGTTCCAGCGTGCATGGGTCACGCGCAACCGGATATCCCGCCCCTCCGCGGAGCGAAGGTCCAGAACCAGCATCGGCAAGGTGGCTCCCTCGTCACGAGGGGCCGCTTCCAGTGCGGCTGCGAGAGCGAACCGATCGGTCCGGCCGCGATAGGTGACGACGAGCTCGCCGCCATCGAGGCTGGTCGGCGGCACCGCGTCGCCCGCATGGGCCGAAGCGCTGATCGGCGCGAGCATGCGGTCGAAGCCGCCGGTGTCCCAGGCCTCCTCGATCGAGAAGCTCTGATCCCGCTCCTGCACGGTCTTTGCCTCCGCCACCGCGGCGGCGTCGAGGGCGCGGCGGAGATCCGCCAACCGTTCGGCGGGTCCGACGCCGGCAAAGGCGCCGAGCACTTGAGCCAGTCGCTCTTCTTCGGCCACGTCCTCGATCGCGCCGATCCGTGACTGGAGTTCGGCCCGTGCGGCGCCGTCCAGGCCGCGCGTCGCTTCCGGCCCGCGTTCAAGGACGCTGCCGTGGCGGAGGACGATCAACGCCGTCTGGCTTCGCCCGACCGTGTCGGCGACACCCCAAGGGCCGAAGGTCGAGAGCACCAGAAGGATCGGCGCTATCGCGACGATCGCGCGAATATCCCCCCGCGTCCTCGGCAGGACTTGAAGGAAGACCGCGATCGCTGCCGCGAGCCCGTAGACGGCGGAGAAGTAACGCTCGATCGTCCAGCCCTCGCTGCCGACGCGTAGCGCCAGCGCATAGCCGAGAAGCGCGAGCGGAACGACAAGCATGGTGGCCCAGAACCGCGCGAAGAAGCGTGCCGGGTGCGGAAGGTCGGCTAGATAGGGCTCGAGCCCGACCCGCAGCGAGAGCATGAAGCCGGAATAAAGAAGGACGATCCAGCCGATCTCGTTGGTCGGCACGTCGCCTGTCAGAACGATCCGCGCGGCGTAGACGTGGATGATTACGCCCGCCGCCAGGACCAGCGGCGCCGTGACCCATTCGAACAGCGGCCGCACGGCGCGCTCCAGCCGCTCGCTCGCACGGTCCTCCGCCGGCGTTTCGTCGGGATGGGGAATGCGCCCCAGAGCGAAAAGCGGCCCCACGAGGGTCAGCCCGGTCGTGAAGAGGTGCGCATAGGCGTCGCCCCCGAGACCGACCCCGAAGAGGGTGCGGATCATCTCGAAAATGGCGGTGAAGCCGAGCAGGAAGATCAGCACCGACAGCCAGCCGAGTGTTGCGCCAAGCGCCGTCCACAGCGTGAAGTCCCAGAAGGCGCGTGAGGAGCCCCGCCCCACGAAGGGCGCCAGCGGCACCGCCGCGACGATGGCGATCGTCAGCGCCGGCCCGGTCAGCAGGAACGGATGCGCGAATCCGACCGCCGCGCCAAGGAGTGCCAGCCCGAAACAGCCCGCAAGCCGCGCCGCACCCAGCCCAGCGCCCCGACTTTCCGCAAACAGCGTGGCGGCAACGGAGGCCGCCGCGCCGGCCGTCAGCGCGAGCAGCGCGCGTGCCCAAGGGTCGGTCGATTCGAGATCGAAGGCGACGGCCCAATTGGCGATGGCGGCGACCACGCAGATCGCCGCGGCGGCGGCGGGAAACCGATAGGTCGCCTGTCCAGCGCGCAAGGCAAGAGATCGAAGGAGACGAACCGGGCGGGACAGGGTGAATCTCACGTCGGACACTCCACGGCGGCGCTTCAGCGCCGCATCGTCCGCCAGTAGAACCAGAGGCGACGGATCGCCTCCCCTCGACCTTCGCCTTTCTGGTCGAGCCCCCGCGCGGCAAACAGGGCCGGCAGGAGAGCGGCGCGAACCGAGCGTGGAAGACGGGGGATCTGCGCCTCGGCCTGGGCCAGGTGCTCGCGGCCATAGGCGAACATGGCTCTTTCAGCGGGATGGGCCTTCGCTCCGCCCGCCAGCCAGCCCGACGCGTCGAGCCCGGTCGCGGCCAGAATATCCGCCGGCACGAAGACCTGATGGCGCGAACGATGGCGTTCCACGTCACGCACCGTGAGGGCGGCGCAGGCGGCGACGCCAGCATGGCCTGCGGCGTCCGCGACCTTCGGCGCCTCCGCACGGTCGAGGACCATAGCGGCCAACATCACGATGGCGGACTGCGTTTCGCCGGCATAGGCCTCGAAGTCGGTCCGGCTTCCCATCGGATCGGCGTAGAGATCGAAGATCCGCGCGTCGAGATAGCGATCGAACGCGTCGAGCGGCAGGTCGTAGCGGCGCACCGTGTCGATCAGCGCCGTCGCCACCGGAGAGCCCTGCCCTGCCGCCTCGGCCTCCGTCTCGTCGGCGTTCAGCCGGTCGCGCCACCACTGGAGACGGATCTCGCCGGGCAGCGGCTGGCTGACATGGTCGCGCACGCGCGCCGTCTCCAGCGCGAAGGCGTAGAGCGCCCAGAGTCCGTCCCGCCGGTCGGCGGAGGCGAAGCCGACGGAGACAGCCCGGTCCGGGTCGCCTTCCTGCACGATGCGGGCGCATTCGGCATAGGCGGCGGCGTGCGCCGAGGCGCCGCTCATTCCACCGCCACGAGAGCCGCTGCGACCGGCCGCCCTTCGAGCAGCATGATGTTGAAAGTGCGCACGGCGGCGCCCGTGGACATCGGATCGCAGGAGATGCCACGTTCGCGCAGACGCGCCAGAAGCGCGGCAGGCGGGCGACGGATGTCCTTGCCCGTGCCGAACAGGAGGAAGCGGATGTCGTCCGCCTCGTCCAGCACCTTCATGAGCCGCTCGCCGGAGAATGGCTGCTCCTCGGTCGCCGTCCAGCCGTAGATGCCGGACGGCAGGCAGAGGATCGAGCCGCGATGCGACATGTCGGCGAAGCGGAACCCGCCATTGCCGTAGGCGTCGATCGGGGCACGACGCGGATAGTGCGCGTCGCGAATTTCGCTGCTCACCTCAGGCCTGCCCGGCCCGGGGCGTGTTGCCGATGCGAGTCTTTTCGCCTTCGACGGCTTCCTTCTGATCGCCGCCGCGGATCATCTCCGGTCGAAGCTTGAAGTAGATCAGGACAGGTGCCGCAATGAAGATCGAGGAGTAGACGCCCACCAGCACGCCCGCCAGCATCGGTGCCACGAAGACACGGATCACGTCGCCGCCGAACCCGTAGAGCGCGACGAGCGCGAGCACCAGCGTCACTGCGGTTAGGATTGTTCGCGACAGCGTCTCGTTCAGAGAGCGATCGATGATTTCCGAGATCGGCATCTTCTTGTACTTGCGGAGGTTCTCGCGGATGCGGTCGAACACGACGACCGTATCGTTGAGCGAGTAGCCGACGATGGTCAGAAGCGCCGCGATCGACGTCAGGTTGAACTCGAGTTGCGTCACGACGAGGAAGCCCATCGTCATGGCCACGTCGTGAGCCGTCGCCAGCAGCGCGCCAATGGCGAACTGCCACTCGAAGCGAACCCAGACATAGGCCGCGATCGCCAGAAGCGACGCGCCGACGCCCACGATCGCGGCCCAGGCCAGTTCGCCGGAAACGGTAGGCCCGACGACCTCGACGCGTTCGAACGTGTAGTCCGCCTCCAGCGCCGTACGAACGGCGTTGACGCTCGCCTGCGGCGTCTGGGCATCCTGCTCCTGCACGGCGTAGCGTATGAGAACGTCGCGCGCGGAACCGAACTCCTGGACCTGAACGTCGCCTTCGACGATGGGCGAGAGATCCTGGCGGATCCGTGCGACATCTGCTTCGGGAGCCTTCGAGCGGACCTCGAGCACCGTACCGCCGGTAAAGTCGATGCCGAAGTTGAGACCGCCGACGAACAGGCTGCCGATCGAGACCAGCGACAGGCCGATCGTGATGGCGAAGGCCCATTTGCGGATCGCCATGAAGCGGATGTTCGTGCCGTGCGGCACGAAGGACACCCAGCCCTTCGGCACCTCCTTCGGACGACGCTTCTTCACCCAGAAGGCGACCATCCAGCGCGTCAGCGTCAGCGCGGTGAAGATGGTGGTGAAGATGCCGAGCGCCAGCGTGACGGCAAAGCCGCGCACCGGGCCGGAGCCGAGGAAGAACAGGATCACGGCCGCGATCAGCGTGGTGACGTTGGCGTCCATGATCGTGCCGAGCGCCTTGTTGAAGCCCGCATCGATGGCTTGGATGACGGATCGCCCGTTTCGCCGCTCCTCCAGGATGCGCTCGTAGATCAGGACGTTCGAATCGACCGCCATGCCCATCGTCAGCACGATGCCGGCGATGCCGGGCAGCGTGAGCGTCGAGCCCAGCACCGACAGGAGCGCGACGAGGATGATCACGTTCACCAGCAGCGCGATATTCGCGATGATGCCGAGGAAGCCGTAGGCGATGAACATGAAGGCGATGACGAAGACGCCGCCGATGATGCCGGCGTTCTGGCCGGCGGCGATCGAATCGGCTCCGAGGCCGGGTCCGACCGTCCGCTCCTCAATGATGTCGAGCGTCGCGGGCAGCGCGCCGGCGCGCAGTAGCACCGAGAGATCGTTGGCCGACTGAACCGTGAAGTTGCCCGAGATCTGAGCCTGGCCCCCGAGGATAGGCTCGCGGATATTGGGCGCGGACAGAACCTTGTCGTCAAGGACGATGGCGAAGGGCCGGCCGACATTCTGCTGCGTCACCTCGCCGAAGCGCTGCGCGCCGCGCGAATCGAAGCGGATATTGACCACCGGCTGATTGGTCTGCTGGTCAAATCCGGCCTGGGCGTCGGTCAGGTTCTCCCCGGAGATCATCACCTGCCGCTGCACCAGCACGGGCACCGGCGGCGTATCGTTGGTCTCCAGAAGCTCCGATCCGGCCGGGACGGGCTGCTGCCCCGCCTTCACGGCCTCCGGCGAATTGTTGATGTCGACCAGGCGGAAGGTCAGGCGCGCGGTCTGGTTGAGCAACGCCTTGAGGCGGGCGGGATCCTGGAGACCCGGCACCTGCACCATGATGCGGTCGAGGCCCTGGCGCTGGATGACCGGCTCGGTGGTGCCGAGTTCGTCGACGCGACGGCGCACCACCTCGATCGACTGCGCCACGGCGGTCGAGAGGCGGTAATTGATTCCGGCGTCGGTCAGCGTGAGGCGGAAAGAGCCGGGCTGCGGCTCGACGAGGTCCGTCTCGGTGACGGAGCCGCCGGCGAGAAGGCTGGTGGAAACGGGCGAGGTCAGGTTCTGCAGAGCTGTACGGGCCGCCGCGCCCTGCGTCGGATCGCGCAGGGTGAACTCGATGCCGCCGTCCCGCTCAGTCAGATTCGCGAAGCCCACATTGGCGTTGCGGAGAGAGAGCTGCACGTCGTCGCGCAGACCCTGCAGCCGGTCGTTGACCAGCGAGGCGCGGTCCACTTCGAGAAGGACGTAGGATCCGCCCTGCAGATCGAGGCCGAGCGTCATCGGCCGGTCGGGCAGGAAGCCGGGCAGCGCGTCGCGCTGCGCCTGGGTCAGGAGGTTCGGCATCGCGAACAGGACGCCAGCGACCACCGCGAGCCAGATGAGGACGGTTTTCCAGCGGGAGAAGTGAAGCATGACGTCCTCGACTCATGACGAGGGGCGAGAAGCCCGAAGCCCTCGCCCGCTACCGCCCTCAGGCGGATCGGCTAGGAGAAGACCGGTCGTCCCGGCCTTCCGAATGCAACCCCGAAAGTGGTTATTTCGTGTTGGCCGCGACGGGCTCGCCCTTTGTCCGCACGTCGGCGATCATGGACTGCAGCACACGGATCTTAGTCTGCTCCGAAATCTGCACCTCGAGCTCGCCGTTCTCCATCACCTTCGTCACCTTGGCGATGATGCCGCCGCCCGTCACCACCGTGTCGCCGCGGCGGATGTTGCGGAGCATCTCGTCGCGCTTCTTGGCCGCCGAACGCTGCGGGCGGATGATCAGGAAATACATGATCGCGAAGACCGCGATGAACGGCAGGATGCTGATGAGGATGCTCTCCGGCCCCCCGGCTGCGGCGGCGGTCTGGGCGAAAGCCGTCGTGACGAACATCAACTACTCCTTGGGCAGAACGGAAACGGGCGATGGCGCCCTTCACAAGTCGGCCGCAATATACGAACGGTCCGCCCGATTGCAACATGAGCGGACGGGGCGCCGGACTCCGTTTCGTCGGCACCATAAGGACATAGCGAGACTGTGACCTCGACCGAAGACACCCAGCTCGTTCTCCTGCGTCGCATCGCGGATGCGCTGGACCGCCTGGCCCCCACCCCCCTGCCCGCCGCCGACCTCGCCCGCGCCGACTGTTTCGTGTTCCAGCCGCCGACGACGCTGCAGCCGGTGCCGAAGGTCAACCGGGTGCCGGTCGAGCTCCTGCGCGGCATCGACCGCTCGCGCGAAATCCTGCTGGAGAACACCCGTCGCTTCGCCGCCGGTCTTTCAGCCAACAACGCGCTCCTTTGGGGCGCGCGGGGTATGGGCAAGTCGTCGCTGGTGAAGGCCGCGCACGAATGGACCAACCGGGAGGCGGGAACCGGCGACCGGCCGCTGAAGCTGATCGAGATCCACCGCGAGGACATCGACCACCTGCCCGGCCTGATGCATGTCCTGCGCGCGCAGCCGTTCCAGATTCTGCTGTTCTGCGACGACCTGTCCTTCGACCACGACGACACGAGCTACAAGTCGCTGAAAGCCGCGCTGGACGGCGGCGTCGAGGGGCGCCCGGCCAACGTCCTCTTCTATGCGACCTCCAACCGCCGGCATCTCCTGCCGCGCACCATGATGGAGAACGAGCAGTCGACCGCCATCAATCCCGGCGAGGCTGTGGAGGAGAAGGTGTCGCTGTCCGACCGCTTCGGCCTCTGGCTCGGCTTCCACAAGTGCTCGCAGGACGACTATCTCGCGATGATCGCGGGCTATGTCCGGCAGGCCGGGATCGCCATCGACGCCGAGGCGCTCCGGGCCGAGGCTTTGGAATGGTCCACGACGCGCGGTAACCGCTCGGGCCGCGTCGCCTACCAGTTCGTGCAGGACCTTGCCGGCCGGCTCGGCCACCGGCTCGACATCTGACCCTTGAACGATAAAGGCCCCGACGCTGAACGCCGGGGCCTTTTCGAACCGTCGTCTGTCGCGCGCTCAGCGCAGGTAGGTCATCGGGTTGACCGGCGACGAGTCCTTGCGCACCTCGAAGTGCAGCATAGGTGCGTCGGTGTCGCCCGTCATGCCAGCCTTCGCGATCTCCTGGCCGCGCTTCACGGTCGAGCCGCGCTGCACGAGGATGTCGTCGGCATGGCCGTAGACGGTCACGAGGCCGTTGTCGTGCTTCACGAGCACGGTCTTGCCGAACTCCTTGAGCCCCTCGCCGGCATAGATCACGACGCCGTTCTCGGCCGCCTTGATCGGGGTGCCACGCGGTACGGAGATGTTGAGGCCGTCGTTGCGGCGTGAGCCGACCTTGTCGCCAAAGTTCTTGACGACCCGGCCCTGGACCGGCCAGCGGAACTGGTCGATGCCGGTGGAGGCGGGCGCCAGCGAGGCCTCTTCCTTGGCCTCTTCCTTGGCGACGGTGGTGGGCGCGGCCGGCGCGGCGGCGGCAACGGCCGTGTCGCTCGCCTTGGGCGCGGCAGGAGCGGCAGGAGCCGCAGCCGCCGGCGCAGCGGCGGTCGCCGGCTGGTAGGGCTTGGGGCTCTGCGCCGTCGCGGCATGGGCGGGCGCAGCGGCAGCCGGAGCCGCGGCTGGCGCGGCAGCCGCCGGACGGTTGGCCGGCGCCGAGCGCGGCGCCGGAATGGCGGCGGCCTGGGCCTGGAGAGTCGTCGGCGGAGCGCCGAGAGAGGCCACGCGGGTGTTGGATGCCGCGGCCGGCGCCGAGCCGCCCGGCACCACGAGGGTCTGGCCGATGCGGATATTGTCGCCGCTCAGGCCGTTCGCGGCGCGGAGGTCCGCGACGCTGACGCCTGTGCGGCGCGCGATGCCGAGAAGCGAGTCGCCCGGCTCGACCTTGACGCTGGCGCTGCGCGAGGACGAAGCCGCCGGCGCGGCCGGCATGGCGCGAGAGACGGAGGTCTGCGCGACCTGCGGCTGGCCGACGGGTGCAGCCGCCTGGACCGGAGCCGGCGGGGGATAGGACGAGGGGGCCGTCGGTGCGTTGCCGTAGGACGAGGCCGGCGGGGGCGGCAGCGACGAACGGCTGACGGCCGGGGTCTCGACGGCGGCGTAGGTCTGCTGCGGCTCAGCCTGATAGGTCGGAGCGGCCGGAGCGGCGGCGACCTGCGTGTTCTGGATCGGCGCCTTCGGGATCGCACCCGTGTAGAAGCCGTCCTGAAGTCGCGTCGCATCCGCGCTGCAGCCGGCGGTGATGGAGACCACCGACACCAGTGCGGCAGACCGAACGAGCCTCTGCCGGAAAAGCCGCATAACGTGCGTGCGCATCTCAGTCCCCATGCCTTGCCAACCTTGTCCCATTGAACCGCGTTAATGTTACCCGGCGGTTAAGCGCGACAGGAAAAAGGAGCTATTCCTTTACAGGATGGAGGCTTTTCCGATTTCGAGAGGCTGAAGTCGGATGGGAAAGAGCGGCGTCAGTTCGAAGCGGCTTCCCTGCTTGTGGTGGCGCACGACCTGCTGCTCGCCGTCGCCGGGGCCGATCGGCGCAACCAGCATGGCACCGGACGCCATCTGCTCGACGAAGGTCTTCGGCAGCTCGTCGAAACAGCCGTGGACGACGATGCGGTCGAACGGCCCGGCCTCCATATAGCCCGCCCGCCCGTCCTCCTGCACAAGGGTCACGTTGCTGAGCGAGCAGTTGCGCAGGCGATCGGCAGCCGCGCTCGAGAGCGTCCGGTATCGCTCCAGCGTGACGACATGCAGCGCGAGGCGGGCAAGGAGCGCGGTGACGTAGCCGCTGCCCGTCCCGATCTCGAGGACGCGGTGCTCCGGCTGGATCCGCAGCGCGGCGGCGAGCCTGACGGCGGTGCGCGCGCTCGGCATGGTCTGGCCGCAGGGCAGCGGAAACGAATGCTCGCCATAGGGGTCGGCCACGTCGGCCGGCACGAAGAGACGCCGCGGAACGGCCTCCACCGCCTCCATCAACCGTCCGGCGACGAAGTCCTCCGAGCGCACGCGCATCAGAAGCGCCGCGAGCCCTTCGCGATCCCCCGGCATCTCCATGGCGCCGTCAGCCCGCCGAGAAGACGGACCGCATCTCCTCGCGCAGCGCGTGGTGCGTGAGGTCGAGCTGGAGCGGCGTCACGGAGATGAAGCCGTCGCGCAGGGCGGCGAGGTCCGAGCCTTCCATTTCCGGCCCGGACTGGCGCCCGAACTTCAGCCAGAAATAGGGCAGCCCCCGTCCGTCCTGGCGCTCTTCGATCCCAAGCGCGTAGTCGAGCTTGCCCTGCCGCGTGACCTTGGTGCCCTTCACGGCCTCCGGCGCGACGGCCGGGAAGTTGACGTTGAACAGCGTGCCCTCGGGCGCAGAGACGGCCAGAAGCTTGCGGATGATCTCCGCGCCGTGGCGCTCGGCCGTCTCCCATTGCAGCTCGCGCGCGCCGTCGGCCCGGAAGCTCTGGCTGAGCGCCACCGAGCGATAGCCCAGCATCATGCCCTCGATCGCCCCGGCGACCGTGCCGGAATAGCTCACGTCGTCGCACACGTTCTGCCCGGCATTGACGCCCGACAGGACGAGGTCGGGCTCCTCCGGCATCAGATGCTTGGCCGCCATGATCACGCAGTCGGTCGGCGTACCGGTCACGGCGAAGCGCCGGTCCCCCTCCCGGCGCACGCGCAGCGGAGAGGACAGGGTGAGCGAATGCGACAGGCCGCTCTGGTCGGTCTCGGGCGCGACCGTCCAGACATCGTCCGACAACTGGCGCGCGATCGCCTCCAGCGTCTTCAAACCGGGTGCGTGGATCCCGTCGTCGTTGGTGAGAAGGATCCGCATCGTGTCACTCCCGGCCGATGATCTCGAGCCCGCCCATATAGGGCCGCAACACCTCGGGAACGCGGATCTCGCCGACCTCGGTCTGATAGTTTTCCATCACCGCGATGAGCGCACGCCCGACGGCGGTGCCCGAGCCGTTCAGCGTGTGGACGAAGCGCGGCGCGACTTTCTCGCCGGACGGGCGGAAGCGCGCGTTCATGCGCCGGGCCTGGAAATCGCCGCAGACGGAGCAGCTCGAAATCTCGCGGAACGTGTCCTGGCCGGGCAGCCAGACCTCGATGTCGTAGGTCTTCTGCGAGGAAAAGCCCATGTCGCCGGTGCACAGGACAACCGTGCGATAGTGAAGGCCGAGCCGCTCCAGAACCGTCTCGGCGGCGCGGGTCATCCGCTCGTGTTCGGCCAGCGAGGTTTCCGGCGTCGTGATCGAGACGAGCTCGGCCTTGTAGAACTGGTGCTGGCGCAGCATGCCGCGGGTGTCGCGGCCCGCCGATCCCGCCTCGGACCGGAAGGACGGGGTCAGCGCGGTGAAGCGCAATGGTAGGGACGCCTCGTCCAGCACCGCCTCGCGCACGAGATTGGTGAGGGACACCTCGGCCGTCGGGATCATCCAGCGGCCGTCGGTGGTGCGGAACAGATCCTCGGCGAATTTCGGAAGCTGGCCGGTGCCGTAGAGCGCGTCGTCTCGTACGAGAAGCGGCGGGGACACCTCCTCGTAGCCGAACTCACTCGTATGGACGTCGAGCATGAACTGGCCGAGCGCGCGCTCCAGCCGAGCCAGCTTGCCGCGAAGCACTGTGAAGCGGGAGCCGGACATTCGGGCGGCGGCGTCGAAGTCCATCTGGCCGAGCGCCTCGCCCAGCTCGAAATGTTCCTTCGGCTTGAAGGAGAAGGCCGGGCGCTGACCGGAACGGCGGACCTCGACATTGTCGGCTTCGTCGGCGCCACGCGGCACCTCGGGCAAGGGGGCGTTGGGCAGGGTCGCGAGGAAGCCGTTCAGCTCTTCGTCAAGCCGACGCTCCTCGCGCTCGCCGTCCTGGATCTTCGCCTTGAGGTCGGAGACCTCGGCCATGATCGCGTCGGCCCGGGCGGCGTCGCCGGAGGCCTTGGCCTTGCCGATCTCCTTGGACGCCTCGTTGCGGCGGCTCTGCCACTCCTGCAGGACCTTGAGGTGCTCGCGCCGCGCCTCGTCGAGCCGGCGCACCTCGGGCGAGGCGGCGGCAGCACCTCGGCGCTCGAGCGCCTCGTCCAAGGCCTGCGGGTTCTCGCGGATCCATTTCAGGTCGAGCATGTCTCTCCAGTCCGCGCCGACGCGAACCGGAGCCGGAGGGTCACTCCGTAGGCGCTTCCGCTTCCGCCAGGCGCTCGGCTCGCTTCTTTTCGATCAACCGTGCCGTGATGATCGAGACCTCGTAGAGAATGATCGCAGGGATCGCAAGGCCGATCTGGGACAGCGGATCGGGGGGCGTCAGCACGGCCGCCACGATGAAGGCGATGACGATGGCATACTTGCGCTTGTCGGCCAGCCCGGCCGTCGTCACCATGCCGGCACGTACCAGAAGCGAGCAGATCACGGGCAGCTGGAACACGAGCCCGAAGGCCACGATCAGCGTCATGATCAGCGACAGGTATTCCGACACGCGCGGCAGGAGCAGGATGGCCGCGTCGCCCCCCTCGCCCGTCTGCTGCATCGACAGGAAGAACCACATCACCATCGGGGTGAAGAAGAAGTAGACGAGCAACGCCCCCAGCAGGAACAGGAGCGGAGTCGCGACGAGGAACGGAATGAACGCCGCACGCTCGTCCCGATAGAGGCCAGGCGCCACGAACTTGTAGACCTGAATGGCGATCAGCGGGAAGGCGAGGAAAAAGCCACCGAAGGCCGCCACCTTCACCTGCGTGAAGAAGTACTCCTGCGGCGCGGTGTAGATCAGCTCCACCGACGCGGGATCCATGCCGGCCCAAGAGGTCGCGATTTGGTACGGCACGACCAGCACATTGAAGATCTGCTTGGCGAAGAAGAAGCAGATCAGGAACATCCCGAAGAAGCCGGCAATCGCCCAGATCAGGCGTCGACGCAACTCGATGAGGTGGTCGATGAGCGGCGCGGAAGAGGCTTCGATGTCGGCTTCCGAACGCTTCACGAAATCTCTCCAGCGCGCGCGGGCGCCTCGGGTCTGACTGGGGCAGCGGCCGGTGCCTCGACCGGCTGCGGATCGGACGCCGGCGCGACGGGCGCGATGTCCACCTGAGCGGATGCGGCTGCACCTGCCGGGTTGGACGACATCGCGACCGTCGGCTCGGCCGGCACGGCCGGCTCGCCCGCCTGCGGAACGCGAGGCGGCGGCGACGCCGTCGCAGCGCGCAGCGTCGAGCGAATCTCGTCGCCGACGGCCCGGATCGGGTTGAGGTTCTTCGAGATGCTCTCGCGCGGGTCGAGCGAGCGCACGTCCTGCGCGGTCTTGCGCAGCTCGTCCAGCTCGGCCTCGTTGAGAGCTTCGTCGAACTGCTTGCGGAAGTCGCCTGCCATGCGCCGCATCTGCGTGGTCATGCGGCCGAAGGTCCGAAGCATCTTGGGAAGATCCTTCGGCCCGACCACCACGATCAGCACGATGGCGATGACGAGGAGTTCAAGTCCACCGATATCGAGCATGGTGGTGTCGAATCAGGCATGGCGGCGCGTGGGCGCCGCCATGGCCTTCAGATCCGCGACTTCTCGACGGGAGTCTCGGTCGCCAGCGGCTCGCCGTCGCGGTTTTCCAGCGTGCGGCGCTCCTGGACCGTCGCCGCATCGTCGTCGGCCATGCCCTTCTTGAAGTTCTTGATGCCCTTGGCAACGTCGCCCATCAGCTCCGGAATCTTGCCGCGGCCAAAGAGAAGCAGCACCACCGCCAGAACGATGAGCCAATGCCAGATGCTGAAGCTACCCATGCTAGTCTCCTATGAGCGCCTTGCGCCCGAGATCCGGTTCAAGCCGATCCGCTGGACTCTTCAAACACGAAAGCTTCTTGCGGATCAACGGATACGAAGACCTCATGCACACCGTCCGGCAGGTCGTTCGGGCGGATACGAGCCTTGATCCGCTGATCGACGCCGTCCACGGCGAGGGACAGAAGGTCAGCTCTGCCCACGAACTGCCGCGAAAGCACGCGTGCCTGCACCGCCCCCTCGTCCGGCGAAACGCGCACACCTTCCAACCGCAGTCCGACGGTGACCAGCGTGCCATTCGATCGTGGCGAGTCTGCGACGGGACCGAGAGGTCCGACCACGCGCCCTGCCTTTACCACGCCCGGCAAGACGTTGATTTCGGAGAAGAAGCCTGCGGTGAAGAGGTCGACCGGCCGACGATAGAGGTCGCGTCCCGTCCCGTACTGGACGATCCGCCCCTCGCGCATCAGCGCGATCCGGTCGCCGAGCCGCATCGCCTCCTCGGCGTCGTGCGTCACGATGACCGCCGTGGCGCGCGTCTCGCGCAGGATCGCCACCGTCTCGGACCGCATCTCGTCGCGCAGGCGACTGTCGAGCCCGGAAAACGGCTCGTCCATAAGGAGAACCTGAGGACGGGGCACCAGCGCGCGCGCCATGGCGACGCGCTGCTGCTCGCCGCCAGAAAGATTGTGGGGATAGCTTTCCGCCAGCCGCTCCAGCCCGACCCGGCGCAGCGCGGACAGGGCCGTATGGCGCTGCTGCTCCTTCGGCAGGGCGCGCAGGCCGTAGCGCACGTTGTCGATCAGCGTCATGTGCGGAAACAGCGCGAAGTCCTGGAACATCAAGCCGACGCCCCGGCCCTCCGGCGGCACGAAGCGGCCTGGACCGGACACCTCTTCCCCGCCGATGAACACCTGCCCTTCCGTCTGCCGCTCGATGCCGGAAGCGATTCGCAGAAGGCTGGTCTTCCCCGAGCCCGACGGGCCGAGAAGACAGAGGATTCTCCCGGCGGGAACGGTCAGGTCGATGCCGGAGAGGATCGCGCGGCGCCCGGCGCGGAAGCCGACCGAGCGGAATTCGAGGTCCGCCGCGAAACTGACGCCCGTCCTGCCGGCGCCCTCCGCCGAGGCGCTCCGCCGCTCGCTCGTGCCGGTCTGTGCCATGCCCATCCTTCCGCCGGACGGGAGGATCACCCTCCCCGTCCTTCGGACCTAACCTCTCATGGGAGCGGGCTCAAGCCGTGAGACCTAACAGCTCCGCGAACTCGGCGCGCATCGCTTCGTCGGCGGGCACGGACGGGCCGCAGCGGATGACGTCCCTTGCCCGCTCGGCGCGCGCCAGGCTCTCGCCCGTCAGCTCGGGCACGGCGGAAGCGACGGCACGCATCTCGGTCATGTCGCCGTTGCAATGGAGCGCGAGGTCGCAGCCTGCGTCGATCGCGGCGCGCGCGAGGTCCGCCATGTCGCCCTGCAGTGCCTTCATCGACATGTCGTCGCTCATCAGAAGGCCGTCGAAGCGCAGCGTGCCGCGAATGATGCCGGATATGACGCGCGGCGAAAGGGTGGCCGGTCGGTCCGGATCGAGCGCCTCGAAGCGGATATGAGCGGTCATGCCGGCAGGAAGGTCGGCGAGCTCTGCGAAGGGCAGGAAATCGTGCGCCTCCAGTTCAGCCCGGCCGGCGCGCACGGTCGGCAGTTCGAGATGGCTGTCCGCTTCGGCGCGCCCATGGCCGGGGATGTGCTTCATCACCGGCAGAACGCCGCCAGCGGCGAGACCGGTGGCGGCGGCGCGGCCGAGAAGGGCCACGATCTCCGGACGGTCGCCGTAGGCCCGGTCGCCGATGATCGAATGCGAGCCCGGCGCGGGAAGGTCGAGGCAGGGAATGCAGTTGGTGTTGATGCCGTAGCCGTTCAGCAGATCGTCGGCGAGAAGCCGGCCCTGAAGCCAAGCGGCGCGCCGCCCGGCCGCCTCGTCCGCCAGATAGACCCGCCCGACCTCCGCCGTCGGGGGAAAGCGCGGGGCGAAGGGCGGTCGCAGCCGCTGGACCCGGCCGCCTTCCTGGTCGATCAGGATCGGAACGTGCTCGCCGCCGCGAACCTCCTTCAGCTCGGCCACAAGGTCGCGCACCTGCTGCGGCTCGCCGATGTTGCGTCCGAACAGGATGAAGCCCCACGGCCGTTCGTCCGCGAAGAACGCGCGCTCGTCGGCGTTCAGCCGTTGGCCGATGCAGCCCGAGATCCAGGCCTTCGATCCGCTCATCGCACGCGTCCTGCCGGAAGTGGAAGCTTTGTATTCGTCTGCCGGACCCAATGTCCTGCGCCATGCCGCCCCGACCCCGAGGGCCGCGGCGGCGCCGAGGGTCAGCGCGTCACGAAGCAGCTGCCGCCGGCCGATTTCAGGCTTTCGCACAAGGAGTTCGCCTCGCTTCTGGATGCCGTCGCCACGCGCACGCGGTAGTAGGTGCCCTTGCCGGGAATTTCCGCCGACTTGATGCCGAGGCTCCGACCGCCGATGACGCTGGAATAGCGCTTGCCGAGGTTCGACAGCGACTGCTGCGCCGCCTCCTGCGACGGCTGGGAGGCGATCTGCACGAAGAACGCGTCGGCGGGTGCCGGGGCTTCCTCCAGAGCCGCCACCTGCTGGGGCGCCGTCTCCGGAGCGGCGGCCGGCACCTCCACGGGGGCCGGAGCGGCGGCGGCTTCGACAGGCTGGGGAGCGGTCGAAGCGGTGGTGATCTCGGGCTGGTCCATGCCGAAGGGCATCTGCGGCGCGATGCCGGCGACGGGGTCGAGCGTCGCTGCATGCGCCTCCATAGAGGTCGCGGCCGTCAGCAGCGAGGTGCCGGCGGCGGGAACCTCGGTAGCGACCAGCGTGCCGTCGGGCCGAACGGAGAGCGTGCGCACCTTGCGCGGCTGCAGGGTGCCGTCGTCCGCCTTGGGCTTGGCCGCCTCGGCCGTCTCCTTGCCCGGAAGCGGAATCTGCTCGCCCACCTCGACGCCTGGGAGCGAATCGACGGGCGCATCGTCCTCGTCGGCGATGTCGATCGGCTCTTCCATGGCGGTCACCAGCGCCTCCTGCTTCGGCGGGGTCGCCGAGGAAACGCCCGACACCTTCTGGTACACGGCCTTGTTCTGGTTGGGGATCGTCTTGCCGCCGGGATCGACCGGCGCGATCTTGTAGGGCTCGGCGTCCGCCTTGATCAGCAGCGACCCGTCACCCGAGCTCCCCACGCCGCCGCCGCCGAGCAGCAGCGTCGAGGCGCCGGCCACGGCGACGATCGCCACCACGGCGACGCCACCCATCAGCATCACGCCGCGCAACCGCGACGGCTTGCGAACGGGATAGTCGTCATAGGGCTCGTAGTGGCCCTCTGCATCCAGTTCGTCATCGAACATCTGCGCGAACGCCTCGTCGCGCTGCGTGGGCTGAGGCGTCGGATTGCGGATGGCGGCCAGCTCGCTGTTGATCAGCTCGTCGAAGTCGTCGAGCGTGATGGGCTGACGCGGCTCCAGTTCGAAATCGGAATCGCGGGCGGGCGCGAAGGACTGCGTCTCCGCCGGATTGGTGTTGCGCGGACGCGCGGGCATGCTGAGGCCGAGAAGCGCCTCTTCGATCTGCCGGTCGGCATCGCCGCTGCCGCGGATGCCGCGCGGCAGCGACCCGGGCGCGGGAGCCGCAGCGGCGCGATCTCCGGCACCGACCTGAATCTGGGGCGCAGTGCCCTTCGGCTCGTAGGTGAAGCTCTCCCAGTCGTCGGAGCGGACTTCGACGGGCTCGAAGCCGCTATAGGGACCGGCCTGGGAGCGTGCGGGGGCCATGGGCGGATCGACGTGGCGGGCCACGTCGGAATAGCGATCGCCCTCGCCCGCGCTGCGACCGCCGAAACCCTTCGCGTCCTTCATGACCAGACCCCATTTTCGCAAGACGAGCCGCACACCCGGACCGTGCGATCGAACGAGGTCCGCCTCTAGGGCGCGAACTTGTTCAAAGCGTGGTCCGGTCAGCGCATCTCCTCGGGTGCCTGAACCCCTACGAGACGCAGGCCGGAGGCGATGACGAAGGCCACGGCCTGCACCAGTCCGAGACGCGCTGCGCTTGTTTTCGCATCGTTAGCCTTAACGAAGCGTAACTCGGGGTGGTCCTTGCCCCGATTGTACTGGCCGTGGAACGCCGAAGCGAGGTCGTAGAGATAGAAGGCCAGCCGATGCGGCTCCTTGGCCTGCGAAGCGGCCTGGATCAGGCGCGGATACTCGGCCAGCTTGCGGATCAGCGCGAGTTCGCCCTCGTCGGTCAGGAGCGCCAAGGTCTCGGCGTCCACACCATCGAGGGCCGATGTGTCGATGCCCTCGCCCTCCGCCTGCCGCATGATCGAGCGGGCGCGGGCGTGCGCGTACTGGACGTAGAAGACCGGATTGTCCTTGGACTGCTCCGTCACCTTCTGGAAGTCGAAGTCAAGCGGCGCGTCGCTTTTGCGGAACAGCATCATGAAGCGCACGGGGTCGCGCCCAACCTCGTTCACGACGTCGGCGAGCGTGACGAACTCCCCTGCGCGCTTGGACATGCGCACCGGCTCGCCGTTGCGGAAGAGCTTGACGAGCTGGCACAGCACCACGTCGACATGCGCCTTGTCGCCGGCCACCGCCTTGGCGACGGCTTCCAGCCGCTTGACGTAGCCGCCATGGTCGGCGCCCAGCACATAGACCATCTCGTCGAAGCCGCGGGCGAACTTGTCGGCGAAGTAGGCGACGTCGGCGGCGAAGTAGGTGTAGGTGCCGTCGGACTTCACCAGCGGCCGATCGACATCGTCGCCCACATCGGTGGAGCGCAGAAGCGTCTGCTCTCGGTCTTCCCAGTCCTCCGGAAGCTGGCCCTTGGGCGGCGGCAGGGTGCCCTGGTAGACGAAGCCCTTCTCGCGCAGGTCCTCGACCGCCCGGGTGATCCGGCTCGGGTCGCCCTCGTGCAGCGTCTTCTCCGAGAAGAACACGTCCTGCACGATATCCAGCGCCTTCAGGTCGTCGCGGATCGACATCATCATGGCCGCGATCGCATAGGCCTTCACGGTCGGCAGCCATTCCGACTCGTCCTGGTCCAGGAACTCGCGGCCGTAGCGGATCGCGAGCGCGGCGCCGACGGTCTTGAGATAGTCGCCGGGATAGAGGCCGGCCGGAATCTCGCCGATCGTCTCGCCCAGCGCCTCGCGATAACGAAGGAAGGTCGAGCGCGCGAGCACCTCGATCTGGGCGCCCGCGTCGTTGATGTAGTATTCCTTCGAAACGTCGTTGCCGGCAAAGGCCATGACATTGGCGATGGCATCGCCCACGACCGCGCCCCGGCAATGGCCGACATGCAGCGGCCCGGTCGGATTGGCCGAGACGTATTCGACATTCACCTTATGACCGGTCGCCTCGCCCCGGCCATAGTCGAGGCCACGCGCCAGAAGGCCGTGCAGGTGCTGCGTCCAGAAGGCGGTCTTGAGCCGCAGGTTGATGAAGCCGGGGCCGGCGACCTCCACCGTCTCGACGTCTGCATCCTCGCGCAGCGCCTCGGCGAAGGCGTCAGCCAGCTCGCGCGGCTTGGCGCCGAGCGGCTTTGCCAGAACCATGGCGGCATTGGTCGACAGGTCTCCGTGCGACGGGTCGCGCGGCGGCTCGACGCCGATGCGCGACAGATCCGCATCCGCCGTTCCGCGAGCGCGCAGAACCGCTTCGACCCGTTCCCGAATGCGCTGCTCGAAGTCGGCGAAGATGTTCATCAGATATGTCCGGCTCTGGCGAGAACGGGCGCTTGCGCCGCGCCGCGCGCTGGAATGGGCGGCCCGAAGGCCCTTGCGAGCGGCGGCGCTAGCGCAAATCGGGCGTAGCGTCAAACAATCGGCGGTGCTCGGCGAGCGCGAAACTGTCGGTCATTCCCGAGAGATAGTCCCCGACATGCCGCACCAGCCGCTCCGGCGGAAGGCCGATGGCCTTCTCGGCCCAGCCGTCGGGAAGAAGGCTCGGCGTTTCCACGAACCGGTCGAACAGGGCCTCCACGACCCGTTCCGCCTGCTCCATCGCCCCGAACACCTTGGGGTTGCGATAGACCCGCCGGAACAGGAAGGCACGGGTCTGCGCCACCTGCTCGCGCATCGGGCCGGAGAAATCGACGATCGTCCGGGAAGCGGCGCGCACGTCCTCGGCACTGCCGATTCCGTCCGCGTCGAGACGCGCCAGCGTCGTGGCGATCACGTCCTCGACCATGCGCGTGATGTGCCGCCGCATGATCTCGTGGCCGGTGCGCACCGGGTCGAGACCGGGATGCCGGGCGCGCACCTCGCGCAGGATGTCGCCGGCCAGTTCGAGTTGCTCGAGGTCGTCCAGCGCGATCAGTCCGGCGCGCAACCCGTCGTCCAGGTCGTGGGTGTTGTAGGCGATGTCGTCAGAGATCGCAGCGGCTTGCGCCTCGAGGCTCGCAAATCGGTCGAGCGCCAGGGGGAAGCGCGCGTCGAAGGCGGCGATCTGCGGCGGGACGGGATGGGGCGACGGCGCGTTCGGCCCCGTCAGCGGCCCGTTGTGCTTCACGAGCCCTTCCAGCGTCTCGAAGGTGAGGTTCAGCCCGTCGAACTCGGCATAGCGCCGCTCCAGCGCGGTGACGATCCGCAGCGACTGCGCGTTGTGGTCGAAGCCGCCGAAGGCCTCGAGCTTGCGGTCGAGCGCGCGTTCCCCGGCATGGCCGAAGGGCGTGTGGCCGAAGTCGTGGACGAGCGCGACGGCTTCGGTCAAATCCTCGTCCAGCCGCAGCGCGCGGGCGAAGGCGCGGGCGATCTGCGAGACCTCGATCGTGTGGGTCAGGCGTGTGCGGTAGTGGTCGCCCTCGTAGGCGACGAAGACCTGCGTCTTGTGCTTGAGGCGCCGAAAGGCGGTGGAATGGACGATGCGGTCGCGGTCGCGCTGGAAGGGCGTGCGGGTGCGGCTGTCCGGCTCGGGAAACAGCCGCCCGCGCGACTCCTCGGCATGGACGGCGAAGGACGCCAGCCCGTCATGGCCCGTCCCGATGCGATGCTCCGTCCAGTCCGACATGCGGCCCCGTGCTTTCGGGCGAGATTGACCCTCCCCGTTCGCGTCCATACCTTAGAGGCACGACCCCAACAACAAGAGGCCGAAGCGCGCCAAGCGGTTTCGGATCAGCCATGAGCGACACGCTCGCCACCAACATCACCGTGTCCGACGCGGCTGCCCGCCGGATCAAGGCGATCCTCGCCAGGAGCCAGTCCGACAACGCGCTGCGCATCTCCGTGGAAGGCGGCGGCTGCTCGGGCTTCTCCTACAAGTTCGACCTCACCCACGAGACCGAGAGCGACGACCTCGTGATCGAGAAGGACGGCGCGCGCGTTCTCGTGGACCAGACCTCGCTCGCCTATCTCGACGGCTCGGTGGTCGATTTCGTCGACGACCTGATGGGCCAGTCGTTCCAGATCCGCAACCCGAACGCTACCGCTTCCTGCGGCTGTGGAACCTCCTTCGCGATTTGACAGGGACGGGAGCGGAGGGCATGGCCTCCGCGACCCTTCTGCGTTCGGACAAGCCCATGCTGCTCGCCACCTGGAACATCAACGGCGTCAAGGCCCGGTTCGACACGCTCCTCGCTTGGCTCGACGAGCGCCAGCCCGACATCGTCGGCCTGCAGGAGATCAAGAGCGTCGACGAGGGGTTCCCGCGCGCCGAACTCGAATCGCGCGGCTGGCATGTCGAGACCCACGGCCAGAAGGGCTTCAACGGCGTCGCGCTGCTGTCGCGCACGCCGCCGGTCGCAGTCGAGCGCGGCCTTCCCGGTGACGACGCCGACGAGCAGGCTCGCTTCATCGAGGGCACCTGGGAAATCGGGGCCAAGCGGCTGCGGTTCGCCTCGCTCTACCTGCCGAACGGCAATCCGATCGGCACGAAGAAGTTCACCTACAAGCTGGCCTGGATGAAGCGGCTGGAGGCCCATGCGCGCCGGGCTCTCGCCGCCGAACTGCCTTTCGTCCTCGCCGGGGACTACAACGTCATTCCGCAGCCAGAGGACGTGAAGAACCCGGCCGCCTGGACGGAGGACGCCCTCTTCCAGCCGGAGAGCCGCGAGGCCTATCGGCGCCTTCTCAACCTCGGCCTGACGGACGCGCTACGCGCTTCGACCGACGCCGCCGGAACCTTCACGTTCTGGGATTACCAGGCGGGCGCTTGGCAGAAGAACAACGGCATCCGGATCGACCACGTGGTCCTCTCGCCCGAAGCGGCGGCGGCCCTCCGGTCGGTCTCGATCGACAAGCATGTGCGCGGCTGGGAGAAGCCGTCGGACCACGTTCCGGTGGTCGTGCAGATCGATCCGGCGGCGCTGCGATAGCGACGCCTCACTTCGCCGGATCGGCGCTTGCGGCAAAGGCGATGGCCGTCTTGCGGTCGTCCTCCGAGGACAGCGAGAACGCCTCCTCCTGAAGCGGGCGGATCCACTCGCGGTCCTTCGGCGTCGCGACCTTGTAGGCGCGCGTCAGCATGGCCAACCCGCGCGCCGGTTCGGCCCGCATCGAGATCGCCTCGCCGTCGAAGATCAGATAGCCGAGCAGCGCTTCGGCCTTGGCATAGCCCTTGTGCGCCGACAGCTTGAGCCAGCGCGCCGCCTGGCGCGGATTGGCCCGGCCGCCCTCGCCCGCCAGCAGCATGCGACCCAGCTCGAACTGAGCGCGGGCGTCGCCGAAATAGGTGGCGGCGTGCGTGTAGAGCTGGCGCGCCTGCGCCGCGTCCGCCTTCACCGGCGTTCCCGAAATGCCGGAGCGCACGTATTCGGCGAGCGCCAGGACGGCGCTGACGACATAGGGTGCGTTGGGCGAGGACGCCGTGTCGTCCTCCTGGTCGCGCACGATCTGCTCGAACATCTTGAAGGCTTCGAAGTCGTTCTCGACCACCCCGTCGCCGGCCGCATACATCTGGCCGAGCTTCCAGCGCGCGCCGGCATGGCCGAGCTCGGCGGCATGCTGGAGGGCGTCGATGGCCGCCGCCGTCTCGCCGCGCTTGTAGGCGGCAAAGCCGAGCGAGAAGACGTCGCGCGGGCTGGACGGCTTGGCGAGAACGGGATTCGATGTCGGATCGAGGGCCAGCGCGGGCGCGGCGACTGACAGAAGCGACGCCAGCAGGAGCCGGCCGACGGTCCTAGAGCGAACGATCGTCATGCGTCGCATCGGAAACGAGGGAGAGACGGCGAACCAACGCGGAGCGGCCGGTCAAACGGCCCGAGGCCGTCGCGGCCCCGCTGCCATCGGATTGTGTCTTCATGGTCCGTCCCCCCACATCGGGTTTCGGAAAAACAGCTCGCGCCATCATGCCCTGCGAATTCCGTCCCCGTGCTTCGAGATCGTGGGTGGTCCGCCTTTATGGCGGCAGCACGGCATTCGTCCCCCACCCCACTTATAGGCGATGCTTGCCTGCAATAGTGTTGCCGCCGCTCCACAGTTTCGGGAAGCTTGGACGCGGAAACGAAAACGCCGGCCCGAAGGCCGGCGTTGGAGGTCGAACGATATGCGCTGGTTCAGAACGAGAGCTTGAGCGACGCGTTCACGGCGTAGACCCAGTCGTCGCCGACCGAGCCGTCGAACACGGCGCCGCTGGTCCGGCGCTGCTCGCCGTCCGTCCAGTAGCCGACGAGGCCGCCGACGCGGAGTTCGGCCCAGTCGGTGTTCTTGAGCGCGAGACCGCCGGACAGCGTGTAGAGGTCGGTATAGGTCGTCTCGGCGCCCGTCGAGACGCCGCTGTCGTAGCCGATCGAGATGCTGCCCGAGACGTTCTCGTTGAAGGCGCGGCCGATGCCGATCGTGGCCGTATAGCCATCGTCCCAGTAGTAGGGGCTGACGTTGGAGTTGCCGGCAACCGTGGTCACGACCGCGCGGTTGGTGCTCCAGTCCGTCCAGCGGAAGGAAGCGAGGAGCAGCGTGCCCTCGGCGATGCCCGTCTGGGCGTTGATGTAGAGACTCTGCGGGCTGGTCGCCGTGTTCTGGAAGGCCGGCAGGTTGCTCCCCAGAACGGTGCCGGCGGTGGGCAGGGCCGAGACCAGCGATGCGGGAACGTTGATGCCGCGCTGCGCCAGGAAGGCGGCCGCGGTCGGGATCGACAGCTGGCGCCCGTCGGCGAGCTGCACAAAGGCGTTGTTCGAAGCCACCAGCGTGCCGGTGCCCGTGATGTTGTCGTGCTCGACCTCCGACCGGTAGAGCACCTGCGCGCGCAGGGCGATCTCGGGGATCTCGAAGGCCGCACCGATGCGGAAGCCGGCGGCAAACCCCTCGCTGGTGTCGGCCGTGAGCGCGACCGGCAGCAGGAGCTGACCACCCAGCGCGCCGAGCGCGCCCTGGAGGGCGGCCGGCAGCGTCGGGCCGAGGTTGCGGGTCGCAAGGCTCGTGCCGTTGAAGTTGAAGTCCTCGCCGAAGACACCGCCGAGCAGGCTGAAGCGCATGCCGTTGGTGGAGTAGCTTATGCGGCAGGTGCCGCTGATCTCGTCCGAGTCGACCTTGAGATCGCGGACACGCGGCCCGCCCGGAAAGGCCGCCGGCTGGGCGCCGCCCGGAAGCGACCGGTAGTCACCCTCGGCCGCGAAGGCCTCGACATAGTTGCCGACGCAGGCGACCGTATCGTTGCCGAGCTTCAGCGCGGCGCTCGGGATCATGTAGGTGCCGGTATAGGTGCCGAAGTCGCCCGACACGCCCTCGACCCGATCGAAGCCGCGCTGCGGGTTGACGTAGGTGAAGCCGAGACGCGTGCTGAACGGAGCTGCCTCGTAGAGGACGTCCGTATCGGCCGTGCCGCGCTGGAAGCCACCGGCCTGAGCCGCGCCGACACCCATCAGCACCAGGAAAGTCGTCTGCGCCAGCCGCGTCTTGAAACCCGTCATGTTCCCCCCGGACACATAGTCGTTCTGCGGGTGCCCGCACCCTTGTGACCGAACCGTGTCATGTCGCGGCGGCGTTGGGAATATGGGTCACAACACGGCGACAGGTTGGCGAAAGAAGGATTTCGACGGTGAAAACGATCACCCGATACGGCAGGAAAGCGCGCTAACCCAAATATATATAATATGAATTCTCTTCGGCTCCTGAGCCGCAACTAGCTCTCGCCGAACTCTCGGACCTGACCGCCAAGTCTTCCGTAAACGGAAGAAGTCCACGACCGTTGCCGGAACGCTACAGCGTCCGGCAACGGTCGCGGCGACCTCGCTAGCGGAGCATCGCGAGGGCGGCTTCCAGTTTCTCGGCCTCGGCGAGGTAGGCCGCCCGCTTCTCGCGCTCCTGCTCGACCACGTCGTCCGGCGCGTTGGCGACGAACTTCTCGTTCGAGAGCTTCTTGTCGATCCGCTCCACTTCGCCCCTCGCCTTGCCGGCCGCCTTGGACAGGCGCGCGATCTCGGCGTCGATGTCGACCATCCCGGCGAGCGGAAGGGCGTAGGACCGCTTGTCCAGAACGAACTGCACCGACTGGGGCGGTGCGGCGTCGAGGGTTTCGATGCTCGACAGGCGCGCGAGACGCTTCAGCGCAGCCTCGTGACGGCCGACGCGCTCGCGCGTCAGCGGATCGGCATCCACCACCACGAGCGGCGCCTCGGCGCCCGGCGGCACATTCATCTCGGCGCGGATGGAGCGAATCTCTCCGACCAGGCCGACGAGCCAATTCAAGTCGTCCGACGCTTCCTTGTCGTAGAAGACGAGCGACGGCCATTCGGCATGGCACAGGAGGCCCTCGCGCGGCCGCGGCCCCGCCGTCGCGGCCCAAAGCTCTTCCGTGAGGAAGGGCATGAACGGATGCAGCAGCGCATAGACCCGATCGAGCACGAAGCCGGTGACACGCCGCGTCTCGACCTTTGCCGCTTCGTCCCCCCCCAGATAGACGGGCTTGGCGAGTTCCAGGTACCAGTCGCAGACGGTGTTCCAGGTGAAGCGGTAGATCGCGGCGGCGGCGTCGTTGAAGCGGTAGGAGAGAAGCGCGTCGTCCACTTCCGAGATCGCTGTCGCCAGCTCGCTCATCAGCCAGCGGTTCAAAGGCAGCGTCAGCGCATCGGGGTCGACGGCCACATTGTGTTCGGCCCCGTTCATTTCGGCGAAGCGCGTGGCGTTCCAGAGCTTGGTGCCGAAGTTGCGGTAGCCGCCGATCCGCTGAGGATCGAGCTTCACGTCGCGCCCCTGCGCCGCCATGATCGCCAGAGTGAAGCGCAGCGCGTCGGCGCCGAACTCCTCGACGAGGTCCAGCGGATCGACCACATTGCCCTTGGACTTCGACATCTTGGCCCCGTTCTTGTCGCGAACGAGGGCGTGCATGTAGACGGTCCCGAAGGGCTCCTGACCGGTGAAGTGCAGGCCCATCATCATCATCCGGGCGACCCAGAAGAAGATGATGTCGAAGCCGCTGACGAGGACGCTGGTCGGGTAATAGGTCGCAAGCTCCGGCGTCTCGTCCGGCCAGCCGAGCGTCGAGAAGGGCCAGAGCGCCGACGAGAACCACGTATCCAGCACGTCCTCGTCGCGGCGCAGGAAGCCGTCGAAGAGCGAGCCGGTCTCGGCCATCTCACGAGCCTGCGCATCCGTCAGCGTCCCGTTCGTGACGTAATGGGCGAGCGCCGCCCCGGCGACCGATTCCTCGTCCTCATCGACGAAGACCATGCCGTCCGGGCCGTACCAGGCTGGGATCTGGTGCCCCCACCAGAGCTGGCGCGAGATGCACCAGGGCTGGATGTTCTCCATCCAGTCGAAATAGGTCTTTTCCCAGTTGCGCGGCACGAAAGTCGTGCGGCCCTCGCGCACGCTCGCGATAGCCGGCTCGGCCAGCGTCTTAGTGTCGACATACCACTGGTCGGTCAGGAACGGCTCGATCGGGACGCCGCCCCGGTCGCCGTGCGGCACCATGTGGACATGGTCCTCGACCTTGGCGAGATAGCCCTCGCTCTCCATCCAGTCGACCAGGAGCTTGCGCGCGGCGAAGCGGTCGAGCCCCTCGAACATGCCGACCGCCCGCTCGCCGTCGGCCGGGAAAAGGCCTTCCAGGAATTCGGCATTGTCGCGGATGGAGATCGTCGCGTCCGGCGCCAGGACCGAAATGCGCGCCAGCCCGTGGCGCTCGCCGACCTCGAAGTCGTTGAAGTCGTGCGCCGGCGTGATCTTCACCGCGCCGGACCCCGCTTCCGGATCGGCGTAGTCGTCGGCGACGACCGGAATGACGCGTCCGACCAGCGGCAGGCGCACATGCTTGCCGACCAGCGCCTCGTAGCGCTCGTCGGACCCGTTCACCGCGACGCCCGAGTCGCCGAGCATGGTCTCGGGGCGCGTGGTCGCGACCGTGATGAACGTCTCGGGATTCGCGGGGTCGTAGTCGCGCCCTTCCACGGGATAGCGGAAGTGCCAGAGGTTGCCCTTGATCTCGCGCTGCTCGACCTCGATGTCCGAGATCGCGGTGAGAAGCTTCGGGTCCCAATTGACCAGCCGCTTGTCGCGATAGATCAGCCCTTCGCGATGAAGGCGCACGAACACGCGGCGCACCGCGCGCGACAGGCCCTCGTCCATCGTGAAGCGCTCGCGCGACCAGTCGCACGAGGCGCCGAGGCGGCGGAGCTGGCCGAGGATCGCGCCGCCCGACTCGCCCTTCCATTTCCAGACGCGCTCGATGAAGGCCTCGCGGCCCATCTGGCGGCGGCCCGGCTCCTTGCGCTCGGCAAGCTGACGCTCGACCACCATCTGGGTCGCGATGCCGGCATGGTCCAGACCCGGCTGCCAGAGGACGTTCTGCCCCAGCATCCGGCGATGCCGGACCAGGATGTCCTGCAGCGTGTTGTTCAGGGCATGCCCGATATGAAGCGAACCGGTGACGTTGGGTGGCGGAATGACGATGGAGAACGGGTCTGCGCCGGGTTTCGCCCCTGCCCCGGCGCGAAATGCGTCGGCGGCCTCCCAGCGATCGGCCACGCGGGGCTCGATCGCGGCGGCATCGTATGTCTTCTCCATCGGCGGGCATCCAGCTCTGTCGAAATCGCGACCGGGTTTCAGGGAAGTTCCCGGCATTGTCAACGAACGGCGCGGACGGCGCGGGAACGATCCGGCGAAACGAAAAAGGGGCGCGCCGCGATGGCGGCACGCCCCTTGAACCGTATCGCGCCGGACGGCGTGCGGATCAGCGCTTCGCGCCGCCCCGCGCCAGCCGCTCGATCTCCTCGCGGATCAGGCGCTCGACCATCTTCGGCAGGTTGTCATCGAGCCATTCACGGAGCATGGGCTGGAGCATCTCCTGCGCCATCGCCTCGAGCGAGCGCAACTCGCCCTGCCGAATGGCCTCCGCCAGTTCGTTGAAGGATGCGCCGACGAGTTGGCCGGTCGCGGGGGACACCAGCGGCGGCGGCGTGTCGCCGTAGCGCGACGAGGCGGCCTGGGTCTCCTCCTGCAAGCGCGCATCGGTATTGGCGGGCTCGAAGGCGGTTCGCTCCATCGACGTCTCGTAGTTGGCCGCGGGCTCGGCGGCGGCGGGCGCGTGCGCCTGAGCCTCGGCGCGGTTGGGGAAGGGATAGGGCTCGGCCTGGCCGGCGAAAGGACGCGTGTAAGGCTCGTTGCTCATCGCCTCATTCCTCGTGAACGGATCTGCCGTCGCCTGCTGGCCGGCCGCATCGGGGACCTCGCCGCGCTCGCGACCGATCTCGATACGCTCCCAGGTCGCGGCGAGTTCCGTCTCGAGCTCCGCCGTCAGGGCATCGTCCTCGGCGGCGGGCGCGAAGACCGGCATCGCCTGTTCGCGAGCCGGGCGGACGGTCGCGGACGCGTCGGCGAAGCGAAGCGGCTGCGGAGGAACGGGGTCGGCCGGAGCCGCATGGACGTCTGCCGCTTCCCGAACGGGTGCACCGGCGAGGAAAGCGGGAATCTGCCGCGCCGCGCCGACCGCCGCCTCCCGATTGGCGCCGACCGCCTTCTCGTCGCCGGTCTCGATGATCTTCCGGATCGATGCGAGGATCTCGTCCATCGACGGTTCCTGCGCGACACTGGCCTTGCTCATGAAATCCGCACCCGCTCCAGACTCGCGGCCGCCACCCGACGCGAGTCAGGAACCACCCTACCCCTTGCGCCAGGCCATCGGAATCCCCCGCTCGTGCGAAGGGCGAATTATAAACGAATTTTTAAGGCCTTGCCCTGCCGTAAGGTTGCCTTCCGCTTAACGCTCCACGCCTCTTCGTCGCGACCGGATGCCCCGGAAAGCCGCTTGAAGTGCCACGCGCAATCCCCACCCGGAAACGCGTTCGCCCACGACGAAGCGCCGTGGGCGAAGACATGCGGTCGGAATGCCGATGCAGCTCGGCGACGGATCAGACGTCAGCGGCCGTCGGGCGTGCGCAGGCCGTACCACTTGTCCTGGACGGCCTGATAGTGCTCCTCGGGCTCGTAGCGATCCACCGCCAGCGCGAGACGTTCGGGCTGCAGGCTGCCGACGGCGGAAGCCAGCGTATAGGCGGCGACGATCGAATCGCGCTGCGCGCCCGCGAGCAGGATCTGCGCGGTGATGACGTCGGACTGCGCGTTCAGGACGTCCAGCGTCGTGCGCTGGCCGACATTGCGCTCCTCCACCACGCCGTTGAGCGCGAGCTGCGCGGCGGCCACCTGGGCGCGATAGCCCTGCACGTTGGCCTCGGCGGCCTGCCGCTGCGCCCAAGCGCTGGCGACGGCCGAGCGGACCTGATCCCGCACGTTGTCGACCTCGATACGCCGCTGCGACAGGATTTCCTTGGCCTGGCGCACGCGCGAGGCCACGAGGCCGCCCTGGTAGATCGGCACCGAGAGCTGCGCCGACACCGTGCCCGACACCTCGTTCTGGGTGACGACGTCGACACCCGGAAGATTGTTCGGATCCTGATCGTTCAGGGCATAGGTGTTGTCGAGCTGTCCCTGGACGCTGAGCGTGGGAAGCCGCTCGCCTTCCGCCGACTTCACCTGGAAGGAGGCGGCGTCCACGGCGAACTTCGTCGCCTGGATCGCGGGGTGCTGATCCTGCGAAACGCGGATCGCCTCGGCGACCGACGACGGGATCGCGCTGCGGCCCGGCGGGGTGCCGGCTTCCAGCGTGCCCGGCGGATCGCCTATGACGTCGAGATACTGCGCCTCGCTGCTGGCCACCTGTGACAACGCGGTGTTGAGAAGCGCGGTCGCCAGGGCCTGCTCGGCCTGCGCCTGCGCCACGTCCGTGCGCGTGCCCTCGCCGACGTCGAAGCGAGCCTGCGCGGCGCGCACCTGCTCGTTCAGGAAGGCGAGGCTCTGCCGGCGGAAGGCCGCGATCTCGCGGTCGCGCCGGACGTTCATGAACACGGTCACGGTGTTCAGCAACGTGTCCTGCACCGTGTTGTCGAGGTTCTTCTGGGCCGCCCGCACTTGCGCCTGCGCAGCGTTGACGTTGTTCGGCGTCTGGAAGCCGTCGAACAACGTCTGGTTGATGCGGATGCCGCCGACCAGCGCGCCGGTGCGGTCGTTGACGGTCGGGAGATTGTCGCCACGAGTGGTGCGCGAACGCGACCCCTGCGCCGTGGCGATGCCGGTCACGGTCGGCCGCAGGCCGGCGCGCGCCTGGGGCACGTTCTCGTCGGTGGCGCGCAACTGCGCCCGGGCGGCGTTGAGGGTCTGGCTGTTGGCGTAGGCTTTGGCCAGCGCCTCGCGCAACGTATCGGCGCTCGCCAGATCGACGCTCGTCGCCATGAGGAGCGCCGAGAGAGAGGCCAGGATCCACGTCTTCTTGCGCAAATGCATTCTCCGAGATCTGACGCGCACCATCAACTCGGGCGCGCGCAGGATACGGACGAAGCTCGTCCGAACCATGCCGATAAGCAAATGTACCGACCGAAGTGTGAACGCCAGACTGCTGCGCCAGCGTTTCAACCTTTTGCCAGGCTGGTGTGGCCCGACTATAACACTTCATGAATGTATCGGAGCGGCCACACCGGCTTGATCCACAGCGGGCACACTCAGCCCGGCCGCCCGTCCGACATGCCTATCGGTTCAGAACACGAACTCGCGCGGCTTGGCGAAGCCAGGCAACGCGGGAATATGGCAGTTGAAGGCGAAACGGTCGGACACGATGCCGTCCTCCTTCGTGTAGAGCTTGGCCATTCCCGAAGCGCCCGACCGCTCCACCACCACCAGCCGGCCCCGGTCCTTGAGCTGGTCGAGATGGGTGCGCGGCAGTTCCTCGACCGACCCCTGGAACAGGATCACGTCGTAGGGCGCCTCGCCGGCCCAGCCGGCGGCGAGCGACCCGGCGACGACGGCCGCGTTGACGATGCCCAGCGAATCGAAGGTCTCCGTGGCCTTGGCGGCGAGCTCGGCATCCTCTTCCAGCGCCACGACGGAACCGGCAAGCTTGGAGACCACGGCCGACGAGTAGCCCGTGCCGCATCCGACATCGAGGACGACGTCCTGCGGCCCGATCTGCGCCAGCTGAATCATCTTGGCCAAAGGCGACGGCGAGATCAGGAAGCGGTTGTGGCCGAGCGGAATGTCGCTGTCGATATAGGCCAGCGCCTTGCGCTCGTCCGGCACGAACGCCTCGCGCGGCACGCTCAGGAAGGCGCGCAGCGTCTCGTGGGAGGTGACGTCGGTCGTGCGAATCTGGTTGTCGACCATCTTCACGCGGGCGGCAGCGAAATCCATGTTGGGCCTCGGATCGTTTGCTCGGCCCATCCCTTAGGCGCCGCCCTCGCCCCTGACAAGCGAACCAGGCACGCGACACGGCCGGAAAATGCCGAGCGCTGGACGAAAGGGTAAGGGCTGGGGTGCTGGAGGCCTCGCCGGGAATCGAACCCGGGTGCAAGGATTTGCAGTCCTCTGCGTCACCACTCCGCCACGAGGCCTCAACGGGGCGCTAGGTACTGGCAGCCAGGCGTTTGCGCAAGCCCTCAAATCTCATTCTGGAAAGCGGTGGTCGGCCCGTTCCGAAAAGTCGACCTCACGCCACTCTTCGGGCGAACCGAAGCGGGCCGGCTGCGTTCAACGCCCTGTTCCACCGTTCCACGACGCGCAGTCCAGGCCTTACCCCATGCTCGAAAACAAACAGATCCTGCTTGTCGAAGACGACTTCCTGATCGCGCGCCCATTGGCCGAGAAGTTGGAGGACGCGGGCGCTTCCGTAATCGGCCCGACCGGGACGATCGAGGAGGGCATCGCGCTGATCGCCGGCAATCCGGACATCGACGGGGCGCTGATGGACGTCAACCTGGGCGGCGAGATGAGCTATCCCGTCGCCTATGACCTTCTGCGTCGCGGCGTGCCCTTCGTGTTTCTCACGGCATACGATCCGTCCCTCGTCGCGGCGCGCTTCCGCGACGTGCCGGTCTTCGCCAAGCCCGTCGAGTTCGAGCGCGTGCTGGAAGCGCTTCAGACCGCCACCGAATCCCGGCAGCAGAGGTCGGTTGCCTCGAACGGCTGACGCCGCCACCGTCCGAAGTAGATGGCGGTCAGATCGAGAGATGGCCGCTCAGAATGACGATGTTCGCGATGGCCATCCAGATCGCCGTCGAGATCAGACATCCAAGGATGAGGCCGCGAGCGGTACCGAGCGGTGCGTACGAAGGATTCATCCGTTCATTCTCCCCCGCCTCTCCCCATTCGGCGAAGAGTTCCGAGATCGAAGTGTAATAAAGACCGCCGCCGTGGCAATTCCGTTCGACGGCCTGCCGAGACGAAGCGACAATGCACGCAAGTTTCGGACAGGGTTCGCGGACGTCGCCGACTTGAGGCATGCAGAAGGACTGCGGGCGAACGGAAGACGTTAACCACGGCTGCGTCTATCGCATAGCGGCCTTGCGCTATGCTGCATTGCAACAAGCGCTGCTCAGGACCATTCTTGCCGGAGGACAACACAACCGAAGGCAACGATCATGAACATCGCCCGCCGCTTGCGCGCAGCGCTCAGAACGCCCGGCACCGAAGAAAGGGCACTCGCCTATCTCAACGAATCCACCTCGATCGCGGATCTGGAGCGCCGCGAGCGCGAAATCGATGCCGGGCGCTTCCGGCGCGATCGCTTTCCGTTCTGACATCGTGAAGCAGGATTCGACGAGCGGCCGCGCGCTTCAAAGCATGGCCGTTCGATCCCGGCACTTCTGAAGGATCAGTAGACGACGCGGCAATGCAAGGCCGGCGTCGGACGCCAATCTCTACCAGCGATGTCTTTGCTTTGAGTGGCTCCCCGGGCCGGATTCGAACCAGCGACCGATCGATTAACAGTCGATTGCTCTACCACTGAGCTACCGGGGAAAAGTTCGCCCTGCGAACGAGGGTGCGTATACCCACGAGCTTCCGATTTGCCAAGGCCCGATCGCGCCTTTGTCGAAAAAATCTTCGCCCGCCTCGCTTCTGTCGTGGTTGTCCGCCATCTGCGCTAACCTCACATCCAAGGCTCCGACGGGAGTCAGGCGGAGACCGATGGACGGCGTCGACGAAACGGCAGGCAAGCGGCGGGAGTTCTTCCGCCTGCGCGGACATACCGTGCATATCCTGGGGCGTAGGTTCGCGCTCCCGTCCAATAGGCTTGCCCGAATGGGGGTCGGGATCGCATTCATCATCGGCGGCTTCCTGAGCTTCCTGCCGGTGCTGGGCATCTGGATGCTGCCGCTGGGGCTCCTGATTCTGTCGATCGACCTTGCCTTCGTGCGCCGCATGCGTCGCCGCACGGACGTTCGATGGGAGCGCCGCCGGCGCCGCAAGTCGGTGACGAAGCCGCAAGGCTAGAAGCCTCTCGCCTTTCGGCCCGCAAGCTTCTATAGCGTGGGGCATACGGACGGCGGCTCGCATCTGCGGGCCGCCGTCTTTCTGATTTCGTGCCCGTCGACCGCCGTTCCATCCGGCGCCGGGGCCTCTCCACACAGCGGCATCGCCATTGCGGATGCCGTGCCCGCAAGGGCCGAACATTCCAAGGACGATCCCGTTGGCCTTCCCCCCGATTCACCCCGCTCTCGCACGCGCCCTCGAAGCCCGCGACTACCGCGACCCCACGCCCGTGCAGAAGAGCGTCGTCGAAGCCGCCGCCGCGGAGCGCGACCTTCTCGTTTCCGCGCAGACCGGGTCGGGCAAGACGGTGGCCTACGGCCTCGCCATAGGCGAGACGCTGCTGGCCGATGCCGACACCCTTCCCGAGCCTAGCAGCCCGCTCGGCCTCGTCATCGCGCCGACGCGCGAGCTGGCGATGCAGGTCAGCGACGAGCTATCCTGGCTCTATGCCGGCGCCAATGCGCGCATCGTCACGTGCGTCGGCGGCATGGACGCGCGAACGGAGCAGCGCGCCCTGGCGCGCGGGACGCACCTCGTGGTCGGCACGCCGGGGCGCCTGCGCGACCATCTGGAGCGCGGCAACCTGCGCACCGGCGACCTCAAGGTCGTGGTCCTGGACGAAGCCGACGAGATGCTGAACCTCGGCTTCCGCGAGGACCTGGAGTTCATCCTCGAGGCGACGCCGGCCGAGCGGCGCACCCTCCTCTTCTCGGCGACGCTGCCGAAGCCCATCGTCGCCCTGACGAAGCGCTACCAGAGCAACGCGCTGCGGATCGAGGTCGCGAACCAGACCTCCAGCCATTCGGACATCGAGTATCGCGCCATTCGCGTGGCACCGACCGAGATCGAGCACGCGGTGGTCAACCTCCTGCGCCAGGCCGAATCGCCGACCGCCATCGTGTTCTGCAACACGCGCGAGCAAGTGCGCCATCTCCACACCGGGCTTCTCGATCGCGGCTTCGGCGCGGTTTCGCTGTCGGGCGAGCTCGGCCAGGCGGAGCGCAACCAGGCGCTCCAGGCGCTGCGCGACGGGCGCTCGCGCGTGTGCGTGGCGACCGACGTCGCCGCGCGCGGCATCGACCTTCCCAACCTCGGCCTGGTGATCCATGCCGAGCTGCCCAACGACGCGGAAACCCTCCAGCATCGCAGCGGGCGCACTGGCCGCGCCGGGCGCAAGGGCGTCTCGGTTCTCCTCGTGCCGCTGTCGCGCAAGCGCAAGGCCGACCGGCTGCTGACGGATGCCAAGATCCGTCCGGTCTGGAGCGCCCCGCCCTCAGCCGACGAGATCCGCGCGCTCGACCGCGAGCGGCTGATGACGGACCCGCTCTTCACCGAAGAGGCGGGCGAGGACGACATGGCGACGGCCGGCGCCCTTCTGGAGCGCTTTTCCGCCATGGACATCGCCTCGGCCTTCGCGCGGCTCTACCGCCAGAAGCTGCCGGCGCCCGAGGACATCTACGATCCGGGTCCGGGCCGCGACGACAAGGCCGGCCGCAAGCAGGCCGGCGAGCCTCGCCCGCGCCGCGAAGGCGAGAGGGAAGAAGGTGGCGGTCGCCGTTCGATCGGCCCGTCCGTCTGGTTCCACCTCGATATCGGCCGTCGCAACAACGCCGATCCGAAGTGGCTGCTGCCCCTCCTCTGCCGCCGGGGCAAGGTGACGCGCGACGACATCGGCGCCATCCGCATCTTCGACAAGGAGACCAAGGTGGAGATCAGGGCCGATGCGGCCGAGCGCTTCGCCTCCGCCGCGCAGGGCAGCGACGACGACATCACGGTGACCCCGCTGGAAGGCGGCGCGCCGCCGCCGGCCGGGCGCGACCGGGACGGAGGCAAGGGCGGCCGCCCGCCCCGCGCCCAAAAGGCCTTCGCGCGCCGCAACGACGGCGACGCGCCGCGCAAAGGGCCGAGCAAGTTCAAGGGCAAGGGTCCCGGCAAGGGCCAGGGAAAGCCGCGCCGCCCCGAATGACGCGACAGGCCCGCTCGGATCGACTCCGGGCGGGCATAGGTCCGCTTCAGCCGCAGACGGTGGCGTCGAGATGCGTCGAGGACGCAGCCCCGCCCTGGCGGTAGCGGTACTCGACCTCCTGCACATCGCCGCGCCGAAGCGCCGAACGCCATAGCGCGCAGCGCCGGTCGCGTCCGCTGTCGCGCAGGAGCTGAAGATCGACCCGCTCGTCGGCGACGAATTCCAGGCTGAGCTTGCGCCCGTCGAAGACGACGTTCTCGAGCACCGACCCGTCGGACTGCGCCGAAGGCAGGTCGGCGCGCAGGTCCGCGATCAAGGTCGTCGCGTCCGAGGACGAACCGTAGAAGCCACGAGCGTCGATCTCGCGGACAAGCAGTGCCGTTGCCGTCAGGCTGACCCCCGCAAGTCCGGCCAGACGAAGCTTGCGATTGCGAAACGCTTGCACGACGAACCTCCCAAAGCGGAGCAGTTGCGGTTTAAACGTTTCAATACGGAAATTGTTGCAATGCAGTGAAGACGGGCTAACCGTCGTCACCAAGTTTATTCACACTCGTCATCTGCGCATGTCGGCGTCGAAGGCGCTCTCGGCGTTCGGGGTTCAGTCGGTCGCTACAATGCGGGCATGACACACCCGCCTCGAACGTCGCATCGGCGCGGTCGGCGGGGGAAAGCGGACTGCCGCAGCCGAAACAGGCGAGCCAGTCCGCCTCCCGCACCGCCGCTCCCACCGCCGTGCGATTGTCGAACACGTAGCAGTCGCCGCGCCAGAGGCTCTCCTCCTCGGGTACCGTCTCGAGATATTTGAGGATCCCGCCCTTCAGGTGGCGCACGTCGGAGAAGCCATGGGCGAGCAGGTAGCTCGACGCCTTCTCGCAGCGGATGCCGCCGGTGCAGAACATGGCGATCGTCCGATGCCGCGAGGGGTCGAGTTCGCGAGTGGCGAAGTCCTTGAACTGCGTGAAGCTGTCGATGCCGGGATCGACGGCCCCCTCGAAGGTGCCGACGCGGGTCTCGTAGCCGTTGCGCGTATCGAGCACGAGCGTTTCGGGATCGGCGATCAGCGCGTTCCAGTCGGCGGGCTCGACATAGGCGCCGACCTGCCGCGTCGGATCGGCCTCGGGCGCGCGCATGGTGATGATCTCCGGCCGGACGCGCACCCGCAGGCGGCCGAAGGGCTTGTCCACCGAGCGGGAGAACTTCACCTCGCCCTTTCGAATCTCCACTTTGCGATCGAGCAGATCGAGGACCGCGTCGATCGCCTCCTGCGAGCCGGCCACGGTTCCGTTGACGCCTTCCGTCGCGATCAGGATCGTGCCGCAGACGCCGTGGCGCGAGCACAGGTCGAGAAGCGACTGGCGCAGCCCGACGGGATCGGCGATGGACACGAAACGATAGAGTGCGGCAATGGTCCAGGTCATCGGGCCGCTATATCCCGAAGCCTCGGCGACGGCCAAGCCGGATCGGCGCATCGGCCCGCGCCAGCCCCTGACGGAACGCATCATGAGTCTCGACCTCGACACGCGATTCGACCCCCGCCACGGAGAGGCCGTCTTGGTGGAGCCCGGCATTCGGCGGATCACGGCGCCCAATGCCGGACCGATGACCTTCCACGGCACCAATTCCTATCTCGTCGGGAACGAGCGGCTGGTGATCGTCGATCCCGGCCCGGACGACGATGCGCATCTCGCTGCCCTGCTTGCGGCCGTGGACGGCCGTCCGGTGGACGCGATCCTGGTGACTCACACCCATCTCGACCATTCGGCGCTGTCCGCACGGCTGGCGAAGGCCACGGCAGCGCCCCTCGTCGCGCAGGGGCCGCACCGGATCTCCCGCGAGCTCGCAGACGGCGAGGTCAACCCGCTCGACGCCGCGTCCGACCGGGCCTTCGCGCCCGACATCGTTCTCGCCGACGAGGCTGTGATGCGCTTGGGCGAGACCCTCGTGCGCGGCATTCACACGCCCGGCCACACCGGAAACCACATGGCCTTCGCTCTGGAGGGAACAGGGACCGTCTTCTCCGGGGACCATGTCATGGCCTGGGCGACGAGCGTAATCGCGCCGCCAGACGGCAGCATGAGCGACTATTTCCGCTCGCTCGACCGGTTCCTCGCTCGAGACGACCGCCGCTACCTGCCCGGCCATGGCGGCCCGGTGGAGACGCCAGCCACCTTCGTGAGAGGACTGAGGACGCACCGGCGCATGCGCGAAAGCGCGATCCTCGAAAAGGTTCGCGCAGGCGTCCAGACGGTGCCGGAAATCGTCGCCGCCATTTACCACACGACCGACAGGCGACTGCACGGGGCCGCCGCGCTGTCCGTGCTTGCCCATTTGGAAAGCCTGATCGAGCGCGGTCTCGTGGTGCTCGACGGCTCGTTCGGTGTGGCGGGCCGGTTCCTGCCAGCCTGATGCTTTAGCTATTCCTCCGGGACGATGCCCTCGGCCGCGCGCATCGCCTCGTCCACGCCGTCGAGGAGAGACAGGATGATGCGGCGGTTCTGGCCGAGGTCGCGCTCAAGGTCGCGCGAGGCGGAGCGCATGTCGACAAAGGTCTGCGGGCCTTCTTCCGTGATACGGATCGTCACGTCGCTCGGAAAGCCGAAGACCGGGGCATAGGCGACCGCCTGGATCGTGTACTCGCTGGCATCCTTGAGATCGAACGGATCGGCCGGCTCGGCGGCGAGGCTGCCCCGCAATGTCGGAATCGGCACGAGCACGGTGCCGCTCACGCCGAGGTCGTCGCTGTCGCGCGCCGGCGTCAGATTGGTCTGGACGTCGACGATCTCCACGCCTTTGTCGTCCAGCGCCGCGCGCGTCGCCTCGTAGACCATGGAGGCGGTCGCCTGATAGTCGCGGCCCGGCACGACGGCCTGAGGCACATCGGGGGAGACGGGCACCAGCGCCGCGCCGTTGAGGCCGACGGTCTCCGCGCTCGTTCCTTCCGGAAACAGCCGGTAGAGATAGGCCGCGCCCCCGAAAGGCAGCAGCGCGAGGGCGGCGACGACCAGCGCGGCGACAGCGCGGCCCCCGCCGGCCGCGCCCTTGCGCCAGACGACGGCGATGGCCCCAAGCGCCATAAGCAGGGCGAGCGAAGCCAGCCCCCCGGCCAACAGCAGCGTCCAGGACAGGTTGGCGAGGTCCAGCAGCTGCAGCCGGAAGAGGAGGATGCCGACGGGAATGAGGATCAGGGAAAAGGCCGCGACGCTCCAGGCCCATCCGGCCGTGCGCGCTTGCGCCCTGATGTAGTGTCCGGCCACGCCGCGTCTCTCCGATTTCGTCTTCGCCGGCGGACGTTACCGCAACCGGCTACCCCGTGACATAGGCTCTAATGGCGCCCGCGTGTCTTCGGCGCCGCCGCGGCGCGCAGGGCTCGCTCGAAGCGGATGGCGGCCTGCGCGGCGGCGAGCCGCGCGATCGGCACGCGGTAGGGAGAGCAGGACACGTAATCGAGGCCCGTGCGCTCGAAGAAGGCGATGGAGTTAGGGTCGCCGCCCTGCTCGCCGCAGACGCCGAGCGAGATATCGGGCCGCGTGCGCCGCGCCTTCTCGACGCCCATGGCGATCAACTCGCCCACTCCCTCGATGTCCAGCGTCTGGAACGGGTCGCGCTCGATGATGCCCTGCCGTTCGTAGGTCGAGAGGAAGTTGGCTGCGTCGTCGCGCGAGATGCCGTAGACGGTCTGGGTCAGATCGTTGGTGCCGAAGGAGAAGAAGTCGGCGACCTCGGCGATCGTATCGGCTCGCACGATGGCGCGCGGCAGCTCGATCATGGTGCCGACGAGATACTCGACCGTCTTGCCGCGCTCCTGCATCACGAGATCGGCGACGCGCTCGATGCGGGCCTTCACGAAGTCAAGCTCGCGGCGCAGGCCAACCAGCGGCACCATGATCTCGGGCACCACCGCCTTGCCCTTGCGCTCTCCGGCCTCGATCGCCGCCTCGAAGATGGCACGGGCCTGCATCTCGACGATCTCGGGATGGGAGATGGCGAGGCGGCAGCCGCGATGGCCGAGCATCGGGTTGAACTCGTGGAGCGCGTCGATCCGCTCCGCGACGACGGCCGCGCTGATGCTCAGCATCTTCGCCGTCTCGGCGATCTCCTGCTCGCCCTTGGGCAGGAATTCGTGCAGCGGCGGGTCGAGCAGGCGGATTGTGACGGGCATGCCCGCCATGATCTCGAAAAGCTCGATGAAGTCCGAGCGCTGGACGGGCAGAAGCTGCTCCAGCGCCGCGCGCCGACCGGCCTCGTCCGAGGCGAGGATCATCTCGCGCATCATGGAGATGCGCTCGCCCTCGAAGAACATGTGCTCGGTGCGGCAGAGGCCGATGCCTTCGGCGCCGAAGGCGCGCGCAGCCCGTGCCTCGGCCGGCGTTTCCGCGTTGGTCCGCACCTCCATGCGCCGCGCCCGGTCGGCGAAGCCCATGAGGGTGGCGAAATCGCCGGCCAGCGAAGGGCGCTTGAGCTTGGGTGAGCCGAGGATCACCTCGCCCGAGGTGCCGTCGATCGTGATCTGGTCGCCGGCGTGCAGGGTCCGGCCCATGGCGATCACGGTGCCCGCTTCCTGGTTGATGCGGATCGAGCCCGCGCCGGTCACGCAGGGCTTGCCGATGCCGCGCGCGACGACTGCCGCATGGCTGGTCGTGCCGCCGCGCACGGTGAGGACGCCCTCGGTGACATGCATGCCGTGCACGTCTTCCGGCAGGGTCTCGTTGCGCACGAGAATGGTCGGACGCCCTTCCGCCGCGACCGCGATCGCCTGTTCGGACGAGAACACGATCTCGCCGCTGGCGGCCCCGGGCGACGCCGGCATGCCCTTGGCGATCACGAGGATCTCCTCGCCCCGCTCGATGGTCGGGTGGAGGAGCTGGTCGAGCGACGAAGGCTCGATGCGCAGGAGCGCGTCCTCCTCCGCGATCTGCCCTTCGCGCACCATCTCCACCGCGATGCGAATGGCTTCCGCCACGTTGCGGCGAGCGACGCGCGACTGAAGGAAGAAGAGGTCTCCGTCGCCGACCATGAAGTCGACCTCGGTCGCATCGCCCATATGGGCTTCGATGCGGCGCACATAGTCGGTCAGGGCTCGCAGGTCGGACGGGAAGAGATCAGGCTCGCCTTCGATCCGCTTCAGATCCAGCGGCCCACCGACGCCGGACGGGCCAGCGCCCTCCCGGTTTCCGAAGACGAACTCGCCGGTCAGGCGCGGCTGACCGGTCTTCAGGTCGCGCGACAGGGCACGTCCCGTGCCGGACTTCTCGCCCCGCTCGTTGAAGATCATGGCATGGACGGTGATGGCGACACCCGCGTTCTCGGCGATCCCATGCGCCAAACGGAAGGCCCGGGCCACCGGTCCGCGCCAGCTCGCGAAGCTCGCCTCGATCACGTGGTAAAGCTGCTCCAGCGGCGTCTGCGGCATGGGGCTGCCGACCTCATCCTCGACGAAGCGCAGATAGGCGGCGATCAAGGCGCGCCAGTCCACCAGCGAGCGCGGCTCGTCGCCGGCCCATCCGGCGCGCGCGCGCTCCGCCTCCGCCACGTCCTCGAAGTCGCTGGAATCGACGGAGTGGATGAGGTTGCAGTAGCTCTCGATGAACCGGCGATAGGCGCGGAAGGCGAAGCCGACATCGCCGAGTTCGAGCGCCAGGAGTTCCACGGTCCGGCTGTTCAGCCCGAGGTCGAGTACGGTGTCGGCCAGGCCCGGCGTGACCGAGCGCGCGCTCGTGCGAACGGCGAGAAGCAACGGCTTCTGCTCGCCGCCGAGCGTGCGTCCCGTGACGCCTTCCAGCCATTCGATGGCGGCCAGGATCTCGTTGCGCAAGGCGGGCGGCAGCCCCTCGCCGGCCTCCGCCTCGCGCCAGGCCGCCGTCGAGATGGTGAAGCCGGGCGGGACCGGCAGGTCGAGCGAGGCCAGGAGCGCGAGGTTCGAGCCCTTCAGCCCGAGCGCCTCCGCCGGGTCGGCCGTGCGATCCGCGGCGCCACGCTTGAACGTGAACAATCTCTTGGCCATGGGAAACCGGGACGCCGTGGGGCTAGATCGAAAACCAACAGCGCCAGACATATGTCATAGCCATGTCCGCGCCAATTGCTGCGGTGCAAAAGTTTTGCGCCCGCAACCGGAAGGCCACGGGCGCAAGTTGGAAGATGTTACAGGTGCTTCTCGATCACCGCCGCCATTTCGTCGGCCGAGAGAGCGCCGGAATACTTGTCCCCGTTGATGAAGAAGGTCGGCGTCGCGTTAACGCCGAATTCGTTCTGGCCGGCGGTCTGCACGGCGACGACCTTGCCCTGCAGCTCCGTGTCCTTCAGGCAGGCGGCGAACTGGTCCTGCGTCATCCCGGCGAGCTGCGCGATCTTGAGGAGCGCGGCGGAGGCGTTCTCGGCGCCGGCCCATTCGCGCTGCTGGTCGAACAGGACGCCGACCATCGCCGTGCGCTTGTCGTCGCCCGCGCAGCGCGCCAGCATGAAGGCGCCGAGCGCGCGCGGATCGAAGGGGAACTCCCGCAGGATCATCTTGGCCTTGCCGGTGTCGATGTAGTCGGCCTTGATCTTCGGGTAGCTCTGGACATGGAAGTCGCGGCAGTGGCTGCAGGTCATTGAGGCGTACTCGACGATCGTGACGGGCGCGTCGGCGTTGCCGACCACGATGTCGGGCAGCGCCTGCGGAGCCATCAGCTTCGACACGTCGACCGTACCCTCGGGGCTCGGCGCGGTTGCGGCGGACGGGTTGGTCTGCGGCGCGGCGGGTGTGGACGCCGCCGGAGCGGTCGCGGCGGGAGCGGCAGTCTCGGCCTGAGCGAAGGCCGGTACCGCGCCGCCGAGAGCGATGCCCGCCGTCAGGAGGCCGGCCGCCAGCACACGGGCGCCACGGGGAAGGGTCCGGGACCGGTTCGGAGCAACGAGCATGAGGATTTCAGCCTTTCGCATAAGCCACGATTCGTTTTTGCTTATGCCACGTAGTCGGGCAAATGTGGCGATCCAACGGGGGTGAACGGAACGTGCGCGCGAATGACGCCCTGCCCGCTCAGCGATGCCGGTTCTTCGCCGCCGCGTTGCGTGCGAGCACGCTCTCGCCCAGGCGCTCCAGTGCCGCGCGGAGCTTGTCGCTCTCGATCCGGGCCGTCGCCTCGTGAATGGTCCGGCGGTGTCCCGCGTCGAGCGGCGCGGTGGCCGGCTTCCGGTTCGGCCGCTCGATGCGCACGGCGCGCTGCACGATGCGGACCTTGGACACGGCCCGGTATCCGAAGAAGTCGTTGACGCGCGCGATGATCGTCTCGACCTGATGCTGAAGGCGGAGCGCGAACGCGCCCTCGCAGGCGATGACGAGCGTCGCGGGCTCCATGTCGTCGTCGTTGTAGGCCTTCGGCCAGACCAGCTTCTCGGGACGGCACCCCTCTTCGAGCCTCGGTCCGACGATTTCCGGCCAGGCCCCGAGGAGATCGAGCGACATCCCCGCCTTGCGCGCGACCACGGGCTCCACCAGCGCCGAGACGAGGTCGCCGATCGGCCGGACGCCGCGACGGGCAGGCTTTGCACCCGCCGGCTTCATGCCGGGTTGCCGAAGGGTCGGGGCCGACGGAGTTCCACGAGGATGATGCCCATGCCTGCGAAGATGACGAGAACCATCCATTCGTTCAACAGGACGCCGTGAAACAGGCCGAAGACGAAGGTGAAGGCGACAAGGGCCACGCAGGCGTCGCGCACGGCGGGATCGCCAGCCCGCCGGAAGACGCCGGACAGGAAGGCGACGAGGACCGACCCCATGAGCGCCAGGCCGATCAGGCCGCTGGAAAGGGCCTCGTCCAGCACGATATTATGAAGGTGCTGATAGCGCAGCACCTGGGCGCCGTTCGGTCCGGCCTCCTCCGCCACGCGCATCATGCGCTCGGTGCCGCCGACGCCGACGAACGGATGCTCCGAGAGGACGCGCACCGCGGCCGACCACATGGCGAGTCGCGTGTCCACCGAACCCACGGCGAGGCCGGTAGTTTCGTAGGCATCCATTTCGCTGACGCCCTGCTCCACCCGGTCGATCAGGAAGCCGCCCACCGGAACCGCGGCCGCTGTCGCCGCCATGAGGCCGCCGACGAGGGCGACCGCAGCGCGTTTGCCGTGCGACCGCAGGCGCGGAACGGAGCGGCGGAGGTCGAGAAGCGCAGTGATGACGAAGAGCAGCATGGCGGCTCGGGTGCCCGAGAGGGCGATCGGCACGGCGCCGAGATAGGTCCAGAAGCGACCGTCGGGGAGGTAGCGCAGCCGACCCCCCGTCGGCAGGCGCGCGAGCACGGCGACCGCGCCGACCACGAAGGCGAAGATCGCCTCGTTTTTCCCGAGCCCCACCCGCATTCCGGTCAGGGCGTATTCGATCGGCGCCAGCACCGCCAGCGCGAGGAGGCCGATGCGGGCGCCGAAGGCGAGCATCATTGCCGGGTGGCGAACCAGCGCGAGGCCGAGCGGCAGCACGGCGCAGGCGAACTGCAGGCCGGCATAGGAGAGGACCCGGTTTCCATCGAGCGGCTCGCCGCGAAGGAGGCTGAGGCCGATCTGCCAAAGCGCCCAGGCTGCGAGCGCGCCCATGAAGACCGTCGGCGCCCCCCGCAGGCTGCGCGGCCGGGCGACGAGGAGGTAGAGCCCGCAAAGGGCGAAGAACAGAAATGCGATCTTGCCCGCCGAGACCAGCAGCGACAGGCAGAGCGTGCCGGCGCCGAGGATCGCCGGGTCCCACCGGCGGCGGCGCAGGAGAAGGGATGCTAGCGTCATCGCGCCCGGCCCTGGCCCAAGGCGTAGACGATCCGACGCACGAGATCCGTCGCACGGAAGACCAGTGTCGGCAGGCGGCGCCAGGGCTTCAGCTTGCGTGCGCCGTAGCGTCCGCCGACCTCGATCTGGCTGGTCTTGGACTGCGCGTTGAAGGCGATCAGGTCGTCCCAGATGTCGAGGGTGCGCAGGCCGGTGGCCCAGCCGCGCTCCAAGGCGACGTCGAAAGGCAGCGACATGGGCCTGAGCGCCGCCGACAGCCGCGCAGCGGCGGATCGACGCACGATATAGGCGGCGCCGCTGCCCGTCGGGCCGAAGAAGGCGGCCGAGAGGTGACGTCCCTCCGGCAGCGCCCGAAGGCGTCGGCGCGCCGGGCGACGGTGATGCGCGAAGCGGACGACATCCCAGTCGTCCCGCTCGGCGAGTGCCTGAAGAACCGGCAGCATCTCGGGTCGCGGTCGCACGTCGTCCTCGAACACCACCCCGGCATCCGCCTCGCCCGCCTCGATGGCGTCGATGGCCTTGAGATGGCCGAGATAGCAGCCGTACTCTCCCGGAACCGGTCGCTTCCCGTGCTGGCGCAGGAAGGCCGGCACGTCGAGAAGCGTGCGGCCCTCCTCCGGGATCGCCTTCCCATCGACGCCCGCGATCCGTATCAGGTCGATGCCCTCCGCGGCCATGTCGGCGCGGATGTCCGCCAGGCGTTGCGGCGACCGATCGAGATTGATGACGAAGAAATCGATGCGCACGAAGCCGGCCCGTTCGAGGGGCGACGAAGGCCCGGAACCGCGGTTGGATGGACGCGCCCCCCCGGGAAGTCAAGCCGAGGCGCCGGCGGGCGCCTTCGCCGCCGCGCTGCTCGAATGGTACGACCGCCACGCCCGCACCCTGCCCTGGCGCGTGTCGCCGGCCGACCTCGCCGCGGGGGTCCGTCCCGATCCGTATCGCGTCTGGATGTCGGAGATCATGCTCCAGCAGACCACGGTCGCGGCGGTGAAGAGCTATTTCGCGGCCTTCACAGAGCGCTGGCCGACCGTCGAAGCCCTGGCCGGTGCGAACGACGCCGCCGTCATGGGGGCCTGGGCGGGCCTCGGCTACTACGCACGGGCGCGCAACCTGCTGGCCTGCGCCCGAACCGTCGCGAACGAGCGCGGCGGGCGCTTTCCGGACACGGCGAGCGAACTGCGCACCCTTCCCGGCGTCGGCGAGTATACGTCGGCGGCCATCGCGGCGATCGCCTTCGACGAACCGGTCGCGGTCGTGGACGGCAATATCGAGCGGATCGCGACGCGCATCGCCTGCATCGAGACGCCCCTGCCCGCCGCGCGCAAGCCGATCCGTGCCCTGGTCCAGACGCTGACGCCGGTGAAGCGGCCGGGCGATTTCGCGCAGGCGATGATGGATCTTGGCGCCACGATCTGTACGCCGCGCAAGCCCGCCTGCGTGCTCTGCCCCGTGACGGACCATTGCGAGGCGCGCCGGCTCGGGCGCCAGGAGGAGTTTCCGGTCAAGGCGGCGAAGACGGCGAAGCCCGCCCGCGTCGGCGCTGCGTTCGTCCTGCGCCGCCCGGCCGACGGTGCCGTGTGGCTCCGCCGTCGTCCCGCTTTGGGCATGCTCGGGGGCATGAGCGAGCCGCCGTCGACGGCCTGGAATTCGCGCGCCGACGGCGCGACGGGCGCCGGAGCCGCGCCGGTGGCGGCCGACTGGCACCTCGCCGGCTTCGTGCGGCACGGCTTCACGCATTTCGACCTGACGCTGGAGGTCTGGGCCGCCGAGGCGAGCGGCGATCCTGCGATCGAAGGCTGGTGGGCCGCGCCTTCCACATTGGAAGGCGAAGCCCTGCCGACGCTCATGCGGAAGGTCTTGGAGCGGGCGGAAGGATTTCAGGCGGACACGGCCGCCATCTGATCCCGAACGATCTGTCGCAGCTCGTCGATTACCCGCAGGCGGCCGTTCTCGCGCACATGCCAGAAAGTCCAACCGTTGCAGGCTTCCAGGCCCTGCACCTTGGCGCCGATGCGGTGGATCGATGCCGCTTCGCCGCCAAAGGCGATCGTGCCGTCCGCTCGCACGCTGGCGCGCCAGCGGCCCTTGGCGTCGGTCAGCTCGGCCCCCGGTGCCACGAGGCCGGCCTCGACGAGACTGGCGAAGGGCACGCGCGGCTCCGCCCGCTTGCCGCCGGAGATGCGCAGCACGTCGGCGTCCAACGGCTCGACCGAGAGGATCCGGTCGCTCGCCGCCTCGATATATTCGTCCTGCCGCTCGATGCCGACGAAGTTGCGGCCGAGCCGCTTGGCCACCGCACCCGTCGTTCCCGTTCCGAAGAACGGGTCGAGAATCGTGTCGCCCGGCTTGGTGGAGGACAGGATCACCCGCGCGAGGAGGGCTTCGGGCTTTTGGGTCGGGTGGACCTTCTGCCCCTCACCGTCCTTCAGCCGCTCGGCACCCGAGCAGATCGGGAACATCCAGTCCGACCGCATCTGCGTGTCGTCGTTGGCGGCCTTCATGGCGTCGTAGTTGAACGTGTAGCTCTTCGCGTCTGCGCTCTTGGAAGCCCAGATCATGGTCTCGTGGGCGTTCTGGAAGCGGCGGCCGCGGAAGTTCGGCATCGGGTTGGCCTTGCGCCACACGATGTCGTTCAGCATCCAGAACCCGAGGTCCTGCATGATCGCGCCGACGCGGAAGATGTTATGATAGGAGCCGATCACCCAGATCGTGCCGTTGGGCTTCAGAAGCCGACGCGCCGCCAGAAGCCAGGCGCGGGTGAAGGCGTCGTAGGCCGCGAAGCTCTCGAACTGGTCCCAGGCGTCGTCCACGGCGTCGACCTTGGACTGGTCGGGCCGGTGCAGGTCGCCGCCGAGCTGGAGATTGTAGGGCGGGTCGGCGAAGATCGCGTCGACCGATTTCTCCGGCAACATCGCCATGCGCGAGACGCAGTCGCCCTTGATGATCGTGTTTAACCATTCGGGCGCCGGGGCGGGTCCGGCCGGCTCGACGGAAAGACGACGCACGGTCTGCAGTTTCGACATCGGGCCACCTGAACTCGCTACTCGGATACGGCTGTCATGGTTACCGAACGAGCTTAACGATCGGTGAAGCCCGCGCGGGTGGTCAGCGCGGCGGGGTCGTGCTAGGCGGTCGCCGTTCCCTCGATTGTTCCTTCTTCCTTCTGCCGGAGGGCAGTTCCATGCCTGTTTCCCTCGTGCTGTTCGATTGCGACGGCGTCCTCGTCGATTCCGAGATCATCGCGGCCAAGGTCGACTCGAAGATGCTGAAGGAAGTCGGCTACGAGATTTCGCCGACCGAGATCGCAGAGCGCTTCGCCGGCCTGACGCAGGACCGGATCGCGGAGCTCCTCCAGGAAGAGGCCGGCATCCGCCTGCCGGACGACTACAACGCCCGTCAGAAGCAGGCGCTGGACGAACGGCTCGCCGCCGAGGTGGAAGCCATTGCGGGCGTCAACGAGATGCTGGACCGGATCGATCTGCCGCGCGCTATATGCTCCAACTCGTCGGGCGAGCGGCTGAAGATGATGCTGGAGCGGGTGAAACTCTGGGACCGGTTCCGCCCCTATGTCTTTCCGGCGCGCGAGGTCGGCACCAAGAAGACCAAGCCCGCGCCGGACGTCTACCTCTACGGCTGCCGAGAGTTCGACGCCAAGCCGGCCGAGACGGTCGTGCTGGAGGACTCCGTCCATGGTGTGGCCGCCGCCGTGGCCGCCGGCTGCCGCGTCGTCGGCTTCGTCGGCGCGGGCCACACCTACCCCGGCCATGCGGATTCCTTGAGCGACGCGGGCGCCGAAACGATCATCCGGCGCCTGTCGGAGTTCCCGGCGGTCGTGGACGCCTTTGCCGACTGGGAGCGGGTCTGACGCTCCCGGCCGAAGGTCAGGAACCGGGACGCTTGGCGCCGTTCTGCGGCCCTTCGTCGAAGCCGGCATAGACCGTCAGCGAGCGGCCTTCCGGCACGGCGATGCGAATGGCGCGATCGACATAGCGGAAGTCCTTCGGCCCACCGGCGGGATCGGTCGAGATCGGCTGCTGGCCGAGCTGGCTGTACACGAGCTGGCCGGCGTTCAGGATCGCAACGCGGATCGGAAGCTGGACCGATCCCGGCCGTGCCGCCGGCCCCGGAACGAGGCGCCCCGCGATGCCGACCTCCATGAAGAGCTGTCCGTCGCGCACGCGGCAGGAGCGCGTCGTGGCGGCGATGGACGCGATGTACTGCAGGTCGTCGCCCGACCCCTTGCGCAGGATCGCGGTGCCCTCGCGAAGGCTCACCTGCGGGCAGTAGTCGGGAACGATCCCGGCGCTGTTGGCCACCGCCGCCGGCGATGGCGCGCTTCGGCCGAGCGACGGACCGGTGCTGTTGCAGGCGCTGAGGGCGAGCGCCGCCACGACGAGGCCGGCTGCGTTGCGGGCGACGGTCTGCTTGGACATATGCATGCGGCGGTTCTTCCCATACCGTGTCGAGCCGTTCTATATCAGGCCCCTACGCGGGTTTCGACCGGGCGGCTTGCGAAAACGCGCCGTCGACGGTTTGCCGGGCCGAAGGCTTTGGGAGTGGTCGTGAAGTATGTCAGCTCACGGGGCGAGGCCCCGATCCTCGGGTTCGCCGACGTTCTGCTCGCAGGCCTTGCCAGCGACGGAGGCCTGTACGTGCCGGAGACCTGGCCGCAGATCGCGCCGGAGACCATCGCCTCCTTCGCCGGTCGCCCCTATGCCGAGGTCGCGCTGGAAGTTCTGAAGCCGTTCGTCGGCGACGAAGTCGCGCCGGACGCGCTCGAGCGCATGGTGCACGAGGCCTACGCGACGTTCCGCCACCCGGCCGTCGCACCGCTCGTCCAGATCGCCGACCGCCACTTCGTGCTGGAGCTGTTCCACGGCCCGACGCTCGCCTTCAAGGACGTGGCGATGCAGCTCCTGGCGCGGCTGATGGACCATGTCCTGGCCCAGCGCGGCCAGCGCGCGACGGTCGTGGGCGCCACGTCCGGCGACACGGGCGGCGCCGCCATCGCGGCCTTCGCAGCCAGCGACCGAACGGACATGTTCATCCTGTTCCCCAAGGGCCGGGTGTCGCCGGTGCAGCAGCGCCAGATGACGACGTCGGGGTCGGGCACCGTCCACGCCGTGGCAATCGAGGGCACGTTCGACGACTGCCAGGCGCTGGTGAAGGCGATGTTCAACGACGCCGCCTTCCGCCGCGAAAGCGCGCTGTCGGGCGTCAACTCAATCAACTGGGCGCGGATCATGGCCCAGATCGTCTACTATTTCACCGCCGCCGCCAGCGTCGGCGCGCCGCAGCGCCGGGTATCCTTCACCGTGCCGACCGGCAATTTCGGCGACATCTTCGCCGGATACTCGGCCAAGCGAATGGGCCTTCCGGTCGATCGCCTGATCGTCGCCACCAACGCGAACGACATCCTGGAGCGCACGCTGCGGACCGGCCGGTACGAGATGGAGGGCGTCCACGCCACCACTTCGCCGTCCATGGACATCGAGATCTCGTCCAATTTCGAGCGCCTCCTGTTCGAGGCGAGCGGACGGGACGCCGCGACGATCCGCCGTCTGATGCAGCAGTTGCAGCAGTCGCGCGCCTTTACCCTTCCGGACGACATCCTGTCCGCCATCCGCTCGGAGTTCGACGCCGGGCGGACGGGCGAGGAGGAGACGGCCGAGACGATCCGCGAGCAGCTCGCGACGACGGCCTATCTCCTCGACCCGCACACGGCGGTCGCGGTGGCCGTCGCGGAGAAGCGCATCGCCGACGCGCCGATGATCTCGCTCGGCACCGCGCACCCCGCGAAGTTCCCGGCGGCGGTCAAGGCGGCCTGCGGCACCGAGCCCGCCCTGCCCCCCAGCCATGCCGACCTGATGACCAGGGGCGAGCGCTTCGACGTCCTGCCCAACGATCTCGGCGCCCTCCAGGCCTATATCCGCGAGCGCAGCCGCGCCGTGCGCCTAGGGGCCGCTGCATGAGCGTTGAGGTCACGCGCCTTTCCAACGGGCTGACGATCGCCACCGAAAACATGCCGACGCTGGAAAGCGCGGCACTCGGCATCTGGGTCAAGGCCGGGGCGCGTGACGAGGCGGAGGGCGAGCACGGCATCGCCCACCTGCTGGAGCACATGGCCTTCAAGGGCACCAACCGGCGCAATGCGCGCCGGATCGCCGAGGAGATCGAGGACGTCGGCGGCGAGCTGAACGCCTCCACCAGCGTCGAGACGACCGCCTATTACGCGCGCGTGATGAAGGACGACGTCCCACTCGCGATCGACATCCTGACCGACATCCTGATCGATTCCCGCTTCGACGAGGACGAGCTCGCCCGCGAGCAGCATGTCATCCTGCAGGAGATCGGCGCGGCGGAGGACACGCCGGACGACATCGTCTTCGACCACTTCCAGAGCGCCGCCTATCGCGATCAGATCCTCGGCCGGCCGATCCTCGGCACGCGCGAGAGCGTGAGCGGCTTCACGCCGGAAGAGATCCGGGCCTATCTGAAGCGCCACTATTCGCCCGACCAGATGGTCGTGTCGGCGGCGGGCGCCGTGTCCCACGACGACATCGTCAAGCGCGTCGAGGCTGCCTTCAGCACCACGGCGGCGGCGCCGGACGGCCTTCATCGCCGCGAGCCGGCGCGCTACACCGGCGGCGAGTTCCGCGAGGAGCGCGACCTCGCCGACGCCCAGATGGTGCTCGGCTTTCCCGGCCGCCCCTACTACCAGCGCGACTTCTATGCCGCGCAGGTCCTGTCGATCATCCTCGGCGGCGGCATGTCCTCGCGGCTCTTCCAGGAGATCCGCGAGACCCGCGGCCTCTGCTACGCCATCTCCGCGTTCCACTGGAGTTTCTCCGATACCGGCATCTTCGGTGTCCATGCCGCCACCGGCGAAGAGGAGATGGCCGAGCTCGCGCCGGTGATCGTCTCGGAACTCGTGCGCGCGACCGAAGGCATCACCGAGAAGGAAGTGAACCGCGCCCGCGCCCAGATGCGCTCCAGCCTCCTGATGAGCCAGGAAAGTCCCGCTTCCCGCGCCGGGCAGATCGCCCGGCAACTGATGTTCAAGGGATCCGTCCTGGAGAACGGCGAACTTCTGGAACGGCTGGCCGCCATCGATGCGCCGCGCCTCACCGACCTTGCGGCGCGTATCTTCCTCGGAACGGTGCCGACGCTCGCGGCGATCGGCCCCATCTCCCGCCTGCCCGCCGTCGGCGAGATCTCGACCGGCGTCGCCGTCAGCTCCTTGGCCGCACCGGTCCGCAACCTCGTCTCGATCTAGGCGCCCGTTCCGACATGGCGTTTCTCGACTGGGTTCAGCCTGCGACCCAACCCGTTCTGACGGGGCCGGGCGTCCTCCTGCGCTCGCCCCGAAGCGCAGACTACGAGGCTTGGCGCGAGTTGCGCGGCCGCAGCCGCGCCTTCCTGACGCCGTGGGAGCCGAGCTGGACCGAGGACGAGCTCGGCCGGACCGCGTACCGCCTGCGCCTGCGTCGCTATCGACTGGATGCGCGGCAAAGGACCAGCTACACCTATTTCGTCTTCGACCGGGAGGGATCGGTGCTGATGGGTGGCCTCACGCTCGGTCGGATCCAACGCGGCGTCGCCCAGACCGGAACGCTCGGCTACTGGATGGGCCAGCCCTATGCCGGGCGGGGCGTCATGTCCCAGGCCGTCGCGGTCGTCTGCGGCTTCGCCTTTGACGTGCTGGGGCTGCATCGACTGGAGGCGGCGTGCCTGCCGCGCAACGGGGCCTCGATCCGGCTTCTGGAGAAGTCCGGGTTCTCGCGCGAGGGGCATCTTCGCCAGTATCTCAAAATCGCCGGTGTCTGGGAGGATCACCTTCTCTTCTCGCTCCTGGCCGAGGATCGGGCGCCGGGCCGCGCCTTGTCCTTGACCGCGTGAAACCCCTCGCCTTCAGCGAACAAAGGCCCGATCGCGCTCGATGCAGCCATCCCTCCACCTGATCCGTCGCGCTCTGTGCCTCCTGGCCGTCCTGATCGGATGCCTGGCGGCCGAGCCGGGATACGCCCTGTCGCCCGTCTCGATCGGGCGCGAGGACATCGCGATCGACCTCGAGCCGGCGGTGGAGATCTTCCGGGACCGCGGCAGCAACTTCCAGGTTTCGACCGTGCCGGGGGCGGACGGCATCGTGCGCCGCATCGAGGTCGAATCGACCGCGCCCAACCCCTCCGGCGACTGGGCCGTATTTGCGCTGGCCAACAACACGGACGAGCAGATCGACCGCATCGTCGTCGCGCCCCATTTCCGCCTAGCAAATTCCGGCTTCTTCTGGCCGGACCTCGGCTCGCAGCGGATCGTCGCGATCACCCCCTCGGAAGGCTTCGCGCTGGACCGGCAGGAGAGCCCGGAAGCCGACGTCTTTCAGGTCACGCTCGATCCCGGCGCGATCATCACCTTCGTGGCCGAACTGTCGTCCGATCGCCTGCCGGAAATCCGTCTGTGGGAGCCCAACGCCTACAAGGACACGGTCAACGCCTTCACCCTGTATCGCGGCATCGTGCTCGGCATCGCCGGCCTTCTGGCGGTGTTCCTGACGATCCTCTTCGTGGTGAAGGGCTCGCCCATGTTCCCCGCCACCGCCGCCCTCGCCTGGGCGGTGCTGGCCTATATCTGCATCGACTTCGACTTCTGGCAGAAGCTCGTGCCCATCGTGCCGGGCCAGGAGCGCATATGGCGGGCCGGCACGGAGGTGGCGCTCGCCTTCACGCTGGTCGTCTTCCTCTACGCCTATCTCCACCTCAACCGATGGCACGGCGTCCTGTCCGCCTTCACGGCGCTCTGGCTGGTTGGGCTTGGCGCGCTCGGCGTGCTGGCCGCCTTCGACCCGCCCATGGCGGCTGGGATCGCGCGCATGTCGATGACGGCGACGGCCGGATTCGGTCTGCTCCTGATCCTCTACCTGTCATTCATGCGCTTCGACCGCGCGATCATGCTGATCCCGACATGGCTCCTGATCGTCGTGTGGATCGCCGGCGGCTGGCTGACGGTGACCGGCCGCATCGACAACGACATCATCCAGCCGGCGCTAGGCGGCGGCCTCGTCCTGATCGTTCTCCTGATCGGCTTTACGGTGATGCAGCACGCCTTCGCCGGCGGCTCCTTCGCGGGAGGCCTCCTGTCCGACATGGAACGGCGCTCGCTGGCGCTCGCCGGCACCGGCGACGCGATCTGGGACTGGGACGTGACGCGCGACCGGATCTTCGCCGGCTGCGACACCGAAGGGCTGGACGGCATGCCGGTGTCGGCCATGAACGGGCCGGCGCGCGACTGGCTGCCGATCCTCCATCCGGACGACCGCGACCGGTTCAAGGTCACGCTGGACACGATCCTGGAGCACCGGCGCGGCCGCATCGCGCAAGACTTCCGCCTGCGCGGCGACGACGGGCAATACCACTGGATGAGCCTCCAGGCTCGGCCCGTCCTCGGCAGCAACGGCGAGGTGGTCCGCTGCGTCGGAACCCTAAAGGACGTGACCGACCGCAAGAAGGCCGAAGAGCGCCTCCTGCACGACGCGCTCCACGACCAGCTCACGGGCCTTCCCAATCGCGAGCTCTTCATCGACCGGCTGGACTCGATCTCCTGCCTCGCGGCGACGCGGCCCGACGTGCGGCCCACGCTCTTCACCGTCGATATCGACCGCTTCAAACAGGTCAACGACGAGTTCGGCATCGCCACGGGCGACACGATCCTCCTCACCGTGGGACGTCGCCTCAAGCGCGTCCTCAAGCCGCAGGATTCGCTGGCCCGCCTGTCGGGCGACCAGTTCGGCGTGATCCTGATGTCGGAAAGCGAAGTTTCCGCCGTAGCGGCCTTCGCCGAAACGCTGCGCGACGCCGTGCGCGCGCCCATCACCTTCGCCAATCAGGACATCATCCTGACGGCCTCCATCGGCCTGACCGGCTGGACGGAAGGTGCCGGGGCCGACGAGGTGCTGCGCGAGGCGGAACTCGCGATGTATCAGGCCAAGCGCCTCGGCGGCGATCGGATCGAGCCGTTCCGCCCGGCCTTCAAGACCCACAGTTCCGGCCGCGTCGAGCTGGAGTCGGACCTGCGCCGCGCCTTCGGGCGCAACGAGCTGTCGCTCGTGTTCCAGCCGATCATCCGCCTTTCGACCGGCGAGATCGCCGGCTTCGAGGCCCTGATGCGCTGGCAGCATGCCAAGCGCGGCTTCGTTTCACCCGTCGAGTTCATTCCGCTGGCCGAGAGCACGGGGCTGATCGTCCAGCTCGGCCAGTTCGCGCTGGACGAGGCGGCGCGGCGGCTGGCCGACTGGCAGCGCCTGCCCGGACAGGCCAAGCTCTTCTGCTCGGTCAACATTTCCAGCCGCCAGCTGATCCGCCAGGATCTCCTGAACGACGTACGGCAGATCCTGAAGCGCTACCATCTCGCGCCGGAATCGCTGAAGCTTGAACTGACCGAATCCCTCGTGATGGACAATCCGGAACGCTCGGCGCAGCTTCTGGCGCGGCTCAAGGAAATGGGCGTCGGCCTCTCGCTGGACGACTTCGGGACCGGCTATTCCTCGCTGTCCTATCTCATGCGTTTTCCGTTCGACACGCTGAAGATCGACCAGTCCTTCCTGCGCGGCGAGCAGGTCCCGCAACGCTCGATCCTGGTCCATTCCATCGTGACGATGGCGCACGAGCTGGGCCTCGCCGTCGTCGCAGAGGGAGTCGACAACGACATGGACGCGGCGCAACTGCGCAAGCTGAACTGCGAATACGCCCAGAGCTTCATGTACGGCCAGCCACTATCGGCCGAGGAAGCCCGGCGGCGGCTTCAGGAACGCGGCACGAAACGCGGCTCGGCCTGAGGCGCGCCGCCGCGTTTCAGGCGTGGCCGGCGTCGGCTGCCAGGAAGGCAGGATCGACGCCGAGGATCGCCAGCGCCCGCGCGTATTTCGCGTCGAGTTCGTTGGCGAAGACGATGTCGAGGTCGGCCGCGCAGGTGAGCCAGCCGTTTGACGCGATCTCGGACTCGAGCTGGCCCGCGCTCCAGCCGGAATAGCCGAGAACCATGATCGCGCTCGCCGGCCCCTCGCCGCGCGAGATGGCCTTCAGGATGTCGAGCGTCGGGGTCAAGGAAATGCCGTCGTCCACCTCCACGGTGGATTCCGAATCGTAGTCGTCGGAATGCAGGACGAAGCCACGCCCCTGCTCCACCGGGCCGCCGTTGCAGACCGACACTTCCCGGCCCTTCTGCGGCAGACGAATCTCCTCGGCATCGTCGACGATCTCGAGCTGCTTCAGAAGCGTGGGGAAGCTCAGGGGCTGCGCCTTGTTGATGATGAACCCCATGGCGCCGTTGGGCGAATGCGCGCAGACATAGACCACGCTGCGGGCGAAGCGCTCGTCGTGCATGCCCGGCATCGCGATCAGGAAGTGTCCTTCCAGCGAAGGGGTGTCGTCATTGGAGCGGCTGCGCATGTTTTTCAGGTCCATACGATGAAGATAGACACGTCCCGGCGGTTTTGCACCTGCACAGACGGCGCAGGATCGGGTCCTCTTGCCGTGATGGTGACCGGGATGTTGGCCGGCGCTCTTCTGTTCGCCGCGCCCGCCCGCGCCGCCGAGGACATGTACCGTCAGGAGGGCGCGACGATTCGCCTTGTGGCGCTGGCGCCTGATGGGGTCGGCAACGTTCACGGCGCGCTCTCGATCGAACTCGAGCCCGGCTGGAAGACCTACTGGATCGCGCCCGGCCCGGTCGGCCTCGCGCCGCGGCTGGACTTCTCCGGCAGCACCGATCTTTCCGATCCGTCGGTGGATTACCCCCCGCCGATCCGCTTCGCCGAAGGAAACGACGAGAGCGTCGGCTATGCCGAGCCCACCGCCTTCGCGATCAGCGCCAAGGCCGCGCCCGGCGCGACTCCGACCCTGCGCCTTTCGGCGTTTCTCGGCATCTGCCGCGAGCTCTGCGTTCCGGTGCAGGTCCAGCTCGCGGCCGAGCCGACGGACAGCCTGTCGGACCGCGCGCTGGTGCGCCGTGCGCAGGCGACACTCCCGGAGGATGGGGGCGCGCCTCCGCCGTCCCTGCGCTGGAACCACGATCGCTCCGCACTCGTGATGGACGCCGACACTACGGGGTCGCCTCTCGCCGACGTCTTCGTTTCGGCGGGAGACGGCTGGTCCTTTGGCCGTCCGACGGCAGTCGGCAACTCCGGCCGCGCCCTGTCGCTCCCAGTTCTTGCGCGCCCGGCGCCCGGCGCAGAGCTCGGCCCTGTGAATATCCTGTTGACGCGAGCGGACAGCGCCCAACAATTTCGCGCTGTAACGATCCCTCCGCGCTGAATCGCTCGGAGCGGGTTCGGTTTCGTCAGAAAGGATTTCCGCGAATGACCATTTCCATCGGCGAGCGCCTGCCGAACGCTTCCTTTCGCGTACCCGCCGAGGAAGGGACAACGGTCGTCTCGACGGACGATGTCTTCTCGGGCAAGCGCGTCGTGCTCTTCGCCGTGCCCGGCGCCTTCACCCCGACCTGCTCGATGAACCACCTTCCGGGCTTCCTCGAACACAACGACGCCTTGCGCGCCAAGGGCGTCGATACGATCGCCGTGGTCGCGGTCAACGACGTGCATGTCATGAAGGCGTGGAGAAAGGCGACCGAAGCGGGCGACCGCATCCTCTTCCTGTCGGACGGCAACGGCGAGTTCGCCAAGGCCGTGGGCCTCGACGCCGACCTTTCGGCCGGCGGCCTTGGTTTGCGTTCCAAACGCTATTCGATGCTGGTGGAAGACGGCGTGGTGCGGCAGCTCAACATCGAGCCCGGCCCAGGCCAGGCGGACGCCTCGTCGGCCGAGACGATCCTCGGCCAGATCTAGCCGGCCACCGTCCGACGAGCCTTCTTGAACGGCTCCATGCCGGCGCGCGCCAGCGCGTCGGCGCGCTCGTTCTCCACATGGCCGGCATGTCCGCGCACCCAGTGAAACGTCACCTCGTGCCGCTGGCGCTCGGCATCCAGCCGCTGCCAGAGCTCGGCGTTCTTCACGGGCTTCTTGTCGGCCGTGCGCCAGCCGTTGCGCTTCCAGCCGTGAATCCACTTGGTGATGCCGTCGCGCAGATATTGCGAGTCGGAATGGAGATGCACGGAGCATCCGCGCTTCAGCGCACCCAAGCCCTCGATGGCCGCGAGCAGCTCCATCCGGTTGTTGGTGGTCATGGGCTCGCCGCCAGAGAGTTCCTTCTCCGTCTCGCCGAAGCGCAGGATCGCGCCCCAGCCGCCCGGCCCCGGATTGCCCGAGCAGGCGCCGTCCGTGAAGATGTCGACCCGCGACGCCTCGCTCATGCCGCTGCTTCCCGCTTCTGGAACCCGTAGTCCGCCACCGAGGCGACGCCGCGATGGAACCGATTCTTGCGTAAGTATTCCTTCGGATCCTTCTTGGTGACGAAGGACGTGTCGGGAATGTGGATCCAGTCGTAGAGCCGGGTCAGCAGGAAGCGCAGCGACGCACCGCGCGCCAAGAGCGGCAGCGCCGCAAGCTCGGCTTCCGACAGCGGGCGCACAGCGTCGTAGCCCTCGATCATCGCCCGCCCCTTCGTGACGTTGAAGGCCCCGTCGTGCTCGAAGCACCAGGCGCAGAGGCAGATGGCGAGATCGTAGGCGAGGATATCGTTGCAGGCGAAATAGAAGTCGATCAGGCCCGACAGCTCGCCGTTCAGGAAGAACACGTTGTCCGGGAAGAGATCCGCGTGGATGACGCCACGCGGCAGATCGGTCGGCCAATGCGCTTCGAGATGGGCAAGCTCGGCCGCGATCTCCTCGCCAAGACCCTCGGCGACCCTGTCGGCCGCCGGGTCGCAGCCGTCGAACAGCGGTCGCCAGCCATCGACGGAAAGCGCGTTCTTCCGCATCATCCCGAAGTCGGCGGACTTCGCATGGAGGTCGGCGAGCGCCCGGCCGACGTCACGGCAATGATCGGCTGTCGGCCGGCGCGTCCACATGCCTTCCAGGAAGGTGAACAGCGCCGCCGGGCGGCCCGCGAGTTCGCCGAGCGTCTGGCCGTCCGCCGGCTGTACGGGGAGCGGGCAGGATAGGCCGCGCTCCGCAAGATGTTCGAGAAGGCCGATGAAGAACGGCAGGTCGTTCCGGTCGACCCGCTTCTCGTAGAGCGTCAAGATGAAGGTGCCGCCATCCGTTCGCACCAGGAAGTTGGAGTTCTCCACCCCTTCCGCGATGCCCTTGTAGCTCAGGAGGCGCCCGATGTCGTAGCGGGCGACGAAGGCGGCGAGATCGCCTTCCGCGACTTCCGTATAGACGGCCATGTCAGCCCTGCCTGACGTTGGGAAGCGGACGATCGCCGTTGACGAAGGCCATGTCGGCCGCGGTCAGCGGGACGTCGCGGAGCGAGCGCATGACGGGAAAGTTCTCGTCCTCAACGGCGGTCTGCACCAGCTCGATCCGCACCGCGAAGCGTTCGCGAAGGGCCGCGATGATCTCGTCCGTCAGAACCTCCGGCGCCGAGGCGCCAGCCGACATGCCGATCACCGAGCCGGGCTCGATCGCCTCGATCGGAACCTCCTGCCGCCCCTGCACCAGCAGCGCCCGGCGCGCCCCAGCGCGCTCGGCCACTTCCACGAGGCGGCGCGAGTTCGAGGAGTTCGGCGCGCCGACGACCAGGAACAGGTCGGCGCCGGGCGCAGACGCCTTCACCGCGTCCTGGCGGTTGGTGGTGGCGTAGCAGATGGATTCGGAAGAGGGCGCCTGCATCTCCGGGAACTTGCGCTGCAAGGCCTCGATGATGCCCGCCGTATCCTCGACCGAAAGCGTCGTCTGCGTGACGAAGCCGAGCGCGGCGGGATCAGCCGGATCGAAGGCCGCGACGTCCTCCTCCGTCTCGATCAGAGTGACCGCGCCTTCGGGCAGTTGCCCCATCGTTCCGACCACTTCCGGATGGCCGCGATGGCCGATCAGGAGAACCTGCCGGCCGAGCCGCATGTGGCGCATGGCCTGCTTGTGAACCTTTGAGACGAGCGGACAGGTGGCGTCGAGATAGAGAAGCTCGCGGCGCTCCGCCTCGGCCGGCACCGATTTCGGCACGCCGTGCGCGGAGAAGACGACCGGCTGTCCGTCATCGGGGATCGAGTCGAGTTCCTTGACGAAGACGGCGCCCATCTCGCGCAGCCCATCGACCACGTACTTGTTGTGTACGATCTCATGCCGGACATAGACCGGCGCGCCATAGCGCTTCAGCGCGAGCACCACGATCTGGATCGCGCGGTCGACACCGGCGCAGAAGCCGCGCGGCTCGCACAGGCGGATCGTGAGGGGCGGCTTGTCCGCGATCGCTGTCACCATGGTCTCCAGGGTCCGTTCGGCGCGAATGAAGGGATCGCCACCCCTGCTGTCAACCCTTACGGCCCCGCCCGCCTTGACGGCGCAAATGGTTCAGGAAGATGACGAGGATGACGAACAGCGCGAGGGCGAGGCTGTACCAGGTGATCGCGTATTCGAGATGGCTGTTGGGGATGTCGATCACCGTGGTGCCGCCGATGGGCGCGTCCGGCCCAGCCTGCCCCTCGCCCGCGTCCACGATGAAGGGTAGGAGGCGGGCGCCGGCTGGAAGCTCGAGCCCCTCGGCCATGTCCGGCACGCTGCGCCAGAAGAAGGCATTCTTGGCCGGGTCGTTGTCGGGAACGAACGGGTTCGGCTTGGCGTCCGGCGCCGTGCGGGCCAAGCCCGTCACCGACACGACGCCGTCCGGATTGCCGTCGGCGCGCGTGGCGGGGTCCTTGCGCTCATAGGGCACGAACCCCCGGTTGACGAAGACCACCGAACCGTCACCGAGCACCAGCGGCGTCAGCACGTGCCAGCCGGCCGCGCCCTCGTGCGTCGCCAGGAAATAGCGCTCGCCGGCGTGGAGAAAGCGTCCGCTCGCACTCGCGGGCACATAGTCGATGTCTTCGCCGGCCGCCGCACGTCGCGCAACCTCCGAGACATCCACCGGCGGCGCATGGATGCGCGCGTCGATCGTCGCGATGAGGCCCTGCTTCCAGTGGAGGCGCTCGACCTGCCACGTCCCCAGCGACAGGAGGATGCCCAGCGCGACGACACCGAGAACGAGGATCGCGGCAATCCGGCCGCGCGTCAGCGGGCGGGAATCGAGTTCCTGGTCGGCATCGATGGCCTGATCGTCACGCATGGACCACTCGCTCACGCACCCCTGTTCCCTCAACGAAAAAAGCGGCCGGGTCGCGGCCGCTTTTCGATGTTCGTGGCGTACGGCGTCAGCCGTGGATCGGCGCGCCCCAGCCACCCCAGACATAGATGGCGAAGAAGAGGAACAGCCAGACCACGTCCACGAAGTGCCAGTACCAGGCGGCGGCCTCGAAGCCGAAATGCTTGGACGGCGTGAAGTGGCCGCGGATCGCGCGCAGCAGGCAGACGGCGAGGAAGATCACGCCGACGAAGACGTGGAAGCCGTGGAAGCCCGTCGCCATGAAGAAGGTGGCGCCGTAGATCGAGCCCGAGAACTCGAACGGGGCGTGCGCGTATTCGTAGAACTGGACGTAGGAGAAGATCACGCCGAGCGCGACGGTGAGCGCAAGGCCGGTGATCAGCGACTTGCGGTCGTTCTCCAGCATCGCGTGGTGCGCCCAGGTGGCCGTGGTGCCGGAGAGCAGAAGCGTGATCGTGTTGAACAGCGGCAGGTGCAGCGGGTCGATCACTTCGATGCCGACCGGAGGCCACTGACCGCCGAGGGCCTGGACGCGGGCCGCCTGGACGGCCTCGTGCGGGAAGAGGCTGGCGTCGAAGAACGCCCAGAACCACGCGACGAAGAACATCACCTCCGAGGCGATGAACATGATCATGCCGTAGCGCAGGTGCATCGACACGACCGGCGTGTGGTAGCCCTGCTGTCCTTCCTTGATGGCGTCCGCCCACCAGGCGTACATCGTGTAGAGCACGATCGCGAGGCCGATCGCGAAGATCCAGGGCGTCGCGAGGTTCATCCCGAAGATGTTGAACGGCGTGCCCGAGGTCCATCGGAACAGACCGACCGCACCGAACAGGAGGAAGAACGCGCCGACGGAGGCGACGAACGGCCACGGGCTTGGCTCGATGACGTGGTAGTCGTGATGCTTGATATGCGTGTCAGCCATGGTCCGTCCCACTTGTCCCGCATCGCCCCGGATTTGGGCAGCCTATGCGGCTGGATGTCAAATTCCCGTCGTCGCCCGCCGCGCCGTTCCCCGACAGCGAGGCGGTGAAGTCAAAGTCCCTGCGCCGCGCCCGGCTCCTTCGTCGCGGCCACCGGCGTCGTCGGGCCGGCCAGCGGGAAGAAGGTGTAGGACAGCGTAATTGTCGGAACCTCCTTGAGGTCCGGGTCGTCCTTGATCGCCGGATCCACGAAGAAGACGACCGGCATGTCGACCTCCTCGCCCGGCTGCAGGGTCTGCTCGGAGAAGCAGAAGCACTGCACCTTGTTGAAGTAGATGCCGGCGGTCAGCGGCGTGACGTTGAACGTCGCCTGGGCGGTCACCGCCCTGTCGGACCGGTTGCGCACGCGATAGGCCGTCTCGCGGGTCTCGCCGAGCTTCAGCGTGATCTGGCGCTCGACCGGCTGGAAGGTCCAAGGCACCTGCGGCGAGGCGTTGGCGTCGAAGCGCACCGTGACCGGCCGATCCACGACGTTGGTCGAGGCAGTCTCGGCGCGCTGCGTCGTGCCGCCGTAGCCTGTCACCTGGCAGAACAGCTCGTAGAGCGGCACCGACGCATAGGCGGCGCCGACCATACCGCAGACGAAGAGACCGCAGGACAAGGCGATCGTACGGGCCGTGCGGGCCGCTTGCGCGGGCGTGCGGCGAGGCGTTGCGGTCATCCGGCCCCTCCTCCGATGCGAAACAGGCTGACGACGTAGAACAGCACGACCAACACGGCGAGCGTAAGCCCGATCGCCAGCGAGCGGCGGCGGCGGGCGCGCTGCTCGGCCGGCGTCAGTTCGATGGTCTCGTCGCGAGGCTCAGGCGACATGGAAACCCCACACCTGAGCCAGGGCGCCTTCCACCAGCAGCCAGGCGAACAGGGCGAAGAGATAGACGATCGAGAAGGCGAAGAGCTTCTTGGCCGGCCCCATGGTCGCGTCGCCGTCGTCCATGCGCAGGACGTTGAAGGCAAGGCGCAGGAAGTTCAACCCGAGAAGCGCCGAGGCGATGCCGTAGGCCGGGCTCGCGAAGCCGAGCACATAAGGCAGCACGCCGACCGGCGCGAGGATCAACGAATAGGCGAAGATGTGCCGGCGCGTCGAACGCTCGCCCGCGACATTGGGCAGCATCGGAATGCCGGCCGCGCCGTAGTCCTTCATCTTGAACAGCGCCAGCGCCCAGAAATGGGGCGGCGTCCAAAGAAAGATGATCAGGAAAAGGACGAAGCCTTCCCACGACACGCCGGCGGTGACCGCCGCCCAGGCGACCATCGGAGGGAAGGAGCCGGCGGCGCCGCCGATCACGATGTTCTGCGCCGTCGAGCGCTTCAGCCACATCGTGTAGAACACGGCATAGAAGGCGATCGTGAAGGCCAGGAAGCCGGCGGCGAACCAGTTGGCGACGAGGCCGAGCAGCATCACCGAGAAGCCGGACAGAACGAGGCCGAAGGCCAGCGCGTTCTCCGGCGAGACGCGCCCGGCCGGGATCGGACGCTTGGCCGTGCGGGTCATGATGCGGTCGATGTCGCGGTCGTACCACATGTTGAGCGCGCCCGAGCCGCCCGCGCCGAGCGCGATCGCGAGCAGGGACACGAAGGCGAGGAACGGGTTCATCTCGCCCGGCGCCGCGAGCAACCCTGTCGCAGCCGTCAGCACCACCAGCGACATGACGCGCGGCTTGAGCAGGGCGAAATAGTCGCCCGGCTCCGCCAGGCTGATGCCGGGACGGGCTTCGCTCGCAACGGGAAAATCGATGGCGCTCAACGTCATGCCTTTCGCGGTCCGACCTTCCCTCGGTGCCCTCAAGGGAAGGCACCCGGAGCCGATCGTTCAGACGGGTGATCCCGGCCGGAGCCGGGATCGATCTTCGGGTTCGCCTCTCAGCGGATGCGCGGCAGCTCTTCCCACTGGTGGAACGGCGGCGGCGAGGACAGGTGCCACTCGAGGGTCGTCGCACCGGCACCCCAGGGGTTCGCCCCGGCCAGACGCTTACGGGCGAAGGCCTCGTAGACGATGTAGAGGAACAGGATCACCGACAAGCCCGAGATGTAGGAGCCCATCGAGGACACGAAATTCCAGCCGGCGAACGCGTCGGGATAATCGGCATAGCGGCGCGGCATGCCGGCGGCGCCCAGGAAGTGCTGCGGGAAGAACACGAGGTTCACGCCCACGAACATGACCCAGAAATGCACCTTGCCGAGCGTCTCGTTGTACATGTAGCCGCTCATCTTCGGGAACCAGTAGTACCAGCCCGCGAAGATCGCGAAGACGGCGCCGAGCGACAGCACGTAGTGGAAGTGCGCGACGACGTAGTAGGTGTCGTGAAGCACGCGGTCCATGCCGGCGTTGGCGAGCTTGACGCCCGTGACGCCGCCGACCGTGAACAGGAAGATGAAGCCGATCGACCAGAGCATCGGGGTCGTGAAGCGAAGCGAGCCGCCCCACATCGTCGCGATCCAGGAGAAGATCTTGATGCCGGTCGGCACCGCGATCACCATCGTAGCGAACACGAAGTAGCGCTGCGTGTTCAGCGAGATTCCGCTCGTGTACATATGGTGCGCCCACACGACGAAGCCGACGACGCCGATGGCGACCATGGCGTAGGCCATGCCGAGGTAGCCGAAGACCGGCTTCTTCGAGAAGGTCGAGATGATGTGCGAGACGATGCCGAAGGCCGGCAGGATCATGATGTAGACTTCGGGGTGGCCGAAGAACCAGAACAGGTGCTGGTAGAGGATCGGATCGCCGCCGCCTTCAGGGGCGAAGAAGGTCGTGCCGAAGTTGCGATCGGTCAGCACCATGGTGATGGCGCCGGCGAGCACGGGCAGCGACAGGAGCAACAGGAAGGCGGTCACGAGCTGCGACCAGGCGAAGAGCGGCATCTTGTGCAGCGTCATGCCGGGGGCGCGCATGTTGAGGATCGTCGTGATCATGTTGATCGCGCCGAGGATCGACGAGGCGCCCGAGAGGTGAAGCGCGAAGATCGCGAGATCCACAGCCGGGCCGGGATGACCGGCGGTCGACAGCGGCGGATAGAGCGTCCAGCCCGTGCCCGCGCCGTTCGCGCCCGGCGCACCCTCGACGAACATCGAGAGGATCAGGAGCAGCAGCGAGGGCGGCAACAGCCAGAAGGCGATGTTGTTGACGCGCGGGAACGCCGTGTCCGGCGCACCGATCATGATCGGCACGAAATAGTTGCCGAAGCCGCCGATCAGGGCGGGCATGACCATGAAGAACACCATCACGAGGCCATGGGCCGTCGTGAAGACGTTGAAGATCTGCGGGTTGCCGAAGATCTGCAGGCCTGGCTCCTGAAGCTCAGCGCGGATCGCGACCGAAAGGCTGCCGCCGATCAGGCCCGCGACGATCGCGAAGATCAGGTAGAGGATGCCGATGTCTTTGTGGTTGGTCGAGTTCACCCAGCGCACCCAGCCGGTCGGGTGGTGCGGGTGCGCGTCGTGGGAAGCTGCGTGAGCCATGGGTATGTTCCCTGGAAGGGGGTTCAGCGCTGCGCCACGACCGAGCTCGCGGAAGCGATTTCGGCGGTCAGCTGAGCGTTGGCGTTGTCGAGGTTCTCGGCGGCCGCCGCGAGCCACGTGTCGAACTGCTGCTGGCTCACCACCCGCACCGCGATCGGCATGTTGTAGTGGTCGCGCCCGCAGAGCTCGGAGCACTGGCCGTAGAAGATGCCTTCCCGGTTGGCCTCGAACCAGTATTCGTTGATGCGTCCGGGCACCGCGTCCACCTTCACGCCGAGCGAGGGCATGGCGAAGGAGTGGATCACGTCGCCGCCCGTGGTGAGAAGACGCACGACGGTGTTAACCGGCACGACCATCTCGTTGTCCACGGCGAGCAGGCGAGGATAGGCGGCACGGTCTTCCTTGCCGGCGGCCGCGCGCGCGTCCTCGGCGAGCGGATAGGACAGGAAGGACACGGGCTCCGCGGCCGGATCGGCCGGGTTGGCCTCCGTTCCCGCGGCGGCGGACGCCGCGGCGGCGACCGTCTGGGCCGGCTGATACTCGTAGCCCCAGTACCACTGGTAGCCGGTGGCCTTCACCGTCAGTTCGGGCTCGCGCGGCGGGTTGTACTGCGCGGTGAGAAGCTGGAACGAGGGAATCGCGAGGCAGAGCAGGATGAGCACCGGCGCGAGGGTCCAGACGACCTCGATGACGGTGTTGTGGCTGGTGCGCGAGGGCGTCGGGTTGCGCTTCTCGTTGTAGCGGATCACGACCCAGGCCAACAGTGCGGCCACGAGGATCACGACCGGCACCAGGAACCACAGCGTGTAGTTGCTGAACCAGTGGATCTGCTCTTCGATCGGCGACAGTGCCTCCTGAAGATTGATCTGCCAGGGATGCGGCTGACCGGGGTGCAGCACGCCCTCTTGGGCGCTCGCCGCCACGGTCGAGCCGGCCAGCGCGGCGGCGGCTAGGGCTGGTCTCTTCACGAATGCTCTCCCTCGTGGCAGGCTTTTCTCAACCGGACCCACGCCCCCTCCAGCGGGAACGAACCGGGCCGTGTGGGCCGAAAAATCGAATGCCGCTAATGTGCAGGTACCTCCTGCGCTTCAACCATGAAACCGCCCACTTCGCAACAAGCCGCCGTCATGAGTCCTTGCGACAAAGTGCGAATGTTGCAGCCCGTCCGCGTCTTCGGGAAGCCTTGCGCGAAGCTGTCCGAGCCCGTCTCGACGCGGCCGGGCGCCTTGGCTAGTTTCACGCGCTAATGTCGGACCGCCTGCCGTCCGGTCCCTGGAAAGAATCGATGAAGCTAACGATCGCCACCGCCCTGGCCGCCCTCCCTCTTCTGCTGGCCGCTCCGGCCGTGGCGCAGACCGGCACGGTCAAGTCGCAGCACGGCGCCTGGGCGGTGGTGTGCGACCAGCCCGCCGGCGCGGCCGGAGAGCAGTGCGCCCTTCTCCAGAACGTCGTCGCGGAGGACCGACCGGAGGTCGGGCTGTCCGTCCTCGCGCTCAAGACGGCGGACGGCAAGGCGCGCATCCTGCGGGTCCTCGCGCCGCTCGGAATCCTTCTGCCCAACGGGCTCGGCCTCTACGTGGACGGCAAGGACATCGGGCGCGCGCAGTTCGTGCGCTGCTTCGAGGACGGCTGCTATGCCGAGGTTATTCTGGAGGACACGCTGCGCGACACGCTGTCGACCGGCCAGTCCGCAACCTTCATCGTGTTCCAGACACCGGAGGAAGGCATCGGCATCCCCGTCGACCTCGCAGGCTTCCGCGAAGGCTTCGACGCGCTGCCCTGAACAGCGCCCGGCCGTGACATCCCCTCCCCGCCCGCCTATCTCTCGCGGCAGGCATATAGAGAGTCCAGCGGAGCGGATGATGGCTTCTTCCCTGATCGATCACTTCGACCTGTCGCGCGCGGAGGTCGAGGCGATCGTGTCCGACACGCTGCAGGGTGCGGACGACGGCGAACTGTTCCTGGAATATCGCGAGCAGGAATCGCTCCTCTTCGACAACGGCCGGCTCAAGGCCGGCGACTTCTCGACCGAACAGGGCTTCGGCCTGCGCTGCGTGGCCGGCGAGACGATCGGCTTCGCCCATTCCGGCGACCTGTCCGGCGCGGCGCTCAAGCGCGCGGCGTCTTCCGTCGGCGCCGTCCGGTCCGGCCATTCGGGCGTGGCGTCCGAGGGGCCGAAGGGCACCAACCGGCATCTCTATGGCGCCGAGAACCCGATTCCCGAGCCGTCCTTCGCCGAAAAGGTGAAGCTTCTCGAAGAGATAAACGCCTATCTTCGCGATGCGGACGAAGCCGTGCGCCAGGTCAGCGCCTCGCTTGCCTCGCAGTGGCAGGTGGTCGAGATCCTGCGGGCCGACGGGCGTCTCGTGCGTGACGTCCGCCCTCTCGTCCGGCTCAACGTCTCGGTGGTCGCTGGGCGCGGCGACCGGCAGGAGACCGGCTCCGGCGGCGCGGGCGGTCGCCACGGCTTCACGCGGCTGGTGGAAGGCGGCGGCTGGCGCAGCATCGCCGACGAGGCGCTGCGCCAGGCTCGGCTGAACCTCGAGGCCGTGCCTGCTCCCGCCGGCACGTTCGACACCGTGTTGGCCTCCGGCTGGCCGGGCGTCATGCTGCACGAGGCCGTCGGCCACGGCCTGGAGGGCGACTACAACCGCAAGAAGACGTCGGCCTTCTCGGGCCTCCTCGGCCAACAGGTCGCCGCGCGGGGCGTGACGGTGGTGGACGACGGCACGATCGCGGAGCGGCGCGGCTCGCTGTCGGTGGACGACGAGGGCACGCCCACCAACCGCACCGTCCTGATCGAGGACGGCAAGCTCGTTAACTACATGCAGGACCGGCAGAACGCGCGGCTGATGGGCATGGAGGTCACCGGCAACGGCCGTCGCCAGTCCTTCGCCCATGCGCCGATGCCGCGCATGACAAACACGATGATGCTGAACGGGCCGCACTCGCCTGAGGAGATCCTCGCTTCGGTCAAGGACGGCGTCTATGCCGTGTCGTTCAACGGCGGGCAGGTGGACATCACCTCCGGCAAGTTCGTCTTCAACTGCACCGAGGCCTACCGCATCCGCGACGGCAAGGTGTCCGAGCCGCTGCGGGGCGTCATGCTGATCGGCAACGGGCCGGACGCGATGCACCGGGTTTCGATGGTCGGCAACGACGTCGAACTCGATCTCGGCATCGGCAATTGCGGCAAGGCCGGCCAGTGGGTGCCGGTCGGCGTCGGACAGCCGCACCTGCGCATGGACCAGATGACGGTGGGCGGCACGGAAGCGTGACGCCCGGCCGTCTGCCGGAGGGATCAAGGATAAAGGCGCTGGATCGCCCACTCCCGGTCGCCGGCTGCGCGCGTGAAGCGGAACCGGTCGTGCAGCCGGAACTCGCCGTCCTGCCAGAACTCGATCTCGACGGGCATGATGCGAAAGCCCGACCAATGCGGCGGGCGCGGCACGGCTTCGCCATAGCGCGCCTCGACATCCGCGACCTGGCCTTCCAGGACGGCGCGGCTCGCCAGCGGGCGGCTCTGCTGCGAGGCCCAGGCGCCGATGCGGCTTCCATGCGGGCGCCCGTCGAAATAGGCGTCCGCCTCTTCCTTCGTCACGATCTCGACGGGACCGCGTGCCCGGAACTGGCGCCGTCGGCTTTTCCAGTGCATGCAGAGGGCCGCCTTGCGGCTGCCGAGAATCTGTTCGCCCTTGCGGCTCTCGAAATTCGTGTAGAAGACGAGGCCGCGCTCGTCGAACGCCTTGAGGAGGACCATCCGCACATCGGGCAGGCCCTCCGTGTCGACGCTGGCCAGCGCCATCGCCGTCGGATCGTTGATCTCGGTTTCTTCCGCCTCCCCGAGCCAGACGGCCAGGGCTTCGTATGGGTCGAGCGGCAAGCCGCCTTCACCGAACATTAAGGTCGAATTGTTCATTCTTGGGTCCGAATTTACGAAGGATGCTCCACCGGTACCTACGTCAGGTCGGTTCGGTGGCAAAGACCGAGTTTCGATGATGAAAGGAATGCGCCTCGTTCTCGTCTGCACCTTCGCGGCAAGCCTGACGGGCTGCACGGTCATCAGCGGCAAGGGGCTGGAGGAGGTCGCGGTGGACAAGTCGCTCCTCACCGCTTCCATTCCGCCGATCGACCCGGCCGTCGCGGCGGAAACGTTGTCGGACAGCCGCACTGTCCGCAACGCCGTCTCGGCCGCCGACATCGCGCGCGTGGATTCCGAGCCCCTCGCCTGGACCAATGCCGACACCGGCGCCAGCGGCATGATCACGGCCATCAGCGAGACGCGCGCGGGCGACAACGTCTGCCGCCGCTTCAAGACCTCGCGCCAGCGCTTCGACGGCGTGGCGCTCTATGCCGGCGAGGCCTGCACGACCGGCCAGGGCGTCTGGACCCTCACCCGCTTTTCCGAGGATCAGTGACGGCGCGCGGCCGGGACTTCAAATTTCGGCGACGGCTCGCCATATAGTCGGCCATCGCCCGGTCTTGCGGGCGATTCCCGATGATGCCCAACGGGAGACCCGTCCCCGACGACCAGGAAGCCGATCTCGCATGCGCGACCCCTATACCGTTCTCGGCGTGGCCCGTACCGCCAGCGAGGCGGAGATCAAGTCCGCCTTCCGCAAGCTGGCCAAGAAGTATCATCCCGACGCCAACGGCGACGATGCCGGCGCCAGCGCCCGGTTCAACGAGGCCAACCAGGCCTACGAGATCCTGGGCGACAAGGAAAAGCGCGGGCAGTTCGACCGGGGCGAGATCGACGGCGACGGCAAGCCGAAATTCCAGGGCTTTTCCGGCTTCGGCGGGGGCGGCGGCGCCAACCCCTTCGGTGGCGGGCCGAACAACGGTTCGTTCGAGTTCCGCTCGGGCGGGGCCGAGTTCGGCGGCGCGGACAACATCTTCGGCGACTTCTTCGAGCAGGCGTTCGGCGGAAAGCGCAATGCCCGCTCCGGCTTCACCGCCGCGCGCAACACGCCGACGAAAGGCGACGACATCAACGCCACGCTGAAGGTGCGGCTCGAGGACATCGTGTCCGACGAGAAGGTCGAGGCAATCTTCCCGAACGGCAAGCGGCTGGCGATTCGCCTGCCGGAGGGCGTGGAGGACGGACAGGTCATCCGCCTTCGCGGCCAGGGCCAGCCGGCCGTCTTCAACGGCGGCCCGCCGGGCGACGCGCTGGTCACCATCTCCTTCGCCGACCACGCACGTTTCAGCGTGTCCGGCCGCGATCTTCTTCTGGAACAGGACATCGACCTGGAGACCGCCGTTCTCGGCGGCCGGGTCACGATCGAGACGCTGGACGGGCGCGTCGCCACCAAGATCCAGCCCTGGACCACGTCCGGCCGCACCTTGCGCCTCAAGGGCAAGGGGCTGACGCGCAAGGACGGCGGGCGCGGCGACATCCTCGTCACCCTGTCGATCGCCCTGCCCGAGCGGCCCGATCCCGAACTCACCGCCCTCTTCGAGAAGCGCCGCGACGGTCTCGATCGATAACGGACGGTTACCGATCGTCGTCAAGCTCGTCTTGCTGGCTGGGGACGCCTATGCCATACGCCGCCCCGACCGGAAAATTTGAAACGAAACAAGGGAGTTCAGGCCATGGTGGATTCGTTGGGCCTGATGAAGGGTAAGCGGGGCGTCATTCTCGGCGTCGCCAACAACCGCTCCATCGCCTTCGGAATCGCCAAGGCCCTTGCCGCCCAAGGCGCCGAAATCGCCTTCACCTATCAGGGGGACGCGTTGCGCAAGCGGGTGGAGCCGCTGGCCGCCGAACTCGGCGCCTTCGTCTGCGGCCATTGCGACGTGGGCGATCCCGCCACGATCGACGCCTGCTTCCAGGCGCTGGAAGAGAAGTGGGGCAAGCTCGACTTCCTGGTCCACGCCATCGGCTTCTCCGACAAGGACGAGCTGACGGGCCGCTACGTCGACACGACCGAAGCGAACTTCAACAAGACCATGAACATCTCGGTCTATTCCTTCACGGCGGTCGCCCAGCGCGCCGAGAAGCTGATGACCGACGGCGGCTCCATGCTGACCCTCACCTACTACGGTGCCGAGAAGGTCATGCCGAACTACAACGTCATGGGCGTCGCCAAGGCCGCGCTGGAAGCCAGCGTGAAGTATCTGGCCGTCGATCTCGGCCCCAAGAACATCCGCGTCAACGCGATCTCGGCCGGCCCGATCAAGACGCTCGCCGCATCGGGCATCGGTGACTTCCGCTACATTCTCAAGTGGAACGAGTACAACGCCCCGCTACGCCGCACGGTTACGATCGAGGAAGTCGGCGACGTCGGCCTCTACCTCCTGTCCGACCTGTCGCGCTCGGTGACGGGCGAAGTGCATCATGCGGACTCCGGCTACCACGTCGTCGGCATGAAGGCCGTGGACGCGCCGGACATCTCGGTCGTCAAGGACTGACGGAACCGCGCATCGTGAAGAGCCTTCCCTTGATCTACCTCTGCCGTCACGGGCAGACGGACTGGAATGCTAGTGCGCGACTGCAGGGCCAGAGCGACATTCCGCTCAACCGGCAGGGCGTCGCGCAGGCGCAACGCAACGGACGCTACCTCGCCAACGTGCTGAAATCGGAATGCGCGGCGTTCGACTTCGTCTCCAGCCCGATGCGGCGCGCGGCCGATACGATGCGGGGAATCCGGCGCGAGATGGGCCTCGAGTCCGAAGCCTTCCGCACGGACGAGCGGCTGAAGGAGATCCATTTCGGCGACTGGCAGGGCTACACCGTGCCGGAACTGCACCAGCGCTTCCCCACGGAGGCCGCCCGGCGCGAGGCCGACAAGTGGAACTTCCTGCCGCCGGGCACGGGTGCGGAGACCTACGCCGGCCTCGCCGAGCGCATCGCACCGGTGTTCCGCGGACTCGACCGCCCGTCGATCGTGGTCGCGCATGGCGGCGTGACGCGCGCCTTCCTCAATGTCTTCGCAGGCCTGTCGCCTGTCGAGGCCTCGCATCTCGACATTCCGCAGGACCGCATCCTGCGGGTTCGGGACGGCCGGATCGACTGGGTCTAGGCGGAGGCGTCGTAAACGACGACCACCTCCATGCCGGGCCGCACGACGGAATAATCGAACGCCTCCGGCAGGCGATAGGTCGCACCGTCCGAGAGCTTGATCGACGCATCGTCACGATCGATCGCCTCGATCGTCCCCCCCGTTTCCAGAGCCGCAGCCGGATAGGTCGCGGAAACGCTCAGGAAGGAACAGGCGAAGAAGGCGACGACACGTCTCGTCATCGGTGGGCTCCGGCTTGGATGCGAAGGGCGGAAAGCTCCGCATCCGCGATTCGATCGGGAGAGGTTCACCGGCGATTATGGTTTTTTCGGGCGCCAGGCGGCTTGCCCCGCTGGCAAATTCGCTGCATCACCCGCCCGGTATGGGCGCCGCGCGGATGGGCGCGCGCCAACGGGATCGGCAGGCCTTCTATGTCGCACAACAGCTTCGGCCATCTCTTCCGCGTCACCACCTGGGGTGAGAGCCACGGCCCCGCCATCGGCTGCGTGGTGGACGGCACGCCGCCGGGCCTCCGCTTCTCCGAAAGCCACATTCAGCGCTTTCTCGACGAGCGCCGCCCCGGCCAGTCTCGCTACACGACCCAGCGCCAGGAGCCCGATCAGGTCCGCGTCCTCTCGGGCGTCATGCCGAGCGAGACCGAGGGCGAGCTGATCTCCACCGGCACGCCGATCGCGCTCCACATCGACAACGTGGACCAGCGCTCGAAGGACTATTCCGACATCGCGCGCCGCTATCGGCCGGGCCACGCCGACATCACCTACGACATGAAGTACGGCGTGCGCGACTATCGAGGCGGCGGGCGCTCCTCGGCGCGCGAGACCGCGACGCGCGTCGCAGCCGGCGCCATCGCGCGCCTCGTCGTGCCCGGCCTCGTGGTCCGCGGCGCGTTGGTCCAGATCGGCGACGTGGCGATCGACCGCTCCCGCTTCGACTGGGACGAGACGCGCCGCAACCCGTTCTTCTGCCCGGATGCGCGGACGGCCGAACGCTGGGCCGAGCTTCTCGACGGCGTGCGCAAGCGCGGCTCCTCCATCGGCGCGGTGGTCGAGGTCGTAGCCGAGGGCGTTCCGGCCGGGATCGGCGCCCCGCTCTACGGGAAGCTCGACGCCGACATCGCCGCCGGCCTCATGTCTATCAACGCAGTCAAGGGCGTCGAGATCGGCGACGGCTTCGCCTCGGCCGCCCTATCGGGCGAGGACAATGCCGACGAGATCCGCATGGGCAACGACGGACGGCCCCAGTTCCTGTCCAACCACGCGGGCGGCATCCTCGGCGGCATCGCGACGGGCCAGCCCGTCGTCGCGCGCTTCGCCGTGAAGCCGACCTCCTCCATCCTCACCCCACGCCGCTCGGTCGACGCCGACGGCCAAGAGGTGGACGTGATGACCAAGGGCCGCCACGACCCCTGCGTCGGCATCCGCGCCGTGCCGATCGGCGAAGCGATGGTGGCCTGCGCGATCGCGGACCACTATCTCCGGCACCGCGCGCAGACGGGCCGCTGACTCCGGTGATCCCCCGCTTCCCCTGCCCCGCGTTCGGAGACGTTCCCGCATGATGACGCGTCTCTACCACCATCCGATCTTCGCCGAGCACCTGACCGGGCCCGGCCACCCGGAGCGGCCGGAGCGCATGGCGGCCGTCGCCGCCGCGCTGGAGGCCGAGCCCTTCCAGAACCTCGACCGGGTGCTGGCGCCCGAGGGGTCGGTGGAGGCGGTGTACCGCTGCCATTCGGTGGATCACGTGCGCAAGATCGCGCGCGCGACGCCGACGGAGGGCATGACCCGCATCGACGGCGACACGGTGGTGAGCCCGAAGAGCTTCTCCGCCGCGCTTCATGCCGTCGGCGCCGCCTGCGCGGGCGTGGACGACGTGATGTTGGGCGAGGCGCGCAACGTCTTCGTCGCGGCCCGCCCGCCCGGCCATCATGCCGAGCGCGAGACCGCCATGGGCTTCTGCCTGTTCAACCAGGCCGCCGTCGCGGCGCGCCACGCCCAGGCCGTGCATGGGCTTGAGCGCGTGGCGATCGTCGACTGGGACGTCCACCACGGCAACGGCACGCAGGACATCTTCTGGAGCGATCCGTCCGTCCTCTACGTCTCGACGCATCAGGCGCCGCTCTACCCCGGCACCGGCGCGGAAACCGAGACGGGCGCCGGCAACATCGTCAACGTGCCGCTCGGCGAGGGCGACGGGACGGACGAGTTCCGCGCCGCCTTCTCGGCCAAGGTTCTGCCGGCTTTGAACGCGTTCCGGCCTGACCTCGTCATCATTTCCGCCGGTTTCGACGCCCATCATCGCGATCCGCTGGCCGGGCTGAACCTCGTCGAAGGCGACTTCGACTGGGCCACCGGCAAGCTCCTCGAGGTCGCCTCGCGCCATGCGGCGAACCGTCTCATCAGCGTGCTCGAGGGCGGCTACGACCTCGTCGGCCTGCAGCGTTCCGTCGCAGCCCACGTCCAGCGGCTGATGGTCGGCTGACCGGTCTTCGCATCACAGGTAAGGTTCGCCATGTCCGATCTCTCCGCCCTCCCCGCCGACGATTCCGACATCCGCCGCATGAGCTTCGAGGAGGCGCTGTCGGCGCTGGAGCGGATCGTCTCGGATCTGGAGCGCGGCGACGTCGCGCTGGAGCACTCGATCCGCATCTACGAGCGCGGCGAAAAGCTGAAGTCCCATTGCGACCGCCTTCTGTCGGCCGCCGAGGACAAGGTGGAGAAGATCAAGCTGTCGCGCGGCGGCAAGCCGGTGGACGTCGAGCCGCTCGATCCCGCCTGACAGCCGGGGCGCCGGTGGACAAGCCATGTTGAAACCGGTCTAACAAGGCCCACCTTCAGGGCGCCCGCGCCCGCCGGCTCCCGCATCAGGAGATGCCTTTGTCCCAGCGTCCGTCCACGCCGCTCCTCGACCAGATCGCATCGCCCGCCGACCTGCGGCGGATGCCGGAATCGGCGCTGCGGCAGGTCGCCGACGAGCTGCGCCAGGACCTGATCGACGCCGTCTCGCGCACCGGCGGGCACCTCGGCGCCGGCCTCGGCGTGGTGGAGCTGACGGTCGCCATCCACGCCGTGTTCGACACGCCCGCCGACCGTCTGATCTGGGACGTCGGCCATCAGGCCTATCCGCACAAGATCCTCACCGGCCGCCGCGAGGCGATGCGCACCGTGCGCCAGGAAGGCGGCGTCTCCGGCTTCGCCAAGCGCACGGAGAGCGAATACGACCCGTTCGGCGCCGGCCACTCGTCTACCTCGATCTCCGCCGGCCTCGGCATGGCTGTGGCATCCGAGCTGGACGGTCGCCGCAACAACGTCATCGCCGTCATCGGCGACGGCGCGATGAGCGCGGGCATGGCCTACGAGGCGATGAACAATGCGGGCGCGCTGGATGCGCGGCTGATCGTCATCCTCAACGACAACGATATGTCGATCGCCCCGCCGACGGGCGCGCTCAGCGCCTATCTGGCGCGGCTCGTCTCCGGCAAGACCTACCGCACCCTGCGCAACCGGGCGAAGACGGTGACGAGCCGCCTGCCCGAGTTCATGCGCGAGGGCGCGCGCAAGACCGAGGAGTATACGCGCGGTTTCTTCACCGGCGGCACGATGTTCGAGGAGCTGGGCTTCTACTATGTCGGCCCGATCGACGGGCACGACCTCGACCATCTCCTTCCCGTCCTCAAGAACGTGCGCGACAACGGCGACGGGCCGGTGCTGATCCACGTCGTCACCCGCAAGGGCAAGGGCTACCCGCCGGCCGAGGCGAGCGCCGACAAGTACCATGGCGTGTCGAAGTTCGACGTCATCACCGGCGCGCAGTCCAAGCCCAAGTCCAACGCGCCGAGCTATACCAAGGTCTTCGCCGAAAGCCTGATCCAGGAGGCCCGCGAGGACGAGAAGATCGTCGCGATCAACGCCGCGATGCCGGACGGCACAGGCCTCGATCTCTTCGGCCAGGCCTTTCCGAAGCGCACCTTCGACGTCGGCATCGCCGAGCAGCACGCCGTGACCTTCGCGGCGGGCCTCGCCACCGAGGGCTACAAGCCCTTCGTCGCGATCTACTCGACCTTCCTCCAGCGCGCCTACGACCAGATCGTCCACGACGTCGCGATCCAGCACCTGCCGGTGCGCTTCGCCATCGATCGCGCCGGGTTCGTCGGCGCCGACGGGCCGACCCATGCGGGCTCGTTCGATACCGGCTTTCTCTGTCCGCTGCCCGGCATGGTCGTGATGGCCGCCGCCGACGAGGCGGAGCTGCGCCACATGGTGCGCACCGCCGTCGAACACGAGGACGGCCCCATCTCCTTCCGCTACCCCCGCGGCAACGGCACGGGCGTGGACCTGCCCGAGCGCGGCCGCGCGCTGGACATCGGCAAGGGCCGCGTCGTGCGGGAGGGCACGAAGGTCGCGATCCTCTCCTTCGGCTCGCGGCTGGCCGATGCCGTCGCGGCCGGCGAGGAGCTGGAAGGCTTCGGCCTGTCCACCACGGTCGCCGACGCTCGCTTCGCCAAGCCGCTGGACGCGGATCTCATCCACCGCCTCGCCAACGAACACGAAGTTCTCGTGCTGATCGAGGAAGGCGCCTCGGGCGGCTTCGCGGCCCAGGTGCTGGAGCATATGGCGCGGCACGGGCTCATGGATCGTGGGCTGAAGGTTCGGCCGATGACCATGCCCGACCGCTTCGTCGATCATGCCGCGCCCGAGGCGATGATCAAGGCGTCCGGCCTCGATCGCGCGGCCATTGTCGAGACCGTGTTCCGCGCGCTCGGCGATTCGGCGCAGCGCGTCATGCGAGCCTGAGCTGAGGCGCCATGAACGCGTCGCGCGTCCGCCTGGATCAGCTTGTCGCCGAGCGCCGGCTTCTCGATTCGCGCGCCCGCGCGCGCGACGCGATCCTGCGCGGGCGCGTCCGAGTCGAGGGCGTCGTTGTCTCGAAGCCCGGCCAGACGGTGGACGAAGGCGCACGGATCGAGCTGGACGATCCGGCGGCCGCCTTTGTCTCACGCGCCGCGCTCAAGCTGCTCGCAGGCCTCGACGCCTTCGGCATCTCGCCCGAAGGGCTGACCGCGCTCGACATCGGCGCCTCCACCGGCGGCTTCACGCAGGTGCTGCTGGAGCGCGGCGCGGCGCATGTCGTCGCCGTCGATGTCGGCCACGGCCAGTTCCATACGTCGCTCGCCGACGACGCGCGCGTCACCAGCCTGGAAGGCTTGAACGCGCGCGACCTCGCGCCCGCCCATCTCGGCGGGCGGCCGATCGGGCTCGTGGTCTCCGATGTCAGCTTCATCTCGCTGCGCCTCGCCCTTCCGCCTGCCCTAGACCTGGCCGAGCCCGGCGCGAAGGCGGTACTTCTGGTGAAGCCGCAGTTCGAGGCCGGGCGCGAGGCGATCGGCAAGGGCGGCCTCCTGCGCGACCCGTCGCGCGCACCGGAGATTGCGGCCGAACTGTCCGATTGGCTGGACACACAGTCCGGCTGGCGTTCGCTCGGCCTGGCGCCCTCGCCGATCGCGGGCGGCGACGGCAACGTGGAATTCCTGTTGGGTGGAGTGAAGGCGTGAGCGAACAGGTCGCGATCGATGCGCTGGGCACGCGCGGCGACGGCATCGCGCGCGAGCCGACCACCGTCTTCGTGCCTTTCGCCCTGCCGGGCGAACGGGTGACGATCGAGCGCCAGGGCGGTCGCGGGCAGCTCCTGTCCGTCGACACCGCTTCGCCGGAACGGCGCGAGGCCCCCTGCCCCCATTTCGGCCGTTGCGGCGGCTGCGACCTCCAGCACCTCAGCGACACGCTCTATGCCGGCTTCAAGCGCAACCTCGTGGTCGAGGCGCTGCGGCGCGAGGGTCTGTCGGCCGACGTGGCGCCGCTCGTCCCCTGCGCACCGAACTCGCGCCGCCGTGCGGTCTTCACCGCCGTGCGCGCCGGACCGCGTGTTCTCTTCGGCTTCCACGAGGCGCTGAGCTACCGCATCGCGCCGATCGAAACCTGCCTCGTCGTCGTGCCGGAGATCGTCGCGCGGTTAAAGCGCTTCGAGCGGCTCGCGACACTGCTGATCGACCGCAAGCGCGAGCTGCGCATGACGGTGACGCGCACTCAGACCGGCCTCGACGTCGCTATCGAGCAGACGGCCAAGCTGACGGGTGACCTTCGCCAAGCGACCATCGCCTGGGGTGCCGAGGACCAGGCCGTCGCGCGTCTTTCGGTGGACGGCGAGACGCTGATCGAGAACCGTGTACCGGTCATCGACGTCGCCGGCACCGGCGTCCCCTTCCCGCCCGGCTCCTTCCTCCAGGCGGTCGTCAGGGCGGAGGATCACATGGCGGAGCTCGCGCTCGCCCATCTCGCCCCGGCCAAGACGGTTGCCGACCTCTTCTGCGGCTTCGGCGCCTTCACGCTGCGGCTTGCCCGTCGTCAGGCGGTCCACGCCGCCGAGTTCGACGCGCCGGCGCTGGCCGCGCTCGACAAGGCCCGGCGCGGCACCTCAGGCCTCAAGCCGATCACCACCGAACGGCGCGATCTCTACCGGCGTCCGCTGACCGTCAAGGAGCTGTCGAAGTTCGACGGCGTGCTGTTCGACCCGCCGCGCGCGGGCGCCGAGGCGCAGGCGCGCGAACTGGCGGGCTCCGGGGTGAAGCGCATCGCGGCGGTCTCCTGCAACCCGGTGACGCTCGCACGCGACGCCGCGATCCTCGTTGGCGGCGGCTACAGGCTCCTGTCCGTCACGCCGATCGATCAGTTTCTCTGGTCTCACCACGTCGAGGCGGTGGCGCTGTTCGAGCGCTAGGCGGCCCATGCTGGAGACGATCACGGGTTTCCTGCAGGATTACGGCTACGGTATCCTGTTCCTGTCGATCTTCCTCGAATCGACCGGCCTGCCCTTTCCCGGCGAAAGCATCCTGATCGCCGCCGGCATCATGGCCGGCCACGGGCAGCTCGACATCTGGGGCGTGTTCCTGTCGGCCTGGCTTGGCGGCACGATGGGAGACAATCTCGGCTACTGGCTCGGCCTTCGCTACGGCCGCCGCTTCGTCAGCCGTTACGGCCACCGGGTCGGGCTGACGGAAGAGAAGTTCGCCTATGTCGAGCAGCGGTTTCGACAAGTCGGTCCACCGATCGTCCTGATCGCCCGCTTCATCCTGATCCTGCGGCAGGTCTGCGGCTTCGCCTCCGGCACGCTCCGCTTCCCCTGGTGGTCGTTCCTCTTCTACAACGCGCTCGGCGCCGCGCTCTGGTCGGGCGCCTACGGCTTCGGGTCGTTCATTCTCGGCGACCGGATCGACGCCTACCTCCACGGTAGTCCGTGGGCCTATGCGGCGATCGCGGCGGTGTTCCTGGCGTTGAGCGGCGGAACGGTGATCCAGTTCCGCCGCAAGCTGAAGGCCGAGCGCGGGAAGTCGCCTTAGAGCCCGCCTGGAAAGTCCCCGGCGGAGGATCGGCGAGTGATTTTCGTCGCCGGTGAGACGCCGAACGTAGTCGATGCCGGCGGCATCGGCGAGGATCGGCAACGAAATGGGCGGCGGAAAGCACCGCCGAGCCGACCCGGCGGACTTTTCGGACGGTCTCTCAGCGCTTGAGGAAGGCGGCAAACGCTGCCTGCGCCTCCCGCGAGCGAAGGCGCTCCTTGAAATGGTCGGCCTCCAATCCGATCCGCTCGCGCACCGTGTCCGGCGCCGTGCGCAGGAGCGCCCGCCCGATGCGAACCGCCTCGCGCGGTTTGGCGGCGAGTTTGCGCGCTGCGGCCACCGCGTCCGCTTCGGCGCTCTCGCTCACAGCGTAAACGATGCCCGCCTCGTGGGCTGCCGCGGCATCCCAAGTCTCGCCCATCACCAGCAACGCGAAGGCGCGCTGGTGACCCATGGCGAGCGGGCCAAGGAGGCTGGAAGCGGCTTCCGGCACGATGCCGAGGTCGGAGAACGGCGTGCGGAAGAGCGAGCGCGGCGTCGAGTAGACGAGGTCGCAGTGAAGGAGCAGCGTGGTTCCGATCCCGATGGCGAGCCCGTCGACCGCCGCCACCATGGGCTTGCCGATGCCGGCCAGCGTGTGGAGGAAGTCGAGGAGTTCCCCCATCGGCCGATCTGAGCCGGCGAAGGCGACGAAATCGGCGATGTCGTTGCCGGCCGAGAAGGCCCCTGGAACACCGGTGAAGAGAATGCAGCCGACCGTGTCGTCGGCTTCCGCCTGCGCCAGCGCCTTGTCCAGCGCCTCGTACATCGCCCGGTCGAGTGCGTTTTTCTTGTCGGGCCGTTCGATGCCGATGCGGCAGACGCCGTCCGCGACCTTTACGGTTACATGCGGGCTCATGGCGGTCCTCAGTTCAGCGCGGCGGTCGCGGCGCGCAGGCTTTCGCCGCCGTCGAGCACCTGCGCCGACAGCGACCGGACATCCGGGAGCAGCGTCTCGGCCATGAAGCGGGCGAGCGCGGCACGGGTTGGGTCGTCGGCATCGGCCAGCGCGCCCTTGGCGAGATAGCAATTGCCGGCCGTCAGCGAGAACAGCCGCTGGTAAGCGGTGGCACCGGCGAGCGCGGAGCTGGTCTCGCCGCTGGACATCCACTCGAGCAGCCGGTCCGTCGTCTCGCGCAGCGCTCCGATGGCCTCGCGCAGGCGCGCAGCCGTACCGCCAAAATCGGGCCGATTGCTCTGCTCCACGCCGGTGACGATCTCTTCCAGTTCGCCGATATAGGTGCGCACCGCCTCGCCGCCGGAGAGCGGCAGCTTGCGCGTCACGAGGTCGATGGCCTGGATGCCGTTGGTGCCCTCGTAGATCGGCGCGATGCGCGCGTCGCGCAGGAGACGCGCGGCGCCGGTCTCTTCCACGAAGCCCATGCCGCCATGGACCTGGATGCCGAGCGAGGCGACCTCGACGCCGACATCGGTCGGGAAGCTCTTGGCCATGGGCGTCAGCAGGCTGGCGCGCTCGGCCCAGAAGCGCTTGTCCTCGCCGCCCTGCCGCGAGCGGTCGATCGCGTGGCCGCAGGAATAGGCGATGGCGCGGGCGGAAGCGACCAGCGCCTTCATGGTCAGGAGCATACGTGCGACATCGGCATGCTCGACGATCGGCGCCATTTCGGTCGCGCCCTTGACGGACGAACGGCCCTGCCGGCGCTCCCGGGCGAAGTCCAAAGCCTTTTGAAACGCCGCCTGCGCGACGCCGAGGCCTTGGATGCCGACATAAAGGCGCGCCGAGTTCATCATCGTGAACATGCAGGCGAGGCCCTGGTTCTCCTGCCCGACCAGCCAGCCGACGGCGCCGGCTTCGCCCGTCTCGCCGATGCCGTCGCCGTAGACCATGGTGCAGGTCGGCGAGGCGTGGATGCCGAGCTTGTGCTCGATCGACTGGCAGAACACGTCGTTGCGCGGCCCCAGCGACCCGTCGGCGTTGACGAGGTGCTTCGGGACGAGGAAGAGCGAGATGCCCTTCACGCCCGCAGGCGCGTCCGGCAGGCGTGCCAGCACGAGATGGACGATGTTGTCCGTCAGGTCGTGCTCGCCGAAGGTGATGAAGATCTTGGAGCCGAAGATGCGATACGTGCCGTCGTCGCGGCGTTCGGCGCGGGTGCGCAGGGCCGAAAGGTCCGAGCCTGCCTGCGGCTCGGTCAGGTTCATCGTGCCCATCCACTCGCCCGAGACGAGCTTGTCGAGATAGGTGGCGCGCAAGGCCTCGCTGCCGTGCGCCTCCAGGGCGTCGACCGCGCCGAGCGTCAAAGTCGGGCCGATGCCGAAGGCCATGGAAGCGCCGTTCCACATCTCGTAGATCGCGGCCGAAAGCGAGGTCGGCAGGCCCTGCCCGCCATGATCCACAGGCCCGGTCAGCCCGTTCCAACCGCCTTCGGTCCAGCGATGGTAGAGATCGCGCCAGCCGGGCGGCATGGTGACCGCGCCGTCCTTCCAGACGGCCCCGGCCTTGTCGCCGACGGCGGCGAGCGGCGCGACCTCGCTGTCTGCGAAGCGTCCTGCTTCGTCGAGGATGGCGTCAAGGAGATCGGGCGTCAGGTCGCCCGTCGTCCCCTGCCGCATCGCCTCTTCCAGCCCGGCCACGTGCCGAAGCGTGAAGCCGATCTCACCCACCGGTGCTCGATACATTCGCCGTCCTCCCGAACGAAACTGTCAGGGTGATTGCGTACCGAATTTTGACGTATGCGTCAAAGCACTACAGCCGGTCCCAGCCGGGATCCGGCTTGAAGCGCGGGCCGTGCGCCATCTCGAGTTCGCGCAGCCGGGCGATCACCGCGTCGACGCCGCGCTCGCGGGCATAGCGGATCGGACCGCCGCGGAAGGGTGCGAAGCCGGTGCCGAAGATCATGGCGCCGTCGGCGATCTCCTCGCTCTCGACCACGCCCTCGCGCAGGCAGGCGACCACGGTGTTGACCATGGGCAGGATCAGGCGATCGAGGAGATCGGGGTCGATCGGCGCGCCGTCCGGCAGCGCATCGAGATGGATCTTCTTCGGCTTGCCCTCGGCGTCGTATTCATAAAGGCCTGCGCCGGTCTTCTGCCCCAGCCTGCCCTCGCGGACCATCTGATGGAGCCAGCCCGGCATTTCAGGCAGCGGCATGCCGAGCCGTTCGGCGAGGGTCTGCGCAACTTCGACCGCGATGTCGAGTCCGACACGATCGGCGAGTTCGATCGGCCCCATCGGCATGCCGAAGGCCTCGGCTTCGGCGTCGATCCGCTCCTTCGGAACGCCTTCGCCCGCGAGGAGGATGGCTTCGGCGATGTAGGGCGTCAGGGCGCGGTTCACGAGAAAGCCGGCCGTCGGCCGCACGGGCGCCGGAAGGCGCGACAGCTCGGCGACGAAGTTCGTCGCGCGGCGCAGCGTCTCGGGCGACAGCGCGTCATGTTTCACGACCTCGACCAGCTGCATCCGCGACACCGGGTTGAAGAAGTGGACCCCGACGAAGCGCGAAGGATCGGAGAGCGCGGCCGCCAAGTCCGGCAGCGGCAAAGCCGAGGTGTTGGTGGCGAGGATCGCGCCCGGCTTCATGCGGGCCTCGGCCTCGCGCAGGATGGACTGCTTGAGCTCCAGCCGCTCCGGCGCCGCCTCGATCACGAGATCGGCGCCCGCGATTCCGACGCCGCCGGGGTCAGGTACCAGCCGGTCCAGCGCGTCTCGGACCTTCAGCCTGTCCTTCAGCGTCTTGTCCAGCATGGTCACCGCCTTGCGCAGCGCCTGCCCGATCGGTCTTGGATCGATGTCGGACAACGAGACCCGGAAGCCCTCACGGGCGGCCCAGGCCGCGATATCACCGCCCATCGCCCCGGCACCGATCACATGGACACGCTTGATGTCCGATGCGCCGTCCTTCAGCCCGCGCATCGCCTCGCGCAGGAAGAAGACGCGCACCAGATTGCGCGAGGTCGGCGTCTCGATCAGTTCCGAGAAGCTTTCGAGCTCGGCCGCCCGCATGCGCTCCGGGCTGCCGCCATGGGTTTCCCATAGGTCGATCAGGCGGAAGGGCGCCGGATAATGCTCCGGTTTCGCAGCCCTGGCGGCTTCCGCCCGCATGCGCCGCGCGGCCAGGCTGCGCGCGGGCTTCAGGGCGAAGGCCCTGGCCTTCCAGCCACCGCCGGCCGGGTGGAGTTCGCCGCCCACCGCCGCGCGCACGGCATTGAGGACATGCCGCTCCTCGACAACCGCATCGACGAGGCCGATCCGGCGGGCGCGCCGGGCGGGCGCGGCCTTGCCGGTCAGCATCATGGTCATCGCTTCCAGCGGATCGGCGACGGCGAGCGAGCGGAAGGTGCCGCCGAGACCGGGATGGAGACCGAGCATGACCTCGGGAAAGCCGAGCGAGGCGCCGGGTGTCGCCAGCCGCATCCGGCAGGCCAGCGCCAACTCGAGCCCGGCACCGAGGCAATGCCCATGGATGACGGCAACGGTCGGCATGGACAAGGCGGCCAACCGGTCGAGCACGCGGTGACCCTCGTTCAGCATCGCGGCGATCTCGGGCGTCGTGGCGCTTTCGAACTGGGCGATGTCGGCGCCTGCCGCGAAACCGGAAGGCTTGGCCGAGCGGATCACCACCCCGCGTGGCGGGGCGGTTTCGGCCTGGTCGAGCAGGCCGTTCAGTTCCTCCAGCACGCTGCGGTCGATCGTGTTGACCGACTTGCCGGGGCGGTCGAGCACCCACCAGGCGATTCCGTCCTCGTCGGTCGCCGCGCGCCAGTTGCCTCGGGCCTCGACCGTCGTCGCCGCCGAAAGTTCCAGCGCGCGATCGGCCAGCGTATCGAGGAGTCCGGCCATCGCGCGCGTTTCCGTCTGCTGGACCGGGCTTGCGTTCTTCCGGGGGCGAGCGGCTTTCATGCGGCCTCCAGAAGCAGGGCTCCGCCCTGACCACCGCCCACACACTGGCTGGCGATGCCGTAGCGCGTACCGCCGCGTCGCATGGCGTTGGCAAGATGGAGCGTGATGCGGTTGCCGGACGTGCCGACGGGATGGCCGAGCGCGATGGCTCCGCCATCGACATTCAGCCGGTCGGGCGGGATCTGGCCGACCGCCCCGTCGAAACCGAGCACTTCGCGTCCGACGCGCTCGTCGGCCAGAGCACGAACGCAGCCCAGGACCTGCGCGGCGAAGGCCTCGTTGATCTCGAACAGGCCGATCTCGTGCAGAGACAGGCTGTTGCGCTTGAGAAGCGCGGCGATGGCGACCACGGGGCCGAGCCCCATGATCGACGGGTCGAGCGCGCTCCAGCGGCAATCCACGACGCGCGCCAGCGGCTGCAAGCCGTGGCGCTTCACCGCCTCTTCCGACGCGAGGATCGTCCAGCTCGCCCCGTCGGTGATCTGCGAGGAATTGCCCGCCGTGACATTGCCGTAGGGCCGCTCGAAGGCGGGCTTCAGGCCGCCGAGCTTGCGGGCGGAGGAATCGGGACGCACGCCGTCGTCGTGGTCGTAGACCGTGCCGTCGCAGGCGAAGGCGGGCATGACCTCACCTTCCAACGTTCCAGCCTCTTGGGCGGCCGCTAGGCGGCGATGGCTCTCGGCGGCATATTCGTCGGCCTCGCGGCGCGTCACGCCGAAGAGATGGCCGACCTTTTCGGCGGTCTGCCCCATATTGAGGTCGGTGATCGGGTCCGTCAGTCCCCTCTCGAGGCCGATGACGGGCTTCAGGAAGCCCGGCTTCAGGCCGGACAGGACCTTGAGCTTGGCCCCTGTCGAGCGGGCTCCGTTCAACCGTGCGAACCATTGCACCGCGTCGCCGCTGAGAACGAGCGGCGAATGGCTGAGCGCCTCCGCCCCTCCGGCCAGCGCGATCTCGGACCGCCCGTCGGCCACGGCGCGCAACGCGTCGTCGATCGCCAGCATGCCGGAGCCGCAGTTGATCTGCACTGTGTGCGCCGGAACCGTGTCGGACAGGCCGAGGCGGAGCGCCGCGACCCGCGCCGGGTTCATCTCGTCGGCGATCACGTTGACGCAGCCGAGCACCACGAGGTCGATCAACGCCGGATCGAAGGCTTGACGCATCAGAAGCGGCCGCCCGCACTGGACGGCGAGATCGACCGGCGTGAACGGGCCGGGCTTGCCGCGCGCCTTGATGAAGGGCGTGCGCGCACCGTCGACGAGATAGACGGCTCGGCTCATTCGGCGGCCTCCTTGCGCGCGTCGTTCCCGGCCGCATCCTCCGGCGGCCGGCGGTGCTGGGCCGCGATGGGAGACACCATCTCCATCGGGAAGCTGTCGACGGCGATGGCTCGCGCCACGGCTGCCTCGGCGGCCGAAAGCTCTTCGAACTCCTCGCCCGTGATGATGCCGCGCTCCAGTGCTACGGCGGGATCGCGGACCTTGGCTTCGCGCATGCGCTTGGCGATGGGCGCGGCTTCCGTCACCTTCGCGAACGCGTCTTCCAGAACGGCGATCGGATGGTCGGACCGCCCTTCGCCGAGGTAGAGATCCGGCGTCAGCCGGTCGCGCTGCATGGACGGGCGCATCAGGATCTCGGCGACTTCCGTCACCAGCTCGTCGGCGGGCGGGCGCAGGGGCACGCCGAGCGGAAAGGCGACGAGCCGCGCGCCGAGCGCCGCCCAGCGCGCGGGCAGGTTGGCGAAGACGCCGGCGAAGGCGAGGCCCATGCGATTGAAGCCGCGCTGCATCACGAACTCGACCACCGGCTTGTCGACCTCCGGCCGCCCCTCGGTCTCGAAGCGCTTCAGCGTCGCGCCGAGCAGATAGAGTTCGGACAGAATGTCGCCGAGCCGCGCCGAAATCATCTCGCGGCGCTTGAGACTGCCGCCGAGCGTCAGGAGCGCGAGGTCGGAGAGCATCGAGAAGGTCGCGGCATAGCGCGAAAGCTGGCGCCAGTGGCTGGTGAAGGCCGAGCCACGCGGCGCGGGCGCCGCCAGTCCGCCCGTCCAACCGAACAGGAAGGTGCGCAGGAGGTTGGTCGTGGCGTGCCCGACATGCTTCCAGAAATGGCGGTCGAACTCGGCCAGCCCCTGTTCCCGGTCGGGGTTCGACAGGGCGCGCATCTCGTCCAGCATGTGCGGATGGGCGCGGATCGCGCCCTGCCCGAAGATCATCAGGTTGCGCGTCAGGATGTTGGCGCCCTCGACCGTGATGCCGATGGGCACGGAGCGGTGCGAAGAGCCGATCGGATTGGCCGGTCCGTCGATGATCGCCTTGCCGCCCATGATGTCCATCGCATGAGCGACGGACTTGCGCATGAGTTCGGTGGCGTTGAACTTCATGATCGCCGAGACGACGGAGGGCCGGTGCCCTTCGTCCAGCGCCGCCACTGTCAGCCGGCGTGCGGCGTCGACCTGATAGGCGTTGGCGGCGAGTTCGGCGAGCGGTTCCTGGATGCCCTCGAACATGCCGATCGGCAGGCCGAACTGCTGGCGGATGCGCGCATAGGCGCCGGTCATGCGGGCGGTCATCGCCGTGGCCGACGCAGCCTGAGAAGGAAGCGAGATGCCGCGCCCGGTGGCGAGCGCCTTCATCAGCATGGTCCAGCCTTCGCCGACCTGCGCCTCGCCGCCGAGGATCCAGTCCATAGGAATGAATACGTCCTCGCCGTAGAGCGGGCCGTTCTGGAAGAAGGTGAACTGCGGGATATGGCGGTCGCCGTGGCGCACGCCCGCCGTCGATGTCGGGATCAAGGCGACCGTGATCCCAAGTTCCTCGCCTCGGCCCAGATGGTTGTCCGGGTCGTAGAGCTTGAAGGCGAGGCCCATGACCGTCGCGACGGGGGCGAGCGTGATGTAGCGCTTGGCGAAGTTGAGGCGAATGCCGAGCACCCTTTGCCCCTCGTGCTCGCCGTATTCCACCACCCCTCGGTCTGTCATCGCGGCGGCGTCGGAGCCGGCGCGGTCGGACGTCAGGCCGAAGCAGGGAATCTCGCGGCCATCGGCAAGGCGCGGCAGCCAGTGATCGCGCTGCGCCTGGGTGCCGAAGTGGAGCATCAGCTCGCCCGGGCCGAGCGAGTTGGGCACCATGACGGTGACTCCGACGGCGACGCTGGCCGACGAGACCTTGCGCACGACCTCCGAATGCGCCGTGTTCGAAAAGCCGAGGCCGCCATACTCCTTTGGGATGATCATCCCGAAGAACTTCTCGCGCTTCAGGAAATCCCAAATCTCCGGCGGAAGATCGTGGTCCTCCCAAACGATCTTCCATTCGTCGATCATGGCGCAGAGTTCGACCACCGGGCCGTCGAGGAAGGCCTGCTCCTCGTCCGTCAGCTTGGCCGGCGGCATGGCGAGGAGCTTGTCCCAGTCGGGCGCGCCGCTGAACAGCTCACCGTCCCACCAGACGGTGCCGGCGTCGATCGCCTTGCTCTCGGTGTCCGAGATCGGCGGCATGACGGTCTTCGCCCAGGCGAAGATCGGGCGGGTCAGCCTATCCTTCCGAAACGACATGGCTCTCCTCCCATGGATTGTCTGGCGTGGAACGGGTGCTCGGGCGTCAGATATGGTCGCGAAGCCGCTTTGCCATGCCGTTCACGTCAAAGTCGGAATGCCTAACCGGCTGCCCGGTGGGCGATATCGCGGCGGCAGAAGCCATCGGGCCAGTCGATGCGGTCGACGAGGGCATAGGCCTTCGCGATGGCGCGCTTCACGTCGGCATCTCGTGCGGTGGCGTTGAGGACCCGGCCGCCGTTGGCGACGAGCGCACCGTCCCGCAACGCGGTGCCGGCGTGGAAGACGATCTCGCCCTCGCCCTCGGCCGGAAGCGCGCCGATCGGCGTGCCCTTCGTCACCGCACCGGGATAGCCATTGGCCGCGAGCACCACCGTCACAGCCGGATCGGGCGACCAACGCGGCTCGACGCCGGACAGCGAGCCCGTCGCGGCCGTATGGAGGATCGGCAGGAGATCGCTTTCGAGACGCATCATCAGGACCTGGGCTTCCGGGTCGCCGAAGCGGACATTGTATTCGATCAGCTTGGGGCCGTAGGCCGTCAGCATCAGGCCGGCATAGAGGACGCCCCGAAACGGCGTGCCCATTTCGCGCATGCCCTCCAGCGTCGGGCGCACGATCTCGCGCATGGCCCGCTCGGTCATCTCCGGCGTCATCAGACCGGAGGGGGAATAGGCGCCCATGCCGCCGGTGTTCGGTCCCCGGTCGCCGTCATAGGCGCGCTTGTGATCCTCCGCCGTGCCGAAGGGCAGCGCCATGTCGCCGTCGCACAGGCAGAAGAGCGAGGCCTCCGGCCCCGTCATGCATTCCTCGACAACGACTTCCACATCCGCCTCGCCGCCCGCGAAGCAATCGGCCACGGCTCGGGTCGCCTCCTCGACCGTGGCGGCCACGGTCACGCCCTTGCCGGCCGCAAGACCATCAGCCTTGACGACGATCGGCGCGCCTTCGGCTTCGATATAGGCCTTCGCTTCGGCCGCATCCTTGAACCGGCGGTAGCGCGCTGTCGGGATCGACTTCCTCGCGCAGAGGTCCTTGGTGAAGCCCTTGGAGCCTTCGAGCTGCGCGGCCGCGGCGCTCGGCCCGAACACGGCCACGCCCGCGTCCCGCAGGGTATCGGCGAGGCCGGCCACGAGTGGCACTTCCGGACCGACGACGACGAGGCCGATCGCGTTCTCCCGGCAGAACGCGACCACGGCCGATTGGTCGGCCGGATCCAGGGCGACACAGTCGGCGACGCTTGCGATGCCGGGATTGCCGGGCGCGGCGAAAAGGCGGCCGAGCTCGGGCGACTGCCGCAGCTTCCAGGCCAGCGCATGCTCGCGGCCGCCGGAGCCGATCAGGAGAACGTCGAGTGCCATGATGGAAGAAAACCTCGTGCGCGCGGATAGGCGATGGCGCGGCGATAGAGGCTCGGGGGCCGGCGGGCAAGTCATTTGCCGGCCGCGAAGGCCGGCGCGGGGCTTGACGCGGCGTGCGGCGATGGGGCTTCTCCCTGCCTCATGCGCTCAACCGACGATTCATCGGAAACCGCGGCCGACCGGGTTGTGGATGCCCCGTCCGAGAACTGGGTCTATCGCCTCCTGCCGCGGGCGCTCTGGCCCTATGCGCAGCTCGCGCGCTGGGACCGGCCGATCGGCTGGCAGCTTCTCCTTTGGCCCTGCTGGTGGTCGGCGGCGCTGGCGCCGCAATGGGCGGCCCCTTCGGCGGTGCATACCGGCCTGCCCGACCTCTGGCACCTAATCCTGTTCCTGATCGGCTCGATCGCGATGCGCGGCGCGGGCTGCACCTACAACGACCTCGTGGATCAGGACATCGACGCCAAGGTCGCGCGCACACGATCACGCCCCCTGCCCTCCGGGCGGGTTTCGCCACAGCGCGCCAAGGCGTTCCTGGTGGCGCAGGCCCTGGTCGGACTTCTCGTCCTCGTTCAGTTCAATCTGTTCGCGATCCTGCTCGGCATCGCGTCTCTCGGCGTCGTCGCCGTCTATCCGTTCCTGAAACGGGTCACGGACTGGCCGCAGCTCGGCCTCGGCTTCGCCTTTTCCTGGGGCGCGCTGATGGGCTGGGCGGCCTTCTGGGGCACCTTGTCCTGGAGCCCGCTGCTTCTGTATTGCGGCGCGGTGCTGTGGACGGTCGGCTACGACACGATCTACGCCCATCAGGACCGAGAGGACGACGCGCTGGTCGGCGTGCGATCCACCGCGCGGCTCTTCGGACGGCGCACCAAGATGGCGCTCGTCCTGCTTTATGGCGGAGCGGTCGCCTTGTTCGCCCTGTCCTATCTCCTGGCGGGCAACGGCAGCGCCGGCCCGTCCTGGCCGGCCTATGCCGGCCTTCTCCTCGGCGCCACGCAGATGGCCTGGCAGATCCGCAACCTCGACATCGACAATGCCGACGACTGCCTGAAGCTCTTCAAGTCCAACGGGCTGTTCGGCTGGATCATCTTCCTCGGACTGGTCTTCTCCAGCCTCTGGATGCTGTCCTTCCCGCGTCTCTATTGAGTGTCAGGTGCGGGCGATGATCTCTTCGCCCTGCACCACGAGGCGCATGCCGAGGCCACCGGGCTTGCGGCGGGCGAGGAAGCGCGGGCGGCGGCCGCGATGGGCGCTGTGGCGGCGTTCGATCGGGTCGCTGCGGCGAACCTGGCCGAGCGTGTCCTCCAGCGCGGTGACCGTGCCGTCGGCTTCCACCATCAGCATGGGCAGGCGGAAGAGCTCGGACCAGCCGCGCCAGTCGGCGGCGACGTCGTAGAGGTCGGAGGCGACTAGGAGCGGCACCGACATGCTCGCGTCCTCGTGGTGAAGCTCCAACGTCACGGTGATCTCGCCGTCGCCGTTCTCCATGGCGCGGGCGGCGACGCCGCGGAAGGACCGGGCCGCCAGCGCGACGGACACCGGCAGGCCGCTCTTCTCGAGCTTGCGCCCGATCACCGCGCCGCGACGGTCGATGCGATAGCTGACGACTTCCCCGTCCTGGACGAGTTCGAAGCTCTGCTTGCGATCGGCCAGCGCCGGGTCCATGCGGATCGGCATGCTCGCCCACTCGGGCTTCGACGTATTCTGATGGTGAACAACGCTCATGTCGCGTCCTCGTCTGTCGATCGGAAGTCCCGGAGAGATCTTCCTGGCTCGGCCGATGTATCCCGGCCTTTGATGCTTGCAGACTACCGACGGCGCGTTGCGCTCGCCCTAAGAAGTTCAGTTAAACGAACCTGACCAGAATTACGGTATCCGAATTGTAATTTTGAAGAGAACTTTAAACGACCTTGCCGGGATTCAGAATCCCGTAAGGATCGAACAGGCGCTTGATGCCCCGCATCAACTCCATCTCCACCAGGGGTTTGGTACGCGAAAGCTCGTCGCGCTTAAGCTGGCCGATTCCGTGCTCGGCGGCGAAGCTGCCTCCGAGATCGGCGACGATGGCGTGGACCAGCGCGTTGATCTCGCCCCAGCGATCGAGAAAGGCTCCTTTGTCGGCGCCGACCGGCTGCGACAGGTTGTAATGAATGTTGCCGTCGCCGAGATGGCCGAAGGAAACGATTCGCACTCCCGGAATGGCCGCCTGGACGGCGGTGTCGGCGCGGCGCAGGAACTCCGGCACGAGCGCCACCGGCACGGACACGTCGTGCTTGATCGAGCCGCCCTCCGGCTTCTGCGCCCAGCTCATTTCCTCTCGCATCCGCCAGAACAGGGTCGCGTCGGCGCTCGAACGGGCAATCGTCGCATCCTCGATCTCGCCGGCCTCCAGCGCGCCGGAAAGGATCGCCTCCAGCGTCGAGGTCGCATCCTCCGCCGAACGGTTGGACGAGACTTCCAGAAGCACGTACCAGTCGTGCGACGAGACGAGCGGATCGCGCGCACCCTTCGTGTGCTTGAGGGTGAACTCCATTGCCAGGCGGGGCATGATCTCGAAGGCGGTGAGTTGGGTGCCCGCCTCCCCTTGCGCGCGCGCCAGGAGCTTCAGCATCGCCTCGGCGCTGCCGAGGCCGGCATAGGCGACCTCGCGGCCTCGCGGCTTGGGGAAGAGCCGCAGCACCGCGCCGGTGATGATCCCGAGCGTGCCTTCCGACCCGATCAGAAGCTGGCGCAGATCGTAGCCGCGATTGTCCTTCTTCAACCGGCGCAACCCGTGGAACACCTCGCCCGATGCCAGCACGGCCTCGATGCCCAGACACAGTTCGCGGCTGTTGCCATAGGCGATGACGCCCGTTCCGCCCGCATTGGACGCGAGGTTGCCGCCGATCTGGCAGGAGCCTTCTGAGCCGAGCGACAGGGGAAACAGGAGCCCCGCCGCGTCCGCCGCCTCCTGAACGCGCGCGAGCACGACGCCGGCGTCCACCGTGATCGTATGCCCCGCCGGGTCGATGTCGCGGATCCGGTCCAGCCGGGAAAGGGAAACGACGATCTCCGCCTCCGAACGCGGCATCTGGCCGCCGACATGGCCGGTGTTGCCGCCCTGCGGCACGACGGGCGTGCGCGTTTCCGAGGCGAGCCGCAGGATGGCAGAGACCTCCTCCACCGTGCCCGGGCGCAGGACGAGGCGCGAGCGGCCGGGGAAGAGGTCGCGCGTTTCCTTGAGGTAGGGAGCGAGATCCTGCGGCTCCGTCAGCGCACGGCCGGGCGGCACAAGAGCGGCGAAGCGGTCCCGCAGGGCGTCGGACAGGGGCGATGCGTCGGGCTGGGTCATGCCCGAGGTTTAGGCCTCGCCAGCCGCGCCGTCGAGATCAGCGGTGGGCGGCCGCGCGCGACAGGCGGTCGTTGATCGCCTCGCCGAGCCCGTCCGTAGGGATGGGCGCCACGGCGATGCGTTCGATGTCCGGCGCGTCGAAGGTGCTCAAGGCGTCGAACAGGCGACTGGCGGCTTCGCGAAGGTCGCGGGTCTCGCTGAGCTGGAACACGGCACGCGGACGGACGCCATCCGGCAGCGGGCCGAAGGCGATGTAGTGGTCCTCTTCGCCGGGTTCCGCGACGTCGAGCCGCACCCGCCCGTGCGGCGCGTAGTGGGAGCGCATCTGGCCCGGCGCCGTGATGTGGGTACCGTCGTCGCGCAGGACGGCCAACCCGGTTGCCGCCTCGATCTCCCCGGCGGTCACCGCGCCCGGACGCAGAAGCACGACATGGTCCACCATCGGTCGCACGATCGTGGATTCGATCCCGTGCGGGGCGGCCCCACCGTCCGCCACCGCCTCGATACGCCCGTCCAGGGTGCGCAGCACATGAGCCGCCGTGGTGGGACTGACGCGGCCCGAGCGATTGGCGCTCGGCGCGGCGACAGCCCGGTCGAGGCGGGCGAGAACACCGGCCAGACCGCCGCGCGGTGCGCGCAGGGCGACGGTCGGCAGTCCAGCGGTGACGAGCGGATGGAGCGGCGACCCTTCGCGAAGCGGCAGGACGACCGTCAGCGGGCCGGGCCAGAAGAGTTCGATCAGGCGTGCGGCGAGAGGGCTCATCTCGGCATAGCGCTCGGCCATCGCCCGTCCGGTCACATGGGCGATCAGAGGGTTGAAGCGCGGCCGTCCCTTGGCCTCGAAGATGCGCGCGACCGCCTCGCCGTTCGCGGCATCCGCGGCAAGGCCGTAGACGGTCTCCGTGGGCACGGCGACGAGCTGCCCGCGCGCAAGGCGCTCGGCCACCTCCTGCTCGGCTGCTTCGTCCACCAACGGAATGGTTCGCGTTTCGATCATGCGGGCTGTCTAAAACCTGCCGCGCCCGACGGAAAGCACCTCACGCCATTTTGGCGCAAGGCGAGAGGCGAAGAATCAGTCGTGTGAGATCACCAAGGGTGGGATGCGTCAGCGGGTCGCCCGAAACGCGACGGCAACGCGCCGCTCGGGCGCCGCGAAGCCGGACAGGATCGTCCAGCCCCCGCGCGGCGCGGCAAGGCTGGCCTGTTCCTCCGGCTTCTCCTCTTCGACCGGCTTCTCAGCCGGCACGCCCTGGACGGCGGCCTCCGCGGCCTTCATCAGCTCGAGGATTCGCGACTTCAGCTCGGCGCCCTTGATGGGCCCGGCCGCGGCCGCCGGAACGGTCGCCGCGGCATCGCCCTCGGCCTTTTCGTCGCTCAGGATCTGGCGGACGGCCTGCATCTCCTCCCGGAGCTGGCCGATCGTGCCGATCGCCTGCGCGGCGGCTTCCGGCCGGTCGGCCGGGGGCGCCGGCTCGGTCTTGGGTCCCTGGGTGACGGCCGAGAGGACCGGGGCGGGGTGAGCCGCGGCACGCTTCTCTTGGAGAGCGGTCTCGGTAAGAAGCTGGAGCGGGTCAACCGGAGCGTGGGTGGAAGGTCCATAGGCCGCCGCCAGCGTGCCGGAGACCGCGGACGCGGGAGCGCCCTCCTCGGCATTCGCCTCGTTCGGGCTTGCCAGTTCCGCGACCTCGCGGCCGATCTCCGCTACGGCATCGCGCGTCGCCTTGCCGGCCTCGGCGATCAGCGCGCCCGCATCCGGCACCGTCTCCGGCTCGGGTGCGACCAGGCCATCGAAGGGCCAGGCCTTGCGAAGCTCCTCGACGTTCATCGACGCGACGTTGACGTCAATGTCGTCCTTGGCGCCCGCCACGCGATAGGGGCAGGCACGCTTGTTGCAATTATGCATGGAGGAGAACTGCCACAGGGCGTACTTGTCCCAGTGGCCTTCCGGGAACACGCCGGTCAGGTCGTCGCGATAGCGCGCGTACCAGAGCTGCAGACGCGACAGGAGCGGATAGGTCTCCTTGTTCTGCGCGATGTAGGCGGCGGTCGAACCGTTGGTGTAGAGCACTGGATAGCGGTCGAGCCGGATCTTGATCTGGCGGGCGAACTCCTCGGCCTCGGCCAGCGACATCCACTGCGTCGGATCGTTGTCCTCGATGTCGAGGGCGATCAGCTCGTCGGCTTCCGGCTTGGCGAAGTCGATGAAGTGGTCGGCCTGCTCACGCGGATTGCCGGGGCGGCCGAGGTGGTAGGCACCCCACTTCAGACCCAGCGTCTTCGCCATCTCGCGGCGGGTCATGTAGAGTTCCTGCGTGACGGAATACTTCCACCACCGGTTCTTGCAGAGGTTCTGGTCGTCGCCCGACAGGCCGCGGCAGCTCCAGGCCGGCGGCAGGCCGTCAGAGGCCTTGTTGATGAAGGCGCCGATCCGCTTGTCGCTGGTCAGCTCCTTCCAGTTGATCGGGTTGAACTCGTAGGCGTCGATCACGAGGGCACGGGTCTCGTCGCGCCAGGGTCGGTCCCATTCCGCCTTCGCGGGGCTGAAGCCGGCCACCATCGTTCCTGCTGCGATGGCGCAAACCCAGCGCATGGCAACCGCACAGGCGGCGCGCATCTTCGGCATTCGGGCATCCCCTCGTCGGGCTCGCACGACTTTTGAGGCGTGCAAGCGAGATCAGGTCAGTCGAAACGAAGCCGTACCAGTCGTCGGCAGGCCCCACCCCTCCGTGGAAAGATCGACAAGCCCAGGGCTCTGACGATCGCAGCGATGTTTCACCCGCCAATCGGGCAGGTTGCAGGCGCCGCGATCACATTTTGTTTCACGAAAGCGGGAACTTATCGCAGCGCCACATGCAATCCTTGCGCGCAAGGCTTGCGCAGGGCTTTGGCGTCAGACGAACGATTTGCCGAGCCGGCGAATCATCACCCGACGACGCGCGACAGATCGGCCAGCCGCCCGGCCGCCGAGCGGATGCGCGACAGAAGCGCGAGCCGGTTGGCTCGAATCGCCTCGTCCTCGGCGTTGACCAGCACCTTCTCGAAGAAGGCGTCCGCCGGCTGGCGCAGGCGGGCAAGCGCGGCCGTGGCGCGCGTATAGTCCTCCGCACCCATCGCCGCTTCCAGCTCGGCCTCCGCCTGCTCGATGGCGCCGAGCAGCTCACGCTCTTCGTCCTCCGCGAACAGGGACGAATCGACGCGCGGCGCGACGGTCGTGCCCTTCTTTTCCTCCGCGGCCAGGATGTTGGCCGCGCGGCGGAAAGCGGCGAGGAGGTTCATGCCGTCGTCGGTCTCAAGGAGGCGCCCGAGTTCGGCCACCCGGCGCGACACGTCGAGGAGATCGTCCTTGCCCTCGCCCGCCCCGCCGAGCACCGCGTCCACGAGATCGTGGCGCGCGCCCTGGTCGCGGAGCTGCACTTTCAGGCGGTCGTGGAAGAAGGACAGGAGATCGCCCGAGGTGATCAGCGTGCCCAGGCGCAGCCGCAGCTCGTTGTCGAGGATGATGCGGATCACGCCGAGCGCGGCGCGGCGCAGCGCGTAGGGGTCCTTCGAGCCCGTCGGCTTCTCGTCGATCGACCAGAAGCCGACCAGCGTATCGAGCTTGTCCGCCAGCGCCACGGCGATCGCGACGGGGTCGGACGGCACGGTGTCGCCCGGACCCTGCGGCTTGTAGTGATCGACGATCGCACGCTGGACCGAGGCGCCCTCGCCTTGGAGCGCCGCGTATTTCTGGCCCATCAGGCCCTGCAGCTCAGGAAACTCACCGACGGCCTCGGTCGTGAGGTCGGCCTTGGCGAGGACGGCCGCGCGGCGGGCCTCGCTCGCATCAGCGCCCACCATCGGGGCGAGAACCGCCGCAAGATCCGCGATGCGGGCGACGCGCGCACCTTGCGTTCCGAGCTTGGCGTGGAAGGTGACGCCGAGCGCGTCGAGCTTGGCCATGCGCTGGTCGAGCGGCTTGGCGAGGTCGAGGCCGAAGCGCGAGGCGGAGGCCTCCAGCCCTGCCATGTCCGGCAGCGCGCCCTGGTCGGTCTTCCAGAAGTAGAGCGCGTCGGACAGACGGGCGCGCACGACCTTGCCGTTGCCGCGTGCGATCTCGGCGCCGTGGTCGGCGGCCTCGATATTGGCGACCATCAGGAAGCGGTTGGACAGCCCGTCCGCGCCGCGACGGCGCGTGACGAAGCACTTCTGGTTGGTGCGGATGGTGAGCTGGATCATCTCCGGGGGAATGTCGAGGAAGGTCTCCTCGAACTCGCCGACCAGAACGACCGGCCATTCCACGAGGCCGGACACCTCCTCCAGCAGCCCCTCGTCGGCCACGACCTCCAGCCCCAGCGCGAAGGCCAGGTTGTCGGCGTCGGTGCGGATGATCTCCTTCCGCCGCTCCGCGTCGAGCACGACATAGGCCTTCTCGAGCTGAGCGATGTAGTCCTCGAAGCGGCGGACCTCGAACTCGGCAGGCGCGTGGAAGCGGTGGCCGACGGTCCGGTCGCCCGAGCGGATGCCGGAGACTTCGAAATCGATTACCGCCGTCTCGCCGTTCTCCGGTCCGAAAACGCAGAGGATCGACTGAAGGGGGCGAACCCAGCGCAGGGAGCCCGGCTCGCGCGAAGCGGCGCCCCAGCGCATCGATTTGGGCCAGGGAAAGTCGCGGATGATTCCGGGCATCGCCTCGGCGACGATCTCCTCGGCCGGCCGGCCCGGCTTGTCGATCACGGCGACGAAGAACTCGCCCTTCTTGCCGTCGCTGCGGCGCTCCGCCTGATCGACGGACGCGAGCCCCGCGCCTTTCAGGAAGCCTTCGATCGCCTTTTCCGGCGCGTCCGTGCGCGGCCCCTTGCGCTCTTCGCGCGTGTCCTTCGATCGTGCATCGAGGCCGCGGATGTCGAGCGCGATGCGGCGCGGCGTCCAGTACTCGCGGGCACCCTCGTAGGTGAGGCCGGCGGCGACGAGCGCGTCGGTCACGGCCTTCTTCAGGTCGCCCGCCGCCTTGCGCTGCATGCGGGCGGGTATCTCTTCGGAACGAAGCTCGAGAAGAAGGTCGGGCATGGGCTGTCACACGTCGCGGCGGGAGGCAATCGCGCGGGACACACCATGCCGCCGGCCGGATTGCAAGCTCCGGCCGGCCTTTCGAGCTGCGGTCAGAGCTGCCCCTGGAACGTATCGCACTGGTTCATGTCGCCCGACGTCAGGCCCCGCCGGAACCACTCGACGCGCTGGGCGGAGGTGCCGTGCGTGAAGCTGTCGGGAACGACGGTACCCTGGCTGCGCTGCTGGAGCGTGTCGTCGCCGATCTGGCTGGCGGCGTTCAGCGCCTCCTCGATGTCGCCGTCCTCCACGAAACCGGCCTGGTTCGTGTCATGCGCCCAGATGCCGGCATAGCAGTCCGCCTGGAGCTCGACGCGCACGGAGATCGCGTTGGCGTCGGCCTCGGACGATTGCTGCCGCAACTGCGTCGTGCGCTGGAGCGTGCCGAGGAGGTTCTGGACATGGTGTCCGACCTCGTGCGCGATCACATAGGCCTGCGCGAAGTCGCCCGGCGCATTGAGCTGGCCCTGGAGCTGGCGGAAGAAGCTGAGGTCGATGTAGAGCTTCTGGTCGTTGGGGCAGTAGAAGGGGCCGGAGGCGGACGTCGCGTTGCCGCAGGCCGAGCTCACCTGCCGGTCGAAGAGGACCAGGGTCGGCTCGCGATAGGTCTGGCCCATCTGCTGGAAGCGCGCGTTCCAGACATCCTCCGTGTCGCCCAGGACGACGGCGACGAAGTCATCGGTCTCGTCGGCGGTGCCCGAGACGCCCGGCCCGGAGCGCTGTGCCGTCTGCGTCGTGCTGGTGCCGTCGTCCATCCCGATGACGGAAAGCGGGTTGATGCCGAAGCCGATCCAGAGAATGGCGAGGATGATGATGAGGCCGATGCCGCCTCCCCCGCCGGCCCGGATCGGAATGCGCATGCCGCCGCCGCCGAAGCCGCCGCCCCCGGAGCCGCGCCGGTCCTCGATGTTGCTGCTTTCCCGCCGACCGCGCCATTCCATGGCCGCTCTCCCACCAAGTGTCCCTTGCGTTCGGGAGATAGGGGGGTGCCGTCACGAGGGAATGACGAAAACGTGCTCGCAACGCGAGGCCGGCCTCACCACATGGGGTCCCGGACGTCGCCCAACGTTGCGACAGGAGGTCGAAACGCCATGACTGCTGCCTTTGCCGACACCGGAACCGGCTGGGTCGAGACCCGCGAGCGCCGTATCGCGAGGCTGAACGCGCTTGCTCGACTGATGGACACCGCCATCCGCGTGCCCGGCACCGACATTCGCTTCGGCGCCGACGCGCTGCTCGGCCTCGTGCCGGGTATCGGCGACGCCGGCGGTGCGCTGATCGGCCTCTTCATCGTCAACGAGGCCCGACGCCTCGGGCTCCCGAAGCGCAAGCTGGCCCGCATGATCGGCAACCTCGGCGTGGATGCCCTGTTCGGCGCGGTGCCGCTGGCGGGCGACGTCTTCGACGTCTACTTCAAGGCCCACAAGCGCAACATCCAGGTGATCCTCGACCACTTCGACATGGAGCGCTCGGACCTGAAGGACGTGACGCCGAAGCGGCCTTGACCCTTCAGTCCGCCATGGTCTCCAGGCTCGCGAACCCTTCGGCGCGCTCGCCCGCGTCGAAGGGCGTCGTCACCTCCACGAACGTGTCGGGGTAGAAGCCGTTGAAGCGGGTGCGCAGCGACAGCGAGTAGGCGCCGATGTGGCCGATCTCGATCCAGTCGCCCGTGTCCACCGTTTCAGGCAGCCAGAACGGGCGGGACAGGATGTCCACCGAATCGCAGGTCGCGCCGCAGACCCGGAAGGCGCTGATCGTCTCCGGGTTGCCGTTGCGCGCGACGCGCGCCGGGTCCGGGATGAAGCGGGCGGGCAGCGTGATCTTGCCGGTCCAGGAATCCGACAGGGACGCCCAGATTCCGTCGTTGATGTAGAGCCGCCGACCCTTGCGCAGGAGCACGCGCACGATCAGCGAGAAGGCCCGTGCGACGACGACGCGGCCGGGCTCGGCGACCAGCGGCATGTCGGCAAAACCGTATTCCGCGATGTCGGAACGCAAGCGCGCCATGATCTCGTCGAGGCCCGGCATGTCCCGCTTCTTGCGACGCGGGTCGTGGCCGTATTCGGCGGGAAAGCCGCCGCCGACGTCGAGCCCGGCAAGCGGCACGTCGGCGCGATTGCGAACCCAATCGGCCGAGGCGAGCGCCCGTTCGTAGGTTTCGGGCTCCTCGATCTGCGAGCCGACATGGAAGCACAGGCCGACCTTAAAGCCGATCTTGTGGCAGCGCTGGAGAAGCTCCACCGCGTGGGCCGGCGCCGCGCCGAACTTCTTGGAGAGTTCGTAGGCGGCGTGGCCCTTGGTCTGGAGGCGCACGAAGAGCGTGATGCCGCCGGGATCGAGGTCCAGCGCGCGCACGATGCGCAGGATTTTGGCGACCTCGTCCTCATGGTCGAGCGCCAGGACGCGGATGCCGTAGCGCTCCAATGCAAGGCGAATGTCGGACTGCGCCTTGATCGGATGCATGTAGAGCATCTCGGCGTCCGGCGCGACGGCGCGCACCGCCTCGAACTCGCCGGGCGAAGCGACATCGAAGGTCTTCACACCGGCCTTCGCCAGGGCTTCGAGGACGAGCGGCTCGCCGTTGGTCTTCACCGCATAGGCGGTCTCGCCGGGAAATGCGTCCATGAACTGCCGCGCGTCGGCCTTCAGCACATCGGGCCGGAAGCAGTAGACCGGAACGTCGGGGCGAAGGCTGAGCGCGGCGTCCTTGGCGGTCTCGAATCGTTGCAATGGGGCTCTCCGCAGCATGGAATTGCGGGAGATAGCCGCCCCGCATGTCAGGAGGAAGACCGAAGCCCCCCGCGCGATTTTTCAAGAATGCGACGATTGGAAGACGTTTTTGCTCCACCGCCTATCGGCTTCGGCAACGAAACGGCTTTTACGAAGTTGAAGGTTTGATTAACATCCGTAACAACTCGTGAGCAGGAGGCTGGTTTTGGAAATCACACGGTCGGTGAACGTCCTCATGATCTGCGCGGCCTTCGCCTTCATCGCCGCCATGGTGACGGGGGTGATCTCCTGACGGGGCGATCGCACGGTTCCACATGACGAGAAAAGGCCGGGTCCCGCGACCCGGCCTTTTTGCTACGGCCTATTCGACCTTGCCCATCAGGCCGCGGCTTCCGCGGGCGTCGGCGCCGTCTCGCGCAGGCCGAGAATATGGCAGATGGAATAGACAAGGTCCGCCCGGTTCATCGTGTAGAAGTGGAAGTCCGAGACGCCTCGCTCCACGAGATCGAGCACCTGCTCGGCGCAGACCGCCGCCGCCACGTGGCTGCGGGTCTGGGCGTCGTTCTCCAAGCCCTCGAAGCGCTCGGCGAGCCAGAGCGGAATGGAGGTCCCGGTCGCGGCCGAGAAGCGGGCGATCTTGGAGAAGTCATGGATCGGCACGATGCCCGGCACGATCGGCACGTAGATGCCGGCCCGGCGCGCCCGCTCGACGTAGCGCTCGTAGAGGTCGTTGTCGAAGAAGAACTGGGTGATTGCGCGCGTCGCGCCGTTGTCGACCTTGCGCTTGAGAAGGTCGATGTCGGTGGCGAAGTCCGGGCTCTCCGGGTGCTTCTCGGGATAGGCCGAGACCGAGACCTCGATCTCCGGATCGATCGCCTTGATGCCGGCCGTCAGTTCGGCGCCGTTCCGGTAGCCGGCCGGGTGCGGCTCGTAGACGCTGCCCGCCCCGCCCTGCCCGTCCCCGCGCAGCGCCACGAAGTGCTTCACGCCGGTCGCGCGATACTGGCGCACCACCTCGTCGACCTCCTCGCGGCTCGCGTCGACGCAGGTCAGGTGTGCGGCAGGGGCGATGTCGGTCTCCTTCAGGATGCGCTCGACCGTGTGATGCGTGCGCTCGCGGGTCGAACCGCCGGCGCCGTAGGTGACCGAGACGAAGTCCGGCCGCAGCGGCGCGAGGCGCTGGATGGCGGCCCAGAGCGATTCCTCCATGGCCGGCGTCTTGGGCGGGAAGAATTCGAAGGAGACGCTGATGGAAGAGCGCGCGTTGCGGCGTTGGACCATGGTTCTTCTCCTTCAGGCGACGGCAAGAGCGGACGGGGCGTCCGCGAGTTCGGTCTGGGGTTCGGACGGGCGGCGGCCGACGACGACCGTCACGGTCAGACGTCCAGCTTCGCCATCGAGCGGCGGCAGGATGTCGAGGCTCTCGACGTCGAGACCGGCCCCGCGCATCAGCTGGCGAAGCGTCGATTCGCTGAAGCCGAGCCGAAGGTGGGCGTGCTCCGCCCGCAGGAACTCGAGTGTATGAGGCGCGAAATCGACCACCGCGAGCCGCCCGCCCGGCCGCAGGGCGCCCGCGCATTCGCGGATCGCCGCCGCCGGGTCGTCGAGATAGTGAAGGACCTGATGCAGGGTCACGAGGTCGAAGCCGCCGCGTGGTCCCGGCAGCCTGTAGACGTCGCCCTGGCGCACCGTCGATTGCGTTACGCCCGCCGCGTCCAGCTTGGCACGCGCGATGGCCAGCATCTCGCGCGAGGCGTCGATGCCGATGGCCCGATCGCACAGAGGAGCGAGAAGCTCCAGCATCCGCCCGGTGCCCGTGCCGACGTCGAGGTGCAATTCGAAGCGGCCGGCGGGCCGCAGGGCGCCGAGGAGCGCCTGCTCGACCTCCGCGTCCGGCACGTGGAGCGAGCGGATGCGGTCCCATTGGGCGGCATTGCGGGCGAAGTAGCTGGCGGCCCGGTCGGCGCGCTCGCGGCGCACCGCAGCCAGCCGCTCGGCGTCGCGCGCCAGGGCGCCGTCCTCGTCGCGGACGCTGTCCTTCAGCGACTGGACGAGACGCGCGGCCAGCGGTTGGTCGGACAGCCGGAAATAAGCCCAGGATCCCTCCTGGTGCCGCACCACGACGCCAGCCTCCACCAGGAGCTTGAGATGACGGGAGATGCGGGGTTGCGACTGGCCGAGGATGGCGGTCAAATCCGAGACCGTGAGGTCCTGGTCGGAGACCAGAAGCACGAGCCGGAACCGCGTAGGCTCGGCCAGGGCCTTCAGCATTTCCACGGCCGCGTCGAAGGAGGCGTGCATGGGGTCCTCCTGTCCCGAAGCCCAAACGATATAAAGATATGTTTATATGTGTTCCGCCCTCCTCGCAAGCCTGCCGGGCGTCGGCGGAGCGTCGATGAGCGAAGACCTTCCCCGTCCGGGCGAAGTCGCCCTCACCGTCGATCCGGCAGGCCTCCGGCATGCGACGCTCGCCTTCGTCGGGCACATCCGCTCCCCCTGGACCGAACGCCGTTTATGTCCTCGAAACCTGCGGGAGGCGCGCGAGCGGGGGCTTGGGGCAAGCCTGAAGATCGACCTACCTTTCCGCCCTGCCCTCGCAGGGCTCTCGGCAGGCGACGCTGTGCATGTCCTCTCCTGGCTGCACCAGAGCCGGCGCGACCTCGCGCTGCAGATGCCGCGCCATGCGGAAATGCCCAAAGGCACGTTCGCTCTGCGCTCGCCCGTGCGCCCCAATCCGGTCGGCCTTCATCTCGTGCGCATCCGGGCTCTGGATGTGGCGGAGGGCATCGTCGAAATCGACGCGATCGATGTCCTGGACGGAACGCCCCTTCTCGACATCAAACCCTATCTGCCGAGCGTGGACCGGCTGCCGGAGACCTGATGCCGACCGAACGCCAGAAATCGATCGCGCGGCAACTGACGCTCCTGATCCCGCGCGTACCCTTCATCGACGCGGAGGCGATCCGCGACGCCGCGGGCTCGCGGCACATGAAGGACCTGCCGACGGCGAGTGCCCTCTGGCTGGCGACGCTCGCGCATGTGCGCCACCAGCACACGGAGTACGACACGCTCCGTGACGACGGCTACGACCGGGACGAGGCGCTGTTCTTCGTGCTGGACGAGGTGAACGCTGTGCTCGATCGCTGGGGCGCGACAAGACGGCTGTCCTCCGAACCGGGCAACGACGAGTAGGGCGATATCCCCGACCCCGACCGGGCCTCGCTCAAGCGCCGCCCCCGACCGGACGCCGATTAGCGGTAGATCCACTGCTCCGGCAGGCGGATGTCCACGCGCTCGCCGAGCGCGACGCGGCCGGGCTTCTCGACCCAGGCGACGAGGCCCCGCCGGTGCCGCCCTTCGCGCACGAAGGCCCGCTCGACCTCCGGCCGGTCGTCCAGGCGGCGTGCGACGGCGCGGCCGGAGGCACGGCAGGGCGCATTGTCGCCGTCCACCTTGATCGTCGCGCCGCCAGAGAAGAACAGAAGCGTGCGCGGCGGAAGCCAGCTCAGGCGATCGACCCCGGCGAGCGTCATGTTGGCGCCGATCCACTCCGGCTCCAGGCGCTCGATCGCCAGCCCTTGCGCAATGGCGGCCAACTCGGCGCGCGAGACGATGGAAATCTGCCGCTCGTTGCGGATTTCGGTGCGACGGGGATACCAGGGCTCGCGCCCGCCCGTGCGCCGCGTCGGGCCGCCGTGACGGTCGCCGGCGAGCCCGTCGAAGGAAAAGTCGAGTGCCTCGACGGCCTCGGTCTCGAAACTCGCGCCGGCCCCGGAAAAGAGGCCGTCCACGCGCGCTTCGATCGTGCGTGCCGGGATGCGGGTCGGCGCTTCGCCCGCCATCAACGGGCGCTGTCGTCGCCGGCCTGGAGATCGACGGGACGGCTGCGCTTCGACGGCTTGAAGGTGACGACCCGGTAGACGTAGATCACCACAACCGCCACGATCACCGCGTTGGAGACCGGTCCGACATACTGGTCCACCAGCTCGTACTGCTGGGCCAGGAGGTAGCCGGCGAGCGCCAGGCCCGTGGTCCAGGCGAGCGTGCCGATAGCGGAGAAGAACAGGAACGTGTGAAGCGGCATGCGGGCGAGACCGGCCGGCACCGAGATCAGGGTGCGGACAGTCGGAACGAGGCGTCCGAACAGGACCGCCCAAAGCCCGTACTTGCGGAACCAGCGATCGGCGGCCTCGACGTCCTCTGCCGTCATGGTCATCCAGCGGCCGAAGCGGTCGGCGAGACGCACGATGCGCTCCTCGCCGAACCAAAGGCCGAGATAATACCAGGGCATGATGCCGAGGATGGAGCCCAGCGTTCCCGCCAGGACGACCGCGAAGAAGGAATGGTTGCCGGTGGCGGCCTGGTAGCCCGCGAGCGGCATGATGATTTCGGAGGGAATGGGCGGGAAGATGTTCTCCAGAAACATCAGGAAACCGATGCCGAAGACACCGTAGTCCTGCATCAGGTTCTGAACGAACGTATCCATCGGCGTTTCGACCTCGTGGCGCAGCGTCGCGGGAAGCGGGCTCGGCGTGCGCAGTGCCCTATCACGAGCAGGCGCGCGATGAAACGCGGCTGCGCGGCTCGCCTGTCAGGCCGTCGCGGGAGCCGGGCGCGCGGCCAGGATAGCGGCGGCGATCTGGTCGGGCGTATAGGGCTTCTGCACCACGGGACGCTCGGGCCACCGCCCTTCGAGGCCCGGCCGGCCGTAGCCCGTGGCGAACAGGAAAGGCACGCCCGCCGCCTCCAGCCGCTCGGCGACCGGGTAGACCTTTTCGCCCGCGATGTTGACGTCGAGGATCGCGACATCGATCGCGTCCCCACGGTCCAGCATCTCGAACGCCCGCCGCACGCGCATCGCAGGTCCGACCACCCGGCAGCCGAGTTCGTCCAGCATGTCCTCCAACTGCATGGCGACGAGGCTCTCGTCCTCCACCACGAACACGCGCAGACCTTCCAGGGAGCTTCGGTCAGGAGAGGGCAAGGTGCGGGATGTCCTCGATCTCGATGGCGGGAAGGACGATGGTCCATGCCAGCCCGTTGCGGCCGCAGTCGGCTTCGAGCCGACCTTCCAGTTCGCCGGTCACGATACGCTCCAGCATGCGCATGCCGAAGCCGGGCCGGATGGCGACCGGCTCGGGCGACTCCCAGCTCTCGCGCCATTCCAGCGCCACGGAACTCTCCCGCCGCTGCCAGCCGATCGCGAGACGCCCTCCGGCCATGTTCAACGCTCCATATTTCAGGCCGTTGGATGCCAGCTCGTGGAAGATCATCGCCATTGCGATGGCGGCCTTGGGGTTGAGCCTGATCGGCGGGCCGGAAATTTCCGTCCGGTCGAGGTCGAGCGCTCGCAGCTCGGCACGCAGGACGGTTTCGAGATCGGCCGATTCCCAATGCTGGTCGCTTAGAAGGTTGTGGGCATTGGACAAGGCGACGATCCGCGCCTCGAAGGCGCGACGCGCCTCGTCGCGATCCCGGTCGGCGCGGAAGCTCGGCCGCGCCAGGGACTGGATCGTCGACAGCGTGTTCTTCACGCGATGGTTCAGCTCGTCGATCAGAAGCCGTTGGCGCTGATGTGCCCGCACGCTTTCCGTACGGTCATAGCCCTGGACGAAGATCCCCTCCACCTCGCCCGCCTCGCCGCGCACCGGGTGGAAGGAGACGTCGAGGAACAATTCGCGTGGGCCGCCCGAGGGGTAGCTTGCCAGGACCCGCAGGTCCTTGCCCTCGAAGACCTCGCCCGTGGAATAGACACGGTGCAGAAGATCGAGAAGCCCCTTGGCCTCCGCTTCCGGAAAGACGTCGCGCATCGGCAACCCGCCCAGTTCCCGATCTCCGGCCAGAACTCGGAAGGCCCGGTTGGCGAAGGTGAAGCTGTGGTCCGGCCCGCGCAGAAGCGCGACCAGCCCGGGCGCCTGCTCGAACAGATGACGGAACCGGTCGAGCTGGCTGCGAGAGGTGCGGTAGGCTTCCTCGATCTCGCGCGTGCGCTCCAGAAGCGACATCTCCTGCGCCGGAACGGAGGCCGCGCTTCCCGCGACGGTGCGAAGGCGGACGAGTTCGGTGATGTCCACCGTGTTCTGCAGGACAAAGATCACCTTGCCGTCCGTGTCGCAGAGCGGCGAATGGACCGCGGACCAGTAGCGCTTCTCGAACCCGTCGGCGGGGTTGGAGGACAGAGGAATCTCATATTCGATGAAGGCGAGCGTGTCAGGCTTGCCGCTCTCGAAGACGCGGCGGATCGAGTTCTCCAGCCGCGCGCGCTCGGGATTTTCGTTGGGGAAGCAGTCGAACAGGTTTCTGCCGACCAGTTCGTCGCGCGGGCGGCCCGTCGCACCCTCGTAGGCCGGATTGGCGGCAATATAGTTGAGATCGCCATCGACGATCATATGCGGGCTCGGCAGCGCATCGAACAGTTGATGGAAATTCAGTCTGTTCATGTCATGCGTCTCGCGGCGGCGCCCTTGCCACAAACTGTTCCGGCGCATCGTTGCGATCCGGAGTGGAACCGGAGGCTCCAGATAGAGGCGGGACGGCGCGCGGAAAGGTGTCCGCGCGCCGCTTCGCGTTAGCGCGTCAGGCGCTTGTAGGTCGGACGCTTGGGGTTGACGCTCTCTGGGCCGAGACGCCGGATCTTGTCCTGCTCGTAGTCCTCGAAGTTGCCCTCGAACCACTCGACATGGCTGTCGCCCTCGAAGGCCAGGATGTGCGTCGCCAGACGGTCGAGGAACATGCGATCGTGGCTGATGACCACGGCGCAGCCGGCGTATTCCTCCAGCGCATCCTCCAGCGCGGCCAGCGTCTCGGTGTCGAGGTCGTTGGTCGGCTCGTCGAGAAGGATGACGTTGGAGCCGGTCTTCAGCATCTTGGCGAGGTGCACGCGGTTGCGCTGACCGCCCGACAGGGTGCCGACCTTCTGCTGCTGGTCCGGCCCCTTGAAGTTGAAGTTGCCGACATAGGCACGGGAGTTCATCTCGTACTTGCCGAGCTTCATGATATCGACCGCGCCCGTCACCTCTTCCCAGACGTTCTTGTTGGGATCGAGGTGGTCGCGGCTCTGGTCGACATAGCCGAGATCGACGGTCTCGCCGATCTTGATGTCGCCGGAATCCGGCTTCTCCTGTCCGGTCAGCATCTTGAACAGCGTCGACTTGCCGGCGCCGTTCGGGCCGATGACGCCCACGATGCCGCCCGGCGGCAGCTTGAACGAGAGGTTCTCGATCAGCACCCGGTCGCCGTAGCTCTTGGTGATGTTCTCGACCTCGATGACCCGGTTGCCGAGGCGCTCGCCCGTCGGGATGACGATCTTGCCGTCGGCGGGCTTGCGGTTCTCCGCCAGCTCGACCAGCTCGTGATAGGCCTTGATGCGCGCCTTGGACTTGGTCTGGCGGGCCTTGGCGCCCTGCCCCATCCACTCGCGCTCGCGCGTGAGGGCGCGCATGCGGGCGTCCTCCTCGCGACCTTCCTGGGCCATGCGCTTGGCCTTCTTCTCCAGATAGGTGGAGTAATTGCCCTCGTAGGGCACGCCGCGGCCGCGATCGAGCTCGAGAATCCAGCCCGTCACGTTGTCGAGGAAGTAGCGATCGTGCGTGATCATCAGCACGGCGCCCTCGTATTCGCGCAGGTGCTTCTCCAGCCAGGCGATGGTCTCGGCGTCGAGATGGTTGGTGGGCTCGTCGAGGAGCAGGATGTCCGGCTTCGACAGGAGGAGCTTGCACAGCGCCACGCGGCGCTTCTCGCCGCCCGAGAGCGGTCCGACCTCGGCGTCGCGCGGCGGGCAGCGCAGCGCGTCCATCGCCATCTCGACCTGGCTTTCGAGGTCCCAGAGGTTCTGGCTGTCGATCTGGTCCTGAAGCTTGGCGCCCTCCTCGGCCGTCTCGTCCGAGTAGTTCATCATGAGTTCGTTGTAACGGTCGAGGATGGCCTGCTTGTCGGCCACACCTTCCATCACGTTCTCGAAGACGGTCTTCGATTCGTCGAGCCTGGGCTCCTGCGGCAGGTAGCCGACGGTGGCGCCCTCGGCGGCCCAGGCCTCGCCCGTGAACTCCTTGTCGGTGCCCGCCATGATCTTGAGCAGTGTCGACTTACCCGCGCCGTTGGGGCCGAGAATGCCGATCTTGGCATCGGGGTAGAAGGAGAGATGGATGTTCTCCAGAACCTTCTTGGTGCCGTAGGCCTTGGTGAGTCCGGCCATATGGTAGATGAACTGGCGAGCCATCGCGCGCGCGTCTCCGGTTTGTTCGATGCAGGATAAGAACCGGGGAAAGGACCCTGCGGCGGAGGACCGGCGAGGACTTTTCGCTGCCGGCAAGGCGCCGAGCGCAGCCGATACAGCGCATCGGCTGATGTCGGCAACGATGTCCGGCGACGGAAAGGACCGGCGGGCCGACCCGCAGGGTTCTTTCCCCGGTTCTAAGTTGGCGCACAGGTAAGGCATGCGCCTGCGATGAGCAACAAACCGCGCTCGAAAATCGAGACGCCGCCCGCCGGGTTGACCTTGGCGCCCGCACGGCCGAAGACGCACCGACCGACAGAGCACGGGACCGATCCATGATCCGCCACATCGTCTTCTTCAGCGCACGGGACAAGGCCGATCTGCCGGCCATCAAGGAAGGGCTCCAGACGCTGGCGGGCATCGCGCATCACGACCATTTCGAGGTGGTCGAGAACGCGCGCGTCGACCCGATGGGCAACGACGTGGACATCGTCGTCTATGCCGAGTTCCGCGACCGCGCGGCGCTGGCTGCCTACAAGGCCGATCCGATCTACGAGGCCTCGACGCGCCGCGTGCGCCCCTTGCGCGAGATCCGCTATTCCGCCGACTACGAGGTGCCCGACCGGGCCTGACGAGACATTAGTCGAACCCGGGCGCGTCCACGCGTCCTTCCCGACAGCCGCGCCCGGTCTCCTCGCCGGCTCGGATCAGCTCGGCGAGCGGCACCTCCCGCGACAAGTCGCCCGCCAGCGCGATGCGCAGTTCGCGGATCATCGGCTCGCCGGACGGATCGTCCCCGCAGTCCACGAGCACCCGCCGCCCGGCGCCGCGGCCGAAGGCCTGGTCGAAGCTCGCCCGCACCGCATCGGCCGTCAGCGTGTCGCCGATCGAAGCCTCGAACAGGCGGCGGATGGGAGAGCGGTTCAGTTCCTCCAAAAGGCGGATCGACTGCGCGAAATAGGCCTCGGCATCGCCCTTGAAGCACGTGCCGTGGACCCACCACTCGTGCCGGTCAAGGCCGGACTGCACGCCCGGCATGACTTCGGAGAGCGCCTGCCGCGTGCCCGCCGAGACTTCGAAGTCCGGCAGCCGACGCCAGTCGCCGCGCTCGTCCACGCGTCGGACGTCATCGGGCACGCCGCAATATTCGCGGCCGCGCGGCTGGGGCCAGAGGCCATGCAGGGAGAAGCCGTTGCCAGCCGTGCCACCGCTCCGGCACTCGCGCACCGAGGGGCGGGTCTCGCAGAAGGCCGGCTGCCAGCTGGCGGCCAGGACATAGCTGTCGTGTCCCCCGCTCCGCGTCTTCGGGGCCGGCCTCGCGTCGGCCGACTGGCTCGCGTCCTCCACCCGGCCGCAGCCGAAGGCCACCCATCGCCTCTCCGGTTCGGCGCCCGGCACGCGGATCAGATAGTGGCTGCCGGGCGAAGCGTTGCGGCCGATCAGGGCATAAGACGTGCCCGGTTCCGTGACGATCCGGCCCGGATTGTCCTCCGAGCGGATCGAAGGCGTCGCAAAGCAGCTTGCCTCCGCCACGAAGACGCCCACCATCGGCACCTGTGCCCGCGCCGCCACAGACGGCAGCGCGAATGCGGCGACGCACGCTCCGATGATCGCCAAGCCTGTTGCGCGCGGCATGTCCCATGCTCCTCTCGACGGCATCCGTCGTTACCCCTTACCGATTTGCCGCGAGCTTTCCCACCGATGGTCTCTCCCGCGCGCCGCTTCGTGATCGACAGCCCGACGGGCGCCGCGCTCTGCGTGCGCGCCTGGGAGCCGGAGGTCGAGACGAGCGCCGTGCTCCTGATCTTCCACGGGCTCGCGGAGCACGGCGCCCGCTACGACCGCACAGCGCGGGACCTCGGCCGCCGAGGCATCGCCGTCTATGCGCACGACCATCGGGGCCATGGCTCGACCACGGCCTTCGACGCGCCACTGCGGCGCTTCGCCTCGCGCGACGGCGTGCGCAAGGTCGTGCGGGACTGCCACGCCGTTCGCGAACAGGCCCAGCGGGACAAGCCCGGCCTGCCCGTCTTCGCGCTCGGCCATTCCCTGGGCGGCGCGATCGCGCTTCATTACGTCAGGCGCTTCGGTGGCGGGCTGTCGGGCTGCCTCGTCTGGAATTCCGGCGCATCGTTCGGCTGGCAGGCGCGGCTGGGGGTCGCGGCGCTGCGGATGGAGAGGATGCTGAAGGGTTCGGACGTCGCCAGCCAGCTCTTCGCCCGAGCGACCTTCGAGACATGGGCGAGGTCGGTGCCCGACCGCCGTACCGACGCCGACTGGCTGAGCCACGATCCGACCGTGGCCGACGCCTATATCCGCGATCCGCTCTGCGGCTGGACGCCGACCGTCTCCATGGCCGAGGACATCGTCGCCATGGCCCGCGAGAACGTGAGCCACGAGGCGCTCTCGCAGATCCCGCACGACCTCGCCCTGCATCTTCTCGGCGGCTCCGACGATCCCGCGACGGAGGGCGGAACGGAGGTCGCAAAGCTCGCCGACCGCCTGCGCGAGGCCGGATCGCGCAAGGTCGAACTCATGCGCGTCGAAGGCGCACGTCACGAGACGCTGAACGAGGCGGAGCCCTGGCGCTCGCAAGCTCTCACCGCCATCGAACGCTTCGTCGAGAGCCGCCTGAACAGGCCACCGGCCTCGGTCGCCGCCGTCGATCCCGACTGACGGCTTCAGGCGGCGTCCGCGTCCGTTGCGCCGACCAGCTTGAACTCGCCGAGTTCGTCGGGCGTCAGCACGTAGAGTTCGTCGGCCGGCGTCTGCATCGCGTGGATCCAGAGGCGCGGATCGACGCCCATCTCGACAAGGAGGCTCTGGCATTCGGCGATGGTCGCCTGGATGTCCGCGATCGAGCGGTCGAGATCGCGCAGGCGGTTCGACGCCGCGTCCGACACGGCATAGACCTGATGCACGCCGACCCAGGCCGCCTCGCCCGCCGTGCGACGGGTGCCGCCGGCGAGAACCAGCGGACAGGCCGAGGCGCAGTAGCCGTCGGCCGGCACGGCGGTTTCCAGCTTCCGCTCGCGCACCAACCGCGACATGGCGATGGCGTCGCGCACCGAGCCGCCCGGCGAATGGAGAACGATCCGGCGGACCCCCGCCCCGTCCTCGCCGAGGAAACGCTTGAAGGCCTCGGCCGTGCCGGCATCGATGCGGCCGACTGCCGAGGCGACGCCGTCTTCCCCGAGATGGAACGACATGGCGCGCGCCATGGCGTCGGCGGGCGGCGCGCCGTCATAACCCGGCAGAACCGGCTCGCCCCGGTTGGGCGCCACGGGCACCGCGCGCGGCAGATAGGGGCGGATCTGGTCACCGGGCTTGGGGGCCGGCAGGCGTAACGGCTCGGTGCGGGTCAGCCGCTCGCGGTCGCCCGCGTGGCCGGCGACCTCGAGCACGTCCTGCGCCAGCATCGAAGCGCCCATCGCGAGCACCGCGAGGAACGCAATTCTGAGCACGGTGCCGTCCGGCAGAGACAGGAACCACCGCTCCAGCCGACCCGGCGAGGTTCGGACGTCGCTCACCTTCCCTAGAGCCTGGCCGTCTTCGGGAAGCCGGCCGGCTCGTTCTGCTGAACGATGTCGTCGGCTCCGTCCATCGGCGGCGCCTCGATCGGGGTCGCACCGCCGGCTTCGGCCATCAGCCGCCGCTGGATGCGCATGGCGCGCATCATGTCCACTGCGCTCATGTCACCGATCTCGGCATCCTCCTCGCCTTCCTCGCGGCGGATCTGGTCCTGCACGATGCACAGGATGAAGACGAGGACCGCCGGCAGGACGTCGATCGCGATGGCTCCCGCCCAGGACGGCAGGAAGTCGCGGGCGTACATGACGACCGCGTCCGGCGCCGAAAGCGGCGTGAAGCGCACGGTCTCGACGCGCGGCCGGTCGAGGATCGCGTCGGCCGCGGCGGCCAGCGCCTGGCTCTGCTGGCGCACGGCCGTCTCGACCTGGCCGACCACGGCGGTCTGCCGGTCCTGCAGCCCGGCCGTCGTGCCGCCGGCAGCCGGTGCGATGAAGCTGCGGCCGAGATCCTCGGCAGCGCGCTTCACCGACGGGGCAACGGAAGTCTGTTGGAGCGAGCCGATGATGCCGGCAAGCTCGGTTGCCTGCGCGGCGTAGTCGGTGCCGCGCTCCTTGACGCTGCCGTCGGCAGCCACCAACCTGCGCATCTCGCCGAGGCGCTGGCCGCCTTCGGCAAAGAGCGTGCTCACGTCGTTGCGCGAGGCCTCGATCTCTTGGGCCAGATTCACGAGTTGCGTCGACATCTGGCTGAGGAGCTGGACCACGGTGCCCGAGCCCGACGTGCCCGTGAGCGCGCCCGACGAACGTTCCTGGTCGGCGAGATTCGAGAAGCGCTGCGCGGCGAGCTGGATGTCCGGCAGGAGGCTCTGCGCCGCGAGCGCGTTCTCATGCGCCTCGTTGAGCTTGCCCTGATACTCCTCCGTAGTAATCGACATGTGCTGCTCCAGCGCCGCCGCGCCGGCCAGCGCCGCGGCGTTGAGCCAGGCGGACATCGCCATGATCATCGCGCAGCCGATCGCCATCGCGACGTACAGAAGGCGCCGCCCCGACGGGCGACGGACATGCGGCATGATACGGATCAGGTAGGACCAGAAGGCGTAGATGCCGACCGACACGGACACCGAATAGATCACCGCTCCGAAGAAGACCGTGGAGGCGTCGCCGTCGAGCAGTTCGCGCACGCCGAGATAGGTGAAGATTCCGCTCGCCGTCGCCAGGATCGCCAGCGTCATGCGGGTGGTCAGCTCCAGCCGAGCGACCTGGCCGCGCAGCGTGTAGGAATGAGAAGCGGCCATGCGGCTCCCTGACGAACGAGGCGCGGACCGGGATGCCGCTCCTCGACCGTTAAGGGAAAATTAAGGCGGTGGCGAGCCTGCCGCGCGCGACCTCCGGGATCAACTCGTCGCGTAGACGAGGTCGTTCCCGAGATGGCAACGCGCGATACGCAGTTCGAGCGGACGGTCCTGATAGGAGCAGATGACCCGCTGGAGGCGGAGGATGGCCGCATCCCCCGTCAACTTGAAGTTGCGCTTGTCGGTAGCCGTCGCCGCTTCGGCCGTCGCCTTCTCGCGCTTGTGCGTGGCGAGATCCTGTCCGGTCCAGCGCGCGCTGGCCATGCGCTCCAGCCCCTCCTGCGGCATGGTCTTGGCCGATGCGTCGACCCGCAGGAACACCTCCTCCGTCATGAAGAGCCGACCGAGATGGGTGCGCCGGCGCTCGAACTGGAGAACCGGCGTCCGACCGTTGACCCCCAGGATCTCCGACGCCTCGGGCGGCGCCATGCCGAGCTCGACCTTCGACACCGCCACTTCGCCCGAAACGCGGTTGCCGGCGCGGTCGAAGATGTTGGAGAAGCGGCTGCGCATCTTGCCGCCCTCGAAATCGGCGACGATCGTGCCCTTGCCCTGATGGCGTTCCAGGAGCTTGTGCTCCGTCAGGATGTCGAACGCCTTGCGCACCGTGCCGAGGCTGATGCCCAGCGAACGCGCGATCTCCGCCTCGTTCTCGATCGCCTGTCCGGGCGCCCAGGTCTTGGAGACGATCCGCGCGATGAATTCGTCGGCGACCTGCTGATAGAGAGGACGGGTATTGAAGGGTTTTGCGAGCGACACGGGCCGTTTCCTGTTCCCTATCCTTCGGATGACGGCCACTGTAGATGCAACCTATGCGAGAATGCAACCTATGCGCGTGCGATCCCGCCAATATTTTCGTGTGAAACGATCAGCCCTCCGATCGCCGCGCCTCGGTCGCCGCGATCCACTCGCGCACCCGCTCCTCGGGGCGCTCGTGGCGGACGATGTCGGTGACCACGGCGGCGCTGTCGGCCCCGCCTTCCCAGACTGCGGGTAGGCGCTCCACCGTGATGCCGCCGATGGCGACCAGCGGCAGTGTGCCGATCCGCTCGCGCCATACCCGCAGGCGTTCCGGCGTCTGCGGCGCCCACTTCATCGCCTTCAGGACCGTCGGCCAGACCGGCCCAAGCGCGACGTAGTCGGGCCTTGCCGCGAGCGCCGTGGCCAGCTCGGCCCCGTCATGGGTCGAAAGGCCGAGCCTCAGCCCTGCGCTGCGAATCGCGGCCAGATCCGCCACGGCAAGATCCTCCTGGCCGAGATGAACGAAGTCGGCCCCCTCCTCGATCGCCAAGCGCCAATGGTCGTTGACGACGAGCGTGCAGCCATGCGCGGCGCAGACGGCCTGCGAACGCCGGATCTGGCGCCGCAGTTCGTCGGGCGCCATATCCTTTGCGCGCAACTGCACGAGCCGGATGCCGAGCGGCACCAGGCGCTCGATCCAGTCGGCGTCCGGCAGGACGGGATAGAACGGGTCCAGCGCGCTCATGCCAGCACCGCCTGCCCAAAGACGGGCGTCGAGGGTGCGGCCATGTCGCGCGGCTCCATGGCGCCCGCCTCGAAGCCGAGCCGCCCCGCCTCCACCGCGAGACGAAAGGCCCTGGCCATCGCCACCGGATCGGCTGCGCTCGCCACCGCCGTGTTGAGGAGCACGCCGTCGTAGCCGAGTTCCATCGCGTCGGCCGAGTGCGAGGGCCTGCCGAGCCCGGCATCGACGATCAGCGTTACGTCCGGAAACTGCGCCCGCAGCGACCGCAGTCCGTAGCGGTTGTTGAGCCCGAGGCCGGAGCCGATCGGCGAGCCCCAGGGCATCAGCACCTCGCAGCCGGCATGGAGAAGCCGCTCGGCGACGACGAGGTCTTCCGTCGTATAGGGCAGCACCTTGAACCCCTCGTTCGACAGGATGCGCGCCGCCTCGACCAGCCCGAACACGTCCGGCTGAAGCGTGTCGGCATGGCCGATCACCTCCAGCTTGACGAGATCGGTGCCGAGAAGCTCACGCGCCATCTGCGCCGTGGTGACCGCTTCCTTCACCGTGTGGCACCCGGCGGTGTTGGGCAGGAAGGCGAGGCCGAGGTCGCGGATCTCGTCCCAGAAGCCCGGCCCCCTTTCGCCCATCCCCGCGCCCTCGCGGCGCAGGGAGACCGTGACGATCGCGGCACCCGAGGCGGCGATGGCGGCCCGCATTACGGCCGGCGAGGGATAGAGCGCCGTGCCGAGCATCAGCCGCGAGTCGAAGGTCCTGTCGTAGAGGCGCATCTCACCCTCCCTTCATCGGCGACAGCACCTCCACCGCATCGCCCGGCGCGATGGCGGTATCGGCACGCGCGGCGCGGGGCACAAACTCGCGATTCAAAGCGGTTGCGACCGCGTCCGGCTGGTAGTCGAGTTCCCGGAGAAGCGCGGCGAGATCGCTCGCCGCGACCTCTCGTGCCTCGCCGTTGAGCGTGATCTTCATGCGAGCTCCTTCGCGCCGACGAGCATGTCGGCGGCAAGCTGGGAAAAGGCGGGCGAGAGCAGGAATCCGTGTCGATACAGGCCTGAAAACGCGACGCCCGAGGCCGTGCGCTCGACGCGCGGCAGGTTGTCCGGCAAGGCGGGCCGACGCCCGCTGCCGACTTCGAGCACCTCGGCCTCGGCGAAGGCGGGGTGGAGGGCGAAGGCCGCGGTCAGGAGCTCGACCGCCGAGCGCAGAGTGATCGGGCCCGCCGCCGCGCTCTCCACCATGGTGGCACCGATCATGAAGACGTGGCCGGCGCGCGGCACGACATAGATCGGCCAGCGCGGATGGAGAAGGCGCACCGGCCGACGGAGCGTCACGTCGGGGCACCGCACGAGCGCCATCTCGCCGCGCACCGAGCGCAGGCGCGGCAGCGCGGCGGCAAGGCCGCAGCAGTCGACGACGGGCTGGCCGGCAAAGGCTTCGGGCTCGACCGGCTCGGAGAACCGCACCGAACCGCCCCGAGCTTCGATGCGGCGGACGAGCGACGCCAGCGTGCGTCGCGGGTCGAGATGGGCCTCCTGCTCGAAGAACAGAGCCTGTGCGAAACGCCCCGCGAGGTCGGGCTCTAAGCCTGCCAGCTCGTCCGCCCCGACGCTCCGATGCGAGCGGGTCCGCGCCCCGAACTGTCGGAGGTCGCCGGCATCGCGCCCGCCGGCGACCACCAGCGTACCATGGCGCTCCACCTCGGTGACGCGGGCCCAGAAACCGATGCCCTCCAGCCCCGGCGCGACGATACTGTCGTCCGCCACGCTCGCCTCGCAGAAGGGCGCCAGCATGCCACCGGCCAGCCATGAGGCCGAAGCGGAAAGATCGGTCCCGCGCTCGTGGACGACCACGCGCTCCCCCGCCTCGCAGAGGCGGAGCGCGGTGGTCAGCCCCGCGACCCCGGCGCCCAGGACATGGATGGTCATCGCCGCTCCCGCGTCGCGACCCACCGCACCCGTCGCCGGAGAAAGCTCGCCCGCGTGACGGAGGGACCGGCCGCTGGAACGGCGTCTCGAGGTCCCTCGTCGGAGCGGGTCACTCCATCCCTACGCCAGTGCGAACTGGATCAGGTTCTTGGGTTCGCCGGGCGCTTCTCGCCGGCCTCTCAGTTCCCTGCCGGAACTCCCCCTGGAAGCGGTCAGGGTAAGCGATCGGAACCGGCTGTCAATGCCGCCTCGCGCATCGGCTCGTCGGCGGGCAGGATCGGCCCGTCTGCCAGGGGCGCACCGGCGCGCGCCTGCAGAAGATGGTCGGCGATCGCCTGCGCGGTCACCTCGTCGCCGTTGACGACCGTATCCGCCCCCGCCTGGATCAGGCGCTCACGCTGCTCGCCGGAATGGACGCGCGCCGTGATGCGGATATTTGGATTGGCGGCGCGGGCGGCATTGATGATCGCGACGGCTTCGAAGCTGTTGGGGAAGGCCAGCACGATATCGCGCGCCTCCGCGACGTTGGCGGCGGCCAGCACCTCGGCCTTGACCGCATTGCCGACGATCGCCTCGATGCCGGCATTGCGGATGCGCGCCACGCGCTTGTCGGCGTCCTCGATGACGACGAACGGGCGGCCGACGTCGATGAGCCGCTCGGCGATCTTGGAGCCGACCCGTCCGTAGCCTACCAGGACGAGATGATCGGCCAGACCCGTCGGGCGGAGGTCGTCGGCCTCGATCGCAACGCTTCCCGCAGGGATGTGCGAGGGGACCACGACCGAAGGCTGATGCTGCATCTCGCGCGTACCCTTGCCGTCGGCGGGCGTGGCGGGCGCGACTACCACCGCTTCCTCGGCCGGCGTGCGATCCAACCGCTGCCGCAGCGTGTCGATGGAGGAGAACAGGATGGGGTTGAGCATGATCGACAGGATCGCGCCCGCCAGGATCAGGTCGCGCGCATCGGGTGGCAGGATTTCCAATCGGCCGCCGAGTTCCGCCAGGATGAAGGAGAACTCGCCGATCTGCGCGAGGGACACGGAAATCGTCAGCGCCGTGGTCACGGGATAGCCGAAGGCGCGCACGATGACGAAGGCGGCGATCGACTTGCCGAAGACGATGATCAGCACCGTCGCCAGGATCGGGAGCGGATCTTCGATCAGGCTCCGCGGATCGAACAGCATGCCCACCGAGACGAAGAACAGTACGGCGAAGGCGTCGCGCAGTGGCAGCGTGTCTTCCGCCGCCCGGTGGCTGAGGTCGGACTCAGCCATGATCATGCCGGCGAAGAAGGCACCGAGCGCCAGGGACACGCCGAAGAGCGAGGCCGCGCCGAAAGCGACGCCGAGCGTGATCGCCAACACCGCCAGCCGGAAGAGTTCGCGCGAGCCCGAACTCGCCGTCATCTGGAGCGCCCAGGGAATGACCCGGCGCCCGACCAGAAGCATCAGCATCACGAAGAGGCAGAGCTTGAAGACGGTCATCAGGATGACGCCGGACACGCCAAGCCCGAGATCGTAGAAGACGCCGGTGCCGCCCGACGGCGCCGCGCCGCCGAGCGCGGTGGAGAAGGCCGGCAGCAGCACGAGGGCAAGAACCATGGCGAGGTCCTCGACGATCAGCCAACCGACGGCGATGCGCCCCTTTCCCGTCTCGATCAGGCGCCGTTCCTGCATGGCGCGCAGAAGCACGACCGTGGAGGCGACCGACAGGGCAAGGCCGAAGACAAGGCCGGCGCCGACCGGCCATCCCAGGAGCCAGGCGAGTCCCATGCCGAGCAGCGTCGCGCAGCCGATCTGCACCATGGCGCCCGGCACCGCGATGGCACGCACCGAAAGGAGGTCGTTCAGCGAGAAATGCAGACCGACGCCGAACATCAGGAGGATGACGCCGAGTTCGGCCAGTTCCGTCGCGAGCCCTTGGTCGGCGACGAAGCCGGGCGTGAAGGGGCCGACGCTGACACCCGCCAGGAGATAGCCGACGATGGGCGAGATGCCGAACCGGTTCGCCAGGGTGCCGAGCACGAAGGCGAGGCCGAGGCCCGCTGCGATCGTCTCGATCAACGGCATGTGGTGCAGCATTCGCCAGGCCTTCCGCTTCGAATCTCTCCAGTCTGCGCTCCCCTATCCGGATAGGGGAACGAGGCCCGCGTTGCAGCACAAAAGTCGTGTCACGCACGGCGGATCGCGGCTTTTCCTGCCCGTCCGAGCCAAGCAAGCCAAGGCGAGCGGCACGCTCCGACGAGCGCACATTTTGCGAATCGGCCGCGCGGCGCCGATCGAGGGCGTCGCCGGAACTCGGTTCGGCCTTGCCTGAACGATCGAACTATTTTCCAGGCGTGGACGCCGCTTCCGTCGCCCGGCCACCATCGGACCGGCGCTCCAGTGCCACGCGAACAAGCTCGAACAAACGTTCAAGGCCAAGCGCCAAGCATCTGTCCGAGCTTGTCATTTTCCCGTCATCAAAGCCGAGCTGCACCTCCCGGCCATCGACCGTCTGCGTTAGGATCCGCACTCCATCGCCCACCGTGGCGACCACTTCGGGACATGCCCCATGCGACACCGCCGCCCCCTGGCCCTTCTCGGCTTCGCCCTTGCGCTCGGCGCCGTGGCCCCGGCCGCTGCCCAGGCCGCCGATCCCGCGAGCTGCCAGACCGTGCGCCTGGCCGATGTCGGCTGGACGGACATCACCGCCACCACCGCCGCCGTCTCCGCCGTCCTCCAGGGTCTCGGCTACCAGCCCCGAACCGACGTCCTCGCCCTGCCCGTCACCTTCGCCTCCATGAAGAACGGCGACATCGACGTGTTTCTGGGCAACTGGATGCCGACCATGGAGGCCGACCTCGCCCCCTACAAGGCGGACGGATCGATCGAGACCATCCGCGCCAACTTGGAGGGCGCCAAGTACACGCTCGCCGTCCCGACCTATCTCTACGACCAGGGCCTCAAGTCCTTCGCCGACATCGCCAGGTTCCACGACCAGCTGGACGGCAAGATCTACGGCATCGAGCCCGGCAACGACGGCAACCGCCTGATCCTCGGCATGATCGAGACCGACCAGTTCGGTCTGGGCCAGTTCGAGCTGGTGGAATCCTCCGAGCAGGGCATGCTCTCGCAGGTCGCCCGCCAGACGCGGGGAGAGAAGCCGGTGGTCTTCCTCGGCTGGGAGCCCCATCCGATGAACGCCAACTTCCAGCTGTCCTACCTGTCGGGCGGGGACGCGGTGTTCGGGCCGAACTACGGTGGGGCGACGATCTACACGCTGACGCGTAAGGGCCTGTCGGCGGAATGCCCGAACCTCGGCAAGCTTCTCGCCAACGTGGTGTTCTCGCTCAAGATGGAGAACGAGATCATGGGCGCGATCCTGAACGACGGCGAGGCGGCGGAGGCGGCGGCCACCAAATGGCTGGCGGCCAACCCCGAGACCTGGAAGCCCTGGCTCGCGGGCGTCACCACCTTCGACGGTCAGCCGGCCGACGCCGCCCTCGAGACGGCGCTGGAAGGCTGACACCGTCGGGAGGCCGCCTCAGGCCTCCCGCTTCCAGTCGAAGGCCAGTTCCTCCCGAAAGGCGAAGCGGACGATGTGCTCTGCGACGGCGCCTTCCATGCGGTCGAGGATGGCCGGATCGTCCGCCGTCACGACGACACCAAGCCGCCCCTCGCCCGCTTCCAGAGCGACCCTGGCACTCGGCATATCGATCGTCCCGCGCTGCGGATCGAACTCCACGGTGAACTTGTGCGCCCAGTGCTTGCAGAGCTGCTGGAGATAGCGGCTGGCATGCTCGGTGGGAACGTCGGCGCGGCTGAGGGGCATCGTGCTCTCCATGTTCTGGTGACCCCGTCCCTACCCTCGCGCCGACTGCAACCGCAAGAAACATGATAACGGCGCTCAATGAAAAGCGCGGCGCCGGTTTCCCGGCGCCGCGCCTTGGCGTCGTCCGCGTGCTGCGGTCAGGCCTTGTTGCGGTTGTAGACGTCGAAGCAGACGGCGGCGAGGAGCACGAGGCCCTTCACGAGCTGCTGGTAGTCGATCGAGAGCTGCATGGACGTCTGCATGCCCATGTTCAGCGCGCCCATGATGAAGGCGCCGATCACCGCGCCCGTCACCTTGCCGACGCCGCCATAGGCCGAGGCACCGCCGATGAAGCAGGCCGCGATGACGTCGAGTTCCAGGCCCGTGCCGTTCTTGGCCGTCGCCGAGCCGACGCGGGCGAAGAAGACGAGGCCGGCGACCGCGGCGAGCACGCCCATGTTGACGAAGGCGAGGAAGACGATCCGCTCGGTCTTCACGCCCGAGAGCTTGGCCGCCTTCTCGTTACCGCCGACGGCATAGACGCGGCGGCCGATCGTGGTGCGCGAGGTGACGAAGGCGTAGATCGCGATCAGGACGGCCATCAGGATCAGGACGTTCGGCAGGCCGCGATTGGTGGCGAGCAGATAGCCCATGAAGAGGATGGCGAGCGTGACAAGCGCGATGCGGCCGTAGAAGAAGGAGAGCGGCTCCGCGACCGGAGCGACGCGGGCCCTCGCATTCCGCTTCACTATGGCGAAGAGCGCGAAGCCGACCGCGAGCACGATAGCGAGGATCAGGGTCGTGGAATTAGCGAGGTCCATGACCGGCAGGAGGTCGGGGATCGTACCCGTGGAGATCGCGCGCAGCGACGCCGGGATCGGCGAGATCGACGACGACGAGCCGAGCGTCATGAAGGTCAGCCCCCGGAAGACCAGCATACCGGCAAGTGTAACGATAAAGGACGGGATGCGCAGGAAGGCGACGAAATAGCCCTGGATCGCTCCGATCACCGCACCGACGACGAGGCACATGGCCACCGCAATGGGTACGGGGATGTTGTAGATGACCATTAGGACGGCGCCGACGGCGCCGATGAAGCCGACGATCGATCCGACGGACAGGTCGATATTGCCGGTGATGATGATCAGCAGCATGCCGATCGCCATGATGATGACGTAGCTGTTCTGGAGGAACAGGTTGGTGAGGTTAGAGGCCGAGACGAAGGTCGGGCGGCCCGTCGCGGCGGAATAGGCCGCGAAGAACAGGATGATCGCGACCAGCGCGACCAGCATGCCGTATTCGCGCAGATGGCTTTTGAAGTAGTCGAGGCTCGCCCCGCCGCCCTGCCCGCTCGGGGCGTCCACGGTCTTGATGCTCATGCCGCGTGTCTCCCTGCGGTACGAATGATGGCGCGCATGATGCTTTCCTGCGTTGCCTCGCCGCGCGGCAGCTCGGCCACGAAGCGCCCTTCGTTCATGACGTAGATGCGGTCGCACATGCCGAGAAGCTCAGGCATTTCCGACGAGATCATCAGAATGCCCTTACCCTCGGATGCCAGCCGCTCGATGATGGAATAGATCTCGAACTTGGCGCCCACGTCGATGCCGCGCGTCGGCTCGTCGAGGATCAGGAGCTCGGGGTTCGAGAAGAGCCATTTCGACAGCACGACCTTTTGCTGGTTGCCGCCCGAAAGGTTCAGCGTCTTGTGGAAGATGTCGGAGGATCGAATGCGCAGGGAACCGCGATAATCCTCCGCCACCTTGCGCTCGCGGTCCTCGTCGATCACGCCGCTCTTGGCGATGCCCGGAAGGTTGGCGAGCGAGATGTTCTGGCGGATGTCGTCCTCGAGGAGCAGGCCGTACTGCTTGCGGTCCTCCGTGACGTAGGCGAGCCCGGCGTCGATCGCCCGCGGAATGGTCGACACGTCCACCGGCTTGCCGTGCATGAAGGCTTCGCCGGACACGTTGCGCCCGTAAGACTTGCCGAACACGCTCATGGCGAGTTCGGTGCGCCCGGCGCCCATCAGGCCGGCGATGCCGACGATCTCGCCCTTGCGCACGTTGAAGGAAACGTCCTTCACGATCTGACGCTGGGTGTTGAGGTGGTGATAGGCGTTCCAGCCCTTCACCTCGAACAGGACCTCGCCGATCTTCGGATGGCGGGGCGGATAGCGGTCGTCGAGCTGGCGGCCCACCATGTCGCGGATGATCTGATCCTCGCTGACCCCGTTTCGGCAGTCGAGCGTCGAGACGGTGGAGCCGTCGCGGATCACGGTGATCGAGTCGGCGACGCGCGAGATCTCGTTCAGCTTGTGGCTGATCATGATCGAGGTCAGCCCCTGCTTCTTGAACTCGAGAAGGAGGTCGAGAAGCGCCTGGCTGTCGCGCTCGTTGAGGCTAGCGGTCGGCTCGTCGAGGATGAGGAGGCGCACTTTCTTGGAGAGCGCCTTGGCGATCTCGACGAGCTGCTGCTTGCCGACGCCCATGTCCTTGATCAGCGTCGTGGGCGGCTCGGAAAGGCCCACTTGGCGGAGGAGCTCGTCGGACCGGCGGAACGCCTCGTCCCAGTTGATCACGCCGCCGCGCGAGATTTCGTTGCCCAGAAAGATATTCTCGGCGATCGACAGGAGCGGCACGAGCGCCAGCTCCTGATGGATGATGATGATGCCGACATGCTCGCTATCGCGGATGCCGCGGAAGGACCGAACCTCGCCGTCGTAGACGATGTCGCCCTCATAGGTGCCGTGCGGATAGACACCCGAAAGGACTTTCATCAGCGTCGACTTGCCGGCGCCGTTCTCGCCGCAGATCGCGTGGATCTCGCCCTTCTCGACGACGAGATTGACGTTGTCGAGCGCCTTCACGCCCGGGAACGTCTTGGTGATGCCGCGCATCTCTAGGATCGGTGCCAAAGCGTTCTTCCCGGTCTTCGGAACGATGGAGCGGGAGCCCCGAGGGCTCCCGCCGATACGTGAACAGGGCACCGGAGCGCCCTGCCGGAAGGCCGATCAGGGCTTGATCTGGTCTTCGGTGTAGTAGCCGCTGTCGACCAGCACGGACTTGATGTTGTCCTTGGTCACCAGCACCGGCTTCAGGAGGTAGGACGGCACGACCTTGACGCCGTTGTCGTAGGTCTGGGTGTCGTTGACCTCCGGCTCCTTGCCCTGGCCGATCGCGTCGATCATGTCGACCGTGACCTTGGCCAGCTCGCGCGTGTCCTTGAAGATCGTCGAGTACTGCTGGTCGTTCTGGATCGACTTGACCGAAGGCACTTCGGCATCCTGGCCGGAGACGATCGGCATCGGCTTGTCGCCCGAGCCGTAGCCGACGGCGGTCAGCGCCGAGATGATGCCGATGGACAGGCCGTCATAGGGCGAGAGGACCGCGTTCACGGTCTTGTCGCCGTAGTAGGACGAGAGGAGGTTGTCCATGCGGGCCTGGGCCACGGCCGGGTCCCAGCGCAGGGTGCCGACGCGGTCCATGCCGGTCTCGCCCGACGGGATCACGAGCTTGCCCTGGTCGATATAGGGCTGGAGCACGCTCATCGCGCCGTTGTAGAAGAAGAAGGCGTTGTTGTCGTCCGGCGAGCCGCCGAACAGCTCGATGTTGAACGGGCCGGCCTCACTCTCGAGCTTCAGGCCCTGCACGATCGACTGCGCTTGGAGGACGCCGACCTGGAAGTTGTCGAAGGTCGTGTAGTAGTCGACGTTCGGCGAGTTGCGGATCAGGCGGTCGTAGGCGATGACCTTGATGCCCTTGTCGTGCGCCTGCTGGAGCACGTCGGTCAGCGTGGTGCCGTCGATGGAGGCGATCACCAGCGACTGGACGCCGGCCGCCACCATGTTCTCGAGCTGGCTGATCTGCGTCGGGATGTCGTCCTCGGCATACTGCAGATCGGTCTTGTAGCCGCGCTCCTGCAGCTGCTTCACCATGTTGTCGCCGTCGGCGATCCAGCGGGCCGAGGCCTTGGTCGGCATCAGCACGCCGACGGTGCCCTTTTCCTGCGCGAAAGCGCCGCCGGTGAGGGTCATCGCGCCGAGGGCCACGGCCGCCAGCAGGGTCTTCATACGGATCATACTCTTCCTCCCATCGCGACGCCGCGACAGCGGGCGTCCGAAAGCGCGAACCCCTCGCGCCGAGCTTTCCGCATCGTGCGGACACGGCCCGCACGATGCCTTCGGCCCCTCCCCCTCTGCCTGACGGCCCGGTAGTGGCGACCAATTGTCTGATGAATTAACGCATCGGCGACCCGGTCGCCAATGAATTTTTTCGGCGCTCTGATTTATCGTAAACCGCAAACGCGGTCGTAGAGCAAGACAGCTTTATCGGCCCTTTCCCGGATCTCCCCAACCGTCATTCCCGGCTTGTAAAGCGAGGAGCCGAGGCCGAAGGTCCGCACCCCGACGGCGGCGTAGCCCTCGAAGTCCGCTTCCGACACGCCGCCGACGACGCCGATCTCGCGATCCTTCGGCAGAACGGCGCGAATCGCCGAGACGCCCGACGGGCCAAGCACGCTGGCGGGAAAGAACTTCAGCGCCGAAGCGCCCGCAGCGATCGCCTGGAAAGCTTCGGTCGGAGTGAAAACGCCCGGCATCGTCACCATGCCGTGGCCGGCCGCCCGCTTCAGAACTGCGGCGTAGACATTGGGCGAGACGAGGAGGTTTCCGCCGGCCTCGGCGAGACGATCGACGTCTTCCGGCGTCAGCACCGTGCCGGCGCCGATATAGTGGCCGGGGCCGCCGAGGCGGACGGCCGACGCGATGGAGCGGAAGGCGTCGGGCGAGTTCAGGGGGATCTCGATCGCCTCGAACCCAGCCTCGATCAAGGTCGCAACGGCGCCTTCCGCCTCTTCCGGCTTGACGCCGCGCAGGATGGCCACCAGCGAACGACGCAGCTCGGGCCACGGCACATGGGATGAAACCTGGCTCATGTCGAACTCCGGTCGGGATGCAGGAGGCGGACGGCGGCGCGCAGGCCGTGGCGCACGCAATGATCGGCGTCGAGCCGGCGCTCCAGCGTGAGGCCCGCCGCGGTCGCGACCGCCTCGTAGAGCGCGGCAATCGGTCCGGAGGCAAGAAGCGCCAGACGGTCGGGGCGGCCGTAGCGGGCGAGCGCACCCGCGAACTCCAGCCCGATCAGGAGGCCGGACAGGCGCGCTGACTGCGCCTGCGGGACGGCACCCTCGAGAAGCCAGCCGGCCCGCAGTTGAAAAAGCGCGTTGGTCGCCTCGGCCGGACGTGAGAGCCCGGCTGCCAGCCCTTCCGCAAAGGCCGGATCGTCGGAATCGGGCCGCGCATCGGTCTCCACGGCCTGTTTCAGGATCGAGCCGCTGCGCAGGAGCTGGAACAGCTCGCCCGTCATGAAGGTCGAGAAACCGGTAACGGCCCCCTCCTCCAGCCGCACCCACTTGGAATGGGTGCCGGGCATACAGACGAGGCCAGTGCGGAAGCCTTCCGCGACGACGCCCAGAAGCTGCGTCTCTTCGCCGCGCATCACGTCGGGCGCCGCCCCGCGCTGCGCCAAACCCGGAAGAATGTGGATCGGCCGCGCCGGCGACGGCACCGGGATCGCCTGCGTCGCGAGATCGTCCAGCCTCGTCGGAACCGCGAGATAGGCCGCCTCGACCCAGCCCGTGCGCGAGCCGACCATGCCGCACAGAACGGCCGGAGCGCCCAGCCGCACGCCCATCGCCTCAAGATGGCCTTCCAGGACGCCCGAGAAGTCGCCGTTCCGCACGCCGGTCAGCCCGTCCGGCGCTCGGCGCTCGGCGAGGACCGTCCCGTCGGCGGCGCAGGCCCAGGCGCGGAACGAAGTCGTGCCCCAGTCGACCAGGGCGGTGGCCGCCTCGCTCATGGCGCCAGCCGCACGCGCGGCTCCGCGACTCCCTTCACGCCGGCCTGGACGATGAAGGTGCGACCGGCGTTGGGGTCGTCGGCGCGGTCTGCGTCGTCCATGCCCTCATAGGCGGTGGTGACGAGAAGCTGATCGAGGTTCCGACCGGTAAAGGCCGGGCAGCTCGGCTGGAGCGCCGGCACCGAAAGGGAGCGGAGATGCTTGCCCTCTGGCGAGAAGACCTCGATGCGGCCGGCTCCCCAGCGGGCGTTCCAGACATTGCCTTCGGCATCCGTCACCGCGCCGTCGGGTCCGCCCGCGAAGGCTCCGTCCGGCACGAACACTGCCGGCTCGCCGCTCGGCAGACCGGTTTCCGGATCGAGGGGAACGCGGTGGATGTCGCCGCGAGCGGTGTCGGCGAAATAGCCGACCGTGCCGTCCGGCGAGAAGCAGATGGCGTTGGGAATGGAGACCTGTGCGTAGAGCCTGCGCAACTCGCCGTCTCGGAACCAGTAGATCGAACCGCGGCCCTCTTCGGCCTTGCGCCCCATCGTGCCGATCCAGAGCGCGCCCGAAGGGTGCACCCGCCCGTCGTTGGAGCGCGTGTCCGTCTCGTCGGGTTCCAAAGCCGTGTGGAGAGTCAGCCTTCCCGTCGCGACGTCGCGGACATGAAGGCCCCTCTCGGTCGCAAGGAGCTGCGTCCGGTCGTCCACCGTGCAGAGCTGGCTGGCCATCAGCGGCAGGTCGTGGACCCGCACATCCGGGCTCGCCGACGACTTCTCGAACAGCTTGCGTCCGAGGATGTCGAACCACCAGGCCTTGTCGGTGGCCGGGTCGTAGGTCGGCCCCTCGCCGAGGTGGCAGGCCGGGGCATCCAGAATGTGAAGGGGGGCGGCTTCGCCCGCCCCCGTCTTGCCGTTCGCCATGTCCTGCATCGCCGCCTTCAGTGGTTGTCGCGGGGCACGCCCCTCGTCTGCGCCAGACGCTGGTATTGCACGGCGTTTTCCAGAACGGCACCCGTCTCCATCTGGCCAACCAGCGTGCGCTGAATTTCCTGCCACGGCGTCTGGTGCTCGGGATACTTGTAGCCGCCCTCGGCCTTGAGCGCCGCGCGGCGCTCGGCCAGCTCGTCGTCCGAGATCAGGATGTTGGCGGTGCCGCGCCCGAGGTCGATGCGCACCCGATCGCCCGTCTTCAGGACGGCGAGGTTGCCGCCGGCCGCCGCTTCCGGCGAGGCGTTCAAGATCGACGGCGAGCCCGAGGTGCCGGACTGGCGCCCGTCGCCGATGCAGGCGAGCGAGGTCACGCCCCTCTTGATGAGGTAGTCGGGCGCACGCATGTTCACGACCTCCGCCGCGCCGGGATACCCGATCGGACCGGCGCCGCGCATGAAGAGGATCGTGTTCTCGTCGATGGCGAGCGCGGGATCGTCGATCCGGTGGTGGTAGTCCTCCGGACCGTCGAAGACCACGGCTTTGCCCTCGAAGGCATTGGGATCGTTCGGGTTGTTCAGGTAGCGGTCGCGGAATTCGGGGCTGATCACCGAGGTCTTCATGATCGCCGACGAGAAGAGGTTCCCCTTCAGCACCAGGAAGCCCGCCTTGGCCTTGAGCGGCTTGTCGTAGGGCTTGATGACGTTTTCATCCTCGATCGGCGCGCCGCGGCAGTTCTCGCCGATGGTGCGACCGTTGGCGGTGATCGCGTTCTCCTTGATGAGGCCCTGCTCCATGAGCTGGTTCACCACCGCCGGAACGCCGCCGGCATGGTAGTAGTCCTCGCCAAGATACTCGCCGGCCGGCTGAAGGTTGACCAGCAGCGGGATCTCCTCGCCGAACTCCTGCCAGTCGTCCACCGTCAGGTCGACGCCGATGTGGCGGGCGAGCGCGTTGAGGTGGATCGGCGCGTTGGTGGAGCCGCCGATCGCCGAGTTGACGCGGATCGCGTTGATGAAGGCGTCCTTGGTCATGATGTCGGACGGCTTCAGATCCTCGCGCACCATGTCCACGATGCGAAGGCCGGTGCGGTAGGCGACTTCCTGCCGGTCGCGGTAGGGCGCGGGGATGGCGGCCGAGCCGGGAAGCTGCATGCCCAGCGCCTCGGCCAGCGAGTTCATGGTGGAGGCTGTGCCCATCGTGTTGCAGTAGCCGGTGGAGGGCGCGGAGGAAGCGACGAGCTTGATGAAGCCGGCATAGTCGATCTCGCCCTTGGCCATCAGCTCCCTCGCCTTCCAGACGATGGTGCCGGAGCCCGTGCGCTGGCCGCGGAACCAGCCGTTCAGCATCGGCCCGACCGAAAGCGCGATCGCCGGAATGTTCACCGTCGCCGCCGCCATCAGGCAGGCGGGCGTGGTCTTGTCGCAGCCGATCGTCAGCACCACGCCGTCCAGCGGGTAGCCGTAGAGGATCTCGACGAGGCCGAGATAGGCAAGGTTGCGGTCGAGGCCGGCGGTCGGGCGCTTGCCCGTCTCCTGGATCGGATGGACCGGGAACTCGATCGCGATGCCGCCCGCCTCGCGGATTCCTTCGCGCAGGCGCTGCGCCAGCTCGATATGGTGGCGGTTGCAGGGGCTGAGATCGGAGCCGGTCTGCGCGATGCCGATGATCGGTCGGCCGGACTGCAGCTCTTCCTGGCTGAGGCCGAAGTTCATGTAGCGCTCGAGATAGAGCGCGGTCATGTCGGCATTGTCCGGGTTGTCGAACCAGGCGCGCGAGCGCAGCGTCGTGCCGGCGCGGCCGTGGCCGCGGTTGCCGCCCGGCGTCTTCAGCTCATCAGCGTCCTCGATCACGGTCGTCAGGTCGTTCGACATGGTCATTTCTCCTTCGGCCCCGACACCCTAGAGGGCGAGGCCTGTCACGTCAGGCATGCTTGAAGCGATAGAGGGACCGGTGGCGATAGGTCGCGCCGGGATCGAGCCGCGCGGACGGGAAGTCCGGGCGGTTGGGCGTGTCGGGGTAGAGCTGCGGCTCCAGGCAGAGCGCATCGCCCATTCGATATGTCAGGCCGTTCTTGCCGACCGACGTTCCGTCCAGGAAGTTGCCGGAATAGAATTGGACGCCCGACTGGTCGGTCAGGAGTTCCATGACGCGGCCGTTGGACGGGTGGCGCAGCGTCGCCGCCAGCCTCGGCTTCCCACCGGCGGCGCCCCGCAGGCACCAGTTGTGGTCGTAGCCCCGGCCCTGTCTGATCTGCTCTTCCGCCGCGCGCACGCGGGTGCCGACGGGCGTCGCCTCACGAAAGTCGAAAGCCGTGCCCGCGACATCCGCCGGACCGCCTACGGGGATGGCGCCCTCGCCGACGGAGAGGAACTCGTCGGCCTCGATCGTCAGCTCATGACCGAGAATGTCCGTCAACCGCTCCGTCCCGCCGAGGTTGAAGAAGGCGTGGTTGGTGAGGTTCACCACGGTCGATCGGTCGGTTCGCGCCTCGAAGGCGATCTCCAATTCGCCCGCGCGTACGCGGTAGGTGACATCGACGTCGAGCCGTCCGGGAAAGCCGCATTCGCCGTCGGGACTGGTGCGCGACAGGCGCACGAAGGGCTCGGCCCCCTCGCCGGTCCCAGCGATCTCCCAGAGCTGCCGGTCGAAGCCGTCCGGCCCGCCATGCAGCGCGTTGGGACCGTCGTTGGCCGGAACCTGGAACCGCTCGCCGTCGATGGAGAAGGTTCCGCCCGCGATACGGTTCGCGTAGCGACCGATCGTGGCGCCGTAGAAGCTCCGGGCGGCGACATAGCCGTCGAGGTCGTCGTGACCGAGCACGATATCGTCGACGCGGCCTTCGCGGTCCGGGACCAGAAGCGCCTGCAAGGTGGCGCCATAGGTCAGGACGCGCGCCTCGATGCCTTGCGCCCGCAGGTGCACGATCTCGACGGCGCGGCCGTCCGGCAGCGCTCCGAAGGTCCGGCGTTCGAGACCTTGCACGTCGCTCACCCTCAAGCCTCCACGAAGGCTTCGACCACGTGCCGGCGCCCGAGCAGGAAGGCGTCCGCGACGTGCTGGAGCGGCGAAAGATCGACGTTGATGCGCCCGCCGGCCGCCAGTTCGGCGAAGCGGCGGTAGATGCCGGCATATTCGCGATCCGGCTCGTCGAGGCGCAGGGCGCCGTCCACCAGCATCCGCTTGCCGCCGTCCGCGACGATCAGCGAGCCCGCATCCGTCTCGACCATGATGTTCCAGATCTCGCCGCGCGTCTCGCGCCAGTCGAACTCGGCCTCGACCGGAACGCCATGCCCGTCGGAGAAGGTCATGCTCGCCGCGATGGGGGCGGCGCGGTTCTCCGGGAAGGAGAGGTCCGAGCGCGTGAGGAACACAGGCCGCGGAAGTATGGCGGTGAGGATGGACAGCGCGTTGATGCCGGGGTCGAAGACGCCGAGGCCGCCCGGCTCCCAGATCCATTCCTGGCCAGGGTGCCACTTGCGCACGTCCTCCTTCCACTCGATCCGCACGGAGCGCACCGTCGTGGAAGCGAGGAATGACCGGGCCGGCTCGACCGCCGGCGCGAAGCGCGAATGCCAGGTGGCGAAGAGCGCGACACCCTTCTCACGCGCCAGCGCTTCCAACGGACGGACCTCGCTCACCGTCGCGCCGGGCGACTTTTCCAGAAGCACATGCTTCCCGGCGGAGAGCACCGCCGAGGCCTGCTCGTTCCGACCCTGCGGCGGGGTGCAGAGCGCCACCGCGTCGAAGAGGTCGGGTCGGGCCAGCAGCTCGTCCAGCGTCGAGAAGCACGCAACGCCTTCGAGCGACGCATTGCGGCTGGCGACGGCGGTGAGTTCCACGCCATCGACAGCGGCGATCGAGGGAACGTGCTGATCGCGGGCGATCTTGCCGAGACCGAGAATGGCGACGCGCAGGGTCATGGACGATCTCAGAGCGAGCGAACGGCGACGGGCGTCTCGGTGCCCGCCGTCTCGGCCAGCGGGTTGACGAGCGGCAACCGGAACGGCCGGGCCTCGATCTCGAACCGGTCGCCTTTCTGCGTCTTCACGCCATGGGTGACCGAAAGGGTCGCCGTGCCGAAGAAATGGACATGCAGATCGCCCGGGCGGCGGAACAGGTCGTACTTGAAATGGTGGTGCTCGAGATTGGCGATCGTGTGGGACATGTTCGCCTCGCCCGACAGGAAGGGCTTGTCGAACACCAGCTCCCCGTCGCGGCGGATACGCGAGGTGCCCTCGACGTGGTCGGGCAGATCACCGACCAGAAGCTCGGGGCCGAGCGAGGCCTGCCGCAGCTTGGAGTGGGCGAGCCAGAGGTAGTTGCCGCGCTCGACGACGTGGTCGGAGAACTCGTTGGACAGGCAGAAGCCGAGGCGGAAGGGCGTCCCGTCCGGGCCGATCAGGTAGATGCCGGCCAGCTCCGGCTCCTCGCCGCCGTCCTTGGCGAAGACGGGCGAGGTCAGGGGCTCGCCCGGGCCGACGAGGCAGGAACCGTCGCCCTTGTAGAACCATTCGGGCTGCACGCCGATCTCGCCCGCCGCCGGCTTGCCGCCCTCAAGGCCCATGCGGAACATGCGCATGGAATCGGTGAGTTGCTCGCCCGCCTGCGCCTTATGCATCTTGTCGCGCCCGTCGGCCGAGCCGAGATGCGTGAGGCCCGTACCCGCCACAATGAAGTGCGCTGGATTCGGATGATGGATCGGCATCAGGATCCGGCTTTCGGCGAGCGCCGCATCGAGGTCCACCGCCTCCCCGCGCCCGGCGCGCTCGACCTCGTCGGCCAGCGTCGAGCCGCGCGCGACGGTCGCCTGCGCCAGGTCATAGGCCGAGAAGTAACCCGGCACGACATGGCCCATGCCTTCGTCGCCGGCCGCCACGACCTGCAGCGAGCCGGACGCGTCTTTCACTTGGAGGATTCGCAGGGCCATGACCATTCCACGCAATCGGATAGCGACGAAGAAACCCCGGCTGTCCGGGGCACGCGAGGGATCCGCGAGGAACGGATCCCAATTGTCTGCGTTATTTCGAACCGCTCCAGTCTTGTCAATCAAGTACGCGGCGCACGGGTGCATGTCCCGAACAATTCGTCGCTGCATCGCAGCAGCGGACGGGGCGCGTGCTCGCGCCGCGAAGCTGGACAGGGGCGCCGACCGGGTCTACCCACCGCCGTTCAAACCGGGAACAGCAGCGGGGGTCGGAACGATGGTGGCGCTTGGCACGAATGCCGAAGCCGGCGCGCCCGCGTCCGTCTCGTGGGGCGCGCACCTGCGCGCGATGCTCCTGCTCGGCCTGCCGCTGATCGGGGCGCAGCTCGCGCAGATGTCGATCAACGTCACCAACACCGTGCTGATCGGACGGCTCGGCCCGGTGGAGCTCGCCGCCGCCGTCCTCACCTCGCAGACCTTCTACGTTTTCTGGATGTTCGGTTCGGGCTTCGCCTATGCGGTGATGCCGATGGCGGCGGCCGCCAACGGGCGGGGCGACACGCGCGCGGTGCGCCGCTCGGTGCGCATGGGACTCTGGGTGGTCGGCTTCTACAGCGCCGCGGTGATGGTGCCGCTCTGGTTCACGCGCGACATCTTCCTCGCCCTCGGCCAGGACGCCCGCGTCGCCGACCTCGGCGGCCACTACATGCGCATCCTTCAGTGGTCGATGCTGCCCTATCTCATGACCTTCGTGCTGCGGTCCTATCTCAGCGCGCTGGAACGGCCGCGGGCCGTGCTGGCGATCACCGTCGCCGGCGCTCTCGTCAACGCGCTGGGCAACTATGCGCTGATCTTCGGCCATTTCGGCTTTCCGGCCCTCGGCCTGACGGGGTCGGGTATCGCCTCCGTCACGACCTCCGTCTTCATCGTGGGCGCGCTTTTCGCCTACACCCGCCTGGTGCTGGCCCTCCAACCCTACGACCTCTGGCGCCGGTTCCACCTGCCGGACTGGGAGGCGTTCCGCGAGGTGGCGCGCCTCGGCTGGCCGATCGGCGCAACCATCGTCGCCGAGGTCGGCCTGTTCACGGCGGCCTCGGTGATGATGGGCTGGATCGGCACGGTGGAGCTGGCCGCACACGGCATCGCCCTTCAGCTCGCCTCCATCTCCTTCATGATCCCGCTCGGCCTTTCCAGCGCGGCGACCGTTCGCGTCGGCTCGGCCTACGGGCGCGGCAGTGCGGAGGACGTCGCGCGGGCGGCGCGGGTGGCAATGATGGTGGCGGTCGGCATCGCCTTCTTCGCCGCCCTTCTGTTCTGGCTGATGCCGGAGAGGCTGATCGGCCTCTATCTCGACCTGCGACAGCCGGACGCCGCGCGGGTCCTCGCGACCGCCATTCCGCTCCTGTTCGTCGCGGCCGCTTTCCAGCTCATTGACGCCGCGCAGGTGACCGCCAACGGGGTCCTGCGCGGGCTGAAGGACACGCGCACGCCCATGCTGATCGCCGTGGCAAGCTATTGGGCCGTCGGCATGCCGATCGCCTACACGCTCGCCTTCCCCCTCGGCTGGCAAGGGGTCGGCGTCTGGTGGGGCCTCGCCGCAGGGCTCGCGGTGGCGGCGGTCTCCATGACCGCGCGCTACCTTCAGCGCGAGCGCAGCGGACAGATCACGGCCAGAGCCGAGCCCCTCACCCCCTGAACAGATGCGCCTCGATGGAGGCGCGCTTCATCTCGATGGAGAAGCCCGGCGCGCGCGGCGGCATGTAGCGCCCGCCGCGCACGTCGCAGGGGTGCACGAAGTGCTCGTGCAGATGGTCGACATACTCGGCCACCCGCCCTTCCATCGTGCCGGAGACGACGAGATAGTCGATCATCGACAGGTGCTGGACGTATTCGCACAGGCCCACGCCCCCGGCGTGCGGGCAGACCGGCTTTCCGAACTTGGCGGCCATCAGCATGATCGCGAGGTTCTCGTTGAGGCCCCCGACCCGAGCCGCGTCGATCTGCACCACGTCGATCGCGTCGGCCTGCAGGAACTGCTTGAACATGATGCGGTTCTGGCACATCTCGCCCGTCGCCACCTTGACCGGCGCGACGCCGGCCTTGATCTGGCCGTGGCCGATGACGTCGTCCGGCGAAGTCGGCTCCTCGATGAACCAGGGGCGGAACTCGGCCAGCCGGTTCACCCAGTCGATCGCCTCGCCGACCTCCCAGACCTGGTTGGCGTCGATCATCAGCGTGCGGTCCGGGCCGATCTCCTCGCGCACGATGCGGCAGCGGCGGATGTCGTCGTCGAGGTCGCGGCCGACCTTGAGCTTGAAGTGCGTCCAGCCTTCCGCCATGCCCTCACGGCAAAGGCGGCGCATCTTCTCGTCGTCGTATCCGAGCCAGCCGGCTGAGGTCGTGTAGGTCGGATAGCCCTTGTCGGACAGGATCGCCAGACGCTCGGCCTTGCCCTCCGCCGCGCGCTCCAGGATCGCGCGCGCTTCGTCGCGCGTCAGCGCGTTGCCGAGATAGCGGAAGTCCACGAGATCGAGGACCTGGTCGGGCGCCATGTCGGCGATGAGCTGCCAGACCGGCTTGCCTTCGTGCTTCGCCCACAGGTCCCAGACCGCGTTCACCACGGCGCCGATCGCCATGTGCATCACGCCCTTGTCCGGCCCAAGCCAGCGCAACTGGCTGTCGCCGGTGATTCGCCGCCAGAAACCGCCCATGTCGGCGGCGATCTCCTCGATCGACAGGCCCACCACCCGCTCGGCCGCCGCCGAGATCGCCGCCGTCACGAGATCGTTGCCCCGGCCGATGGTGAAGGCGAGGCCGTGCCCCTCCAGGGCGCTTCCCGTGCGCAGCACGACATAAGCGGCGGAATAGTCGGGGTCGGGGTTCATGGCGTCCGACCCGTCCAGCTTCATCGACGTGGCGAAGCGGATGTCGAAGGTCTCGAAACCAGCGATAGTGGTGGACATGCCGGAAAATCCCTGTTCATATATGAAAACTGAAATCACCAGCGGAAACGCATGTCAACCGATCGCCAGGAAGCGTCCGAGGATGCCGCCCGCTACAGCGCCCCGGCGCTGGAGAAGGGGCTCGACATCCTGGAACACCTGTCGGCGACGCGCGCGGCGCTGAACCTCGGCGAACTGGCCGAGGCGCTCGGCCGCACGCGCAGCGAGATCTTCCGCATGGTCGCCGTCCTGGAAGCGCGCGGCTACCTCGACCGCGACGGACCGGACCGATTCGTCGTCGCCGACAAGCTGTTCCGCCTTGGCCTCAACCGGCCGCTGCACCGCTCGCTGACCGACGCGGCTCTCCCGGTCATGCGCGACTTCGCCGAAACGACGGGCTATTCCTGCCACCTCGCGGTGCCGAGCGGCACGCAGATGGTCGTGATCGCGCGGGTGGAGAGCGTGTCGCATATCGGCTTCTCCGTGCGCATCGGCTATCGGCAACCGCTGGTGCGAACGGGCTCGGGACATTGCCTCCTCGCCTTCATGAGCAAGCGCCGGCGCGAGCGCACGTTCGAGGCCATCGCCGCGGAGGACCGGGGTTTCGACTTCGCCGACCTCCAGGCGCGCCTCGACCGGTTCCGCCAGGCGGGCCGGGTCGTGCGCGCGTCCGGCATCACCGAAGGCGTGACCGACGTCTCGCTGCCGATCTTCGACCCGGAGGACACGGGTGCCGTCGCCGCGCTCACCTGCCCTCACCTTCGGATCCTGAACGACCCGGTGGAGCCCGAGGCCTTGGGCGACGAGATCGCACGGGCGGCAGAGCGCATCAGCGCCGCGCTCGCCGCGCCGGTCTCGGCCCCATCGGACGAGGGTTCCGCCATCATGCCGCGCCCCCCGGCGCCAAAAGGAGAACGCCAGTGACGAACCGTCTGGCCGGACAGCGCGCGGTGGTCACCGCCGCCGCACAGGGCATCGGGCGCGCCACCGCCCTTGCCTTCGCCCGCGAGGGCGCCGAGGTGATCGCCTCCGACATCAACGAGGAGAAGCTCGCCGAGCTCGGCTCCGAATCCGGCATCACGGTGCGCCGCCTCGACGTGCGCGACGGGGCGGCGGTCGCCGCCTTTGCCCGCGAGGTCGGACGCGCCGACATTCTCTTCAACTGCGCCGGCTTCGTCCATGCCGGCACGATCCTCGACTGCACGGAGGAGGAGTTCGACTTCGCCTTCGATCTCAACGTCCGCTCCATGTTCCGCATGGTGCGCGCCTTCCTGCCGGCCATGATCGAGGGCGGCGGCGGTTCGATCGTCAACATCGCCTCGGTCGCCTCGTCGGTGATCGCGGCGCCCAACCGCTTCGTCTACGGCGCGTCCAAGGCGGCGGTGATCGGCCTGACGAAATCGGTCGCGGCCGATTTCGTCGGCCAGGGCATCCGCGCCAACGCGATCTGTCCGGGAACGGTGGAGAGTCCGTCCCTGGAGGACCGGATGCGCGCGACCGGCGATCTCGAAGCGGCGCGCGCCGCATTCGCCGCCCGCCAGCCCATGGGCCGACTCGGCAAGCCCGAGGAGATCGCCGCCCTTGCCGTCTACCTCGCCTCGCGCGAATCGGGCTTCGTCACCGGCCAGGCGATTTCGATCGACGGCGGCTGGACCAACATCTGAGGGAGGCAAGCGATGCTGCGAAACATCCATCCGCTTCTGGGCCCCGATCTCCTCCACGCGCTGCGCTCGCTCGGGCACGGCGACGAGATGGTGATCGCCGACGCCAACTTCCCCGCCCATTCGCTGGGGCCGCGGGTGGTGCGTCTCGACGGAGTGGACGCGGTGACCGCCGCGGCCGCGATCCTGGCGCACCTGCCGCTCGACACGTTCGTGGAGGACGCGGCCTTCCGCATGGAAGTGGTCGGAGATCCCGGCGCGGTTCCGCCGATCGCCGAAGAGTTCGCCGAAGTCGTCCGCCGCCGCGCGGGCGACTTCCCGATCCGCTCGCTGGAACGTTTCGCGTTCTACGAGCGGGCAAAAACGGCATGTCTGATCGTCTCGACAGGGGAAACCCGCCATTACGGCAACTTGATCCTGAAGACGGGCGTGCTCTGAACCGCTGTATTCCGGGGGTTTCGGGCGAGCAAGGCTCTTGCCAAGGCTGCGGACCGCCGATACGGTATGTTTATCTCAGTTTGAACAAGAACCGGAACAACCGGTCTATTTTGGGAGAGGAAACCCGATGACCACTCTGACTCTGACTCGCCGGCTTGCCCTGGCCGGTATCGCCGCCGCGACGCTCGCCCTCGGCATCCCGAGCGCGCCCGCCCTGGCGCAGCAGCCGACCATCCCGATCATCGTGAAGGACACAACCTCCTTCTACTGGCAGATCGTTCTGGCCGGCGCCCGCAAGGCGGGCCAGGACCTCGGCGTCAACGTGCCCGAGCTCGGCGCCCAGGCCGAGACCGACATCAACGGCCAGATCTCGATTCTCGAGAACGCCGTGGCCGGCAACCCGGCCGCGATCGTGATCGCCCCGACCGAGCGCACCGCCCTCGGCCCCCCGATCACCGAGGCCGCCAAGTCGGTCCCGGTCATCGGCATCGACTCCTCGGCCGAGTCGGACGCCTTCACCTCGTTCCTGACGACGGACAACGTCCAGGGCGGCCGCATCGCCGCCGACGGCCTCGCGGCCGCCATCAAGGCGAAGACCGGCAAGGAGGAAGGCGAGGTCGCGCTCATCACCAACGCGCCGAACGCCGGCTCGCTGGAAGAGCGCAAGAAGGGCTTCATCGAGCAGCTCGCCAAGTATCCCGGCCTGAAGCTCGTGGCCGACCGCTATGCCGACGGCCAGGCCGCGACCGGTCTCAACATCACGACCGACCTTCTCACGGCGAACCCGAACCTCGTCGGCATCTTCGCCTCGAACCTGATCATGGCGCAGGGCGCCGGCCAGGCGATCGCCGAGAACAATGCCAAGGACAAGGTCGCCCTGATCGGCTTCGACAGCGACGACCGCCTCGTGGGCTTCCTGAAGGACGGCGTCATCTCCGCCCTCGTGGTGCAGGACCCCTACCGGATGGGTTACGACGGCATCAAGACGGCGCTCGCCGCCTCCAAGAAGGAGTCGGTGGAGAAGAACGTCGACACCGGCGCCAACCTCATCACGACCGAGAACATGAACGAGGCCCGCTCGCAGGAGCTTCTGAACCCGAAGGTCAACTAAGGGTCCCGGCCGGAGGGCGGCGCTGGCCGCCCTCCGGCTCGAAGCGTCCGAACGCGCCGCAGTCCGCCGCCCCGCCTTGCCGGGACGGCCGCCGACGGCTCCCATCCCCGTTCTCCGTTCCAGCCCTCGCCGCAGGGCCTCCCGGACGCTTCCGACGCATGTTCGCGCCCGCTCTCCGCGCAAACGGAGGGCGCGCCCCGATGCAGCCCTTCGGAGGGTGCCATGTCCTCGACGCATCACGACCCCCTTCCCGTCGATCTCCACCCGACCGACGATCCGCTACCGGCCGCCGGCACCACGATCCTGGAGCTGAGGCAGCTCGAGAAGCGCTACGGCCCGGTCCTGGCCCTGAAGCCCGCGTCGCTCGCCTTCCAGGCTGGCGAGGTGCATGCGATCGTCGGCGAGAACGGGGCGGGCAAATCGACCCTGATCAAGCTCCTGACCGGCGTCATCCGGCGCTCCGGCGGCGAGATCCTGTGGCAGGGCAAGCCGGTCGATCTTGCCACCCCGCAGGAGGCGATCGACCATGGCATCAACGCCGTGCACCAGGAGGTGGTCCTCTGCCGGCACTTGTCGGTTGCCGCCAACATCTTCCTCGGCGACGAGACGGTACGCTTCGGGCTCCTGCAGAAGCGCAAGATGAACGAGGCCGCGCAGGCGATCCTCGACGATCTCGGCTTCCACCTGCCGGCCGAGGCGGAACTCGGCTCGCTCACCATCGGCCAGCAGCAGCTCGTGGCCACCGCCCGCGCTTCGTTGCGCGGCACCCGCTTCCTGATCTTCGACGAGCCGACCGCCTATCTGACCCGCCAGGAAGCCGCTCAGCTCTTCACGCTGATCCGGCGCCTCAAGGCCGAAGGCGTTACGATCGTCTATATCAGTCACCGCATGGAGGAGATCTTCGAGCTGGCCGACCGCGTGTCGGTGCTGCGCGACGGGACCCATGTCGGCACGCGCCTGATCGGCGAGACCAACGACGCCGAACTCGTCGCCATGATGATCAACCGCTCGCTGGAACAGATCTACCACAAGGAGGAGGTCGCCCTCGGCGCGCCGCTGATCGAGGCCCGGAACCTGTCCGGCGCCGGCTTCTCCGACGTATCGCTGACGGTGCGCGCGGGCGAGATCGTCGGGCTCTACGGCCTGATCGGCGCGGGACGCAGCGAGTTCGCGCTCAGCCTCTTCGGCCGCAATCCGAAGACCGGCGGCGAGATCTTCTGGAAGGGGCAGCCGGTCGAGATCAGCAGCGAGCGCAAGGCGATCGACCTCGGCATTGCGCTGGCGCCCGAAAGCCGGCGCGACCAAGGCCTGGCGCTGAACCTTCCCATCGGCCTCAACCTCAACCTTCCAATCTACGACCGGCTGACGCGCGGCATCACGATCAGCTCGCGCCTCGAAGCCGAGCACGCCGACCAGCAGATCCGGAACCTCGCGATCAAGACGCCGAGCCGGCGCTCTCTCGCGTCCTCCATGTCGGGCGGCAACCAGCAGAAGATCGTGATCGGCAAGTGGCTAAACCACGGCGCCGAGGTCTTCATCTTCGACGAGCCGACGGTGGGCGTAGACGTCGGCACCAAGGCCGAAATCTATCGCCTCTTCGGGCAGCTCCTCAAGAACGGCGCCGGCATCCTCCTGATTTCGTCCTACCTGCCCGAAGTCTACGAACTCGCCGACACGCTGCACGTCTTCCGCGGCGGGCGGCTCGTCGGCACCAGCGCTTTTCACCAGTCCACGCACGAGGACATTCTCACCCAGGCGATCGGCGTCTGAACGAGGTTACCCATGACCCTTCAAAGCTCCAATGCCGACGCCGTCGCCGCTCTCAAGAAGCCGCGCCGCAACTTCGGATTCCTCTTCGCGCTGACCCTGCTCGGCCTCCTCGTCGCGCTCTGGGTGTTCCTCGCCTTCGCGACGCCGACCTTCGCCACGGCCAACAACATCTCGAACCTGCTGCGCCAAGGGTCGATGATCGCGATCCTGGCCATCGGGCAGACCTTCGTCATCATCACGGCCGGCATCGACCTGTCGGTCGGTGCCGTGGTCGGCTTCTCCACCACCGTGATCGCCTGGCTCCTTCAGGCGGGCGTGCCGGTCTGGATCGCTGTGATCCTCACCCTCGTCATGGGCCTCGCCATCGGCCTGTTCCACGGGTTCGGCATCGTGAAGATGGGCCTGCCGCCCTTCATCATCACCCTGGCGACGCTGACGGCGCTGCGCGGCATCGGCCTCGTCATCACCAACGGCTCGACCATCTCGATCACCGATCCCGCCTTCAACGAGTTCTCGCGCGGCGCCTTTCTCGGCATTCCCAACCTGTTCTGGATGGTGATCCTGGTCGCGGTGCCGGCCTTCGTCTTCCTCCATCGCTCGCGGTTCGGGCGATATCTCTTCGCCGTCGGCTCCAACCCGGAGGCGGCGCGCCTCTCCGGCGTCAACGTGTCGCGCACCATCTACATGGCCTACTCGCTCTCGGCGATCTGCGCGGCCTTCGTCGGCATCCTTCTCGCCACCCGCATCGGCGTCGGCAATGCCACGCAGGCCGAGGGCTGGGAGCTTCAGGCCATCGCCTCCTCCGTGATCGGCGGCACCAGCCTCTTCGGCGCGGTCGGCTCGATCCACGGCCCGCTGATCGGCGCCTTCATCCTCGCGACGATCAACAACGGCGCCAATCTCTTGAACGTGAACTCGTTCTGGCAGCGCATCATCACCGGCGTCCTGATCATCGTCATCGTCTACTTCGACCAGCTCCGCCGCCGCCGCGGTTGACGTGGCAGCAAGGCGACAGGCGGCCGGAAACCCCCAGCGGTTTTCGGCCGCTTATCTGTTCGGAAGGAACTTTTGTCTCATGCTGTGCCTTTGACACGCGGACCCATCATCGGCCAAAGGCGTTTCCTCCCGCCGTCGGTGCGGGCGGGTCGGGTTTTGTAGGAACGAGTATCTTGGCGGCAGCGACTGGAACCGCACTGGCAGGCAAGCATGTGCTCGTCGTGGAAGACGAGTTCCTGGTCGCCATCGATATCGAGGCGGAACTTCACGAGAACGGCGCGCGCGTGACCTGCGCCGGCACGCTCGCGATCGCGGAAGCTTGCGCCAAGCGCGAGCGCTTCGACGCTGCGATCCTCGACGTGAACCTGCACGGCAAGGTGTCCTATCCCGTGGCCGACATCCTCCGGCAGGAACACGTGCCCTTCGTCTTTCACACCGGCCAGGGCGAGAAGCGGACCTTGAGCGAGCGCTATCCCGGCGTCGAGGTCTGCAACAAACCGTGTGACGGCACGGCCCTCGTCAGCGTTCTCGGCCGGGTCCTCGCCGACGAGAACGCGGCCTGAGCCTCACACCCCGAGATCGCGTTCGGAGAACTGCGCCAGCACCGTCTCGTCGCGGATCTCGCCCTTCTCCTTGCGGCGCAGCTCGACGCGTCGGATCTTGCCGGACACGGTCTTGGGCAGATCCTCCACGATCACCAGTTCGCGGATACGCTTGAAGGGGGCAAGCCGCTGGGCTGCATGCGCGTGGATCGAGCGAGCGGTCTCGAGGTCGGCGCGCGCGCCTTCCGCCAGCGCCACGAAGGCGCGCGGCACCGCAAGCCGCAGCTCGTCGGGCAGGGGCACCACGGCCGCCTCCCGCACGCTCGGGTGCTCGACCAGGACGCTTTCCAGCTCGAACGGGCTGATCCGATAGTCCGACGACTTGAACACGTCGTCCGAGCGGCCGACGAAGGTCAGCCCGCCTCCTTCGTCGCGGAAGGCGACGTCGCCGGTCCGGTAGACCTCGCCGTCGGTCCCGGCCAGCGTGCCGTCGTCGCGCAGGTAACCCGCCATCAATCCGGCCGGACGGGACGCCCCGAGCCGCAGGCAGACCTCGCCCTCCTCCGCCGGTCGGTCGTCCGCGTCGAGGATCTCCACGTCGTAGCCCGGCAGCGGCTGCCCCATCGACCCCGGCGCGGCGTCGAGGCCGGGCGCGTTGGCGACCATCGCCGTCGTTTCGGTCTGGCCGTAGCCGTCGCGGATGCGCAGGCCCCAGGCCGCCCTCACGCGCTCTATCACCTCCGGGTTCAGCGGTTCGCCCGCCGCGCACAGCTCGCGCAGGCTGTGCCGGACGGCGCCGAGATCCTCCTGCACGATGTGCCGCCAGACGGTCGGCGGCGCGCAGAGCGTGGTCGCGCCGGCCGTGCCGATCGCCTCCAGCAGGACCTTTGCGTCGAAGCGCGGCTGATTGACGATCAGGATGCAGGCGCCGGCGTTCCACGGGGCGAAGAAGGAACTCCAGGCGTGCTTGGCCCAGCCGGGCGACGACACGTTGAGATGCACGTCGCCCGGCCGAAGGCCGAGCCAGTACATCGTGGTCAGCGCGCCGATCGGATAGCTGCGGTGCGTATGGAGCACGAGCTTCGGTTTCGCCGTGGTGCCGGAGGTGAAGTAGAGAAGCAGCGGATCGTCGGCGCGCGTCTCCCCGTCCGAGCGGAAGGCCGCCGGCGCATCATGACGCGCGTCGAGCGAGGTCCATCCCTGCGGCATGGCCGAACCGGACACCAGCCTGAGCCCGCCGAAGCCCGCCTCGTCCACCTTGGCGCACTGGCCGGGGTCGGTGACCACCGCCTTCACGCCGCCCCGCGCGATCCGGTCGGCCAGTTCGCTCGCCGTCAGCAGAAGTGTCGCGGGAATGACGACCACGCCGAGTTTGAAGGCCGCGAGCATGACCTCCCAGAGCAGCGGCTCGTTGCCGAGCAGGAGCAGCAGCCGGTCGCCGCGCGCCAGACCCTTTTCGCGCAGGAAACCCGCGAGCCGGTTCGACCGTTCGGAGAGTTCGCCGAAGGAAAGGCTCGTCTCGCGCGCTTCCGCGCAGTCGACGATCCGCAGCGCCGGTCGGTCGCGGGTGGCGGGATCGGCGGCCAGCACGCCGTCGAACCAGTCCAGTGCCCAGTTGAAGGTCTGCGGGTCGGGCCAGCGGAAGCCCGCACGGGCGGCGTCCAGGCCGTTGCGATGGGCGAGCAGGAAATCCCGCGCTTCCAAAAGCGTGGTCATCGGGCCGCTCCTCCGGGGCGGGCCGGGCCGCCGGCGCGCAGGAACTCGATCATGGCCGAGAAGTCCTGATCTCCGCCCCCCTCGCCGACCAGATGGTCGTAGAGAGAGCGCGCCAGCGCACCCATGGGCGTCGAGACGCCCGCATCGTCCGCGGCGGCCTGCGACAGGCCCAGATCCTTGGCCATCAGCGCGCTCGCGAAGCCCGGCTTGTAACCGTTGTTTGCGGGCGAGGCCGGCACCGGACCCGGCACCGGGCAGTAGCTCGTCAGCGACCAGCATTGACCGGACGACTTGGAGGCCACGTCGAACAGCGCCTGGTGCGAGAGGCCGAGCTTCTCGGCGAGCGCGAAGGCCTCGCAGACGCCGATCATCGAGATGCCGAGGATCATGTTGTTGCAGATCTTGGCCGCCTGGCCCGCCGCCGCCTCTCCGCATTGGACGATGCGTCCGGCCATCGGCTGGAGGATCGGCCGCGCCACCTCTACGGCGCGCGCCTCGCCACCCAGCATGAAGGTCAGCGTACCCGCCTCCGCGCCGCCCGTACCGCCGGAAACGGGAGCGTCTACCGACAGAAGGCCGCGAGCCCCAGCCGACGCGTGGACCGCCTTCGCGCTGGCGATATCGATGGACGAGCAGTCGATGTGCAGCGCACCGACGCCGAGCCGGGGATAGGCCTCCTCGCAGACCGAGACGACATGCCGCCCGGCCGGGAGCATGGTGATCAGGACATCCGCCCCCTCCAATGCTTCGGACAGCGAGCCGGCGGTCGGCACGCCGGCCGTGCGGATGGCCTCCATCGCGGCCGTCGACGCGTCGAAGGCCCGCACCTGGGCGCCGGCGGCGGACAGCCGGCCTACCATGGGGCGCCCCATATTGCCGAGGCCCACGAAGGCGATGATCGGATTGGCTGTCATGAATGCACTCCTCCAAAGACCGGACGCGGCAGGACGGAACGGGCCTAGCGGCCGAGCACGTGCCGCGACACGATCACGCGCATGATCTCGTTGGTGCCTTCGAGGATCTGGTGGACGCGCAGGTCCCGAACGATCTTCTCCAGCCCGTATTCGGCGAGGTAGCCGTAGCCGCCATGCATCTGCAGGGCTTCGTTGGCGATCGCGAAGCCCTTGTCGGTGCAGACGCGCTTGGCCATGGCGCAGAGCACGGTGGCCCCCGGATCACCCGCACCCAGCGCCGCGGCGGCGCGCCACAGGATGCTGCGGCCGACTTCGAGATCGGTCGCCGCGTCGGCCATCCGGAAGCGCAGCGCCTGATGCTCCGCAAGCGGCTTTCCGAAGGCCCGGCGGTCGTTCATGTAGGCCACGGCCTTGTCCAGCGCCGCCGAGGCGCCGCCGAGCGAGCAGGCCGCGATGTTGAGGCGGCCGCCGTCGAGCCCTGCCATGGCGATCGAGAAACCCTGCCCTTCCGCGCCCAGGAGGTTGGCCGCGGGGACCCGGCAACCTTCGAAGATCAGGGCGCGTGTTGGCTGGGCGTTCCAGCCCATCTTGCGCTCGTTCGGCCCGAAGGAGAGTCCCGGCGCGTCGCCCGGCACCAGAAGGGCGGATACTCCGCCCGCCCCCTCGCCGCCCGTGCGCGCCATCACGACATAGGCATCGGCCAGGCCACCGCCGGAGATGAACTGTTTGGCTCCATCAATTCGATAGGTGTCCCCATCCAGCGTCGCGCGGGTTCGCAGCGAGACGGCATCCGATCCGGCGTCCGGCTCGGTCAGCGCATAGGCTGCTATCGCGTCCATGCTTGCGAGGCGCGACAACCAGGCGTCGCGCAGGGCCTCGCCGCCGAAGCGCGAGATCATCCAGGTCGCCATGTTGTGGATCGAGAGGAACGCCGCGACGCTGGGGCAGCCGGTCGCCAGGGCCTCGAAGATCAGCGCGGCGTCGAGCCTGCCAAGGCCGGAGCCGCCGAGCGCCTCGTCCACGTAGATCGCGCCCATGCCGAGCGCAGCCGCCTCGCGGAGCGTCTCAACCGGGAGCCTACGCTCTTCGTCCCAGGTCCCGGCGAAAGGCGCCATCTTTTCGGCGGCGAACTGCAGGGCCATCGCACGGACGGCCTCCTGATCGGCGCTCAGCGCGAATGCGTTCATGCCCGTTCCTCCCGCCCGGCCGCATCTTCGTCGGCCTTCGGCGATTCACGGGGAACGATAGCCCGACGAAAACGGATCGGCCAAGGGCAGATCCAGGAAATGAGCTGGCGAAAGCCTGCTGCGTGAACTTGTTGTGGAACCAAATATCACGGACGCAGTTGTTAGGAAGATCCGAAGATTGCGACGGGAACGAGCGTCGCTCGCGGCGGGTTCGCTTGTCATTATCGGGAGTATTCCATGAACCGCCTTATCATTGCCTTGGCCACGACCGCCGCCCTGTCCACGGGCGCTCTGGCCCAGACCACGGCCGGCAACGCGCCGGTTGCGACCACCACCCAGGGCACGAGCCAGGTGCCGGTGCCGGGCAACGACTCGGCCATCGAATCGGCCGTTCCGGCCGAAGCCGCAAGCACGGTGATCGTGCCGACCGACGCCCCCCCGGCCTCGACCGCCGAGAACACGAGCCAGGTCCCGGTTCCGGGCAATAGCTCGGGCATCGACTCCACGATGCCGGTCGAAGCCGCCAGCACCGTTGTCGTGCCCACCGACGCGACCCCGGTTCCCGCCGATCCGGCCGCTCCGGTCCCCGGTAACAGCCAGGGCGAGACGGCCATCCCGCCGGCACGCTGAGTTCTTCAAGCCGCGTTCAAGACGCCAGCCCTCGGGCTGGCGTCTTTCGTTTGACCGCACCTTGCTCAATGATGGGCGTGGCTCGCTTCGACGTTGCGTTTGCGCGTGGCAGCCGCCTTTTTGGCCGAGGCCGAGCGCTCCGCCGCGGTGCGCGAGGCGGACGCTTTGCCGCCCTTCTCCCCGCCCTTGTGGGCGGATGCGTGGGACTCGGCGTGGCCCTTTCCTGAGCCGCCTTTGTTGCCGCCGCCGCTGACCTTGTTGACGGTGGCCCAGGCACGCCGTTCGGCTTCCTTTTCCGACACGCCGCGGTCCTCGTAGCCCTCGGCGATATGCTCGGCCTTCCGCTTCTGCTTGTCGGTGTATTTCGACTTGTCGCCCTGTGGCATGGGGGCCTCCTTCGGCATGGATATCCGCAGGGAAACCCGTGCTCCGCCGGCCGGTTCCTGTCGCCTATTCCATGTTCGTGTGGTTGGCGCGCATCGCTTCGGGACTGACGCCGAGGCGGGTCTTGAGCTTCAGCACCATCGCTTCGAAGAGAACGAAGAGCGCGCCCTCGAACAGGGAGCCCATCGGCAGGACGGACGTCGCCGCCGCGCCCTGGTCGTTCGCCATGGTCTGGGCCGGCACGGTCAGCACGAAATCCGCCATCTGCGGCACGCGGCCCTGCGGCTGGGCCGTCACCACCACGACCTCGGCCCCCGCCGCTCGGGCGACGCCGACAAGGGCGACGGCCGTGGAAATCTCACCCGGCCCGCAGACGACGAAGAAGAGATCGCCCGGCCCGAGGGCCGGCGTCGTCATGTCGCCGACCACGGAGACCGAGCGCCCGAGATGGAACAGGCGCATGGCAAAGCCCTTCACCTGCAGCCCTTCGCGCCCGCCCGCATAGACGCAGACATGGCGTGCGGCTGCGATGCGCCGGCAGGCTTCATCCACCGCGACGTCGTCGATCGCGTCGGCGACACGGCTGAGTTCTTCGATCGCGGCGCGATACAGATTGGTCATTGAGGTCTCCTCAGACGATTCCGCCGCCGGATGCCTTCGCGGCCGGGCGCTCGGCCGCAACCTGAGCGCGGTAGCCGCTCGTCCGGTATGCGGCGATAGGATCGATGGCTCCGCCCGCTTCCAGACGCGCCCGCACCAGGATCGGCTCGACATCCAGCCGGAAGCCGGCCTTCAGCGTCTCGGATGCCATCAGAGCGTCGTTCTCGTCCTGATAGCCGCGCAAGGCGGCGCGATCGACCAGCAGCGCCTGTGCATAGGCGCGGCGGATCTCGCCGGCCGAGCGGATCAGGCTCTCGATCGGGTCCGTCACGTTGTGCGACTGATCGATCATGTAGGAGGGCGCCAGCGCATCCAGCCGCGCACCCGCCTCCACCAGCTCGTTGAAGACGAGGAAGAGGCGGAACGGATCGATCGAGCCGGCGTCGAGATCGTCGTCGCCGTACTTGGAATCGTTGAAGTGGAAGCCGCCGAGCTTGCCGGCATGGATCAGCCGCGCCACGATCTGCTCGATGTTGACGTTGGGCGCATGGTGGCCGAGGTCCACGAGACAGAAGGCCTTGTCCCCGAGTTCCATGGCCGTCAGGTAGCTCGTGCCCCAGTCGGCCATGACGGTGGAGTAGAAGGCCGGCTCGTACATCTTGTGCTCGGAGAAGATGCGCCAGTCCGCCGGAAGGCGGGCGACGATCTCCTTCATCGCGCCGAGATAGCGTTCGAACGCCCGGCCGAGGTCGCTCTGGCCGGGGAAGTTGGAGCCGTCGCCGATCCAGACTGTGAGGGCCTTGGAGCCGATCGCTCGGCCGAGCTCGACCGTTTCCAAATTGTGCTCGACCGCCTGGGCGCGAACGGCCGGGTCGCCATGCGACAGCGAGCCGAACTTGTAGGACAGCGGCTGGCGCGGATCGTCCGGATGGTCCTGGAAGGTGTTGGAGTTCATGGCGTCGAAGCCGAGGCCGAGCTCCTCGCCCTTGGCGCGCAAGTCGGCGGCGGGTGCCTTGTCCCAGGGGTAGTGCAGCGAGACGGCGGGCGTTGCGCCGCCGAGATCGTTGATCACCGCGCAGTCGTCGAGCTTCTCGAAGATGCCGCGCGGCTCACCCGGCCCCGGAAAGCGCGCGAAGCGCGTGCCGCCCGTGCCGACGCCCCAGGAGGGAACTGCGACGGAAAACTCCGCCACCTGCCGCGTCACGGCGTCGATCGATACGCCCCGACGCGCCAGCTTCTCGCCAAGCGCGGCGTAGTCCGCCTCGTGCTCCCCGCGCAGCTTGTCGTTGGCCGCCGCGATGACGTCCCGGCCGATTCTCATGGCGTGCCCTCCCGGCTGCCGGATGGATGCGCGCGAAGCGTCTCGCTCAGCGCGTAAAGGAAATCTGGTTGCCGGCGTCCACGTTCAGGATGTTGCCGGTGGACTTGGCCGAGAGGTCGCTCGACAGGAAGTAGACGGCTTCCGCAATGTCCTCCGGGAAAACCGAGCGCTTCAGGAGCGAGCGCTGGCGGTAGTGCTCTTCCAACTGGTCGGTCTGGAGCTTCGAGGAGGCCGCCCGCTGCTCGCGCCATTCGCCGCTCCAGATCTTCGAGCCGCGCAGCACCGCGTCGGGGTTCACCGTGTTGACCCGAATGCCCGCCTCCGCGCCTTCCAGCGCAAGGCAGCGAGCGAGATGGATCTCCGCCGCCTTGGCCGTGCAGTAGGCCGATGCCCCGGCCGAGGCGGCGAGACCGTTCTTTGAGGCGATAAAGACGATCGACCCGCCGAGCTTCTGGCGACGGAACAACCGGAAGGCCTCCCGCGACACGAGGAAATAGCCGGTCGCCAGGATGTCGATGTTGCGGTTCCAGACCTCCAGCGTCGTGTCCTCGACCGGGGACGCGGACGCGATGCCGGCATTGGAGACGAGGATGTCGAGCCCGCCGTATTCGGCCACGGCATCCATGAACCCCTTCTCGACCGCCGCCTCGTCCGTGACGTTGACGAGGACGCCGCGCACCTGGTCCGCCCCGAAGGTCTGCGAAAGCTCGGCCCTCGCCGCATCGAGCGATCCGGTGTCGATGTCGGCGAGCACCACGCAGGCTCCTTCGCGCAGAAGCCGCTCCGCCGTCGCCCGGCCGATGCCGCCCGCCCCGCCCGTCACGAAGGCGATGCGACCGGCCAGCGACTTGGGCTTTGGCATGCGCTGCAGCTTGGCCTCCTCCAGAAGCCAGTATTCGATGTCGAAGGCCTCCTGCTCGGGAAGGCCCTGGTAAGTATCGACGCCGGATGCCCCGCGCATCACGTTGATGGCGTTAACGTAGAACTCTGCCGCGATGCGGGCCGTGGCCTTATCCTTCGCAAAGGACAACATGCCGACTCGCGGAACGAGATAGATGACCGCATTCGGGTCGCGGACCGCCGGGCTGTTCGGATGCCGGCAGCGCTCGTAATAGGCGCGGTAGCCTTCGCGATAGGCCTCGATCGAAGCGTCGAGGCCAGACACGACCGCCTCGACGTCGCCTGCGAAGGGCAGGACCAGCGGCCGGATCTTGGTGCGCAGGAAATGGTCGGGGCAGGACGTGCCGAGCGCGGCCAGGGGCTCGAGGTCGCGCGAGCCGACGAACTGGAGCACGGCGTCCGAATCGTCGAAATGGCCGATCTTGCGCTCGTCGCCGCCGATGCGGGCGCGAATTTCCGGCATCAATCGTGCGGCGATCCGGCGCCGTTCGGCGGCCGGACGCGGTGCCGTGACCTCCCCCCCAAAAGCCACCTTGCCCGCGAGTTGCCCCTCGAACCACTCGATCGCGCGGTTGATGATCCGCAGCGTCGTCTCGTAGCAGTCCTTGGCCGTGTCGCCCCAGGTGAAGAGGCCGTGGCTCTCCAGGACGACGCCCTTGGCCTCGGGATGGGCGGCAGCGAAGCGGGAAAGTTCGAGGCCGAGTTCGAAGCCGGGGCGCCGCCAGCCGAGCCAGCCGATCTCATTGCCGTAGATCTCATGCGTCAGTTCGCGGCTGCGCCCGGTTGCGGCGATGGCGATCACGGCGTCGGGATGCATGTGATCGACGTGGGCATAAGGCAGATAGGCGTGGAGCGACGTGTCGATGGAAGCCGCGCGCGGATTGAGGTCGAAGGTGCAGTGGCTGAGGAGGCCGACCATCTCGTCCTCCTGGTCGAGGCCGCGATAGATGGCGCGCAGCCGTTCCAGCTTGTCCATGTAGAGCGTGGCGAAGCCGTCGAGCTTCATCGTGCCGACGTCGCCGCCCGAGCCCTTCACCCAGAGCACCGTCACGTCCTCGCCGGTGAGCGGATCCGCATGGCGGACCTTGGCCGACGTGTTGCCGCCGCCGTAGTTGGTGATGCGCTTGTCGGAGCCGAGAAGGTTGGAGCGGTAGAGCAGCCGCTCCGGCTCGCTCATGGCCGCAGCGCGCGCGTCATCCCAACGGTTCTCCAAGAGTTTCGTCGCCGCGCTCATCACCAACCTCGTTCGGGATCCGCCGCCCGCCTCGCGTGTGGTCTGCGGGGATCGGCGGCCGGACAATCCGCCGAACGCGGCAGAGTGTCAACAGAAACGATCATCTTCGATCATGATGCAGCGCACAATGATCGAAGATGATCAAGTGTGATTGACAGGCTCGTGGGAGCGCGCAATCTTGCGCTTCGGGAGGAAACGGATGCACGAGCGCGAACGCCAGCGGATGATTCTCAGCGCCCTCAAGGGGCGCTCCGTCGGCACGGTGCAGGAATTCGCCGCTCTGACCGGCGCATCCGAGGCGACGATCCGACGCGACATCCAGGCCCTTTCGACCGCGCGCCGCCTGCGCAAGGTGCGCGGCGGTGCGGAGGCACTCGCCCCTTCCGCCATTCCCGGCCTGCCGGACGGCTCGAACCTCGCGCTCGCCCAGACCCTGAAGGTCGCAGAGAAGCGGGCCATCGCCCGCGAGGCCGCGCGGCTGTGCGAGGAGGACGACGCCGCCATCATCAACGGCGGCTCCACCACGTTTCAGATGGTCCATTTCCTGACGGACGCGAGCTTTCAGGTGATGACGAACTCCTTCCCCATCGCCGAGCACCTGCTCCAGCATTCGCGCTGCACCGTGCTCCTGCCGGCCGGGGCGGTGTACCGGGCGCAAGGGCTTATCCTCTCGCCCTTCGAGGCCGACGGAACCGCGCATTTTCGAGCCCGGCGCATGTTCTTGGGCGTTCAGAGCGTATCGGCCCTCGGGCTCGCCGAGACCGATCCTCTGATCATCCAGTCCGAGCAGCGCCTCATGCGCCAGGCCGACGAGCTGGTGATCCTCGCCGACAGTTCGAAGTTCGCCAACCGTTCCAGCCTGCTCCTCGCTCCGCTGGAGCGCGCCCATGTGCTCGTCACCGACGAGGGCATCAGCGACCGCGATGCCGCCATGGTGGAGGCAGCGGGCGTGAACCTCATCGTCGCCAAGATCGAGGGAGGCGCGAATGGCCACAGGCTCTGAGGAGACGATCGCCTTCCGCATGATGCTGCGCCCCGGCCAGGCCGAGGCCTACCGCCGCCGTCACGATGCGATCCCGGCCGATCTCGTCGCCCTCCTGCGGGAAGCCGGCATCCGAGACTACTCGATCCATCTTGATCCCGAGACGAACCACCTCTTCGCCATCCTCAAGCGCCGGGCCGACCACGGGATGGACGCCCTGCCCGGCCACGAGGTCATGCGCCGCTGGTGGACGATGATGGCCGAGATCATGGAGACCAATCCGGACGCCTCGCCCAAGATCGTTCCCCTCGAACCCATGTTCCGGATGGACTGAGCGGATGAAGACCGTCGCACGCCATGTCGCCGTGATCGATGTCGGCAAGACCAACGCAAAGGTCGTGCTGCACGACCTGGCGGAGCGCCGCGACCTCGCCTTCCGCTCCACGGCCAACGAGGTGCGCCGGGACGGACCCTACCCGCATTTCGACCTCGACGGGCTCTTCGCCTTTATCGTTAGATCTCTCGGCGAGGTGGCCGAAGGCCATCCGCTGGACGCGATCGCCATCACCACCCACGGCGCGTCCATCGTGCTGGTCGATAGCGAAGGCCTCGCCCTTCCGATGCTGGACTACGAGACCGACCTCGCCGGCCCGGAAAGCGACGCCTACGACGCCTTGCGGCCCGACTTCTCCGAAACGCTTTCGCCCGGCATGGGCGGAGGGCTGAATGTCGGGCGCCAGCTCTACTGGCTCGAGCGCCGCTTCCCCGACGCATTCGCCCGCACGCGGCATATGCTCACCTACCCACAATACTGGGCCTGGCGGCTGTCGGGCGTGGCCTCGGTCGAGACGACCTCCCTCGCGTGCCACACCGACCTCTGGTCGCCCCCGCGCGGCACCTATTCCGCTCTCGTCGAGCGCGCCGGCTGGACCTCGCTCCTGCCCCAGCGCCGGAGCGCCTTCGACGTGCTCGGGCCGCTCCGCCCGGAGATCACGGAGCGTGCGGGCCTTCTCGATCGCGGAGCGATCCCGGTGCTCTGCGGCATCCACGATTCCAACGCCTCGCTCCTGCCGCATCTCCTGTCGCGCCCGGCGCCCTTCGCAGTGGTCTCGACCGGCACCTGGGTCGTCTCCTTCGCCATCGGCGGCCGCTCCGTTCCGCTCGATCCGGGCCGTGGCACGTTCAGCAACGTCAACGCCTTCGGCGATCCCGTGCCGTCCGGCATCTTTATGGGCGGGCGCGAGTTCGACCTCCTGACCGATCACGCGCCGGAGAAGCCGAGCGAGGAAACGATCGCCGACGTGATCCGGCGGGGCATCATGGCCCTGCCCGGCCAGACGCGCGGCAGCGGATCGCTTCCCGAAGGCCTGGGCGGCTGGTCGGCGGAACCATCGACGCTTTCACCTGCCGAGCGAACGGCCGCCGCCAGCCTCTACTGCGCCCTGGCGACGCAGGCGGTGCTCGCCCTGATCGGCGCCGACGGCCCGACGGTGGTGGAAGGCCCCTTCGCGCGCAACGACCTCTATCTGCGAGCGCTCGGCCAGTTGACGGGGCGCCGGGTCGCCGCTCCGCTGGAAGGGACCGGCACGAGCGCGGGAGCGGCTCTCCTTGCGCTTGGACCCCAGGCCACGATCGAGCGGGCGGCGGAGCGGCCGATATCAGAGTCCCCACTGCCCGATCTTGCGGACTATCGCCGCGCATGGCTCGGCGTGGTTCATGCCCCCAAGCAAGAGGTGACGGCATGACACAAGGTCGCCCCGACGCTGCCGCCCACGCCAGCGATCCCGCGCTGGAGATCATCCTGCGCGGGCCGGGAGAATCCTTCCGCTGGGCCAAGCACGACTACCCCCATCATCTGGCGAAATGGCACCGGCACCCAGAATACGAGCTGCACCTCGTCACGGCGGGGCGCGGGCGGATGATGATCGGCGACTATGTCGGGCCGTTCGGGGAAGGATGCCTCGTGCTGGCGGGGCCGAACCTGCCGCACAACTGGATCAGCGACATGGAGCCGGGTGCCAGCCTGCCCGGCCGCGACGTCCTCGTGCAGTTCGACGCCGCCGTCACGGAAACGCTGGTCAACGGATTCACCGAATTCGCCGACCTGCGCGCCCTCCTGCGCGATGCCGCGTTCGGTGTCGAGTTCTCCGGGGACACGGCGGAGCAGGCACGCAGAAAACTTTGCGCCATGGAGCACGAGCGCGGCGCCGGACGCCTCGTTTCGTTCCTGTCGCTGCTGGCCGGTCTCGCGGCCCGGCCGGACGACCGACGCATCCTCGCGCGGTGCGCACCCTCCCTCGGACTCCACACATCGGCCTCGCGCCGGCTCGACCGGGTGATCGCCTTCATCACCGAGCGCTTCGCCAGCGACATCTCCTTGAGCGACGCGGCGGCCGTCTGCCATATGGAGGTGACGGCGTTTTCCCGTTTCTTCAAGCACCAGACGGGCCACAACTTCACGTCTTACGTGAACCGCATGCGCGTGCAGCAGGCCTGCGCGCTTCTGGCGGGGACCGATATGCCCGTGACGCAGATCTGCTACGAGGTAGGCTACAACAACACGGCGAACTTCAATCGCCAGTTTCACGCCGTCTGCGGCCAGACCCCGTCAGCCTATCGCGACGAGTCCCGCCGCATCCGCACGAACCGGTCCGGGGAAACCCGGGCCGCCTGACGTGTCGGCCAAGAAAGTTTGCAACGACGCCGCTTGATGCGTCGTCAGCGTGGTGCCCGAACCGTAGCGTCGCAGGCTCGGACGAGGTCGGTGGGAGGAGATTCGGCCATGCGGAACATCGACGACCTGAGGGCAAGCACCCAAAGCGACCGTCGCGCCTTAGTACTGGAGGCTAAGGACAAGCTCGCTTTGCGCGACTGCCCGGTCGAGGAGACGCTCGGGTCCCACGACGTGCGGATCGCGATCCACACGGTCGGCATCTGCGGCTCCGACGTCCACTACTACACCCATGGCGCGATCGGTCCCTTCGTGGTGCGCGAGCCGATGATCCTCGGACACGAGGCGTCCGGCATCGTCACGGAGGTGGGTTCGGGCGTCACGACGCTGAAGCCCGGCGACCGCGTCTGCATGGAGCCCGGCATTCCCGATCCCAACAGCCGCGCGACGCGCCTCGGCCTCTACAATCTCGATCCGGCCGTCCGGTTCTGGGCGACGCCGCCCGTCCACGGCGTGCTGCGCCCGAGCGTGGTCCATCCGGAAGCATTCACCTTCAAGCTGCCGGACAACGTGTCCTTCGCCGCCGCGGCGATGGTCGAGCCGCTCGCCGTGGGCGTCCATGCGGTGACCAAGGCCAAGGCGGCGCCAGGCAACGTCGCGGTGGTGATCGGCGCCGGGCCGATCGGTCTCGTCACAGTGCTGGCGGCTCTGGCCGGCGGCTGCGCCCATGTGATCGTCTCGGACATCGACGACACCAAACTCGGCATCGCGGCCAAGCTCGGCTCGGTCTCCACCGTCAACGTGGCGCGCGAGAGCCTGGCGGAGGCCGTGAAGGCCCGCACCGAAGGCTGGGGCGCCGACGTGATCTACGAATGCGCCGGCTCGGAAAAGGCGATCGCCACGATCTTCGAGCCGCTGTGCCCCGGCGGCGTCGTGGTGTTCGTCGGCATTCCCTTGTCCAACCCGTCCTACGACGTGTCGCAGGCCATGCTGAAGGAAGCCCGCGTCGAGCACGTGTTCCGCTACGCCCACGTCTTCCCGCGCTGCGTCGCCATGCTGGCGTCCGGGGCCGTGGACGTGTCGCCGCTGATCACCCGCACATTCACCTTCGAGCAGAGCGTCGAGGCGTTCGAACTCGCGGCCAAGGCGCCCAAGGGCGAAGTGAAGATGCAGATCGAGATGGGACTGGGCGACTAGGCCCCCATCCGATCCGCCGCGTTTTGGGAGGAACGGGGATGGATTTCAAAGGCAAGACGGCGATCGTCACCGGTGCGGGCAAGGGCATCGGCCGCCATGTCGCGACGCTTCTGAAGGAACGCGGCGCGGAAGTCGTCGCGCTCGGCCGCACCAGCGCCGACCTCGATACGCTGGCGGCCGAGATCGGCTGCCGCACCATCACGGTCGAGTTGGCCGACGCGGCAGCCGCGCGGATGGCCGCGACGGAGGCCCTGCCCGCCGATCTCCTGGTCAACTGCGCTGGAATCAACATCCTGGAGCCGTTCCTTGAGATGAAGGACGAGTCCTTCGACATGATCCAGGCCGTCAATGTCCGTTCGGCCGCGATCGTGTCCCAGGTCTTCGCCCGCGACCTGATCCGGCGCAACGCGCCGGGCGCGATCGTCAACGTCTCCTCGATCTCGTCCTTTCTCGGCTTCCGGGATCACGCTGCTTACTGCGCCTCCAAGGGCGCACTGGACGGGCTGACGCGGGTCATGGCCAACGAGCTTGGGCCTCACCGAATCCGCGTCAACGCCGTGAACCCCGGCATCACGCTGACAGAGCTTGCCCGCGTCGCCTGGAGCGCGCCGGAAAAGGGCGGCCCGATGCTGGCGCGCACGCCGGTCGGGCGCTTCGCCGAGACCAAGGACGTGGCGGAGGGCATCCTGTTCCTCCTTTCCGATGCCGCCGCCATGGTCCACGGCCATACCCTGCCGATCGAGGGTGGCTTCCTTGTCAACTGATGCGGCGCCCATCATCGCGCTCCGCGGCATCGAGAAGGCCTTCGGCCCCGTCTCGGTGCTGAAGGGCGTCGATTTCGACCTGCGGCCCGGCGAGGTCCATGCCCTGATGGGCGAGAACGGCGCCGGCAAGTCCACGATGATCCGCATCATGTCCGGCGCGCACCAGCCGAACGCCGGCGCGGTGGAGATCGACGGGCAGGCGCGCAGGCTGGACGGGCCGCGCGACGCGCAGGACCGGGGCATCGCAGTCGTCCACCAGGAACTGCTCCTGTTCCCGGCGCTGACGGTGGCCGAGAACATCTTCGTCGGCCACGCGCCGCGCACGTCGCGCGGCACACTGGACTGGTCCGCCATGCGCCGCCGCGCCCGTGAGATCCTCGACAGGCTCGACTGTCCGGACCTCGACGTTGACGAGACGGTGTCGAAGCTCTCCGTCGCCAACCGCCAGCGCGTCGAGATCGCCCGTGCCCTGTCGAAGAACGCGCGCGCCCTGATCATGGATGAGCCGACCGCCGCGCTCGCCGAGGCCGACGTGCGTCGCCTTCTCGACGTGGTGCGCTCGCTCCGGGCCGAGGGCGTCGGCGTCATCTATGTCAGCCACCGGATGAACGAGATCTTCGAGATCTCCGACCGGGTGACGGTGCTTCGCGACGGCAAGACCATCGCGACGCGCCCGACCGCCGAGGTCACGGAGGCCAGCCTCGTATCCATGATGGTCGGCCGCGACATCGACGAGCTGTTCCCTAAGGAAGACATCCCGATCGGCGAGACGGTGCTGGAAGTGCGCGGCCTCGCCCATGCCGGCAAGGTGCGCGACGTGTCCTTCTCCGTGCGCGCCGGCGAAATCCTCGGCATCGCCGGCCTCGTGGGCTCCGGCCGGACCGAACTCGCGCAGACGATCTTCGGTGTGACCCCGGCAACGGCCGGCGAGATCCTGATCGACGGCGAGCCGGTGACGGTCGGCAGTGTGCGCGAGGCGATCGACAAGCGCATCGCCTACGTGCCCGAGGACCGAGCCCAGCATGGTCTCGTGAGGCCCCAGACCATCCGCGAGAACGTCTCCATGGCGATCCTCGACCGCCTGACGCGCCGATCGGTGGTGGACACGGCGCGCGAAAAGGCCCTGGCCGAGGACGCGATCCGGCGCTTTTCCATCCGCGCGCGCGGACCCGGCCAGGTCGTGGCGCAGCTTTCGGGCGGCAACCAGCAGAAGGTCGTGATCGCCAAGTGGCTCGCGACCGACCCGCGCATCCTGATCCTCGACGAGCCGACGCGCGGAGTCGACGTCGGCGCCAAGACCGAGATCCACAAGCTCATGAACCAGCTCGCCCGACAGGGGCTCGCCATCATCATGATTTCGAGCGAACTGCCCGAGGTGCTCGGCATGAGCGACCGCGTCCTCGTGATGAACGGTGGGCGCATGACCGCCATCCTCGACCGCGCCGAGGCGACGCCCGACGCGGTCGGCACCGCCATGATGACGGGACACGCGGCATGAGAGGTCCGACGCTCTCGCGCCGCCTCTCCTCGTCCGGCCAGGAGATCCTTCTGGTCCTGGCGATCGTCGCCCTGTTCCTCGTGGTCGGCTGGATCAACCCGCGCTTCGTCTCGCAGAACAACCTGACCTCGATCTTCGTCGGCAACGCGTACATCGCGGTCGCCGCCATCGGCATGTCGATGGTGATCATTTCCGGCCATATCGACGTGTCCGTCGGCGCGCTGATCGGCGTCCTGGCCACGATCTCGGGCCTTCTGGTCACCAACGGCTATCCCGTCTGGCTCTCCTGGTTGCTGCCGGTGCTGATCGGCGGCGCGGTGAACGCCGGGCTCGGCACCCTGATCGCCTATCTCAAGGTGCCGTCGATCATCGCGACGCTGGCGATGCTCTCGATCCTGCGCGGCGGCCTCATCACGGTCACCGGCGGCGCCTGGATCTCGGGCCTGCCGCCGGAGTTCCAGCTCGCGCAATTCCGCCTCTTCGACGTGCCCTCCCCTGTCTGGTTCATGATCGTGATGACGATCGGCTTCGCCTTCATGCTGCGATCGACGGCCTTCGGCCGCTCAATCTATGCCGTCGGCGGCAACCCGGAAGCGGCCGAGGCGTCGGGCATCCCCTACAAGGCGACGATCGTGAAAGTGTTCGCCTTGCACGGCCTGATCGCCGGTGTGTCCGCCATCCTCTTCGCGACGCAGCTCCAGGTCATCCAGTCCACCGTGCCGAACGGGCTGGAACTCATCGTCATCACCGCCTCGGTGGTCGGCGGCGTCTCGATCCTGGGCGGCATCGGGACGGTCGTCGGCTCGACGCTGGCCGCGATCCTCTTCGCCGCCATCGGCTCGTCGCTGATCTTCCTGAACGTCTCGGCCTACTGGCTGCGGGCGGTGCAGGGCATTCTCATTCTCGCGACGGTGCTGGCCGACATGGCCCGGCGCGGGCGGGCGAGCTGAGGAGGAGAGACACGATGACCCTTCGCTCCCTGCTCCGCCACGAGGCTATCCTCGCCCTGATCCTGGCGCTCGCCCTGGCGGTTCTGGCCATCGATAACGAGCGCTTCTTCACCGCCGCCAACCTCCTCAACCAGGGGCGTCTTCTGACCGAGGTGGGGCTGATCGCTGTGGTCATGACCTTCGTGATCGTGACCGGCGGCATCGACCTGTCGGTCGGCTCGATCCTCGGCCTCTGCGCCATTCTGATCGGGGTGTTCTGGAAGACCCTCGGCCTGCCGCTCCCCGTTGCCATCGGCCTGTCCATGGTGGTCGGCACGCTCGCCGGTTTCTTCAACGGCCTCATCATCACGCGCTTCCGCGTGCCGCCGCTGATCGCGACGCTGGCGACGCTCGCTCTTTATCGGGGCCTTGCCGAGGGCATCAGCCAGGCGCAATCGATCCGCGGCTACCCGAAGTGGTTCTTCGAGCTCGGCCAGGGCGAGGTGCTCGGCATTCCGACGCAGCTCTGGCTCCTCGCCCTCGTCGCCTTCGCCGGGTTCTTCATCCTGCGCTACACCGCCTTCGGACGCGCGACCTACGCCATCGGCAACAACGAGCAGGGCGCAGCCTTTTCCGGCATCGACGTCGCCCGGACCAAGCTCTGGATCTACTCGGCCTCCGGCTTCGTCTCGGCGCTGGCGGCGGTGGTCTTCGTCAGCCGCGTCTCGACGACCCGCTCGGACATGGGCTCGGGCATCGAGCTCGACGTCATCACCGCCGTGGTGCTGGGAGGCACCTCGATCTTCGGCGGTCGGGGGCTCGTGGTCGGCACACTGCTCGGCTTGTGCCTCGTGCAGGTCCTGAAGAACGGCCTCGCCCTCTCGGGCGTGCGGGGCGACGGGACCATCGTCATCATCGGCGTAGTCCTGATCGCGGCCGTTCTCATCTCGAATTTCCTCAGCCGCTATTCCGGCGACTGAGGAGGAAACGCCGTCAACGTCATCGTGGAGGAGACAACGACATGCGCACGCTTCTGGCCTTCTTTCTCGGAACCAGCCTTCTGACCGCACCCGCCATGGCGCAGAGCGCCTGGACGGGCGGCGACGACCAGCCGGCCAATCCGCTCGCCTGCGACGCGAGCGTGACCGCCGTCCCGCCGGGCGACTACAATGGCGGCGAGCCGACCAACGCGCCGGACCGCAAGGGCAAGCCGCTGCGCGTCGTCGATATCCCGAAGCTGGTCGGCGTCGGCTACTTCAACTCCACCGCCTCCGGCATCCAGGAAGCGGCCAAGGAGCTCGGCTCGCTGACCGTCACCACCGACGGTCCGACCAAGGCGAACATCGACGAGCAGATCACCTTCATCGACAACTACATCACGTCAGGCGTCGACGGCATCCTGTTCGCCGCCAACGACCCGGTCGCCATCGCGCCCGTGCTGAAGCGCGCGCTGGAAGCTGGCATCAACGTCGTCGGCTACGACGCAGATGCCGAGCCCGACGCCCGCCAGTGGTTCGTCAACCAGGCCGAGCCCAACGGCGTCGCCAAGTCGATGATCGACCAGCTCGCCTCCGAGATCGGCGAAGAAGGCTCGTTCGCGATCGTCACCTCGACCTTCACCACGCCCAACCAGGCGCGCTGGATCACCGAAATGGCGGCCTATGCAGAGAAGTGCCACCCGAAACTGAAGTTCCTGGAGACGGTCGAGGCGCAGGAAGACAACATCCTGTCCTTCAACCAGGCGCAGACGCTGATCAACAAGTACGGCGACGAACTGAAGGGCATTCTCGGCATGACCTCGGTCGCCACCCCGGCCGCGTCGGAAGCCGTTCAGCAGAACAATCTCTGCGGCAAGGTTTCGGTGGTCGGTCTCGCGCTGCCCAACGCCATGAAGCCCTATGTCAACAACGACTGCATCAAGTCGACCATCCTGTGGTCGACGGTCGATCTCGGCTATGCCGCCGGCATGGCCATGCGCGCGGTGGCCGACGGCACGCTGAAGCCGGGCGACACGAGCTTCAAGGCCGGGCGCCTGGGAGAGCTGCAGATCGTGAACCAGAGCCAGATCCTGCTTGGCGCGCCGAAAGTCTTCACCAAGGCGGACATCAACGACTTCGACTTCTGAGCTCGAGGATCGCTTGAAGGGGCGCCGGCTCGAAAGGGCCGGCGCCCCAGCCTCTTGGCCCCTTCCCTTTCCGCCGTCATGCTCGGTCTCGACCCCAGCATCTGCGACGGATCAGCGTGACGAACGTGGCAGATCCTCGGGTCGAGCCCGAGGATGACGACATCTGGGAGGGGTTCGTCCCAAAATCATGCGCGCGGGCTCCGACAGGCGCCGGCGCATTTTCGTGTCAGGTGCTCGGCTCGACGCTGCCGCGCCGCTGCAGCCAGCGCGCCATCCACCAGCACAGGAAGGCCCAGGCCGAGCCCGCACACCAGCCAGCCAGCACGTCGGTCGGATAGTGGACACCGAGATAGACTCGGCTTGCCCCAATCAGCAGCGTCAGCGCAATGGCGACCCCGATGAAGTAGCCGCGCATAATGATGCCTCGCTCAGAGCGCGCCAGAAGCGCGCCAAGTGTCAGGTAGGTGGCGGCCGAAAGCATGGCATGGCCGCTCGGGAAGCTGAGGCTGTGCACATCGACGAGATGGGCGACGACGTCCGGCCGCTGCCGGTCGAAGCCGATCTTGAGGAGGTTCGACAGAACCATGCCGCCCAACGCCGCGACTCCGATCAGCACCGCCGAGGCGCGCTTGCCCTTCATCAGCAGGTAGGCGATGGCGAGCACCGTGATGAGCGCGAGGACGGTGTAGCCACCGAGCGCTGTGAGGTCGCGCATGATGGCCTCGACCCAGAAGGGTCCGATCGGATCGGCCGGATCGGTCGGGCTGCGCAACGCCCGCAGGATGGCTTCGTCGAAGGCGTGGGTCTCGCCCTCCCGCATCTCGCTTGCGATGGTGAGAAACGCGAAGAGAAGAGCCGACACGAGGCCGAGGACCAGCAGGCCCCGCACCTCCACCTTGCGTAGGATCGGCACGCGGCCGATGTCGAAGCGCGGTCTGAACGAGGTGGCGGTGCGGTCGATCGGTTCCATGGATGCCTAGATAACGCGGCGGAATATCGCGGCGAGACGGGCGGGCCACGGGTGGACCCGCCCGCATTCTGTTACCGGCCGCGGTTCGCCTCGATCCAGGCGCGCAGTTCGGCGATCTCCTTTTCCTGCGAGGAGATCACGTCGCGCGAGATGCGCGTGAGGGTCGGATCGGTCTCGCCACTGGCGAGATAGGCCTCGGCCATGTCGATCGCGCTCTGGTGATGCGGGATCATCATGGCGGCGAAGTCGAGGCCGGGCTTGCCGGTCATCGGGGTCTTCGCCATGGCGGCGTCCATGGTCTCCATCGCCTGCATCATCCGTTGGCTGGCCGGGTGTCCGGCCGCCTGACCGTGGGCGCCGTGATCCATGGCGCCTTGGTTCATTTCCTGCGCCCGAGCGACAGCGGGCAGGAGGGCCAGGGCCAGCGCGGCGGCAAGGATGGCCGGCGCCCTCATTGGACGCCTCCCATCTCGCGGCAGAGACGGGCGCATTCGCGACAGGCGGCGACGCAGTCCTCCATGCCGCCGACGCGCTCGCAATCGTCGGCGCAAGAAGCGCAGATCTGCGCGCAGGCGGCACAGGAATGGCGATGCGCGTCCGATCCGGTCAACATGATGTGGGCTGAGGCCCGGCACATCTCGGCACAGGCCGTCATGAGCCGGAAATGCCCGGGCTCCGTGTGCTTCCCACCGGCCTCCAGGCAATGGTGCATGGCGGTGCTGAGGCAGGTTCGATAGCAGGCGAGGCAGGCGTCGATACAGGCCTGCATGTCGTGGGACTGATGGGTCATGATCGGGTTCCGTTTGATCGATTGAGATCGACCGCCGTCGCGGCGCTCCTCGGCACCGGCTCGGAGACGGTCGGCCTTCGGCACGCGGCTCGGTCAGGCGCGCGGGGGCGGCAGGAGAACCGGCGCGGCCCAGCCATCTCCCCTTTCATCGTGCAGCGGAGCGTCGGCACGTTCGGCGGCGGGAGGTGCCGCTGCGGGCGGCAGGGGCGCAGGCATGGCGGGCAGGCAATGGGCGACGCAGCAGGCGGCGGAGACCCGCGCTGCGCCGCCGTCGGACCCATGTCCGCGCGCCTCCAAGCAGCCCGCATCCATCGCGGCATGCACCGTCGCGGAATGCGCGGACAGGCTTGTCGGCGCGCCGTAGGCGAAGGCGAAAAGGCACAGCGTCAACGCCAGGACGCAGCGCATCCATCCAGCCGTCGTGCGGGCCGTCCTGCAAATGGTCATACAAGGCAAGGTGCCGTCGTTCCCGGCCGTTTCAAGGCCGCCCCGTGCTTGGCGGGCCAAAGATCGTCCTCGCGCACCGGTGACCTTGCGCCCGCCCGCCCCATCCTTCTCCCTGTTGCCAGAACGGAACCGCAGCCATGGCCGACTCGCCCGACGACACGCCCCCCGAATCCAAGCTGACCCGCACCAAGCAGGAATGGGCACGCCTCGGCCGCTTCCTCACCGGGCGCCAGGAGCGGCCCGAGGCCGAACGCCTGCCGCCCGGCCAGCACCTCGTGAAGAACTGGCCGGTGCTCGATCTGGGGCTGCAGCCCGACGTCTCGCCGGAGCGCTGGCGTCTCCAGATCAACGGCGCGGTGGAGGAACCGCAGATCTGGGACTGGGCGCGGTTCCAAAGCCAGCCGCAGAGCGAGGAAACCTCGGACATGCATTGCGTGACGACATGGTCGCGCTACGACAACCGTTGGGGCGGCGTTCTGACGCGGGACCTCATGGCGATCGTGCGACCGCGCGAGGACGCGGCCTTCGTCGTCCTCGGCTCCTACGACGGCTACACCACCAACCTCCCGCTGGCCGACTTCGCCGCCGAGAACGCCATGCTCGTCCACTCCTGGGAGGGGCGCCCGCTCGCCAAGGAGCACGGCGGCCCGGTGCGCCTCCTCGTGCCGCATCTCTACCTCTGGAAGAGCGCGAAGTGGCTGCGCTCCATCGAGTTCCGCACCGCCGACCAGCCGGGCTACTGGGAGGTGCGCGGCTATCACAATCGTGGCGACCCCTGGGCGGAGGAGCGCTACTCCGACTAACGAACCTGCGCGCTTCGCGCTGGCCTTAACCGCCCTGCCCGGCCCACAATCAACCTCACGATTCGGCCGGAAGGGCCGCACGGGAGGGAATGCGCATGGACATGGGTCTCAAGGGTAAGGTCGCCATCGTCACCGGCGGATCGGTCGGCATCGGTCTGGCGGTGGCGGAAGGGCTGGCGGCGGAAGGCGCGAGTGTGATCCTCGCGGCACGCGGTGGGGAACGGGCGGACGCCGAGGCGAAACGGATCGCCGAGACGCATGGCGTCGAGGCGCTGGGCGTCGGGGCCGACGTCTCGACCGCGGAAGGTGTCGACGCCGTCGTAAGCGCCGCCGAAGAGTGGTTCGGCGGGGCGGACATCCTGATCAACAATGCTGGGACCGGCTCCAACGAGACGGTGATGGATGCGCCGGACGACAAGTGGCAGGCCTACTGGGACCTCCACGTCATGGCAGCGGTGCGCCTCGCGCGCGGCGTGGTGCCACAGATGCGCCGGCGCGGCGGCGGGGTCATCCTGCACAACGCGTCGATCTGCGCGGTGCAGCCGCTCTGGTACGAGCCGATCTACAACGTCACCAAGTCGGCTCTGATGATGTTCTCCAAATGCCTCGCGACGGAGGTCGTCGGCGACAACATCCGCGTCAACTGCATCAATCCCGGCCTGATCCTGACACCCGACTGGAAGAAGACGGCCCGTCAGCTCACGGAGAATTCCGGCGGCGACTGGGAAGGCTATCTCCAGGGCGTCGCCGACGAGCACGCGCCGATCAAGCGCTTCGGCACGCCCGAGGAACTCGCGAACTTCTTCGTGTTCCTGTGCTCCGACAAGGCGACCTATTCGATCGGCTCGACCTATTTCGTCGATGGCGGCATGCAGAAGGGGCTCTGACCAGTCAGGAGCCGGGACCGAGATAGGTGTCGATCAGCGCCTCGACGCTGGAGTCGCGCTCGCGCCCCGTCCGGCCGCCCAGCACCACCACGATGACGCCGCGCCCGTTGCGCCGGGCGCTGGCGACGAGGTTGAAGCCGGACGCGTTGACGAAACCGGTCTTCATGCCGTCGACGCCCGCGACACGGCCGAGGAGCTTGTTGGTGGCCGTGTAGTGGCGGCCGCCGTAGTCGAAGCTTTCGACCTTGAAGAGCGCGGCATATTGCGGGAAGCGCTTGCGGATCTCGAAGCCGAGGCGGGCCATGTCGCGCGCGGTCGAGATCTGCGCCTCGTCGGGCAGGCCGCTCGGATTGGCGAAGTTGGTGCGCGTCATGCCGAGTTGGCGGGCCTTGCGCGTCATCGCGAGTGCGAACGCGTCGTCCGTGCCGCCGAGCGCCTCCGCGACGACGGAGGCCACATCGTTGGCCGACTTCACCGCGAGGCCGTACATGGCGTCCCGCACCCGGATCGTCTCGCCGGGCCGCAGGCCGAGCTTGGAGGGCGCGCGCGCCGCGGCATAGGCAGTCACCGGCATCGCATCGTCGAGCCCGATCCGCCGTGCCTCGATCGCCTCGAACAGGAGGTAAAGCGTCATCAACTTGGTGAGAGACGCCGGACGGCGCAGACCGTCGGGGTCCTCGGCATGCAGGACCCGGCCGGTGTCCATGTCGACAACGATGGCGGCCGGCATCCGCTCGGCCACGACCTCCGCTCCGACGGTCAGCGCAGGCGCCTTCGTGGGCGGAATGAGCCCCGCGCGAACGTCGCTGCGCGACAGGTCCATGGACTGGCACGACGCCAGCGCGAGGGACAGGAGCAGCGCCGAGGCGAGGCGCAGGCGCCGGGCGACGGACGGGCGGCCGAGGGGATGAGACAAGGGCTGAGGGTCCGGCAGAAGGGTGGATCGAACCACGGAGTAGCACGGCAAACGTTTCATTAGGCTTGCCGAATCGATTAGCGGCTCCGATCGTCTGGCCGAACCGGCGGCGGCCTCCAGATAAGAGCGCCACCGCCATCCCCTCGTGATCGAAGGCCGACCCATGTCCTCCATCGAAACGCCCGTCTGGTTCATCACCGGCTGCTCCACCGGCTTCGGCCACGAACTCGCCAAGCTGGTGATCGGTCGGGGCTGGCGCCTCGTCGCCACCGCGCGCGACAAGGAGCGGCTGTCGAGCCTCGTGGATCTCGGCGGCGACCGCGTCCTGCCCCTGTCGCTCGACGTCACCGATCGCGTGGCCATCGACGCGGCCGTGAAGGCGGCGGAGGAGCGGTTCGGACGGATCGACGTCCTCGTCAACAATGCGGGCTACGGCTACCAGGCCTCGATCGAGGAAGGCGACGACGCGGAAATCCGCGAGCAGTTCGACGCCAACGTGTTCGGCCTCTTCGCCATGACGCGCGCCGTCCTGCCGATCATGCGGCGCCAGAAGTCCGGCCATATCCTGAACCTCACCAGTCAGGCTGGCTTCATCGGCTTCCCAGGCTCGGGCTACTACGCCGCCACCAAGCATGCGGTGGAGGGCTTCTCCGATGCGCTCGCCGCCGAGGTCAGGCCGTTCGGCGTGCAGGTGACCTGCGTCGCGCCCGGTCCCTTCCGCACCGACTGGGCCGGCCGCTCCCTGCGCCAGACGCCGAACCGGATCGCCGAATATACCGAGACGGCCGGCGCCCGGCTGAAGATGACCTCCGACATCAGCGGCCGCCAAGCCGGCGATCCCGTGCGCGCTGGCGAGGCGATGATCCGCGTGACGGAGATGGACAAGGCGCCGCGCCACCTCGTGCTCGGCAAGGTCGCCTACGAGGGAGTGACGGCCAAGCTGAAGCAGCGGCTGGCCGAGATCGAGGGGCTGAAGGACGAAAGCCTGTCGGCCGACTTCCCGGACGCCTGATCCGGCTCAGCCGCCGCCGAGGCGGATGGCCTCCTCGATGCTCATGGGCTCCGCCGAAGCGCTCGGTTGAGGCGCGGCGAGCTGGCGCGCGATCCGGCTCTGGCGGACCGGCGCCCGCATCACGGCGGGAGCCGGCGCGCGCGCGTCGGTCTGCGCACGCTCGGGCGGCGTGAACGGCAGGCGCCCTTCCTTTTCCGCCTTCAGGCGCTCGGCGACCATGGACTGGCTCGCCGTCGCGTCCCGGCGCTTCTCGTAGAACGAGTTGCCGCCCTGGATCGTGACGTAATGCATGTTGGTGTAGGGGAAGGCGTAACCGGCCGTGTGGAAGAACATGGCCTTCTGCACCTCGGGGTGGCGCGCGCCGCGCAAGACGCGCTTGGCCGTCCGGGTCGCGAGATCGCGCCCCTTGCCCATGGGCTTGGTCAGCACGCCGGACGCGAACTGGTTCTTCTGGCCGACGATGCCGCAGACGGACTTCGGGTACCGGCCGGATTCCAGCCGGTTCATCACCACGGTCCCGACCGCCAGCATCCCCTCCTCCGACGAGCGGTTGGACTCGAAGTACATGGCGCGCGCGAGGCATTCCTCGGCGCTCATGGGCGCTTCCATCCGGGCGCAACCACCGGCGAGACCGAGGGCCGCGACGGAGAGGACGAGGGAAAGACTACGGCTCCGGGACATTCTGCGGCCTGCTTGCAACGTCGCTCGAATTTCGCGCCGGAAGCTTAAGAAGGCGTTGAACATTCCGGACGCGAAAGGGCCGCCCCGCCGGCTGGCGGAGCGGCCCCCTAAGGTTCGACGGTCGTGAGGATGGCTTAGAGCAGGGCCGAAACGGCCTCGCGCTCTTCCGACAGCTCGGCCACCGTGCGGTCGAGCATCTGGCGCTGGAAGGCGTCGAGCTCGAGACCGGTGACGCGCTTGTAGGAGCCGCCCTCGCAGACGACCGGCACGCCGGCCATCAGGCCTTCAGGAATGCCGTAGGAGCCGTCCGACGAGACGCCCATGGAGACCCAGTCGCCGTTCGAGCCCTGGATCCAGTCGCGCATATGGTCGATGGCGGCGTTGGCGGCCGAGGCGGCCGACGAAGCGCCGCGCGCCTCGATGATCGCCGTGCCGCGCTTGGCGACGGTCGGGATCAGCGTCTCCTTGTACCAGTTCTCGTCGCCGATCAGCTCGGAGAGCTTGCGCCCGTCCGCGGTGGCGTTGGACCAGTCGGCGAACATGGTCGGCGAGTGGTTGCCCCAGACGACGAACTTCTTGATCGCGTCGACCGAGACGCCGGCCTTCTGGGCGAACTGCGTCAGGGCGCGGTTGTGGTCGAGCCGGAGCATCGCGGTGACGTTCTCGGTCGGAAAGTCCTTGGCGTTGGCGGCCAGGATCATGGCGTTGGTGTTGGCGGGGTTGCCGACCACGATCACCTTGGCGTCGCGCTTGGCGCCCTCGTTCAGGGCCTCGCCCTGCACGCGGAAGATCTCGGCGTTGGCGTTCAGGAGGTCGCGGCGCTCCATGCCCTGCGTACGCGGACGCGAGCCGACGAAGAAGCCGGCGTCGATGTCGCGGAAGGCGGCCTTCGGGTCGTCGGTGATCATGACGTCCTGCAGCAGCGGGAAGGCGCAGTCCTCCAGCTCCATCACCACACCCTTCACGGCCTTCTGGGCCTGGGGCAGGTCGAGGAGCTGCAGCGCGACAGGCGTGTCCTTGCCGTAGACGTCTCCGTTGGCGATGCGGAACAGGAGGGAATAGCAGATCTGACCGGCCGCGCCGGTGACGGCGATGCGTTTGGGCTGCGTCATGGATGAACCTTTCGTACCTGTCGGTCGAGGCGATGGTGCGGCCCTGCCCTAGCGCGACTTGTCTCTGCAATCCATGACGAAGTTCGCTCGATTGCGAAGTTTGGCACCACCCCACGGACGGCTTGACCGCCCAATATCGCGTGCAGTCCCATCGTTGACGCGTTTCGGGAGCTTTTGCGCAGTTGCGAAGGGAGAATTGCCGATTTGCATCGATTTAGACGCTCCCAAAACCCGCGATACCGATAAATCTTTCAAACCTGCGCAAAAACCCTTGAAGGTGCGCAGAATGCGATTGTCTTTCCGCTCGTTCGCGATTTTACTCTCGTGGCAGAAGCGTCTCCCGCAGAAGAGGCGCGAGCACCGCTCGGCGAGAGGCCGGCGGCGGGGAAACAGGTCTCGGCGGACGCCGCCGGGCCACACGGGAGCGCCGGGCGCGAATCGCCCGGTCAATGGCAAGGCGCTCATCGAAGTCGGCGCCGATTACAAGGGAGGACGCATGACGTCGCGCATCACCATCCGCCGCCTCGCCGGTCTCGTCGCAGGCACCGCCATCGCCGCAGGCCTCCTGACCTCAGCCCCCGCCCGGGCGCAGGAGGACGTTCTGGTCGGCCTCGTCGTGAAGACCGAGGCCAACCCGTTCTTCGCCAAGATGCGCGAGGGCGCGAGCCAGAAGGCCGCCGAGCTGGGCGTCAAGTTCCAGAGCTTCGCCGGCAAGTACGACGGCGACCACGATTCCCAGGTCACGGCCGTCGAGAACCTGATCTCCGCCGGCGCCAGCGGCATCCTGATCGCCGCCAGCGACCCGAAGGCGATCGCGCCGGTGCTGGAGCAGGCCCGGCAGGCCGGCATCCTCGTCATCGCGCTCGACACGCCGCTCGATCCGGCCGACGCCGCCGATCAGACCTTCGCCACGGACAACGTGAAGGCGGGCGAGCTGATCGGGCAATGGGCCGCCAAGACGGTCTCCGATCCCGCGACCGCTAAGGTCGGCTTCCTCGACGCGATCGAGACCCAGCCGACGGTGGACGTCCAGCGCGACCAGGGCTTCATGAAGGGCTTCGGCATCGACCCGAAGGACATGAGCCGCTACCTCGACGAGGACGATCCGCGCATCGTCGGCCACCAGTGGGGCGCGGGCTCGGAAGAAGGCGGGCGCACGGGCGCCGAGCTGCTGCTCCAGAAGGAGCCGGACCTCAACGTTCTCTATACCATCAACGAGCCGACAGCGGCGGGTGCCTACGAGGCGATCAGGGCGGCCGGCAAGGAAGGCTCGGTCGTCATCACCTCCGTGGACGGCGGCTGCCCAGGCGTAGAGAACGTCAAGGCCGGCGTGATCGGCGCGACCGCCATGCAGTATCCGCTGCTGATGGCGTCCAAAGGCGTCGAGGCGGTGGTGAACTTCAAGAAGACGGGCGAGAAGCCGGCGGCGACGCAGGGGCTCGACTTCTTCGACACGGGCGTGACGCTCGTGACCGACAAGCCGGTGGACGGTGTGGAATCCATCACCTCCGAGGAGGCGCTGAAGAAGTGCTGGGGCTAATCCCCTTCGCCTGACACCATGGGCGCCTAAGGCGGCGCCCGATCGAACCGATGCGGGACAGGCATCCCGCATCGGCCGCCTCACCGGTCGCAGACGAAAGGTCGGAACCCATGTCCCCCATCGACCCGGCCGCGAACAATGCGGACGCGGTGGCCCATTTCGCGGAGGAGCGGCGATCGCCCCTTCGGCGGCTGCAGCATGTCCTGCACCAGTATCCGACGATCGTGCCCTTCGTGGTCCTCGTCGTCGGCCTTCTCGTGTTCAGCCTGATCGTCGGCTCGCGCTTCTTCCAGCCCTTCAACCTGTCGCTGATCATGCAGCAGGTGACGATCATCGCCATCATCGGCATTGCCCAGACGCTGGTCATCCTCACCGCCGGCATCGACCTGTCGGTCGGTGCGATCATGATCCTGGCGACCGTCGTCATGGGCCGTCTGGCCGTGGTGATGGGCGTTCCGGCGGAGCTCGCCTTCTGCATCGGCCTCGGCGTCGGCCTGGCCTGCGGCGCGCTGAACGGACTGCTCATCACCTATGTGAAGCTTCCGCCCTTCATCGTTACATTGGGGACCTGGAGTATCTTCGGCGCGATCTTCCTCTGGTACAGCGGCTCGCAGACGATCCGCTCGCAGGAAGTCGCAGCCGAGGCGCCCTTCCTCCAGCTCACCGCGACCGCCATCCAGGGCGGCGGCGCGCGTCTGACCTTCGGCACCATCTTCACGCTGCTCGTGGCGGCGGCCGTCTGGTACATCCTGAACCGAACCGCCTTCGGCCGCCACGTCTACGCGACGGGCGACGATCCCGAGGCCGCGCGCCTGTCCGGCATCGACACGCGGCGCGTGCTCCTGGCGGTGTATTCGCTGGCGGGGGTCATCTGCGCACTCGGGGCCTGGGTGCTGATCGGCCGCGTCGGCGCCATCAGCCCGACTTCGGGCGGCACGGCGAACCTCGATTCCATCACGGCCGTGGTGATCGGCGGTACCTCGCTCTTCGGCGGGCGCGGCTCGATCGTCGGCACGCTGATCGGCGCCCTGATCGTCGGCGTCTTCCGCAACGGCCTCGCCCTTTCCGGTCTCGACGCCCTCTGGCAGGAGTTCGCCGTCGGTTTCCTGATCATCGTGGCCGTCGGCCTCGACCAGTGGATCCGCAAGGTCTCGGCCTGAGGCTCCCTCCTCTCCTCATCATCCGCATCATTCGGAGCGCATACCCATGAACACCGCCAAGACCATGGACCTCAAGCTCGCCCGCATCCGGCGCGGCGAGTACACGCCAAAGGACTTCATCATCGCCGACGCCAAGGACGGCGACATGGCGCTGGGCGTCGGCACGGCCGGGCCGGAACTCGATGCCGAGGGCAAGCCGACCGGCCGCATGCGCCCCATCAAGGTCTATCGCGACGGGATGGAGGAGATGGTGAAGTCCGGCCTCGTCGACATCATGCTGACGTCGCTCTCCTCGGCCGAATACCTTCAGGAGCGCGGGACCTATGCCAATTCCGACGTGACGGCGGCGGTGCGGCTCAACGACGGCAGCGACATCTGGCACTGGCGCGGCGCGAACTACAAGCACCTGCCGACCGTGCCCTTCCGCACCGCGCGGCTCGATCGGGTGAAGCCGGTATCGGATCTCGGCCTCTATGCCGTGACCTTCTTCAACGACCTCGATCAGGACCTGCGCACCATCGAGGCCTATGCGAAGTTCCGCGACGAGGCCTCGTCGGCGGGCGTGCGCCACTTCCTGGAGGTGTTCAATCCGCAGTTCGAGGTGAAGGCGCCGGGCTCGGACTTCTACACCTACAACAACGACTTCATCGCCAAGATCCTGGCGGGCGTCTCGAAGCACGATCGGCCGGAGTTCCTGAAGGTCGTCTACAACGGCCCGAAGGCGACGGAGGAGCTGGCCTCCTACGACCCCGGCAACCTGATCGTCGGCATCCTCGGCGGCGCCTCCTCCACCAATCGCGACACGCTGGAGATGGTGAAGCAGGCGGAGAAGTACGGCGCGCGGGTCGCGCTGTTCGGCCGCAAGATCTTCTTCGCCGAGGACTCCAAGGCCATCGTGCGCGCCATGCGCTCGGTGATCGAGGACGACATCTCCTCCGAGGAGGCGACCAAGGCCTATCATGACCACCTCCAGAAGAACGGCATCCGGCCGAAGAAGCCGCTGGCCGAGGACCTGGAAATCACCGATCCGTCGCTGAAGATGGGAGCCTGAGCCCATGTCGGCGGCGCAGCGGCGCGGCTTTCTCACCGGGGGAACCTGGTGCGCCGATCACAACAAACTCCTCGACCGCTGGCCGGTCGAGGAAACCGTCACGCGCATCCTCGAGGAGACGGTTGAAGGCGGCGGCTCGGCCTGCAACTTCGGCATCGACATCCGGCGGCTCGACCCGTCCATGCCGGTGGCAACCATCGGCTGCGTCGGCGACGACGAGGACGGCCGCATCCTCCTGCGATATGCCGACGAGAACGGCATCGAGCGCAGCGGCATGCGTGTGATCGAGGGCGGGCGCACGAACTACACCGACGCCTACAGCGCGCGGGACACCGGCAAGCGGACGCACATCTTCCACCAGGGGACGAGCGCCCTCCTCTCGCCCGACCACTTCGACTTCTCGCAGACCACGGCGCGCATCTTCCATCTTGGCCTTCCGGGCATCCACGACGTCATGGACAATGCCTGGAAGGGAGAGGTGAACGGCTGGGTCGCGACGCTGAAGGCGGCTCGGGCGGCGGGGTTGGAGACCAATTTCGAGCTGCTCCAGATCGCACCGGAGCGCCTGCGCGAACTGACCGAGCCCTGCCTGCCGCATCTCGATACGCTGGTCATCAACGACTACGAGATCGGCGCCATCACAGGCACGCAGACGACGCAAGGCGGCGAGACCGACCTTGCGGCCTGCGAAGCGGCCGGTCGGCGCATCATGGAGGGCACCGCCATAAAGGCGCTTGCCATCCACTTCCCGCGCGCGGCCATCGCCTTCACCCGCGACGGCGCGGTGCACCGCCACCCGTCGGTGAACGTGCCGCAGGGCGAGGTGCGCGGCGCCAACGGGGCCGGCGACGCCTTCGCGGCGGGCTTCATGTACGGCTACCACGAGGCTCGGCCGGTGGAGGAGTGCCTGAAGCTCGCCCATGCCAGCGCCGCCGCTTCGCTGCGCAGCGTCGGCACGACCGGCAGCGTCGAGACCGCCGCCAATTGCCTCGCGCTCGCGGAACGCTGGGGCTGGCGGTCGATGCCGGCCTGACGCGGAATGGCTCCGGCGGCTATTCGGCCGCCGGACGCTCCCGCGCGTCCGTTCCCGTGTGGAGGCGCTCCTGCGCCGCCGTCAGCCGCCGATAGGCGCCGCCCAGAGCTGTCAGTTCGGCATGAGTGCCGAGTTCGGCGATCCGCCCGTCCACCACCACGGCGATCCGGTCGGCATGGCGGATGGTGGAAAGGCGGTGGGCGATGACGAGCGTGGTGCGGCCCTTGGCGAGTTCGCCGAGCGAGGCCTGGATCGCCCGCTCCGTCTCCGTATCGAGAGCCGAGGTCGCCTCGTCGAGGATCAGGATCTCGGGGTTCTTCAGAAACATGCGGGCAATCGACAGGCGCTGCTTCTGGCCGCCCGACAGCTTGACACCTCGCTCGCCGACCACCGTGTCGAGCCCGTCCGGGAGGGCGGCGATCGTCTCCGTCAGATGGGCGCGCTCGACGGCCTGCGCAATCTCGGCCTCGGAAGCGTCCAGCCGGCCATAGGCGATGTTCTCGCGCACCGTACCGCCGAACAGGAACACGTCCTGCTGCACGATGCCAATATGGCGGCGGAGCGAGGCAAGCGTCAGGGTCCGGATGTCCTGCCCGTCGATCAGGATCGCGCCGCCGCTGACGTCGTAGAAGCGCGGCACGAGCGAGCAGATCGTGGTCTTGCCGGCGCCGGACGGGCCGACGAAGGCGATCGTCTCGCCGGCGCGGATGTCCAGGTCGATGCCCTTGAGGACGGGGCGGGAGTCCTTGTAGGCGAAGCGGACGTCGCGAAAGGCGATCGCGCCCTTCGCACCCCGAAGCTCTCTTGCGTTCGGTGCGTCGGCGATCTCGGGCTTCGTGTCCAGGAACTCGGTGTAGCGGCGAAAGCCCGCGATGCCCTTCGGATAGGTCTCGAGGACGGCCGCGATCTTTTCGACCGGACGGAAGAAGACGCCGACGAGCAGCAGGAAGCCGACGAAGCCGCCGTAGCTCAGTTCGCCCGCCATGACGTACCAGGTGCCGGCCAGCATCACGATGACCTGCGTCAGGCGCATGGTCAGGTAGTTCAGCGACTGGCTGACCGCCATGATGCGGTAGGCGTCGAGCTTGCGCGCGCGGTAGCCGACATTGTTGCGGGCGAAGAGCGCGCGCTCGTACTCCTCGTTGGCGAAGCTCTTCACCACCCGGATGCCGCCGACATTCTCTTCGATCCGCGCGTTGAAGTCGCCGATCGAGCCGTAGATCGCCTGCCAGGTGGCCGTCATGCGGCTGCCGTAGCGCGTCGTCACCCAGGAGCCGACGGGCACCACGACGGCGGTGATCAGCGCCAGTTCGACATGGACGCTCAGCATCAGGAAGAACGCGCCGATAAAGGTCATTACGGCGATGAAGAGGTCTTCCGGGCCGTGATGGGCGACCTCGCCGATCTCCTCCAGATCCTTGGTCAGGCGGCCGACGAGGTGGCCGGTCTTCTGGTTGTCGAAGAAGCCGAAGGAGAGGGTCTGGAGATGCTCGAAGGCCTTGCGGCGCATCTCCGTCTCGATGTTGATGCCGAGCATGTGGCCCCAGTAGGTGACCACGGCCATCAGCCCCGTGTTGAGGACGTAGATCGCGAGAAGCCCGAGGGACGCGACGACGATCAGGCTCCAGTTGCCGCTCGGCAGGAGGTCGTCGACGAACAGCTTCACCGCGATCGGAAAGCCGAGCTCCAGGAGGCCCGACAGAACCGCGCAGGAGAAGTCGAGCACGAAGAGCCCGCGCCACGGGGCGTAGTAGGAGAAGAATCGCGCGAGCATGGCACCCTCTTGGGCCGGGCACGCGCCCGTCGCGCGTTGCCCGGTCTCCGTATCATGGGCTCGGAAGAGCCGTCGGGCGAGCTGTAGAAAACCTGACTTCTCCCGTCAAATTTCCTGTGGGTTCAGTCGAAGATCACGCCCTTCTTGAAGATGAAGCAGCCATGCGGCCGCGCCTCGCTGGTGCGCACCACGGCATAGGCAGTCTTGGCGGCGTCGTAGAAGGCGAAGCGCTCGACACGTTCGATCGCGATCGCCTTGCCCTCCGCCTGATCCACGACCTCCTGCATCTCGGCATGGACGGCCGGCACGGCGTCCGGGTCGCCGACCACGGCCATCAGGCGCACCGGCGCTTCGACATAGGAGTCGAGTGGGAACAGCGACAGGATGGCGCGCGCCGCCTCCGTCGTGCCGACGCCGGAGAGCTGGACGCAGGTTCCTGTCACCGTCTCCGCGGCGGTCGATTCGGCTGGGTAGTTGCGATCGACCAGCACGAGATCGTCGCCATGACCCATCTCGGCGAGGATTGTCAGGAGTTCGGCCGTGATGATCGGCGGGATGTTCTTCAGCATCGGAGGCTCTCAGCTCTTGGAAACGGGTTTGGAGCGCATGCGGCGGACGGTCTTGCGCTCGGCGCGGCGGCAGCGCACCGCCGGCAGCCCCCCGTCCATCAGCTCGAGATCGTCGAGCAGCATATCGCCCATGCGCTTGAAGACGACATCCAGCGCGCCGGCGCGATGTGCCGACAGGAGCATGTTCGGCGCGGAACGCACGGGGTCATCGGCGGCCGGCGGCTCGTCCGGGAACACATCGGTCGCGACCTTGATGCGCCCGCTTGCGGCCGCCTCGCGCATGGCGTCGAAATCCACGATCCTCGCGCGGCTGAGGAGGACGAAGGCGGCGCCCGGCTTCATCGCGGCGAAGGCCCTGGCGTCGAAGAGGTGCTGATTGTCGGCCGTCACCGAAGCCGTGACGAAGACCGTGTCCGACTTCGCCAGAATGTCGTCGAGCGAGGTGCCCTTCGCGCCGTGCTCGGCGATGACGGCGTTGGGAAGCCAGGGATCGTAGATGCGCACCTTGGCGCGGAACCCCGTGAGTAGACGGCAGACGGCACGGCCGAGATCGCCGAAGCCGACGATGCCGATACGCGATCGCGACAGGAGCTGCGCCGATCCGTTGCCGTCGAGGCCCCAGACCTCGTCGCCTCGCTTGAAGGCTGCGTCGCTTTGGGCGATCTGCCGATGCAGCGACAGCGCCATGCCGAGACCCATCTCGGCCACGGGCTCGGCGAAGACCGAACTCGTGATCAGGACGTGGATGCCCCGCTCGAAACAAGCCGCATAGGGCATGTTATCGGTGAAGTTGCCCTCGACGTTGACGATGGCGCGAAGGCCCGTCATTGCCGCGAGAAGCGTGTCGGAGATGTCCGGCTGGCCGACGAGATAACGCGCGCGAGCCAGCACTTCCGACGGCAGCGCATCGATCGCTCCGGTCGTCGTCTCGACAAGTTCGTAGCGCTCGCGGAACTCGGCCAGCGCCTCGGGCGTGAAGATCATGTCCAGCGTCCGCGGATGCGGCGCCACGATCACCAAGGGCCGTTCGCTCATTCGTCCTCCCCCGGAGCCTCTCGACGGCGGCGGCCCCTCACCTCCTGCGATAGCCGCGAACGGCGTCGGCCTCAAACGGCTTCTGCCTCCATCCCCACGATCAGCCGGCTGACGGAACGGTCGTTTGCGCCGGGAGGGCGGATCGCGCTACGGCGGGCCATCCAGGACATCGGGAGGATACGGGACATGACGAGCGCGATTCTGATCGACGCGGCACGGCTTGAGGGCAGCGTCCGGGCGGCGCTGGAGGGCGCGGGCGCCTCCGCCGAATCGGTCGATGCCACCACGCGGGCGCTGATGCACGCCTCGCGCGTCGGGGTGGACAGCCACGGCGTCCGGCTCGTTCCGCACTACTGCAAGGTCATGGCCGGCGGACGCGTCAACCCGCGCCCCAACGTGACGGTCAAGCGCACGGCGGCGGCGACCGGCACGGTGGACGGCGACGACGGGCTCGGGCACCTCACGAGCTACCGCGCCGCGGCCTTCGCGGTGGAGCTTGCGCGCGAGAGCGGGATCGGGGCGGTCGGCGCGGTGCGCTCGTCGCATCTCGGCGCGGCCGGCGCCTATGCCGCGGCCATCGCCGAGGCCGGCATGATCGGCTTCGCCACGACCAACACCGATTCGGTGGTGGGGCTCTTCGACGGGACCAAAGCCTTCCACGGGACCAACCCGCTGGCCTTCGCCGCGCCTGTGGCGGGCGAAAAGCCCTGGCTCCTCGACATGGCGACCTCGTCCATCCCGATGAACCGCGTTCTCCTCTACCGCTCGCTCGACCAGATCCTGCCGCCGGGCGTGGCCGCCGACACCAACGGGTTGGCCACGCGCGACCCGAAGGCCGCCGACATGCTGCTGCCGCTCGGCGGCGAGGGCTACGGCTTCAAGGGCGCCGCGCTGGCGGGCGTCGCGACGCTGCTGACCGGCATTCTCAACGGCACCACGCTCGACCACGAGTTCATTCCGATGGTCGGCGACGTCGACATCTCGACGCCGCGCAACATGGGCCACTTCTTCCTGGCGATCGATCCGGAGCGATTCGCGGGCGCCGCGCTGTTTGCCGACGGCATGCGGCGCTACCTCGACGCGCTGCGGGCCGTCGCGCCGGTCGAGGGCGGCAAGGTCATGGCACCCGGCGATCGCGAATGGGACGTCGAGGCTCGGCGCGCCATGGAGGGCATCCCCGTCGATCCCGACACGGCAGCCTTCCTCCGCCTCACCCCCGCCAAGTAACGAAGGCTTGACGAGCACGTCAGCGGGCGACAGTATCTGGCCAATTGGTCAGATCAATTGGCCAGGATGCGGCTTGGGAGGGTTGCAGCCGACATGCCGCTCGAAGCCATCGAACCGCGCCGCCTCTACCGCCAGGTCGCCGACCAACTCCGTCACCTCATCGAAACGGGCGAGTACGGGGTCGGCGACCGCCTGCCAACGGAGCGTGAGCTGGCGGAGCGGCTCGGCATCTCGCGCCCGACGGTCCGAGAGGCGCTGATCGCGCTGGAGGTCGAGGGCCGCATCCGCATCCGCGTCGGTTCGGGGATCTACGTGACGGCGCCGCCGGCCGAAGAACCGATGCCCGGCGAGATTGCCGGGCCTTTCGAACTCCTGCGGGCGCGCGAGCTGATCGAGGGCGCGCTCGTGCGCGAGGCGGCCGAGAAGGCGACGGCCGAGGACGTGGCCGCGCTGGACGACTTGCTCCACAGGATGGAGGACGGAACCCATCCGTCGCCGGAGACGATCGCGCTCGACCGGGAATTCCACGTCGCCGTCGCCGGCATTCTCGGCAACGGCGTCATCACGCGCTTCATCGGCGATCTCTTCGACCAGCGCATGACGCCCTACTTCGCGCGGCTCTCGGAGTATTTCGAGACGGGACAGACCTGGCGCGTCGCCTTCGCCGAGCACCAAGCGGTGCGCGATGCGATCGCCGCCGGCGACCCGGCCGAGGCCGAGGCCGCGATGCGCCGCCACCTGCAGCAGTCGCAGGTCCGCTTCCAACACAGTTTCGGCGAGGACGCCGGCTTGGGCAAGGACGGCAGGAGGACGCCGGCCAAGTCCGCACCACGGCGCGCGGCAAAGGCCGGCGCCGGATCCAACGGGAGGAACCACATATGAGCACGAAGACGACCTGGGCGCTCGGCGCACTTGCCCTCGCCACCCTGATGTCGGGCAGTGCCCTGGCGCAGACCAAGCTCACCTGGGGCCATGTCTACGAGGTGACCGAGCCCTTCCACACCGAGTCCGTCTGGGCGGCCGAGGAGATCAAGAAGCGCACGGACGGTCGCTACGAGATCAACGTCTTCCCGGCGTCGCAGCTCGGCAAGGAGGCCGACCTCAACCAGGGCCTGACGCTCGGCACGGTGGACATCATCATTTCCGGCTCGAGCTTCGCCTCGCGCGAGTTCACCCCGATCGGCGTGACCTACTACCCATACATCTTCCGCAACCCGGAACACCTCCTCGCCTATACGAAAAGCGACATCTTCCGCGAGCTCGCCAAGGGATACGAGGAGGAATCCGGCCACCACATCACGGCCGTGACCTACTACGGCACGCGCCACACCACAGCGAACAAGGACATCAAGACCTGCGCCGACCTGCAGGGCGTGAAAATGCGGGTGCCTGATGTGCCGGCCTATCTCGCCATGCCCCGCGCCTGCGGCGCCAACACGGCACCGATCGCCTTCGCGGAAGTCTATCTCGCCCTCCAGAACGGCACCGTCGAGGCGCAGGAGAACCCGTTGACGGCCATCGAGGCCAAGAAGTTCTACGAGGTTCAGAAGACGATCGCCCTCACAGGCCACATCGTCGACCACCTCAACACGGTGGTCTCGCAGACCCGCTGGGCGTCGCTTTCGGACGAGGACAAGCAAATTTTCACCGACGTTATGCTGGAAGCCGCCGAGCGCGCGACCAAGGTCGTGCAGGAGCGCGAGGCCAAGCTCGTCCAGACCTTCAAGGACAAGGGACTGAACGTCGTCGAGGTGGACAAGGCCGACTTCGAGAAGAACGTGAAGGAGAAGTCGCCGCTCGAGAGCTACGGCTACCGCCAGGCGGACTACGACGCGATCCGCGCCGTCCAGTAACGTCTCTTGCCGCCGCGCCTCTGCCCATCGGGGCGCGGCGGGGCGGCTACCGTCCTTCCGCGCCGAACGTCAGGCCGGGCCGAGCGCCCGGCGAGGAACCGTCATGGCCATAGAGCCCCATACCCAAGCGACACCCGAAGAGATCGCCCATGCCTTCGAGGATCCGGCTCCCACGGCCGATCTCAGCCCCTACGCGTTCGAAGACTGGGTCACGCTCCTCGTCTTCTGGGGCATGGCGGTCTGCGTCTTCCTGCAGTTCTTCACGCGCTACGTCCTGAACAACAGCCTGGCCTGGACGGAGGAGATCGCGATCAACTGCCTGATCGTGGTCGTTTTTCTCGGCGCCGTCGCCTGCGTGCGCATGTCCCGGCACATTCAGGTGGACGTGCTCTACCATTACATTCCGGCCGGATGGGCGCGCGTCTTGTCCACCTTCGTGGACGTCCTGCGCATCGCCTTCTTCGCCTATGCCTCGTACCTCCTGTGGCGATACGTCAACATCGTCTCGCGCGAGCGGATGGTCACGGTCGACCTGCCGCGCTCCATCGTCTTCTACACCGTCTTCGGCGCCTTCGTGCTGATGCTCCTGCGCGCGATCCAAGTGGCTTGGGGCAACTGGCGGCGGGGCTATTCCGTACTCGAGCGCCCCGGCGCCTTCGACGGCCTGGGGGAATAATCCATGCTGCTTCTCATCGGCGCCTTTCTCGTTCTCATGGTGGTGGGCGTGCCCGTCGCCATCTCCATGTTCGTGGCCTCGGGCCTTTATCTCGCGATCTACGGCGTCGCGCCCGACATCATCATCGCCCAGCGCATGATGGCCGGCGTCGAGAGCTTCCCGCTGCTGGCTGTGCCCTTCTTCATCCTGGCCGGCAACTTGATGAACATCGCGGGCGTGACGGGCCGCATCTACGCCTTCGCCGTCGCGCTCGTCGGCTGGATGAAGGGCGGCCTCGCGCAGGTGAACATCATCGGCTCGGTGATCTTCTCCGGTATGTCGGGAACCGCCCTGGCGGATGCCGCCGGCATCGGCACGATCGAGATCAAGGCGATGAAGGACCACGGCTATCCCGTGGAGGCCGCCGTCGGCGTCACCGCCGCCTCGGCGACGCTCGGACCGATCTTCCCGCCGTCGCTGCCCTTCGTCATCTACGGCATGATGGCGAACGTCTCGATTGGCGCTCTCTTCATGGCCGGCATCGTCCCCGGCGTGGTGATGACGGTGCTGATGATGATCACCGTCGCGATCTTCGCCTATCGCAAGGGCTGGGGATCCGACACGCCGTTCGAGATCCGCAGGCTGATGTCGGCCTCGCTCGAAATCCTTATCGTCGCCCTCTTCCCGATCTCGGTCTACCTGCTGGTCTATCTCGGCCTGTCCTTGAACCTCTCGGTTCTGATCGCGCTTGCGGCGCTCGTCGCGCTTGACTGGTACTACGACTTCTCGGCCGTAATGGCGCTGATGACGCCGGTCATCCTGATCGGCGGCATGACGATGGGCTGGTTCACGCCGACGGAAGCCGCCGTCGCGGCGGTCATCTGGTCGTTGTTCCTGGGCCTCGTGCGCTACCGCAGCATGACCTTTCGAACGCTGGCCAAGGCGAGCTTCGACACGATCGAGACGACGGCCTCCGTTCTTTTCATCGTCACCGCGGCCTCCGTCTTCGCCTGGCTTCTGACGGTCAGTCAGGCGGCGCAGCTCATGTCCGACGCGATCCTGGCGATCACCGACAATCCGTGGGTCTTCCTGATCCTCGTGAACGTCCTTCTCCTCGTCATCGGCTGCTTTCTGGACACGATCGCGGCCATCACCATCGTCGTGCCGATCCTCCTTCCGATCGCGCTGCGCCTCGGCATCGACCCCGTACATTTTGGGCTGATCCTGACGCTGAACCTGATGATCGGCCTGCTCCACCCGCCGCTCGGCATGGTGCTCTTCGTCTTGTCGCGCGTGGCCAAGCTCTCCGTCGAGCGAACGACGATAGCCATCCTGCCCTGGCTCGTGCCGCTCTTCGTCGCGCTGCTGGTCATCACCTTCTTCCCCGTAGTAACGCTCTGGCTTCCGACGCAGATGGGACTCATCCAATGAACAGCGCGCGCGCAGCGACGATCTTCAGCGCAGAGGACCTTCGGGTCGTGGATCGCGACCTCGGCGACCTCGCACCCGGCCTCGTGCGCATCCGCTTCGGGGCGGGCGGCATCTGCGGCTCGGACATGCACTACTTCCGCCACGGCAAGACGGGCGACTACGTGGTGCGCGAGCCGCTGGTGCTCGGCCACGAGATTTCCGGCATCGTCGAGGCGGTCGGCGCCGAGGTCACGGGCCTCCAGCCCGGCACGCGCGTTGCGGTCAACCCGTTCCGGCCCTGCGGCCATTGCCCCCGCTGCCGCGAGGGCCGCGCCAACCTCTGCGAGAACGTGTTCTTCATGGGTTCGGCCTCGAAGAACCCGCACATGCAGGGCGGCTTCTCCAGCTATTTCGACACGACGCCGGGGCAATGCGTTCCGGTGCCCGACCACGTCTCGATCGAAGCCGCCGCGCTGGCCGAACCGCTCGCGGTCTGCCTCCATGCCGTGAAGCGTGCCGGCGACCTGACGGGCCGTTCGGTCGCGATCGTCGGCGCCGGGCCAATCGGGCTGTTCACCCTGCTTTCGGCACGACTGAAAGGCGCCGGCCACCTCACGGTGATCGACATGGCCGCCGCCCCCCTCGCCTTCGCCACCAAGCTCGGCGCGGACGCGGTAATCGACCTGTCGCAGGATGCGGACGGCTTCTCGAGGATCACGCCGCCCGAAGTTGTGTTCGAGGTCTCCGGCACGCCGGCCGGCCTGTCCTCGGCCATCCAGAACGTGCGCCGGGGCGGCATCGTGGTGCAAGTCGGCAATCTCGCGGCCGGGCCGCTGCCGATCCCGGCGAACTCCGTGATGTCCAAGGAACTCGACCTCCGCGGCTCCTTCCGCTTCGACGTGGAGTTCGCCGAAGCGGTCGGGCTGATCTCGGAGGGCAAGGTCGATGTCCTGCAGATCGTCACCGCCCGCCGGCCGCTGACGGAGGCGCCGGACGCGTTCCGCCTGGCGCTCGACCGCAGCCAGAGCGTCAAGGTCGTGCTGACGGCCTGACGGCTGGTCACTCCTCGTCGGCGGTGGGCTCGTCGTCCTGCCGCCGGCCGCGCCGCCAGTAGGCGACGACGAGGTGGCCGTTCTTCTTGAGGCCGAGCTCCTTGCGGCAGAACCGGCGGATCGCCTTGAACGCCTCGAACTCGCAGCCGGCCCAGACGAAGGGCGGAGGGCCGCCCGGCGTGACCACGGTGCGAAGGGCATCCTCCAGAAGGGTCGTCGTTCCCGCCGGGGCTCCGTTGCGATGCAGCCAGCGCAGCGCGACGCCCGGCGGGTGGTGAAGCGGCTGCTCGTCGTCCGGCCCATCCACCTCGATCAGCGCGTGGCCCCTCGCCTCGGCCGGCATCTCCTCCAGAATGCGGCCGATGGCCGGAAGCGCGGTCTCGTCACCGAGGAGGATCGTGCTCTCGGCCTGGCCGACATCGCCGCCTCCCGGCCCGAGCATGCCGACGGGATCTCCAGGCTGCGCCTCGCGCGACCAACGGCAGCCGGCGCCCGGCGGATCATGCAGCACGACATCTATGTCGACGTGGCCGGCGGCTGGGTCGATTCGGCGGATCGTGTAGACGCGGGTGACGAGCTGGTCATCGCCCTCCGGCCAGACGGGCAGCGCGGCCGGCCCCGCATGGGGCCAGACCGGCACCCGCCCCTTCGGCGGGAACAAGAGGCGCACATGGAGGCCGCCGGTCGAAAACCGCGCCAGATCGGTGCCGGACAGGCGAACGCGGCGCATGTGCGGCGTGAGCTGGTGGGACGAGACGACCCGCATCTCGCGGAAATGGGCGAGCTCGCGGGTATTCGCACCATCGCCGAACCAGACCAGCGGCGGGCAGGCCTCGCCCAGGATATGTTGGAGATAATAGGCGACGACGCCTTTGGCGACGCCGTGCTGCCCGGCCTCCCGGCCCTCGACCACGACCGACAGGGTCTCGCCGGAAAAGCGCAGGCGCGTGTCGCAGTTGTAGATCGTCAGCCGCGTCTCGCCCTCGGGATCGACGGACTGAGCGCCTTCCTCGTCGAGATGCTCCAGGAGGTGGCGCAGGAACCCCGCACGATCCGCGACGGGAGCCGAAAGGCGCGAGACCAGCCGACGGGCGGAAGGTGCCGGGGCCAGCGGGGTCACGCTCGGTTCGATCTGGTCCATGCCGGCTCCTCTTGCATGGCCCGGCCTACGATTTGTTGAACTGTTTCGTCAAGTTTCTGTCGCCGGGAGGATACCGACTTTCTTCGCAGCGCACTCTCGACTTTCGCGGACGCCTATGGTGCCTATGGCCGCCCTCAGACGGGCTTGGACGGTGCGCGAAGTGCCGCGAAGGGAGATCCACAGGCATGCCGATCCTCTCGTCCCAATTCCTGCGCATGACGGCCGGCGCGCTGGCGCTCCTCGCCATGGCGTCGCCCGCCGCCGCCGAGCCGCGCGACACGATCACGCTCGGCATGGCCATCGAGCCGGCGGGGCTCGATCCGACCATCGCCGCGCCCGTCGCGATCGGTCAGGTGGTCTGGCAGAACGTCTTCGAGGGACTGACGCGGATCGACGCCAAGGGGCAGGTTCTGCCGCAGCTCGCCGAGAGCTGGACCGTCTCGGACGACGGGAAGACCGTGACGTTCCGCCTTCGCGAGAACGTCGCCTTCCACAACGGGGCGGCCTTCGATTCGGCGACCGCCAAGTTCACGCTGGACCGCGCGCGGGGCGAGGCCTCCACCAACCCGCAGAAGCAGTTCTTCCAGGTCATCGACCGGATCGAGACGCCGGACGCGGCGACCCTGGTGCTCCACCTGAAGGAGCCGTCCGGCAACCTTCTCTACTGGCTCGCGTGGCCGGCCTCCGTGATGGTGGAGCCCGGCTCCGCCGAGACCAACCGCGCCCAGCCGGTGGGCACCGGGCCGTTCCGCTTCGCCGAATGGCGGCCGGGCGACCGGGTGCGACTGGAGCGCGCTGATCGCTACTGGGACGATGCGAACCGCCCGGCCCTTCGGGAGGCACAATTCCGCTTCATCGCGGACGCGCAGGCCCAGGCCGCCGCGATCCGCTCGGGCGACGTCGACGCGATCCCAGAGTTCGGCGCGCCGGAGCTCTACAAGAGCTTCGAGGACGACCCGCGGCTCGCGAGCGTCGTCGGCAACACCGAGCTGAAGGTGGTGGCCGGCATGAACGCCCGCCGCAAGCCCTTCGACGACGCCCGCGTGCGCCGCGCCCTGATGATGGCGGTGGACCGCGCCGGGCTGGTCGAGGCGGCGATGAGCGGCTACGGCACGCCGATCGGCAGCCACTATACGCCGAACGATCCCGGCTACGTGGACCTAACCGGCGTCGCGCCCTACGACCCGGAAGCGGCCAAGGCGCTGCTGGCCGAGGCGGGCTATCCCGACGGGTTCAAGACGACGATTCGCACCCCGCAGATGACCTATGCCACGCGCTCGTCGGAAATCCTGCAGGCCCTGCTGGCCGAGATCGGCGTGACGCTGGAGATCGTGCCGACGGAGTTTCCGGCGGTCTGGGTCGATCAGGTGCTCAAGGGGCACGACTTCGACATGACGATCGTCGCCCATGCCGAGCCGCTCGACATCGGCATCTACGCTCGCGACAACTACTATTTCGGCTATCGCAGCGAGGCCTTCAACGCCGCGAACCAGGAGGCGGAGCGCGCGCTCGACGAGGCGACGCGTCTGGCCCATTACGGCCGGGCGCAGGAGATCCTGGCCCAGGATCTGCCGGCCCTCTACCTCTTCGTGATGCCCAAGCTCGGCCTCTGGGACAAGCGGATCACCGGCCTCTGGGCCGACGAGCCCATTCCGTCCAACGACCTGACCGACGTCCGCTGGACGGAGTAGCTCGGCCATCGCCTTGACGGCTCTTCTCCTTCGCCGGCTCGCCGGGCTCCTCGCCCTTCTCGTCGTCGTGTCGCTCCTGGTCTTCGTGGTCTTCGACCTCCTGCCGGGCGATCCGGCGGCGGTGATGCTCGGGACCTCGGCGCGGCCGGACACGCTGGCCGCGCTCCGGGCGGAGCTTGGGCTGGACCGGCCCCTTCTCCTGCGCTGGCTCGGCTGGCTCGGCGGCGCGCTGACCGGCGACTTCGGGCGTTCGATCACCTACGGCATGCCGGTGGCCGGCCTGATCGCGCAGCGGGTGGCGGTGACGCTGCCACTGGCGCTGCTGGCGCTTCTCCTGGCACTGGGTCTGGGTCTTTCGGCCGGCTTCCTCGCGGCGCGTCGCCCCGGCGGCGCGGCCGACCGGCTGGCCGTCGTCTTCGCGCAGGCGGGCATGGCGGTGCCGAACTTCTGGATCGGCCTTCTCCTGATCCTCCTTTTCGCCACCACGCTCAACTGGATGCCCGCCGGCGGCTTTCCCGGCTGGGACGCGGGGATCGGAGCGGCGCTGCGCTCGCTCGCGATGCCGGCGGTGGCGCTGGCGCTGCCCCAGGCGGCCGTGCTCTGCCGCGTGACGCGCGGCGCGCTTCTGGAGACGGCCGGCGAAGACTTCCTGCGCACCGCGCGCGCCAAGGGCCTGTCCCACACGGCGGCACTCCTGCGCCACGGCGGGCCGAACGCCCTGCCGCCGATCCTCACAATCGTCGGCTTCCAGTTCGCCTTCCTGATTGCGGGCGCGGTGCTGGTGGAGAACGTTTTCGCCCTGCCCGGCCTCGGACAGCTCGCCTACCAGGCGCTGGCCCAGCGCGACCTCGTGACCCTGCAGGCGGTGGCGCTGCTCCTGGCGGCGAGCGTTGTTGTGGTCAACGGCGCCGTCGATCTCGCACAAGCCTGGATCGATCCGCGCGTGAGGCCGGGCGCGTGAGGCGCGGGACCGTGCGCCTCCTTTCGGGCTCCCTGATCGCGGCGGGGCTGGCCGGCGCAGCATTGGTGGCGCCCTATTGGACACCGTCCCCCGCGCCGTTGCGCCTTCGCATCGCCGAGCGGCTGGAGGCCCCCTTGTCGAGCGGGCTGCTCGGCACCGACCAGCTCGGGCGGGACGTTCTGTCTCTCCTGATGCTCGGCGCGGGCAACAGCCTGGGCACCGCGCTCGTGGCCGTGCTTCTCGGCGCATTCGCCGGCGGGCTGATCGGGCTTCTCGCGGCGGAGAGCGGGGGGCGGATCGGCGGCGCGCTGATGCGCGGCGTGGACGTTCTCTTCGCCTTCCCGCCCCTCCTGTCCGCGATGATGCTGGCAGCGGTGCTCGGCACTGGCTTCTGGAGCGCGACGGTAGCGATCGCGCTCTTCACGACGCCGGTCTTCGCGCGGGTGACCCGCGCGACGACGCTCCAGATCCTGGCACGGGACTTCGTGGCGGCCGCGCGCGCCCTGGGGCGCAGCGGGCCGGCCATCGCGCGGCATCATGTCCTGCCCAACATCGCCGGCGCGATGGCCATCCAGGTCTCGCTCCAGATGGGTCTCGCGATCCTCACGGAAGCCGGGCTCGGCTATCTCGGCCTCGGTCGTCCGCCCCCGGCGCCCTCCTGGGGCCGGATGCTGGCGGACGCGCAGACATATATGGGCGCCGCGCCCTGGCTGGCGCTCGCCCCCGGCTGCGCCATCGCACTCGCGGTCCTCGCCTTCAACCTCATCGGCGACGGACTGCGCGACCGCCTCGACCCCCGCACGCGGCGCTAGAAGACGATCTCGGCGAGAAGCGGGAGGTGGTCGGAAGCCGGCGCGGCCTCGCGCATGGCGACGACCCGGCGCAGCTCGACGCCTGACGAGGCGTAGAGCCGGTCGAGGCAGGCGAAGGGCCGGCCGACCGGCCAGGTGGGAACGGGTCGATGAACCGGCAATGCTGCCGAAAGGGTGCGGTGGACGGGGCCGGTCCGGCGCCATTCGTTGAAGTCCCCGAGCGCGACGGTGGGCATGTCCCGGTCGGCGACGCGGGCGAGCAGCGCCGCCTGGCGCGGCCGGCAGCGCGGATCGAGGCCGAAATGGGCGGAAACGACGTTGAGGCGTCCGAGCGGCGTTGCAATCACCGCCTCGATCGCCCCGCGCGGCTCCATGCCGGGGCCGGGCAGCGCATGGAGGGTCGAGGACTCGATCGGATGGCGGGACCAGAGGATGTGGCCGTATTCCCGGCCGGGCGGGCCGAAGAGGCGCGTCTCCACGAGATGTCCGCCGAGCGCCTCGCGCAATCGCTCGAAGGCGCCGGGAAGGCGTCCCAGATGCGTGCGCCCGTCCACCTCCTGCAGCGCGAGGATGTCGGCGGCGAGGCTCCCAACCACGCGCAGGCTCCGCTCGGGATCGGGCCGACGCCCCTCTCCGACGAACCCATGGAGGTTCCAGCTCGCGATGCGGAGCGGCTCAGGGCCTGTGCGTGCCGACACGGTCCCCCCGCCCCTTGCCGGTCACCGTCTGCAGAATCAACCGAATATCGCCCGCGAAGCTGCGGGTCGCCAGGTATTCGGCGTCCACGATCGCAAGCCGCTCGGGATCGGACATGTCGATGTCCTGAACCTGCGCCAGCCCGGTGATGCCGGGGCGAAGCGCGAAGACGCCGCGGGCGCGCCGCGCCTTGATGAGCTGCGCTTGGACCGGCAGGCAGGGGCGCGGGCCGACGAAGCTCATTTCGCCCTTCAGGACGTTCCAGAGCTGCGGCAGTTCGTCCAGCTTCCAGCGGCGCAGCGCGGCGCCGAGTCGCGTTACCGCCGAGACCGGCGTCTCGTGCGAGGCCGCAGAGACCGTGCCCTGCGCCATGGTGCGCAGCTTGTAGCAGGTGAAGACGCGCTCGCCGCGCCCGACCCGCGCCTGCGCGAAGATGCCGGGGCCGGGACTGTCGCGCCGCACGAGGACGGCGAGCACGAGAATTACCGGGCCGAACACCAGAAGGCCGGCACCGCTTGCCAGAATGTCGAACACGCGCTTCATGGGTGGCGAGTGCCGCAAGTTCGCGGGCAGAGCAAGGGGGAGCATCCCGACGTGCGTATTCTCGTGACCGGGGCGTCCGGCTTCATTGGCCGGAACCTCGTCGCCCATCTCGCCGGACAGGGCGATGCGGTGACCGCCCTCTCGCGTGGGAAGGACGGCGCGCCGGACGACCTGCGGCAGATCGGCGGCTGGTCGGGGTGGCCGAAGGGTCTGGACACCGTGATCCATCTGGCGGCGCTCAACCCGAAGCGCAACGAGCCGGCCGCCAAGGACGACGCGGCGCTGATGGCGGCCAACGCCTCCGCGACGCAGGCCCTCGCCGAGACGTCCGCGCGGCATGGCGTTCGGCGCTTCGTCTACGCTTCCACCAATCTCGTGCATCCCCTCACCTCCGAGCCCTTCGACGAAAGCGCGCCGACCCGGCCGCAGAACGCCTATGCCGCCTCCAAGCTCGCGGGCGAGACCGCGATGTGGCGGGCGCTCGAAGGCAGCGCGACCGAGGGCACGGTTCTGCGCCTGCCGCCGGTCTACGGCCCCGGCGGCCGCGGCGGCGTCGCGGCGCTGCTGCGCGTGTCGAGCCTGCCGGTCCCGTTGCCGCTCGCGGCCCCCAGCGCCAGCCGCAGCCTCCTGTCGCTCGCCAACGCGCTGGAGGCGCTGACGCTGGCGGCGGGCGCGCCAAGCGCTGCCGGCGGTACGTTCCTCGTCTGCGACGGCGAGCCCTGGAGCCTCGGCGAGATGGTCGCCTTCGCCCGCCAGGAAATGGGCCGTTCGCCGCGCCTCTTCTCCTTGCCTACGCATGCGCTGGCCCGGATCGCGAGCCTGGCCGGCCGCCGCGAGCAGTACGAGCGGCTCTTCGGCTCGCTCGTCGTGGACGACGCGGCCTTCCGCACCGCCACCGGCTGGCAGCCGCCGGAAACGACGGAGGACGGGCTGCGCCGCATGTTGCGCGACCTTCACTTGAAGCGCCGGGGCAAGCGGGGTTAGAGGCACTCATGACCCACGATCTGATCGACCCTGCCAAGCTGAAGCGCCAGAAGCGCCTGGAGGAGACGCTGCGGGAGAACCTGCGCCGCCGAAAGGAGCAGGCGCGCGGTCGGGCCGAGAGGGGGGACGCCGAAACCGGCGCCGAGGACACATCCAGCGAGGAGAAGGCCTGAACCGGCGGCTTGGACATTCTGTCCGGGTGGACTTCGCGAGGGCGCGATCTTAGAACGCCTCTCATCAAGGAGTTCCGGATGATCGACTACCACTCGCATTTCGCATCCGCGATCGAGGCTCTCCACGCAGAACGCCGCTACCGTGTCTTCGCCGACCTGGAGCGTATCGCAGGCCGTTTCCCCGCCGCCGTCTGGCGCCATGAGGGGCAGGCCCGCGAGATCACCGTCTGGTGCTCGAACGACTATCTCGGCATGGGCCAGCACGCGGCCGTTGTGGGCGCGATGACGGATGCCGTCGCCTGCATGGGCTCGGGCGCCGGCGGCACGCGCAACATTTCCGGCACCAGCCACCCGCTGGTGGAGCTTGAAGCCGAACTCGCCGATCTCCATGGCAAGGAGGCGGCGCTGGTCTTCACCTCCGGCTTCGTGTCCAACGACGCCTCGATCTCGACCATCGCCAAACTCCTGCCGGACTGCCTGATCCTGTCGGACGAACTCAACCACGCCTCGATGATCGAGGGCGTGCGCCGCTCCGGCTGCCGCAAGCAGGTGTTCCGCCACAACGACGTGGCTCACCTCGAAGAGCTGCTGAAGGCCGCCGATCCCGAGCGCCCGAAGCTGATCGTCTTCGAGAGCGTCTACTCGATGGACGGCGACGTGGCACCCATCGCGGCGATCTGTGACCTCGCCGACCAGTACAACGCCATGACCTATATCGACGAGGTCCATGCGGTCGGCATGTACGGCCCGCGCGGCGGCGGCATCACCGACCGCGAGGGCGTGGCGCACCGTCTCGACGTGATCGAGGGAACGCTCGCCAAGGCCTTCGGCGTGCTGGGCGGCTACATCGCCGGCAGCCGCGCGCTGGTGGACGCCGTGCGCTCCTATGCGCCGGGCTTCATCTTCACCACCGCCCTGCCCCCGGCGCTCGCCGCCGCGGCCGCCGCCTCCATCCGCCACCTCAAGCAGTCGGGCGTCGAGCGCGCCGGCCAACAGCGGCAGGTGGCGGCGGTGAAGGGCGCGCTGACGGGCGCCGACCTGCCGGTCATGTCGTCGGACACGCATATCGTGCCGCTTCTGGTGGGCGATCCGGACCTCTGCAAGCAGGCGAGCGACCGGCTTCTCGACCGCCACGGCATCTATATTCAGCCGATCAACTACCCGACCGTGCCGCGTGGCACCGAGCGGCTGCGCATCACGCCGACCCCGCTGCACGACGACGCGCTGGTGGCAGCCTTGCGCGACGCGCTGGTCGAGACCTGGACGGCGCTGGGCATTCCCTTCGCCTCCCAGCGCCCGGCCGAGACCGAGCGCGCCGAAGCGGCACCCGCGCTGGTGCTGGCCAAGGCCGGCGGCTGATCCGATCCGACGAACGCCCGCGACGAGCGGGCGTTTTCGCATCAGGGCTCGCGCGTCGGATCGTCTTCCGTGTCGCGCGCAGAAGCGGCGGGGGCGGCTTCCTTGCGCACGACGCTCCCTTCCGAGCGCGTCCGCGGCAGGCGGCGGGCGAGGATCGGAACGATCAGCGCGAGGCCCACGAAGCGCACGACATGGTGCGCGGCGACATAGGCCGGGTCGAGATTGAACTGGAAGGCCAGCACCGTCAGCGCCTCCAGTGCACCCGGCGCATAGGCCAGCGCGATCTTGCCGAAGGCGATGCCGAGCAGCGCGAAAGCCACCAGCCCGGCGAGCCCCGACAGACCGAGCCCGATGGCGAAGGCACCGAGCGAAGCCGTCAGAAGTTCGGCCATGGCGCTCCGGTGTTCGGGGCGAAGCCGTGCGCCGATGGAGCAGCCGAGCACGACCAGCGCGGGAATGGCGATCCAGTTGGGCACGGCGACCGGCGCGATTTCCGTGCCGTGCAGAAAGGCGCTGGCGAACAGCGCGCCGAGGATCAGCCCCCCCGGCAGGCGGCTGCGTACCCCGATCCAGGCGCAGAGAGCGCAGAGCCCGGCGAGGATCGCATATTGCAGCGGCGTGCCGATGACGCCGCCGCGCAAGGAGCCCTCGATGGCATTGGCGCCTTCAAGCCAGGCGAGAAGCGGGGTCAGCGCGCCGATCAGGAGGAGGAGGCGGGTCGACTGGACGACGACGATGCGCGTCATGTCCGCCCGCGTCTCGGAGGCGGCCGCAAGCACGAAGGACATGGCGCCGGGCAGCGAGGCGAAGAGAGCGGTTTCCCGGTCCCAGCCGAAGACTCGCTCCAGAAAGACCTTGGTCGCCACAACGATCAGTGCGACCCCGACCATCTGGATGGCGAAGGACAAGGGCCAGAGCGCCAACTGGTTGACGACTTCCGGCGTGACGCCCGACCCCGCCTGGATGCCGAGCACGAAGAAGGTCGCGTCCCGCAGCCGGTCGGGCACCCGCAGCGTGAGTCCGGACAGGGTGGCGACCACGACGGCCATCGTCGCGCCGAGGAGCCAGGCGACCGGCAGGCCGGCGAAGGCCGCGACGCTGCCGCCGAGCGCCCCGATGGCGATCGTCAGTCCCGCCTGGGCGTAGCGGTTCAAGGCTGCCGCCCAATCCAATCCACAAGCCGGGCGGCTGACTCCTCGACCTGGTCGAGCCGCCGGTGGAAGCAGGCGCGCAGATGGCCCTGAGTATTTGGCGCGAAGGCGGCGCCGGGCGCGAGGCCGACCCCCACCTCGTCGGCGATGCTGAGCGCCGCCCGCATGCCGTCGGTGATGCCGTCGATCGCGAAGAAAGCGTAGAACGCGCCGTCCGGCGGGGCGATCGAGACGCGGTTGGTAGCAGCCAGCGCGCCGGTGAAGATGCGGCGCGCCTCGGCCGCGCGGGCGACCTGGGTTTCGATGAAAGCTTCGCCCCCTTCGATCGCCGCTACGGCGCCGCGCTGCATGAAGGTGGCGACGCCCGAGTTGGAATATTGCACGAGGTTCTCGATCAACTGCCCCAGTTCGGGCGGCGCCTCGATCCAGCCGACGCGCCAGCCGGTCATCGCCCAGTTCTTGGAGAAGGAGTTGACGAAGACCAGCGCGTCGCCGTCCGCCATCGCGTCGTGGAACGAGGGTGCCCGGTCGCCGGCGTAGAAGAAGCGGCTGTAGATCTCGTCCGCCACGACGAAGACCCCGGCCTCGCGCGTGATCGACAGGATGTCGCGGATGGTTTGCGCGTCGGCCGTCCAGCCGGTCGGGTTGTTGGGCGTGTTGACGAAGACGGCGCGCGTGCGCGGCGTGATCGCATCGCGCAGGCGGTCGAGGTCGAGGCGCCATTGCGAGCCCGTCCAGTCGAGCGGCACTTCGACGGGTTTCGCGCCGCTGACGCCGGCCGCGGCGGCGAAGTTCGGCCAGAGCGGCGAGACGAAGACCACCTCGTCGCCCTCGCCTGCCAGCGCGGTCAGCACGAGCTGGATGGCATGCATGCCCGATCCGGTGACGAAGATGCGCTCGGGCGAGGTCGGGCGACCGTAGAGGCGCTGGGTGTAGCCGGCGATCGCCTGCCGCAGTTCGGGGATGCCGCGCTGCCAGGTATAGAAGGTCTCACCTTCCTGGAGGGATCGGGCGGCGGCGTCGGCGATGAAGGCGGGCGTCGCGAGGTCTCCCTCGCCGGCCCAGAGCGGGATCAGGCCGTCGCGTCCGCGCGCATGGTTGATGACGGCGACGATGCCACTCTCGGGAGCGGCGAGAGCGGCCGGACGCAGACGTTGCAGAAGGCTCATGAGGGCAGTCCCGGACACAAGTTCGGACCGCCGACGGTTCGCGGTCCGCTGCGCCGGGACTCGGTCTTTCCGCCCCGTTCGTCAAGCCCGGAGGATGGCAAGGCTCGCTTAAAAGTCGCCGCCCGGCACCTGGCCCGGCCGCACGCTTGGGCGTCCGCTGGCGAGGAGGTCGCGGATCTCCTCGAGAAGCTTCTCCTCGCGCGGAACCTCCTTGGCCTCGGGCGGCTTCGCCTCCTCCTTGCGCTTCAGGCGGTTCATGAACTTGACCACCATGAAGAGCACGAAGGCGACGATCACGAAGTTGATCGCAAGCGTGATGAAGTTGCCGTAGGCGATGACCGCACCCTGCTCGCGCGCCTGGGCGAGGCTGGTCGCGGTCACGTTGGAACTCAGAGCGATGAATTGGTTGGAGAAGTCGACGCCGCCCGTGATGAGGCCGACGATCGGCATGATGATGTCGGCCACGATGGAGTTGACGAGGCCGGAAAAGGCAGCGCCGATGATGATGCCGATCGCCAGATCGACCATGTTGCCCTTGAGGGCGAACTCCCGGAATTCCTTCAGCATGGCTCGACCTTCTCCCGACAGACTCACGGTGCCGTGAGTGGAGGGTATCGTAGGGTTCCGGGAAAGCAACCTTCGCGCGAGTGGCGGCTCAGCCGCGCGCCGTACCGAGGAAGTGAAGGACGATCTCGCGCCGGTGCGGGCGCGCGCGGTGCTCGAAGAGGTAGAGGCCCTGCCAGGTGCCGAGCACCATACGCCCGCCCTCCACGGGAACGGACAGGCTGGTGTCGGTCAGCGCGGTCTTGATGTGGGCCGGCATGTCGTCCGGCCCCTCGATCGTGTGGACATAGGGCGCATCCTCCGGAGCCAACCGGTCGAAGGCCGACAGGAGGTCGGTGCGCACGTCGGGATCGGCGTTCTCCTGAATGGTGAGAGAGGCCGACGTGTGGCGGATGAAGACGGTCAGGAGCCCGTCGCCCGCGCCCTCCGCCGCAAGGACGGCCGCGATCTCGCGCGAGATGTCGGTGAGCCCCTGCCCGCGCGTCTGGACGGTCAGGCGGTGGAGAAACTGCTGGGTGACGGATTGCATGGTCGACTTTCCCTCCGGTCCTCATGCCATATGGCCGCATTGCAACGCGCGGCGAGAGACATTCTCATGACCAGCGACATCGTGCTTCCCGCAGCCGCCTTCGCAGAGCGCGACGACGAATTGCACGGGCTCAACGCGGAGATCGCCGCCTTTCAGGCAAGCCGGCCGAGCCCCTGGTCGTTTCCGGTGGACGTGGTGCGGACGGCCCGCCGCCAAGGCCTCGGAGTGTTTCCCGGACTGTCGCCCGATCCGGATGCCGTCGAAATCCGCCTTCCGTCCGGCAGCGGACACACCATCCCGATTCGCATCCTGCGCCCGTCTGATGGGCGTGCGCGCGGCACCTATCTGCATTTCCACGGCGGCGGCTGGGTGTTCGGGGAGGCGGTCGAGAACGACCCGCGCCTTCGGCGCCTCGCGGACGCGACGGGGCTCTGCGTGGCCTCGGTGGACTACCGGCTCGCGCCGGAATACCCGTTCCCCGCGGGGCCGGACGACTGCGAGGCGGCTGCGCTGGCGCTGGCCGACGGGCGGCTCGCGGACCTGCCGGCCGGATTTCTCGCCATCGGCGGCGAGTCGGCGGGCGCGCACCTTTCCGCTCTCACGCTCCTTCGCCTGCGCGACCGGCACGGTCTTGCGCCGTTCCAGGCCGCCAATCTCGTGGCCGGCTGCTTCGACCTGTCGCTGACGCCGAGCGTACGCCGCTTCGGGCCGGAGCGGTTGATCCTGAACACCGATGATGTCGGCGAGTTCGTGCGGCGGTTCCTCGCCGGGGGCGAAGACGCGCGAGACCCCGCGGTCTCGCCGCTTTATGCCGATCTCAAGGGCATGCCCCCGGCCCTCTTCAGCGTCGGCACGCGCGATCTTCTTCTCGACGACACGCTGTTCATGAGCGCGCGCTGGCTGGCGGCGGGCAACGAGGCGGAACTCGGCATCCAACCGGACGGGTGCCATGTCTACGAGACCTTCGCCAGCGATGCGGGAGGGCGCTCGGAGGCGCGCATGGCCGAGTTCCTGAACAGGCAGATCGAAGGGGTTGCGGCATCGGGTCCGACCTCAGCGCTGGAGGCGGGCGCCGATTGACGGCGGGCAACGTGTCTGGCACGCGGATCGCATGAAACAGAGCGCGCTCATCTTCAAGCTTTCACCCCGGTCGGAGTGGCTCGCAGCCGAGGCCGCCGGCCGCTTTTCCGGCGCGCCCGTCGACCTCGAGGACGGCTACATCCACTTCTCGACCGCCGAGCAGGTGCGCGAGACGGCGGCGAAGCATTTCGCGGGCGACGCCTCGCTGATCGTCGTCGCCGTCGACCCGGAGAAGCTGGGTCCGGCGCTGAAGTGGGAGCCTTCGCGCGGCGGCGCTCTGTTTCCCCATCTCTATGGCGAACTGTCGATGGACGCGGTGGTCTACGTCGCCGATGTGCCGCTCGGCCCGGACGGGGTGCACGTGTTTCCGGGCAGCGTCCGATGAGCGGTCTCTACGGCCTCGCCCGGCCGCTCCTGTTCAAGCTCGACGCCGAGCGGGCGCACACGCTATCGGTCGAGGCGCTGAAGCGCGGGCTGGTGCCGCGGCGCAATCGGCCGATCGACCCCCGCCTGCGCACGGAGGTGGCGGGCCTCACCTTCCCCAACCCCCTCGGCTTGGCGGCAGGCTACGACAAGAACGCGGAGGTGCCGGACGCTGCGCTCCGGCTCGGCTTCGGCTTCGTCGAGATCGGCACGGTGACCCCCCTTCCGCAGGAGGGCAACCCGAAACCCCGCGTCTTCCGCCTGCCCGAGGCTGGCGCTGTGATCAACCGGCTCGGCTTCAACAATCACGGCCACGCCGACGTAGCCGAGCGGCTTGAGGCGCGCTCGCGCAAGGCCGGGATCGTCGGCGTCAACATCGGCGCCAACAAGGACGCGGCCGACCGGATCGCCGACTACGTCGCAGGGATCCACCGGTTCGAGGCGCTGTCGAGCTATCTGACCGTCAACATCTCGTCGCCCAATACGCCGGGCCTTCGCACACTGCAGCAAGGCTCCGACCTCGACCGGCTCCTAGAATTCGTGATGGCAGCGCGCGACGGCGCGGCGGCGATCGCGGCCACCAAGCGGCGCCCTGTGTTCCTGAAGGTCGCTCCCGACCTCAACGAGGACGAGATCTGGGCGATCGCCGACACGGCCAAGCATCGCAAGGTCGAGGGGTTGATCGTCTCCAACACGACCCTGTCGCGCCACGGCGTCGAGGGCCGCGCGAACGGAAACGAGGCGGGCGGCCTGTCCGGGCGCCCCGTGTTCGACCGCTCGACCTACGTGCTCGCCATGTTCCGGCGCGCGATGGGGCCGAGCGTGCCGATCATCGGCGTCGGCGGCGTCGAGAACGCTTCGACCTTCCTGCGCAAGATGGAGGCCGGGGCCGACCTCGTGCAGCTCTACACCGCCCTCGTCTACGGCGGGCCGGACCTGCCGATCCGCATCCTGAAGGACCTTTCGCGCCATCTCGACCGGACCGGCATCGACACGATCGCGAGCATCCGCGACAGCCGGGTGGACGAGATCCTCGCCGGTCCGCCGCCGCTCGGCTGGGAAGTCCCGCGGCCGTGAGGGCCTGAAGTCCGTTGCCGCTGGCGATCGTCCACCATCCGGCCTTCGACGCGCGGTTCGACGAGGCGCATCGCTTCCCGATGTCGAAGTTCACGCGGCTGGCCGCCATCCTGGTGGAGGACGGACTGGTGCCGAACGGCTTCTTCCAGCCGATAGCGGCGCCCGAAAGCTGGCTGGAGCTGGCGCACGATGCGTCCTATGTCGATGCCGTCGTGACCCAGCGTGTGGACAAGGCGACGGAGAAAGCGATCGGCTTCGCCGTGGACGAACGGGTCGCACGCCGCTCGCGCTGCGCGACCGGCGGCACGGTGCTGGCGGCCCGGCTCGCGCTGGAACTCGGGCTCGCCTGCAACACGGCCGGTGGCAGCCACCACGCCGCGCGTGAGGGCGGCGCGGGCTTTTCCGTTTTCAACGACGTGGCCGTCGCGGCCTCCGTGCTGATCTCGGACGGCGAGGTCGGGCGCGTTCTCGTGTTCGACTGCGACGTCCACCAAGGCGATGGCACGGCGCGCATCTTCGCCAACGATCATGCCGTCTTCACGCTGTCGATCCACGGCGAGCGCAACTACCCCCACCCCAAGGCCGTTTCGGACCTCGACCTCGGCCTGCCCGACGGGACGGGCGACGAGGCCTATCTCACCGTTCTTCCAGACCTCTTGGAGACGGCCTTCGCACGGGCGCGGCCGGACATCGTCTTCTACAATGCCGGCGTGGACCCACACGCGGAGGATCGGCTCGGCCGGCTGTCGCTGACCGACGCTGGGCTCGCGGAGCGCGACCGGCGCGTGATCGGCTTCTTCCGCGAGCGGAACGTGCCCGTGGCCGGCGTCATCGGCGGCGGCTACTCGCGCGACATCGAAGCGCTGTCGCGCCGCCACACGATCCTGCACCGTGTGGCGAGCGAGTTCGTCTGACGGCTATCCGCGCCCGGTCTTCAGCAGGCGCGAGACGAGGAAGATGGGCACAACGACGGCCGCGCCGAGGAGCACGTAGTCGATTACGCGGTTGAGCGATCCGAAGACGCTGACCCACATCCACTGGACGAAGTCCTTGGCCCATTCGACGAGTTCGTACGGGCGGATGTCGAACCACGACAGGAGGATGCCGACAAGCAGCGAGATCACCAGCAGCCGGACGAGGACCGCCAGCGGCGAGCCGCCCAGAAACGTCGAAACGCGATCGGCCATGTCGGTCTTCTCCACCAGGGTTCGCATCCGAGGTAGAGGGCAGATTGTGGCGATGCAAGCACCGGATCCGCCGCAGAGGTTAAGCGGCGCCGCTCAGCCGTCGATCATCGCCTGCAGCGTTTCCAGTCGGTCCGCCTCCGAGGCCGGCTTGTCCCAGCGCAGACGCGAGACGCGGGGGAAACGCATGGCGACGCCCGACTTGTGGCGCCCGGACCGTGCCAGCCCCTCAAAGGCGACCTCGATCACCAGCCCGTGGTCGGGCTCGGCGCGCACCGAGCGCACCGGTCCGAAGCGCTCGATCGTGTTGTCGCGGATATACTTGTCGAGCTGCTTCAGCTCCTCGTCCGTGAAGCCGAAATAGGCCTTGCCGACCGGCACCAGCTCCGGCGCGTCCTGCGGTCCCGTCCAGACGCCGAACGTATAGTCGGAGTAGAAGCTCGACCGCTTGCCGTGGCCGCGCTGCGCATACATCAGCACGGCGTCGATCAGGTGCGGATCCTGCTTCCACTTGAACCACGGCCCCTTCGGTCGACCGGGCACATAGGCCGAGTCCCATCGCTTCAGCATCAGCCCCTCGATCACCGGATGGGGCGGATCGGCGCGCAGGCGCGACAGGTCGTCGAAGCTTTCGAAGTGCACGAAGGGCGAAATGTCGAAGCGGCTCGGCTCAAGGCCGGCGACGAACCGGTCGAGCCGCTTGCGCCGCTCGGCGAAGGGCAGCGCGCGCAGGTCGTCCGCGCCGTCCTGTAGGAGGTCGTAGGCGCGCAGGAAGACCGGATGCTGCTTCATCACCGCGGACGACACGCTCTTGCGGTTCAGCCGCTGCTGGAGGTCGGAAAAGGTGCCGACCACGATGTCGTCGCGCACCGCGCCCTGATGCGGATGGACGGCCGGGCGACCGGAGCCCTTGGAAGCCGGGCGCGCCACCAGGAGTTCGCCATCGAGAGAGCCCTCGAAGGTCATGTAGTCGAGCAGGTCGGGGAAGGCGCCGGACACGTCGTCGCCGGTGCGCGAGTAGAGGCGCTTCACGCCGCGCTCCACCGTCGCCTGGACGCGTATGCCATCCCACTTCCATTCGGCGGCGTAGTCCCCCGGCACGATGCGGCCGTAGTCAGGCGGCTCCAGGGGCTGCGACAGCATGACGGGGCGGAACGGCGAGGCAGCGGCCGAGACCGGCTTCTCGGCCCTCCCCTCCAGCCAGTCGAAGAGCTCGACATAGGGAGGGCGCAGCCCGTGCCAGAGTTCCTCGATCTCGGCGACGTCCTTCGAGCCGAAGTCGGCCAGTGCCTGCTTCGCCAACCGAGAGGATACGCCGATGCGCAGCGAGCCCGTCACCAGTTTGAGCAGGGCATAGCGGCCGGAAGAGTCGAGCTTATCGAGCCAGTTCTCCACGAGGCGCGGCCCTTCGGCGCGCGTGGCGCCGTCGAGCTCGGTGACCACCTGTTCGAGCGTCGGCGTGTCGTTGCGACGGACGACCTCGCCGTCGTGCGGCGAGGGCCAGACAAGCGCGATCGTCTCGGCGAGGTCGCCGACATAGTCATAGGAATACCCGAACAGGACCTCGTCCATCCGCTCGGCCATCAGGTCGCGCAGCATGGCGGGCTTCACGGACCGGATGTCGAGCTCGCCCGTGATGGCCGCCAGAGCATAGCCGCGCTCAGGGTCGGGCACATGGCGGAAGTGATCGACCATCAGCCGCAACTTGCCGTTCCGCGACGGGGTGAGCACGAGACGGTCGAGAAGGTCGGCGAAACGCTGCAAGGAGTTGTCCGGCTAGCTCGTGATCTGGGCATAGATAGCCTGCCCGAGGCCTTAGGCGAGTCGGGCGGTTCGCGGCCGATAGCCGAGAGTACCTCGCCGATCCGACGGCAGCCTTTTCCGCCGAAGCCCAATTGCTCTAGACATCGTCACCCGTCCGGGAAATCGGACCGTTCCGACCGGGTTCTGCGCGTGAAAGGCAGTGAGTATCCAGCATGTCAGGTGGCCCGCTTCTGGAATTGAAGCGGACTGACGATGTACGAGGTGGAAGACCGCTGCACGGGGTCGGGACACGTCACCGGAACGGCAGATCGCGCAAGCAACCGGACGCGGAACCTTAGAACGGACACCAAGGGAGTTCGGCCCTCAGCCGACCTGGGGTCCGGATGCCGCGACATCAGGCTTCTTTCGGCATGTCATCGAGTCGTTCTGGCGGCTTCAATCGCTGGCGTGAACCAGCCGGTGCTACGCGTAGATCAGCGCTTCTGCCGCGCCGTTCGGCCTTCCCGGCGCAGCGAACGATGAGCGGCATTCCCCGCTCCGGAAGCGCAGCTTGGACTCATGCGCCCAGCGGCATCGGCCGGGCCATCGCCGCAAGGGCCGTCCGCTCGCGCAAGCCGACTTGATGGCGTGCGGTGAACAACGCATCGGCATCCATTCCCGGTTCTCGAATAAGCCATTCGAGATAGTCGAGCGGCACCTCTGCTATCGGCACGTTCTTGTGCCGGCCAAAGCGCAGGCGTGCCAGGAGCGCCGGCTCGGCTGAGACGCGCTCTGCCCGAACCAAGAAGTCTGCCGCGTCTCGGCAGCGCGGCAGCAGTTCGGCGGCGATACGGCGCAGGAGCACGGCCGTGCAAAGCGCGTCATAGAGCGCGCGATGAGGGTTAGACCCCTTCAACTGCTCCGCCACATCGGACAAATCGAGAGGAACGTACTTCACCAGCGATTGAAGCCCGTGCGCACGCACACCCGGAAAAGCGCGCAGCGCGAGCTTGTAGGTGCAGAGCCACGCCCCCGGCAGCTTCAGACGCGATCGGTCGAAGGAAGCGCGCTGCGCGGCATAGACGGAAGCCCCCCCGAAAGCCGCGCGCGCAGTGGCGAAGTCGGGCGCCCCAGCCAGCATCTCGTCGCTGATGCGATGGACGCGTCGGGCTCCCGGCGTGATCGACACGCCACCCGGATCGACGAGAGTTTCGCGAGGGTCGAAAATTCGGCCCGTCGTGAGATCGAGATCGACAGACCCGATCTCGATCACCGCGTCGTCCGCGAGACCGTGGCCGGCGGTTTCGACGTCGATCACCCTTACGACAAGAGACGGTTGGTCAGAGAAGAGATTCGGCGCCGGGTCTGCAGATGGGAACAAGTCGGGCATGCACTCCATATCGGCGTTCACAAAGGCAGGCGCCAGACCCCGTCACCGGGCCGAGCGCCGCGCCCTCGTCGATCGGTATCGACGGAGCTGCAACGCGAGCCGCTCCCCTTCTACTCTTGGCGCGTCGGCGCAAAACGTTTATGGCTTCTCTTACGTTTACGTCAAAGATGGAGAGAAGCTTTGGCCCTTCCCCCGATCCTCCAAGGACGCCTTCGCCTCCCGCTGATCGGGGCACCGCTCTTCATCATCTCGCACCCGGCACTTGTGATCGCGCAGGCGCGCGCCGGCATCGTGGGTGCCTTTCCGGCGTTGAACGCCAGACCAGCCGAACAGCTCGACGAATGGCTGTGCGAGATCGAGGAAGCCTTGCGCGCACCGGGCCCGGATGGCCGGACAGCCGCGCCTTTTGCCGTCAACCAGATCGTGCATCGGTCCAACAAGCGCTTGGAGGCCGACCTCGCCGTCTGCGTGCGCCGCAAGGTTCCCATCGTCATCACGTCGCTCGGGGCGGTCGAGGAAGTCAACCAAGCCGTCCACTCGTATGGCGGTATCGTCCTTCACGATGTGATCAACGACCGGTTCGCTCGCAAGGCGATCGAGAAGGGTGCCGACGGCCTCGTGGCGGTGGCTGCCGGTGCCGGCGGGCACGCTGGAACGCTTTCGCCGTTTGCCCTGATCGCGGAGATTCGTCGCTGGTTCGACGGGCCGCTGTTTCTCTCGGGTGCCATCGCCACCGGCGCCGGAATCCTTGCAGCGCAGGCCGCGGGTGCGGACGGCGCTTATGTCGGCTCGGCCTTCATCGCAACCGACGAAGCGCGAGCGGACGAGCGCTATAAGGCAGCCCTGGTCGCGGGACGGGCGCAGGACATCGTCTACTCCAATCTCTTCACGGGCATCCACGGCAACTATCTCCGCGCATCGATCGAGGCGGCGGGTCTCGATCCCGACAATCTCCCGCAGAGCGACCCTTCGAAGATGGACTTCGGTGCCGAGAGCGGCGCCAAGGCGTGGCGGGACATCTGGGGGGCAGGCCAGGGCATCGGCTCGCTCGATGGCGTCGTCCCGGTGGCCGACCTCGTCGATCGCTTGGCCGGCGAATACGCGGCGGCCCGTCAGCGCCTTTCGCTGGCGTAAGGCTCGGGGCAACTTCGCCAACAAACCCGCTTGAAACCGAAACGCTTTGGCGCTATCAGAGCGCCATCCGCCGGGCAGAGAAACCCAGGCAGGGCCGCTTTAGCTCAGTCGGTAGAGCACATCATTCGTAATGATGGGGTCAGGTGTTCGAATCACCTAAGCGGCACCATTCCCAACTCACTGCAAACGCTGACGTTTTAGCCTCCAAAGTCGATTGGCAAGTTTGAGCCGTCGATCGCTGGGGACACGTGGGGGACACGCGCTCCCGCCGGTAGACCGGTAAAATCGTCTGGAAATTGGTGACGGGGCGGTCATCTCGAATCAAAGCTCCGGCTTGCCCCAGGAATCAGTCGGAGGCATGTTTAGGTCACGACAACGAAACGAGTGACCCCACGCCGGCCGAGCCCAATCGCTCCGCTGCAACGGGGATGGAGTCCCCGATATGCAGGCCAAACGGTTCGAGATCCCCCTCACCGCTCTCAAGACGAACGAGATCCAGGCGCTTCAAAAGCTGAACTACGTAAGCCTGCTCGACCACCTCGGCGGCATGCTTTCGACGGAGCTTGTCGATGGAGCACTGCTCTCGAAGCACCACATGCGAATCGAGTTCCTGATGCAAGGCCTGCCGTTTGCCGGAGCCGATCAGCGTCAGCAGCTCCATCTGTTCGCCGACTATCTCTCGGACAAGCACCCCCGCGGCGGTGCAGATCTCAAGGCCTTGCTCGCATCCGCAGACCGACTTCCGATTACGTTCAACGAGCTGCGTCTGGAGCTGATAGCAGTCGGAGCCAAGCCGGAGGACGTCCTCCAGGCGGACTTTATGCTTGCCCTGCACGGCGACGTCGATGCCGCAAACCGGCTGGCTGGATATGCTGTCAGCTGCATCGACGACGCGCCGATCATGATCCCCTTCTCGCAAGGCATGCAGAGCCACGCCTGGCGTGTCGGCCACCGTGCGAAGTCAGGCGCAGTCTGGGAATGGCGCCCAGGGGTCGAGCTCGACATCCTCGAGAGCGGCATCCATGAGATCGAGACTCAACTCAGCTTTCTCGTGGGCTCGATCTTCGGAGTGGGCAGCTGGCTTCGTGGGTTCCGACACGATCGATCCCAGGCATCAGACCGTGCCCGAGATCGCTTTGCTCAGGACGTCACCCAGCAGCTGATCGGTGACGCCTATAAGCGGTCGATTGCGAAGCCAGATGCCGACTACGTAGCGGAGAAAGAGATCGACTCGCTGGTCGTCTCCGACTTCGAGATCGAGGCGGCAGAAGCTGCTTGGCGCGCAGAAGCCGAGGCAACGGAGAAAGAGATCGCTGCTAAGAAAGAGCTGGTTGCTCTACCAGCTAGCGCGTCCAGCCGCACGCCCCATGCTGGCGACACGGATATCAACGAACCGACCGTGCAAGTGCTGGAAAAGGTCGACCTGACCGGCGTCAATGTCAGCGAGAACGCTCTGCTGAAGTCGTTCTCAGCGATCGGCGGCAAGCAGCTACCACTCGTAATCGCGGAATACGATCTGCCGGCGATCCGTCAGATTTTCCTCGACGCCTGGCCGCATGCTCAGGAATGCGTCGAAAGCCTGTTCCGTGACGCGCAGCCTGGGAAGCCGTTTCGCCTGCACCAGCCGGTCCTGCTTCTCGGAAGTGCGGGATCGGGGAAAACGACGCTCGCAACACACGTTGGGAAAGTCCTCGGCCTACCAGCCGTGGTCTACCCGTGCGCCTCGGTCGCTGACGGCAGCTTCGGTGGAACCCCTGCACAGTGGTCGAGCCGGCGGGCAAGCGTTCCCGCTGAGCTCATCCGCTCGACGATGACCGCGAATCCTCTCGTGATCCTCGATGAGATCGAGAAAACGGGTCACAACGATCGAAACGGGAGCTTGCTGCATGCCCTCCTGCCGATGCTCGAGCGGCACACCGCTGAGAGCTATTTCGAAACCGCGATCGAGCGGACGATGGACCTCAGCTTCGTCAATTTCATCGCCACGGCTAACTCGCTTGAAGGCGTCCCGGCACCGCTCCGTGACCGCTTCCGCATCGTACGAATGCCGGATCCTGGGCCGCAGCACATCGGCACGCTGGTTCGCCAAATCATCGGCCAACTCGATCAAGACGCAGGCCGTGATCCTCGTTGGACGCCTCCCCTCGCGCAGGACGAAATCGAGGTCATCCGTAAGGCTTGGTCCGGCGGATCGCTACGCAAGTTGCGGCGGGCTGTCGAAGCCACGCTGGCTACACGAGCCGCCGTCAAAGCCTGGCACTGACCCCTTTCGCATTCTTGTTCGGAGTATCCCATGCAGATCGCCCCCGCCGTCGCCGACCGCCTCACCGTCCTGAACAATCGCTTTCCGATCGGAGTTGATCGTATCATCGAGCTAGGGATCGACCTGGTGTCGCGCACTGACCCCGATACGATCCTCTGGCTGACAAAGATCGGCATCCGCTCCGAGAGCGAGCGCACCGCCATCATCGAACGCCTGTTCTCGCCGGCGAATCGAAAATCGGCTGAGCTCGGAGTTGCTTCATGACCCTTGGTTTCGTGATCTCCACCCTGCCCCGCGGCCCGATCCCTCCCGACGTTCTCGAAGAGACCAAGCGCTGGCATGCGGAAGCCCTGAATGCCGCAATCGCTGCCTCGGACGTTGAGGAAATCGAGCGGCTGTCGCACACGTCGATCGAGAATTTCGCCCGCTGCTCGATGCTCGCAGATGGCTGACGAATTTGACGACCTGCCGTTCGATATGGCGGCCCTAGATCGCACCATCCGGCTAAAAGCGAACAGCGCCGACCGCGATCCGGCCATGGTGCTCTTTGCTATCGAAGACCTGGTCGGGACGCTGCAGCCCGACACGATCCGGCTGCTTGTGGAAATTGAAAAACGGGTTCGCCGCGTCGATGCCGTCAACCTGCTCGTCGACGCAGACGAGGGCATCCGCCTGGCGATCGTTGCTGCCTTGCGCCGCCATCTAGAACGCGAACATCAGAAAGAGTGACATGCGTTTGTGGATCCGCAGCGACCTGCACTGCCCCCTCGACGACCTGCAATTCCTACACTCGGCCTGCCCGGCTCACGACGTCCAGGTCATCGCCGGCGACACCAACTACGGCCTGCGCAGGACGATCGAAGCGATCGACAAAGTGGCACCGATGCCCGTTGTATTCGTCGCCGGAAACCACGAATTCTATCACCGCCAACTCGATCAGGAGCTCGCCGAAGCCCGCCTGGCCGCGGACGTTTCCCGCAGCGTCTTCTTTCTTGAGCGCCAGCAGTGGATCCATGCCGGCGTCCGCTTCCTCGGCGCGACTCTCTGGACCGACTTCCGCCTCTACGGCTTCGACGCCCGCAGCCTTTCGATGCAGCACGCCCGAGAAGGATCGCCAGATTTCCAGCTGATCCGGCGGCGGATCGACGATCGTGAGATCGCCTTCACGCCCGAGCATGCCGCCTCGATTTTCCAGTCAACGATCGCCTGGCTCGACGCCCGTTTTGCCGAGCCATTCGACGGCCCGACAGTCGTTGTCACGCACCATGTGCCCAGCAAGCGATCCATCGATCCGCGGTTCGCAGGCGATCCGTTGACGCCTTGCTACGTCTCCGACCTGTCCGCCCAGATCGAGCGCTGGCAGCCGGATCTCTGGATCCACGGGCACGTCCATACCGCCTTCGACTACTCGATCGGCCGGACGCGGGTTGTCTGCAATCCACGGGGTTTCGATGCAGAGCAGACGGGCTACGACCACTCGCTGGTGATCGAGATCTAGTCATAGCTGGCGCAACCGTCCGTCAACCGATCGCTGCATAGAATGCACGCATGGCACACGAGCTGACTGAAGAAGACGTCCAAAAAGCGATGACGTTGACCCGCGATCGCATCACGTTTGCCGACAGCCTGGCCTCTGGCCTAGGACTGCGAACGGGCAAAAAGCGCGCCACGTGGACATTGAGATTCACCCGTCCGGCTCCTGAAACCCGACGTGTCATCGGATCGCCTCCGGAAATCAGTCTCGAGACCGCCCGTGTGATCGCAAGACGCGCATACGCGGAGCACCGTCAAAACGCTCCGGTGTCCGACGAATGGTTCATGGCGCTCTACGACGAACTCGGGATCAACGTGCAAACAGAGACCAGCGTCGAGCCCAGGAAACCCACGGCGGCGGTCGGTGTGCGACACGATTTCGAACCGGCTTCTCTCGCTGAGATCGGCCGTCTAATCGCCGTATGTCGCGCCGGCATTATGCATTCGACGATGTCCCGTGTCCTCGAATTCATCGCTTTGACCGGCCTCGACAGGCGCGACGTCGCCGGAATGGAGCGAGCGAATGTCAACGGACGGCAATACTGGGATGACGCTTTCGTCTCGATTCAACTCACCGATCGGCTAAGAGAGATCGTCAATAGAACTAGCGGCGAATTCGTGTTCCCGCCGATCCGCAGAGCCGGTGTCGGCAAGCGCGCATTTATCTCAGAGAACTCGCTGACCGCCGCGCTTTTCGACGTCCAAGGCCCGGCCCCGAATGCGATCCGAGCACGCATGCGGATCTCGCTGCGACGCATGGCAGACCGAGACGTCAACCGGTTGCCCTTCCGCCAGGTGACGCATGATTTCGATGACGGCACCCCACCGGAAGTCTGGCAAGAAATCCACCGTGACGTGCTGCAGGCATGGGAACGGCTCCTGACGCCCCACATCGAGCACGCCACGAAGACGGTCGATTTCGAAGCCCTGCGCAAAAGCCGGTTGCACGCTCATAAAGTCTGACGGCGCCGAACCGAAGCCCGACGCCGCCGACGTTCCTAGCGATTTCGACCCACATCAGGGCGGCAATTGACCCACCAATTGACCCACCTTTCAGACGTCCGAAACAGGGTCGCCGCAGGTGGGGTCAGGCTGCTTCGGGATCGTCACCAGACGTCTTCGGAGTAGAGCGTGCCGCCCTTGCGATCAGTTGGAGCACGCTCGTTCAGTTGGTTCGCCGTGACGGCGATCG
>NZ_JAPZDS010000070.1 GCF_029813115.1 Aureimonas sp. SK2
TGCCCGACGGCGGCGACCTGTCCGACCTCGATGCCGACGGCCGTGACGATCCCGTCGGTCTCGGACAGAAGGCGTGTGTAGCCGAGCTCCTGCTTCGCCTTGTCGAGTTCGGAGACGCGGCTGGCGACCGCCGAGCGCGCGCTGGCCAGTTGCTGCTCGGCGCTGTCGAGCTGGGCCTGGGGACTGGCGTTGCGCTGGACGAGGGCCGCTTGGCGGTCGCGCGCGAGGCGCGCGTTCTCCTCCTGGGCCTGGGCGGCGGCGAGTTCTCCCTGCAGCGATCGGACGGCCAGCGCCTGCGCCTGCGGGTCGAGCGAGGCGAGCAACTGCCCCGCCTCGACCGTGTCGCCGACATCGACGTTGCGGCTGAGTACCCGCCCGGCGACGCGGAACCCGAGGTCTCGCGAATAGCGTGGCTGGACCGAGCCGGCGAAGGTCGGCTCGGGAAGAGGCGAGACCTCGGCCACCGTCGAGAGCACCGGCCGGACCGGCGGTGCGGCTTCGCTCGCCTCGTCGTCGCCGCATCCAGCGAGCCCGAGGAGCGCGACCACAGCGAACAGGCGGAGCACCATCCTCATGCCGGCACGTCCTGTGCGATCTCCACGACCTGCCCTTCGCGCAGGAGTTGGGACCCGGCAGTCACTACCTTGTCGCCCGCCTT
>NZ_JAPZDS010000071.1 GCF_029813115.1 Aureimonas sp. SK2
ATTCGGCCCGGCATTCGGAAGCGGACGTTTCTCGGGGTGCTTCATTCACAGTCATCGCGCATGTCAAGATCGGCGTCCCCGTTCTACCACAGGCGGGCGTGCTACACCGCTCGAAACGAAATAGCGGGGTCGGTTCGGAACGGGTGTCGGTCTCGCGCTTAGGAGCAGGCTTGATAAATGCTACGATTCGGTATCATTTGACGAGCTCGCTTTTTAAGCCCGCCCAGTGACACGTGAGCATTCTCACACAGTCTTGTCATGCGGTCTGCATTCAAGAGTTGCGAAATCAGGCTTGAAAAGGAACGGAGTCGGGTCATATAGGCGGCCACGGATTGCTGCGGAGCGCGTCCGTAGGTGCTATCGCGCGGCAGGCGCGGCGCCAAGTATTTAAGCGTTCCGTCGGTGCAATGCCTCAAGGGCCGCGTTCACATGGTCAGGTCTACCCGATGGGTCAACGGCTGCCGCCCAGCGAGAGCAGCCGCAGTGCTGTCGATCCTCCTTTCGCTGTCCGCCTGCGGCGAGCAACCGCCCCCGCCCGAGCAGAAGCCGGAGCGCGTCGCGGTCGACGTCATAGCCTTCGAGCCGATCGCGCCGGACCTGTCCCTGACCGGCACCGTCGCCGCGCGGGTC
>NZ_JAPZDS010000072.1 GCF_029813115.1 Aureimonas sp. SK2
GTTCGGCCCGGTATTCGGAAGCGGACGTTTCTCGGGGTGCTTCATTCGCAGTCATCGCGCATGTCAAGATCGGCGCCCCCTTTACCACAGGCGGGCGTGCTACACCGCTCGAAACGAAATAGCGGGATCAGTTCGGGACGGGTGTCGGTCGCGGGCTTAAGGAGTAGGCTTGATCAATGATACGATTCAGTGTCATTGATCAAGCCTACTCCTTAAGCCAGTCCGGGGACAAGTGAGCGTTCTTACACGGTCTTGTCATGTGGCCTGCTTTCAAGAGTTGCGAAATCAGGATTGAAAAGGAACGGCATCGCGTCATATAGGCGGCCACGGATTGCTGCGGAGCGCGTCCGTAGGAGCTAGCGCACGGCAGGCGCGGCGCCAGGTATGCAAGCGTTCCGTCGGTGCAATGCCTCAAGGGTCGCGTTCACATGGTCAGGTCTACCCGATGGGTCCACGGCTGCCGCCCGGCAAGAGCGGGCGCGGTGCTGTCGATCCTCCTTTTGCTGTCCGCCTGCGGCGAGCAACCGCCCCCGCCCGAGCAGAAGCCGGAGCGCGTCGCGGTCGACGTCGTAGCCTTCGAGCCGATCGCGCCGGACCTGTCCCTGACCGGTACCGTCGCCGCGCGGGTG
>NZ_JAPZDS010000073.1 GCF_029813115.1 Aureimonas sp. SK2
GCGATCTGCGTCGTCGACGAGGCCGGGCGGATCCTCGCCGAGAAGAAGGTCGCAACCTGTCCGGACGCGATCACCAGCTATCTGACGCAAAAGGCGCCTGACCTCGTTCGGGTCGGGCTCGAGACGGGGCCGCTGGCCGTGTGGCTCTGGAATGAACTCGCTGCACGCCGTCTTCCGGTCCTGTGCATCGATGCCCGACATGCCAACGCGGCTCTGAAGATGAGACCTGTAAAGACGGACCGCAACGACGCGGCTGGCCTGGCGCAGATCATGCGGACCGGCTGGTTCAAGGAAGTGCGCATCAAGAGCCGCGACAGCTACCAGGTCCGCTCTCTTCTGGTCGCTCGCGAGATGCTGGTGCGGATCCGCGTCAAGATCGAGAACGAGATCCGAGGCCTCCTGCGCACCTTCGGCGTTCTGTTCGGCAAGCGTGTCGGAGGGTTCACCGGACGGGCTGATGAGATCATCGCCAGCGAACTCGATGCGTCCCCGGAGATGCGTCTCATTGCCGAGACACTGATGAAGGCGAGAGCCTCAATGCTTGATCAGATCAAGGTTCTGGACCGCCGCCTCATGGCGGTCGCAAGGACAAACCCCACGGCGCGCCTGTTCATGACC
>NZ_JAPZDS010000074.1 GCF_029813115.1 Aureimonas sp. SK2
GACGGCCTTCTTCCAGCCTTCGCTCTCGAACTGCGGCTTCCAGTTGGCGTCGAAGTAGTTGGCGCCGAAGGAGCGGGCGAGGCTTCCGAGGAAGGCCATGTTCTCGCCCCAGCCAGGCTTGCCGCGCAGGCAGATGCCGTAGGTGCCGGTCGCCGGGTCGGTCATCTTCTCGGCGGCTTGCGCGATGAAGTCCCAGGTCGGCTTCTCGGGCATCGTCAGCCCGGCCTTTTCCATCAGGTCGGTGCGGTAGGCCGTCAGCACGCTCTCGCCGTAGAAGGGCGAGGCGTAAAGCTTGCCGTCGAGCGACAGCGCATCACGCACCGGCGGCAGGAGACCGTCGATGTCGAAGGCCGCGCCGAGATTCTCCAGCGGCGCCAGCCACTGCTGCTTCGCCCAGATGGGCGCCTCGTAGTTGCCGATGGTGAGGACGTCGAACTGCCCGCCCTTGGTGGCGATGTCGGTGGTGACCCGCTGGCGGAGGACGTTCTCCTCGAGCGTCACCCAGTTGATCTTGATGTCCGGGTGCTTCGCCTCGAACTCCGGCGTGAGCCGCTGCATGCGGATCATGTCGTTGTTGTTGACCGTGCCGA
>NZ_JAPZDS010000075.1 GCF_029813115.1 Aureimonas sp. SK2
ATGCCGGGCGTTGGCGTCATCACCGCCCTTTCCGTCGCCTCGTCCTTCGACGACGCATCGCGCTTCCAACGATCCTCGAGTGCTGGCGCCTATCTCGGCCTGACGCCGCGACGATACGAGTCCGGCGAGACGAGCCGCAACGGGCGCATCTCCAAACAGGGGAGCCTGATGACCAGGAAGCACCTTTACGAGGCGGCCACGACGCTTCTCACGCGCAACCTGCGCTTCTCCACGCTCAAGGCGTGGGGCCTGAAGCTGGCAAAGGCGTCCGGGTTCAAGAAGGCGAGGATCGCCGTGGCACGCAAGATGGCCGTGATCCTGCACGCCATGTGGAAGACCAACACTCCATTCCGTTGGAGCCAGGAAACGGCGGCATAGTCACCACCATGCCGCCTCCCTGACTTCAACGGATGCGTCCCCGCCGGGACGTATGGCGCGGATCAGGCCGTCCCTGAAAATGCG
>NZ_JAPZDS010000076.1 GCF_029813115.1 Aureimonas sp. SK2
CGCATTTTCAGGGACGGCCTGATCCGCGCCATACGTCCCGGCGGGGACGCATCCGTTGTCGTCAGTGGAGCGGCACGGCGACGGTTAGGCCGCTGCCTCCTGGCTCCAACGGAATGGGGTGTTGGTCTTCCACATGGCGTGCAGGATCACGGCCATCTTGCGGGCTACGGCAATTCTCGCCTTCTTGAACCCGGACGCCTTTGCCAGCTTCAGTCCCCACGCCTTGAGCGTGGAGAAGCGCAGGTTGCGCGTGAGAAGCGTCGTGGCCGCCTCGTAGAGGTGCTTCCTGGTCATCAGGCTCCCCTGTTTGGAGATGCGCCCGTTGCGGCTCGTCTCGCCGGACTCGTATCGTCGCGGTGTCAGGCCGAGATAGGCGCCAGCACTCGAGGATCGTTGGAAGCGCGATGCGTCGTCGAAGGACGAGGCGACGGAAAGGGCGGTGATGACGCCGAGGCCCGGCAC
>NZ_JAPZDS010000077.1 GCF_029813115.1 Aureimonas sp. SK2
CGAGTTGACGCCCGCCGTAACGATGCGCATGCCCGCCTCGATGCCCGAGGTGATCCGCACCTCGCCGCGGCCGCTGGCCTCGAAAGTGACGGCGCGCCGGGCGACGCGGCCGGCGGCCTCGTCCACCACCCAGACGGAGGCTTCCGCGCCCGTCCGCAGGAGCGCCGTGTCGGGCAGGCGGATCTCGCCTTCCGAGCCCGTGTCGCGCCGCGCGTCGACAGTCGTGCCGACGCGGAAGGCCGGCGGCGGGTCGTCGAGCGTGATTAGGACGCGCCGGGTGCGCGTCGCGCTGTCGGAGCGCGGTGCGATCTCGCGCACCCGCCCGCTCGTGACGCGCGAAGGATCGATCTGCAGCGAGACGAGGAATGCCTGCCGGGGCGCGAGCGCATCGACCTCTTCATCGCTGACGTCGACCGCCGCCTCGCGAACGTCGGTCTGGGCAACCGTCACGGCGACC
>NZ_JAPZDS010000078.1 GCF_029813115.1 Aureimonas sp. SK2
TGTCGCCGTGACGGTCGCCCAGACCGACGTTCGCGAGGCGGCGGTCGACGTCAGCGACGAAGAGGTCGATGCGCTCGCGCCCCGGCAGGCATTCCTCATCTCGCTGCAGATCGATCCTTCGCGCGTCACGAGCGGGCGGGTGCGCGAGATCGCACCGCGCTCCGACAGCGCGACGCGCACCCGGCGCGTCCTGATCACGCTCGACGACCCGCCGCCGGCCTTCCGCGTCGGCACGACTGTCGACGCGCGGCGCGACACGGGCTCGGAAGGCGAGATCCGCCTGCCCGACACGGCGCTCAAGCGGACGGGCGCGGAAGCCTCCGTCTGGGTGGTGGACGAGGCCGCCGGCCGCGTCGCCCGGCGCGCCGTCACCTTTGAGGCCAGCAGCCGCGGCGAGGTGCGGATCACCTCGGGCATCGAGGCGGGCATGCGCATCGTTACGGCGGGCGTCAACTCC
>NZ_JAPZDS010000079.1 GCF_029813115.1 Aureimonas sp. SK2
CGAGACGAGCCCGGCCAGCGCCTCCGTCTCCCCCGACAGGCCTTGCGCGGCGGCCGTCGTCTCCTCGACCATGGCCGCGTTCTGCTGCGTGACCTTGTCCATCTGATCGGCGGCCGTCGACACTTCCTTCAACGACACCGCCTGCTCGCGCGCCGCATCCGCCATCTCCGCGATCGCCTGCGCCACGCCGCCGACCTGGGTCACGATCGCTTCGAGGCTCCGGCCCGACGCGGTGACCAGCTCCACCCCCGACGACACCTGGTCGCCGGACGCCTGGATCAGCGCCTTGATCTCCTTGGCCGCCTCCGCCGAGCGCTGGGCGAGCCCGCGCACCTCCTGCGCCACGACCGCAAAGCCCCGGCCGGCTTCCCCGGCGCGCGCGGCCTCGACGCCCGCGTTCAGCGCCAGGAGGTTGGTCTGGAAGGCGATCTCGTCGATC
>NZ_JAPZDS010000008.1 GCF_029813115.1 Aureimonas sp. SK2
CCCCCCCGCGCCCCCCCTTGCCGCCTGCCGACCTCGTCCGGGGCCCCCCCCCCCCCCGCCACATGCGACTCGATTGAGTTCGACCTGCGGATCTCGGAAAGTGACAATTCCGCCCCGCGCAAGAATCGCCCGTTCGCAGCTCCGTCGATTTCCTCAACGTTTCGGTAACCGTGCCGGCGACGATCGACCTCTCACGCGCTTGTGTTGGATCCGAACAATGGTGGCGTAAGGACGTCGCACGTAACGTTCGGTCATGAGATCCATCGTCCGTCACGTTCGTTCTCCCATCTTTCTGCGCGTCGAGGGTGATTTCGATTTTGCGTCTTCAGAATACACGTCGTTGTTTGAGAACAGCGATGCGGATGCCTTTCGGCATCCGATCTGGATGCGCCATTTTTTCGCGACATTGGCGCCCTCGCGAGGATGCGATCCATGCTCCCTTGTGGGGCGCGACGACCAAGGCACACTTCTCTTCGTGCTGCCCTTGATTCTGCGTCGACTGAAGGGCGTGCGTCTTCTGGAAACGGCCGATCTCGGCGTTGGCGACTATGCCGCCCCGATCGTTTCGCGGCAGGCACGCGCCCGACTTGCGGCCGACCGCGATCTGAGGGCGCGCGTGCGCGACACGTTGCCGGGGCACGACATCCTGCGCCTGCGCCCGGTCCGGCCAGAGCAGGTCGACGCCTGGCGCCTGTTCTTCGACGCCGGCCTCGTGCCGCTCGACTTCGCGGCGCATGCGACCGCGCTGTCGGCCCCTTATGCGGCCTGGCGCAAGACGGCGCTGACGCCGAGCTTCACCAAGTATCTCGACCGTCGGAGGCGCCGCTGGGAAGCGGCCGGCACCTTGCGGCTCGACAGGTTGGAGGGTGAGGAGGCCGCGCAGGCGGTCGGCGAGATCCGCCGCCTGCGCGCCGGGCGCTTTGCCGGCGATCCGATCCAGGGAGAAGCGGTGGAGACCTTCTATGCGGGCGTGGCGCGCGAGGGGCGGGGCTTCGTGCACCTCTACCGCCTGTCCGACGGCGGCGTGCCGGCCGCCTATGCCTTCTGCATCGCCCATGCCGGGCGGCTCCTCTACCTCCTGATCGGCTGCGACTATGCGGCGTTCTCGCGCCATTCGCCGGGCCTCGTCCTCTACGACATGATGATGGAGGACTGGTCGCGGGAGCCCGACGCCGTCTTCGACTTCACCATCGGAGACGAACCGTTCAAGCGCGATTTCGCGACGGTGGCGACGCCCATGCAGATGCTGATCGCCACGCCCACCATCCTCGGCAAGGCGGCGCGGCTCGCCTTCGACGTCCATGCGCAGGTCTCGCAGCTTCGCCGGCGCGAGGGCGACCCGCCTCCATCCGCCCCTCAAGCCGGAGCCGCCGACACGTGAGCCCGTCCTTTCTCGAAAACTCGATGATCGTCGGCGCCCATCCGGACGACGAACTCCTATGGTTCACGGCCATCGCTGGGAAGGTCGACCAGGTCGTGATCGTCTATCGCGACTACTGGGCGCAGCCCGGCATCGGCGAGCGGCGCGCCCGGGCCATCGCCCGCCTGCCGCTGAACAACGTCACCTGCCTCGACATTGCGGAAGCCGGCACCTACGGCTGCGCCGACTGGTCGGATCCGGTCCTTACCGACTACGGCATGGAACTCGGCAAGGAGGAGACGCGCCGCGAGTTCGCGAGGCAGGTGAAGCGCTCGGTCGGCAAGGTCGTGCCCTTCGCCCCCGTCGCCTCGCCCGAGCGCATCGACCGGCAGTACCGCGCCAACTTCGAGCGCATCCGCGCCGCGCTGCGCCCGCGCCTCTCGCCCGGGATGAACGTCTTCACCCACAATCCCTGGGGCGAATACGGGCACGAGGACCATATCCAGGTCTTCCGCGTCCTGGAGAGCTTGCGCGAGGAGATCGGCTTCCGGCTCTGGATGTCGAACTACTGCACCGAGCGCACCCTGCCGCTCGCCACGCGCTACTTCCAGAAGAGCCCGGTCCCTTACGTCCGGCTCCCCGCCGACCGCGCGCTGGCCGAACGGATCGCCGGGATCTACCGCGAGGAGGGCTGCTGGACCTGGGCCGACGACTGGTCCTGGTTCGCCGAGGAGTGCTATCTCGAAGCGCCGCGGGCGGAGGCGGGCGGCGCGCACCACCACCTCTTCCCGTTCAACCTCTTCTCCATCGAGCCGCCCAAGCGCCAAGGCTTCCGGATCCCCGTAAAGGCCGCTTCGGCACTGCTCCTCTCGGCCGTGGCGGGCGCAGCGCTGGTGGAGAGCCTGTAGAGTCGAAAAGGAACGGTGGTGCGGGCGGTCGGACTCGAACCGACATATCCGTGAGGACGGCGGATTTTGAGTCCGCTGCGTCTACCAATTCCGCCACGCCCGCAGCGGGTGCCGCCTTGGCGGTGCCGCGATCCTCTTGCCAGAAAAGCGGGAAAGCGTCCATAGCGCTGGCGCGCGGGGTCCGTCGTTCGGGCCGGGATCGGAAACGGGTGCGAGAATGGCGGCACATGTGACTTTGCAGGGGCGGACCGGCTTCCGGCAGACCCTCTCGGCGGGGCTTCTGGCGGGCGCCATGGCGGCGACCGTGGGCGGCGCCCTCCTGTTCCAGCATGTCGGCGGCTACATCCCTTGCGCCCTCTGCCTCGAGCAGCGCACGCCCTACTATCTCGGCATTCCGGTCGCGCTGGCCGCGCTTCTGGCCTCCAAGTTCCGGGCGCCCCCACTGCTGACCCGCGGCCTGCTTCTTCTCGTCGGCGTCCTGATGATCTGGGCGGCTGGGCTCGGCGTCTATCATGCCGGCGTCGAATGGGGTTTCTGGGCCGGTCCGGCGGACTGCGCCGCGGGCGGCACGGTGGATCTCACGGGCGATCTCCTCGCCTCCATGGACGCCCTGCGCCCGCCCTCCTGCTCGGAAGCCGCGCTGCGCATCCTCGGCCTGTCGCTGGCGGGCTGGAACGCGCTGATCGCAGCGAGCCTCGCCGCGCTCGCCCTGCGCAGCGCTCTGGCGCGCGGCGATCGCTTCGCCTGAACGAAAAAAGCCCGCGGCGAGATCTCGCGCGGGCTTCTATTCGGCTTCCAGTTCGGTGTCCCAGTAGAGGTAGTCGAGCCAGCTTTCGTGCAGGAAGTTGGGGGGGAACTGCCGGCCGTTGTTGTGGAGGTCGTGGACCGTGGGCTGGTAGGGCGCCTGGTGCGGATGCATCCCTGCGTCGCGCGGCATCAGGCCGCCCTTCTTGAGGTTGCAGGGCGAGCAGGCGGCGACGACGTTCTCCCAGGTGGTGAGGCCGCCGCGCGAGCGCGGGATCACGTGGTCGAAGGTGAGCTCGTGCGGCGAGCCGCAGTACTGGCACTGGAAGCGGTCGCGCAGGAAGACGTTGAAGCGCGTGAAGGCCGGATGCCGGGCCGGCTTCACGTAGCTCTTCAGGCAGACCACGGACGGCAGCCGCATGGAGAAGGTCGGGCTGTGAACCGCCCGGTCGTACTCGGCCAGGATCGTCACGCGATCGAGGAACACGGCCTTGATCGCGTCCTGCCACGACCAAAGGGACAGCGGGTAGTAGCTGAGCGGTCGGTAGTCGGCGTTCAGCACGAGCGCCGGAGACAAGGAAGACGGCACTGCGATCGTCAAGGATCTTCTCCTTCACGCAAGGCAGCGGCTTCGCAGGAACGGGAGCTTGGTTTTGCGAAACCGTATGCTCATGCACGTTTCATATGCGTCGCCTTTATCGTGGCCTATCATGTCGCCTTTGTGAAGCCGTTGGCGCGCCTCGCAAATCGCCATGCACAGGCGCGGCTACCCGCCCGCCTCGCCGACAAGCGCGGGCGGCGCCGCCTCGCGCCGCGTGAGGGCGGCGTAGTAGGCCCAGAACAGCCGGGCGGCGACGGAGCGCAGCGGCGTCCAGGCCCGGGCCGCCTCCGCCACGAGGCGCTCGGGCGGGCGCTCGCCGAGGCCAAGGCCGCGGCCGACCGCGACCCGCAGCGCGAGATCGCCCGCCGGGAAGATGTCGGGATGCCCGATGCCGAAGAGAAGATGGCATTCCGCCGTCCAGCGCCCGATGCCCGGAACGGCGGTGAGACGGGCGATGGCGTCCGCGGGCTCGGCTTCGGCCATGTCGGCAAGGTCGAGGGCGCCCGCATCGATTGCCGCCGCGACGGCGCGAAGCGTGCGCATCTTGGCACCCGACAGGCCGGCCCGGCGCAGCGTCTCGTCCGGCGCGAGGCCGAGTGCGTGAGCATCGGACAGGTCGACCAGCGCGGCGAGGCGGCCGAGAATGGCGGTGGCGCTGGCGCGCGAGACCTGCTGCGCGACGATCGTGGAGACGAGGCCGGCGAGACCGGGCGAGCCCGGGCGCAGCGGCACGGGGCCGGCCAGGGCGACGATCGGCCCGAGCCGCGGGTCGCGGTCGAGAAGGCGCTCGAGGCCCCTGTCCACATCCCCTTGCGTGCGGATCACGCTCGCCTCCTTTCCCCGCCAAACCTTGCGTGAGATAGGGAGCCATGGCCGCCGACCCACCCGTCTTCCGCTTCGCGCCGAGCCCCAACGGCCTCCTGCATCTCGGCCATGCCTACTCCGCCTGCCTCAATGCGGACCTCGCAAGCGAGGCCGGCGGCCGGCTCCTCCTGCGGCTGGAGGACATCGACCTCGCCCGCTGCCCGCCGGCGCTGGAGGCGATGCTTCTGGAGGATCTCGCCTGGCTCGGGATCGACTTCGAGACGCCGGTGCGTCGCCAGTCCGAACATTTCGACGACTACCGCGCGGCTCTGGAGGCGCTCGCCGAGGAGGGCCTCGCCTATCCCGCCTTCATGACGCGGGGAGAGATCCGGCGGTTCGCGGCGGCGTCCGCGCAAGCGGAGGGGCGGGCGTGGCCGGCGGATCCGGACGGCGCGCCGCTCTATCCCGGCCTCGACCGCACGCTGCCGGAAGCCGAGCGCCGGACGCGGATCGCGGCAGGCGAGCCCTTCGCCTGGCGGCTGGACATGGCGGCGGCGCTCCGTCGGCTGGGCGCGCCGCTCCGCTTCATCGAGACGGGCGGGGGCAAGGCGGCCGATGTCGTGGCCGAGCCCGCGCTCTGGGGCGACGTGGTGCTGGCGCGGCGCGACGTGCCGACGAGCTACCACCTGTCGGTCGTGGTGGACGACGCGCTCCAGGGGGTCAGCCATATCGTGCGCGGGCGCGATCTCCTGCCGTCCACCTCCGTGCATCGTGTTCTGCAGGCGCTTCTGGGACTGCCGGCGCCGGTCTATCGCCATCACGACCTGATCCTCGGTGACGACGGATTGAAGCTCTCCAAGAGCCGGGGCGACACGGCGCTTCAGACACTGCGCGAGGCGGGGCTGACACCGGCCGATGTCCGGCGCATGGTCGGGCTCAGTGGAGAAGCGCCAGCCAGCCGGTGAGGGTCAAGGCGGCCAGGAGGGTCGACAGGACGATGACGCCGGCCGCAAGCCGCTCGCCGGTGCGGAAATGGGTGGCGAAGAGGAAGGCGTTGACGCCGACCGGGCAGGCGGCGGCCGCCACGGCTACCGACAGCCAGAGCGGCGGCAGGAGCGCCGAGCCCACGAGATAGACGATCAGCGGCTGAAGCAGCAGGGCGAGCGAGGTCAGGGCGAGCGGCGTCGCGAGGTTGCCGCTCACGGGATAGCGCACCATCGACATGCCGAGGGCGAACAGCGCCGTCGGCCCCGCCGTTCCCGCCACCAGCCGCACGACCTCGCCATGCGGCCCGTCGAGCGGCAGGCCCGTCCAGCGCCAGAGGGCGCCGCCCGCGAGCCCGAGAACCAGCGCGTTGCGCAGGAGGTTGCGCGCCACCTGGCGCACCACGCGGGCGGCCGAGAAGCTCGCCTCCTGGCCCGCCTCGCGCGCGTCGCTCAAGGCGGCGCGCTCCAGAAGCAGGGTCGAGACCAGCATCATGGTGGGCAGATGGATGGCGAGGAGAAGCGCCAGCGCATCCAGCCCCTCACGCCCGAAGGCCCGCTCGGTCATCGGCACGCCGACGAAGATCAGGTTGGAGAAGCTCGCCGAGACGCCGGCGATCACGGCGCCGCGCCGGTCGGTGCGGCCCAAGCGTCGGCCGATCCACATGCCCAGCGCGTAGACGGGCGCGACGCCGGCGAAATAGGCGATCCAGAGTAGGGCGGGGTTGGCCTCGCCGAAATCCGCCGTCGCGACGGTACGGAACATCAGTGCGGGAACCGCGACCTTGAACACGAAGCCCGACAGTGCGTCGCCCGTCGAGCCGGGCAGGTAGCCGGAGCGGGCGGAGATCGTGCCGAGCGCGATCAGGAGGAAGATCGGGGCGACGACGGAAAGGACGAGCGTCATGGCATCTCGGCGGCAAGCGTTGTGCGCCCCGCTTCGAGGCTGTTTCGGACGTCCCCGACGCAGGATCGGCGACCGAAAGACCCGTCGAGCGGACCCGGCGAACTCTCGGGCCAGTCTCTTAGTACGCGGGAGCAGGCGATGCGAGGGCGGACTTGCGCGGACTTGACGCGCCGGACCGGGCTGGTATCGCGAGCGCGTGCCCCTGCGCCGCGCAAGCGGCCGACCGAAAGGACCGCTGACGTGCGCCGGCTCCTGCCCTTCTTCCCGGCCATCTTCGTGTTTCTCTGGTCCACGGGCTTCGTGGGCGCGCGATACGCCATGCCCCATGCCGAGCCCTTCACCTTCCTGTCGATGCGCTACGCCCTGGCGCTCGTGATCCTCGTGCCGATGGCCGCCGTCGCGCTCAGCGGAAAGGTCGGCGCCTCCGCGCCGCAGCTCGCCCATGCCGCCTTTGCCGGCAGCCTGATCCACGGCCTTTATCTCGGCGGCGTGTTCTACGCCGTGCGCCACGGGCTGCCGGCTGGCGTCACGGCGCTGGTGGCGGGGCTCCAGCCGCTCCTGACGGCGCTGCTCGCCGCCTCGCTGGTCGGCGAGCGCATCACGTGGCGGCATTGGGCGGGGCTGGCGGTCGGGCTCCTCGGCGTCGGGCTGGTCGTGGCGCCCAAGCTCGGCCAGGCGAGCGGCTTTTCCTTCGGGCAGCTGGCGCCCGCGCTGATCGCCGTCGCCGGCATCTCGCTCGGCACGGTCTGGCAGAAGCGGTTCGTCGGCACGCTCGATCTGCGCGTCGGAACGGCGGTCCAGTATGTCGGCGCCCTGCTGCCGACCTTCATGGCAGCCTACGCCTTCGAGACCATGCGGGTGGAGTGGACGGGCGAGCTCGTCTTCGCCCTTCTCTGGCTCACGCTGGCCCTGTCGATCGGGGCGATCTTCCTGCTTCTCTACCTCATCCGCGAGGGCGCGGTGTCGCGGGTCGCCTCGCTGATGTATCTCGTGCCGGCCGTCACCGCGCTCCAGACCTTCGTCCTGTTCGGCGAGGCGCTGACCCCGATACAGCTTCTCGGCATGGTGCTGGCGGCTGGGGGCGTCGCGGCCGCCACGGGCGCGCTGCGGATCAAAGGGCGCTCGCGCGAGGCATGAGGTCGCGGCGGTCGCGGCCGCTCTCCGCGATGCCTATATGACGCGTGGCGGCAAACAGCCGGAAAGAAGCCAGATGTCGACGATCTTCACCATTCTCGCCGTGATCTTCATGATCGCGGTCGCCGTTGTCCTCGTGATGGGCCTTGCCAACATGATGCGCGGCGGCCCCGGCAACACGTCCCAGAAGCTGATGCGCGCGCGCGTCATGCTCCAGGCGATCGCCGTGGCGGTGATCGTCGGCGCACTCTACTTCGCGCGCTGACGCCGTTCCCGCCTCCCGTGCCGCGTCCTAGATGAGGCGGCATCGGGGGAACAGGGGATCTGCGGACCATGGTGCGACTGACCAAGATCTACACGCGCACGGGCGACAAGGGCACGACGGCGCTCGGCAGCGGCGAGCGGCGGCTGAAGAGCGATCTGCGGATCGAGGCCTATGGCACGGTGGACGAGGCGAACTCCCTGATCGGCGTCGCCCGCCTCCATGCCTCGCCCGAGCTCGACCGGAGCCTGTCGCGCATCCAGAACGACCTGTTCGACCTCGGCGCCGATCTCGCGACGCCCGAGACCGACGAACCGTTGCCCTTCGAGCGGCTGGCGATCGTCGAATCGCAGGTCGACTGGCTGGAGCGGGAGATCGACCGGCTCAACGCCGACCTCCAGCCGCTGAACTCCTTCGTCCTGCCGGCGGGCACGCACGCCTCCAGCCATTTGCACGTCGCCCGCACTGTCGCGCGCCGGGCCGAGCGCCACATGGTCGAACTGTCCCGCAGGGAAGGGGAGCGCGTGTCGGAGCATGCGCTGAAATACGTCAACCGCCTGTCAGACTACCTCTTCGTCGCGGCGCGTCACGCCAACGACGGCGGGCGAGGGGATGTCCTTTGGGTGCCGGGCGCCAACCGCTGACGATATGGTCTTTTGACCTTTACGTCAAAGGAAGTTAGCTTAAGGGCGTGATACGGAGGGCGCGCTCGGCGCCCGCTTGCTTGAATGCGCCTCGCCCTGTTCGTACAAGGGACGAGGTCAAGGAGATCGGCCCGGAGCGCGACTCCGAGCGCCTAGTCAGGGAAGAGCCGCATGAAGATTCTCGTCTGCGTGAAGCGCGTCGTCGACTACAACGTGAAGGTCCGTGTGAAGGCGGACGGGACGGGCGTCGAGCTCGCCAACGTCAAGATGTCGATGAACCCGTTCGACGAGATCGCGGTGGAAGAAGCGTTGCGCCTCAAGGAGAAGGGCGCGGCCACCGAGATCGTCGTCGTGTCGGCCGGCCCGGTGCAAGCGCAGGAGACGATCCGCACGGCGCTCGCGATGGGCGCCGACCGCGGCATCCTCGTCAAGGCCGAGGGGCGGCTGGAGCCGCTGACCGTCGCCAAGCTCCTGAAGGGCGTGGTGAAGGCCGAGAAGCCCGACCTCGTGATCCTCGGCAAGCAGGCGATCGACGACGACTGCAACCAGACCGGCCAGATGCTGGCGGGGCTCCTGGGCTGGGCGCAGGGGACGTTCGCCTCCAAGGTCGAGGTCGCGGACGGCGCCCTGAACGTCACGCGCGAGGTCGATGGCGGACTCCAGACGGTCGGCCTCACCCTGCCCGCCATCGTCACCACCGACCTTCGCCTCAACGAGCCGCGCTATGCGAGCTTGCCCAACATCATGAAGGCGAAGAAGAAGCCGCTGGAGGAGCGGGACGCGGCGGAGTTCGGCGTCGATCTCTCGCCCCGCCTCGAGGTCGTCAAGGTCGCCGAGCCGAAGGGCCGGCAGGCGGGCGTCAAGGTCGGCTCGGTGGACGAGCTGGTCTCGGCCCTCAAGGGCGCCGGGCTGGTCTGAGCCGCCCGCGACCGCACCGCCTTTCCCCGAAGTTTTTCGCGAGATCCGTTCCATGACCACGCTTCTGATCGCCGAACACGACAACAAGACGCTCTCGGGCGAGACCGCCAAGGCCCTGACCGCCGCCGCCCAGCTCGGCGGGGACGTCCACGTCCTCGTGGCCGGCGAGGGCTCCGCCGCGGTCGCCGAGGCCGCCGCCAAGCTTTCGGGCGTCGCCAAGGTGCTGCATGCCGACGCCGCCGGTCTCGGCCACCACCTCGCCGAGCGGCTGGCCGCCCTCGTCGTCCAGCTCGCGCCGAGCTACGACGCCATCGCCGCGCCCGCCACCGCCTCGCTCAAGAACGCCCTGCCGCGTGCGGCCGCCCTTCTCGACGTCATGCAGGTGTCGGACGTCATCGCGGTGCACGGCACGGACACGTTCGAGCGCCCGGTCTATGCCGGCAACGCGGTGGAGACCGTGCGTTCCACCGACAGGATCAAGGTGCTGACCGTGCGCACTGCGGCGTTTGCGGCAGCGGGCGAGGGCGGTTCCGCGTCGGTCGAGAGCGTCGGTGCGGCGGCCGATCCGGCCGTGTCGAAGTTCGTCTCCGAAGCCGTTGTGCATTCGGAGCGTCCCGAACTGTCGGGCGCGAAGGTCATCGTGTCCGGCGGTCGGGCGCTGGGCTCGAAGGAGAAGTTCGAGGAGGTCATGCTGCCGCTCGCCGACAAGCTCGGCGCGGCGGTCGGTGCGTCGCGCGCGGCGGTGGACGCGGGCTATGCGCCGAACGACTGGCAGGTCGGCCAGACCGGCAAGGTCGTCGCGCCGGACCTTTATGTGGCATGCGGCATCTCGGGCGCGATCCAGCATCTGGCCGGCATGAAGGACTCCAAGGTCATCGTCGCCATCAACAAGGACGAGGACGCCCCGATCTTCCAGGTCGCAGACTACGGCCTCGTCGGCGACATCTTCCAGATCGTGCCCGAACTCACCGGCAAGATCTGAGACCGAGGGGAGGCGAGGCATGGTCGAGATCAAGACGGTCGGCGTGATCGGCGCCGGCCAGATGGGGGCGGGCATCGCGCAGGTGAGCGCCCAGGCCGGCTACGACGTCGTGCTCTACGATGTCAGCCTCGACCTTGCGACCAAGGGGATCGAGAAGATCGCGGCCGGGCTCGACCGGATGGTGTCCGGCGGCAAGATGGAGGGGGGCGCGCGCGATGCCGCGCTGGCCCGCCTGAAACCCGCCGACGGGGTCAACGACCTCGCTCCCTGCGATCTCGTGATCGAGGCGGCGACGGAGAAGGAGGAGATCAAGCGGCGGATCTTCGCGCAGGTCTGCCCGATCCTGCGCCCCGACGCGATCCTCGCCACCAACACCTCCTCCATCTCCATCACGCGGCTCGGATCCAGCACGGACCGTCCCGAGCGCTTCCTCGGCATTCACTTCATGAATCCGGTCCCGGTCATGAAGCTGGTCGAGCTGGTACGTGGCATCGCCACCGACGACGGCGTGTTCGAGACGTCCAAGGGCTTCGTCGCCAGCCTCGACAAGACCATGACGATCTCGGAGGACTTTCCGGGCTTCATCGTCAACCGCGTCCTGATCCCGATGATCAACGAGGCGATCTACACGCTGCACGAGGGCGTCGGTTCGGTGGAATCGATCGACGCCTCCATGCGGCTCGGCGCCAACCATCCGATGGGGCCTTTCCAGCTCGCCGACTTCATCGGCCTCGACACCTGCCTCTCGATCATGCAGGTGCTGCACGACGGGCTGGCCGATTCCAAGTATCGGCCGTGCCCGCTCTTGGTGAAATACGTCGAGGCCGGCTGGCTCGGCCGCAAGACGAAGCGCGGATTCTACGACTATCGCGGCGAGACGCCGGTCCCGACCCGCTGAAAGGCTTCACGCATTGAGCGACACGACCCGCGATTCCAACGGCACGCCGCTGTCCGACGGCGACAGCGTGACCTTGATCAAGGACCTGAAGGTGAAAGGCACCAGCGTCACGCTGAAGCGCGGCACGCTGGTGAAGAACATCCGCCTCACCGGCGACCCGGACCTCGTGGAGTGCCGGGCCGAGAAGGTGAAGGATCTCGTGCTGCGCACCGAGTTCCTGAAGAAAGCCTGATCGTCAGGCACCGCCGCCCTTCAGGGCGTCAATGAGGCGCAGCCCGTCCGGGCTCGCCCATTCCGCCGGGCCGTTCATCGCGGCCCGCGCGCAGCCCTCGCCGTCCACCAGCAGCGTCACCGGCAGGCCGAGCGCGACGCCTTGGCGCTTGAGGTCGTTGAAGACGGCCATCGTCTCGTCGCGGAAGTAGGGCAGGGACGTGAGACCCGTCTCGGCGTAGAAGCCGCGCGGCTTGGCGTCGTCGCCCATGTCGACGTTGATCGGCACCACGGCGAAGCTCTCGTCACCGGCTTCCCGCTCCAGCTCGTCCAGGGCGGGCATCTCGGCCCGGCAGGGCGCGCACCAGGTCGCCCAGAGGTTGACGAGGAGCGACTGCCCCTTCATCGCGCCGAGGCTCGTGTCGCGCCCCTCGCCGTCCTTGAAGGCGAGGCCCGAGACGTCGAACGGGGTTTCCAGCGGCCGCATCGCCGCGACCTCGCCACGGGCCGCGGCGTCCAGCGCCGAAGCGAGACCGGTCGCGGCCGGGCAGGCGGCCACCGTTTCGTTGCCAGAGCGCGTTTCCATCACGTATACGCCGAAGGCCCCGGCGAGCAGTCCGCCGGCGAGCGCGAGGCTCAAGATCCGCTTCGTGCCCCACGGCCGGGGTGCGGGGGACGGGGTCGGCTTCGGGTCGGACATCGGCAGGAAAGGCCTTTTCGTGGACAAGACGACGAGCAACGAGATGTGGGGCGGACGCTTCGCCTCCGGCCCCAGCGCGATCATGGAAGCGATCAACGCCTCGATCGACTTCGACAAGCGCCTCTACCGCGAAGACATCGCCGGGTCGATCGCCCATGCCGAGATGCTTGGGAGCCAAGGCATCATCTCGCCCGCCGACGCGGCGGAAATCAGGCGGGGCCTGGAAACGATCCGCACCGAGATCGACGAAGGCCGGTTCGCCTTCTCCAAGGCGCGCGAGGACATCCACATGAACGTGGAGGCGCGGCTTGCCGAGCTGATCGGCCCGGCCGCCGGGCGCCTCCACACCGCCCGCTCGCGCAACGACCAGGTGGCGGTCGACTTCCGCCTCTTCGTGAAGGGCGCCGCAACGGACCTCGACCGTGCGCTGCGGGCGCTCCAGGAGGCGCTTCTGGCCCGCGCCGAGGAGCACGCGGCGACCGTGATGCCGGGCTTCACCCATCTTCAGGCCGCCCAGCCCGTGACCTTCGGCCACCATTGCCTAGCCTATGTCGAGATGGCGGCGCGCGACCGGGGCCGGGTGCAGGACGCGATCCGGCGCATGGACGAATCGCCGCTGGGCGCCGCGGCCCTCGCCGGCACCGGCTTTCCGATCGACCGGCACCGGACGGCGGAGGCGCTCGGCTTCCGCGAGCCGACGCGCAACTCTCTCGATTCGGTCTCCGACCGCGACTACGCGCTGGAATTCCTGGCCGCGGCCTCGATCTGCGCCACGCACCTCTCGCGCCTCGCCGAGGAGATCGTGATCTGGTCGACGCCGCAGTTCGACTTCGTGCGCCTGTCGGACGCCTTCTCCACCGGCTCCTCCATCATGCCGCAGAAGAAGAACCCGGACGCGGCCGAACTCGTGCGCGCCAAGACGGGCCGCATCGCCGGCTCGCTGGTGGCGCTGCTGACCATCATGAAGGGCCTGCCGCTCAGCTATTCCAAGGACATGCAGGAGGACAAGGAGCAGGTCTTCGACGCCGTCGACAGCCTGGCGCTGGCGCTCGCCGCCATGACCGGCATGGTCAGCGATCTCCAAGTCAACGCAGCCAAGATGCGCGCGGCGGCCGGCGCCGGCTTCTCCACCGCGACGGACCTCGCCGACTGGCTGGTGCGCGAACTCGGCCTGCCCTTCCGCGAGGCCCATCACGTGACGGGCCGGGTCGTCGCGCTCGCCGAGGAGCGGCGCGTCGCGCTGGAGGATCTGCCCCTGTCGGACCTCCAGGGGGTCGAGCCGCGGATCGGGGAGGAGATCTACTCGGTCCTCTCGGTGGATGCCTCCGTCGCCTCGCGCACGAGCTATGGCGGCACCGCGCCGGACGGCGTGCGCGCGCAAGTCCGAGCTTGGCGCGAACGGCTGGACGCGGAAGGCTAGTGATCGGCCCGGAGACGGGGTAAGCACGAAGGATCGGGCTGCGCGCCCGGGCGAACGGACGACGGGATGCCGGCAGCATGACCAAACGAGCTTACGCGATCTGTCTCGGCCTCGTGGCCGCCCTGGCGCTCGCCGGTTGCGGACGCAAATCCGTGCCGGTGGCCACGCGCGCCGACGGACAGGTCTCGCGCGCCGTGGTGCCGGACCCGACCGGCACCGCCCGCCTGCCCAAGATCGCCCCGCTCGCCACCGACCGCTCGGTGCTGCCGACCGAGATCACCACCAATCCCGACGCCGAGCGGAAGCGCTTCCTCCTCGACGGCCTCCTGAACTAGGCCCCCGGACCGCCCCATGAACCATTTTGAATACCGGGACGGCATCCTTCATGCCGAGGACGTGGACCTGCGCGAGATCGCCGCCGCCGTCGGCACGCCCTTCTACTGTTATTCCACGGCGACCCTCAGCCGGCACTACCGCGTCTTCGCCGAAGCCTTTTCCGACATCGACGCCACCGTCTGCTACGCGATGAAGGCCAATTCCAACCAGGGCGTCCTGAAGACCCTGGCGGCGCTCGGCGCGGGCGCCGACGTCGTGTCGGGCGGCGAACTCGCGCGAGCGCTCAAAGCCGGCATCCCAGCGGAGAAGATCATGTTCTCGGGTGTCGGCAAGACGGCGGCCGAGATCGACGCCGCGCTCGACGCCGGGATCTTCTGCTTCAACATCGAGTCCGAGCCCGAACTGCGCGCCATCTCGGCACGCGCGGCGGCCTCCGGGCGCACCGCGCATGTCTCGTTCCGCATCAACCCGGACGTCGACGCACGCACCCATGCCAAGATCTCGACCGGCAAGAAGTCCGACAAGTTCGGCATCGCCTTCGAGCGGGCGGAAGAAGTCTACGATCTCGCCGCGACGCTGCCGGGCATCGCGGTCTCGGGCATCGACATGCATATCGGCTCGCAGATCGTGGAGCTCGAGCCCTTCGACCTCGCCTTCGCCAAGCTCGCCGAGCTGGTGCGCCGGCTGCGGGGCCGCGGCCACGACATCACCCATATCGACCTCGGCGGAGGCCTCGGCGTGCCCTACCGCCAGTCCAACGAGCTGCCGCCGGGGCCGCCGGCCTATGCCGAGATCGTCAAGCGCCATGTACGCGACCTCGGCGCCAAGGTGATCTTCGAGCCCGGCCGGCTGATCGCCGCCAATGCCGGCATCCTCGTCACCTCGGTCGTCTACCGGAAGGAGGAGGCGGGCCGCACCTTCCTGATCGTCGACGCGGCGATGAACGACCTGATCCGCCCGACGCTCTACGAGGCGTGGCACGAGATCCGCCCCGTGGTGGAGCCGGACCCCGATGCCGATTTCGTGACCGCCGACGTCGTCGGCCCGGTCTGCGAGAGCGGCGACTTCCTCGCCAAGGACCGCTCGCTGCCCGCCGCTCAGGCCGGCGACCTCCTCGCCGTCGCCTCGGCCGGCGCCTACGGGGCCGTCCAGGCCGGGACTTACAACACCCGAGCGCTCGTCCCGGAAGTGCTGGTCCGGGACGGTGCCTATGCCGTGGTGCGCCCGCGGGTGAGCGTCGAGGAGATCATCGCGCTCGACCGCCTGCCGCCCTGGCTCGGATGAAGGGGCCGGGGCGCGGCATCACGCCCGCACCGCCGCCTCGCCTTCGCCTCAAAAGCTGCTAGTCTGTCCAGAGACATAAGGGGCGGCGGGGCTCGGGCCGCGTTCCCGCCCCTTCGCGATGAGGCGCGGAGACCGAGCCGGCGGCGGCACGGCCCGCCCGTTCCGAAAGCGGCTCCATGGGTCCTGAAACCTCCGGCTTCGATCTGGCCCGCACCGCCACTGTGCGGGGCGCGGCCTATGCCGCCCTCCTGGTGGAGCGGGTCTGGCCGACGCTCGTCCGCCTCGCGGCCCTTGGCGGCGTCTTCCTGATCCTGGCCTGGTTCGGCGTCTTCGCGGCGGTCCACGACTGGCTGCGGATCGGCCTGCTCGCGATCCTCGGCCTCGCCACGCTCGCGGTTCTCTGGGGGGCGCGCCGCATGCGGCTGCCGACGCGGGCGGAGGTCGCGCGCCGTGTCGAAGCCGACAGCGCGCTCCAGCACCAGCCGCTCCAGGCGCAGGAGGACCGGGTGCCGGCGGCCGACGACTTCGCCGCCGCCCTCTGGCGCGAGCACCAGCGCCGCATGGCCGAGCGCCTGCGGGGCCTCCGTTCGTCCGGGCCGCAGACGCGCACCTATGCGATCGACCCCTATGGCCTGCGCGCCGTGGTGGCGCTCCTCGTGGTGACGGGCTTCGCCTTCTCCTTCGGCCCGCGCGGCGGGCGGATCGCCGACGCCGTTGCGCCCTTGCGCACCGAACTGGTGGCCGGCGTGCGCGTGGACGCCTGGGCGACCCCGCCGGGCTATACCGGCCGCGCGCCCATTCTTCTGACGGCCGACGCCGCGACGAGCGGCCCGATCGAGGTGCCGCAGGGGACGGTCCTGTCCCTGCGCGTCTCCGATCGCCGCGGCGCCGACGTGACCTTCCGCCCCGACGGCGGCGAGGCAGCTCCGATCGCTCCTGTCATGCCCGAAGGGCAGGCGCCTGAGGCGGACGCTGCGGAAACGCCGGTCGCCGGCGAATACGAACTGCCGCTGCGCGGAAGCGGAACCGCCCGCATCGCCACGACCTTCCGCGAGCTCGGCGCCTGGACCTTCGCGGTCACTCCCGATACGCCGCCGACCGTCGCCTTTCGCGGCGAGCCCAAGCCGGGGCGCAACGGCTCGCTCGACCTCGCCTTCGCGGTGACCGACGACTACGGCGTCGCAGGCGGCGAGGCGAAGCTCGCCACCCGCGAGCCGGTGGCCCCCGGCGCCCGGCCGCTGGTCGCGCCCCCCGAACCCTCGCTCTCCCTGCCGCGACGCCGCGCCGGCGAGGCGGAGGGGCGCACCAGCCTCGCGCTCGCCGACAGCCCCTATGCCGGAACCCGCGCCGCCCTGACGCTGGTGGTGCGCGACGATGCCGGCCAGGTCGGCGAGACGGCGCCGATGGAGATCACGCTGCCCGAGCGCCGCTTCACCGATTCGCTGGCGCGCGCCGTCGTGGAACAGCGCCGCATCCTGGCGCTCGACGCCAACGCCGCGCCTCGTGTGGTCGACATGCTCGACGCCGTGACGCTGCGGGGCGACGAGTTCATCCCCAACCCCTCGCACTATCTGGCGCTGCGCGCCGTGCGCGAGCGCATCGCCCATGCGCCGGACGACCCGACGCTCCTGTCGGCGGTAGACTTCCTCTGGGAGATCGCGGTCGGCATCGAGGACGGCGATCTCGGCGCCACCGAGCGCCGCCTGCGCGACCTGCAGGAGCAGCTTTCGGAGGCGATCGAGAACGGGGCGAGCGAGGAGGAGATCGCGCGCCTCATGCAGGAGCTTCGCCAGGCCATGCAGGAATACATGCAGGCCATGGCCGAGGCGATGCGCAACATGCCGCCGCAAAGCCTGTCGCAGATGGGCGAGATGCAGGAGATCCGCCCGCAGGATCTGGACCGCATGCTCGACCGGATCGAGGACCTCGCCCGCTCCGGCTCCAAGGACGCCGCCCAGCAGCTCCTGTCCGAGCTGCGCGAGATGATGGACAGCCTCCAGGCGATGCGCCCGCAACAGGGCCAGCAGCAGTCGGGCCAGCAGAGCCCGATGCAGCAGCAGATGAACCAGCTCGGCGAGATGCTCCAGCGCCAGCAGAAGCTGATGGACGAGACCTTCGAGCTCGGCCGCCAGCAGATGCGCCGCCAGATGGAGAACGAGCGCGGCAGCGATCCGAGCGAACAGGGGCAGGAGAGCCAGCAGGGCAGCCAGGGCCAGCGCCCGCCGATGACGGAGGAGGAGCTGCGCGCCATGCAGGAACGGCTTCAGGCCGAGCAGGGCCAGCTCCAGAAGGACCTCCAGGCCTTGCAGGAGGCGATGCAGGGCCAGGGCCTGCAGCCGAGCGAGGATCTCGGCCAGGCCGGCGAATCGATGGGCCGCGCCGAAGGCGCGCTCGGCCAGGGCGACGACGGCGAGGCGGTGGGCCAGCAAGGCGAGGCGATGAACGCGCTCCGACGCGGCGCGCAGGACGCCATGCGCCAGATGCAGGCCATGCAGGGCCAGGGGCAGGGACAAGGTGAAGGCCAGCAGCCCGGCCAGGGCCAGCAGCCGGGCGGCCCCGGCCTCTACGGCGAGGGACCCGGCCAGCAGCGCTCGGGCCGCGATCCGCTCGGCCGCGAGCGCCAGACGCAAGGGCCGGACTTCGGCCAGGATGTCGGCGTGCCCGACGAGATCGATATCCAGCGCGCCCGCCGCATCCTCGACCAGATCCGCGACCGCCTCGGCCGTCCGCTCTCGCCCGAGCAGGAACGCGACTATCTGGAGCGCCTGCTGCGCACGCCCTGATCGGCGGACGCGCCTCTACGCCGGTCTCCGGCGGTCGAGCCACGGCGTTCAGCCCGCAAAGGTTCTGGCAGGACGCGGCTGGGAGGCGTAGAGCGAGGCAAGCCCCGTTCGAGGACCGCATCCCATGGCCGACTGGAACCCCGCTCTCTACACGCGCTTCGAGGACGAGCGCACGCGCCCGGCGCGCGACCTCTTCGCCCGCTGCCGGATCGGGGAGGGTGGCGGGGCGGGCCTGCGGATCGCCGACCTCGGCTGCGGTCCCGGCAATTCGACGGCGCTTCTCGTGGAGCGGTTTCCGCAGGCCGAGGTGATCGGCTTCGACACGTCGGAGGCGATGCTGGCGGCGGCGCGCGAGCGCCTGCCCGGCGCCCGCTTCGAGCGCGCCGACATCGGCGCCTTCGTAACCGACGAGCCGTTCGACCTCGTCTTCTCCAACGCGGCGCTGCAATGGGTGCTCGGCCACGAGCGGCTGATCCCGGCCCTGTTCGCCGCGGTGCGGCCGGACGGCCTCCTTGCCGCGCAGATTCCCGACAACCTTGCGGAAGCGTCGCAGACCGCCATGCGCGACATCGCCGCCGAGGAGCCCTTCGCCGCGACGCTTTCCGGCATGGACGAGGCGCGCGAGGCGATCGCCCCGCGCGAGGCCTATTACGACTGGCTGGTGGGGGAAGCGTCGGAGGTGGACGTCTGGACCACGGTCTACAACCATCCGATGGAATCGGCGCAGGCGATCACCGACTGGTTCACCTCGACGGGCCTGAAGCCGTTCCTCGATCCGCTGGACGAGGGCGACCGGGCCCGGTTCTCGGCGCGCTACACGGAGGCGATGGAGACGGCCTATCCGCCGCGCGCCGACGGGCGGCGGCTTCTCGCCTTTCCGCGCCTGTTCTTCGTGGCGCGGCGGCGTTGAGCCTCAGGCGTAGCGGCGCAGCGGCGTGGCGTCCGGCGCGGAGGCTGCGCTGCCGCGGAGCGCCTGCGCCACGCGCTGGCGGATTTCGGCGATGGTGAAGGGCTTCTCGACGACGCCCAGGATAAAGGCCGACAGGTCCTCGGCCGCTTCCTTCTGCTCGGCATAGCCGGTCATCAGGAGGATCGGCAGCGCGGGAAAGGTCGCATGGGCGGCATGGGCGAGCTCGATGCCGGTCATGCCGGGCATGCGGATATCCGACAGGAGGAGGTCGAAGGCGCCGTTCTCCTCGGCCAGGATATCGACCGCCATCTCGCCGTCCTCGGCGACCAGGACCTCGTGGCCTTCCAGACGGAGGGCGCGCGCCACCAGAAGCCGGATGCCGGTGTCGTCCTCGGCGATCAAGATTCGGGCCATGGCAGTCTGCTCCTTGCACGCTCCGGAACGGGCCGGCCGGACAGGGCAAAGTCCGGTCCGTGGCACGGAGTATGCCCGCCCATCCTTGTCCGAACCCTTACCGAACAGGGCTAACCGAAGGTGAAGGGCGCAAGCCTGCCGGCTTCAGCCCGCCGCCTGCTCCACCCGCGGCGCCGGCGCCCGCAGAAGGGCGGGGAGGCGCATGGCCGGGCGCTCCACCAGCCGGTGCACCACATAGGCGATGGCCAGTCCCGCCAGTGTCGACAGGACGAAGATCGTCGCGATGCGCAGGGCAATCTGGTCGGCGGGAACGAAGGCCATGTTGCGGAAGGCGAAGGCCTGGCCGAGGGGATGGAGGAGATAGAAGGGATAGCTGACGAGGCCGAGGAACTGCGCGGGACGGCCGAGCAGCCAGCGCGGCTGGACCGCGCGGACATAGGCGACCACGAGGACGGCGCCCGCCATCTCGAACACGCGCCCTTCCCAGCCGCGCCCGAGGAAGAGGCTCGAACTCACCAGCAGGGGAAGCCCGGCGGCGACGAGCCAGGGCGAGCGCATGAGGCGCGTCGGGATCACATGGAGGACGGCCCCGAGCAGGAAGGCCGGCAGGAACAGGGCGTAGCCCGAGCCGGTCTTCAGGAAGACATAGAGCGACACCGGCGCGACGAGAAGCGCGAGCCCGGCCCGGCCCCCGGTGATCGCCCAGATGCCGAAGAGGAGGAAGGAGGCGACCACCTCGATCTGCAGCGACCACAGCACCCCGTTGGTCTTGGCGCTGAGGATGAACATGGTGCGCAGGAGTTCGAACCCGTCCATCGGCGCGACATAGCCGATATGGGCGGCGGCGCCGAACAGGAGTCCGGCCGCGACCGAGACGGGAAGAAGGCGCCACAGCCGCTCGGCGATGCAGCGCGGAACGTCTTCGATCCCGGCGTATCGACGATCGAACATCGACCAGAGCACATGGCCGCTGAGAACGAAGAACACCATCACGGCGGCGTCGCTCGGCGCGACGAGATAGCCGAGGCGGGCCAGAACGTCCGCCGTCGACTGAGTGCCGAACTGCGAGACGGTCAGGTTCCAGACGCCGAGGCCGGTAAAGGCCAGGATGCTGTGACCACCGGCGACGGACAGGGCGGCAAGCCCCCGAAGGCCGTCCAACGCGTGGTCTCTCGTCGCCATCGACCTGCCTTCTGGGTGAGCAGATCGGTGATGCCCGAGGAAACGGCGCGGAACAATCCATCACGCGCAACTCACGGTCGTGTGTCGCCGACTGTCACAAAACAGCCACAGGCGTCGCAGGCATGAGCGCTCCGTGTTGCTGGGCCTTTCCGCCGTCAGTCCACGACGCGGCCGACGAAGGGCAGTTCGCGGAAGGCGTGGCCGACATCCATGCCGTAGCCCACGACGAAGACATCCGGGCAGTCGAAGCCGACATGCTCGGCCTCGATGGCGGCGGCGCGCTTCATGCGCTTGTCGAGGAGGACGGCGATCTCGGCGCCCGTCGCGCCGCGCGCCAGCATCAGGTCGCGGGCGAAGAGGAGCGTGCGGCCCGATTCGAGGATGTCGTCGACGAGGAGCACCTTGCGCCCGGCGATCGCGCCTTCCACGTCGCGCACGATGCGCACGTCGCCGCCGACCGTTCCAGCGCCGTAGGAGGACAGGGAAATGAACTCCATCTCCGGCGCGACGCCGTGGCGGTGCAGGGCGCGGATCAGGTCGGCCGCGAAGACGAAGGAGCCTTTCAGGACCGCGACGACGAGGAGGTTCTCGGGCTTCTTGGCCGCGATCTCGGCCGCCATGCGATCGACCTCGCGCGCGATGGCCTCTTCCGAGAAGAGGATCTCGAGCTCGCGCCCGCGCACCGCGATCATCGGATCACCGGGGCGGCGGCGACCCGCACGCTCCCCTCGAGGGCGCCGTGACGTTCCGGCTCGCTCGGCGACAGGGCAAGGGCGGCGAGCGCGACGAGGGCAAGGCCCGCCGGCAGCGCGATGCGGGCAAGGCGCGGGCTGGCGGGGGCGAGGGCCGAAGCCCGCTCCAGCGCGGCGCCCCAGCGCGGGCCGGAGGGTTCGGCCGCCGGGCTTGCGCCGGGCTTGCGCGAGAGGACGCGCGCCTCGCCCTCGATCACGAGGCCCCGCGTCTCGCGCCAGTCGTGGATTTGCCGGCTGCGCGGGCTTAGGGGCTCGTTCGGCGCCATGCCGCCCTCCTTCCGATCGATGGATCGCGGCCGTTCGGGTCGCGAAGGTCAGGATTCGGTAAGCTCTTATGGTTAACGGAAGCTTGTGCAAAGACGCGGCGGCCCGAATGCGGCCGGATTGATGGACCAGGGACGGGCAGGGCGCCGGGCGGCGCGCGAGGGCGGGAGGCCGAGACGGCTTGATACGGTTCGAGAACGTGGGCCTGCGTTACGACATGGGGCCGGAAGTCCTGCGCGACCTGACCTTCGAGATCCGGTCGAAGTCCTTCCAGTTCCTGACCGGCCCGTCGGGCGCCGGCAAGACCAGCCTCCTGCGCATGCTGTTCCTGGCGCTGAAACCCACGCGCGGCCTGATCACCGTGCTCGGCAAGGACGCCGCGACCCTGAAGCGTACCGACCTGCCCGCCATCCGCCGGCGCATCGGCGTCGTGTTCCAGGACTTCCGCCTGCTCGACCACCTGACGACCTACGAGAACGTCGCGCTTCCCCTTCGCGTGCGCGGACGCGAGGAGGCGAGCTACCGGCGCGACGTGATCGAACTGATCAAGTGGGTCGGCCTCGGCGAGCGCCTCGACGCTTCGCCTGTGGTCCTGTCGGGCGGCGAGAAGCAGCGCGCGGCGATCGCGCGCGCCCTGATCGACCGGCCCGACATCCTCCTCGCCGACGAGCCGACCGGAAACGTCGATCCGCCGCTGGCGCGCCGCCTGCTGCGTCTCTTCATGGAACTGAACCGGACCGGCACGGCCGTCGTGATTGCCACCCACGACCTCGGCCTGATGGACCAGATCGAGGCGCGGCGCCTGATCCTGGCGGACGGGCGGCTGCAGATCTATGACTGACCCCCGCACCCTCGTCGCGAAGTGGCGGGAGCGCCGCGAGGCGCGGCCGAACCCGATCGTGCCGCCCGGCAACGTGGCGGGCCGGGCGCTCCTCACCGTGATCGCGATCATGACATTCCTCGCCAGCCTCACGCTCGGCGCGGTGACGCTGGTGGCCGACACGGCGGCCGACTGGCAGAGCGAGATCGCGCGCGAGGTGACCGTGCAGATCCGCCCGGACGAGGGGCTCGACATGGCGGGCGCGCTCGATACCGTGCGCACGACGGTGCTCGCAGTTCCCGGCGTCGTCTCGGCGACGCCGCTGGACGACGCGGCGACGGGGCGGCTCCTGGAGCCTTGGCTCGGCGAGGGGCTCGATCTCGACGAACTGCCGGTGCCGCGGCTCGTGATCGTCGGGATCGACGAACGGTCGCCGCCGGACTTCGCCCGGCTGCGCGATCTGGTGCGCGCCGCCGTGCCGCAGGCGAGCCTCGACGACCATCGCGCCTGGGTCTCGCGCCTCGTCTCGATGGCCCATGCGACGGTGCTGATCGGCATCGCGATCCTCGCCCTCGTGATGATCGCGACCGTCTTGACCGTCGTCTTCGCCACGCGCGGCGCGATGACCGGCAACCGGCACATCATCGAGGTGCTGCATTTCGTCGGCGCGCGGAGCGGTTTCATCGCGGGCGAGTTCCAGCGCCATTTCCTGAAGCTCGGGCTTGCCGGGGCGCTGGCGGGGGGGCTATGCGCCTTTCTGGTGTTCTTCGCGGTCGGCCAGTGGACGCGTGCCAACCAGGCGACACCCGAGGCCGACCAGATCAGCGCCCTGTTCGGCTCCTTCACCATCGGCTGGTGGGGCTATGCCGGAACCGTGGGTCTGATGGTGCTGATCGGCGTCTTGACCGCGTTGACGTCGAGGATCACGGTCACCAGCCAATTGGCCGCGATCGACATGCTGTCGCCGGTGGACGGATGAGAATGAACGCAAAGACCCGGCTCGGACGCGAGATGGCGCGGTGACGGCGCGGGCGAAGGCGCGCTCGCGCTGGCCCCGCCGCGCGGCCTGGCTCCTCCTGTTCGCGGTGCTGGCGGGCGGCGCCTACCTCGTCGGCGGTTTCGTGCGCTTCGCCAGCGACGTAGCCGCCCTGTCGGCTCCCCCGACCACGGCGCGGGCCGACGGGATCGTGGTGCTGACGGGCGGCGAGCAGCGGCTGCGCAAGGCGATCGGGCTCCTGCGCGAAGGGCAGGGGCGGCGTCTTCTGATCAGCGGCGTGAACCCCGACACGAGCGCCGGCGCCATCGCGCGCGCCACGGGCACCGAGATGGCGCTGATCGACTGTTGCATCGACCTCGACTACGAGGCGATGGACACGATCGGCAACGCCGAGGCGACGGCGCGCTGGGCCAAGGAACACGGCTTCGACCGCCTGCTGCTCGTCACCAGCGACTACCACATTCCCCGCTCGCTGCTCGAGATGGGCGGCGTGGACGGGGCGCCCGCGATCGTTCCCTATCCCGTCTCGCCCGACAAACTCTGGCGCTCCGACGGCTGGCCGACGCGGCTCGGGCTTCGCCTCCTCGTCACGGAATATGCCAAGGTCCTGGCGGTCAAGGCGCGGCTCGCCACCGGGCTCGACCTCGCACCGCTCGGCGGGAGCCACCATCGCGTGGCAGGACGCGGCGAGTAGCGCCTTTCCCTCCGCCGTGAAGCCCCGTATGAGGAACCCGCCCGCCGACGGGCGCCTTGCGTTTCGAGCCGCCGCCCGATGATCCTCCTGCGTTCCGTCCTGTTCCAGGTCCTGTTCTACACCCATCTGGTCGGGCAGCTTCTCCTGAACCTGCCCTTCTTCTTCTTCCTGTCGGAAGAGCGGCGCTGGCGCATCGTGAAGGGATGGGCGCGCAACAGCCTCTGGCTCCTGCGCAACGTCGCGGGCACGCGCTCGGTGATCGCAAAAGCCGAGACCATGCCGACCGGCCCCGCCATCGTGGCGGCCAAGCACCAGTCCTTCTGGGACGTGATCGCGCTGCTTCTCGTCGTGGAGCGCCCGACCTTCATCCTCAAGAAGGAGCTGATGGGAATTCCGGTCTTCGGCTGGTACGCGCGCACCATGGGCATGATTCCGGTGGACCGGTCGCGCCGCGCGGCCGTCCTGCCCTCGCTGGTCGCGGGTTCCCGCAAGGCGGTGGCCGCGGGGCGGCAGATCGTGATCTACCCGGAAGGCACGCGCTCGGCGCCGGGGACGGCGCCGAACTACCGGCCCGGCATCCACTATCTCTATTCCGAGCTCGGGCTGCCGGTCGTGCCCGTGGCGCTGAATTCCGGCCTGTTCTGGCCGCGGCAGGCCGTGCGCCGCGAGCCCGGCACGATCCGCGCCGAGTTCCTCGACGCCATCCCGCCCGGCCTCGAACGCGAGCCCTTCATCTCCGAGCTGCGCGACCGCATCGAGGCCCGCTCGCTGGACCTCATCAAGGCCGCCTATGCCGAGCGGCCCGACCTTCCCGTCAGTTCGCTGGTGGCCCGGCTCCTGGTCGATCCCGACCCGCATTCGGTGGAGCAAGAACGGGCGCCCGAGGGCACGCAGGGGCTCTGATCCCGCTCACAAACGCGCGGCGACGCTTTCCAGCCAGCGGTCGCTAAGGCCGAGGGCGCCAATCTCGGCCAGCGCCGACAGGACGTAGTCCCGATTGGCGCCGGACTGCCCGTGCGACCGGCCGACGAGGAAGGCCGCCGTGTCCACCGACAGCCGGCCGGCATATTGGGCATGGCCCCGGTCCACGACATAGGCGAGCGCGCGCACCGGGCGCCCGTCGAGGAGGCGCACCGGCAGCGTGGTTTCGAGATAGACGCTGGTCACGAGTTCGCGCTCGCGAAGATAGGCGATCGTCGCCTCGGCCTTGTCGCCGGCCACGCGAAACGCCATGCCGACGCACGAGCCGCCCCGGTCGAGCCCGAACACGAGGCCCGGCCGCTCGGGCGTGCCGCGATGAACATGGGAGTAGATGCAGAGCGAGCGGTGGAAGCCCGCGAGCCGCGCCTTGGCGCGCTCCTCGTATTCGAAGCCCGGCCGCCAGATCAGCGAGCCGTAGGCGAAGACCCACAAATCGTCCATCGCTCTTGCCATTCCCGTTCCCGGCGCTTCATGAAGGCGCCGGTTCGGCCGTGCAGAAAGGATGCCGCGATGACGAGGTCAAGAGCGGAAGGGGAAACGGGCCGCCGTTCGGCGGCGGGCCGCGTCTTCGCGGGTGTCGCGATCCTCGTCGTCGTGCTGGCCGCGGCGCTCACCGGCGTCTGGTACTATCTCGCGCAGGAGCTCGACCGGCGCGTCGCCTCGTTCCTCGACGCCTCGGCCGGCGGCGGAACCACGATCGCCTGCGAGGGGCGCGAGGTCTTCGGCTATCCCTTCCGCATCGGCCTGTCCTGCGACGCGGTCGGCGTCGAGGCGCCGGAGAACGGCATCCGCTTGTCCGCCGGCTCGCTCAAGACGGCAGCCCAGGTCTACCAGCCCCAGCACATCGTCGCCGAGCTCGCCGGCCCCTTGCGCGCCACCTTGCCCGACCTGCCGCCGCTGGAGGCGAGCTGGACGCTGGCGCAAGCGTCGACCAGCCTCTGGAGCGAAGGCATGGAGCGCGTGTCGATCGCGGTGGACCAGCCCGTCCTGTCGCTGGTCGGCGAGGCGGGGGCGCTCGCCCCCATCGCCCGCTCCGCCCGGCTGGAGACTCATGCCCGCCAGAACGGGGCGGGGCTCGACTTCGCCCTGTCGGACACGGGCGTCGTCGCCACCGTGCCGGTGATCGGCGAACTGCCGCCCTTCGACTTTGCCGCCGACCTTACGGTGGACGGCGCGGCCGGCTGGCTGCGCGACGGCGTGCCGGGCGGCCAGGTCGGGCCGGCGCTGCGGGGCGAGGCGGGCATGATCCGCGCGCTGCGCCTCGTCTCCTCGGCGGGGGCGAGCGTCGACGTGTCCGGCCCGTTCCGGGTGTCGGAGACGGGCGAGATTTCCGGCGACTTCCGGCTCGGCGTCGAGAACCCACAGGCGATCGCGGCGCTCGTCGCCGCCCTCGTGCCGGGAAGCGCCGGCATCGCCTCGGCGGTGGCGGGCGGCATCGGCCTCGTCGGACGCCAGGAGAACGGGCAGACCGTGCTCGACGTCGCCGTGCGCGACGGCCAGGCGCAGCTCGGCTTCATTCCGCTCGGCCGTCTGCCGCGAATCTGAGCCGGGCGGGGCGTTACTCGCCCGGCACGCCCTTCTCGTTCCAGGGGTCCTTGCGCGGCTTGAGGCGACCGAAATTGGCCTCCTCCGTGTCCTGGCCGGCCTGGACGATGGAGCGGCGGATGGCGCGCGTCCTCGTGAAGAGGTCGAACAGCGCGTCCCCGTCGCCCCATCGGATGGCGCGCTGGAGGGAAGCGAGGTCCTCCGAAAACCGCGAGAGCATCTCCAGCACCGCCTCGCGATTGGTCAGGAAGATGTCGCGCCACATGGTCGGGTCGGAGGCCGCGATGCGCGTGAAGTCGCGAAAGCCGGACGCCGAGAACTTGATCACCTCGGACTGGGTCACCGTCTCGAGATCGGCCGCCGTGCCGACGATGTTGTAGGCGATGAGGTGCGGCACGTGCGAGACGATCGCGAGCACGAGGTCGTGGTGCTCGGGCGTCATGACCTCGACCATGGCCCCGCTGGCCAGCCACAGCGCGCGCAGCCGCTCCGTCGCGGCCTCGTCCGTGTCGGGCAGGGGGGTCAGGATCGTCCAGCGGTTCTCGAAGAGTTCGAGGAAGCCGGCATCGGGACCCGACTGCTCGGTGCCCGCGATCGGGTGGCCCGGCACGAAATGGACGTGGCGCGGCAGATGCGGCTGCATCTGGTCCACCACGGCCTTCTTCACCGAGCCGACGTCGGAGACGATGGCGCCGGGTTTCAGGTTCGGCGCGATGGCGGCGGCGGCCGCGCCACAGGAGCCGACCGGCAGGCACAGGATCACGAGGTCGGCGTCCCGGACGGCTTCCGCCGGGTCGAGATGGTAGCTCGTGCCGAGCCGCAGCTCCTCGGCGCGCGCGAGCGTCGCCTCGCGGCGCGTGGCGATGGCCACCTCGCGCGCGAGGCCCCGGTCGCGGATGTTGATCGCGATGGAGGAACCGATCAGGCCGATGCCGATCAGCGCGATCTTGTCGAAGAGCGGTTCGGTCATCGGGCGAGGAAGTCCTTCAGCGCGGCGAGGACGCCCTCGTTGGCTTCCGCCGAGCCGACGGTCAGACGCAGCGCGTTCGGGAAACCGTAGCCCGCCACGCGGCGCAGGATGAAGCCACGCTCGGTAAGGAACGCGTCCGCGTCGGCTGCCGTGCGTCCCGTCTCTTCGGGAAAGTGGATCAGGACGAAATTGCCGACGGAGGGCGTGACGCGAAGGCCCAGCGCGGAAAGCTCCCGCGTCAGCCGCTCCAGCCATTCCTCGTTGTGCGCGGCGCTCGTTTCGACATGCGCGCGGTCGCGGATCGCCGCCGCCCCGGCCGCGATCGCCATGGCGTTGAGGTTGAACGGCCCGCGAATGCGGTCCAGCGCGTCCACGATGGCTTCGGGCGCCAGCATCCAGCCGACGCGCAGGGCCGCAAGGCCGTGGATCTTCGAGAAGGTCCGCGTCATCACGACGTTGTCGCTCGAAGCCACCAGCGCCGCACCGGCCTCGTAGTCGTCCCGGCGCACGTATTCCGCATAGGCCGCGTCGAGCACCAGGAGGACATGCGGCGGCAGGGCCGCATGGAGGCGGCGGATCTCCGTTTCCGGCAGGTAGGTGCCGGTCGGGTTGTTCGGGTTGGCGAGGAACACGATCTTGGTGCGCGGCGAAACGCAGGCGAGGATCGCGTCCACCTCGGCTCGCTCGTCCCGCTCCTTGGCGACGACGGGCGTCGCGCCGGCCGCGCGGATATAGATGTCGTAGACGAGGAACCCGTGCTCGGTATGGATCGCCTCGTCCCCGGGCGACAGGTAGGCCTGCGCCAGGAGCCCGAGCAGTTCGTCCGATCCGTTGCCGCAGAGAATGCGCGAAGCGTCGAGCCCGTGCACCTCGGCAATCGCCTGCTTCAGCGCGGCGGCCTGGCCGTCGGGATAAAGCTCGAGCTTGCCCGCGACGTCTCGAAGCGCCGCCTGCACGTCCGGCGAAGCGCCGAAGGGCGTCTCGTTGGAGGACAGCTTATGCAGCTTGACGCCCGCCGGGGCTTTGCTCTTGCCGGGGACATAGGCCTCGATGTCGAGGACGCCGGGCTTGGGCTGGGGGCGCGCGGGAAGGCTGGTCATGGCGGGTCCTGACGGTGGTCCGGGAAGGAACATGCGCCCGCGCATACTCCCCGGCGCTTCGCCTGTCGAGCCGAGCCGCAACAATCCGTTGCGCTGGGGGACGGCGGACGATAGCACGGGCCATGTCGATCATCGCCGATCCCGTCACCGAAGAATCCCTGAGCGCCCGCGAGGCGCGCCAGCCTTCGTCCAAGGTCGCCTTCTTCGGCGAGGACGAGCCGCTCCGGCTCGATGCCGGGCGCACGCTCTCGCCCTTCCACATCGCCTACGAGACCTATGGCGAGCTGAACGCCGACAAGTCGAACGCGATCTACGTCTGCCACGCGCTGACCGGCGACCAGTATGCCGCAAGCCGCAACCCGGTGACGGGCAAGCCCGGCTGGTGGTCGAGCCTGATCGGCCCGGGCAAGCCGGTGGACACCGACCGCTTCTTCGTCGTCTCGTCCAACGTCATCGGCTCGTGCATGGGCTCGACCGGCCCGGCCTCCGTCGATCTGCGCACGGGCCTGCCTTATGCGCTCGACCTTCCGGTGCTCACCATCGGCGACATGGTGCGGGCGCAGGCCATGCTGATCGACCGGCTCGGCATCGACCAGCTCTTCGCCGTGATCGGCGGCTCGATGGGCGGCATGCAGGTGCTGCAATGGACGGTGGCCTATCCCGAGCGCGTCTTCGCGGCCCTGCCGATCGCCACCGGCGCGCGCCATTCCTCCCAGAACATCGCCTTCCACGAGGTCGGGCGCCAGGCCGTGATGGCCGACCCCGACTGGCGCGGCGGGCACTATCTCCAGCACGGCACGCGGCCCCACAAGGGGCTGGCCGTCGCACGCATGGCCGCGCACGTCACCTACCTCTCGGAGGCGGCGCTCCACCGCAAGTTCGGCCGCAACCTCCAGGACCGGGAGAAGCTCGGCTTCGGCTTCGAGGCGGACTTCCAGATCGAGAGCTACCTGCGCCACCAGGGCATGACCTTCGTCGACCGGTTCGACGCCAACGCCTATCTCTATCTCACGCGGGCCATGGACTATTTCGACATCGCCGCCGAGCATGGCGGACGCCTCGCCGACGCGTTCCGGGGCGCCAAGACGCGCTTCTGCCTCGTGTCCTTCTCGTCGGACTGGCTGTTCCCGACGAGCGAGAGCCGCGCGGTGGTCCATGCGCTGAATGCCAACGCGGCCTCGGTGTCGTTCGTGGAGATCGAGACCGACAAGGGCCACGACGCCTTCCTGCTGGACGAGCCGGAGTTCACCGGCGCGGTGCAGGGTTTCCTGTCATCGGCAGCCAAGGCGAGGGGGCTTCTGTGAGCACGTTGGAAGCCGCACCCGCGCCGCTCTCGGCGCCGGCGGAGGAGGGCGGCGCCCGCGTCGACCTGCGCGTCATCGCCGATCTCGTGACGCCTGGCGCGCGCGTGCTGGACGTTGGCTGCGGCGACGGCTCGCTGATGGACCTCCTTCAGGCGCGGCGCGGCGTCGATGCGCGCGGCATCGAGCTCAGCCAGCCCAACGTCAACGAATGCGTGCGCCGGGGCCTGTCGGTGATCCAGGGCGACGCCGACCGCGACCTCGTCCACTATCCCGACGCTGCCTTCGACTACGCCATCCTGTCGCAGACGATACAGGCGACGGAGAACCCCAAGCTCGTGCTCGCCGAGCTCCTGCGCATCGGGCGCCGCGCCGTGGTCTCGTTCCCGAACTTCGGCCATTGGTCGGTGCGCTCGTCCCTGTTCTTCAAGGGGCGGATGCCGGTGACGAAGAGCCTGGCCTATTCCTGGTACGACACGCCCAACATCCACTTCTGCACGATCCGCGACTTCGTGGAGCTGACGCGCGAGCTCGGTGCCGAGGTGGAAAGCGCCACCGCGCTCGATTCCGCCGGCCAGCGCATCGGCATGCGCCTTCCCTGGGCGGCGTGGAACCTCTTCGGCGCGCAAGGCGTGTTCGTGCTGCGGCGGCGCTGAGGAGCGCCGCCCCGACGGTCGGCCTCAAAGGTTGAGCGTCTTCATGCCCGCTTCCGCATAGCGCTCGCCGGCAGCCGCGCCAGCGGGAAACGCCTGGTCGATCTCGGCGAGGTCGTCGGCCGTCAGCTCGACATGCACCGCCTCGGCGTTCTCCTCGAGATAGCGCAGGCGCTTGGTGCCTGGGATCGGCACGATGTCCGGCCCCTGCGCCAGAACCCAGGCAAGGGCCAATTGCGAGGGCGTCGCGTTCTTTCGCTTGGCGATCGCCTTCACCGTGTCCACCAGCTTGAGGTTCCTGGCGAAGTTCTCGGCCGAAAACCGCGGGCTCGACTTTCGGAAGTCGTCGTCCGGCAGATCCTCGGGCTTCTCGAACCGGCCGGTCAGGAAGCCGCGGCCGAGCGGCGAATAGGGCACGAAGCCGATGCCGAGCTCGCGCAGAAGCGGCAGGATTTCGTCTTCCGGATCACGGCTCCAGAGGGAGTATTCGGTCTGGAGCGCGGCGATCGGATGGGTCGCATGGGCGCGGCGGATCGTGTCGGGCGCCGCTTCGGACAGGCCGAGGAAGCGCACCTTTCCCTCTTCCACGAGCCGGCCCATCTCGCCCACCGTGTCCTCGATCGGCACGTTCGGATCGACCCGGTGCTGGTAGTAGAGATCGATATGGTCGGTGCCGAGACGCTTCAGGCTCTCGTCGCAGGCGCGGCGCAGGTAGTCCGGCCGGCCGTTGATGCCGAGCCGCTCGCCGTTCGCCCCGCGCACGTTGCCGAACTTGGTGGCCAGCACCACGCGGTCGCGCCGGCCCTTGAGCGCCCGGCCCACGAGTTCTTCGTTCCGGCCGACGCCATACATGTCGGCCGTGTCGAGGAAGGTGATCCCGAGGTCGAGCGCCCGGTGGATAACAGAAAGCGACTCGCCCTCGTCGCCCTCGCCGTAGAATTCGGACATGCCCATGCAGCCGAGGCCGAGGGCGGAAACGGTGAGGTCGGGGCCGAGCTTGCGCTGCTGCATGGGACGCTCCTGCTTGTCGCTGGGAGCCCTGATCTAAGGCGCGCCCGGAGGCTTTTCGAGGTTGAGGGCGGGGGAGGGGGTGCCCTGCGGCACGAGGACGGGGCGCATGGCCCGAATGCGGCTGCGCTCCCGGCTGGTGACGGGAATGCCGCGATATACGAGCTTCACGGCCTCGATCATGATGGCGCCGGCGAACATGGGCCAGAAGCGATGGCCCGCCCGGTCCCAGGGGCCGGCGAACCGCAGGAGGCCCTCGCGCCGCAGCGGCGGAAAGAACAGCGCCTCGGAAAAGCCCGCCGGGGTGAACTGGGTGTCGCGCAGGAGCCGCGTCGCCTGGGCACGCGAAAAGGGGCGGCCCGAGCCGAAGGGCGTGTGCTCGAAGCGCGCCCAGACCCCGCGACGGCTCGGCAGGACCATGACGAGGCGCCCGCCGGGCGCCAGCACCCGCCAGGCCTCCCCCAGCATCTCGGCCGGATCCTCGGAAAATTCCAGGGCGTGTACCATGAGGATGCGGTCCACCGAGGCGTCGCCGAGCGGCAGGTCGGCCGGGTGGACGAGAGCGGCGAGCGACGGGCGCCCGAGCGGCCAGTTCACCGCGCCCTGCGTCGCCGGCATGAAGGCGAGCGTCCTTTCCGCCTCGCCCGTCAGCCGGTCGAGATAGGGCGTGACGTAGCCGAGGCCGACCAGGCGCTCGTCGCGGATCGGCTTCCACACGGCGCCGAGCGCCATGGCCAGCGAGCGCACGCAGGCATCGCCCAGCCGCGAGGCGTAGAAGTCGCGCAGGTCCACGATGTCGGCGTTCACAGTGGTCATCCGCTCTCCCGGCGAAAGGGTTCCGCCCTAAGTAGCGCGCCGAGAGCCAAGGCGCGAGGTTTGCGATGCCCCCGTATCCGATCAGGCAGTTCCCGTGCCGCCGGGACAATTTCGGCGTGCTCCTGCACGACCCGGAGACCGGCAACACCCTGTCGATCGACGCGCCGGAGGAGACGCCGATCCTCCAGGCGCTGGAACGGGAGGGCTGGCGGCTCACCCATATCCTCACCACCCATCATCATGACGACCACACGGCCGCCAACGAGGCGTTGAAGGCGCGCTTCGACGCCGAGATCGTCGGCCCGGAGGCCGAGCGGGCGCGCATTCCCGGCATCGACCGGGGCGTGCGCGGCGGCGACCGCCTCTCGATCGGGAGTCTGGTGTTCGAGGTCATCGACACGCCCGGACACACGGCGGGCCACGTGTCCTATTTCGTGCCAGGGGCGGGCGTGCTGTTTGCCGCCGACACGCTCTTCTCGCTCGGCTGCGGGCGTCTGTTCGAGGGCGATGCCGCAACGATGTGGGAGAGCCTGAAACGGCTGCGCGCGCTGCCCGACGAGACGCTTCTCTATTCCGGCCACGAGTACACGGCGACCAACGCGCGCTTCGCGCTGGACGTCGATCCCGGCAATCTCCTGCTTCAGGAGCGGGTCAAGGAGGTGGAGGCGTTGCGCGTGCGCGGCGAGGCGACGCTGCCGGTCGAACTCGGCCGCGAGAAGCGCACCAACCCGTTCCTGAGGGCCGACGATCCCGAACTGCAGGCCGCCTTCGACATGGCCGGGGCGGACCCCGTCGCGGTCTTTGCGGCCCTGCGCACCAAGAGGAACGGCTATTGAGGGCTGCGGACGTCATCGCGGCGCTGGAGCTTCAGCCGCATCCCGAAGGCGGCTGGTATCGCGAGACCTTTCGCGACGCGGCCGTGGACGAGGCCGGGCGCCCGCGCTCCACCGCGATCTACTATCTTCTCGATTTGGGCGAGACCTCGGAATGGCACCGGGTGACGGACGCCGCCGAGATCTGGGCCTGGCATGCCGGCGCGCCGCTGGTGATCACGGTCTCGCCCGACGGGCACGACGCGTCGGCCCATCGGCTGGGAAACGGCGTGCTCACCGGCGAGGCGCCCCAGTTCACGGTGCCGGCCGGATGGTGGCAGACGGCGACGAGCCTCGGCGAGTGGACGCTGGTGACCTGCACCGTCGCGCCGGGCTTCCGGTTCGAAAACTTCGAGATGGCGCCGCCGGGCTGGCGCCCGATGCCCCGCCCGCCGCGCGGGCGATAGGGCCATGAAGGCCCCGGACGCGGCCGACGCCGCATCCGGGAAGGGGGATCAGAACTCCTCCCAGCTGTCCTCGACCTGCGCCGCGCGCGGCGCCGCGCCGCCATGGCCCGTGGTGCGCATCTGCGCCACGGGACGCGCCGCCGGAGCGGCCGGACGCCGCGCGGCGGGGGCCGAAGCCGGCACCGCCTGGGGCGCCGCGCCGTTGGCGCGGGTGCGGAACTGGCGGGTGAGGGCGGCAAGCTGCTCGGTCTCGGCGGTCAGAGCCTGCGCGGCCGCCGTGGTCTGCTCGACCATGGCGGCGTTCTGCTGGGTCACCTTGTCCATCTGATCGGCCGCCGTCGACACTTCGCGAAGGGCGACCGCCTGTTCCTTGGCCGAGCCGGCGATCTCTCCGACGATCCGGTTCATCTCGGACACCTGGCCGACGATCCGCTCGAGGCTCTGGCCGGACGCGGTGACAAGCTCGACGCCCGCGCCCACCTGCGTGCCCGACACCGAGATCAGCGTCTTGATCTCCTTGGCGGCCTCCGCCGAGCGCTGGGCGAGGCCGCGCACTTCCTGGGCGACGACGGCAAAGCCGCGCCCCGCCTCGCCGGCCCGCGCCGCTTCGACACCTGCGTTCAGGGCGAGGAGGTTGGTCTGGAAGGCGATCTCGTCGATCACGCCGATGATGCGGCCGATCTTGCCCGAGGACTCCTCGATCTCGCTCATCGCCTCCATGGCGCGGCTCACCACCGCGCCGCCGGCTTCGGCGTTCCGCTGCGTCGCCGCCGCCGACCCCTGCGCCTGCGCGGCGCCTTCGGCCGTCCCGTTCACCGCGCGCGTCACCTCCGACAGGGCGGCGACGGTTTCCTCGAGATTGGCGGCCTGCTGTTCCGTGCGCTGGGCGAGGTCGTTGGAAGCGTTGGAAATCTCGCCGAGGCCGAGGCGGATCGTGCCGATCGCGCCGACCACGGCGCCGATCGTCGTCTCCAAGGCGTCCACCGAGGCGTTGAAGGTCTGGCGGATCGGCTCGAACTCGGGCGCGACGCCCGCCTCCATGCGCACCGTCAGGTCGCCCGAGGAGAGGCGCTCGAAGCTCGTCTCCACGAGATGGACGAAGGCGCGCAGGTCCTCGGCGCGGGCGCTGTCGATGGCGGCCTGGCGCTCGCGGCTGGACGCCTGGGCGAGACGCGAGGCTTCCGCTTCCCCTTCCAGGCGTTCCTTCTCGATAGCCGCCGTCTTGAACACCTGGACGGTCTCAGCCATGTCGCCGATCTCGTCGCCGCGGCCGAGGCCCGAGACCTCCACCGTCTTGTCGCCTTCGGCGAGGCGCCGCATGTCGGCGGTTAGGCGGATCACCGGCTGCGAGATGGAGCGGGCGATGGCGAAGGCGGCCGCGCACAGGATGGCGAGGATCACCGCGCTCCAGCCCGCGGCGCTGTAGACCGAGGAGCGGAACAGCGCGTCGAGATCGTCGACATAGACGCCGGTGCCGACCGTCCAGTTCCAGGGGGCGAACTGCGTGGTGAAGGAGAGCTTCGGCTGCGCGACGTCCTCGCCGACGCGGGTGCGATAGTAGCTCGTGAAACCGCCGCCATTGGCCGCGTTCGCGATCAGAGCGCGGATATGGTAGAGGCCGTTGGCGTCCTGTTCGTCCCAGCCGCTCTTGCCCTCCAGCTTCTGGTCGCCGTGGATCACGCGCTCGCCATTGGGCAGAAAGGCGAAGACGTATTCGCCCTTGCCGTAGCGCATGTTGCGGACCGCCTCGCGCGCGGCGAGCTTGGCCTGGTCCTGCGTCATGCGACCGGCATCCGCCTCGGCGGCGAAATGCTTCATCACGGATGTCGCCGACTCGACCTGCATCTGCAGCATGTGCTTGCGGTCGCCCCAGATCGTCGAGCGCAGCTCCATGAGCTGGACGGCCATCACGGCCAGACTGCCGAGGGCTGCGAGAACAATGAGCGATGCGAGCTTGCGCGAGATCGTAAGGCGCATGAAGCGATGCCTCCCCTCCGAAGGATGATGCGCAAGCTATAGTCTGATTGCCTTAATGGTTTGCACTCGTCAGGCGGGTGGGTGACGAGCGCGGCGGAACATGGGAAGGGCGGCCAGGGCCGCACCGGCCGTGATCATCGTCGCCGCCAGGATCAGCGAGAGGGAGAAGGGCGCCTCCCCGAAGGCGACGAGCGCCAGGGTCGAGAGGATCGGCGCGAGGTAGCTCGCTGCGCCGAGGAGCTGGATGTCGCCCCGTTTCATGCCGATGTCCCAGCAGAAGAAGGCGGCGCCGACCGGCAGCAGGCCGAGCAGCGCAATGGCCGCCCATTCGCCCGTCGAAGCGGGCCAGACCGTCTCCTCGAAGAGGAGATGACAAAGAAGTGACAGAAGGGCCGTTGCCGCGCAGAAGCCGCCGACCACTTCGCTCGGCACCGCCGACAGGCGACGCGACAGGAGCGAGTAGCCGGCCCAGAAGAAGGCGGCCGTCAGGGCCAACAGGTAGCCAGGCGCGTATTGCGGCGAGAAGGACAGGCCCTCGCCCCGCCCCGCGATCACGAGGGTGGTGCCGAGGAGGCCGATCGCGGCCCCCGTCACATGGTACCAGCGAAGCCGCTCGCCCGGCAGGAGGGCGGAGCCGACCACGATCAGGAGCGGCCAGAGATAGGCGATCAGGCTTGCCTCCACCGCAGGCGCGGCCCGCACGGCGGCGAAATACAGCGCATGGTAGCCGAAGAGCCCTCCGACCCCGACCAGCCACACGCGGGCCGGTTGACGCATCACGGCAAAGCCGCCGGGGCGCCGGAGAAGCGGCACCAGGCAGACCAGCGTGCCGATGGCGAAGGTCATCGCCGCGAGCTGGAAGGCCGGCACCGACCCGCTGCGCGCCGCGAGCAGCGCCAGGACCGACCACATCACGATCGCCGAAAAGCCGATAGCCGTCGCCATGCCGTTTTCCCGTTCGGTAATGTCGCCCCTCGCACCGCGCGTAGCGGACGAAGCCGGGCGCGGCAAGCGCCGGCTGGACGCGGCGCCCGGCCATGGCGCATAAGTTCGATCCAAGCGCGAAGGAGCGGGCGACGCGGCGGCGGTTCATACAGTGCGACGTCTTCTCGGCCGTTCCGACGCGCGGCAACGGGCTGGCGGTCGTGCTCGACGGTGCCGGGCTGGACGATGCGGCGATGCAGGGCTTCGCGACCTGGACGCAGCTTGCCGAGACGACCTTCCTCCTGCCGCCTACCGACCCGACCGCCGCCGACTACCGCGTGCGCATCTTCACGACGCGCGGCGAACTGCCCTTTGCCGGCCATCCGACGCTCGGAAGCTGCGCCGCCTGGCTCCATGCGGGCGGCGTGCCGAAGGATGCCGATCACGTGCGCCAGGAATGCGCGGTCGGCATCGTCGAGATCGATCGGAGCGGCGCCCTTCCGGCCTTCGTCGCGCCGCCGACCCGCGTCGAGCCGTCGGATCCGGAGCGTCTGGCCGAAGCGCTCGCGGCGTTGCGGATCGACCCGTCCACCGTGGTGCGCAGCGCCCGCCTCGACAACGGCCCGACCTGGGAGGCGATCGAGCTGACCTCCGCTGCGGCGGTGCTCGCGGCCGATCCGCGCGGCGCTAGCTTTGCGCCCGAGCGCCGGATCGGGCTGATCGGGCCGCACGCGCCGGGCGGCGAGGCGGATGTCGAGGTGCGCATGTTCGCCATCGGCTCCGGCGTGACGGAGGACCCGATCACCGGCTCGCTCAATGCCGCGCTCGCCTCGTGGATGGCGGCCGAGGGCCGGTTGCCGACGTCCTATACGGCCGCCCAGGGAACGGCCATCGGCCGGCTCGGGCGTGTCCATGTCCGCGCCGGAGCGGACGGCCGCGTCCTGATCGGCGGCGCGACCCATGTCCTGATCGAGGGGAGCGTGACGCTCTGAAGGCCGGGCAGGGCCGGCAAGGGAGGAGCTTCGATGAACCCGCTGATTCCGGCGTTCGCCGTCCTGTCCGCCGCCGGGGGCGCGCCGCCGCCGGCGTCCGACATCACCGGGGCGGTGTCGCCGCTCCTGCCGAGCCTGTGCCGCCCGCTGGATGCCGGCTCGGGCGATGGAGGCGTCCTGCGCTGCGCCGGGCTGGTGGGCACGGACGTCTTCCTGCGCGGCCCGGACGAGGCGCGCGAGGTGGCGCTGGCGCGGCCGGACGGCTTCCTCGCCCCGCCGCCGGGCGGCGCCCATCTCGGCCGTTCGGTGACCTGGCGACTTCTCGGCGACCGGCCGGTCGCCGCCGTCCTGCGCTACCGCTTCCCCGAAGGCGGTGCCGATATCCTGCTCGTCCTCAAGCCCGCAGGGGAGGGCAAGGCCGGCTGCCCGGTCGGGGCGGTCGAGGACGCGGGCGGCCCGTCCGGTTCGGGGGCGGAGCGGGCGGCGGCGCTCGCCGATCGCCGCGCGCCCCTGTTCCGCTGCGGCCGGGACCGGCCGGTCCTCGACGGCCCGTTCTCACCGCCGTTGCAAGCGCGGGCGGAGGCCTGGCTGGGGGAGGAGACGCCGGCTCGTTGAGCCCTTGAGCCCGCGAAGGTTGGCGGTTTCGGTCATTCCTGGGCTTCCAGCCGAAAGCCGCGAATTTTCAGTGGTTCGCTCAGCGATCGTTAGGCTCTTTCGTCCCATGATCGCGGCGGATCAGTTCGAGGAACGCGTCATGGCCGCCACAACCCTCTCCGCCAAGTCTTCCCGCCGCAGCGCGCCGGCGCGCACGCAGGGCAAGGACGCGCTCAGCCCGGCCCGTGGCATCATGGTCGGCCTAGGCCTGTCGACCCTTCTCTGGGCGGGCATCGCCGCGCTCGTCCTGCGTTAGGCCGCCTTTCCGCCTTCCGCCTGGCCCTCGACGTTGCGCGGGGGCTCTCGCCGCGATAGGCGAGACGGCGGCGGGACACGTGTCGCCCGCCTCGACCGGGAGGTGGGTGCACCATGATCGTCGTTGCCGGAACCCTGAGACTGACGCCCGAGGGCCTCGCCTCGCTGCGCGAGGTGGCGCGCGCCACCGTGACGACCACCAATGCCGAGGCCGGTTGCATCGTCTATTCCTTCGCCGACGATCTCAACGAGCCCGGCCTGATCCGGATCTACGAGGAGTGGGAAAGCCGCGAGGCACTGGACGCGCACGGGCGCGCGCCGCACATGACCGTCTGGCGCGACGCGCTCAAGACCGTCGAGGTCAAGGGGCTCGACCTCAAGCTGATCGAGACCGCCTCGGTCGAACCCTTCGCCTGACGAAAAGGCCGCCGCGCATGTCCTTTCGCGCCAGCGTCCTGACGCTCTATCCCGAGATGTTTCCGGGGCCGCTCGGCCTGTCGCTGGCCGGCCGGGCGCTGGAGCGCGGCGACTGGAGCCTCGAGGCGCGGCAGATACGCGACCACGGGATCGGGCGTCACCGGACGGTGGACGACACGCCGGCCGGCGGCTCGCCCGGCATGGTGCTGCGGCCGGACGTCCTGGCCGACGCGGTCGACGCCGCGAGCCCGCCCGGCGACGGGCGTCCCCGCCTTCTGATGAGCCCGCGCGGACGCCCGCTCGACCAGGCGCTGGTGCGCGAGCTGTCCGCCGGGCCGGGGGTGCTGATTGTGTGCGGGCGCTTCGAAGGGGTGGACGAGCGGGTGATCGAGGCGCGGGGCCTGCGTGAGGTCTCGATCGGCGACTACATCCTGTCGGGCGGCGAGATGGCCGCTCTCGTGCTGCTCGACGCCGCCGTGCGCCTCCTGCCCGGCGTCATGGGCAATGCGCAGTCCGGGCAGACGGAGAGCTTCGAGAACGGCCTTCTGGAACATCCGCACTACACGCGCCCCGCGCTCTGGGAGGGGCGTGCCATCCCCCCCGTGCTCCTGTCGGGCAACCATGGCGCCGTGGAGGCCTGGCGTCGCGAGGAGGCCGAGCGGCTGACGGCGGCGCGGCGGCCCGATCTCCGGGCGGCGCGCCACGTGACGAAAACCTGACCGCGAGTTCAGGCGACAGGGCGAGTCCGCGGCGCTAGTGTGGACATGGGTTTCCGGGGCGCCGGTCGCGGCCGTCCCGGGATCCGCTCCCGCCTGGGCCGACCCCGGGCAACGGAAACGAGAGGCACCTCCCATGACCGGATCGCAAGAGTTCGCCGCCCTGGTGCGGCGCGCCGCGTCCAGGGCCTACGTGGCATGCCCCGACCTCTTGCGTCCCGCACGCGGCCTTGCCGTCGGACTGGCGCTGTCGGCCATCCTCTGGCTGGCCATGATCAACGTGACGCTGCTGGTCTGATCCCCGTTCAGCCTCCGCCCGCCGTCAGGAAGCCGGACCGGCGGAGATGGGCGACGACCTCCTCCGCCAGGTCCTCGGCCGAGCGGAGATGGGTGCGAAGATGCAGCTCGGGCGCCTCCGGCGCCTCGTAGGGGCTGTCGATGCCGGTGAAGTTGGGGATACGGCCGGCCCGTGCCTGAGCGTAGAGGCCCTTCGGATCGCGGCCCTCGGCGACGCTGAGCGGCGCGTCCACGAAGATCTCGATGAACTCGCCCGAGGGAAGAAGGTCGCGTGCCAGCTGCCGCTCGGCGCGGAAGGGCGAGATGAAGGAGGCCAGCGTGATCAGCCCGGCATCCACCATCAGCTTGGCCGTCTCGGCCACGCGACGGATGTTCTCCACCCGGTCGGCGGCGGTGAAGCCGAGGTCCCGGTTCAGCCCGTGGCGCACGTTGTCGCCGTCCAGGAGATAGGTGTGGTGGCCGAGCGCGAAGAGGCGCTGCTCCACCAGATTGGCGATGGTGGACTTGCCGGCGCCCGAAAGGCCGGTGAACCACAGAAGCGCGGGGCGCTGACGTTTGGCCGCGGCGCGCGCCGCCTTGCTGACGTCGGTCGCCTGCCGGTGGATGTTGGCGGCGCGGCGCAGGGCGAAGTCGATCGTGCCGGCCGCCACCGTCCGGCCGGACCGGCGGTCCGTCAGCACGAAGGACCCGAGCGCGCGGTCGCGCTCGAAGGGCTCGAACACGATCGGCTCGGACAGGGAAAGGTTCACTTGGCCGCGATCGTCGGTCCGCAGGGTGCCGGCGGCAAGCGGTGCCGCGCTGCCCCCCTCGATCCGGTGCTTGATGCGGGTGACGCTGGCCACCGCGTCCTGTCCCGCAAGCCGAAGTCCGTAGGGGCGGCCGGGCAGGAGCGGCTCGTCGCCCAACCAGAGGAGCTGCGCGGCGAACTGGTCGCAGGATTCCGGCCGGTCTTCCGCCGCGGCCAGCACTGTGCCGCGCCCGGCGCCGAGGTCGCGGTCGAGGCGCAGCGCCGCGCTCTCGCCCGCCGCCGCCTCGCCCGCCTGGGCCGACACGACAAGCGCGCCCCGGCCGGAGCCGGCGGCGACCACCGCGTCGCCGGGCTGGATGCGGCCGGACAGGACCGGCCCGCGCAGCACGCCTTCCGCGTCCGCCTCGTCCACGATCATGCGGAACGCCCGCTCCGAAGACGCCTCCGCGGGCGGAAGGGTCTTGAGAAGGGCCGCGAACGTCACATCGCCTCCGGCTTCCGGCCGCTCCAAGACGAGATGATGGGTCGCAAAGCCGAGCGCCTCGGCGAAGCGGGCCGGTTCGTCCGGGCCGTCCGGGGAATCGTCCATGGCCAGAACGAGATGGCGCACGCCCATCATCCGGGCGACGGCCGCCCGGCGGCGGGAGGAGGCGCCTGCATCTCCCCGAAGACTGGCCGGCAGAACCAGCGCGTCGCACCGGGCGGCAAGGGCGGCGATCTCCCCGAGCTCGTTCGCCCCGGCGCCGATGCTTGAAACGAGAAGGAGCCGTCCGCCGGACGAGATCGCTCGCCAGGGCGGTGGCGGCGCCGCGCCTTGCGAGGGGGGCGATCGGGGCAGGAACCTCGACGCGAAGTCCTCCGCCTCCATGCCGCAGACGAGGAGGCGCGAGAAGGCGTGATCAGGAGAGGAGGGAGGCGACACGGGACCGCCCTCAGGCCCGCGACCGGCCGGCGCGCGGGGCGGCCGGTCTCGCATCGACGCAGGCCAAGCGCACGAGGGCCGGATCGCCGAAGGCCAGGAAGTCCGGATTGGCGAAGTCGGTCTCGTCCGGCCGGCCCCGCTTGCCGTAGACGAGCGGCCGGCCGTCGCAGGTCGTCACCCGCCCGCCCGCGGCGCGCAGGATGGCGTCGCCTGCCGCCGTGTCCCATTCCATGGTGCGCCCGAAGCGCGGATAGAGATCGGCCTCGCCCGCCGCCAGCAGGCAGAACTTGAGGGACGAGCCGCAGGCGGCGAAGGCCGCGACCGGCAGGCCGTCGAGAAAGCCCGCCGTCTCGGGCGAGCCGTGGCTGCGCGAGCCGACGGCGGTGAGGGCCGCCGGAGCGGGGCGCACGCGCATGGGCACAAGCGGACCGTCCGCCTCGCGGCGCCAGGCGCCGGACGGGCTGCCGGCGAAGAGCCGGCGCAGGGCGGGGGCAAGAACGACGCCGAGCACCGGCTCGCCGTCCTCGATCAAGGCGATGTTGACCGTGAACTCGCCGTTGCCGCCGACGAACTCGCGCGTCCCGTCGAGCGGATCGACCAGGAAGAACCGGGCGCAGGCCGCCGGGACGCGCCCCGCGGCGGCCTCCTCCTCGGCAACGATGGGGATGCCGGGCGCGAGACCGCGGAGACCCTCCAGGATCAGCGTCTCGGCCTCCTGGTCGGCCGCGGTGACGGGCGACCCGTCGCCCTTGCGGGAGACGGCGACATCCGGCCGGTAATGGACGAGAATGCGCTCGCCCGCCGACAGGGCCAGGGCCGCGAGAGGCTCGAGGAGCGCGGCGAGGTCGGATCGGGAGGACGGGGGCGCGGACGGGATCATGCCCGCCTTCCTGACACGAAGCCGCGTGAAGAGGAAGCGGCGCGCTGCCCCAAGAAAAAAGGGAGGACCCGGCGGACCCTCCCTGTCGATGCCTTTGCGGAAGGGCGAAGCCTCAGCAGCTGCCTTCGCGGTTCATGACGACCTTGACCGTCTTGATCAGAATCTGGATGTCGAGCCAGAGCGACCAGTGGCGGACGTAGTAGCTGTCGAACTTTACGCGCGAGGTGTAGCTCGTGTTGGAACGGCCGTTGACCTGCCACATGCCGGTGACGCCCGGGCGGGTGCGCTTGTAGGCGTCGAAGCGGTGGGTGTAGCGGTGGACTTCCTCGTCCACGATCGGGCGCGGGCCGATCAGGCTCATCTCGCCGCGCAGGACGTTGAAGAGCTGCGGCAGTTCGTCGAGGCTGGTCTCACGCAGGAAGCGGCCGATGCGCGTGACGCGCGGATCGTTGCGCAGCTTCTGCGTCGCTTCCCACTCGGCGCGCGCGGCGGGATCGGAATGGAGGAGCCGCTGCAGAAGCTCGGCGGAATTGGTCGCCATGGAGCGGAACTTGTAGCAGCGGAAATGGCGTCCGTCGAAGCCGACGCGCTTGTGCCCGAAGAAGACAGGACCTGGGTCGCTGATCTTCATGGCGACGACGATCAGCAGCATCAGCGGGCTGAGAAACAGGAGCGCCGCCAGGGTTAGGGTGATGTCGACCGTGCGCTTCAGGGAGCCGCCGAGCGGACGGGACAGATCGACCGGCGCGCGCTTGGCGGCGACGTCGCTCTCGGTGACGGCCGCCAGGGTGGTGATCTTAGACATCGGAGGTGCCGTCATGTCCTTAAGAGAACGGTAACCATCCTATAGATGAGTTGAGTCTATTCAGCAACGATTTCTTTCGCAGTTGCACAGGCCGGAACGCCCGGACTCTGCGGAAACCTGCCTTTTCAACAGATATGTCGGCGCGTTTCCCTACCAGTCCCGCGTGTTTCGGCCTTTGTCGTGATCTGTCGGCACCCGACGTAAATCGATGTAACCGCTCTGAAACGATGTGTGAGACCTTTGGCGAATACTATAAGTTGTGCTTACGTCATATCTCGTCAGGCGCCTGAAATTCGTTTTGCGGTGCAAAGAGTTGGGATGGTCGGGTCATGCTGCGGTGCGTCATCCGAAGCGGTCCCGCTCGCCTTCCGCGAGTTCGGCAATGTAGCGCGCCACCGCCTGGACGCGCGCGAGGCCTCGTGCGCTTTCGTGATAGACCAGCCAGTATTCGCGCCGGATCTCCCGGTCCGGCAGCACGCGTTCGAGGTCCGTCCGCCCGGCGGCCGCGAAGGCATGGAGAATGCCGATGCCGAGCCCGGCGGCGACCGCCTCCATCTGGCCGAGCGCCGAGGAGATCTCCAAGCGGCTCTGCCAGCCGGGCGCGAACTCCGCCGCATAGTGGAGCGACGGGCTGTAGAGGAGGTCGTCGACATAGCCGATCAGGGCATGGCTCGCGAGGTCGCCGGCATCGCGGGGCCGGCCCGCCAGGTCGAGATAGGCTTTCGACGCATAGGCCCGCAGGCTATAGTCGACGAGGCGGCGGGCGACGAGCCGCCCCTGCTCGGGGCGCTCCACCGTGATGGCGATGTCGGCCTCCCGGCGCGACAGGGAAAAGGCGCGGGGCACGGGCACGAGCTGCAGCGTCAGGCCGGGATGGCGCTCCATCAGCGGCCCGAGCCGCGGCGCCAGGAAGGCCGTGCCGAACCCGTCCGGCGCGCCGATCCGGACAGTGCCGGACAGGGCGAGGTCGGTTTCGCCGACCAGAGCGCGGGCGCTCTGGGCTTCCGCCTCCATCCGCTCGGCCGCCGGAAGAAAGGCCTCGCCCTCGCCGGTGAGCGCGCATCCGTTCGGCCGCCGTTCGAACAGGCGCGCGCCGAGCGCGGCCTCCAGGGCGTCGAGCCGTCGGCCGACGGTCGCGTGGTTGAGGCCGAGCCGACGCGAGGCCGACAGGATCTGCCCGGCCCGCGCCACGGCCAGAAACACCCGCACATCGTCCCAGTTCATGCGTCCAGGGCTCCGAGGACTTCAATTCTTGCACAACGGATGCACGATCCGGCCCCTTGCGTTCAAGTCCGTCGACGCGCCAGAACGGTGAGGATTTATGGGAGAAACGACATGAACGAGATCGGTCACTTCATCGACGGCGCGCGCGTCGCGGGCACCAGCGGGCGCTTTGCGGACGTCTTCAATCCCGCCACGGGCCAAGTTTCGGCCCGCCTCGCGCTGGCCAGCCGCGACGAGCTGCAACGCGCGGTGGACGCCGCACGCGAGGCTCAGCCGAAGTGGGCCGCCACCAACCCGCAGCGCCGCGCCCGCGTCTTCATCAAGTTCGTCGAGCTCCTCAACGCCCACATGCAGGAACTCGCCGAGCTTCTGTCGTCCGAGCACGGCAAGACGGTCGAGGATTCCAAGGGCGACATCGTGCGCGGGCTCGAAGTCTGCGAGTTCGTGATCGGCATTCCGCACCTCATGAAGGGCGAGTTCACCGAGGGCGCCGGACCGGGCATCGACATGTACTCGATCCGCCAGCCGGTCGGCATCGGCGCGGGCATCACGCCGTTCAACTTCCCGGCCATGATCCCGATGTGGATGTTCGCGCCGGCCATCGCCTGCGGCAACGCCTTCATCCTCAAGCCCTCCGAGCGCGACCCGTCCGTGCCGATGCGTCTGGCCGAACTGATGATGGAGGCCGGCCTGCCGAAGGGCATCCTCCAGGTCGTCAACGGCGACAAGGAGGCCGTCGACGCCGTGCTCGAGCACCCCGAGATCGGCGCGATCTCCTTTGTCGGCTCGACCCCGATCGCGGCGCATGTCTATGCCGAGGCGACCAAGCGCGGAAAGCGCGCCCACACGTTCGGCGGCGCCAAGAACCACATGATCATCATGCCGGACGCCGACCTCGACATGGCGGCGGACGCCCTGATCGGCGCGGGCTACGGCTCGGCCGGCGAGCGCTGCATGGCGATCTCGGTGGCCGTGCCCGTCGGCGAGGAGACCGCCAACGCGTTGATCGAGAAGCTGATCCCGAAGGTCGAGGCGCTGAAGATCGGCCCCTACACCGATGCCGGCGCGGACTACGGCCCGGTCGTCACGAAGGCGGCGCAGGAGAAGATCCTCGGGCTCGTCGAGACCGGGGTGAAGGAAGGCGCCAAGCTGGTCGTGGACGGGCGCCAGTTCCGCATGCAGGGTTACGAGGACGGCTTCTTCGTCGGCTCGTGCCTCTTCGACCACGTGACGCCCGACATGGAGATCTACAAGGCCGAGATCTTCGGGCCGGTGCTCTCGGTGGTGCGCGCCAAGGATTACGAGGCCGCGCTCGCTCTGCCGACGCAGCACGAATACGGCAACGGCGTCGCGATCTACACCCGCGACGGCGACGCCGCGCGCGACTTCGCCAGCCGCGTTCCCATCGGCATGATCGGCATCAACGTGCCCATCCCGACGCCGCTCGCCTACCACTCCTTCGGCGGCTGGAAGCGCTCGTCCTTCGGCGACCTCAACCAGCACGGGCCGGACTCGATCAAGTTCTGGACCCGCACCAAGACGGTGACCAGCCGCTGGCCGTCCGGCATCAAGTCGGGCGCCGAGTTCTCGATGCCTGTGATGCGCTGAGGCGCGGGCGAAGCCTCGCCATGTAATCGTAAGCATGCCAGAAGGGTCGGCGGTCGCTCCGCCGGCCCTTTCTCGTTCCGCATGCCGCCCGATGTTCCAGATCCTCCTCTTCTCGCTCGCGCCGGTCTTCTTCGTCATCGGCCTCGGCTTCGCCGCCGGCCGGCGCGGCTGGGTCGATGCGAAGGCGACCGGCATGCTCGGCGCCTTCGTCGCGCAGTTCGCGTTGCCGATCGCACTTTTCCTGGCGATCGTCACCGCGCCGCGCGAGCTGATCGCGGCCGAACTCGTGCCGACGCTCGCCTATGCCGTCACCTTTCTGGCGGTGCTGGGCCTGACCCTCGTCTTCGCACGCGCCTGGGGCCTGCCTGCGATCACCACTGCGCTCTATGTGCAGACCGTCGGCATGCCCAATCTCGGCGGCATCGGGCTCGGCCTGTTCCAGTCGCTGGAGGGGCCGGGCTCGGAGGTGACGCTCGCCGTCGCCAACCTCGTCGGCACGCTGACGGTGACGCTCTACTGCTTCATGCGTCTGGAGATGCAGGGCGGCGGGCATATCGGCCGGGCCTTCGCCGCGGCCCTCGTCAAGCCGATGACCATCCTGCCGCTGCTCGGCTTCGCGATCGCCTTCGCCGGTCTGCCCTTTCCCGAACTCGGCCTTGCGATGCTGAAGCCGCTGGCCCAGGCGACGGGCGGGGCGGGCCTGTTCCTGACCGGCGTGATCCTCTCGACCCAGCGCCTGCGCCTGTCGCGCGAGAGCCTCCTGGCCGTCGCCTTGTCCAACATCCTGCGCCCGGCCCTGGCGCTCGGGCTCTGCCTCCTCCTGGCCCTCCCGCCGGCCATCGAGGCGCGCATCGTCGTCGCCATGGCGATTCCCGCCGGCTTCGTCGGGACGATCCTGTCGGCGATCTATCGCGAGGGCACGGCGGAATCGGGCGGCGCTCTGGTCGCGACCACCGTCGCCTCGATCGTCACCTTGCCCGTCTGGATCACCGTCGCCGTCTGGCTGACCGGCGCGTGACGGATCAGGCCGCGTCGGAGCGCAGGACGAGGTCGGCCGGGCGGCTCTTCGCCAGGACGAGGCGCATGTTGGGCAGGTCGTTGCCCTCCATCTGGCGCAGCATGGCCTCGGGATCGAGCTGGAAGCCCATCCAGCGCTCGGTGAGCCGCCCGATCAGCACCTCCTCGCTCGCCTCCACCATCACGGTCACGTCGAACAGGGCGGCAAGGTCGCGCCAGCCGGGCTCGTCGAGGAGGAGGTAGTTGCCCTCCGTCAGGACGATGCGGGCCGAGGGCTCGATGATGCGCCCGCCCGCGCGCGCGATCTCGATGGAGCGGTCGAAGACCGGCACCGCCACCTCGCGCCCGTCGTCCGCCCGAAGGCGTTCCAGAGCGGCGCGGTAGCCGTCGAGGTCGAACGTGTGCGGGGCGCCCTTGCGGGGGCGGTGGCCGCGCGCGTTCAGCACCATGTCGTCGTAATGGAAGCCGTCCATCGGGAAGACGTCGGCGACGCCTGCGCGGCGGGCGTTCAGCCGCTCCTTGAGCTGCTCGGCCGTGGTGGACTTGCCCGAGCCCGGCGCGCCGGCGATGGCGACGATCCGACGGCGCTCGCCCTCCTCGCTGAGCAGCGCGTTCGTCAGCCCCGCCAGCGTCACCTGCTCGCCCATGTCTGCCCCCGTGAGAAAAGGTCAGACGGCCTTTGCCTGAAGGCGCGAGGTTTGGCGAGAGGCGTCGAGGCGTTCGGGCTCGAAACCGAGAAGCGCCGCCGGCTCGACATCGGCGAAGACCCGGCCGACGCCGATCAGGATCGGTCGGTCGATGCCGACGCGCCCGACGATCTCGCCGAGCTTTTCCAGCGTGCCGACGGCGCGGATCTCGTCCGGTCGCGACAGGGCTGCGGCGACCGCGACGGGCGTCTCCGCCGGCAGCCCGTGGGCGACGAGCTGTTCGGCGATGCGCGGGGCCATGCGCCCGCCCATGTAGAAGATCGTGGTGGCGTGGTCGTCGGCGAGCGCGCGCCAGTCCATGTCGTCGGGGAAGTCCCCCTTCTGGCTGTGCGCCGTGACGAAGCGCACCTGCTGGGCGCGGTCGCGGTGCGTCAGCGACACGCCGAAGGCGCCGGCGAGCGCCGAGGCCGCCGTGATGCCCGGCACGATGGCGACGGGGATGCCTTGGGCGCGCAGATCCGCGATCTCCTCGCCCGAGCGGCCGAAGACCGAGACGTCGCCGGACTTGAGGCGCACGACATGCTTACCCGCATGCGCGAACTGCGCCATCATGCGGTTGATGTCCTCCTGGCGGCAGCTCTCGCGCCCGCCGCGCTTGCCGACCAGCATGCGCTTGGCCTCGCGGCGGGCGAGCTCCAGGATGTCGTCGGACACGAGGTCGTCGAAGAGGATCACGTCGGCGGCCTGGAGGGCGCGCACGGCTTTGAGCGTCAGAAGCTCGGCGTCGCCGGGGCCGGCGCCGACGAGGGTCACGCGCCCGCCGGCCTGCGGTCGGCTGGCGAGATCGCGCACGAAGGCGCGCGCCTCCAGCTCGGCCGCTTCGTCGGGCGCGCGGCGGGTGAAGGCGTCGTCGGAGAAGCGTTCCCAGAAGGCGCGGCGGGCGGGGCCGGGCGCGAGGCGATCCATCACCTCGGCGCGCACGCGCGCCGCCATCTTCGCCCAGCCGGTGAGGGTGGCCGGCAGCAGCGTCTCGATGCGGCGGCGGATCGCCTGGCCGAGGATCGGCGCCGCGCCGTCCGTCGAGATGCCGACAACGACCGGCGAGCGGTTGACGATCGTGCCGAAGCGGAACTGGCAGAAGGTCGGCTTGTCGATGACGTTGACCGGCACGCCCGCGGCGCGCGCGGCACAGAAGAAGGCCTGCGCTTCCGACTCCCCTTCGCAGTCGGCCACCGCCAGCGAGGCGGCGGGGAACACGTCGAGCGCCCAAGGGCGGTCGTGGTGGCGGATCGCGCCGTCCGGGAAGGGCAGGGCGAGGACGGTGCGCATTTCCTCGCCGATCTCCTCGGCCGGGCAGTAGAGGTCGACCAAGGCGCCGGAGGCCGCCAAGAGCTCGGCCTTCCAGGCCGCGCCGTCGGAGCTGCCGGCCATCACGACGCGCTTCCCCTTCAGGTCGAAGAAGACGGGCAGGGTCGCGAGCTCGGCCATGCGCTGCGGGCGCTGGCGGGCGGAGGCGGCGTCAGACAGGCTGGAGGACACGTCGTTCCGCATCGATCAATCCCTGGATCTCGGTTCTGCAGGAGCCACAATTCGTGCCCGCCCGCAAGCTCTGGCCGATGGCGACGACGCTCGTGCAGCCGCTGCCCACAGCCCTCCTGACGTCGTCCGCCCCGACGCCGAAACAAGAGCAGACCAGCGCGCCGGGGTCCGGCCGGTCCGCGCCCGGGCGTCCGGCGAGGACGCGCGCTCGGGCGGCGGGCTCGAAGGCGGGCGCGCCCAGCAGCGACACGGCGAAGGCGCGCGAGACGGCGACGGGCTCGGGCGAGAGCCAGAGCGCGGCGAGGAGCCGGCCGGTTTCGTCGAAGGCGGCGAGGCGCCGGTGGCCGGTGCGGTCCGCGTAGTCGAGGAGGTCGGCGCCAGGCGCGAGGCCGAGAAGGGCGTGGGGGTCGGGCGCCGCGCCCGACCCCGCCAATTCCAGCCGCCAGCCGCCCGGCGCGCGCGCCTTGGCCCAATAGAGGAGGTCGCCGGCGTCCGGCTCGGCGCGCGAGACGGCGAACCCGTACCAGGAGGCGAACACGCGCCGCAGCGCGGCAGGCACGGCCTTGGATGCGGGCTGGCCCGAGATGGGATCGGTGTGCGCAGGGACCAGCGCGTTGATGCGCGCCGCTCCCGAGAACTGGCCGGTCCAGTGCATGGGGGCGAAGAGGCTGCCGGGTGCCACCCGGTCCGTCAGGAGAGCGCGGAGCGTTGCCGCACCGTGGTCGGTCGAAAGCGCCACGAGGTCGGCCTCGGCGATCCCGAAGCGCGCGGCGTCGTCCGGGTGGATCTCGCAGAAGGGCTCGGCGAGATGGGCGGACAGGCGCGCCGAGCGGCCGGTTCGCGTCATGGTGTGCCACTGGTCGCGGATGCGGCCGGTGTTGAGGACGAACGGATGCTCGGGCGTGACGGCCGGCGCGGGGGCGGGCGCAACGGGGAGGAGCTGGGCGCGGCCGTTCGGCGTGAAGAAGCCGCCGCTTGCGAAGAAGCGCGCCGTCGGCTCGGCCCGGTCGGGCGCCGGCCACTGCACCGGGGCCAGCGCCTCGTAGGCCCCGTCGTCGAGTGCGGAGAGGGCGCCGATGTCGAAGTCGCGCGTGCCTTCGTTCTCGAAGGCGGACAGCGCGGCGTGCTCGCGGAAGATCGCGGCCGCGTTCGGGTAGTCGAAGGCGGCGCCGAAGCCCATGCGCCTTGCCACGTCCTGGATCTGCCACCAGTCCGGCCGCGCTTCGCCGGGGGCGGCCAGGAAGCCGCGCTGGCGCGAGATGCGGCGCTCGGAATTGGTGACCGTGCCGTCCTTCTCTCCCCAGGCGGCGGAGGGGAGGGCGACATGGGCGAAGGGCATCGTGTCCGTGTCGGTCACGACATCGGAGACCACGACGAAGGGGCAGCGGCCGAGCGCGGCGGCGACGCCGTCGGCTTGGGGAAGCGAATCGACGGGATTGGTGCCGATGATCCAGAGCGCGCGCACCCGGCCATCAGCCACAGCATGGAAGAGGTCCACGGCCTTGAGGCCGGGCGTCCCGGCGACGTTCGGCGCATGCCAGAAGCGGCGCACCACGTCGGTGTGAGCGGGGTTGCCGAGGTCCATGTGGGCGGCGAGCTGGTTGGCGAGACCGCCGACCTCGCGCCCGCCCATCGCGTTGGGCTGGCCGGTGACGGAGAAGGGCCCGGCGCCGGGGCGTCCGATGCGGCCCGTGGCGAGATGACAGTTGAGGATCGCCGCGACCTTTTCGGTGCCGCCCGCCGACTGGTTCACGCCCTGGCTGTAGACGGTGACGGTCCTCTCCGTGCGGGCGTAGAGATCGAGGAACTGCCCGAGCCGGTCGGCATCGATCCCGGTCGCCTCGGCCAGGCGTGCGAGGTCGGCGAAGGGGCGGGCGGCATCGAGCGCAGCGTCGAGCCCTTCGGTATGGGCCGCGACGTAATCGCGGTCGATCTCACCGGCCGTCTCGATGGCCGCGAGGCACCCGAGAAACAACGCCGTGTCGCCATCGGCGCGGATCGGCAGATGAAGGTCGGCCTCGCGCGCGCTCGCGGTCTCGCGCGGGTCGACCACGACGAGGCGCATCTCCGGGCGCCTCGATCGCGCCGCCTGGACCCGCTGGAAGAGGACGGGGTGGCACCAGGCGAGGTTGGAGCCGACGAGCACCAGAAGGTCGGCCTCCTCCAGATCCTCGTAGGTGCCGGGCACCGTGTCGGAGCCGAAGGCTTGGCGGTGGCCGGCGACCGAGGAAGCCATGCAAAGGCGCGAATTGGTGTCGATATTGGCCGAGCCGACGAAGCCCTTCATCAGCTTGTTGGCGACGTAGTAGTCCTCGGTGAGGATCTGGCCGGAGACGTAGAGCGCCACCGAATCCGGTCCGTGGTCTCGGATCGTTTCGTTGAAGCGCGCCGCGACGAGATCGAGCGCGGCATCCCAGGACGCGCGCTCGCCCCCGATCGTCGGATGCAGCAGGCGGCGGTCGGGGATTAGCGTTTCCCCGAGCGCCGACCCCTTGGAGCAGAGGCGGCCGAAATTGGCGGGGTGCGCTATGTCGCCGGCGATCGCCACCGTGCCGTCGGCGCGGGGGCTGGCGATCACGCCGCAGCCGACGCCGCAATAGGGGCAGGTGGTGCGGGTCGACCCCGTTTCGGCCAGCGTGTTCATCTCACCACGCGTTGTAGGCGAGGTACTTGCCGCTCATGCGGACCTCGATGCGGTCGCCCTTGGGACTCTCCACCTTCTCGACCTCCATGTGGAAGTCGATCGCGCTCATGATCCCGTTGCCGCACTTCTCCTGGATCAGCTCCTTCAGGGTGTCGCCGTAGACGCCGACGATCTCGTAGAAGCGGTAGACGCAGGGGTCGGTGGGAACACTGCGGTCCCAGACCTTGGTCGGATACTCCGCCAGCGTGACGGCCGCCTCCTGCGGCAGGCCGAGGTTCGTGACGAGGAGGTCGGCCTTGTCGCGCGGCAGGGCGTTCATGCCGAGGCAGGCCGAGGTCGTGAACACCTCGCTCATGCCGATCCCTTCCGCGATCGACGCCCAGGAGAGGCCCGCCTGGCGCTTGCGCTCGTAGACGAGGTCGGTGACGTCCTTCTTCGATAGCATGTTCAGCTCCTATTCCGCCGCCTGTTGGAAGGCTTCAGCCTCGATCAGGATTTCCAGTCCGCCGTCCGCATCGACGCGCACGGGGAAGGTGCGCACCCGCCCCTCGTCCGGCCCCTGCACCACGCCCGTGTCGAGCGCGATCACCTGCGAGTGGAGCGGGCAGGTGACCGAGCCGCCGTGGACGATGCCTTGAGAGAGCGGCCCGCCCTTGTGGGGGCAGCGGTCCTCGGTGGCGAAGACCTTGTCGTCCATCGTGCGGAACACGGCGATCCGGCCGAGGGCCGAGTTCACGCAGCGCGCGCCGCGCCGGGGGATGTCGTCGAGACGCCCGATCGGCGCCCAGTTGCCAGCGTTGCTCATTCTGCGGCCTCGCGGAAGGATGTGAGATCGGCGAGCGGCTTGAACTCGTGGGCGGCGACCCCTTTCGAGGCGCGCTCGGCCCAGGGGTCGACCTGCGCGAACGCTTGCGAGAAGACGAAGCGCTCGAAATAGGCTTGGCGCTTGCCGAGGTCGTCGACGATCGCGGCGCGGATCGAATCCATGCCGACGCGCTTCAGCCACTTGTAGATGCGCTCGAGATAGTGGCCCTGCTCGCGATAGAGCTGGGTGAGCGCCGCGATGACGACGACGGCCTCGTCCTCGGTGTCGACGTGGCACAGAACCTGCGTGCCGTGGATGTCGAGGCCGGCGGCGCCCGCGAAATGGATGTCGTAGCCACTGTCGACGCAGATCACGCCGATGTCCTTGCAGGTCGCCTCGGCGCAGTTCCGCGGGCAGCCCGACACGGCCATCTTGAGCTTGGCCGGGGTCCAGGAGCCCCACATGAACTTCTCCAGCCGGATGCCGAGGCCGGTCGAATCCTGCGTGCCGAAGCGGCACCAGTCGGTGCCGACGCAGGTCTTCACCGTGCGCAGGCCCTTGGCATAGGCCGCGCCCGAGACCATGCCGGCGGCGTTGAGGTCGGCCCAGACGGCGGGCAGGTCCTCCTTCTTCACGCCCAGCATGTCGATACGCTGGCCGCCGGTGCATTTCACGGCCGGGATGTTGAACTTGTCGACGACGTCGGCGATGGCGCGCAGCTCCGACGACGTCGTCATGCCGCCCCACATGCGCGGGACCACGGAATAGGTGCCGTCCTTCTGGATGTTGGCGTGGACGCGCTCGTTGATGAAGCGCGACTGCTTGTCGTCCTGGTACTCGCCGGGCCAGTCGGCGAGGAGATAGTAGTTCAGCGCCGGCCGGCACTTGGCGCAGCCGCAGGAGGTTGTCCACTCCAGCTCCTGCATCACGGCCGGGATGGACTTGAGTTCCTTTGCGATGATCAGCCGGCGCACGTCGCCGTGGCCGAGCGTGGTGCAGCCGCACATCGGCTTGACCGCGTTCGGGTTGAAGGCGTCCCCGAGCGTCAGGCTCATCAGCTGTTCGACGAGGCCGGTGCAGGAGCCGCAGGAGGCGGATGCCTTGGTATGGGCGCGCACGTCGTCGAGGCTGGTCAGGCCCTTCGACGTGATGGCCCCGGTGATCTTGCCCTTGCAGACGCCGTTGCAGCCGCAGATCTCGGCGTCATCGCCCAAGGCTGCAACGGCCGCCATAGGGTCCAGCGGGGACCCTCCCTGGTAGCTCTGGCCGAAGATCAGCGTGTCGCGCATCTCGGCGATGTCGGTGCCCTTCTTCAGAAGGTCCCCGAACCAGCCGCCGTCCGCCGTCTCGCCGTAGAGCACGGCGCCGAGGATGCGGTTGTCCTTGACGACGAGGCGCTTGTAGACGCCGGCCGAGGCGTCGCGCAGCACGATCTCCTCGCGGTCGGGCGCATCGGCGAAATCGCCGACGGAATAGAGGTTGATGCCCGTCACCTTCAGCTTCGTCGGCGTGTCGGAGTGGCGGAAGCCTTGCGCCGGCTGCCCGGCGAGCCGGCGCGCGGCCACTTCCGCCATCTGGTAGAGCGGGGCGACGAGGCCGTAGACGCGCCCGTCGAGCTCGACGCACTCGCCGAGCGCCGAGATGCTCTCGTCGGAGGTGACGAGCTGGTCGTCCACATGGATGCCGCGCCCGACCGCGAGACCGGCGTCCTTCGCGAGGCCCGCGGAAGGACGGATGCCGACGGCCATGACGACGAGGCTCGCCGGGATGACGCGCCCGTCCTTGAGCCTGACGCCCTCCACCTTGTCCGTGCCGAGGACTTCCTCGGTGTTGGCGTTGCAGATCACCTCGATGCCGCGGTTCTCCAGCGCGCGCTGGAGGAGATAGCCGGCGGCGGGGTCGAGCTGGCGCTCCATCAGCGTCGGCATGAGGTGGAGGACGGTGACCTCCAGCCCTTGGGCGCGCAGGCCCGCGGCCGCTTCGAGGCCGAGGAGGCCGCCGCCGATGACGACGGCCTTGGCGCGGGCCTGCGCGGCGAGGATCATCGCGTCGACGTCGTCGAGGTCGCGATAGGCGAGGACGCCCGGAAGGCTGTGGCCGGGGACGGGCGGGATGAAGGGCGTCGAGCCGGTGGCGATGACGAGATGGTCGTAGGGCTCCGTCACGCCCTGGTCCGAAGTGACGGTCTTCGCCGCGCGGTCGATCGCGACGATCCTGTGGCCCTTGTAGAGCGTCACGCCGTGCTGGACGTACCAGCCGTCGCCGTGGATCACGATGTCCTCGAAGCTCTTCTCGCCCGACAGGACGGGGGAGAGCATGATGCGATCGTAGTTCACGCGCGGTTCCGCGTTGAAGATCGTCACCTGATAAGCGCCGGGCGCCAGTTCGAAGAGGTGTTCGAGCATCCGGCCGGGGGCCATGCCGTTGCCGACGACGACGAGTTTCTGGGTCATGGATCTCATCCCGAAACGGAAAGGTTGAGAGGCTGGGCTCTTGTCCCCACGGCGTCGGTGGCGCGGGGACGAGGCGGCGTCACGCGGCTTCGACGAAGCGGTTGCGCTCGTAGAGGAACTTCAGCACCGCCTGGCGGCACTTCAGATAGGTCGGGTCGGTCGCGAGCCTGATGCGGTCGCGCGGGCGGGCGAGCGGCACCGGCAGAATCTCGCCGATCTTCGCCGAGGGGCCGTTGGTCAGCATGACGATGCGGTCCGACAGGAGCACCGCCTCGTCCACGTCGTGGGTGATCATCATCACCGTGGTGCCGAGGTCGGCCTGGATCTGCATGACCTGATCCTGGAGATGGGCTCGCGTCAGGGCGTCGAGCGCGCCGAAGGGCTCGTCGAGGAGGAGAATCTTCGGCTCCATGGCGAGGGCGCGGGCGATGCCGACGCGCTGCTTCATGCCGCCCGAGATCTCCGAGGGACGCTTGTCCTTGGCGTGGCCCATATGGACCAGCTCCAGATTGCGCATCACCCATTCGCGGCGCTCGATCGCGCTCTTCGACTTGGAGAACACCTTGTCGACGGCGAGCGCCACGTTCTCGTAGACCGTGAGCCAGGGCAGGAGCGAATGGTTCTGGAACACGACGCCCCGATCCGGCCCCGGCTGGTCCACCACCTTGTCCTCCAGGAGGACGACGCCCGTGGAGGCCTTCGTCAGGCCCGCCACGATGTTGAGGAGCGTGGACTTGCCGCAGCCGGAATGGCCGATGATCGAGATGTACTCGCCCTTGTCGACCGTCAGATCGATGCCTTTCAGGACGTTGGTGGTCGCGGCGCCCCGCTTGAAGGTCATGTCGACGCCTTCGATGGAGAGGAACGGCTTGGTGCTCATGGGTTTCGCTCCGGTTCTCTGGGGGGGGGGCGTCAGGCGGCGGACGTGCCGCGGGTGACGAGGCGGCCGATGAGCGCCACGATCCGGTCGAGCACGAAGCCGACGAGGCCGACATAGGCGAGGGCGAGGATGATGTCGGAGATGAGGGACGAATTCCAAGCGTCCCAGATGAAGAAGCCGATGCCGACGCCCCCGATCAGCATCTCGGCCGCGACGATAGCGAGCCACGACAGGCCGACGCCGATGCGAAGCCCGGTGAAGATGTAGGGAGCGGCGGCCGGCAGCATGATCTTGGCGAAGAACTCGAAGCCGTTGAGGCGCAGGACCGCCGCCACATTGCGGTAGTCGGCCGGGATGTTGCGCACGCCGACGGCCGTGTTGATGATGATCGGCCAGACCGAGGTGATGAAGATCACGAAGATCGCGGCAGGCTGGCCGTTCTGGAAGGCGGCGAGCGAGAGCGGCAGCCAGGCGAGCGGCGGAACCGTGCGCAGAACCTGGAAGATCGGGTCGAGGCCGCGCATGGCGAGCGTCGACTGGCCGACGAGAACGCCGAGCGAGATGCCGACGGCCACCGCGATGGAATAGCCGACGGCGACGCGCTGGAGGCTCGCCCAGATCTGCCAGCCGAGGCCGACATCGTTGCCCGAATTCACGTAGAACGGGTTGGCGATCAGCTCCCAGCTGTCCGAGATCACCTGGCTCGGCGCGGGAAGCGCCGCGCCGGGATGGGAGCACAGAAGCTCCCAAAGGCCGAGAAGCGCAGCCAGCGTCACGAGGAAGGGTAGGACGTTGGCGGCCGCCTCGCGGGCCCGCCCCCCGAGCGCCGCGCCGACCGGCTTGCGGCGGCGGGGCAGGGTGACGACGGCGGCCGGGGCGGCCGGGGCCGGCGTCTTGGCCAGCGGCAGTTTGGTGACGGTCTGGGACATGGGCAAGCCTCGGGCGCGAGGGATCGGGAAGGGCTCAGGCGATGCGCTTGATCGAGAGGCTCGCGAGGTAGGCGTCCGGGTCGGCCGGATCGAAGCTCTTGCCGTCGAAGAAGGTCTCGACGCCGCGCGAGGTGCCGGCCGGAATGTCTCCTTCCGCGACGCCGAAGTCCTTGGCTGCCGCGCGCCAGATGTCCTCGCGGTTGACGGCCGAGATGAGCGCCGCCTTGTCGATGTCGGGCGCCAGGTAGCCCCAGCGCTGGTCCTCGGTCAGGAACCAGAGGTCGTGGCTCTGGAACGGGTAGGAGGCGTGATCGCGCCAGAACTTCATCACGTGCGGCGAGTTCTCGACCACCGGCTTTCCGTTGCCGTAGTCGTAGGTGCCCTTCAGGCGGTCCACGATGTCGCCCGGCGCCACGTTGAACCACGCGCGCTTGCCGACGATGGAGGCGAGTTCCTCCTTGTTCTCCATGGCGTCGCACCACTGCTGCGCTTCCAGCACCGCCATGGTCAGCGCCTTCGCGGCATTGGGGTTGGCGGCGACCCAGTCGGCGCGCATGGCGAAGCTCTTCTCGGGGTGCTTGGCCCAGAGCTCGCCCGTCGTGATGGCGCTGTAGCCGACGTCCTGGTTGACCATCTGCTCGTGCCAGGGCTCGCCCACGCAGAAGGCGTCCATGGTGTTGACCTTGAGGTTCGCCACCATCTGCGGCGGCGGCACGACGATGGTCTCGACGTCGGAATTCGGGTCGATGCCGGCGGCGGCCAGCCAGTAGCGCATCCAGAGATCGTGCGTGCCGCCGGGGAAGGTGACGGCGACCTTGGACAGGGTGCCGGCCGCCTTCTTGGCCGCGAACGCCTCCTTCAGCACGCCCGCGTCGAGCCCGACATTCTGCGCTCGCAGGCCGGTCGCCACCGAGATGCCCTGGCCGTCGAGGTTGAGGCGGGCGAGGATCTGCATGGGGACGGGCGTCCCTTGCGTAATCGTGCCGGCGCTCATGAGGTAGGGCATGGGGGTGAGGATATGCGCGCCGTCGATGCCCGAACCGGCCGAGCCGAGCACGAGATTGTCGCGCGTCGTGCCCCAGGACGACTGCTTGACGACCTCGACGTCGGGCATCCCGTGCTTGGCGAAGAGGCCCTTTTCCTTGGCGACGATCAGCGGCGAGGCGTCGGTCAGGGCGATGAAGCCGAGGATCGCCTTGGTGGTTTCGGGACCCGCGCCCTGCGCGAAGGCGCCGCCCGGAAAGCTCGCCCCGATCGCCGAGAACAGGGCGGCGGTGCCGGCCGTCGCGGCCGTGCCGAGCAGAAAGCGGCGGCGGTTCAGGGCGGACACGTCGAAGTCGGTCATGGCGATCCTCGGGCGGCAGGGAAGGGCGGAGCGGGGAAATGTCGAAGCTCAAACGACATCGACGCCGCGAACCCGGTGCGCCCATCGCGCCTCGTCCGGCTGGCGATGGATGGCAGGGGGTGCGCGACGTCGATGTCGTCGAGGCTCGGGAGAAGCTCTCGGCCCTGTCGTCCTTGACGGGCCGTATCCTTATCCAACCCCAGACGCGTCCTTTTGCAAAGCACAAATGTACGCCATTGAGGCACGCCTAAAATTTCGGCAGAACCGTTTCAATCTGCTGCCGTCCAGCCGTTTCGGAGGGATGTGCGGGGCCGCGCGATCCGTGATCACGACGCGCAAATGTTGGGCAGGTTCGACACGCCCGCGTGGAGAGCTTCCCGACGGCCCGTCGCCGAGGCTCCCGCCGGCTCAGTCAAGCCTCGTCGCGGGCGGCCTATCTGCCGCCATGCCGGAAAGGTGCGCCTCGATCCGATCGGGGTCGAAGTCCCGCCCGCCGCCCGGCGGCGCGGTCTCGATCCGGCTGTCGGGCAGGCCGTCGGCCCGGCCGGGCAGGGCGGCGCGGTAGATGTCTGGACGGAAGGCATGCGCCGCCCGGCGCGCGCCGTCCTCGTCGAAGGGGTGCTGGCCCCAGCGCGCCATCTGGGCATAGACCCAGAGCGCCTGCGAGCGGCGAGGCAGGTTGGCGCCGTCCGGCTGGAACTCGATGTAGGACGGGATGGTGCGGCGGGTGCCCCCGGCGTCCACCAGGAGGTCGCCGGCAAGGATCGGTTCGAGAAGGGCTGCCCGGACGCCGACATGCGCGGGCTCGGCGAGGATCGTGGCGAGCTCGCCCCGGTTGGCGGGATCGGCGCACCAGCGCGCCGAAGCGTCGAGCGCCGCCAGAAGCCGGTCGGCCGTGTCGCGGTTCTCGCTCCACCAGTCGGGGCGCAGGCCCAGCACCTTTTCCGGCGAGCCCGGCCAGATGTCGGCCTTCACCGCGACGATGCGCCCGATGCCCTCCTCGACCGCCATGACGTTCCAGGGCGCGTTGACGCAGAACCCGTCGATCAGACGCGCGCGCAGGGCATCCGCCGTCATCGGCGGCGGCACGACGGTGAGCGTCACGTCGCGGTCCGGGTCGATCCCGGCCGCGTCCATCCAGAGACGGAACTCGTAGTTGTGGGAGGAGAAGGGATAGGTGACGCCGAAGACGAGCGGCGGCTCGCCGGCCGCGCGGCGGCGTGCCACTTCGCGCGCCAGAGCCTGGCCATGGGCGGCGGCCGTGTCGGGATAGGCATCCGCGCCCATCGCCTCGCGCATGCGCGCCATCAGCGCCACCGACAGCGTGATCGCGTTGCCGCCCTGGCCGAGCGTGAAGGGCACGATGACGGGGTGCGGGTTGGAGCCGAGGCCGAGCTCGCCCGCCACCGCCATCGGCCCCAGCATGTGCGCGACGTCGAACTGCCGGAAGGCGAGCCGGTCGCGGATATTGGACCAGGAGACGTCCCGCGTGAGGTGGAGGCGGAAGCCCTCGCGCCGGTCGAGACCGAGCGCGGAAGCCGCCAGGAGGACGGCCGCGTCCAGAAGCGGGATGAAGCCGGCACGGACGATGCGTTCGGGGGCGGCCATGCTCAGCCCTCCCCGCCGAGAAGGCTGGCCGCGGTGACCAGCGAGCGGGCGATGTCGACGAGCTTCTTCTTCTCGTTCATGGCGGTCTGGCGCATCAGGCGGTAGGCCTCCTCTTCCGACAGGCCCCGCATCCGCATGAGCAGCCCCTTGGCCCGCTCCACGACCTTGCGGTCGGCGAGTTCCGAGCGCGCCTCCATCAGCTCCCGCTCCAGCCGCGAATAGGCCTCGAAGCGCAGGACGGCGGTGTCGAGGATCGGCTTCACCCGTTCCTTCTTGAGGCCGTCCACCACATAGGCCGAGACCCCGGCGGCGATCGCCGCTTCCATCGAATCGGCGTCGGAGCGGTCCACGAACATGGCGATCGGCCGGCGCACCGAACGCGAAACCTGGAAGAAGGCCTCGAGCCGGTCGCGGTTCGGGTTTTCGAGATCGACCACGATCACGTCGGGCCGGAAGGCCTCGATCTCGCGCACGAGCCCTTGCGCATCGGCGACGATATGGACGCGCGCATGGCCCGCCTCGCGCAGGCCTTCCTCGATGATCGCGGCCCGCGCCCGGTTCTCGTCGACGATCAGGACGGCAAGGGCGGGGCGGGGTTCCATGGGCCGAGAGTGGCAAAGGGAGGAGGGCGGCGCAATATCCCGCGCGCCGCCTCTTGTGCAATGCGAGAAGTTCAGCCGCCGTCGGCGGTAAGCTCGACGGACTGGATCCCGGCGACGGCCGCCGCCTCGTCGTTGTCCGACGTATCGCCGGTGATGCCGACGGCGCCCACGACCTTGCCCCCGTCGCGGATCAGGACGCCGCCCGGAACCGGCACGAGCGAGCCGTTCGTCAAGGTGTTCATCGCTCCGATGAAATAGGCCTGCTCCTCGGCGCGCTTCCAGAGGGCCCGCGAGCCCATGCCCATCTGCACCGCGCCGTTCGCCTTGCCGATGGCGATCGCGGGGCGCAGCGGCGAGGCGCCGTCCTCGCGCTCCAGCACCAGGAGGTCGCCGCCTGCGTCCAGGACGGCGACGGTGAGCGGCTTCAGGCCGAGCTCGCGCCCCTTGGCGCGGGCGGCCTCGACGATGCGGCGGGCGGTGTCGAGCGACAGGGCGGTCATGGGCGGGGCTCCTCGTGTTGGGATGCCCTCCCTACAGCATCGGCCCGAAAATCGGTATCGATTTTCGGGAAGCCTGATGCGTAGAATCAATAAGATAGAGCGTCCTTTGTGCGTCCGAACGGACGCACGGCGCTCTAGCGCGGCGCCCCGCCCCGAGGCAAACCGATCACGCGAAGCGGCGGGCGGCGTCGAGCCCGAGGCCGAGGCCGACCGAGCCGAAGGCGTCGGACAGGGCGACGCGCGCTTCCGGGAACCGGGCGGTCGCGGCCTTGGCCACGGCCGGCACCTGCGCGCCGCCGCCGGTCAGGATCACGGTCTGGACGGCGTCCGGCCCGAGGCCGGCCAGCCGGAGCGCCGCCTCGATCGCGCCGTCGATCCGCTGCACCAGCTCGGCCGTCGCCGTCTCGAACTCGCCGCGGCTCACCGGAGCTTCCAGCGTCAGGCCCGACTCGCGCAGGCTGATCGTCGTCGCCTCCTCCTGCGTGAGCTGGATCTTCGCCCTTTCCACCGCGCCGGCCAGCCGGTGCCCGGACCGGTGCGTCAGCATGTGCTCCATGCGCTTCAGCTTCTCCGGCTCGGCCGCTTCCTTGGCGAGCGCGCGGATGTCGGCAAGGACCTTCGGCGTATAGAGCGTGTTGATCCGGTGCCAGGTCGCGAAGTCGTTGAAGTACCAGACGGGCAGGGTCCGCTTGCCGTCGGCTGTGGCCGAGCCGAGGCCGAGCAGCGGCTGCATGCGCGCGATGTTGAGAAGGCGGTCGAAATCCGTGCCGCCGACATGGACGCCCGTCGTGCCGAGAATGTCGTCCGCGCGGTCGGGCCGGCGCGCCCGCTCCGGGCCGAGGCGCAGGATCGAGAAGTCGGACGTGCCGCCGCCGATATCGACCACGAGCGCGACCTGTTCGGCGTTCATCCCACTCTCGAAGTAGAGCGCGGCCGCCACCGGCTCGTACTGGAACTCGACATGGGCAAAGCCTTGCGCGCGGGCCGCCGAGGCGAGCTGGTCCTCGGCCTCCCGGTCGGCCGCGTCGCTCTCGTCCACGAAGCGGACGGGGCGGCCGAGCACGATCCTGTCGGCCGGCTCGCCCGTCTCGCGCTCCAGCTTTTCGCGCAGGTGCCGCAGAAAGCGCCCGATCAGCGCCTCGAAGCTCATGCGCTCGCGCCCGACCTGCGTCGTCTCCTTCATCAGCGACGAGCCGAGGATGCTTTTGAGCGCGCGCATGAAGCGACCTTCCGCCCCGTCGACATATTCGAACACGGCGCGCCGCCCGAAATAGGTCTGCCCGTCCTCCAGCGAGAAGAACAAGGCGGAAGGGATCGTCAGGTGCTCGCCTTCCACGGGCAGGAGCCGCGGCGCGCCGCCGGGCGCGCAGAGGGAGAGAGTCGAATTGGTCGTGCCGAAGTCGAGGCCGGCGAAACTGGCGGACATGGAAGGGGGCTCGCGAAAAACGGCGTCGCCACCTCGCTCGAACGAGGCGCCGGGACGGGGGAGGGGGCGGGGCGGTCCCTCTAGCCCATCGACCGGTCGAAGGAAAGAGGGCGCGGTCCCGCGCCCCGTCAGTTCGCCTCGGGCTTGCGGTACTGCTCGCCGATCCGCCCGAACTCGCCCTGAAGGCGCCCGAGCGCGATCTGGAGCGGATAGAGGCCTATCAGCAGCGAGCGCTGCCGCAGCGTCTGGACGATGGCCCGGGGCGGGGCGGCCAGAAGCAGCGCCGCCGTCTTGGCGGCCGAACGCAGGCGCCCCTCGCGCCGCCGCTGGATCTCGCTCGACAGGGCGCCGTTGCGCAGGGACCGCGCGTGGATCCAGGACCATTCCTTGCGCCGGGCGGGCACCGTCTCGGCCACGGGCGCCTCCGCGCACCAGCCGAAGCGCGCCCCCTGAAGCGCGGCGCGCGAGAAGAAGTCCGAATCGCCCCCGCCGGTGAAGTTGAAGGCGGTGTCGAACATCGGATCGCCCATGCGCTCGATAAGCGCGCGGGACAGGCAGAGATTGCCGGAGGAGTAGAGGATCTGCACGGTGCCCGTGGCCGCGTAGGGCGGCCGGAACACCGGGTGCCGCGCCAGCGCCTCGCCGCCGCCGCCCTCGAAGACCGGCACCTGCGGCCCCCCCACGACATCGACGCCGAGCCGCTCCAGCGTTCCCGCCATCCGTTCGACCCAGGCCGGGCCCGCCGCCTCGTCGTCGTCGATCACGAGGCAATGTCGCATGGCCGGGAACTCGGCCAAGGCCGTCGAGAAACCGGCATTGTAGGCCGAGCAGTTCCCCCGCTCGTGCGCGACCAGGATCAGGCCTGGGATCGCGCCATCCTCGAACAGCGCGCGGGCGGCATGGAGCCCCTCGCGCCCTTCGGCGTCGTTCTCCATCACGATCACGGCAAGACGCCGTCCGGTTTCCTGCGCCCGCAGGGAGGCGAGCGTGCGCAGGAGCCCTTCCGGCCGGCGGAAGGTGGGCAGGATCGCCAACGCGTCGAAGCCCTCCGGCGGGTGGGGCGAGCGGGCTTCGATAGTGACGCTAGGGGAGAAGGGGGCGGAAGCGGACATGACATGTCTCTAACGCCGGAGTGTTGAAGATCCGGCGAACGCCACACGGGAAACTTGCGGCTTTGACGAAATCGCAAGGGGCGGGATGCGAGGGTGGGGATTGAACAGGACAGAGCCGAACCGCCGATGCATATCCTTTTCGTGACATCGCTTCTGCCCGAGCGGGAACCGGCGACCGGATTCGAGATCGCCAACCGCGCGATCGTCTCGGCCTACCGGGCGGCGGGCGCGGCGGTGACGGTGGCGGGCTTTCGTCGGCCCGGCGCAGACCGGCCGGCCGAGCCGCACGTGGATCTCGGCGAACTCGCCATCGAGAACGCCGGTGCCGGTGCCGTCCGCAAGATCGGATGGGTCCTGGCGGCGTTGCGCTCCGGCCTGCCGGTCGGGGCGGGCAAGCTCCGGGTGATGCCAGAACGCGACCTTCTCCACCGGCTGGCCGCCGCCGGCCCGTTCGACGCCGTGGTCCTCTCGGCCGCCCAGCTTCCGGTCGCCTTTCCCGGCCTCCTTCAGCTCGCGGTCCCGATCTTCGTCGCTCACAACGTGGAGCATCTGTCGGCCGCCGAGATGAGCCGCAGCGCGTCCGGCCTTGGGACGCGCCTCCTCTACGGCCGGGAGGCGCGGCTTCTCCGGGCGGCGGAAGCGCGGCTGTGCGCCGAGGCGCGGGTGATCCACAGCCTAGCGGCCGCCGATGCCGAGCGGCTCGGCCTCAAGGGCGACCCCCGTTCGCTTCCGCTCAGCCTCAGCGTCGGGCGGGGCGTCGCGCCCCATGACGAAGGGCGGCGGGACTTCGACGTCGTGATGATCGGAACCTGGAGCTGGGCGCCCAATCGCCTCGGCCTCGACTGGTTCGCCGCCGAGGTCGCGCCGCGCCTCGACCCCGAGATCCGCCTCGGCATCGCCGGGCGCTTCGACGGCGCGCCGCCGTCCGCGCCCGCCTCTGTCGAATTTCTCGGCCGCGTGCCGGACGCGCAGGCCTTTCTCCGGTCCGGCCGCGTCGTGGCGCTCGCCACGCGCGGCGGCACCGGGGTCCAGCTCAAGACCATCGAGACCCTGGAAGAGGGCATGCCGGCCGTCGCCACGCCCTCCGCCCTTCGCGGCATCGGCGCGGCGCTGCCCGGCAACGTGCGCGTGTCCGACGATCCGCAAGGGTTCGCCGATGCGCTGGCGGATCTCGTGCGCCGCGAGCGGGCCGGCGAGCCGCTGCGCCTCGACGGGCGCGCCTTCGCCGAGCGCCAGCGCGCCGACCTCGAACGCGGCGTGCGCGCCGGGCTCGCCCTGATCGGGCTGGCCCGTGCGCCCGGCCGCTCCATCGATCCAATCCCGGAGGCCCTCGCGTCATGATCGAACCCGCGCCCTTGCCGCAGGTCGCCGAAGCGGTCGTCCCCGTCCCCCATGTCGCGCCGGCACCTCTGCCGGTGCGGCGCCTCGGTGCGCTCGATGTCGTGGTGGCGACCGGCGAGGAGGTGATCTCGCGCATCGACGCGGCGCTTGCCGAGCGCACGCGGCTCGCCGTCGCCTTCGTCAACGCCCATTGCGTCAACGTGTCCCTGGCGGATGCGGCCTACAGTGCGGTGATGGCCGACATGCTGTGCCTGGCCGACGGCGTCGGCGTGGATGTCGGCTCGCGCATGCTTTACGGCGAGCCTTTCCCGGAGAATCTCAACGGCACCGACTTCCTGCCCCGTTTCCTGAAGGAAACCCGGCACACGCTGCGGGTGGGCATCGTCGGCGGCGAGCCGGGCATCGCCGATCGGGCCGCCGAGCGCTTCGGCGAGACGTTTCCCCAGCACCGCTTCATCGCCGCCGCGCACGGCTACTTCTCCGAAGGCACGGAGACCGATCAGGTTCTCGACTGGATCCGGCTCTCGCGGCTGGACGTGCTTCTGGTCGGCATCGGCGTGCCGCGCCAGGAACTCTTCATCGCGCGGCATATCGGCGAACGCGAGGCGCCGGTGAGCTTCGCCGTGGGGGCGCTTCTCGACTTCACCGCCGGCAAGGTGGCCCGCGCGCCGGCCTTCGTGCGGCGTATCCGAGTCGAATGGGTGTGGCGGCTGATGATCGAGCCGCGGCGGCTCGCCAAGCGCTATCTCGCGGGCAATCCGGCCTTTCTGGCGCGCATCGCCCGCCAGCGCCTGCGCAAGTAGGCGCCATGCGCTTCGCGCTCGTCACCTCCAGCTACCGGGGCGACCTGGAGCGCTGCCGCCTCCTGTGCGACAGCATCGACCGCTTCGTCAGCGGCCATAGCTGCCATTACATCCTGGTCGAGGCGCGCGACCTCGCGCTGTTCCGACCGCTGGAGGGCGAAAAGCGCAAGATCGTCTCCGAGCGCGACCTCCTGCCCTGGTGGCTGCGACCGGTGAGGCACCCGCGCAAGGCGGGCCGCCGGCTCTGGCTGCATCCTTTCGGCTTGCCGCTGCACGGCTGGCACGTCCAGCAGCTGCGCCGGTTCGCCATGGCGGCGGCGATGGAGGAGGAGGCGATGGTGTCTCTGGATTCCGACGTCGTCTTCGTGAAGCCGTTCCGCATCGGCGAGTTCGAGAGCGGTGGGCGCGTCGCCTTCTATCGCGAGCCCGGCGGCATGAGCCGCGTCCTGCCGCATCTGAAAGCCGAGCACGAGGTCTGGACGCGCCGCGCCGACAGGCTGATCGGCGCGGGCGACGCGTCCCCCGTCGACACGACCTACATCGCCACGCTGATCGCCTGGCGGCGCGATACGGTGCGCGACCTTCTCCGACGCGTGGCCGCGGTCGCCCGGCGCCCGGCCATGGTCGCGCTCGTCGCCTCGCGCGCCCTGTCGGAATGCACGATCTATGGCCGCTTCGTGGATGCGGTGGAAGGCCGGCCCGATCGCCACTTGCCCGAATCGCGCCAGCGCTGCGCCGTCTACTGGGACGGCCCGCCGCTGGACGAGCAAGGCCTCTCGGATTTCCTGGCGGGCTTGGCGCCGGATCAGGTCGCGGTCGGTCTCCAGTCCTTCACCGGCACCGACCCGGCGCTGATCCGTCGCGCCGCCGGACTCTGACCCGCAGCTCAGGCGGGCCGGGCGATCGGCGCGCGGCGCATGTCGAGCGCCATATAGGTGGCCATGGCGGAGGCGAGCCAGAGCGCGGCGAAGACGCCGTTCAGCCCCAGCACCCACTGCGTATCCCCCGACGCCTGCCCGCCGCCCAGCACCAGCGTCAGGAGGCCGCCCTTCATCAGGGTCAGGAAGGCGAGGATCGTGGCACGCACGCCGGTCCGCCCGCGCGCATAGAGAAGCTCCCCCTGGTATTCCACGAGGTTGCGGAAGGCCGGCACCAGAAGCGCCATGAGAACGAGCGGCGCGGCGTCCGCGACGTTCGTGCCGAGCAGCGTCGGGCGGATGTGGAGGACAAGGCCGAGCGCAGCGAGACCGCCGGCCGAAACGAGCGCGATGCCGGCCTCGACGCCCCAGCGCACGCGCCAGGAGTCCAGCCGGTCCGGCTGTCGCATCAGCGTCTGCACCACCATCATGTTGAACGAGCGCACGGGCAGGGCCGTCAGGTCCACGAGCCGCATCAGCATGGCGTAGAGGCCGGCGACATGCGGGCCGCCGAGTGAGAGGACCAGAAGCTTGTCGAGTTCGGACTGGAGATAGAACAGGACCTCGGCCCCCGCCACGGCCAGGCTGTCGGCCGCCCGGCGACGGTAGAGGTCCGGACGCCAGCGCAGGCGCTGGCGGGGGTAGAGGAAGAGAATGCCGCCGAGCGCCGCCGTGCCGTTGGCGGCGAGGTAGAACAGGCTCCAGACGGCCAGTCCCCCGTCCCGCCCGGCGCTCGCCGCGAACAGGAGGGCGGCGGCCGCCTTGGCTCCCGTGCCCGCCACCACGAGGACGGAGGCCCGCCCGAAGCGGTTCATGCCGTTGTTGACGATGCACACGACCTCGAGCGCCCGCCAGCAGACAACTTCCGCGGCGACGATCGCGGCAAAGGGGCCGGGCGCCATGTCGCCGGCAAAGACGCCGAGAAAGAACAGGAGGCCGCCGAGCGCCACGAGCGGCAGGGAGGCGACGAAGGCCGCCAGGAGCCCCGCCGTGTAGGTGCCGATGAGATGCGGCTTGCGGGTGGCCGAGCGGTAGAGCGGCGAGACGAAGCCGAGACCGGCGATGCGCGACAGGACGATGCCGGTGGCCGAAGCGGTGGCGAACAGGCCGAACTCCGACACGGACAGGACGTTGGCGACGGCCGTGAAATAGGCGAGCGACAGGACGAGCCGGCCGCCCGAGCCGCCGAGGAGCTTGGCGTAGTCGCGCGCGACGTTCAGCTTTGCTTCAAGACTTCCTGTCAGGACTCCAGGTCGTCGCATCGAGGCACCGGGGCAGCGGACGAGATGAGCATGGACGTTCCGGGCACCCTCCGCGCAGGCTCCCGCCGCCTTTTTCATAACGGTGCGAGCTTAACGCGCCGTTCGTTTCTGGGCGGCGCAGCGGCCGCCGCCGCCGGGCTCGCCTTGCCGGCCACGGCCGCGCCGAAGGGTATTCCGTTCGGGGCGGCCATCCAGTCCGAGCATTTCGAGGACACGAGCTATCGCGATCTCTTCGCGCGCGAATGCGACCTCGTCCTGCCGATGAACGAGCTGAAGTTCGCCCTTGTCCAGCCGGAGCGCGGTCAGTTCGACTTCAGCCGCGCCGACCGGCTGCTCGACTTCTGCCGCGACAACGGCAAGACCGCGCGCGGCACGACCTTCGTCTGGTACTCCACCAATCCGGCCTGGGTGGAGGCGATCGAAGACCCCGTCGAACTGGAACGCGCGCTCGTCGATCACATCGAGCGCGTCGCGGACCACTGCAAGGGGCGGCTGACGAGCTGGGACGTCGTCAACGAGGTGATCGCGCACGAGCCGGAGGAGAACGGCGGCCCCTTGCGCGACACGTTCTGGCTCCGCCGCCTCGGACCCCGGCATATCCCGATCGCCTTTGTGGCCGCTTCGCGCGCCGACCCGAAGGCGAAGATGGTGCTCAACGAATATGATCTCGAGTTTCGCGGGCCGCGCTTCGACCAGCGCCGGGCCATCGCCCTGTCCATCGTGCGCCAGCTCCAGGATGCCGGCATCCGCATCGACGCGGCGGGCCTCCAGGCCCATCTCTACGCCCACCAGGAGATCGACGTGGAGGCGCTCGCGCGCTTCGGCGCCGACCTGAAGGCCTTGGGCGTCGGGATTCTCACCACCGAGCTCGACGTCATCGACTTCCAGGTCCCCGGAGGCCCGGAGGAGATCGACCGGGCGGCGGCCAAGGTGGTGGGCGACTATCTCGACGGGCTCCTCGGCGGCCAGCGACCGGAGACGGTGATCACCTGGGGGCTGACCGACCGCTACAACTGGGTCGAGGACGTGATGCCCCGCGGCGACGGCCAGCCCTGCCGGCCCCTGCCGTTCGACGCCGACCTGAGGCCGAAGGCCTGGTACGGCGACCTACGCCGCCGGCTTGCGCAGGGCTGAACGATTAAGACGGAGTTCGGCGTCTTAACGGTTTGTTTCCCATGAATGGTGAAGGGTGAGGCTCGCAAACCGCGCTTTCCTGTCCAGGGCCGACCCATGTTCTATGCCGAGGATGCCGCATCCCGCCCCGCCTCCCGCTGGGACCCCGCTCCGGTGGAAGGCGCCGCGCGCCATCGCGAAAGCTTCCTCGATCCGGCCTATCTCGCGGGCGCCGTCTGGCGGTCTCGCGGCAGGATCCTGTTTCTCGGCATCCTCGGGGCGGTCGCCGCCGGCGCGATCGCCATGTCGCAGCCCAAGCAGTACACCGCGACGGCTCAGATCGTGCTGGACCCCCGCGAGCTCAACCTCGTCCAGAACGAGGTGACGCCGACGGCCAACGGTCTCAACACGGACGCGGCGCTGGCCCTGGTGGAAAGCCAGATCGCGGTCATGACGTCCAACAGCGTGCTCCTGCGCGTCGTGCGCGAGGCGGATCTCACCTCGGATACCGAGTTCAACGGCCTGCGCCAGTCCTGGCTTGGCAACCTGTCGGCGGTGGTCGCGGCGCTCATGTCCGACGATCCGGTCTCGGCGGCCGAATCACGCGAGCTGCGTACGGTCTCCAACCTGTGGCGCCACATCACGGCGGTGCGCAACGCCAACAGCTTCGTCATCAACGTCTCGGTGAAGAGCGAGGACCCGGAAAAGGCCGCCCGCCTCGCCAACCTGACCACGCAGACCTTCATCGCCGAGCAGGGCCGGGCGCAGTCCGACCTCGCGCGCCGCGCCACGACGGCGCTGTCGTCGCGCCTTGCCGAGCTGCGGGCACGGGTCGTGGAGGCGGAGGACGCGGCCGAGGCCTACAAGGCGCAGAACCAGCTCGTGGGCGTCGGCGGCCGGCTGATCGACGACGACTTCATCACGCGCGTCAACACCCAGCTCGCCGACGTCCGCTCCCAGATCACGGCCCTCAACGTGCGTGCCCGCTCGCTGCGCGAGGCGAGCGTCGAGGACATCGCGGCCGGCTCGTTCCCGGAGGGGCTCACCTCCGAATCGCTCCTGCGCCTGCGTCAGGTCTTTTCGGAAGCGGCGCAGAACCAGGCGATCCTCGCCTCGCGCCTCGGCCCCCGCCATCCCCAGCGCATCGCGGCCGACCAGGCCGTGGCGACCGCCCGCCGCGCCATCGAGACCGAGCTGTCGCGCATCGTCGCCTCGGCCCAGACGGAACTCGCCCGCGCCCAGGCGACCGAGCGCGACCTGACCAGCCAGATCGACACGCTCCGCTCGCGCCAGATCGAGACCAGCGGCGCCTTCGTGCGGTTGCGCGAGCTCGAGCGCGAAGTGGACGCCTCGCGCGCCGTCTACGAAGCCTATCTCCTGCGCGCCCGCCAGACCGGCGAGCAGGAAAGCCTGAACACCACCAACGTGCGCGTCATCTCCGATGCCACCGTGCCGTTCAGCCCGTCCAGCCTGTCGCGCAAGCTCGTGGTGGTGCTCGGCTTCGTCGGCGGGATCGCGCTCGGCGTCGCCTTGGCGCTTCTGGTGGCCGCCATCCGGGCCGTGCGCGGCGTGGCGGTGCCGGCGACGGCCGCTGCGGCAAGGCCGGTCGCCCGCGCCGCCCGCCCGCTGGCCCCCGTCCCGGCGCAGGCCGACTACGACATCCCGCCCGCCGTTCCCGCCGCGCCCGATCGGGCACCGATCGAGGCTCCGGCACTGGATGTCGGCGAAGGCGCCTGGTCGCTGCGCGGCGGATCCTTCGAGCCGCCGGAGACGCGCGGCCCCGTCGAGGAGCCGGAGGCTTCCCCGGCGGACCGGCCTCTGGAGGCCGCGACCGAGGAGGCCGAGACGGCGGTGGATGCATCGCCGATGGCCGAGGACCAAGCCGCGCACGACGACGTGCCGGTCGCCGAAGAGGTGGGTGAGGCGGAGATCGCCGCGGTCGAGACGCGGGACTCAGAGCCAGCGTCTGCCGAGTCCAGCGCCGGGGAACCGACGGTAGCGGCCGAAACGGCCGAGGCCGACACCGAGACCTCGTCGCCGGTCGCCGACATGCCGCCTCCCGCCGCGGCCGAAATTCCGGCCGAGATCGAGGCCCGCCGCGAAGCCCTGCGCCAGCGCATCCGCGACCTCGGCGCCCGTCGTTCGGGGAACGCGCTGGCCGCCCCCGAGATCGCGCCGGTCTCGCTGGGCGACACCGGCTCGGCCGAGGAGCGCCGCGAGCGCATCAGCCTGCGCTTGGCGGCCGCGCGCAACCGCCGCGCCGCCGCCGTGCAGGCGCAGGCCCAGGCCGACGACGACCTCTGAGCACTTCAGGCCTCGGGTAGCGGAGCGGGAAGGGCCGGGCTGATCGAGGCCGCGTTCGATAGCCGGGCGCGGCCGAACTCCGGCACCACCTCGGTGAGGAGCGCGACGGCGGCGGCGACGTCGCCGGCCCGCAGGGCCTCGCCGATCGCCTCGAAGCGCGTGCGCAGGAAGGCGATGTCGGATACCCGCGAGCGCGCGATCAGGAGTCCGGGCAGGCCGGTGTCCTCCCGCGTCTCGCCCTCGCCGAACAGCTCCTCGTAGAGCTTCTCGCCCTTGCGCAGCCCCGTATACTCGATCCGGATGTCCTTGTGGGGCCGCAGGCCCGCGAGCTGGATCAGCCGCTCGGCAAGCTCGGTGATGCGGATCGGCTCGCCCATGTCGAGCACGAAGATCTGCCCCTCGGCCGCCCGGTCGGCGATGCCGTGGCCAGCGGCGTGGAGGATCAGCCGCGAGGCTTCCGGGATGGTCATGAAGAAGCGGGTGATGTCGGGATCGGTGACGGTGATCGGCCCGCCGCGCGCCAGCTGGCTCTGGAACAGCGGGATCACCGAACCGGCCGAGCCCATGACATTGCCGAAGCGCACGGTCATGAAGCGCGTGCCGGCTTGCCCGAGGTCCAGCGCCTGGCAGTAGGCCTCCGCCGCGCGCTTGGTGGCGCCCATCACGTTGGTCGGGTTCACCGCCTTGTCGGTCGAGACCATGACGAAGGCGAGCGCCTCGCAGGCGAGCGCGGCATCCGCCACGTTGCGCGAGCCGAGAAGGTTCGTCTCGATGCCCTCCAGCGGGTTCTCCTCGACGATCGGCACGTGCTTCAGCGCGGCGGCGTGGAAGATGACCTCCGGGCGCCACTGTCCGAAGATCGCCATGATACGGTCGCGCTGACGCACGTCGGCGACGCGCTCCACCGTCTCGATGCCCGGGTGGCGCTCGGCCATGCGGCGGCCGATCGAATAGAGGTTGAATTCGCCGGCATCGATCAGGACGAGACGCTTCGGCCCGAACGAGGCGATCTGGTCGACGAGTTCCGAGCCGATCGAGCCGCCCGCGCCCGTGACCGCGATGCAGCGGCCGCGGATCAGGCGGGCGACCTCCTCGATGTCGAGACGGATCTCACGCCGGCCGAGAAGATCCTCCAGCGACACGGGCAGGACCTCGATGGGCGTGTTGCCGAGGTCGCCGGCGCGCGAGATGTCGGGCAGCCGCTTGACCGCGATCTTGAGGGGTGCGGCGACCTCCACGACGGCGGACAGCTCGGCCGGCGGCACCTGGGGCTTGGCGACGATGAGCTGATGGACCGGCGTCGCGCCGAGCTCCGCCCGGCGCGCGATCTCCGGCAGGTCGGCGAGCCCGCCCAGCACCTTCACGCCGTGGAGCTGGCGCCCCTGGTTCTTGGATTTCTCGTCCAGGAGGCCGAGAATGTGGACGCCGTGGTGCGAGCGGCGCGCGTCGCGGATGAAGAGGTCGGCATTGTCGGTGAAGCCGTAGATCACGACGTTCTCGACGGGCACGCGGATGCCGCTCGTATCGAAGAAGCGCGCCGAGAGGCCCTGCTCCTTCCAGAGGCGGTAGGCGAGGCGCGGGCCGCCGAGGCCGACGATCATGATGAACCAGGTCATCACCAGCGACGAGCGTGGCAGATACAGGCCGCGGAACAGGATGAAGTGGCCCGCCAGGAACACGACGTTGATCGCCGTCACCGCCTTGACGATCGACAGGACGTCGAGCAGCGAGGCGTAGCGCCATGCGCCGCTGTTGAGCGAGAAGAGCGGGAACATCGCCGCCGACAGGGCGGTGAAGGCGACGATCAGCGACCAGATCTGCCAGTTGTTGAAGGTGATCCGGAAGCCGAAGGCGAGGCCCAGCGACAGCGAGATCGCCACGGCCGCGATCAGCACGTCGTGGACGATGCCGAGCGAGCGGAAGGATCCGCGGGGCAGGCTGGACAGAAGGCGAGGCAGCATGGGCGATTCCGCGGCAGGGGCGTCGGCGAGCCGCCCGCCCGGGCGGCTTCACCTCCCGCGCACCTCTAACCGAACGGCGCGAAATGTCACGCGGCGGGCGATCCCGCCGCTCAGGTCAGAAGACGCTGGCGCCCGTGTCGGCCGTGCCGACGGCGCGGCGGAAGACGGCGAAGAGCTCGCGCCCGAGGCCGGTCTCGTTGGCCGAAAGGTCGGCCTCGGCGTTGGGGCGGCGCGCGAACTCGGCCGGGTCCACCAGCACCTCCAGCGTTCCCGCCTCGCCGTCGAGGCGGATGAGGTCGCCGTCGCGGATCTTGCCGATCGGTCCGCCGTCGAGCGCTTCCGGCGTCACGTGGATCGCCGCCGGCACCTTGCCGGACGCGCCCGACATGCGCCCGTCGGTCACGAGCGCCACCTTCTGGCCGCGGTCCTGCAGGACGCCGAGCGAGGGCGTGAGCTTGTGCAGCTCCGGCATGCCGTTGGATTTCGGACCCTGGAAGCGGACCACGGCGACGAAGTCGCCGGTCAGCTCGCCCGCCTTGAAGGCGCGCTGGAGCGCGTCCTGATCGTGGAAGACGCGGGCGGGCGCTTCGACCACCCGCTTTTCCGGCTTCACGGCGGAAACCTTGATCACCGCCTTGCCCACATTGCCCTTGAGCATGCGCAGGCCGCCGTTGGAGGAGAAGGGCTGGTCGGCTGTCGTGAGAACCTTCGGATCGCCGCTCTGCTCGGGCGCGGGCACGCGCACGACCTGGCCCTCGGAGCCGAGCCTGGCTTCCACCGTATAGGCACCGAGGCCCGTGCCCCAGGCGGTGCGCACGTCGTCGTGCAGGAGGCCGTGGGACAGGAGTTCGCGGATCAGGAAGCCCATGCCCCCCGCCGCCTGGAAGTGGTTCACGTCGGCCAGGCCGTTGGGATAGACGCGGGCCAGCAGCGGAGTCACGTCCGACAGTTCGGAAATGTCGGCCCAGGTGAGCTGGATGCCCGCCGCCGCGGCCATGGCGACAAGGTGCAGCGTGTGGTTGGTCGAGCCGCCGGTCGCGTGGAGGCCGACCACGCCGTTCACCACGGCCCGCTCGTCCACCACGAGGCCGGCGGGCGTGTATTCGTTCCCCAAGGCCGTGATCGACAGCGCGCGGCGCGTCGCCTCGCGCGTCAGCGCGTCGCGCAGCGGCGTGTTCGGATTGACGAAGGACGAACCCGGCGTGTGCAGGCCCATGATCTCCATCAGCATCTGGTTGGAATTGGCCGTGCCGTAGAAGGTGCAGGTGCCGGGGCCGTGATAGCTCTTGGACTCGGCCTCGAGCAGCGCGTCGCGCCCGACCTTGCCCTCGGCGTAGAGCTGGCGCACGCGCGCCTTCTCGTCGTTGGGCAGGCCCGTGGTCATCGGTCCCGCCGGCACGAAGATCGCCGGCAGGTGGCCGAAGGAGAGCGCGGCGATCACGAGGCCCGGCACGATCTTGTCGCAGACGCCGAGATAGACGGCCGCGTCGTACATGTCGTGGCTGAGGCCGACCGCGGCGGACATGGCGATGACGTCGCGCGAGAAGAGCGACAGCTCCATGCCGACCTGCCCTTGCGTGACGCCGTCGCACATGGCCGGCACGCCGCCCGCGACCTGGGCCGTCGCGCCTGCTTCACGCGCCGTCTGGCGGATGATCTCCGGGTAGGTCTCGAACGGCTGATGCGCCGAGAGCATGTCGTTGTAGGAGGTGATGATGCCGAGGTTCAGCGTCCGGTCGCCGGTCAGGCGTTCCTTGTCGACCGGGCCGCAGGCGGCGAAGCCGTGGGCGAGGTTGCCGCAGTTGAGGGCGGCGCGCTTGGGCGCCGACGCGCCCTTCTGGCGGATGCGGTCGAGATAGGGCTCGCGCGTCGCCTTGGAGCGCTCGCGGATGCGGTTGGTGATCTCTTCGATGCGGCGGTCGGCGGCCATGGCATCACCCCTTCGGGTCGGAGGGCGGTTCGGGCGGGCGCGTCAGGGTGCCCAGAAGACTTGAAGCGGTTCCGGGCGCGCGGCGCGCAGGACGGAGCGAACGGGCATCTCCTCGACCGGGCCGTCGCCGAGCGCCTCCGCCAGCGTGTCCCGCTTCTCCTGGCCTTCGATATGGAGGGCCAGGAAGCGGGCTTCGAGAAGGAAGGGGAGCGCCAGGGTGATGCGCGGCTCGCCGGCGCCCGGCGCCTCGATGGCGACGACGCGGTGCCCGGCATGCGGGTCGATGGCTTCCGCCAGACGGTCGGCGCCGGGAAAGAACGAGGCCGTGTGGCCGTCGTTGCCCATCCCGAGGATCACGGCGTCGAAGGGGCGCGGCAGGGCGGAGAGGCGCCGCGAGACTTCGTCTTCCGCCTCTCGGGCGCTCGGGCCGTCCTCGAAAAGCGGCTCCAGGCGCGCGTCCGCGGCGCGACCTGTCAGGAGGTTCTCGCGGATGAGGCGCGTGTTGGAGCGCTCGCTCGTCTCCGGCACCCAGCGTTCGTCCACGAGGCAGACGGTGACGCGCGACCAGTCGAGATCGGTCTTGGCCAGTGTCTGGAAGAAGAGCTTGGGCGTCGAGCCGCCGGACACGGCGAGCACCGCCTGGCCCCGCGTCGCGATGCCTCCGCACAGGACGGCGGCGACGCCCGTCGCCAGCGCCTCGGCCAGCGCCGGGCGCGTCTCGTAGTGGTGCTCGCGGATCGTCATGCCGGCCTCAATCGGGTTCGTGCCAGGTCCGCCCGTCGCGCTCGATCAGCGCGATGGAGGAGGAGGGGCCCCAGGTGCCGGACGTGTAGCCCTGCGGGCGGACGGCACGGGCTTCCCAGGCCTTGAGGATCGGGTCCACCCATTCCCATGCGGCCTCGACCTCGTCGCGGCGCATGAACAGGGTCTGGTTGCCGCGGATGACGTCCATCAGCAGGCGCTCGTAGGCGTCCGGATTGCGGACATGGAAGCTCTCGGCGAAGCTCATGTCCAACGGCACGTGGCGCAGGCGCATGCCGCCGGGGCCGGGGTCCTTGATCATCAGCCACTGCTTCACGCCCTCGTCGGGCTGAAGGCGCATCACGAGCTGGTTCTGCTGGACGTGGCCGGCTGTGCCCTCGAAGATCGAGTGCGGGATCGGGCGGAAGGTGACGACGATCTCGCTCATGCGCTCCGACAGGCGCTTGCCCGTGCGGATGTAGAAGGGCACCCCGGCCCAGCGCCAGTTGTTGATCTCGGCCTTGATGGCGACGAAGGTCTCGGTGTCGCTGGTCGGCTCGCCGAGATCCTCGAGATAGCCCTTCACCGCGCCGCCGTTGGAGGCGCCGGCCTTGTACTGGCCGCGCACGGTGAGGTGCTCGATGTTGCTCTCGTCGATGCGCTTCAGCGAGCGCAGGATCTTCAGCTTCTCGTCGCGCAGCGCGTCGGCGTCCATGGCGGACGGCGGCTCCAGCGCCACGAGGCAGACGAGCTGCAGGATGTGGTTCTGCACCATGTCGCGCAGGGCGCCGGCCTTGTCGTAGTAGCCCGCGCGCCCTTCCAGGCCGACGCTCTCTGCCACCGTGATCTGGACATGGTCCACGAAGGCCGAGTTCCACAGGGGCTCGTAGAGCATGTTGGCGAAGCGCAGCGCCATCAGGTTCTGCACGGTCTCCTTGCCGAGATAGTGGTCGATCCGGAAGACCTGGCTTTCCTGGAAGTGCTCGCCGATCAGCGCGTTGAGGGCCTTGGCGGAGGCGAGGTCGCGCCCGACCGGCTTCTCCACCACGAGACGGGTCTCCTCGTGCGCCAGGCCGTGGCGCTTCACCGAAGAGGCGAGGTCGCCGAAGAGGCTCGGGCTGACGGCGAGATAGAAGGCACGGATGCGGTCCTGACCCGCCTCGTCGAGGAGGCTCTTCAGCTCGGCCCAGCCGGTCTCGGACTTGGCGTCCACCTGCCGATAGTGGAGGCGCGACAGGAATCGGTCCACGGCCTCGTCCGACCGGTGGCTCTCGGCAACGAAGGCGTTCAGGGCCTCGCGGCCGAAGGCGCGGTATTCCTCGTCGGAGAAGGGCGTGCGGGAGGCGCCGATGATGCGCGCGCCCGGCGGAATCTGGCCGTCGAGGTCCCGGTGGTAGAGGGCGGGCAGCAGCTTGCGCTCGGCGAGGTCGCCGTTGCCACCGAAGACGATGTAGTCGAAGCATTCGACGGGAATGATCTGACTGGACATGCTCTGCCTTTTCCGTTCGGCGGGGAAACCGGTCAGGACCCGATCCGATCCCTCGACCGTGGATAATTCAATCGATTGAAAATTGAAAGGGCGAAGCGGACCGGCCTGGATAGGGCCGGTCCAGGTTCATTCCGGCTTGCGGCGGCGGGCGGCGGCCCGCGCGATGGCGCTGACCAGGAGTTCGCCGACGAAGGGCTTCTTCACGGCATCCGTCTCGCCCGCCTCGAGCGGCAGTTCGATATCCTCGCCGTAGCCGGTCACGAACACGAAGGGGATCCCGCGCGCATTGAGGTCCCGGACCAGCGGGAAGGAGGTCTCCGAACCGAGATTGACGTCGAGGAGCGCGACGTCGATCGCCTGGGCCGCGATCACCTTGCGCGCCTCGCCGACGCTGGCGGCGGTGAAGACCTCGACCATGCCGTTGTCGAACATCATCTGCTCGGCGTCGAGCGAGATGATGAGGTTGTCCTCGACCACCAAGCCGCGCAGTCCCGCAAGCGCGGCGACCGGGACGGGCGCCTGCTCTGCGGCGACGGGCGCGTCCTCCGCCTGTGCGGTCGTGCGTGTCGCTTCGAGGTGGAAGACGTTGGCCGGCAGGGTGAACTGGGCACGCACGCCCGCCAGATGGTAGTCGATCCGCGCCTCGCCCGACAGATCGTGCGGGATGGAGCGCTCGATGATGGTCGAGCCGAAGCCACGCCGCTTGGGCGCGCTGACCGGCGGTCCGCCGCTTTCCACCCACTCGATCCGGCAGGCGTCGTTGTCGTCGATCCACCAGGTCACGTCGACGCTGCCGGACGAATCCGACAAGGCGCCGTACTTGGCCGAATTGGTGACGAGCTCGTGGAAGACGAGGGCCAGCGTCGAGAAGGTGACGGCCTCGACGAAGATGTCCGGCCCCGAGAGCTGAATGCGGCTCGACTTCGTCCCGATATAGGCCGACACCTCCGTGCGGATGATGTGGCGCAGCGTGACCGCGCCGACATCGGAGCTGGTGATCTGGTCGTGGGCACGGGCCAGGGCCTGGATGCGCCCGCCGATGATGGCCGCGAAGTCGTCCACCGTCGCGGCGCCCGGCTTCGACTGCACCACGAGCGCACGGATCAGGCTGAGGATATTGCGGACGCGATGGTTCAGCTCGGCGATCAGGAGTTCCTGACGCTGCGCGGCAAGCGACTGCTGGCGTTCGCTTTCCTCGTTGAAGCGGAGCAGAACTTCCAGGATCGACACGCGCAGGCCTTCGGCAGCCTTGGTCTCGCTCATCGTCCAGGGATAGCTCTTGCCGTGGACGGTCTGCTTCCAGGCCTCGAAGCTCTTGCGCGGCGTGAGGCGCACGCCGTTCGGCCCGATCGTGCGCTCCTTGGTCTTCGGATCGCCCGCCCAGGTCACGGTCTGGATGATCTCGCGGCGGAAGAACAGGAGATAGTCGCGCGGGGAGCGCGAGATCGGGATGGCGAGAACGCCTGCCGCCCGCTCGATGAAGTCGGCGCCCGGGGGATGGACCGCCGAGATCTCGTCCGTCGCGTAGATGCGTCCCGAGCCCGCCCGGTTCAGGAAACGCGATAGGTTGGCGATCTCCTCGGGCGTCGGGCAATGGCCGTAGCACTGCGCCTCGCCCTTGACGTAGATCGCGAAGCCGTCGGACGGAATGATCTCGCGCAGGTCGTCGGCGAACTCGCCGATCGTGTCCAGCGTCGAGGAGGCGGCGACGATGCGCGAGACGAAGCGGTCGTGCAGGATGCGGCCGGCCTCCTCGAGCTGGCGCTGCTCCTTGGCAAGGCGCCCCTCGATGATCAGCGAGACCATCTGGCCGAACAGCTCGGCCGCCGCGCGCACCTCCATCGGCAGGTGCCGGGGCGCGTAGTTGTGAAGCGCGAAGAGGCCCCAGAGCTGGCCGTCGATCACGATCGACACCGACATGGAGGCCGAGACGCCCATGTTGGTGAGATACTCGATATGGATGGGCGAGACCGAGCGCAGGACCGACAGGGAGAGGTCGATCGGCCGGCCGTGCGGATCGAGTTCCGGAACCACGGGCACCGTCTCGGACTGCACGTCCGCGATCAGGCGCACCTGGTTGCGCACGTAGAGCGCGCGCGCCTGCGGCGGGATGTCGGTCGCGGGGTAGTTGAGCCCGAGAAAGGAGCCGATGCCCGAACGCGCCGCCTCGGCGATCACCGAACCGGCGCCTTCGCTGGCGAAGCGGTAGAGCATCACGCGGTCGAAGCCGGTGATGCCGCGCAGCTGCCGCACGCTCTCCTTGTAGAGCCCGTCCAGCCCTTGCGTCTTCTGGACGCGGGTGATCATACTCTTGACCAGCGCGCCGGGATTGGTGGACGGGCGCTCCGCCTGCGGCTCGGCCTCCACGATGATGGAGCCGTTCGAGACGTGGATCGCCACGTCGAAGCGCATGCCGGTGCCGAACAGGTCGAGGCCGACGATGCGTTCGGACCCGCTTTCGCCCGACAGGATCTGCAGCCGGCCGCGTATCGAGTGCAGCGCGCCCTCGGAGACGATCGACAGGACCGGCTCGCCGAGAAGGCTTTCGGGTTCGCGCGCCACCACATCGCCGATATTGGCCGAGACGCGCTCGATCAGCCAGTCGGTCGAGACGGCGATCAGATAGCCGAAGTTCTGGATACGCCCCAGGAACTGGATCGGCTCACGCTCGCAGTTCGTGATGTCGACGTCGCCGAACGGCTGGGGCTGGATCGTCAAACGCGATTCGTCCTTCTTGGCTCGTCCCCGCAAAGGGTCCGGAAATAGCGGAAGGTCGCATCCGCCGCGGCAACCGCGCGGCGAATGTCCGCCTCATCCGAGGGCTCGGCCGCCATTCGGTCGAGCAGACGGGTGAACGGACGCGCGTCGCTGGAAGCTTCCAAATAAGCAGTCGGCCACGATCCGCCATTCACATCGCGATCACGTTTGATGGCGCGCGACATATATTTTGCGCCGAGACGCGATCCTTCCAGCACATAGCCGATACCAAAGGCCTCGAAGAGATCGGGTCGTGGCAACGGAAATTCCGGAGCCGGAGCCGCCTCGATCCGCAGTTCGGCGGCGTCGCGGCGGGCGGCGTCCAGTCGTCCGGCATCGCCTTCGTCCACGCGAAGTCCGATCGGACTCTGCGCTAACACCGGTTCGATCGCCTCGTGCGCGGCAAGATTCATGGCGATGAAGCGCTTGTACTGCGCACCCGTCGCATCGTTGAACATGCCGTCGAACAGGGCGTCCAAGGCCTCATGCGCCTCGCGCGTATCCGCGCGGAGCCTGTCGCGGAGGGACGGGACGGGTCGGGATTGGGAAGCGGATGCGTTCAAGGACGGACTGCGAAAAGGTCAGGTCCGTACGGACGCGACGGATGTTTTCGTTCTTTTCGTCCATCACACCCGGTCGCGCAAGGCGTACCAGGTCATGGCGAGGAACAGGAGCGGCGCGCGCAGAAGGGTTCCGCCGGGAAAGGCGGGAATGTCGAGGTCCGCCAGATCCCGCAACGTTTCGCCGCCGCCCGCGATCCGCTCGGCGTAGAGGCGCCCCGTCCAGTGCGTCAGCATCACCCCGTGGCCGGAAAAGCCCGCGATCACGTCGAGACCGGGCTCGACCTCCGCGACATAGGGCATGCGGGGCCGGGTGACGGCCACCGAACCGCCCCAGGCATGGGTGAAGCGGACATCCGAGAGGTGCGGCCAGATGGAGACGACCTGGCGGCGGATCTGGCCCGCGATGTCGCCGGAGGCGGAGGAATAGGCCTCGCGCCCGCCGAACAGGAGCCGCCCGTCGGCGCTCTTGCGGAAGTAGCGCACCACGAAGCGTGAATCGTCCGCCGCCTCGTTGCCGGGCAGCACGCGGTCGGGCTCCGCCAGCGGCTCGGTCGCCGCGATGAAGGAGCGGATCGGCATGACATGGGCGGCGCTCCGGGGCTCCAACCGGCCGCCATGGGCGTTGGTGGCGAGGAGCACGCGGGCCGCCGAGATCGTGCCGCGTGGCGTTCGCGCCTGCCAGAGGCCGCCCTCGGACCGGGGCAGCGCCTCGATCCGGGTCTCCTCGTGGAGCCGGGCGCCCGCACGCCGTGCGGCGCGCCCGAGGCCGACCACGAGCTTCATCGGGTGGAGATGACCGGTGCCGGTGTCGCGGAGCCCCGCGTGGTAGACGGGCGAGCCGAGGCGCTCGGCGGTTTCCTCGCGGTCCATGAAGCTGAGATGCGGGTAATCGTAGCGCTCGGCGAGATGGTCGGCGTGGCGGCGGAACTCGTCGACATAGCGCGCGCGGTGGACGAGCGAGACCTGGCCGGGCCGGAAGTCGGCGTCGATCCCCTCCCGCGCCATGGTCTCGTGCAGGCCGGCCTTGGCGTCCTCGGCCATTGCGAAGAGGCGGCGAGCGCGCTCGGCCCCGTACATCTCCTCCATCTCTTCCGGCCACCGGCGCTGGCCGGTCCCGAACTGGCCGCCGTTGCGCCCGGAAGCGCCGTCGCCGATCCGCCTGGCCTCGCAAAGGACCACGTCGATCCCAGCGCGCGCCAGATGGAGCGCCGCCGAAAGGCCGGTGAACCCGCCGCCGACCACCAGCACGTCGGCACGGGTCGAGCCATCGAGGGCGGGATAGCGCGGACGCTCGCCGCAAGAATCCTCGTACCAGGATCGGCCGGGCGAGATCGGGGACTGGTAGGCCTCAGACATTCAGGAGCAGGAACTCGCGCTCCCACGGGCTGATGACCTGCATGAAGGTCTCGTGCTCGCCGCGCTTGATGCCGGCATAGGTGCCGACGAATTCCTTGGAGAGCACGTCCTGGAAGGCTTCCTCCGCCTCGAAGGCGGCGACCGCTTCCAGAAGGCCGCGCGGCAGGGAGATGACGCCGTCCTCGTTGACCGTGCGGTCGGTGGGCTGGTCCGGCTCCACCGCGTTGACCATGCCGAGCCAGCCGCAGGCGAGCGAGGCGGCGAGCGCGAGATAGGGATTGGCGTCGGAGGAGGGCAGGCGGTTCTCGACGCGCCGGGCTGCGGCGTCGGACGCCGGGACGCGGAAGGCCGTGGTGCGGTTGTCGAAGCCCCAGGCGTTGTTGGTGGGCGCGGACATGCCGTAGGTCAGGCGGCGATAGGAGTTGACGTAAGGCGCCATCATCACGAGAGCCGCCGGCACGAAGCGCTGCATGCCGCCGATGAAGTGGTAGAAGAGCGGCGAGGCCGAGCCGTCCTCCTCCGAGAAGACGTTGCGGCCGGTCCTGGCGTCGATCACCGACTGGTGGATGTGCATGGCCGAGCCCGGCTGGCCCTGGATGGGCTTGGCCATGAAGGTGGCGTAGATGTCGTGCTTGAGCGCCGCCTCGCGGATCGTGCGCTTGAACATGAAGACCTGGTCGGCAAGCTCCACCGGGTCGCCGTGGCGCAGGTTGATCTCGAGCTGGGCGGCGCCGTCCTCGTGGATCAGCGTGTCGATCTCGAGCCCTTGCCCGTCGGAGAAGTGGTAGATGTCGTCGATCAGCTCGTCGAACTCGTTGATGCCGCCGATCGAATAGGACTGGCCACCCTGGATCTGCCGCCCGGACCGGCCGATCGGGGGCGTGAGCGGATAGTCGGGATCGACGTTCTTGGAGACGAGGTAGAACTCGATCTCCGGCGCCACGACGGGCCGCCAGCCGCGGTCCTCGTAAAGTTTCATCACGCGCTTGAGCACGTTGCGCGGCGTGTAGCCGACCGCCTCCCCCGCCGTGTCGACGAGGTCGCAGATCACCTGCGCCGTCGGATCGCTCTCCCAGGGAACCGCCGACAGGGTGGACAGGTCCGGCACGAGCTTCAGGTCGCCGTCGTTGGGCGAATAGCGGAAGGAGCCGGTCTCCTCCGGGTATTCGCCCGAGATCGTGTGCATGAAGAGGGCGGAGGGCAGCGCCAGCGAGGTGTTGCCGGTGAACTTCTTGGCCGGCATCATCTTGCCGCGCGCAACGCCCGCAAGGTCCGGCGTGATGCACTCGATGTCGTCGATGCCGCGCACGCGCAGCCACTCGGCGGCTTCCGCCATCGATCGCACGCCACGCCTGGAATCGAGGAACACGGCCCGCTCCGCCAACGGGGCGGCCGGCACGGCGCGGGGCCGCTCCACCGGCGTGCCCGCCGCCTTGCCCATCGCCCGCCCGTCGGCCACTCCGCGCCGCTTGGGCTTGTCGCGCTTGATCTTGGAGGGGGCGCCGGCGTCGTGCTTGGGCGGTCGGGTGCGGTCTTGCATACGGTCCTGCGGGACAATGGCGGATGGCGGAAGCATAGCCGGTTGCCGGCAAGGCCGAAAGGCTCCGGCGCCTGCGCGCCGGAGCCTGTGATCCGGGTTGAGGCCGCTTCAGGTGCGGCTGGCCAGGACCACCGGGATCATCAGGTCGCCCCAGCTTCCGTCGCCGCCGTGATGGCGGGCCGAGCGGACGAGCTCGATGGAGACGCCCGCCTCGACGGCGCGCATGACGGACTGGTTGAGTCGGTGCAGGTCGTTGGCGAGGATGCGGATGGCGTTCTGCGCCTCGTCCGACAGGGCGCTGGCCTGGGCCTCGGCGCGCTCGCGGACATGGGTGCGGGGGCGTTCGATCGGGCTGACGTTGCTCATGGTCTCGGTCTCCTGGTTCATGTCGTCGAGGGAGGCGTTCATTCGGCGGCGACGCGGAACTGCGCGCTTTCGGTCGAGCCGTGCATGGCGGTGGTGGAGGAGGCGCCGCCGCCGATCACGGTGGCCAGCGCGTCGAAGTAGCCGGTGCCGACCTCGCGCTGGTGGCGCGTGGCTGTGTAGCCGTTGGCCTCGGCCGCGAACTCGGCCTCCTGCAGCTCGCAATAGGCGGCCATCTGCCGGTCGCGGTAGCCGCGCGCCAGTTCGAACATGCCGAAGTTCAACTGGTGGAAGCCGGCCAGCGTGATGAACTGGAACTTGTAGCCCATGGCGCCGAGCTCGCGCTGGAACCTAGCGATGGTCGCTTCGTCGAGATTCTTGCGCCAGTTGAACGAGGGCGAGCAGTTGTAGGCCAGCATCTGGTCGGGGTGCTCGCGCTTCACGGCTTCCGCGAAGCGCCGCGCCTGGTCGAGGTCGGGCTTCGAGGTCTCGCACCAGATGAGGTCCGAGTGCGGGGCATAGGCGATGGCGCGGGCGATGCAGGGTTCGAGGCCGTTCTTCACGTGGAAGAAGCCTTCCGGCGTGCGATCCCGGTCGTAGTCCACGAAGGGCCGATCGCGCTCGTCGATGTCGGAGGTGAGGAGCGTCGCGGCCTCCGCGTCGGTGCGGGCGATCACGAGCGTCGGCGTGCCCATCGTGTCGGCGGCGAGGCGCGCGGCCGTCAGGTTGCGGATATGGGCGCCCGTCGGGATCAGCACCTTGCCGCCGAGATGGCCACACTTCTTCTCCGAGGCGAGCTGGTCCTCGAAATGGACGCCGGCCGCGCCCGCCTCGATGAAGGCCTTGGTGATCTCGAAGGCGTTGAGCGGTCCGCCGAAGCCGGCCTCGGCATCGGCGACGATCGGAGCGAACCAGGTGTCGACCGAGTGCTGGCCTTCGGCGGTCTCGATCTGGTCGGCGCGCTGGAGGGTGCGGTTGATCCGGCGGCACAGCTCGGGCGCCGCGTTGGCGGGGTAGAGCGACTGGTCGGGATACATCGCGCCGGCCGTGTTGGCGTCGGCCGCGACCTGCCAGCCCGAGAGGTAGATCGCCTTCAGGCCGGCGCGGACCTGCTGCATGGCCTGGTTGCCGGTCATGGCGCCCAGCGCGTTGACGAAGTCCTCTTGGTGCAGGAGCTTCCAGAGCCGGTTGGCACCGTTCTCGGCCAGCGTGTGGCGGATCGCGACCGAGCCGCGCAGGCGCTCGACGTCGGCCACCGTGTAGTTGCGCTCCACGCCGTCGAAGCGGCCTTCGGGTGCGCTGGGAACGAGCGTGTAAAAATCGGTCATGGCGGGTGGCCCTTTTTCTTCCGGTCCGTGGTGTCGCTTCGATGCGGCGTCCGTGGAAAGAAATTGACAAGCCCGAGCCCGCATGGCGACGGTGATCCGATGAATGGCACCCCGAATTCGTGTCGACCTGTCGCGATTTCGACAAGCCGCCCGGTCGTCTTGTAAAACCGTGTAAAGGAAACGCCGTGGCCGACAACAAGGTCTTCGCCGGTCCCAAGGTGCGCCGCCTGCGCAACTCCCTGGATCTGACGCAGACGGCCATGGCCGCCACGCTCGGCATCTCGCCTTCCTATCTCAATCTGATCGAGCGCGACCAGCGCCCGCTCACTGTCCAGCTCCTCCTGAAGATGGCGCAGGCCTTCTCGGTGGACCTCGGCGAATGGCAGGGGGGCGACCGGGACAAGACGGTGGCCGAGCTGCGCCGCATCTTCGCCGATCCGCTGATCGCGGGCGAGCTGCCGGGCGAAGGGGAGCTCGTGGAACTCGCGGACGCGGCGCCCAACGTCGCGGCCGCCTTCGCCAAGCTCCACCGCGCCTATGGCGAGACGCAGGCGCGGCTGTCTGACCTGTCGGCCGCCATGGGACGGGGCGAGGGGCCCGCGCTCAAGCTCTCGCGCATGCCGCTGGACGAGGTGCGCGAGGTGTTGGAAGGGCGGCCGCATCACCATGCCGCCCTGGAGACCGCCGCCGAGGCGCTGCGCGCCGAGATCGGAACGGGAGGCGACGATGTCGGCGGAGCGCTGCGTCGCTGGCTGCGCGAGCGCCACGACATTTCCGTGCGCATCCTGCCCGTCGAGGTCATGCCGCTCTGGCGCCGCCGCTTCGACCGGCACTCGCGCCGCCTGTTCCTGTCTGAGCGGCTGGACGCGGCCGGGCGCCTGCGCGAGATGGCGGCGGAGGCCGTGCGCCTCGCCTTCGGCGGGACGGTGGAGGCGGAGGTCGCGAGCTTCGGCTTCTCGGGCGGCGAGGCCGAGCGGATCGGGGGGCGCGAGCTGACGCGCTACGGCGCGTTGGCGCTCCTCATGCCCTACGGCCCGTTCCGCGAGGCGGCGGCTGCGCTCGGATACGACCTTCAGCGTCTCACGGCGCGTTTCGGGGTCGGCTTCGCCGATGCCGCCGAACGGCTCACCAGCCTCCAGCGGCGGGCGGCGCCGGGGCCGCCCTTCTTCTTCCTGGAAGCCGATCCCGTCGGCCACGTGCTGCGGCGCTCGGGGGCGCGCGGCTTTCCGGCCGCGCTGTTCGGCGGCTTCTGTGCGCGGCTGCCGCATGTTCGGGCGGGCGACGGGGTGCTGGCCGAGCGGGCGGAGATGCCCGACGGGTCCGCCTATCTTCTGGTGGCGCGCGCGGAGGCCGGGCTCGGCGGCGACTGGCCGGAGCCGGGGCGGCGCACGCGGGTGCTGCTGGGCTGCGACTGGGAAGCGGCCGAGGACACGGTCTATGCCAAGGCGCTCCGGGGCGGCCCCGCCATCGGCATCGGCCCGGCCTGCCGCCATTGCGAGCGGGAGGCCTGTGCCTCGCGCGCCGAGCCGCCCTTGACCCGCCCTTTGGCCCTCGACGAATGGGTTTCGGGCTTGACGCCCTACGATTTCCGTTGAAACGCGACACTGACGCGCAAAATGCAGGAGCCGATGGCCGCAGGGCCGGGTGAGCATCGGAACCACCATGAAACAGACCGCCCCCAAGCAGAGTGCCAAGACGGAAGGCCTTCAGGACACGATGACCCGGCAGGGTACGGTCGCACGTGTCGTGCAGGGCCTCGTGGACAAGGCGGAAGCCCTGAACCTCAGATTCGCCGAGAACGGCAATCCGCCGGTCTATCCGACCGACGACTTCCCCTGGGCGCGCGCCGTCGAGGCCGAGTGGCGCCTGATCCGCGAAGAACTCGACCGCGTCCTGGTGCGCAAGGGCGACCTGCCGGCCTTTCACGAGATCTCGTCCGAGGTCCGCTCCATCTCGTCGGACCAGAACTGGAAGACCTTCTTCCTGTGCGGCTACGGCATCAAGTCGGAGGAGGCGATCCGCCAGTGCCCCGAGACCTGGCGCATCCTTCAGAAGATCCCGGGCCTCAAGTCGGCCATGTTCTCGATCTTCGAGCCGGGCAAGCATCTGCCGCCTCATCGCGGCCCCTACAACGGTGTCCTGCGCTTCCACCTCGGCCTCCTCGTGCCCGACGAGCCTGAGAAGATCGGCATCCGCATCGCCGACGAGACCCGCCACTGGCGCGAGGGCGAGGCGCTGATCTTCGACGACGCCTACGAGCACGAGGCCTGGAACCACTCCGACGCGGTACGGGTGGTGCTGTTCGTCGATTTCGAGAAGCCGCTGCGCTTCCCGGCCAGCGTCACCAACAAGGCGGTCCTCAACCTCGCCGTGTTCACGCCCTTCATCCGCGAGGGCTACAAGGCCCACAAGGCCTGGGAGAAGATGTTCTACGGCGAGGGGCGCCAGCACCGATGAAGGCGCCGGAGGCGGCCGACTGGCGGCGCATGGAGCCCGGGGACGTGCCCGCCCTCATGGCCCTGTCCGCGATCGTTCATCCCGACTTCTACGAGGGGGAGGCCATGTTCCGGGACCGGCTCGCCCTGTTTCCGGAGGGCTCCCTGGTCCTGCCGCTGACGGACGGCTCGCTGGCCGCCTACGCGATCGCCTATCCCGTCCGCCGATTCGCGCCGCCCCCGCTCGACACGGTGCTGGGGCGTCTGCCGGCGGATGCCGACGCCCTCTACATTCACGACGTAGCGGTAGCCTCCGAATGGCGCGGACGAAAGCTTGCCGAGCCGGCCGTGGAGCGCCTGCTCGCGCTGGCCGAGCCTTTGGGTGCTACTGTGCTGGTGTCGGTCTACGGCACGCCCCCTTTCTGGATGCGTTTCGGCTTCCGCCCGGTCGACGATCCGGCCTTGCGGGACAAGCTCGCGAGCTACGGCGAGGAAGCGGTCTTCATGCTGCGCGAGACGCCCGGCGCGGTTGAAAAGCGAGGGCCGCACTAGGCAAATCGGGGCGCCTTCGTAATATTGCCTTGCAGAAAGCGACCCGAGAAAAGGTGCCCGTCCGATGCGATTGACCCCCTTCCTGCTCGCCGCCGTCGTGGCGAGCCTTGGCGTTCAAGGGGCGTCCGCCCAGCAGAAGGTGCTCAACATCTTCAACTGGTCGGACTACATCGACACGTCGATCATCGACGAGTTCACCAAGGAAACCGGCATCCGGGTCGTCTACGACACCTACGATTCCAACGAGATTCTCGAAACGCGCCTCCTGGCGGGCGGCAGCGGTTACGACATCGTGGTGCCCTCGGCCGAGTACCTGTCGCGCCAGATCGAGGCCGGCGTCTTCCAAACGCTCGACAAGTCCAAGCTGCCCAACCTGAAGAACATGTGGCCGCTCGTCTCCGAGCGGGTGGCGACCTACGATCCCGACAACGCCCATTCGGTCAACTACATGTGGGGCACCACCGGGATCGGCCTCAATGCGCCGAAGGTGAAGGAGCTCCTGCCCGACGCGCCGCTGGATTCCTGGGCTCTCGTCTTCGATCCGAAGAACGCCGAGGCCCTGTCCCGCTGCGGCATCGACATGCTGGACGCGCCGGGCGAGATCCTGCCGGCCGCGCTCCAGTATCTCGGGCTCGATCCCAACGCGAGCGACGCGGATTCCATCGGCAAGGCCGAGGAACTCCTGAAGGGCGTGCGCCCCTATATCCGCAAGTTCCACTCGTCCGAATACATCAACGCCCTGGCCAATGGGGACATCTGCGTCGCCGTCGGCTTCTCGGGCGACGTGTTCCAGGCGCGCGACCGCGCCGAGGAGGCGGGGCGCGGCGTCGAGGTGTCCTACGTCATCCCCAAGGAGGGGGCGATGATGTGGTTCGACCAGATGGCGATCCCCGCCGATGCACCCCATGTCAAGGAAGCGCACGTCTTCATCGACTACATGATGCGTCCCGAAGTGATCGCCAAGGCGACCAACTACGTGTCCTATGCCAACGGCAACCTCGCCTCGCAGCCGCTGATCGACAAGGAAATCCTCGAAGACCCGGCAATCTATCCGGACGAGGCGACCCTCCAAAAGCTCTTCATCAAGCGCCCCTACGACTCGCGGGCACAGCGTCTGGCGACCCGCGCCTTCACGGCCGTGAAGACAGGCCGCTGAACGGAGACCGCCGGGCTCTTCCCGAGCCCGGCGACCGGCACTTGCGACACGAAGGACGGGCATGGCGGGCGCACAGAAATCACTCGGCAACATCCGCCGCAGTTTCGATCCCTGGAACGACCCCGCCGCCAAGCCGCTCATCCATTTCGATCGCGTGACCAAGCGCTTCGGCGCGTCGGTGGCCGTCGACGACCTGTCGCTCGGCATCTTCGAGCGCGAGTTCTTCGCTCTCCTCGGCCCTTCGGGCTGCGGCAAGTCCACGCTCCTGCGCATGCTGGCGGGTTTCGAGGAACCGACCAGCGGCGACATCCGGCTGGCGGGCGAGAGCCTCAAGGGCGTGCCGCCCTATCGGCGGCCGCTCAACATGATGTTCCAGTCCTATGCGCTCTTCCCTCACATGAGCGTCGAGAAGAACGTCGCCTTCGGCCTCAAGCAGGACGGCATGGCGCGCTCGGAGATCGACGCACGGGTGGAGGAGATGCTGAAGCTCGTGAAGCTCGAGCCCTTCCGGCGCCGCAAGCCCAGCCAGCTCTCGGGCGGCCAGCAGCAGCGCGTGGCGCTCGCCCGCTCGCTCGCCAAGCGGCCCAAGGTCCTGCTTCTCGACGAGCCGCTCGGCGCGCTCGACAAGAAGCTGCGCGAGGAAACCCAGTTCGAGCTGATGGACCTCCAGCAGGAACTCGGTCTCACCTTCGTGATCGTGACCCACGACCAGGAGGAGGCGATGACCATGGCCGACCGCATGGCCGTGATGCGGGCGGGACGGATCTGCCAGGTGGCGCCTCCCGCCGTGGTCTACGAGGCGCCGACCTCGCGCTATGTCGCGGACTTCGTCGGCAACGTCTCGCTGATAGAGGCCGAGGTGGAGAGCACCGCGAACGGCCTCGCCGTGCTTCAATCCCCGTCGGGGCGCATCGAGACCGAGACCGCAGCCGGCCTCTCGCCGGGCCAGAAGGTCGCCTTCGCGATCCGGCCGGAAAAGGTGCGCCTGTCGCGCCGCGCGCCGGACGTGGACACGCCCAACACATTGTCCGGCACGGTCTGGGACATCGCCTATCTCGGCGACGTCACGCTCTTCAACATCAAGCTGGCGAGCGGCGAGACCGTGCGCTCCACCGTGATCAACACGGCCCGCGTCGCGCCCGAGCAGATCGGCTGGGAGGAGGAGGTGACGCTCACCTTCGCCCGCGACGCCGGCGTCGTGCTGGCGGAGTAGGGGCGATGGCGGATCGCTCCAAGCCGCAGGGCGGCTGGTGGCGGGGCGCCGTGATCGGCGTGCCCTACCTGTGGCTGCTCGCTCTCTTTCTGGTTCCCTTCGCGATCGTCCTGAAGATCTCGCTGTCGACCACGACGATCGCGCAGCCGCCCTATGTGCCGGTCTTCACCCTGGAAAGCTGGGGCGCTTTCGTGGCGGCCGTCCGGGAACTCAGCTTCGAGAACTATCTCTGGCTCGCCGACGATCCGCTCTATCTCGACGCCTATCTTTCCTCGCTGCGCATCGCGGCGATCTCGACGGGACTCGCGCTCCTCGTCGCCTATCCCTTGGCCTACGCCATGTCGCGGGCATCCTCGACGCTGCGGCAGGTCCTGGTCATGTTGGTGATCCTGCCGTTCTGGACGAGCTTCCTGATCCGCGTCTACGCCTGGATCGGCATTCTGCGCACCGAGGGCTATCTCAACCAGGTCCTGCTCTGGAGCGGACTCGTCTCGCAGCCGCTGGAGATCCTGAACACCGAAACGGCCGTCTTCATCGGCATCGTCTATTCCTACCTGCCCTTCATGGTCCTGCCGATCTACGCGAGCCTCGAGCGGCTGGACCACCGTCTGCTGGAGGCGGCGAGCGATCTCGGCTGCACGCCGCTGCGGGCCTTCTGGCAGGTGACCTTCCCGCTGTCCCTGCCGGGCGTCCTGGCCGGGGCCTTCCTGGTGTTCATTCCGGCGGTCGGCGAGTTCGTGATCCCCGACCTCCTCGGCGGCTCGCAGACGCTGATGATCGGCAAGACCCTCTGGGACGAGTTCTTCACCAACCGGGACTGGCCGGTGGCCTCGGCCGTGGCGGTGCTGCTGCTGCTCGTCCTCGTCGTGCCCATCATGCTGTTCCAGCGCGTCCAGGCGAGGATCGACTGATGCGCCGCGGTCTGTCTGCGTTCAACCTCGTGTCGCTGGTGGCGGGCTTCGCCTTCCTCTACCTGCCGATCCTGCTTCTGGTGATCTATTCCTTCAACGCCTCGCAGCTCGTCACCGTCTGGGGCGGCTTCTCGACGCGCTGGTACGCGGCGCTGGCGGGCAACCGCCTGTTCCTCGACGCGGCCTTCGTCACCCTGCGGGTCGGCATCGTCTCGGCGACGCTCGCGACCGCGCTCGGCACGCTTGCCGCGCTCGCGCTGGTGCGCCACAAGCGGTTTCGCGGCCGGCTCCTGTTTTCGGGCATGGTCTTCGCGCCGCTGGTCATGCCGGAGGTCATCACCGGCCTCTCGCTCCTGCTCCTCTTCGTCGCGATCGACTTCGACCGCGGCTTCTGGACCGTGACCCTCGCCCATACGACGCTGACCATGTGCTTCGTCGCCGTGGTGGTGCAGTCGCGGCTGGTCTCGTTCGACCTGTCGCTGGAGGAGGCGGCGCAGGATCTCGGCTGCCCGCCCTGGAAGGCGTTCTTTCTCGTGACGCTGCCCGTCATCTGGCCGGCGGTGGCGGCGGGCTGGATGCTGGCCTTCACCCTGTCGCTGGACGACCTCGTGATCGCGAGCTTCACCTCGGGGCCGGGAGCCACCACCCTTCCGATGCGCATCTACAGCCAGGTCCGCCTCGGCGTGACCCCCGAGATCAACGCCATCTCCACGATCCTGATCGCGGTGGTGGCGGTGGGCGTCGTGATCGCCTCGCTGCTCACCAAGCGCCGCGAGGTCCGCCGCCTGCGCGACGAGCGGCTGGCGGCGGGCGCCTAGAGCCTCAAGGCTTGCAGGCGCAGGCCTCGGCATGCGCCTTGGCGATGGCGCCGAAGGTGGCGTCGAGGGCGGCCGGCAGCGGATGGGCGGGCTGGCGCTCGGCGGCGACCAGGTAGTCCAGCGCTTCCAGATCGGACAGCGCACGCAGGAGGTCGGCGCGCGCGTGAGGATCGACGGCCGGCGCGGCCGCCGGGCCGACGAGGAGCGGCCGCATTTCGGCCAGAAGCTGAAGCGCCGGGCGCGGTTCGGGACGGACCGGGCCGTAGACGGCGATGCCGCCGGTACGCGTCGGGTCGGTATGGGCGATATCCGGCTGCGACAGCGCGCCGGCCTTCTCGGCCCGTTCCTCCAGCTCACGGACGGCGCGTGCGATGTCCTGCGCGGTTTCGAGCCTCTCGTAGGCCTTGACCGGCGGCAGGTCGGGATCGATGCTCCCCTCCGAGACCTGCACGTCCTGGCGGTTGGCCACGCGCAGCACCGGACCCTGGACGCGGGACGTCTCGACCCCGACGCTGGAGCGCAGGTTGTCGGCGACGAGCGCTTCCCCCGGACGGTCGTTCGGCGCGAAGCGCGGCAGCGGCGGGGTGCGCAGCGCGGCGCGTGCGGCCATGAGGCTGGCGCGGGCCGCCTCGCGCTGGGCGGTGACCAACCGGCCCAGGCGGTCCGGCGACTGGCCGATCCGCGCGGCCTGCGCGCGCAGCGTTTCCAGATAGGCGTCGATGCCGCTGCAGAGGAACGTAGTTTCCTTCTGGGACAGGAAGTCGCCGAGATCCTCGCGAATGCGCGCGGCGATCCAGCGGGCGTTGGCGTCGAGCGGCGCGGCGCTGCTGCTGCGGGCCTTGGCGAGATCGGCGGCCGTGCGCAGCGCAGCCGCGTTGTCGCTGGGCTGCGGCCGGCCGGCCGGCGGAAACAGGAGGGTGCCGGGAAGCGAAGCGTCGGCGACGGTGGGTTCGGCGCCGGCGGCCGCTTTCAGCGCAGCGAACTCGCCCTCGCGGATCGACGCGAAGCGGGCATGGAAGGCCGAGGCGCAGGCTGCGGGTGCGGCGCGGCGGACGGGCTTGGTCGTTTGGCTGATGCTGGGAGCCTTGGCGTCCTCTCCGATCACAACGACCGACGAGGCTGCTGCGGGCAGGGCGGTCGAGCAGGAGGCGGCGAGAGCGAAGAGAAGCGCGCGCGCCGCGCCGGGGCGGCGGAGGGTCGGGTTGGCCATGGGCGTCCGGTTCCTGGCATGTGGCGCCCCGCTCGCCCGTTCAGATCGGCGCCTCCGGCGCGTCCACGGTCATGACCGGGCGGGGCCATTCTCCACGGATCGTAAACGGAATGGGTTGAGAAGACGTGAATGCGGTCCCCGTGCCCGAGGCTTCGACCACCGGACTGACGGTGTGACCCGACAAGGAGAGGTTGCGGGTATGGGCGTCGAAGTTGCCTCGCGCCTCGCTGGAGCCCGAGGCCGTCGCCATGGCGAGCGTGTCGAGGCGCATGCGCGTGCCCGTGCCTTCCACGGCGGCGGTGAGGGTCCGGAAGGCTTGCGCCGGTGCCGCGGAGGTCGCCTCGATCGCATGCTCGCCCGGCGCGCGCATCAGCTCCGCGGGAAAGCCGCGCAGCCGCCCTTCGGCGACGCGCAGGGAAAGCGTGGAGCGTCCGGCGGCCAGGAGCTCGCCCCAGCTCGACGCCGGCCCCCGCAGGGAGGCATCGAGGTCGGTCGAACCGGCGGAGATCGGCAGCGGAACGCCCGACAGGGCGTCCAGCTCGGCCATGCTCACGCCGGACAGGCGCAGGTTCGCCTCCAGCACCGGGCGCCCGCCGGCCGGATCGAAGCGCAGGCGCAGGCCGCCGCGCCCGCCGAGCGCCGCCATGTCGCCGATGTCGAGCGTCGCGGCGCCCCCCGCCACCTTGACGGCGGCGGCGAGCTCGGCGACCGGAACCGGGCCGATCTGCGCGCGCTCGGCCGACAGGCGCAGGTCGATGTCGAGATCGCGGCCGAGCTCCAGGCTCACCGGCCGCTGAAGGTCGAGGATATTGCGCGGGACGGGTGCGATGGCCTGGAAGGTGCGGCCGAGATCGAGCTGGGCGAAGGCCAGCGTGCCCGACAGCGAGCGCCGCCCCGGCGCGCGGGACAGATCGGCCTCCATGGCGCCGCGCGCGCGGTTGCCGCCGAGGTCGAGGTTGACGGCTCCGAGATTCAGCCGTTCGCCCGACAGCTCGATCCGCGTTTCCAGGGACAGGGCGCCGAGATCGGGCACCGAAGGCTCGCCGAGCCAGCGCGCCGTGCGCGACAGGGAGGGCGTCGACAGGCGCAGGAGCCCGGACAGGCGAAGGGGCTTTGCCCCCGTGCCCTCACCGGAAAAGCCGATCTCGCCGGACGGGCCGGACAGGGTCAGGCGAAGCGGGCTCGTCTCGCCGTCGAAGAACGGGAGAGGTTGGTCGATCTGCCCCTGGACGCGGGCCGGCTGGCCGTTCCAGACGAAGGAGCCCGACAGGCTGGCGGGCGAGCCGTTGCCCGCCCAGCGGAAGTCGAGATCCGCGCTCGACACCGCGCCGTCCATGCCCGGCAGGCGCACCAGCCCGTCGCGCAGGCGCAGTTCGTTAAGGCCCTGGAAGCGAGCGAGGAGGAGACGCAGCGTTTCGCGGCCCTGGTCGACGGACGATCCGGCCTCCGGCGGCGGCGGTGTCGGCGCAGGCCCGGCCGAGGGCGGCGGAGGCGCATCGGCCGGGCCGAGTTCGGGGCGCACCAGCGTGACGCGGCGGATGTCGGCGCGGCCGGTCAGGGCGTCGAGGAGGTTGAAGTCGGCTTCCAGCCGGTCGATGTCGAGCTGGAGGGGCGCCCCCCCGGACACGGTCAGTGCGCGCACGTCCGACAGGGTGACGCGCGGGCGCGGCAGCAACGAGAATTCGGCCGAACCGACGACCGAGACGGGCGCCCCGACGAGGCGTGCGAGCCGCGCCTCGATCTCGGCCTGGGCGGCCGGAAGCGTCAGGGAGAAGGTCGAGAACCCCGCGACGAGACCGGCCGCCACCACGAGCGCGGCGAGGCCGCCCGCCATCCAGCGCCGCTTTCCCGCGCGCGGGCGATGGCCCGCATCCACCGGGACAGGGGAGGACGGATCGCGCGTGGGGGTCAAGGACGACCTTTCGGAGGAGGGGAGGGCAGGCCTGCGGCTCGCCCGCGAAGGTCGGGACGATCCCCGTCTTTCGCACCGAATTGTGCCGGAGCCAAGGCGCTCGGCGACCCCTCTGTGCGATAAGCCCTTCAGCCGTCCCCCTTTTCCCCCGTTCGCACGAGGCTCCGGGTCAGGACGATCACCGGCAGGATGCCCACCGCCACGATCAGGAGGGCGGCGATGGCCCCGTCCTCGAAGGCCGCGCGCGAGGCCTGGGCGTAGACGAAGGTGGCGAGCGTGTCGAAGTCGAAGGGGCGCAGGAGGATGGTCGCCGACAGTTCCTTGGCCGCTTCCACGAAGACCAGAAGCGCCGACGTCAGCAGCGCCGGGCGCATCAGCGGCAGGAGGACGCGGCGCAGCGTACCGCCCGGCCCGTGCCCCAGCGCGCGCGAGGCCATGTCGAGATGAGGCGAGAGCTTGGAGAAGCCGTTGTCGAGCGAGCCGTGGCCCATGGCCATGAAGCGCGCGGTGCAGGCGAAGACGATGGCAAAGCCGGACCCCGACAGGAGAAGGCCGGTCGACAGGCCGAACCAGTCGCGCATCCTGGCGTCCAGCGCGTTGTCGAAGGCGGCGAAGGGCATGAGGATGCCCATGGCGAGGATCGTGCCCGGCACCGCGTAGCCGAAGGCCGCCAGTCGCGACAGGACGCGCAGCGGCCGCGCGTTGGTCAGGCGGATGCCGTAGGCGAGGACGAAGCCGATCGACACGGTGAGTAGGGCGGTAGCGCCCGCGACCGTGACCGTGTTCTCCAGCGCGCGCCAGAGCTGAGGGTCGGCGAAATCGCCGGGCCGGCGCCAGGCATAGCCGCCGAGGATGAAGAAGGGCACGCCGAAGCCGGAGGCGATCGGCAGGAAGCAGGCCAGCGTCGCGGCCCAGCCCTTGAGGCCTGGCAGGTGCTCGGCACCGGCGCTGATCGTGTCGGCCCGGCCGGCGGAGAAGCGCTGTCGGCGTCGGGCGAACCGCTCGGTCCAGAGCAAGAGCAGGATGAAGCCGAGCATCAGCAGCGCGATCTGCGTCGCGCCGGCGAGATCCCCGCGGTTGAGCCAGGTCGAGTAGACCGCGAAGGTCAGCGTCTGGACGCCGAGGAATTCCACGGCGCCGATATCGTTGACCGTCTCCATCAGCACCAGCGCGACGCCGACGGCGATCGCGGGGCGCGCCATGGGCAGGAGCACGGTGAGAAGGATGCGCAGGCGCCCGGCCCCGAGCGTGCGCGCCACATCCGCCGCCTTGCGCCCCTGCATCAGGAGCACGAGGCGCACGGTCAGGAACACGTAGGGGTAGAGGACGCTGGACAGGATGAGGACCGCGCCGCCGGGCGAGCGGATGTCGGGAAACCAGTAGTCCGAGCGCGTCGTCCATCCGAACAGGGCGCGAAGGCCGGACTGCACCGGCCCGACATAATGGAGAAGCTCGTTGAAGCAGTAGGCGGCGATATAGGTCGGGACGGCGAGCGGCAGGACGAGAGCCCAGGCGAAGACGCGCCGTCCCGGAAAGTCGAAGCTCGCGACGAGCCAGGCGGTGAGCGTGCCGATCAGCGCCGTGACGACGCCGACGCCGGCCATCAGCGTCACGGTGGTGCCGGCGGCGCGCGGCAGGACGGTGCCGGCGAGGTGGCTCCAGTTCTCCGCCGCGCCGGTCAGGGCGATCGCGACCAGCGACAGGACGGGCAGGGCGACGAGCAGGCCGAGCGCGACCGCGGCCGCGAGAAAGAGGCGCTCCGAGCCCATGCTCGCGCGCCTCGCCCTGTGCCAGGTCCCGTTTTCCAGCTGCAATTCGCTCACGTCAGAGCCCTGATCTCAAGAGAACGGGCATGGGCGGCCCCTTTGGCCGCCCATGCCCCTGTCGTCGATCGGCGACCGTGCGATCAGGACTTCGGTCCGTTGTCGAAGCCGACCTCGTCGATCAGCTGCGAGGCGCGCGCGCGGTTCGAGGCGATGTCGGTGAGCGACAGGGTGTCGGGCTTCAGCTCGCCGAAGCTCTTCACCGTCTCGGACACCGGCACGCCCGCCTTCAGCGGGTACTCGTAGTTGACCTCGGCATAAATGCGCTGCGCCTCGTCCGTGGTCAGGAATTCCATGAACTTGATCGCGTTGTCGCGGTTCGGCGCGTTCTTGGCGAGGCCCATGCCCGAGATGTTGACGTGGGTGCCCCCGTTCTCGAAGGTCGGCAGGACGACCTTGATCGCCTCGGCCCACTCCTTCTGCTCGGGCTCCTTCTCGTTGTTCCGCATCAGGCCGACATAGTAGGTGTTGCCGATGGCGATGTCGCACTGGCCGGCCGCCACGTTGCGCGCCTGGTCGCGGTCGCCGCCTTCCGGCGCGGTGGCGAGGTTGTCGCGCAGGCCCGTCAGCCAGGTGCGGGTCGCCTCCTCGCCGTGATGGGCGAGATAGGCCGCGACCAGCGCGACGTTGTACTGGTGCTGGCCGGAGCGGATGCAAATCTTGCCCTTCCACTTCGGGTCGGCCAGGCTCTCGTAGGTGATGGCCTCGTCGCCGACGCGCTCCTTGGAGGCGTAGACGACGCGCGCGCGAGAGGTGACGCCCACCCACTCCTTGTCGGCGTCGCGGAAGGCGGCCGGGATGTCGGCGTCGATCACCGCGCTCTCGACCGGCTGGAGAACGCCGGCCTGCTTGGTGGCGTCGAGGCGGCCGATGTCCACCGTCAGCACGACGTCGGCGGGCGAGTTGGCGCCCTCGGCCTTGATGCGCTCCTCGAGGCCCTTCTCGATGAAGATCGTCGCCGTGGTCAGGCCGGTTTCCTTGGTGAAGGCGTCGAGCAGCGGCTGGATCAGGGCCGGCTGACGCGAGGAGTAGATGTTGACGTCGGCGGCCTGCGCAAGCGCCGGAACGGACAGCGCCAGCGCACAGGCGCCGAGGCCGAAGGCGGCGCGGCTCGAAAGAAGCTTGGTCATCGTCGAATCCTCAAGGACACCCACCCGCAAGGCAGGCAGGATCGCGGAACGGAGGGCGCAGCCGGGCGGCTCGCCGGTTCGGGCTGCGAAACTTGGGCTTCGCAGTCCGGTTTCCGATGCCCTAGCGGAGGCGAGGAATCAAGAAGAAACGGCAGTAACGGTCAGTTCAACTGCTAGTTTGGAATCATTCCAACAGTAGAACCGAACAATCAATCTTGCGAACGATCGATTCGGTCGTCAGTCCGCAAGGACACGCTGCGCGGGAAACACGATTTCGACCAGCGTTCCCTCGCCCGGCGTCGATGCGATCGAGAACATCGCCCGGTTCGCCTCGGCCATCGCCTTGGTGAGCGGCAGGCCGAGCCCGGTTCCCTCGCCCCGCTCGTCGCGGCCGGTGTTGACCTGCTGGAACGGCGTCAGGGCGATCTCGATCTCGCGCTCGGTCATGCCGATGCCCGAATCGCGGAAGCGCAGCGCCACCTCGCCGCCCGTTCCGTAATGCGTCGAGGCGACGATCTGGCCGCCCGCCGGCGTGAAGCGCACGGCGTTGGCGATGAGGTTCAGCGCGATCTGGCGCACGGAGCGGCGGTCGGCCACGACGCTCGGCACGGTGGCCGGCAGAACGGAGCGCACGATCACCCGCTCGCGGTTGGCCTGCGGCTGCATCAGGGAGACGACCTCGGCCACGACCTCGTTGAGCGAGACGGCCTCGAAGGCGAGCTCCACCTTGCCGGCCTCGATCTTGGAGATGTCGAGGAGGTCGTTCACGAGGTCGAGCACGTGGTGGCCCGAGCGCTTGATGTCGCCGAGATATTCGAGATAGCGCTCGTGGCCGATCGGGCCGAAGCATTCCGACGCCATCACGTCGGCAAAGCCGATGATGGCGTTGAGCGGGGTGCGCAGCTCGTGGCTGATATTAGCGAGGAAGCGGCTCTTGTGCAGGCTCGCGTCCTCGGCCTGCCGGCGCGCCTCGATCAGCTCGGTCTCCGCGCTCTTCCACTGCGCGATGTCGCGGATCACGACGCACCAGCCGCGCCCCTTGGACAGGCGGCCGAGCGTCATGAAGAGCGGAATCGTGCCCTCGCTGCCGGCGACCCGCGCCTCGACTTCGCGCCCGTCGTTGAGAATGGCGGCCAGCCCGTTGTCGCGCAGCGTGCCGATATAGTCCGTCAGCACCGCGCGGCTGCCGGCGGCGAGAAGGTCCTGGAGCGGCAGGCCGACATAGGATTCCGGCCGCAGGCCGAACAGCGCCTCGGCGGCGCCGTTCATCTTGCGCAGCCGCTCCGCCTCGTCGAGCAGGAGAATGCCGTCGGTGGCCGTGTCGAGCACGGCCTGGAGTTCCTCGACTTCGCCCTGAAGGTCGAGGAGGCAAGGGGTAAGATCCTCTTCGGGCGCGGTCTCGACCGGCGGAAAGGACATCAGAAGGCATGAGCGCCCGGCGACGCTGATGCGCTGGAGATGCAGGCGCGCCCGCTCGAACGTGCCGTCGCCGCGCAGGATCACGGCATCCTCGTCGCCGTCGCCCGCGCCGGAGGTCTGGACGAGATGGTCGAGCCCGCCGGCCGCCTCCAGGGCGTCGAGATCGTCGTAGCGCGTCAGGGAGAAGAAGCGGCGGTTGGCGAAGATCAGCCGTCCCTGCATCTGGACGAGCACGGCAAGCGGCAGCGCGTCGAGCATGTCCTCGAGATCCTGCACCGGCAGGACAAGGGTGGCGGCGCTCTCGTCGGCCGGTTCGGCCGCATGGGTCGGCGCGGCGGGCTGGGCGCGCGCCGCTTGCGGCTCGGGCCGCTCGGACGGCGCCCGGACGCCGAGCTCGGCGCCGATCGCCCGAAAGGCGGCGGCCTCGGCATGCGACAGGTTGGCCTCGCGGCGGCGTCGCTCGGCCGCGGTCTCGCCGCCGGCCGCCGGCACCGTCGCGCGCCGTCCGAAGGCGGGCACGGCGTCGCCTTCCGCCATCGGCTCGGCGGGTGGCTGCGGCTCGGGGCTCGCGGCGGCTGTGGGCCGGCCCTTGCGCTCGGGAAGGGCGAGGGCCAGGCCGATCGCGGCCGGATCCGCCTCGTGCTCGGCCGGGCGCACCACGCCGAAGCCCCTGAAGCCCTGGAACTCGCGATTCCGGTTGTAGAGCGGCAGGCCTGCGAGATCGATCGGCGCGCGCTGGTCTGTGCCCTCCAGCGGCCAGAGGATGGTCCGTCCCGACCAGGTCTCGCGCCGCTGGAGCAGCCGCTCGATCTCGCCCGTCTCGTCGAAGCCGAAGACGCGGGCGACATCGGCGAAGGAGCGCCCGATGACCTCGGCCGCGCGCGGGCCGACGGTCGCAGCGAATTCCGGCGAGAGCTGCGAGAAACAGGTCTCGGCGTCGGTCTGCCAGACGAAGCGCACGGGATCGGCGTTCAGCATCGCGCGGAACGGCCCGGCGGGCGGATGGAGAGTAGCGATCTCCGCCGCCGGTTCGGCGGGGGGAGGGGGCGTCGGCGGCTCGGCCGTTTCGAAGACCGGCCCGGCTTCGGGGACTTCCGCCACGTCAAGTTCGGCCGCGTCGGGTTCGAGGGACGGCACGACGTCCTCGCCGGGCATGGGCTCGTCGTCCGGATCGGGGAGGCTTTGAACATGCGGTGCGTCCGCCGCGGGCTCGGTGTCCGCGCCGACGCCCTCCGGCATGTCGATGTGGATCAGCACCAGTTGGTCGCCGACGCGCGCGAAGGACAGGGCGCCGGCCTCGTCCTCCACCACCAGCCGATCCTCGCCGGACGTCAGGAACTCGCGGCCCTGGACAGCAAGGAGCGAATGCTCGTCCTGCGGCAGACGGTCGGTGGCTGCGACGACGCCGGCCGGGCCGACGACACAGGCGAGCCCTTGCGCGACGCCAGCATCGGCGAGGTGATCGCGCGCCTGGTCCTCCAGGGGCGCGGGGGCCAGTCCGAGCTTGACGGACAGAAGCGCGAGATGGGCGCCGTCGCCGGTGATCGCCTCGATGCGGGCGAGCAAGGCCTTGCCGAGGCCGCTGTCCTCCGGCGGGCGGAGCAGGAGCTGCGTGCGTCCCTTGCCGGCAAAGGCTTCGCGCGCCGAGCGGATCTGACGCATCACCTCGACGTCGGCCGAGGCCGGATCGGCGGCGCCAAGAAGCCGCCGGCCCTCCCGGTTGGCCCAGAGGACTCCCGAAAGGCCGGCATCCAGCACGGCCACGGCCGCGCCGCTCGCGGCGGCGGCACGGACGGACTTCAGCGCCATGATGTCGAGGGCGGACGGAATGGCCTCGGCTCCCAGGAACGTCGATCGGTTAGCGATCCGTTAATAAGGCCCCCACCGGATCAAATCCAGAACTTCGGCCGAACTCGGCCCTTCAAAGGCCCGTCAGGGTTAATGCGGCCACACCGGGGCGGCGGGGCTGTTCATTCGGCGGGTGCGCCCCTAGTTTGTCGTTTGCGGGCTATGGATCCGCCATCGTCCGGCCGAGGAGAACGCCGACATGTCCGACACAGAGAACTTCAATGCCGGAGATCCGGCGCGCGACGCCTTCGAGAGTGCCCAGCGCGCGCAGGCGGCCATGGGACTCGATCCGTCCAAGATGGGCGAGGCCTTCCGCACCATGACGCAGAAGTCCATCGAGCAGTCCAAGGAAGCCTATGCGCGGATGAAGTCCGCCGCCGACCAGGCGACGCAGACGCTCGAGGCCACGATCGAGAACGCGCATTCGGGCTCGCTCAACCTGACGAAGCGGGCGCTGGAGGGCCTGCGGGCGCAGGCCGAGATGAACTTCAGCCACATGGAGCAGCTCGCCTCCGCCAAGACCATGGCCGAGTTCGTCGAACTCCAGACGAGCTACCTGCGCCGCCAGGTCGAGCTCGTGGCCGACCAGGCCAAGGAGATGCAGTCCCTGTCGCAGAGCGTGGCCCAGGACGTCATCCGTCCCTCGCGCGACGCCGCCCAGAAGGCGACCGGCCAGGACCGCTTCTGACCCTGTCGCGGCCCTCGGGCGCGACCATCGCGCCCGAGGCTTGCCTTTGCCCGCAAAGTTTTCTATTGCGGGTCCGTCGGCATGCGGTTGTAGCTCAGCTGGTTAGAGCGTCGGATTGTGGCTCCGAAGGTCGGCGGTTCGAACCCGCCCAACCGTACCACCGCCATCTCCCCATCGAAACGAGCGCATGCGGTCAGCTCCCGAGGGCAGGCACGCGTTTGATCCTCTCGACCTGTCGTTGTCCAAGTCGTAAGACGCCCGAATTGTACGCGCGACCGGCGCCTCGGGAGTGCCGGACGGAGGGCCGATGCCGCACACCATGACCGCTCCCCCGCCGGCACCGCCGACGGGCTCCGGCGCTCCGCCGATCCTTTCGATCCGGGGCCTGTCCAAGTCCTACAAGGACGGGCCAAGGGTCCTCGACGACATCAACCTCGCGATCGAGCCCGGCGAGATCTTCGCGCTGCTGGGGCCGAACGGCGCGGGCAAGACGACGCTGATCAGCATCGTCTGCGGCATCGTCAATCCCGGCGAGGGCGAAGTGCGCGTCGGCGGCTACGACATCGTGCGCGACTACCGCCGGACCCGCGCGCTGATCGGCCTCGTGCCGCAGGAACTGACCACGGACGCCTTCGAGACGGTCTGGGCGACGGTGAGCTTCAGCCGCGGCCTGTTCGGGCTGCCGCCGAACCCGGCCCATATCGAGACGATTCTCCGCCAGCTCTCGCTCTGGGAGAAGCGGGACGCCAAGATCCTCACCCTGTCGGGCGGCATGAAGCGGCGCGTCCTGATCGCCAAGGCACTTAGCCACGAGCCGCGCGTCCTGTTCCTCGACGAGCCGACGGCCGGCGTCGACGTCCGGCTGCGCCAGGACATGTGGCAGGTGGTGCGCGATCTGAGGGCCGGGGGCGTCACCGTGATCCTGACCACCCATTACATCGAGGAGGCCGAGGAGATGGCCGACCGCGTCGGCGTCATCCGCGGCGGGCGCATCGTGCTCGTGGAGGAAAAGACGGTTCTGATGCGCAAGCTCGGCCGCAAGGAACTGGTGCTGACGCTGCAGGACAGGCTCACCGCCGTGCCGCCACAGCTCGCCGCCTACGACCTCGCGCTTTCGGGCGAGGGAACCGAACTCACCTATGTCTACGACAGCCAGAGCGAGCGGCCGGGCATCAGTCGTCTCCTGGAGGACCTGGCGGGTGCGGGCCTTCGCCTTCGCGACGTGAAGACGCGACAGAGCACGCTCGAGGACATCTTCGTCAGCCTGGTGGAGGCGCGCGCATGAACGTCCACGCGATCCGCTCGATCTACCTCTTCGAGATGGCGCGCGCCTGGCGCACGCTGCTCCAGAGCCTCGTCGCCCCCGTCATCTCGACCTCGCTCTACTTCGTGGTCTTCGGCTCGGCCATCGGCTCGCGCATGGAGGCGATCGAAGGGGTGTCCTACGGCGCCTTCATCGTGCCCGGCCTCATCATGCTCTCGCTCCTGACGCAGAGCATCTCCAACGCGTCCTTCGGCATCTACTTCCCGAAGTTCACCGGCACGATCTACGAAATCCTGTCGGCGCCCGTGTCGGCCATCGAGATCACGATCGCCTATGTCGGGGCGGCGGCGACGAAGTCGGTGATTCTCGGCCTGATCATCCTCGCCACCGCCGCGCTCTTCGTGCCGCTACGCATCGAGCATCCCGGCTTCATGCTGGCCTTCCTGGTGCTGACGGCCGTCACCTTCAGTCTTCTCGGGTTCATCATCGGCATCTGGGCGGAAGGGTTCGAGAAACTCCAGATCGTCCCGCTTCTGATCGTGACGCCGCTGACGTTCCTCGGCGGCAGCTTCTATTCCATCTCCATGCTGCCACCGGTCTGGCAGACCGTGACCCTGTTCAACCCGGTGGTCTATCTCGTGAGCGGCTTCCGCTGGAGCTTCTACGGCACGTCGGACGTCGGCGTCGGCATCAGCCTGGCGGCAATTCTGGGCTTCATGATTGTGTGCATCGCCGGCATCTGGTGGATCTTCCGTACCGGCTGGCGCATCCGCGCCTGAGGCCTCCGCCGCCGCACCAGCCCTTTGTGCTGCACCTTCTTCCAACTAGGCCAGACAGTAGAAGGCCGCCGCGATATCGCGGCGGCCCCCGAAGCGAAAAAGAGGTGTCTCAGTTCGCCGGCTTCACGTCGCCATTGGCGGCCGTGCCGGGAACCGGGCTCGTGACCTGGCCGGGGACCGGCGGCGCGTCCGTCGGCGTGACGACGCGTGCGGCGGCATCGGCCGGCATGGCCGACTCGACGCCCGACGAATTGCCCGGCACCGGGATGGCGCTGGTCGACGTGTCGTCCGTCGCCACGGGCGCGTCCGTGCCGGTGACGGCGGTGGACGCCTCGCCGGCCGGCACCGCGCTGTCGGCCTCCGAAGCGCCGGGAACGACGACTGCCGGCTGTCCCGACGTCGTGGTGGTCTGGGCGAAGGCTGCACCCCCGGACAGAGCGAGGGCGGAAACGGCTGCGATCAGTGCAATCTTCATGGTGATCTCCTTGAAAGCTGCCGCAAGAAGCCGGAGCACCCGCCTTCTGTTCCCGTCGCCACAACAAATTCCTGCAAAGTTCAGACGAATGCTGGGAAATGCCGAAAGGGAACGTGCGGAGGAGGCCGCGCTCGCCGCCGCGATCGCCGCGGCGCTGGAAATCCGGCGCGCGGCGGTTTACCTGTCGGTTGTACCGTTCCGCTTCCGACCAACGAAGTCTGTGCCATGCTGACGATGAAGGGCAAGTACGGCCTGAAGGCCATGCTGCATCTTGCCGACATGCCCGAAGGCCGGCGCGCCCTCTCCGAAGAGATCGCAAGAGCCCACAACATCTCCAAGAAGTTCCTGGACACGATTCTCGGCGAATTGCGTGTGGCCGGCATGATCCACGCCCGCAAGGGGCGCGGCGGCGGCTACACGCTCGCCCGCCCGCCGGCCGAAATCCGGGTCGGCCATATCCTGCGCGTCCTCGACGGCCCGCTCGCGCCCATCCCCTGCGCGAGCCGCACCGCCTATCGGCGCTGCGACGACTGCCGCGACGAGGAGGCCTGCGCCGTGCGCCGGATCATGCTGGACGTGCGCAACGCCATTTCGGCCGTGCTGGACGAGCGCACCCTGGCCGAGGCCGCCCGCTCCCCCGACGTGCTCGAAGCCGGGTTCCCCGAACTCGCCCTCGGTGCCTGACGGACCGGTATCCGGGATCGGCTTTCCGCCTCAGTCGATAAAATGAGTATGTTGTGCGTGTCCGCCGTGCGGGCGCGGCCTTACCTTCATGCTTCATCGGACGGCACGAAAGGCAAGGCCCATGACCGAGACCCTGATCGTTCCCGGCCTCAACGGCTCGCCCGCGGGACATTGGCAGCACCACTGGCTGGAAGGCGATCCGCTCGCCGAGCTGGTCGAGCAGGAGGACTGGGCGGAGCCGGTCCTCGCCGATTGGCTGCATGCCCTGGAAGCGGCGATCATGGCGAGCCGGCCGGGCGTCATCCTGGTGGCTCACAGCCTCGGCTGCGCGCTGGCGGCGGCGCTGGCGGACCGCCCGGCGGCCTCGCATGTGGGCGGCGCGCTTCTGGTCGCGCCCGCCGATATCGCGAGCCTGTCGCGCACTGTGCCAACGGCGGCGCCCTTCGCAGAGGCGTCGGGGGCGCGCCTGCCCTTCGCCTCCATCCTGGTCGCCAGCCGCAACGATCCCTACATGCGCTTCGAGGGCGCCGAGCGTTGCGCGGCGACCTGGGGCTCGGCGCTCTTCGATCTGGGGGAGGCCGGCCACGTCAACATCGCCAGCGGTTTCGGCCCCTGGCCGGATGCGGCGACGCTGGCGGAAGGCCTGCGCGGACGGCCGGCCCGGCCGGCGCGGATCTTCGCCGGGCGAAGCCCCGGCCGCGGGCCGCTCGGCGTCCCGATCTCCCGCTCGCACGGCGGGGGGCTCGGCCTGGGTTGATCGGGCGTTCAAGGGGGGTTCCCTTCGGCTTGCCGCGCACCATCTATGGAGTCAAAAGTGCGCGCATCCGGCATGATCGGGCCGGGATGGCAGACCCCTCATGAGATCGCGGGCCGCTTCGCGGCCGGATCGGACGGACAGGCATCGGAATGCACGATGATATGAAGGCCGGGTCGCGCAAGGTCGTGCTCGTCGTGGACGACGAGCCCCTGGTGCGGCTCAACGCAGTCGATATGTTCGAAGAAATGGGCTTCGAGGTTCTGGAGGCGGCCGACGGCGCCGCGGCGCTCCGGGTGCTCGAACGCCGGCCCGAGATCGCTCTTCTGTTCAGCGATTGCCGGATGCCAGGGATTTCCGGACCGGAACTCGCCCGCATGGTGGCTGAGCAGTATCCGCATGTGCGGATCGTGCTCGTGTCCGGCTATGTCAATGTCCAGAAGCTGGACTGGCCGCTCCTTCCCAAGCCCTACGACGCCAATTCCCTGCGCAAGGTGGCGGGCGACATCGCCCCCGCCTGAACGCGGTCGCGCTTTCCTCGGACATCCGGCGATGTCCGAGGAAAGCGCAGCGGTTCGGAACTCCTGATCGGAACGCCCGCAGGCCTTTCGGCCCGGCGGGCTTTTTCGTTCGACCGGGCGCCCGGCTCAGACCTCGTCCAGCGCGTCGCGCAGCTTGGCGGCGAGGTCCTCCAGGGAGAAGGGCTTGGTGAGGAGGCGCACGCCGGGGTCGAGCACCCCGTGGTGCACGATGGCGTTGCGCGTATAGCCGGTCGTGAAGACGACGCGCAGGTTCGGCCGCTGCCGCCGGGCTTCCTCGGCCAGTTCGCGCCCGTCGATGTCCGGCATCACCACGTCGGTGAACAGGACGTCGATGTCGGGGTGCTGCCCGAGGAGGCGGAGCGCCTCCGCGGCGCCGTCCGCTTCCAGGGTCCGGTAGCCGAGCTCCTGCACCGCCTCGATGGTCACCCGGCGCACGCTCTCGTCGTCCTCCACGACCAGGATCAGCTCGGCCGAGGGGTCGGTGAGTTCGGGCAGCGCCGACGCCGTCTCCTCGGCGGCTTCGTGCCCGGCCACGAGGCGCGGTAGGTAGATCTTGATGCTGGTGCCCCGTCCGGGCTCGGAGTAGATCTTCACGTGCCCGTCCGACTGCTTGACGAAGCCGTAGACCTGGCTGAGGCCGAGGCCCGTTCCCTTGCCGATCTCCTTTGTGGTGAAGAACGGGTCGAAGGCCTTGGCCATCACCTCGGCCGTCATGCCGGTGCCGCTGTCGGTCACCGCCAGAAGGACGTACTGCCCCGGCACGATGCCGATGTCCCTGGCGGCGTAGCGGTCGTCGAGATGGGCGTTCTGGGTCTCGATCGTCAGGCGGCCGCCGTCCGGCATGGCGTCGCGCGCGTTGACGGCGAGATTGACGATGACGTTCTCGAGCTGGTTGGCGTCGACCGAGCAGGACCAGAGCCCGCCGCCGAGCACCGTTTCCAGCCGGATGTTGCCGCTGAGCGTCCGGCGCAGAAGCTCGGACATGCCCGCCACCAGCTTGTTGAGATCGACCGCCTGCGGGTTGAGCGGCTGCTGGCGCGAGAAGGCGAGGAGCCGGTGCGTCAGCGTCGCCGCCCGGCGCGCGCCTTCCATCGCGTTGTCGGCATAGCGGCGGAGCCGCGCCTCGCCGTCCGGCAGGCGGCGTCCGAGAAGGTCGAGCGAGCCGATGATCACGGACAGCATGTTGTTGAAGTCGTGCGCGATGCCGCCGGTAAGCTGGCCGACGGCCTCCATCTTCTGGGCCTGGCGCAGCACTTCCGATGTGCGCTCCAGTTCGGCCGAGCGCTCGCGCACCCGCTCCTCCAGCGTGGCGTTCAGCTCGATTAAGGCGGCTTCGGCCCGGGCGCGTTCCAGCGCCTCGCGGGTTCTCGCCCCCACTTCCTCGACCAGATGGATCTCGGCCTCGGTCCAGCGGCGGGGCTGGGGCTCGTGCAGGTAGAGGATCGAGCGCAGCGCGCCGTCGCGCAGAAGAGGGGCGACCACCAGCGACAGGCATCCGATGCCGTCCCATGTCGCGCCGAAGGCCCGGCCGACGCGCGGATCGGTGCGCGCGTCCTCCACCACCAGCGTTCGCCCGGCCCGCAGCTCGTCGATCGCCGCCGGACCGAAGGCGTCGAGGATCCGGCTCTCGCCGGCAAGGCTCGCCACGTCGGGCGAGCGGGTCCAGTCGCGCGCCACACGCACGACCTCGCCGCTCGGATCGACCTCGCCATAGCCGCAGCGAGCCGCCTTGACGCGCTGCCCGAGGAGCTCGGTCGCCGCCCTTTCAACGCCGACCGGATCGAGATGGACCAGAAGGGTGTCGTTGAGCTGCAGCAGAAACTCGCGCCGTTCCTCGGCCAGCTTGAAGTCGTGGATGTCGGTGCAGGTGCCGTACCAGCGGACGATCCGTCCCGCCGGGTCGCGCGTCGGCTGCGCCCGTCCGAGAACCCAGCGATACTCGCCCGTATGATGCCGCAGGCGGTACTCGATGTGATAGGGCTCGCCGGTCTCCAGGCAACGCCGCCAGACCGCCCAGGCGCGCTCCTGATCGTCCGGGTGGAACATGCCGTTCCATCCTTCGCCGTCGGTCGAGCCGTAGGGCATGCCGGTGAATTCGTACCAGCGGTTGTTGTAGTAGTCGTGGAAGCCGTCGGGCTGCGTCGTCCAGATCATCTGGTCGATCGTGTTGGCGATGGTCTGGAAGGCGGCCTCGCTGGCGCGCAGGCGATCCTCGCTCGTGCGCCGCTCGTCGATGTCGATCACCGAACCGACGAAACCGAGAAAGGTGCCCGACCCGTCGAAGCGCGGCGAGGCCGCGTCGATCGCCCAGCGATACCGGCCGTCTGAATGGCGCAGGCGGTATTCCAGCCGGAAGGCGCTGTGCGCCGCGTTCGCCTCGCGGAAGATCCGGCCGGCTTCGTCCGCATCGTCGGGATGCGTGGCGTCCAGCCAGCCGAAGCCTTCTGCCGCCTCGGGCGTCTGGCCGGTGGTGTCGTACCACGACCGGTTGAGATAGGTGCAGCGGCCTTCCGGGTCGGTGACCCAGAGCATGACCGGCGCATTGTCGGCCATGTTGCGGAAGCGGCTCTCGCTCTCCGCCAGCCGCCGCTCGCTGGTCACGCGCCCGGTGGTCTCCGAGACGATGCACAGGACGCCCGCCACCGACCCCGCCTCGTCGCGCACGGCCGAGTAGCTGATGTCGAAGAAGACCTCTTCGAGAAAGCCGTGCCGCTCGATCTGGAACGGACGGTCCTTGGCGGCCACCGTCTCCCCCGTCTCGCGGACGCTGCGCAGGAGCGGCTCGAGATCATCCCAGAGTTCGGACCAGTTCTCACGCGCCGGTCGTCCGAAGGCACGGGGATGCTTGTCGCCGATCGTCGGCGCATAGGCCTCGTTGTAGAAGGCGATGTAATCCGGCCCCCAGAACAGGACGATCTCGGCGCGCGCCGAGATCACGAGGCCGATCGTGGTGCGCAGGGCGGGGGGCCAGGACGGGGGAGGGCCAAGCGGGCAGTCGGTCCAGTCCCGCGATCCGATCAGCGCGCCGATCGCGCCCAGATCCTCCAGTGCGAACGCCATACGGTGCCAGACTCCAACAATGCGATTGCGGGGCTCGCGCGGACGCGAACGCGAGCCCGGAGGCCTCAACGTCGGGAGGCCGGGTTTGGTTCGCCGGCTTAGCGCGGCGAGGGACGGTCAGTCCTTGGCGCGCTCGACATAGGAGCCGTCCGCCGTCATGACGACGATGCGGGTGCCCGGCGCGATGTGCGGGGGAACCAGCGTGCGCACGCCGTTCGACAGGACGGCCGGCTTGTAGGACGACGAGGCCGTCTGGCCCTTGGTCGTCGGCTCCGTCTCCGTCACCTCGTAGGTCGCACGCTGCGGCAGCTCGATCGAGATGGCGAGGCCGTTGTAGACGGCGACCTGGACCGCCATGCCTTCCTGGAGATAGGGCGCGTAGTCGCCGACCACGCTCTCGGGAACCGCGACCTGGTCGAAGGTCTCGGGGTTCATGAAGTGGAAGCCCTCGTCGTCCGAGTAGAGGAACGTGTGCTCGCGCTCCTCCACGAAGGCGCGCTCGACCTGCTCGGTGGTGCGATAGCGGTCCGACACCTTCACGCCGTCGGAGATGCGGCGCATGTCGAGCTGGGTCACGGGCGTGCCCTTGCCCGGATGGATGTTCTCCGCGGACAGGATCACGTAGAGCTTGCCGTCGTCGCGTTCGACGACGTTGCCTTTGCGGAGCGAACTGGCGATCACCTTCACGGGCTTGGTTCCTGATTTCGGTCTTGTGTTGTAAGGAGCTCGTCCGAGCCTCGATCCCCGGGGCCTAGCGCATCTGACGGTCCGCCGCCAGTCGGGCGGGTCCGTTTCGCGTAGCACTCCTTGTCCCCGAGACCGTTCGCCGTCTGCCGCCATGACAAAAGCCTCGCCCTGGTGGACGCCCCATGTCCACGCCGACCGCCGCCCGCGCCTTCTCCTGCGCAACCGGATGATGGCGGACCTGCGCGCCTGGTTCGCGGCGCGCGACTTCGTCGAGGTCGAAGCGTCGGCGCTCCAGGTCTCGCCGGGCAACGAGGCGCATCTCGCAGCCTTCGCGACCGCCGAGACGCGCCCCGACGGCACGCGCCAGCCGCTCTATCTCCACACCTCGCCCGAATTCGCCTGCAAGAAGCTGCTGGCGGCGGGCGAGCGGCGCCTGTTCTCGGCCGCCCCCGTCTATCGCAACGGCGAGCGCAGCGCGCTGCACCACCCTGCCTTCACCATGCTGGAATGGTACCGCGCGGACGAGACCTACGAAGCGCTGATGGACGACTGCGCGGCGATCATGGCGCTCGCCGCCGAGACGGCGGGTGTGAAGCGCTTCCAGTTCCGCGAGCGCAAGGCCGATCCGTTCTTCGCGCCCGAGCGCCTCAGCGTCGCGGAGGCGTTCCAGCTCTTCGCCGGCATCGACCTCTTGGGCACCGTCGCGCCCGGCGGCGAGACGGATCGCGCCCGTCTCCTTGCCGATGTTCAGGCCGCCGGCCTGCGCACCGCGCACGACGACACCTGGGCGGATCTGTTCAGCCGCGTCCTCACCGAGAAGGTGGAGCCGCGGCTCGGCCAGGGCCGGGCGACGATCCTCTACGACTATCCGATCCCGGAAGCGGCGCTTGCCCGGCCGAGTGCGCGCGACGGGCGGGTGGCCGAGCGCTTCGAGCTCTACTGCTGCGGCGTCGAACTCGCCAACGCCTTCGGTGAACTGACCGACGCGGCCGAGCAGCGCCGCCGCTTCACCGCCGAGATGGACGAGCGCGAGCGCGTCTACGGCGAGCGCTATCCGCTGGACGAGGACTTCCTTGCCGCCCTGGGCCAGATGCCGGAGGCCAGCGGCATCGCGCTCGGCTTCGACCGGCTGGTGATGCTGGCGACGGGCGCCACGCGCATCGAGGATGTCCTCTGGACGCCCGTCGCGGACCTAAGGTCATGAGCCGCCCCTTGCGCAGCGCCGGGGCGCTGGTGGACGCGGGCCTCGCGCCTCCCGAGAGCCTCGGCGAGCTGGAGCGCGTAGCCGCGCGCTACGCCGTGTCGGTGACCGCCGACATGGCGGAGCTGATCGGCTACGCGGACGACCCGATCGGCCGCCAGTTCGTGCCCTCCGCCGCCGAGCTCGACACCCGGCCGGAGGAGCGGGCCGATCCGATCGGCGACGAGGCACACTCGCCTGTTCCGGGCATCGTGCATCGCTATCCCGACCGCGTGCTTTTGAAACCGCTGCATGTCTGCCCGGTCTATTGCCGCTTCTGCTTTCGCCGCGAGATGGTCGGGCCGGACGGGGCTGGGAGCCTGACCGAGCCCGAACTCGACGCCGCGCTCGCCTATGTCGCGGGCCGGCCGGAAATCTGGGAGGTCGTGGTGACGGGCGGCGACCCGTTCCTCCTGTCGCCGCGCCGCATCGAGGCGATCGGCCGCGCGCTGGGCGATATGAAGCACGTCAAGGTCATGCGCTTCCACACGCGCGTGCCCGTCGTGGAGCCGGCGCGGGTCGGCGACGCGCTCGTCTCGGCGCTGCGCGCCTTTCCCGGCGCGACCTTCGTGGCGCTCCATGCCAACCATCCCGACGAGTTCACGCCCGCCGCGCGCGCCGCCATCGCGCGCATGGTGGACGCCGGCCTACCCATGGTCAGCCAGTCCGTCCTGCTGCGCGGCGTCAACGACGATGCGGACACATTGTCGCGCCTCATGCGCGGCTTCGTGGAGAACCGCATCAAGCCCTACTATCTCCACCAGGGCGATCTCGCGCCCGGCACGGGGCACATGCGCACCACGATCGAGGCCGGGCAGGATCTCGTCAGAAACCTGCGTGGCCGGGTTTCCGGCCTGTGCCAGCCGACCTACGTGCTCGACATTCCGGGCGGGCACGGCAAGGTGCCGATCGGTCCGGGTTTCATCGAACCGGCCGGCGACGGCCATCGGGTGATCGATCCTTCAGGCCGCACGCACGCCTATCCTCCGCGCTTGCCGGACCTCGACTAGAAAAAGCGCGACGTCGAGCCCGAACGAGAGTATACTCGTTGAACGCTCGTTCAACGCGCTTGCCCGGTCTGTCCGGCGATGTTGCGTGATCGATGCGACACCCATGCCATCAAATCTCGCTTCGAGAGCGTTTAACAACGGAAACGCGTGCCGCCCGCGCTAGGGTTGTGGTTGACGTGAGCAGACTTCAGAAGACCATGACCCCGACTGCAATGCAGACACCCGACCCTTCCGGCTTGCCGCGCGACCAGATCGCAGCCCTGCCCGTGCGCCTGCGCGAGGACGGCGGACTGGAGGTTCTGCTGGTCACCTCGCGCGAGACCCGCCGCTGGATCATTCCCAAGGGCTGGCCGATGGACGGGCTCCGCGACGACGCGGCCGCCGGCGTCGAGGCGCTGGAGGAAGCCGGCGTCAAGGGAAAGCTCCTGTCCGAGCCGGTAGGGCGCTACGCCTACTGGCAGCGTGGGCGGCTGCAGACGCGCTACAACCAGGTCGACGTGTTCCTCCTGAGGGTCGGCAAGGTCCTCAAGAGCTGGAAGGAAAAGGGGCAGCGCGAGCGCCGGTGGTTCAGCGTCGTGGAGGCGGCCGACCTCGTGCAGGAGCCCGATCTCGGACAGCTCTTCCTGCGCCTGCCGGGCCATCCCGAGGTCCGCCGCTTCATGGGCCTCGACGCCAAACGCCGAGGCAAGAAGGCATCCGCCGATAAGCCCGCCGGGGGGAAGCAGGCGTCCGCCGGTTGATCCGGCGGCGCGACGGGGTTAAGAGCCGCTTAACAGGCTCGTGCAGCGCCCGGTCGATGATCGACGGGCGCGCGGCCTTCGGCGCAAGGCGCCCGCCCCGTTCAACCTGAGCCCGGATCGGAATGCCGCTCTTCGACGTCCTGCCGCCGGACCTGTTCAAGCCCTTGGCGGCTCCGGCGAAGCGGCTCTATTCCGACCTCCTCCTCCATGTCTTCCACGAGACCTTCGAGCCGTCTGCCGAGGCGCCGCGGCGCGCGGACGTCCTGCGCGCCATCGAAGCGTTCCTTCTTGCGCGCGAAAGCGAGGGCGAGGAGGGCGACGTTCCGGCGGGCCGGCCGGAGGAGCGCGCCCGCGCCGTCTACGACCGGCTGGTCGAGACCGGCTGGATGGTGGAGCACCGCGACCGCTACCTGCGCCTTGTCGACCTCGACCCGGAGGCGGCCGGGCTCCTCCACCTCCTGTCGCGCATCGAGCGGGGCGAGACGCGCTCCTATGGCGGCGCGGTCCTGGAGGTCCTGTCCGGCCTCGAAGGCGCGGCCGCTCATCCGGACGAGCGCTCCGAAGCCCTGCGCAACGCGCTTCGCGGCGCCGAGGACTTCATGGGCCACATGCGCACGGTCGCGGTGTCGCTGCGCCAGGCGGAGGAGCGCATCCTGCGCCAGCCCTCGCTGCGCGCCATCTTCCGCCAGTTCTTCGGCGACTTCGTCGAGCGCCACCTGATCCGCGACTTCAAGACCCTGCAAACCAAGGACAACCCGTTCCGCTTCCGCACCGCCATCATCCGGCAGGCGACGGAGATGATCGAGAACCGGGCGCTGCTCTCGACGCTCGGCGAGGCCTATGGCCGCGAGGGGCGGCTCGACGCGGGGCGCGACGGCGAGGAGGAAATCCGCGAGGAACTCTCGCGCATCGTCCACGTCTTCGAGGCGGCCGAGCGGCATCTCGATTCCATCAACGCGACGGTGGCCCGCATCGAGCGGCGCATGGTCAATGCCGCCCGCCACATGGACCGGATCGCCGGCGGCTCCACGGCCGACCTCGCCGAGGCGCTGCGGCTCGTCGCGGCGCGGGCACACGAGGGCGAGGTGCCGGTCGCGCCGGTGCTCCTGCCACGCATCCTGCCGCTCGGGCCGCCGCACGTGCCGGCCCCCCGGCGCGACAAGGTGCCGGTGGCTGCCGTTCCCTTGCGCGACCTCGCGCCCGATCCCGCGGCCCTGCGCTACGCCCGCGCCAAGGAGGAATACGTCCGGCGCACGCGCGTGACCGCGCCGGTACTGACCGCCTATGTCGAGCGGGTGCTCGGCGGGCGCTCGGAGATCCGAGCGCGGGACGTGACGCTATCGTCGGTGGACGATTTCGTCGCCTTCCAGCGTCTCCGAGAGCTGCCTTCGATCTTCGGTGGCCTCTTGTCGAAGCGCTACGAGATCGAGTTCCTGGACGAGCGCTGCGCCAACCGCTGGATCACCTGCCAGGACTTCGTGATCCGCCGCCGGCCGGGAGCCCATGCCGATGCCGCCTGAGACCGACGAGTTCCGCGACATCGTGGAGGGCGACTGGGCCGGCGGCCACATCGCCGGCAAGCGTCCGACATCGGAGGAGATGACCCGCGCCCTGCAGGTGATGATGACGCGTCAGTGCGTCTATTCGCACACGCCCAATATCGGGCGCAGCTACGACCTCGTTCGCGCCTATCCCACCTTCTTCGAGCGCTATTTCGGCTCGCTCGGCTATCGGCTCGTGGTGTCGCCGCGCGACCAGATGGTGGCGCTCTCCGTCCCCGCCGACGCGCCACGCTACGACGGCCTGTTCGAGCGCCTGCGCAAGGACGAGACGGTCGTGCTGCTCGCGCTCCGCCTGATCTGGGAGGAGGCGCTGCGGGCTCACGAGGCCGGGGATGCCGGCGTCGTCGATGCCACGACGGACGACCTCGTCGACCGCATCGCCGGCATCGCGCAGGTTCCGCCGCCCGACGAGCCCCGCCTTCTCGACATCCTGCGGGGCTTTGCCCGCCACGGCGCGGTGCGCCTCGGCGAGCGCGACCGGGTGCGGCGCGTCTCGCCGCTCGCCATCCTGCCCGGCATCGGCATTCTCGTGCCTGATTCCTATGTGAAGGAGCTGATCCTGTGGGCGGGCGCCCCCCAGCCGCTTTCCTCCGAGGGCGGAAAGGGCGACAACAAGAGCGAACCGCCGTCCGGGGACGAGCCGAATGTATAGCCTCAGGCGGATCTCGCTTTCCAACTGGTACCTGATCGACGCCAAGGACATCGACATCCGCGGCGAAGCGGCGCTGATCGGCCCGACGGGCGCCGGCAAGACCTCGATCCAGGACGCGATCCAGACCGTCATCACCGGTGCCAGCCAGAACCGGCTGAACCTTAACGCCAGCGCGAGCGGACGCTCCTCGCGCTCCGTGCTGGAATACTGCCTCGGCATGACGGGCGATCCGGCCGAGAACGGCCGGCCGCTGCGCCAGTCCTGCGAGACGCTGCTGGTCCTCACCTTCGCCAACGACCAGACGGGCGAGCCGATCGCGGTCGGCATCGCCATGGCGGCGCGCCAGGGCGAGGCGCGCGAGGAAATCCTGTCCCGCTTCATCGCGCCCGGCCACGCCTTCTCGCTGGAGACGGTGCGCCGCAACCAGGGCGGCGTCGAGACGGTGATGCCGTGGAGAGAGATCGCGGCGTCCTTGCGCGAGAGCTGCCCGGCCTTTGCCGAATACAAGTCGTCGGCGGAGAAGTTCACCGCCGAGATGCTCGTCGCGATGCGCGGGCCGGGGTCGGCTCCCAACGCGCGCCATTTCCTGCGTGCCTTTTCCAACGCGCTCGCCTTCCGCCCGATCTTCGACCCGACCGTCTTCGTGCGCGACTTCGTGCTGGAGCCCGACCCGCTCGACGTGGAGCGCGTGCGCGCCTCCATCGCCACCTGGCGCGAGCTGGAGGGGCTGATCGAGGAGGCCGAGGCCAAGCACCGTCACGTCTCGCGCATCGCCGCGAAGTTCCTCGGCTGGGGCCGCGAGCGGCTGGCGGCCGATCTCGGGCGTTGGCGCGCGGGCGCCTTCCAGGCGCGGCGCACCGGTCAGGAGGCGTTGTCGATCCGCCGTGCCCTGAAGGAGCGCGAGGCGGAACTGGCGCTGGAGCAGGGCGTGCTCGCGACCCGCCGCGAGTGGATCCGCTCCTGGGACGAGGAGATCCGCGACAAGACGGCCCGGCTGGCGGCGGCCGGCGGCGAGGGGCGCCTGCGCGAGATCGCCGCCGAGACGCGGCTCAACGAGCGCGACATCCGCGAGATCGAGCAGGGCTGGGGCCGGATTTCCCAGGCGCTCGGCACGCTCGCGCGTCTCGTCCTGCGCCACGCGGACGACCTGCCGGCCGGCGCGGTCGAAGCCGGGCGTGCCGCCGCCGAGGCGCTGACCCTGGTGCGCGACGGGGACTCGTTCCTCGACCATGCGCGCGGCAAGGGCGACCGGCTGGAAGAACTGGTTGCGGCGGCCCGCCGGGCGGACGGCTTCGAGGCGGCGCTCGACAAGGTCACCGAGCGGCTCGGTGCCCGGGCTCATGCGCTGGAGAGCGAGCTGGAGCGCCTGCGCGGCGCGCTCTCGCGCCCCAAAGGGGCGGGGGGCACCCTCTCGCGCGAGGCTTCGCGGCTTCTCGCCACGCTTCAGGCGGCCGGCATTCCCGCCGTGCCGCTCTGCGATGTCGTGGACGTCGCCGACCCCTCCTGGCAATACGCGGCCGAAGCCCTTCTCGGGCGAGGTCGCGAGGCGCTGATCGTGGAGCCGGCGCTGCTGCAGCGCGCTTTCGACCTGATGTGGCGCGACCGGAACGCCTTTGCCGGCTGCACCCTGGTGAAGACGTCGGCGACACGCTCGATCAACGCGCGGCCCCCCGCCGGCAGCATCCTCGAGGCCTTGGCGACGGACGATCCGCACGCCCGCGCCTTCCTGAACGTGCGCATCGGCGCCTTCCGCAAGGCCGAGACCGACGCCGAGCTCGACCGGCTGGAGCGCGGCGTCATGCGCAACGGCAAGACCTCGTCCGGAATGGGCCTGTCGGTCCAGCGCGACCTCGGCGACCTCCTGTTCGGGCGCGGCGGCGGAAAGGGTGACGACGGCGCGGGGCTGGAAGCCGAGCGCGCCCGGCTGGAGGCGGAACTCGCCGAGCTGCGGGCGCGCCTGCGCGAGGCGCGCGAGGGCGCCCGCGCGCTGGGTCCGGTCGTGGCTGCCCTGTCGCCCGAGGCGGGACCGGCCGAGCTGGAGCGCCGCGCCATGGGCGTGCGCCAGCGCACGGACGAACTCCTGCGCGACCGCCGCGCCCTGGAAGAGGGCGAGGCGGCGGCGCTGAAGGCCGAGATCGAGGAAATCCGGGCCGAGCGCGACACCTATGCGGCGGAACTCGCCGAGGAGGTCGAGCCCAAGGTCGAGACGCTGCGCCAGACGGTGGCCAATCTCAAGGCGCGCGGCGACATGGCGTCCGAGCGGCACCGCGCCGCCGTCACCCGGCGCCGTCGGGCCTGGGCGGTTCTGGCGACGGAGGCGACGGCCGAGCTTCTCGTGCTGACCCGCCCGGGCGAGGACGCGGCGACGCTGGCCTCCCTGTGCGCGGGCCTTCGCGCCGAGATCGCGGCCGGCGAGGCGGAGCGGCGCGATGCGGCCGCCTGGCTCGCCTCGGCGCGCAACGAGGCGGAGGCCGCGGCCGAAGCGGCGGAGGGTACCGCGCGGCGCGAGCAGCTTTCGGCGTTGCGGGAACTCACCGAATATGCCGGCCGCTGGAACCAGCCGGTTCCCGCCTTCGACGGCGACACGATGGTGCCCGCGCTCGCCTGGGTCCTCGGCGAGGCCTCGCGGCTGGAGACGCACGAGCTGCGCGGACATCGCGACGCCTGCGTGAAGGCGGCGGCCGAGATGCGGCGCATGATGCGCGAGGACCTTCTGGCCCGCCTGTCGGAGAAGCTGGCGCGCGTCGGCTACCGCCTTGCCGGCATCAACCGCCTCCTGAAGCGCCACCGCTTCACCGGTCAGACCTACGCCTTCTCCTATGCCGTCAACGGACGGTTCGAGGGCATGCACGACCTCGCCCAGCGGGCGGCCGAGGGCCAGCTCACCGACGAGATGTTCGATACGTCGATGGGCGAGGTGGAAGCGATGATCGAAGGCGCGGAGGACGCGGCGCTGCTCGCCGACTACCGCCAGTACTACACGTTCGAAATCGTGATGAGCGATGCCGAAGGCAACCGGACGACCTTGTCCTCGCGTGCGATGAAGGGCTCGGGCGGCGAGGCGCAGGTGCCCTTCTACGTCGCGATCGCGGCCTCGCTGGCGCTCGCCTATTTCCCCGACCATATCGCGGGGCGCCCGGTCGGCATGGGGCTCGCCCTGTTCGACGAGGCCTTCAACAAGCTGGACGTGCCCAACACGCAGGCGCTCCTGCGCTTCTTCCGCGACATGGGCCTCCAGCTCCTCATCGCCGGCCCGGAGGACAAGCGCGCGACCTTCACCGAGGTGCTCGACACGATCATCCTCGTCAACAAGTCGCTGGACGGGCGCGCGGTCTATATCGACACGGAATATCCCGGCGAGACCGCCAAGGAGGCGCTCGCCCGCCTCAACCCCGACCATCGCGGCGTGGAAGGCTTCCGCTCGGCGGCGGAATAGGCCGATGGCGACGATCCGCCCGATCCGGCCGTCCGACGCCGAGGGGCTTCTTGCGGTGTGGCGGGAGACCTGGCCCGCGACATACGGGCCGACGCTCGGCGCTGCGGCCGTCGCGGCCATGCTGCACTCGCTGGACGAGGGCGTCGCCGCCATGCTCCCGCCCGGCACGTCGGACGGGTTCTGCGCCGTCGACAGTGGGGTGGTCGTTGCGACGGCGATCCATTCCGTCGGGCGACCCGTCGTTCATCTCTGGGGTGTCTACGTGCGGCCGGATCGCCAGGGCCAGGGACTGGGAAAGGGCCTGATGGACGCGGTGCGCCGTGCCGCCGGCACCGCTCCGATCGAATGCAGGGTGGTGGAGCGGAGCGAGGGCGTCGTCAAGTTCTACAGGGCTCTGGGCTTTCGGATCGTGGGGGAGGAGGCCACGACCATCCTGCGGGGCGTTGCGGAACCCTGCCTCGTGATGCGCCTGGGAGCCTAGCCAAGCAAAAGCCCCGCGCGCCGGCGGAGGCGCACGGGGCTCGGGAGGATCAGACGCTGCTGTCAGTCGTTGTCGCGCGCGAGAAGACCCAGCACGAACCCGATGGCGCCGGCCACCAGGAGCGACGACAGCGGATTGTCGTGCACGGTGCGGCGCACGGCGCGGGTGCCCCGGTTGGCATAGACGCCGGCGTTCTCGTAGAGATCGGCGGCGTATTTCGAGGCGTCGTGCGTCGCCTCGCGCAGGGCGTCCTTGCCCTGGCCATAGAGGTTCTGAGCGGTGCCCTCGACCTCGCGCCGGCGTCCCTCGGCCGAATCCCGGTCGGATCCGAACGCATCGCCCACTGCGCTCTGCAGCTTGCCGCCCAGTTCCTTGGCGGTGCCCTCGAGGCGGTTGCTATCCATGGATGCGAAACTCCCTATAGGCATGCGGCGCGGCCGCTTCACCGCGTATAAGTCGTTAGGCGACGATTGGTTCGCACGTTGCGGAAATTTAAGCGCCGGTCTCGCGCGGCTTTGTGCGGCGCAACGGAAGGCCAGCCGAAACGAAAAAACGCCCTGCCGGGGGAGGACCGGCAGGGCGTCGAGAGTAAAGCCTGCGTGGGAGGAGGATCGCAGGCTTCGATCCGCTTCGGCCTTTGGGAGGAGGTTGGCCGTCGCGAAACTCTGGAGCTTGGGTGGCGGCTCGTAGCCGCTGTGTCCGTTGCTCTGATGATTGGAATATACGGTCCCGCCACCGAATGCTGTAGTGCAAAAAACGCATAGCTGCATTGCGGTACAAGTCTGCGTTATTCGGCTGGGCGGCGGTCACTCCGCAAACCCGTGGGCGGCTATTCATCATTTTGTCATATGGGGTGACAGTCAGTCGGACGGACCATAGCGTGGCGCCGTTTCTGAGGGGTGCCATGAATCGTCTCGAATTTTCACCAAGCTTCGCCAGGCTGTTGGCGGGGCTGGTCGCCTGCATCCTCGTCGCCGCCCTGTCGACCCCGTTCTATTGGGGCCTGCCGGGTGCGGCGGGCGAGAACGGACCTTTGGAATGGACGCAGGAGGCGCTGCTTCTGGTCGCCGTGGTGTTCTCGGGCGCGGCGGCCGCCGCCTTGCGTGGGGCGGAACGCATGGCGGCCTTCTTCGCGACGCTTCTCTACCTCGTGTTCCTGTTCCGGGAACTGGAACTACCCGAGATCGGTCCGGTGACGACCTATCTCGGGTCGGAAGCCTTCCGCTGGCATGAAGCGCTCGTGCTGGCGGCGCTGGTGCTGCCCTATGCTCTGCTGCGCCGCCGCCATGGGCGCGCGCTCATCGCCTACGGCCTGAGCTTCAAGGGCTGGCCCTTCGCGCTGGCGGCCCTGTGCGTCGGCATCGGCGCCCTATTCGACGGTGCGCCCAGCCTTGCCGGGGTTCTCCACCTCGGCACGTTCCTGGAAGAGACGGCCGAGCTTGTCGCCTATGCGATCCTTGCCGCCGCCGCCGGCTGGGTTCTGGCCGGCGTCCATGGCGGCGAAGCCGTCGACGGCGTGTCGCGCGATCCGCTGGGATGCGGGGCGGCCCGCTCCTAGTATCCGATCGCCGCGCCTGCCGTCGCGCGGCTGTCGATCGCCCCGAAGAAGCGCTCCTTGCGCGTCGGGTCGCGGTCGGCAAGGCTCGGGCCTCCGATCAGGATGCCGGCCGCCTCGCCCCAGACCGGCCAGTCCGGATCCTTCGCCACCTTGTGGCCCTTGGCGGCGAGAAGCGCGATCGTGTCGGGCGAGAGGGCGTGCGGCTCGATCGTGATGCGGTCGGGCTGCCACTGGTGGTGGATGCGCGGTGCGTCGATCGCTTCCTGAATGTCCATCCCGTGCTCGATCACGTTGAGGATGGCTTCGAGCGTGATGGTGATGATGCGCGAGCCGCCGGGGCTGCCGATCACCATCAAGGGTTCGCCGTCCTTGGAGACCACGGTCGGGCTCATGGAGGAGAGGGGCGACTTGCCCGGCTCGATGGCGTTGGCCTCGCCCTGGACGAGCCCGTAGAGATTGGGAACGCCCGGCTTCTGGGTAAAGTCGTCCATCTCGTTGTTGAGGAGGACGCCGGTGCCCGGCGCCACCACCCGCGCCCCGAAGGAGCCGTTCAGCGTGTAGGTCACGGCGACGGCGTTCCCGTCCTTGTCCACGATCGAATAGTGCGTCGTCTCGCGGCTCTCGCCCATGCCGGCGGGCTTCAGCTCGGCCGAGACGCCGGCACGGTTGGGATCGATCTTGGCGCGGATGGCGGCCGCATGCTCTTCCGACAGGAGCTTTTCCACCGGGTTGTCGACGAAGTCCGGGTTGCCGAGCGCCGAGTTGCGGTCGACATAGGCGTGGCGCATCGCCTCGGCCATGAGATGGACGGTCTCGGCCGAGCCGAAGCCGGTATAGGCGATCGGGTAGGCCTTCAGGATGTTGAGGATCTCGCAGATGATGACGCCGCCCGAGCTCGGCGGGGGCGAGGAGACGATCTCGTAGCCCTTGTAGTCGCAGCGCACGGGCGCGAGCTCGCGCACCTTGTAGGCCTCGAAGTCGGACGCTTCGAGGATGCCGCCGTTGGCGCGCGAGGCTTCCACGATCGCCTGCGCCGCCGGGCCGCGATAGAAGCCGTCCGGCCCCCGCTCCGACACGGCGCGCAGCACGCCGGCAAGGTCGCTCTGCACCAGCCGCTCGCCCACCGCATAGGGCTCACCGCCGGCCTTCAGGAAGATCGCGGCGGCGGCCGGGTCCTTGGCGAGGTCTTCGTTGCCCTCCGCAAAGCTCGCGACATCGCCGGGCGACAGCGCGAAGCCCTCGGAAGCCAGGCGGATCGCCGGGGCGATCAGGTCGGCGCGCTCGCGCGTACCGTAGCGCTCGCGCGCATGCTCGAAGCCGGCGACCGAGCCCGGCACGCCGACCGCGAGGTAGCCGTCGGTGGACAGGCCTTCGACCGGGTTTCCGTCCTTGTCGAGATACATATCGCGCGTGGCCCGCCCCGGCGCGCGTTCGCGAAAGTCGATGAAGGTGGAGCGCCCGTCCTTGAGGCGGATCGTCATAAAGCCGCCGCCACCCAGATTTCCGGCGGTCGGGTAGGTGACGGCGAGCGCGTAGCCGACGGCCACCGCCGCGTCCACCGCGTTGCCGCCGGCTTTGAGCACTTCGACGCCGACCTCGCTCGCCAGCCTCTGTGCGGTGACGACCATGCCGTTCTCGCCGGCCACGGGCGCCGGCGAGGCGGCGAAGGCGGCGGCGGTCTGCAGGAGGCAGAGAGTCAGGATGCCGGCGCGGCCGGCTCGGATCAGGCGTTGCACGGGCATCGGGCCGCTCCCTCTGGCGATGGAATCGACCGCAGGATGCAACAGGACGGGCGCTCTGTCGAAACCAAAGCGACATGACGGCGTCGTCCGGGTGAAACGGGAGGCGGTCAGAAGGGGGCACCCGAACAGGAGATCCCCATGCTCGCCCGTCTGACCCGAGTTCTCGACGCCCGCCGGCGCCGCCGGGCCGCCCGCTTCGATCTCGCCCATCTCGACGCCCGCCTTCTCGCCGATATCGGTCTGCGGCGGGCGGGAGACGGCGAGGGGATCGAGCGGCTCAAAGTCGATTGAGGCCTTGGAGCGCCCAACAATACCTCCGGGCGGACGGCCGGCGACGACGCATCGGCGGCAAGGACCCGGCAGACCGACCCCGTGAGGTTTTGTCAGGCGCTCTTAGCCCTTCACCTCGACCGCGCGCGTCTGCGAGGCCACGGCCTCGCCGTCGCGCAGCACCTCGACCGACACGGTCCAGCGGCCGGGCGCGAGCGGACGCTTGCGGCCGGCAAAGCCCGAATAGACGGCCTGGTTGCGCTCCAGCGGCGCGCCCGACCCCTCGAAGAACGGCGTGCCGTCCGGCGCCACCATCCGGAAGGCGAGCGTGTCGCCTTTGGCGAGGTTCGTGACCCAGGCCCAGACGATGGACGCTTCGCCGCCGGCCGGCGGCGTCGGCGGCGCCCCCTCGACCACGAGCCGCCCGTAATCCACCGGCGCGCCGGCAAGGCCGAGGTCGAGGACGTCCGTCGGACCCTTGGCGAGAGCCGCGACGGCTTGCTTGTCGAAGAGCGTTCCGGCGAAGGTCGGTCCGGTCGAGCAGCCGGAGCCCACCGTCTTTCCGGTGGCCGGGTCGATCTTCTCCCCGTTGCGGCGGACGGACAGATGGACATGCGGGAACTCGGCGGCGCCCGAGGCGCCGATCTCGCCGAGCCTGGCGCCCGCCTCCACCCGGTCGCCCGTTTCCACCGCCACGCTGCCGCGCCGGAGATGGCAAAGCTGCGTTTCCCACCCTTCGCCGTGGTCGATCACGACACCGTTGCCGCACTCGACATCGGCGACGGTCGCGCGGTCGGCCGCCGTCGGGCCGATCAGCCGGTCGGGCATGGCGTCGCGCACGCCCTTCACGGTGCCGGCGGCGGGCGCCACCACGGCGACGCCGCGCGCGACGTCGGCCATGGAGGGCACGCGGATGTCGAGCCCGTCGTGCCCGTTATAGGCGGCCATGCCGCAGAACGGATCGGTGGCGCCGGACCCGGCGTCCATGTCGGGCCACTGCTGCACGAAGCACTCCTCCCCGATCGCGCAGGCGACGGGCAGACCCAGCCGGAACTCGGCCCGCGCCATGCCGGAGCCGCAGCAGAGCGCCGAAAGGGCGAGCGCGATGGTGGTCGGTTTGAGCGTCATCGAAGGTCTCGCCTCGCATCCGATGGGGTGGCGAAGGCCTCGGCCCGAAATCGGGCGAGGGGATGACGGCAAGGCCGGACGTCCTGCGCGACGCTGAACGGCGGCGCGTGCCGAGGGGGAAGCGAATAGCGATTCCCTGCTCGCAAATTTGTGTTGGCGATACCCGTTCGGCTAAGGATCGGGTCTACACGACCGCCAGCGGACGCTTCGACGAATCATGGTCGCCATCGACATCGCCACCCGGGTCTGGAACCACACGTTCAAGCTCGACCCCATCGTCCGCTCGCTGCTCGACACGGACTTCTACAAGCTCCTGATGCTGCAGATGATCTGGGGGCTGCACGGCGACACGGACGTCACCTTCCGGCTGATCAACCGGACCCGGACCGTGCGCGTCGCCGATGAGATCGACGAGGGCGAGCTGCGCGCGCAGCTCGACCACGCGCGCACGATCCGCTTCTCCAAGCGCGAGATGATCTGGCTGGCCGGCAACACGTTCTACGGCGAGCGGCAGATCTTCCGGCCCGCCTTCCTGGAATGGCTGAAGGACTTCCAGCTCCCGCCCTACGAACTCGCCAAGCGGGACGGGCAGTACGAGCTGATGTTCCGGGGCCGCTGGACCGACACGATGATGTGGGAGATCCCCGCGCTCGCCATCATCAACGAGCTGCGCTCGCGCTCGGCGATGAAGACCTACCGCCGCTTCGAGCTCGACGTGCTCTACGCCCGAGCCAAGGCCAAGATGTGGGAGAAGGTCGAGCGGCTGGACAAGCTGCCGGCCATCCGCATCTCCGACTTCGGCACGCGGCGGCGCCATTCCTTCCTGTGGCAGCGCTGGTGCGTGGAGGCTCTGAAGGAAAAGCTCGGGTCCCGCTTCATCGGCTCGTCCAACGTGCTTCTGGCCATGGAGGCCGACCTCGAGGCGATCGGCACCAATGCGCACGAGCTCCCCATGGTCGCCGCCGCGCTCGCCGAGACGGAGGCGGACTTGCGCGAAGCGCCCTATCGCGTTCTGGAGGAATGGCAGAGCTGGTACGGCGGCAACCTCCTCGTCGTCCTGCCCGACGCCTTCGGCACCGCCTCGTTTCTGGAACGCGCGCCCGACTGGGTGGGCGACTGGACGGGCTTCCGGCCCGATTCCGCGCCCCCGATCGAGGGCGGCGAGGCGATCATGGACTGGTGGCGCTCCAAGGGGATCGACCCGCGCGAGAAGCTGCTCGTCTTTTCCGACGGCATGGACATCGACACGATCGAGGAGACCTACCGGCACTTCGACGGGCGGGTGCGGATGAGCTTCGGCTGGGGCACCAACCTCACCAACGACTTCCGCGGCGTCGCGCCGGAGGAGAACTTCGGCCTCCATCCGATCTCGCTGGTCTGCAAGGTGATGGAGGCGAACGGGCGCCCGGCGGTCAAGCTGTCGGACAATCCGGCCAAGGCGACGGGCCGGCCGGAGGATATCGAGCGCTATCGCCGCGTGTTCGGCACGGCGGCGAAAATTCCGCGCGCGGTGACGGTTTGAGAATTTCGTCCCTTCTCGACCCCGCGCCGTTCGTGCAAACCGGACCCCGATCGGACGCGGGGCTTTTGCTGCGCCGCGTCAGGCTCTATCTCCGGGGCCACGAGAGAACTCACTGAGCCTTAAGGATCGATCATGACCGCAACCGCCGAGATCGCGGCCCAGGCTTCCGGCGCGCCGAGCTTCCCCATTCCCGCCAACGTCTTCGCCGAGACGGTGACGGAGGTGAAGCACTACACCGACAGCCTGTTCAAGTTCCGCATGACGCGGCCGGCGAGCTTCCGCTTCCGCACCGGCGAGTTCGCGATGATCGGCTTGCCCAATGCCGAGAAGCCGGTGTTCCGGGCCTATTCGATCGCCAGCCCCTCCTGGGACGAGGAGTTGGAATTCTTCTCCATCAAGGTGCCGGGCGGCCCGCTGACCGAGCATCTGCAGAAGATCCAGCCCGGCGACACGGTGCTGATGCGCAAGAAGCCGACGGGCACGCTGGTGCTCGACGCGCTTCTGCCCGGAAAACGCCTCTACCTCTTCTCGACCGGTACCGGCATCGCGCCCTTCGCCGGCACGATCCGCGACCCGGAGACCTATGAGAAGTTCGACCAGGTCATCCTGACCCACACGACGCGCACGCTGGCCGAGCTCCACTACGGTGAGGAGCTGGTCGAGGCGTTGAAGACGGACGAGATTCTCGCCGAGATCAGCCAGGGCAAGCTCCTTTATCACGGCTCGGCCACCCGCGAGGGCGAGCACAAGGGCGAGCGCATCACGACCCTGATGGAGACCGGCAAGCTCTTTACGGATCTCGGCGTGCCGCCGATCGACCCGACCGTGGACCGCGCGATGATCTGCGGCTCCATGGCGATGCTCAAGGACACGGCCGCCATGTGCGAGCGCTTCGGCCTCGTGGAAGGCTCCAACGCCAATCCCGGCACCTATGTCGTGGAGCGCGCCTTCGTCGACTGATAGAACGGGCCGTTCCTCGAACGGAGAGTTCCGATGACCGCCTGGACCCCTGTCGCCGACTTCGACGCCGCCTACGACAATTCGGCGGCGGTGCAGGGCTCCGCCGGCATCATCGCTGAGCTTCCCCGGCTCGCCGCCGCCTTTCGCGAGGCGGCCGGAGCGCGCGGGCACGCCGAACTCGACATCCCCTACGGCCCGAACGCCCGTCATCGGCTCGATCTCTTCCGGCCCGACCGCGATCGGGCGGAGGGGCTCGTGGTTTTCGTCCACGGCGGCTACTGGAAGGCTCTGGACAAGTCGGTCTGGTCGCACCTGGCGCGGGGGGCACGCGACAACGGGTTCGCCGTCGCCATGCCGAGCTACCGGCTGGCGCCCGAAGCGCGGGTCGCGGAGATCGGCGAGGACGTCGCGCGAGCCATCGTCCATGCCAGCCGCATGGTGGAGGGGCCGATCCGCCTCGTTGGGCATTCGGCCGGCGGCCACCTCGTCACGCGGATGGTCGCGAGCGGCTCGCCGCTGCCGCCCGCCGTCATGGCGCGCATCGACCTCGTGGTACCGGTCAGCGGCCTCTCGGACCTCAGGCCGATCCGGCGCACGCGCATGAACGACGTCCTGCGCATCGACGCGGCGGAAGCGCGAGCCGAAAGCCCCGTGCTGCTGGAACCCGTCCACGACTGCCGCATCGAGGCGGTGGTGGGTGCGGACGAGCTGCCCGAGCTGCGCCGGCAGACGCATGCGCTAGCGTCCAACTGGTCCGGGCTCGGCGCGCGCATCGCGGGCGGCGAGATCGCCGGCACCCATCATTTCGACGTGGTGGCGAGCCTTGCGGAAGCCTCGGGCCGCCTCGCGCGCCTTTTGACGGCGGGCGCGTCGCGCTGATAGGGGGAGGGCCGGAGGGTCCGCCATGCAAGCCATCTTCGTTCAGTTCAAATGCCGGCCGGGCAAGGCCTATTCCGTCGCCTCCGCGCTGGTGGAGACGGTGGAGGAGATTTCCGAGGTCTACTCGACCTCCGGCCAGTACGACCTCATCGCCAAGTTCTATCTGGAGGCCGGCCGCGACATCGGGCACTTCGTCACCGAGCGCCTCCAGGTGCTGGACGGCGTCTCGGACACGTTCACCACGGTCGCCTTCAAGGCGTTCGGGCGCGCCTGATGGCCTTGCCCTGCCGCCTCGCCGTCGTCGTGTCGTCGCCGGAGGAAGCGCGTCGCGCCCTGGAGGGCGGGGCGGATTACGTGCTCGCCCCGACCCGGCGCGAGCGCTCCGGGATCGGCGTGCCCGAGCGCCTGCGCGAGGGCGGCGACCAGACTCTGTTCGCCATCGCCGCGGACGAGGCGCTGCCCGCAGAGCCGCGGCAGGTGCGCAGCGTCGAGGCCCCGATCGACCCGGCGCCGCTGGCGCGGGAGGGTGTCGCCATCCTGCTGCTCGATCCCGGCCGTCCGCTCCTGCGCGCCTTTTCGCTGGAAGCGCTGGCCGATCTCGTGTCCGCCTGCCGGTCGGCCGGCGTCGAGTGCTGGCTCGCCGGCACTCTGGAACTCCCCGATATTCCGCGCCTGGCCGTGTTGAAGCCGGACGCGCTGGTGCTGGACGGGCTCGACGAGGAGGTGCTCGGCGCCGCGCGCCGGATGCTGCTGGCGCCGGAAGCTGCCGCGCCTGCCGGGCCGACTGACCTGATCCGCGTCACCAACTTCGTCCTGACCGCCAGCGTCGGCGCCTATGGCTTCGAGCGGTCGCGCCCGCAGCGCGTGCGCTTCAGCGTCGAGGCGGCGGTGCGCCGTTCGAGCCCGGGCGTGCCGCGCGCCATGGGGGAGGTCTATTCCTACGACCTCGTCATGGATGCCGCCCGTCGGCTGTGCGAGCGGGGCCATACCGACCTCGTCGAGACCCTTGCCGAGGAACTCGCGGCCGAGCTTCTGGCCGACGCCCGCGTCGCGGAGGTGATGGTTCGGGTGGAAAAACTCGATCTCGGGCCGGAAGCGGTCGGCATCGAGATCCGTCGCCGGCGTTCGACCTGACCCAAGGCTCGCGATTCTGAGACGAGGGAACCTTCCAACGCGGCCGAAACTTGTTCAAAATGCGACGCGGCGCACCGATGTCCAGGGTGTCCGAGCGTTGAGTTGGGAGTTGGCACCATGGAGGACGTTCTCGTCGTCAAGTTCGGCGGAAGCTCGATCGCGTCGACCGACCTGCCCAAATGGGTGGAGGCCATCGAGAAGTCCCGGCGCGCGCTGGTGATCGTTCCCGGCGGCGGCCCCTTTGCCAAGCTCGTGCGCCAGTATCAGACACGGATCGGCTACGACGACGCGGCGGCCCATCGCATGGCGATCCTCGGCATGGAGCAGTTCGGCCACGCGCTGGTCAGCTTGGGTACCCGCCTTCGCGCCGCCGCCACGATCGACGCCATCGCCGCCGCGCATGCGGAAGGGCTCATTCCCGTCTGGATGCCGGCCAAGCTCGTGATCCGCGCCGACGAGATCGAGCATAGCTGGAGCACCACGTCCGACAGCCTCGCCGCCTGGCTCGCGGCGCGCATGGACGCCGCCTCGCTCTGCCTCATCAAGCAGATCGACCTGCCGCCCGACTCCACCATCGAAGCGGTCTCGGCGGCGGGCGTGGTCGATCCGAGCTTCGCGACGCTCCTTCACACCGCGACGCGGGTCTTCATCGCCGGGCCGTCCGATCTCAAGGTCGCCGGGCGCCGCCTTTCCGAAGGCACGGTGCCGGGCCGCGAGGTCGCCCACGAGAAGCAGGGCGGCTTCGTCGAAGCCGCGCAGTGACCCTCGACCACGCCGAAGCGACCACCCCTTCCACCGATAGGCCCGACCCCGGTCCACCCCGCCTCCAGCGTGCCTGGGGGCAGGCGATGGCGCTGGTCGGCGCGTCCCGGCGCGGCCCGGTCGAGCGCACCGGCATCCGCCGCCTCCACCAGGCCGGCTGCGTCAAGCTGCGCTTTCCCCGCCTGCCCCGAGCGGCCTGCGAGGCGGTGGTCATCAACACGTCGGGCGGACTGACCGGCGGCGACCAGATTTGCATGGAGTTCGACGTCGAGCCGGGCGCCGCGCTGACCGTGACGACGCAGGCCTGCGAGCGGGTCTACCGGTCGAGCGGCGGGACAGCCTCCGTCGACGTCTCGCTGCGCCTGCGAGCGGGGGCGACGCTTGCCTATCTCCCGCAGGAGACGATCCTCTTCGATGGAGGGCGCCTGTCGCGCAGGCTCGACCTCGACGCCGCAGCGGACAGCCGATTTCTCCTGGCCGAAAGCGTGCTGCTCGGCCGCGAGGCCATGGGCGAGAGCGTGCACGAGGGGGCGATCGCCGACCGATGGCGGCTCCGCCGGGACGGGCGGCTGATCTTTGCCGAAGACCTCAAACTGAGCGGCGCCGTCGGGTCCATCGCAGCCCTGTCCTCCACCCTTGGCGGCGCGCGGGCCTTCTCCACCCTGGTCTGGCAAGGTCCAGAGCCCGGCGCCATGCTGGCGAGGGTGCGCCGGGACCTGGAGGCCACCGAAGGTGCCAGCCTGGTGGATGGTCTTCTCGTGGTCCGGATCGTGGCCCAGGACGGCTACCGTTTGAGAAAACGTCTCATGCCGATGCTGGCGCTTCTGGCGCAGGCCCCGCTGCCGCTTGTATGGTCGCTCTAGCGTCCAGTCCCGAAACGGAATCGATCCCGATGAATCTGACCCCGCGCGAAAAGGACAAGCTCCTGGTCTCCATGGCGGCGATCGTCGCCCGCAAGCGTCTGGAGCGCGGCGTGAAGCTGAACCATCCGGAAGCGATCGCGCTGATCACCGATTTCGTGGTGGAAGGCGCTCGCGACGGGCGCTCGGTGGCCGACCTCATGGAAGCCGGCGCCCACGTGGTCACCCGCGATCAGGTGATGGAGGGGATCCCGGAGATGATCCACGACATCCAGGTCGAGGCGACGTTCCCCGACGGCACCAAGCTCGTCACTGTGCACGAGCCGATTCGCTGAGGGCCGTTCCCGGCACCATCGCGACGACCTCGGCCTTGGGAGCGGCCACCACGAAGCGATAGCTGCGCTCGGCGTGCGAATAGTAGGCCGGGCCGCTTGCCCCGTTCATGGTCACGACGCGGACCCGAAAGGGCTCGGGCGCGCCGGCGGGGATCGCCGTGCCCATCGTTCCCAGAACCGCGACAGCCAGCGCGGCCACTCCTGTCAGCTTGCGTTTCATGGTCGTTCGGTCCCTGTTCCGCCGGTTCTCCTTGTCGGTCGGCGCTTGCCCGCCGCCGCTGACCGGCTTGTCCATGCTCCAAAACTAGCAGGCCAAGGTTTCGATCCGGTGTCGCGGACGGCGCGTCAGGTTTCCGGCATGTTGCGGTCGCGCGTTTTTTGACACGCGTTCGCCGGCGCCGCATGATCGTGCCAGACGGCAAGCATTCACGAAGGGCGTCGACGATGATTCCAGGCGAGATCCTGACGCGCGAAGGCGAGATCACCCTGAACGAGGGCCGCGAGGCCTTGTCGCTGCGCGTCGCCAACACCGGGGATCGCCCGATCCAGGTCGGTTCGCACTATCACTTCGCCGAAACCAACGCGGCGCTCGACTTCGATCGCGCCGCCGCGCGGGGCATGCGCCTCGATATCGCGGCGGGAACGGCTGTGCGCTTCGAGCCCGGCCAGTCGCGCGACGTGCGGCTGATCCCCTTTGCAGGTGATCGCCGCGTCTACGGCTTCAATGCCCGCGTTTCGGGGTCGCTCGACGGCTGAAACCGGGCCACGGCACGGCTGCCGTCAGTAGCCGCGCGAGTCCGGGGTCGCGTTCGGGCCCATGCGCAGGGCTGCACGGATAGCGCCGAGATCGACGTTCACGCGCGGGCGCGGAATGTTGTAGAGCGACGCCGGTCCGGCGCCCGCCTGACCATAGGCCTGGCCGCCCGCGACGCCCGTCCCGCCGACGCCGGTTCCGCCGATCGTGGTGGCCGCACCGACGTTTCCGGTGCGCGCGGCGGCATCGGCGTTGATCGGGTTGAGGGTGCCCGAGCCCGCCGTCGCACGCTGCTGGGTGCCGGTGGCGCTGGAGCCGACACCGCCCGACGAGCCAATGGGATTGCCGGCGCCCCCAAGGCTGGGCGAGACGCCGCCCGAGCCGCCGATTCCAGCACCGCCCGAGGCGGACGAGCCCACGGAGTTCGATGCCCCGCCCAGCGACTGCGCCCCGGCCGGCTGGACCAGCGAAAGCCCGGCGAGAACGGCGAGGCCGAGAAGGGACTGCGAAGCGCGGCGCATGGATCGGACCTTTCGGTTGGGCGCGCGCCGCGAATCGGGCGTCGGCGGCCATAGACGGATGCGGACATCCTATCCGCTATAGGCCGAAAAGTCTGAGCGCTTGTTTAAGTTGCATTGCCGCCCTTAGCGCACGATCCGCGCGCGGCGCGGCGGCGAGATCGGCCGCGTCACTCCGCTCTTGTTGATGACCGAACCATCGGAGCGCGCGAAGTCGCCGGCCGTGTCCGGCTCGACCGTCGATCGCCCCTCCGCCGCCCGGAGACGGGTTTCGCTCCCGTCCGCATCCGGCCTGACCACGCGCGGCCGCAGATAGGAATCGTCGTAGTCCCGGCCATAGGCGCGCTCTTCCACCGTGTCGCCGAACACCGGCGCATTGGGAATGGAGACCGGCGGGCGAACGGGCCGGTAGCCGCCGATCGGCGCGCCGGACATGGATTGGCCGGTGACGATGCCGGGCGGTCCCGGATCGAACGGCTGGGCGAGGGCTGTGCCGGCGGTGGAGGCGAGAACGAGCGCGGCGAGGCGAAAGGCGGGCATGGGGTCCTCCCGAGAGGTCGTCTGTCTCAACGCGCGGCGCGCAAAAAAGCTCGCCTTCGCCTGCGTCGGAGGCAGACAAGCCCAGCGGAGCGGCTTAAGTCTTGTGCAGCGCAAACGACTGCCTGCCGGAGGAGCCGTGTCCACTTCGATCTCTCGTCCCGCCTACGCCGCCATGTATGGGCCGACCACCGGGGACCGCGTGAGGCTGGCGGACACCGATCTCCTGATCGAGGTGGAGCGGGATCTGACCACCTATGGCGAGGAGGTCAAGTTCGGCGGCGGCAAGGTGATCCGCGACGGCATGGGCCAGTCGCAGCGGAGCCGAGCCGAGGGGGCGGTCGACACCGTCATCACCAACGCCCTGATCCTCGACCATTCCGGCATCTACAAGGCGGATGTCGGCCTGCGCGGCGGGCGGATCGCGTCCATCGGCAAGGCGGGCAACCCGGACACGCAGCCGGGAGTTACCATCGTGGTCGGCCCCGGCACGGAGTGTATTGCCGGCGAGGGCAAGATCCTGACCGCCGGCGGCATCGACAGCCACATCCACTTCATCTGCCCGCAGCAGATCGACGAGGCGCTGTATTCCGGCGTCACCACCATGATCGGCGGCGGCACCGGGCCGGCCCACGGCACGCTGGCGACGACCTGCACGCCCGGTCCCTGGCATATGGCGCGCATGATCCAGTCGCTCGACGCCTTTCCGATGAACTTCGCGCTGTCCGGCAAGGGCAACGCCTCGCAGCCGCAGGCGCTGGTCGAGATGGTGAAGGCGGGCGCCGCGGCGCTCAAGCTGCACGAGGACTGGGGCACGACGCCGGCCGCGATCGACTGCTGCCTTTCGGTCGCCGACGAACACGACGTGCAGGTGATGATCCACACCGACACGCTCAACGAATCGGGCTTCGTCGAGGACACGGTCGGCGCCTTCCGGGGCCGCACGATCCACGCCTTCCACACGGAAGGGGCGGGCGGCGGCCATGCGCCCGACATCATCAAGGTCTGCGGCCTGCCCAACGTCCTGCCGGGTTCCACCAACCCGACGCGGCCCTACACCGTGAACACGCTGGAAGAGCATCTCGACATGCTCATGGTGTGTCACCACCTCGACGCCTCGATTCCCGAGGACATCGCGTTTGCCGAATCACGCATCCGCAAGGAGACGATCGCGGCCGAGGACATCCTCCACGACATCGGCGCCTTCTCGATCGTCTCGTCCGACAGCCAGGCCATGGGCCGGGTCGGCGAGGTGGTCATCCGCACCTGGCAGACCGCCGACAAGATGAAGAAGCAGCGCGGCGCCCTGAAGGGCGAGACGGGCGACAACGACAACCTGCGCGCCCGGCGCTATGTCGCGAAGTACACGATCAATCCGGCCATCGCGCACGGGCTCTCGCGGGAGGTCGGCTCGGTGGAGGTCGGCAAGCGCGCCGACCTCGTGCTCTGGGACCCGGCCTTCTTCGGGGTGAAGCCGATGATGGTGCTCCTCGGCGGCACGATCGCCGCCGCCCCGATGGGAGACCCGAACGCCTCCATCCCGACGCCCCAGCCGATGCACTACCGTCCGATGTTCGGCGCCTTCGGCAAGGCCGTCGGGGCGAGCGGCGTCACCTTCGTCTCGGGCGCCGCGATGGCGGACGGGCTTCGCGAGAAGCTCGGCTGCGAGAAGACGTTCCTGGCGGTCGAGAACACGCGCTCCGGCATCTCCAAGGCCTCGATGATCCTCAACGACGCGACGCCCCATATCGAGGTGAATCCCGAGACCTACGAGGTGCGCGCCGACGGCGAACTCCTCACCTGCGAGCCCGCCAAGGTGCTGCCGATGGCGCAGCGATACTTCCTGTTCTAGGTTGGCTGGCATGGCCAAGCCGCAACCCGCCGACGCCCCGCTCTATGAACGCGATTTCTACGCCTGGACGCAGGACCAGGCGGCGAAGCTGCGCGCACGGGCGCACAATTCGATCGACTGGGACAACGCCGCGGAGGAGTTGGAGAGCTTGGGGCGCAGTGAACAGCGCGAGATCGAAAGCCGCCTCAATGTCCTGCTGATCCACTTGTTGAAGTGGAAGTATCAGCCTTCCCATCGGTCATCCGGCTGGAAGGGCACGATCATCGAGCAGCGTCACAGGCTGGGGCGCTGCCTCAGACAGAATCCCAGCCTTCGGAAACTCCCGAGCGAAATCCTGGCGGAAGAGTTCGAGTCTGCTCGGCGCCTCGCTTCTTCGGAGACGGGGCTGGCCGAGGCGTCATTCCCCGCATCCTGCCCTTTCACCATCGACGACATCCTCGATCCCGACTTCTACCCGGACGGCGAATGAAGCATGCCCCGATCCCGCTCGCGGTCCTTCTCCCGACGACCGTCGGCGCCCTGGCCGACCCGCTCACGCTCGATCTGCCCGGCACGCCCGAACGCATGCGCTTCGCCTACGAGTGTTCCGACGGGGTGCGGCGCGAGGTGGACTACGTGAACCTGCCCGACAACGATCTGGCGCTCGTGGAGGCCGGGCCGAGCCGGCGCCTCTTCGTCGGCGTGATCGCGGCCTCGGGTGCGAAATACGCGGCCGGCTCGCAGGTCTGGTGGTCGAAGGGGGCCGAGGCGAGCCTGCTCGACGTGACCAAGGGCGATGCGCCCATCGCCGAATGCCAACAGATCAGGAAGGGATCACGCGGTTGATCGAAGCGGGAGAGATCCGGGAGCGGGGCCGCTGGCAGGAGCCGGCGGCCGACACGATCACCCTGGACGAGGCGCAGCGCCACCGGCGGCGCATGGCCATGGTCTCGGACGGCGGCATCGCCTTCCTGCTCGACCTGGCGGAGGCGCGCCTGCTTCGGGAGGGCGACGCCATCGTCCTGTCCGACGGGCGGCTGGTGGAGGTGAAGGCGAAGCCCGAGCCGCTCCTCTCCGTCGCGGGGCGCGACGCCGACCACCTTCTCCAGATCGCATGGCAGATCGGCAACCGGCACCTGCCGTGCCAGATCCGGGACGGGCGGATCCTTCTGCGCCGGGACCACGTGATCGCCGACATGCTGCGCGGCCTCGGCGCCGAGGTGAGGGACGTGGAAGCCGCCTTCGATCCGCTCGGCGGCGCCTATGCCGGCAATCCTCACGGAGGCCATCACCACGGCCATGACTGAGCCCGCCGTGCCGGCCGACGCATTGGACCTCGGGTCGCTCCTGAAGCTCCAGACCTGGCTGTCACCCGCCTTTCCCATCGGCGCCTTCGGCTATTCGCATGGGTTGGAGGCCGCGATCGCGGCGGGCCTCCTGCGGGAGGCATCCGCCTGCCACGACTGGATCGAGAGCCTTCTTCGCCACGGCAGCGGCTGGAACGACCTCGTGCTCCTGGCGGCGGCGCACCGGGCGGCCCATGATCCGCTCCGGCTTGCCGAGATCGCGGAGCTCGGCACGGCCCTGTCCGGCTCGGCCGAGCGGCGACGCGAGACGTCCGATCTCGGCGAGGCCTTCGCCGCCGCCGCCGCGCCCTGGGGCGAGACGGCGACGATGCCCTATCCCGTCGCGGTCGGCGCGCTTGCCGCGCGCGAGGGCGTGCCGCTCGGCAGCACGGCCGCGGCCTTCGCCCATGCCTTCGCCGCCAATCTCCTCAGCGTCTGCGTGCGCCTCGTGCCGCTCGGACAGCGGGAGGCGGTGGCGATCCTGCATCGTCTCGAGCCGGTGCTGGAGGCCGCGGCACGCCACGCGAGCGCCTCGACGCTGGACGATCTCGGCTCGGCTGCGATCCTCTCGGAGATAGAGGCCATGCGACACGAAACCCTGGAAACGAGGCTGTTCCGCACATGACGACGATCGAGACCGCCACCGTCCGCCTCCGGCGCAACGGTCCCTTGCGGGTCGGCATCGGCGGCCCGGTGGGCTCCGGCAAGACGACGCTCTGCGAGAAGATCTGCCTCGCCGCGCGCGACCATTGGTCGATCGGCGTCGTCACCAACGACATCTACACGGTGGAGGACGCCGAGGCCCTGGTGCGCCGGCAGGCGCTGCCGGCCGACCGGATCGTCGGCGTCGAGACCGGCGGCTGCCCGCACACGGCGATCCGGGAGGATGCCTCGCTCAATCTGCGCGCCATCGCGGACCTGCGGACCCGCCATCCCGATCTCGATCTCGTGCTGGTGGAATCGGGCGGCGACAACCTCGCGGCCACCTTCTCGCCCGACCTCGTCGACCTGTCGATCTACGTCATCTCCGTCTGCCAGGGCGACGACATTCCCCGCAAGGGCGGACCCGCGATCACGCGCTCGGACCTTCTCGTCGTCAACAAGACCGATCTTGCCCCTTATGTCGGCGCCGATCTCGCGCGGATGGAGGCGGATGCCGAGCGTGGCCGCAAAGGGCTGCCGACGGTCTTCGCCGATCTGTCGCGGCGCGTCGGGCTGGAGGACATCCTCGACTTCCTGGCGGCCACCGGCGGTCTTCCCGCGCGGGCGCGAGCCGCCTGATGGCGCGCCTCTTCCTGAAGACGCCGCTTGCCGTCCTAGCCGAAGGCGCCGAGGGCGGCGTCGTCGTGGAGAACGGCCGGATCGCCGAACTCGTGCCGAGCGGCGGCCGGCCGTCGGTGCCGGTGGACGAGACGTTCGACGCCTCCGCCCATGTCGTGCTGCCCGGCCTCGTCAACACGCATCATCATTTCTACCAGACGCTGACGCGCGCCCATCCGCAGGCGGTGGACAAGGAGCTGTTTCCCTGGCTCCAGGCGCTTTATCCGATCTGGGCGCGGCTCGACCCGGATTCGTTCCGCCTCTCGGTCCGCCTCGCGCTGACCGAACTCCTGCTTTCGGGCTGCACCACCGCGGCCGACCACCACTACCTCTTCCCGGCCGGCCTCGGGAACGCGATCGACGTCGAGGCTGAGGAGGCGCGCGCCCTTGGCATCCGCGTGACGCTGACGCGCGGCTCCATGAACCTCTCGGAGAAGGACGGCGGCCTGCCGCCCGATTCGGTGGTGCAGGACGAGGACGAGATCCTCGCCGATTCCGAGCGCCTGCTCTCGACGCTCCACGAGTCGGGCGAGGGGGCCATGGTGCAGGTGGCGCTCGCGCCCTGCTCGCCCTTCTCCGTGACCCAGAGCCTGATGGAGAAGAGCGCCGGGCTCGCCGAGCGTTTCGACGCCCGCCTCCACACCCATCTCGGCGAGACCGAGGACGAGAACCGCTTCTGCGTCGAGCGCTTCCGGTGCCGGCCGGTGGACTATCTCGAAGAGGTGGGCTGGCTCGGCCCCCGCACCTGGCTCGCTCATGGTATCCATTTCACGTCGGAGGAATGCCGGCGCCTCGGTGCCCACAAGGTCGGGGTCTGCCATTGCCCGACCTCCAACGCGGTGCTGGCCTCCGGCTTCTGTCCGACCGCCGAGCTTGAGGCAGCCGGCAGCCCGGTGGGTCTCGGCGTCGACGGCTCGGCCTCCAACGATAGCTCCAACATGATGGAGGCGGTGCGACATGCGCTGATGGTCAACCGCCTGTCGCGCAACTCAGCCTCCGCGGTCACGGCGCGCGATGCCATCCGCTGGGGAACGCAGGGCTCCGCCGCCTGCCTCGGGCGCACCGACATCGGCCGCATCGCGGTCGGGCTCCAGGCGGACCTCGCCCTCTTCACGCTGGACGAGTTGCGCTTTTCCGGCGCGCACGATCCGATCGCCGCGCTCGTCCTGTGCGGCGCGACGCGCGCCGACCGGGTGATGGTGGCAGGGCGCTGGCGCGTGGTGGACGGCCAGCCCGTCGGGGTCGACCTCGCCCGGCTGCGGCGCGAGCACGGAGAGGCCGCGCGCCGCTTCGCCTAGAGCATTTCCAGCCGAAGCGGAATCGCTCCGGCGTCGGACAATGCGGCAAACAAAGGCATAGACCGTTTCCGACGAACTCTCGTTCGGCGGAAACGATCTGGACGGCGTCAGTTGCCGTTCGGCAGGGCGTAGGCGATGACCGAATCGCCGCGCTTGGTGCCGAGCGAGCCGTGGCCGCCGGCAACGACGAGCACGTACTGCCGCCCGTCGGCGCCGCGATAGGTCATCGGCGTCGCTTGGCCGCCGGCCGGCAGGCGCGATTTCCAGAGCTCCTTGCCGGTCGTCACGTCGTAGCCGCGCACGTAGTAGTCGATCGTGCCCGACAGAAAGGCGACGCCGCCCGCCGTCATCATCGGCCCGCCGAGATTGGGCACGCCCATGCGGAAGGGCAGCGGGATCGGCGAGGCGTCGCGCGTCGTGCCGTTCCGGTGCATCCAGGCCGTCTCGCCGGTGGTGAGGTCGACGCCCGCGACATAACCCCAGGGCGGCTGCTGGCAGGGCAGGCCGAGGACGGAGGTGAAGGGGCCGAGCTCGATCGCGTAAGGGGCGCCGAAATTCTCGTTCAGCGCCGGCAGCGCGCCCTGCGGCTGGCTCCGGTTGACGACCAGCGTCTCGTCGTCCGGGCGGGGCACGAGGCGCGAGGTGAAGGCGAGATAGGTGGGCGTCGCGAACATCACGCCGCGCGCCGGGTCCACCGCCACCGAGCCCCAGTTGAACACGCCGAAATTGCCGGGATAGATCAGCGATCCTTCCAGCGAGGGCGGCGTGAAACGACCCTCGTATTTCAGGCCGTGGAAGGCGATGCGGCAGGCGAGCTGATCGAACATCGTCGCGCCCCACATGTCGCGTTCGCGCAGAGGGGGCGGATCGAAGGAGATGGCGGATTTCGGCTGGGTCGGCGCGGTCCGGTCGGGCTGCACGGCGCCGCCGGGTGCCGGCTTCTCGACCACGGGCATCACAGGCTCGCCGCTGCGCCGGTCGAGCACGAAGATCTCGCCCTGCTTGGTCGGCTGGACGAGCGCCGGCACGATCTCGCCGCCGACCGGCAGGTCGATCAGGCTCGGCTGCGAGGGAACGTCGTAGTCCCACAGATCGTGGTGCACGGTCTGGAAGTGCCAGCGTGGCTGGCCGGTCGCCATGTCGAGCGCGACGATGGAGGAGGAATATTCCTCGACCTCCGCCGAGCGGTTGGCGCCCCACTGGTCCGGCGGCTGGTTGCCGAGCGGCACGTAGACGAGGCCGAGACCCTCGTCGGCGCTCATGATCGACCAGGAATTCGGGCTGTTGGGCGTGTAGGTCTGCCCTTCGGCGATCGGCTGCGTCTCGTTCGGACGCCCCGAGTCCCAGTTCCAGAGGAGGTCGCCCGAGGTGATGTCGAAGGCGCGGATGACGCCCGACGCCTCGGCGGTCGAGACGTTGTCGAGCACCGTGCCGCCGACGATGACGCGGTTGCCCGCGACGATCACCGGCGAGGTCGAGTAGTAGGAGCCCGGATTGACGTTGGGCATCCGGTCCCAGAGGTCGATCTGCCCGTCGCCGCCGCCGGCATTGGCGCAGACGGCGCCGGTCTCGGGGTCGAGGATCACGATGCGCCCGTCCGCCGTCGGCATGAAGAGCTTGTCGTCGCAGGTCGTGGTCCGGGCGTTGGCGACGGCGACCGGCAGGCCGGGGTCCGTGTTGCCGCCCGTCTGGTCCACCGGCGCGCCGCCGGTCTGAGCCGGCGTGTCGCCGCCCTCCTGCGGCGCCGTCAGACTGCCGCCTTGAGCGAGTTCGCTGGCCGTCCCGGATGGCGCGGCGGGCTGCGCCGCCGCAGCCGGCGCAGGCGGCGCTCCGGCCTGCTGGCCGGCTGCCTGCGCCGCCTCGGCGCTCTGGTAGGACAAGCCGCGGCAGGTGAGGTGCTGGAGGGCCAGTTCCCCCTGGATCACCGGGTCGTAGCGCCAGACCTCGGCCCCCGTCGTGGCGTCCAGCGCGATGACGTTCTGGTGCGGCGTGCAAAGATACAGGCGCTCGCCGATTTTCAGCGGCGTCACCTGGAAGGTCGTCTCCTCCGGATCACCCGGCTGCGGCAGGTCGCCGGTCTGGAAGGACCAGGCCTCCTTGAGCGAGGAGACGTTGGCGGGTGTGATGTCGGCAAGCGGCGAATAGCGCTGGCCCATCTGGCTGCGGCCATAGGCGAGCCATTCGCCCTCGGGCACGCCGCCGTCGCCCGCCCCGAGACGCGTGCCGGGAAGGGTGCCTTCCTTCGCATGGAGATCGGTGAACCAGGACGTTGCGGCGACGGCGACCGCGACGACCAGCGAAGCGGACAGGAGGGCGCCGTAGCCCTGGCGGACGGAGACCGGGCGCTCGCGCCCTTCCAGCGTCTGCGCGACCGTCGGGCGCGACAGGGGGCGCGTGACCCAGGGGAGGAGGAGCAGGGCGCCGATCACGAACACGATGTCGCCGCGCGCGGCGAGCGGCCACCAGTCGAAGCCGACTTCGTAGAGCGCCCAGATCAGGGTGCCGATCACCAGCGCCGCGAACACCCCGAGCGCCTCCGGCCGCGCGCGGTGGAGGAGCCAGGCGGTGGCGAGGAAGAGGAGCGCGGCGACGACGTAGTAGAGCGAGCCGCCGATCGCGGCGAGCCAGCCGCCGCCGAGCAACAGTGCGATGCCGCAGAGGCCGGTGACCCAGCTCATGACGCGTAGGGCGGCGGGCAGGTCTCGGGTTCGCATGGGCATCCTTCCTCGCCCGGGGACGCACGCCTTCCTCGCGAAGCCGTGAACTGCACCTGAGCCCGGCGGACATGTCGCGGGGATGCGCCGCGTCAAGCGAGGACGTGCGTCAGCTGTCCACGAGAACCGGCGCGTCCAGCATGAACTCGGCGAGGTTGACGCCGGGTCCGCCGCGATCGACCACCAGGAAGTCGGACCGCTCCTCCAGCGCGATCAGCGGATGGTGCCAGGTGCCTCGCGCATAGGAGACGCCTTGCGCGCCGCTCGCCAGGAAGGCGACGGGCTCGCCCGGCCGACCGCCGACGTCCGGCGCGACCACCACGAGATAGGGCCGCCCTTCCAGCGGCATGAAGGCCTGGCTGCCGAGCGGATGGCGCTCCAGCATCTCCACCCGGAAGGGCAGGGCGAAGGGCTTGCCCCGGAAGATCGAGATCAGCGCATGACCGCCGCCCGAGGCGACGTCCACCGGCGCGATGTCGTGGAAGCGCGTCGTGGTGCCGTTGTTGATGAGGCGGATCTCGGTGCAGTTGTCGGGCTCGATCACCTCGCCGAAGGGACGGAAGGCTTCCGCCGTCAGCGGCCGGGCATGCAAGGTGCGAAGGCTCATGCGCCGGGCGCCCCGAGGATCGCGTCGAGGCGCAGCCGCGCGATCCGCTCAACTTGGGCACAGGCTGTGCGGAACTCGGTCTCCTCGTCGTTCGAGACCCGCGTCTCGAAGGCCGCGAGGATGTCGTGCTTGGTGAGGCCGCGCACGGCGATGATGAAGGGGAAGCCGAAGCGCGCGAGGTAGCGCGTGTTAAGGTCGGTGAAGCGGGCGAGTTCGTCCGGCGTCAGCTGGTCGAGCCCGGCGGAGGCCTGCTCGGCGGAGGATTCGGCCGTCAGCCCGCCGGCGAGCGCGAGGCGCCCGGCAAGGTCGGGATGGGCGCGAAGGACGCCGAGCCGCTCCTCGCGGGAGGCGCGGCGGAACTGGATCTGGAGCGCCGCCGCCAGCCCCCCGGCCGTGTCGTTGGCCTTGCCCAGGCCACGCTCGAAGGCGCGCTGCGCGATGAAGGGCGAGTGCTCGTAGACCCCGCCGAACATCTCCAGGAACACCGCCCGCTCCATGCGGTGCGGGCTGATCGTCTCGCGGTAGGGGAAGCGGGCGCGCCAGTGGCGGGCGATGTCGGCGCGCGTGGCGACCCAGACGTCGGGCTTCGACCGTATGTAGTCGAGGAAGCGGGCGAGTGCGGCCGAGCGGCCGGGTCGGCCGACAAGGCGGCAATGGAGCCCGACGTTCAGCATCTTGGCGGCGCCCGCCTCGCCTTCGGCATAGAGCGCGTCGAAGGCGTCCTTGAGATAGGTGTAGAACTGCTCGCCCGTGTTGAACCCTTGCGGCGTGGCGAAGCGCATGTCGTTGCTGTCCAGCGTATAGGGCAGGACCAGGATCGGCTTGCCGCGCGTTTCCTGCCAGTAGGGCAGGTCGTCGGCATAGGCGTCGGAGACGTAGAGGAAGTCGCGCTCGCCGCAGAGTTCCAGCGTGTGCTCGGAGGAGCGGCCCGTGTACCAACCCTCCGGCGGCTCGCCCGTCACCGCTTCATGAAGGAGGAGCGCTTCGTCCATGTCGGCGCGCTCGGCCTCCCAGGTGTGGTCACGGTAGTCGATCCATTTCAGGCCGTGGGAGGCGATCTCCCAGCCGGCTTCGCGCATGGCCGCCACCTGCTCGGGGCTGCGCTCCAGCGCCGTCGCGACGCCGTAGACCGTGACGGGCATCTCACGCTCGGTGAACAGGCGCCAGAGCCGCCAGAAGCCGGCGCGCGCGCCGTATTCGTAGATCGATTCCATGTTCATGTGGCGCTGGCCGGGCCAGGCCGCCGCGCCGACGATCTCCGACAGGAAGGCCTCGGAGGCCTTGTCGCCGTGGAGGATCGCGTTCTCGCCGCCCTCCTCGTAGTTGACGACGAACTGGACGCAGATCTTGGCCGCCCCCGAGCCTCCCGGATTCGGCCATTGCGGGTCGGGCGCGCGGCGGCCGTAGCCGTGCATGTCGCGAGGATAGGGCGTGGTCATCGGGCTCGCCTCGGCTGGTCGCGTCTGTTGCGTTTCGATACGCGCTTCGCCCACCCCTTGCCAAGCGCGAGGCTGCTGGAACGCTTCCAACCTTTCCGCTGGACGGGGCCGAGCCAACAGGTGCAGACTGACCAACCGAATGCCCGAAAACGGAACGGACCCTCTTTCCATGGCTGACACGCGACCCGGTTCCGGCCGGCTGACGACGCATGTTCTGGACACCGCACGCGGCGTGCCGGCGCGCGGACTGGAACTCGTCCTCCACCGGCTGGAGGGCGAGCGCCGCGAGCTGGTGGGCGAGGGGCGTACCAACGAGGACGGTCGCTGCGACGCGCCGCTGATGCAGGGCGATGTCTTCCGCCACGGCACCTACGAGATCACCTTCTTCTGCGGCCCCTATTTCGACGGGCAGGGGGTGGAGCTCGCCCAGCCGAAGTTTCTGGACGACGTGGTGATCCGCTTCGGCATCTCCGAGGACCGGCACTACCACGTGCCGCTCCTCCTCTCGCCCTTCGGCTACTCGACCTACCGGGGGAGCTGATGGCGCCGATCCGCTTCATCCTGAACGGGGAAGAGCGCGTCGTGGAGGGCCTGCCGCCCACGACCACGGTGCTCCAGTATCTGCGCGGTCCCGCCGAGCGCCTGACCGGCACCAAGGAGGGCTGCGCCGAAGGCGACTGCGGCGCCTGCACCGTCATGGTCGAGGAGCCGGACGGGCACGGCGGCCTCAGGCGCCGCGCGATGAACGCCTGCATCCTGTTCCTGCCGGCGCTCCACGGGCGCTCGGTCGAGACGGTGGAGCATCTGGCGTCGCAGGACGGACTCCACCCGATCCAGGAGGCCATGGTGGAGCGCCATGCCAGCCAGTGCGGCTTCTGCACGCCGGGCTTCGTCATGCAGCTCTATGCCGGCTGGCGCACGGGCGCCCTCACCGACCGGCAGTCGGTCAAGGACGTCGTGTCCGGCAATCTCTGCCGCTGCACCGGCTACGGGCCGATCGTGGAGGCCGGGCTCGATCTCGCCGGGGTGCCGATCCCCGAGACGGGCGCGGCGGATGCGGCGCGGGCGCAGGCCCTGGCGGCGCTGCGGGGCGAGGGGCTTTTCCAGTACGAGGCGGGCGGCGCGCGCTGGTTCTCGCCGGGCGATGTCGACGAACTCGCCGACACCTATGCCGCCCATCCCCAAGCGACGCTGGTGGCGGGCGCGACCGACGTGGGCCTCTGGGTCACCAAGCAGCACCGGACCTTCGACACGCTGATCGACGTCTCGCGCGTCCACGACCTGCGCCATGTGGAGGAGGGGCCGGAAAGCCTGTTCTTCGGCGCGGCGGTCACCCATGTCGACGCCCGCGAGCGTCTGGCGGGCCTCCATCCCGACATCGGCGAGGTCATGCGCCGCTTCGCGGGCTATCAGGTGCGCAACGCCGGCACGGTCGGCGGCAACATCGCCAACGGCTCGCCGATCGGCGACCTGCCGCCCATCCTGATCGCGCTCGGCGCGACCTTGTATCTGCGCCAGGGCGAGGCGGTGCGCCGGCTGCCGCTGGAGGAGTTCTTCCTCGAATACGGCAAGCAGGATCGGCACGAGGGCGAGTTCGTCGTCGCGGTGGAGGTGCCGCTCCTCAAGGAGACCGAGCGCTTCTCGGCTTCCAAGATTTCCAAGCGGATGGATTCCGACATTTCGGCCGTGCTCGCGGCCTTCAGGCTCGGTTTCGAGGGCGAGCGTGTGGCGAGCGCACGCTTGGCCTTCGGCGGCATGGCGGGGACGCCGAAGCGCGCGACGCAGGCCGAGGCCGCGCTCACCGGCCGGCCCTTCGACGCGGCGGCGGTGCGCGACGCCGCGGCCGCGCTCCAGCAGGACTTCCAGCCGCTCAGCGACATGCGCGCGACGGCGGACTACCGCCTGAAGGCGGCGGCCGCCTGCCTGGAGCGTTTCCGGCTGCAGCTGTCCGGCGTGCCGACGCGAATTTCGGAGGTCGCGTGATGGACGAGACCCGCATCCAGGACCGGGGCGAAGCCGGCACCGTCGATCCGGCCGCGCTGGACGAGGCGCCCCCGGCCCCCCGCATGCGGCTGAAGGGCGGCGTCGGCCAGCCGATCCGCCATGACAGCGGGACGAAGCACGTCACCGGCGAGGCGCGCTACACCGACGACGAGCCGGAGCTGCCCGGCACGCTGCAGGTCTTCATCGCCATGAGCCCGCGCGCCAACGCGGCTATCCGCTCGATGGACCTCGATCCCGTGCGCGCGGCACCCGGCGTCGTCTGCGTCCTCGGTGCGGCCGACGTGCCGGGGGTCAACGACTATTCGCCCGTCTTCGGCGACGATCCGATCTTCGCCGACGGACACGTCCATTATGTCGGCCAGCCGCTCTTCGCCGTTGCCGCCGCGGACCTGCGCACCGCGCGGATGGCGGCCAAGCTCGCGAGGGTCGCGTACGAGGACGCCGCGCCCGCTCTCACCATCGACGAGGCGCTGGGCGCCGCCGACGCGGCCGGCGAAGACCTCCTGCCGCCGCACGAGATGCGGCTCGGCGACGCGGAGGCAGCCCTGGCCGCCGCGCCGCATGTGGTTTCCGGCCGGGTCGAGACCGGCGGGCAGGACCATTTCTATCTCGAAGGCCAGATCGCCTCTGCCGTCCCGCTGGAGGACGGCGACGTCCTCGTGCGCTCCTCGACGCAGCACCCGTCCGAGGTGCAGCACAATGTGGCGAAAGCCCTTGGGCGGCCGGACAACGCCGTCACGGTCGAGGTGCGCCGCATGGGCGGCGGCTTCGGCGGCAAGGAATCGCAGCCGGCGCTGTTTGCCGCCGTCTGCGCGCTGGTGGCCGTGAAGACCGGGCGGCCCGCCAAGTGCCGGCTCGACCGCGACGACGACATGGAGATGACCGGCAAGCGCCACGAGATGCGGGCCGACTACCGCGTCGGCCATGACGGCGAGGGCCGCATCCTCGGCGCCGCCTTCCGCCACGCGGTCCGCTGCGGCTATTCCAAGGACCTGTCGGGCGCGATCGCCGACCGCGCGATGTTCCACGCCGACAACGCCTACGACCTCCAGGCCGCGCACATCCACTCGCGGCGCCTGAAGACCAACACCGTCTCCAACACGGCCTTTCGCGGCTTCGGCGGGCCGCAGGGCATGGTCGCGATCGAGCGGGCGATCGACCGCATCGCCTTCGACCTGAAGCTCGATCCGCTGGATGTGCGCAAGCGCAACTTCTACGCCGCGATGGGCGAGGGCGCGTCGGGCCGCACGCCCTACCACATGGCCGTCGAGGACTGCGTGATCGGCGAGATCGTCGCCGAACTCGAAGCCTCCAGCGACTACCGCGCCCGGCGCGAGGCGGTGCGCGCCTTCAACGCGTCGAGCCCCGTTCTCAAGAAGGGCCTGGCGCTGACGCCGGTGAAGTTCGGCATCTCCTTCACCACGACCCATCTCAACCAGGCCGGCGCGCTGGTCCATGTCTACAAGGACGGCTCGGTCCATCTCAACCACGGCGGCACGGAGATGGGGCAGGGCCTCTTCACCAAGGTCGCTCAAGTTGTGGCCGAGGAGTTCCAGATCGACGTCGCGGACGTGAAGATCACGGCCACCACCACGGCCAAGGTGCCCAACACCTCGGCGACGGCCGCCTCCTCGGGCTCCGACCTCAACGGCATGGCAGCCCAGGCCGCCGCGCGCACCATCAAGGAGCGGCTGATCGACTATGCCGTCTCGCGATACAAGGTGGCGCGCGAGGCGGTGGAGTTCGAGCCCGGTCGCGTGCGGATCGGCCAGAAGGAGATACGCTTCCGCGACCTCGTCGGCGAGGCCTATCTCGCGCGCGTCTCGCTCTCCTCCACGGGCTTCTACGCCACGCCCGGCATCGCCTACGACCGCGAAACGGCGAGCGGCAAGCCGTTCTACTACTTCGCCTACGGCGCTTCCTGCTCGGAGGTCGTGATCGACACGCTCACTGGCGAGAACCGCCTCCTGCGCGCCGACATCCTGCACGATGTCGGCCGCTCCCTGAACCCGGCGCTCGATCTCGGCCAGGTCGAGGGCGGCTTCATCCAGGGGATGGGCTGGCTCACCATGGAGGAGCTCTGGTGGGACAAGGCGGGGCGGCTGCGCACCCACGCACCCTCCACCTACAAGATCCCCACCGCCAATGACCGGCCCGACGACCTGCGCGTCGCGCTCTGGGACAAGGGGCGCAATCCCGCCGACACGATCTTCCGCTCCAAGGCCGTCGGCGAGCCGCCCTTCATGCTGGCGCTCTCGGTCTTCTCCGCGCTGGGGGATGCCGTCTGCGCGGCGGGTGATCACCGTCGCTTCCCCGACCTCGACGCCCCGGCGACCCCGGAGCGCATCCTCGCCGCCGTCGAGGCGGTGCGGGGAGCGTGACCTTGCTGGCCGACCTGAAAGTCGCGCTTGCCGCCCGCGATCCCGCCTTCGTGGTGCGGGTCGAGCGCGCCGAAGGGTCCACCCCGCGCGAGGCGGGCGCGGCGATGCTGGTCACCGCGACCGGCGTCTTCGGCACGGTCGGGGGCGGAGCGCTGGAAATGGAGGGCATCGCCGAGGCGCGGCGCATGCTCGCGGCCGGCGAGCGCGAGGGGCGGCTCGACATCCCGCTCGGCCCCGCCATCGGCCAGTGCTGCGGCGGGCGCGTGGTGCTCGGTCTCCAACGCGGCACGGCGGCGCTTCTGGAGACGCTGGAACGGGCGGACGAGACGGCGCGCCTCGCCTGGCCGCATGTCTATCTCTTCGGCGCCGGCCACACCGGCCAGGCGACCGCGCGCGCACTGGAGCCGCTGCCGCTCCGCACGCTCGTCGTCGACACCCGCGCCGACCGGCTCGCCGAGCTGCCGCCGGGCGTCGAGCGGCGGCGGCCCGCGATGCCCGAGGCGGAGATCGCCGGGGCTTCGGTCGGATCGGCCTTCGTCGTGATGACCCACGACCACGGGCTCGACTTCCTGATCGCCGCGGCGGCGCTCGCGCGGAACGATGCCGCCTATGTCGGCATGATCGGCTCGGCCACCAAGCGCGAGAAGTTCCGCCGTTTTCTGGAGGAGCGCGGCGAGGGCGCGCGAATTGCCCGCCTCGTCCTGCCGATCGGCGCCTCGTCGGTGCGCGACAAGCGGCCGACGGTGATCGCGGCCATGGTCGCGGCCGAGCTCGTCGTTCAACTTCTTGGGCAAAACCTGGGCCAGGATTGCGCAGGCTTTGCGCCTGCGTAAACATGGTGCAATAACGGATACCGGTTTGACGCCGGTCGGAGTTCCATGGCGCATCGTCTTGAACTGAAGGGCATTTCGAAGCGCTTTCCCGGCGTCGTCGCCAACGACGACATTTCCTTTTCCGTCGAGCCCGGCCGCATCCATGCCCTGCTCGGCGAGAACGGCGCCGGCAAGTCCACCCTCGTCAAGATCATCTACGGCGTGCAGCAGGCCGACGAGGGCGTGATGCTCTTCGACGGCCGGCCGGTGCGCGTCGGCTCGCCGCGCGAGGCGCGAGCCTTGGGCATCGGCATGGTGTTCCAGCACTTCTGCCTGTTCGAGGCGATGACGGTTCTGGAGAACGTCGCCCTCGGCATGGACGATCCGCCGCCCCGGCGCGAGCTGGAGGCGCGCGTGCGCGAGGTGATGACGGCCTACGGCCTCGGCCTCGACCCGCATCGCGAGGTGCATACGCTCTCCGTCGGCGAGCGCCAGCGCATCGAGATCGTGCGCGCGCTTCTGGGCAAGCCAAAGCTCCTGATCATGGACGAGCCGACCTCCGTCCTGACGCCGCAGGAGGTGGACGCCCTGTTCGGCGTGCTGCGCCAGCTGGCGTCCGAGGGTTGCTCGATCCTCTACATCTCGCACAAGCTCGGCGAGATCAAAGCGCTCTGCACGTCTGCCACGATCCTGCGCGGCGGCCGGGTGGTCGCCTCCTGCGACCCGCGCGAGGAGACCGCCAGATCCATGGCCGAGCTGATGATCGGCGGCTCGCTGAAAGCCTTGAAGCCGAAGGCCGAGGGTCGGCTCGCCGAGGTCCGCCTGCAGGTCGAGGCCTTGTCCGCGCCCGGCGACCCGCCCTTCGGCACCAGCCTCAAGGACGTGTCCTTTTCCGTGCGCTCCGGCGAAATCCTCGGCATCGCGGGCGTCGCGGGCAACGGACAGAACGAACTCCTGGAAGTCTTGTCCGGCGAGAAGCTCGCCGGCGTCGCCGGCTCCATCACGATCGGGGACCGGCGTGTCGAGCGCGAGGGCGTGTCCGCCCGCCGCCGCCTCGGCCTTTCCACGGTGCCGGAAGAGCGCAACGGCCACGCCGCCGTGCCCGCCCTGTCGCTGGCCGAGAACGCGATCCTCTCCGCACGCACCCGCAAGGGGCTGGCCTCGGGCGGGCTGATCCGCCTGTCGGCCGCGCGCGACTATGCCAGGGGCGTCATCTCCGCCTTCTCCGTCAAGGCGACGGGCGACGGGGCGCTCGCCGGCAGCCTGTCGGGCGGCAACTTGCAGAAGTTCATCATGGGGCGCGAGATCGGCCAGGAACCGGCAGTTCTCGTGGTCTCGCAGCCGACCTGGGGCGTCGATGCCGGCGCCGCCTCCTTCATCCGCCAGGCGATGATCGACCTCGCGGCGCGCGGTGCCGCGATCGTGGTGGTCAGCCAGGACCTCGACGAGCTGCTGGAACTGTGCGACCGGCTTGCGGTCCTCAACGAGGGGCGCCTGTCGGAATCCATGAGCGTGAAGGGCATCTCGATCGAGCGGGTCGGCCTCCTGATGGGTGGGCTGCACGGCGAGCCCCAAGCCGGTGCCGAGGCCGCCTGATGGCGCTGCGCTTCGTTCCCCGCCGCGAGCCGAGCCGTGCGATGCTCTTCGCAACGCCCGTTCTCGCCGTCGCACTGACGCTTCTCGTCGGCACGGTGGTCTTCACGCTTCTCGGCTACGACGGGCTCGGCGCCGCGCGCGAGATCTTCGTCACGCCCCTCTTCAACCCCTATCGCTGGCAGGACCTTCTGGTGAAGGCGGCGCCGCTCGCCACCATCGCGATCGGCCTGTCCGTCGGCTTCCGCGCCAATGTCTGGAATATCGGCGCCGAGGGGCAATACGTCATCGGAGGCCTCGCCGGCACCGGCGTCGCCCTCCTGACCCTGGACATGGACGGGTTCTGGATCCTGCCGGCGATGGTGGCGGCGGGCGTTCTCGGGGGCATGGCCTGGGCCGCGATCCCGGCCTTCCTGCGCAACCGGCTCGGCGTCTCGGAGATCCTGTCGTCGCTGATGCTGAACTACGTCGCGATCCAGATCCTGTATTACCTGATGCGCGGGCCCTGGAAGGACCCGATGGGCTTCAACTTCCCGCAGACGGCGATGTTCTCGTCCGCCCAGACGCTGCCCTATGCGGTGCCGGGAACGCTGATCCATATCGGCATCCCCGTCGCGCTGGCCCTCGCCCTGGCCGTCTGGTTCCTGATCGCGCGCACGGTGGCTGGCTTCCAGGTGCGCGTCGTCGGCCTCAGCCCCCAGGCGGCGCGCTACGGCGGCTTCCGGGAGGCGCGTGTCGTCTGGCTGTGCATGGCTCTGGGGGGCGCCATGGCGGGCCTCGCCGGCATCTTCGAGGCCTCCGGCCCGTTCGGCCAGATGGTCCCGAGCTTTCCCGTCGGCTACGGCTTCACCGCCATCATCGTCGCCTTTCTCGGGCGCCTCCATCCGGTTGGCATCGTGCTCGCCGCGCTGGTCCTGGCGCTCACTTATGTGGGCGGCGAGAGCGCGCAGACCACGATCGGCCTGCCGGCCGCAGCCATCGGCGTGTTCCAGGCGATGATGCTGTTCTTCCTGCTCGCGGTCGACATCCTCGTCCGCTATCGACTGACGGGCGGCGCAGGCCCGGCCGCCGCGCCGGCGCCGATCCCGCCCGCGTCGACCCCCAGCCTCGCGCCCGAACCCACGTCCGGCCGGGGAGCCGCCGCATGACCCCCGAACTCCTCGTCGCCATCATCGTCGCGGTCGTCGCCTCCGCGACGCCCATCCTGATCGCGGCGCTGGGCGAGCTCGTGGTCGAGAAGTCCGGCGTCCTCAATCTCGGCGTCGAGGGCATGATGCTGATCGGCGCGGTCACGGGCTTCGCCGTGTCCGTCACGGTCGGCTCGCCCTGGGCGGGCGCGCTCGCGGCGATCGCGACGGGCGCCGCCTCGTCGCTGATTTTCGCCTGGCTGACCCTGACGCTCACCGCCAACCAGGTGGCGACGGGCCTGGCCCTCACGATCTTCGGCACGGGCGTCTCGGCGCTGGCCGGCGCCGGCTTCGTCGGCATCACCACGCCGACCCTGGGCTCGGTCTTTCCAGCCTCGCTGTCGGGCGACCCGATCTGGCGCGTCCTATTCGGCTATTCGCCGGTCGTCTATCTCTCGCTCCTCCTCACCTTCGGCGTCTGGTGGTTCCTGAAGCATTCCAGGGCCGGGCTGATCCTGCGCGCGGTCGGCGAGAGCGACGCTTCGGCCCATTCGATCGGCTATCCCGTCCTGAAGGTGCGCTATCTCGCCGTCCTCTTCGGCGGGGCGATGGCGGGGCTCGCCGGCGCCTACTACTCGCTGGTGCTGACCCCAATGTGGGCCGAGCGGCTGACGGCGGGGCGGGGCTGGATCGCCATCGCGCTCGTCGTCTTCGCCTCCTGGCGGCCGGGGCGCCTTCTTCTCGGCGCCTATCTCTTCGGCGCCGTCATCACGCTGGAACTTCAGGCCAAGGCGGCCGGCTGGTCGCTGGTCGCGCCGGAGTTCCTGACGAGCCTTCCCTATCTCGCGACCGTACTGGTGCTGGCCCTGATCTCGGGCAGCGCGCGGACGCGGAATGCCGCGCCGGCCTGCCTCGGCAAGCCGTTCCGGGCAACCGCCTGACCACACCCATGCCCTTGCAAGGAGCCCTCATGAGCCTGTTCAACCGCCGCCAAGTCCTCCTCGGGGGTGCCGCGATCGCCGCCGTCACCGCGCTCGGTCTGCCGGCCTTCGCGCAGGTCTCCGACCGCCCGGTCAAGGCCGCCTTCGTCTATGTCGGCCCGGTCGGCGACTTCGGCTGGACCTATGCCCACGACCAGGGCCGCAAGTTCTTGGAGGAGAAGCTCGGGGACAAGGTCCAGACGAGCTATGTCGAGAACGTCGCCGAGGGGCCGGACGCCGAGCGCGTCATCCGCCAGCTCGCGCAGGACGGCAACGACATCATCTTCGCGACCTCCTTCGGCTTCATGAACCCGACGCTGAAGGTCGCCAAGCAGTTCCCGAACGTGAAGTTCGAGCACGCGACGGGCTACCAGCAGGCGCCCAACATGGCGCTCTACAACTCGCGCTTCTATCAGGGCCGCGCCGTGCTCGGCACGATCGCGGGCATGATGTCCAAGACCGGCAAGGCCGGCTACGTCGCCTCCTTCCCGATCCCGGAAGTGGTGATGGGCATCAACGCCTTCACCATCGCCGCCCGCAAGGTGAACCCGAACTTCGAGACGCAGGTCGTCTGGGTGAACTCCTGGTACGACCCGGCCAAGGAGGCGCAGGCGACCGGCGCGCTGCTCGACCAGGGCGCCGACGTCATCACCCAGCACACCGACAGCCCCGGCCCGCTTCAGGAGGCCGAGAAGCGCGGCGCCATCGCCTTCGGCCAGGCCTGGGACATGACGAGCTTCGCGCCCAACGCCCACATGACCGCCATCGTGGACCAGTGGGGTCCCTACTACGTCAACCGCATCAACGCGGTGATCGACGGCACCTGGAAGGCCGACAACGTCTGGCTCGGCATGAAGGAGGGCGAGGTCGAGATGGCCCCCTTCAACGAGAAGATGCCGGCCGACGTGAAGGCCGCCGCGCAGAAGGTCATCGACGAGACCAAGGCCGGCACCTACGAGGTCTTCACCGGCCCGATCAAGGACCAGTCGGGCGCCGAGAAGGTCGCGGCGGGTGCGGTGGTTCCGGACGCCGATCTCCTGAAGATGGACTGGTACGTCGAGGGCGTGCGCAACTAAGCGCGGCCTGTCGCGCCGCGGCCCCTTGCCCGACTGCGGTTGGGCAAGGCATTCTAGAACCCTTCGAAGGGCGCTGAGCGCCCTTCGCAACCAACGCCTGCTCCTCCCACCGTCTCCTGAACGGCGAGGGGCCGCTCAAGGCACATCGGATCAACGTTGGGAGTGTCCGCGACAAGGGGGCGGCGCTTCGGGGGCTATCCCATGTGGACCTATTTCGCCGAATGGCTGCAGTTCGGCGTGCGCTGGCTGCACGTCGTCACCGCCATAGCCTGGATCGGCTCGTCCTTCTACTTCATCGCGCTCGACCTCGGCCTGCGCAAGCCGCACGGGGCGCCCATGGTCGGCGTCGGCGGCGAGGCATGGCAGGTCCATGGCGGCGGCTTCTACCACATCCAGAAATACATGGTCGCCCCGCCGCACATGCCGGAGGACCTGACCTGGTTCAAATGGGAGAGCTACGCGACCTGGCTCTCCGGCTTCGCGCTCCTGTTCCTCGTCTACTATCTCGGGGCCGAACTCTACCTGATCGACCCGGCCAAGGCGGACCTGCCGGCCTGGGGGGCGACGCTGATCGGCCTCCTCGGGCTCGGGCTCGGCTGGGTCGTCTACGACGCGATCTGCAAGTCGCCCCTGAGGAACAACGATTCGGCGCTGCTCGGCGTTCTCTTCGTCTATGTCGTGGCGGCGAGCTTCGTCTTCAGCCAGCTCTTCTCCGGGCGCGGCGCGATGCTGCATACGGGCGCCATGATCGCCACGATCATGACCGCCAACGTCGCGATGCTGATCATCCCCAATCAGAAGATCGTGGTGGCCGATCTCAAGGCCGGTCGCACGCCCGACCCGCGCCTCGGCGCGGCGGCCAAGCAGCGCTCGCTCCACAACAACTACCTGACGCTGCCGGTCGTCTTCCTGATGCTGTCCAACCACTACCCGCTGGCCTTCGCCACGGAGTGGAACTGGGTGATCGCCGGTCTCGTGCTCTTGATCGGCGCGGTGGTGCGCCACTTCTTCAACACGATGCACAAGACGGGACAGCAGCTCTGGTGGTGCTGGGCCGTAGCCGGCATCCTGTTCGCCGCGGTGATCACGCTCTCGGGCGCACCCGGCTGGCGCGCGGCGCCCGGCTCGGAGCCGACAGCGGCCGAGACGAGCCTCGACTTCCCCGCCGACCCGCAGGTCGCGCTCGCCCGCTCCGCGCATTTCACTGAGGCCGAGAGCATCGTCCAGTCGCGCTGCTCCATGTGCCACTCCCGCGCGCCGCTCTGGCCAGGCATCAGCCACGCGCCGAAGGCGATCCTTCTCGAGACGGGTCGCGACATCGTCCTCAACGCCTCGCTGATCGACCGGCAGGCCGTGCGCAGCCATGCCATGCCGCCTGGCAACATCACCGGGCTCGAGCCGGAGGAGCGGCTGGCGCTGGCGCGCTGGATCCGGTCCGGCGACGGCGTCTGGCGCCCATAAGAGATCGAAGACATGACCGACATCCATCCGGCCGGCGGCACGCTGGCGATCCGTGCGCGCGTCCTCACCTATCACGCGCATCCGCTCCTTGCCGGCGTCGACGTCTCGCATCGCTACATCGCCGACGGGCTCGTCGTGGTGCGCGACGGGGTGGTGGAGGCGGTCGGCGAGGCGGGGGAGCTTCTGCCCCGCCTCGACCCTTCGATGCCCGTCGCGGACCACCGCCCGCATCTCCTGATGCCGGGCTTCATCGACCCGCATCTCCACATGCCGCAGACCCAGGTGATCGGCTCCTACGGGACCGAGCTGATGGAGTGGCTGTCGAAATACACCTTCCCCGAGGAGTCCCGCTACGGCGACCCGGCCGTGTCGGACGCCGCCGCGCGCTTCCTGATGGCCGAGCTTCTGCGCAACGGGACGACCACGGCGGTCGCCTTCTGCACCTCGCATCCGCAGTCGGCCGAGAGCTTCTTCACGGAAAGCCAGCGCCTGGGCCTGCGCATGGTTGGCGGCAAGGTGATGATGGACCGCAACGCGCCGCCGGCGCTCCTCGACACGCCGCAGCGCGGCTATGACGAGTCGAAGGATCTCATCCGCCGCTGGCACGGCAACGGCCGCCTGTCCTACGCCATCTCGCCTCGCTTCGCGCCGACCTCGACGGAGGCGCAGCTGGAGGCGACGCAGGCGCTCGCCGCCGAGCATCCCGGCCTCCACATCCAGACGCACCTCTCCGAGAACCACGGTGAGATCGCCTTCGTCGCCGAGCTATTCCCGTGGGCCAAGGACTATACGGCCGTCTACGAGCGCTACGGCCTCGTTCGGCCCAAGGCGCTCTTCGGCCACTGCATCCACCTGTCGGAGCGCGAGCGCACGGCGCTGGCGGAGGCGGGGGCGACGGCGGTCTTCTGCCCGACCTCCAACCTTTTTCTGGGCTCCGGCCTCTTCGACCGCGACGCGGCGCTTCAAAGCGGTTTGAGGACCGGCATCGCCACCGACATCGGCGGCGGCACGTCCTATTCCATGCTGACGACGGCCGCCGAGGGCTACAAGGTCCTGGCTCTGCGCGGCCAGAAGCTGCGCGGCCACGCCGCCTTCTACATGCTCGCCGCCGGAAACGCCGACGCGATCGGAATGGGCGACCGGATCGGGCAGGTGGCGCCGGGCTTCGAGGCCGACTTCGTCCTTCTCGACACGGCGGCTACCCCGGCGCAGCGCCGACGCGCCGAGCGTGTCGAGACGCTGGAGGAGGAGCTTTTCGTTCTGATGACCATGGGCGATGAGCGCAACGTGGCGGCGACCTACGCCAACGGGCGCAAGGTCCACGCGCGTGGGATGTACGGCGAACCGCCGGAACGGCTCGACCAGCCAGCTGCTTCCCGGAGCGCTCCGGTCTGCCAGGGCGGCGAGGTGCAGGCGCGCTGACGTCCACGTCCGAACAGTGTTCAAAGCCATGAAGCGCGGGCGTGATGACGCCTGCCGAAGGCCTGACCTGCTTGGCCCTGTCGGCTCTTTCGAAAAGGTCGAACGATCAACGTATCGCCCGAACGCCAGGAAGCATCCCCAGACCGTGAGGTCTGGGGATGCTTCCTGCGTCTATGCTCGATGCCTCAGTCGTCTTCGACGAAGACTTCCTTCCGCTTGTTTCGGATGGAGGGGAGGAGCGCGAAGACCACGCAGGCAAGGCCAAGTGCCAGGAGCGAGGCCGAGATAGGCCGCTCCAGGAAGACCATGGCGTTACCGCGCGAGATGATCATGGCGCGGCGCAGGTGCTCCTCGAGCAGGGGACCCAGCACGAAGCCGAGCAGCAGCGGGGCGGGCTCGCAGCCGAGGCGGATCAGGACGTAGCCTATGACGCCGAAGACGCCGATGGCATAGACGTCGAACGGGTTGTTGTTGATCGAGTAGCAGCCGATGGCGGCGAACAGCACGATGGCGGGGAAGAGGATGCGGTAGGGGATGGTCAGCATCTTCACCCAGAGCCCGATCAGCGGCAGGTTCAGGATGACGAGCAGCACGTTGCCGATCCACATGGAGGCGATGATGCCCCAGAACAGGGCCGGCTGCGTGTTGATGACGTTGGGTCCGGGCGTGATGCCCTGGAGGATGAAGGCACCCACGATCAGCGCCATGACGGGGTGGGCGGGGATGCCGAGCGTGAGCAGCGGAATGAAGGAGGTCTGCGCGGCCGCGTTGTTGGCGCTTTCCGGCCCGGCGACGCCCTGGATGGCGCCTTGCCCGAACTCCGACTTGTTGGAGGCGAGGTTCTTCTCCATCGAGTAGGAGGCGAAGGAGGATAGGACGTGGCCGCCGCCCGGCAGGACGCCGAGGATGGAGCCGAGCGCGGTGCCGCGCACGACGGGGCCGGCGATGCGCTTGAAGTCGTCCTTCGTCAACCAGAGACCGGAGACCTTCTTGACCCCGATCTCGCGTGTCGTCTCGTTCTCGAGGTTGCGGAAGATCTCGGCGACGCCGAAGACGCCGACCGCGATGGAGACGAAGTTGATGCCCTGGTAGAGCTCGAGCTGGCCGAAGGTGAAGCGGGGCGTCCCGGTATAGATGTCCTGGCCGACGGTGCCCAGCAGCAGGCCGAGGCAGATCATGGCGAGCGCCTTGACGATCGAGCCGTGGGCGAGCGAGATCGAGACGAGAAGGCCGAGCACGATCAGCGCGAAGTATTCGGGCGCGCCGAACTGAAGGGCGACCCGTGCGAGCGGCGGGGCGGCAATGGCCAGAAGCAACGTTGCGACCGAGCCGGCGAAGAAGGAGCCGAGCGCGGCGGTGGCGAGCGCGGTGCCCGCCCGGCCTTTCCTGGCCATCTGGTAGCCGTCGATGGCAGTGACCGCCGAGGAGCTTTCGCCCGGCAGGTTGATCAGGATGGCGGTGGTGGAGCCGCCGTACTGGGCGCCGTAGTAGATGCCCGACAGCATGATGAGCGCGGTGACGGGCGAAAAGGAGAAGGTGATCGGCAGGAGCATGGCGATGGTCGCCGTCGGTCCGATGCCGGGCAGGACGCCGACCAGCGTGCCGAGCAGCACGCCGATGAAGCACCAGAAGACGTTGACGGGGGTGAGCGCCGTCTCGAAGCCGAGGGCGAGATGGGACAGGAGTTCCATGGATCGGCGCGCCTCAGGAGAAGGTGAGAAGGGGGCCGAAGGTCGGCAGGGTGATGCCCAGGCCCACCTTGAAGACCAGCCAGCACAGGGCCGACATGCAGGCGGCGATGACGAGCGCCGAGCCGACCGGGTTCTTTGCCGAGGCGAGCGCCACGACGGCGGTGCCGATGAAGACCACCGGCACGAGGCCCAGAAGGGTGCCGAACTCGCCGAAGATGACGAGTGCGGCCAGGATCAGGAGTATGCCCTTCCAGGGGATCGGCGTCTTCTCGACCCGCTCGTCCTTCTTCAGGCCGGCGACGATGATCATCACCCCGAACAGGGCGAGCAAGATGGCCAGCGTCATCGGGATGAAGCCCGGTCCCATGCGGATCGCCCGGCCCATCTCGTAGTTCGACGCCTCGAAAGCGAAGCCGGCGGCGATCGCGATGAAGATCAGGCCGGCCAGAAGGTCGCGGCGCGACTTGGCGCCCTCGGATGCATGCATGTGGTTTGCCCCCCAGGCCATCGTTCTTGCGCGGGCCGACCGGAAGCAAGGCGCCCCGGCCGGCCGACGTCATGCGGATCGTCGTGCCGGGATCAGTCGGCGTAGGTGCCGGCGGCCTGGATGATCGGGCGCCACAGCTCGATCTGCGTGGAGAGCTGGTTCTTCAGGGACTCCGGCGTCGCCTCCTCGGCCGAGACCGGCGCAGTGCCGAGTTCGGCGAAGCGGGACTTCACCGTCTCGTCGGCCAGCGCCTTCTGCAGGGCGCCTTCCAGCTTGGCGATGATCGCCGGGTCGGTGCCGGCGGGCGCATAGAGGCCATGCCAGACGCCGATCTGCAGCTTGTCGAGGCCGACCTCCTGGGTGGTCGGCAGGTCGGGCAGGGAGGCGACGCGCTCAGGCGTCGTCACCGCATAGGCCTTCACCTCGCCAGCCTTGATCTGGTTGGTGGTGTTGGTGGTCTGGTCGCACAGGACGTCGACCTGGCCGCCGACGATGTCCGTCATGGCGGGCGCCGCGCCCTGATAGGGCACGGTGATCATCTGGACGCCGAGAGCCTCCTGCAGGAGCATGCCGCACAGATGCGAGGCCGAGCCGATGCCGGCATGGGCGTAGGTCGTGTCGGCGCCGTTCTCCTTCAGGTAGGCGACGAGGCCGGCCGCGTCGGCGGGCTCGAGGTCCTTGCGCGAGACGATCGTCATCGGCACGGAGGTCACCTGACCGATCGGCGCGAAGGCCGTGAGCGGGTCGAAGGCGAGCTGGCGGTAGAGCGTCGGGGCCGTCGACATGCCGATGTGGTGCAGAAGCAGCGTGTAGCCGTCGGGTTTGGCCTGCGCCACCTGGCCCGCGCCCAGCGTGCCGCCAGCACCGCCCACGTTCTGAACCAGAACCTGCTGGCCGAGCTCGCTCGTCATCGTCTGTGCGATCAGACGCGTCACCGTGTCCGTGGGCCCACCCGCCGAGAAGGGGACTACAATCGTGATCGGCTGCGTCGGGTAATCAGATTGCGCGAACGCCGACGTGGCGGACAGGACCGCGCCGATGGACAGAACGGCGAGATGTTTCAAGAGCATGAGGGTTCCTCCCAGACTAAAGGTGAGCGGCGTCGGCAACCCTTCCCAGAAGGGTGGCTCGGTATGGTGGCGGATGATCGGCCAGCAGCGGACGGACCCATCGACGGGCAGCGGACGGCGCCCGGTCGGTCGGTGCTGGAAACTGGAAGCTTAGAGAAGCTGAAGCGTCATGCGTGTCCTCCCAGACAGCTTGTCGGACCGCCTTCTGTCTCCCAACACGATGCGGCTCGGCAAAAAGAGCGCAGGCCCATGGGGCGACGCAACGGCAAACACCGGCACTCGGCCAAGAGATTTCGACGAGCGCCCCGCCGATGGGTGGAATATGACCCATCTGCGCGTTCGCGATGGGTGGATATCGACCCATTGGGAGCCAAAGGCGGGCCGCCGCCGTTGCGAGACCCGTTATGTCGTCTCGTCCCCGCCATCGTCATCGCCGAACCCGCGCTTGTCGAGACCGAACTTCTGCATCTTCTCGTAGAGCGTCTTGCGCGAAACGCCGAGGCTTTCATAGACCGCCTTCAGGCTGCCGCCTGACGTTGCAAGTGCCCCGGCGATCAACGATCGCTCGTATTCGGCCACCCTGTCCGCCAGACGCCGGGTAGCGGGCTGGTCGCGCGCGTCCTCGGCCGCTGAAACGCCGAGGCCGAGCACGTAGCGCTCCGCCGCGTTGCGCACCTCGCGCACATTGCCGGGCCAGGCGCGGCGCGCGATGTCGTCGAGCACCGCCGGGGGCACGCTTGCATCGTCGCGTCCGAGGCGAACGGCCGCCTCGGACACGAACTTCAGGAACAGGAGGGCGACGTCCTCCCGTCGCTCGTCCAGCGAGGGCAGGCGCAAGGTCACGACGTTCAGGCGGTAGAGAAGGTCGGGCCGCAGCCGACCCGCGGCGACTTCCTCTTGCGGGTCGCTCTTCATGGTGGCGACGATCCGCAAGTCTACCGAGACAGGCACATGGGAGCCGATCCGCGTCACCGTCCGGTCCTGGATCACGCGCAGGAGCTTGGCTTGGAGGTCGAGGGGGAGGGAGGCGATCTCGTCGAGCAGCAGCGTGCCGCCATGGGCCTGCTCGAACTTTCCAAAACGCGCCCGCACGGCACCGGGAAAGGCGCCCGCTTCGTGGCCGAAGAGTTCGTCCTCGGCCAGGTTCGACGGCAAGGCCGCGCAATCCACCACCACGAAGGACCGGGCCTTGCGGGCGCTGATGTCGTGGAGCGCGCGCGATACGACCTCCTTGCCCGTCCCCGTGGCCCCGGTGACAAGCACGTCGGCATCGGCGGCGGCCAGCGCACGAATACGATAGCGCAGGTCGACCATCGCTGTGGTGCGCCCGATCAGGCGCAGTTCGAGATCGTCGCGACGGCTGTCGGCCAGCGTTCGCAGGCGACGGTTTTCCAGCACCAGCCGGCGACGGTCGAGAGCGCGCGACACGACATCCACCAGCTGGCGCGGCGGGCAGGGCTTCTCGATGAAGTCGTAGGCGCCCTCGCGCATGGCCGAAACGGCAAGCGCGGTGTCGGCATGGCCGGTGACGAGCACGACGGGAATATCGGGATCGATCGCCTTGATGCGGCCGAGCAGGGTCATCCCGTCCATGCCGGAGGCGAGGCGGATATCGGTGACGACGATGCCGGACAGCCCGTGTCCGACTTGTTCGAGCGCGCCGTCGGCGCTGGCGAAGGCGCGAACATGGAAGCCCGCGAGATCCAGCGCCTGCGTGTAGGACAGGCGAACTTCCTTTTCGTCCTCGACGAGGAGGACCGTCGCATCCTTCACAGGGCAGCCTCGGAGTTGGCCATGGAGGGGGTTCGAAGGGTCAGGGAGAAGGCCGCGCCGCCACCGGCCCGCTTCTCGCACGACAGGCTCCCGCCGAAGTCGCGCACGATGTTGTAGGAGATGGACAAGCCGAGACCAAGTCCCTTGCCGACGCCCTTCGTGGTGAAGAAGGGATCGAAGATGCGCGGCAGGATGGCGTCGGGAACGCCCGGTCCCCGATCGGCCACGGCGATGCGCACCTGACCGTCGGGTTCGGGAGTCGCCGAGACGACCACCGTTCGGCACTCGCCGCCCTCCACCGCGTCGGCAGCGTTGGAGATGAGGTTCACCAGCACCTGCTGCAGACGGACCGGCACGGCCGAAACATGCGTGATCCGTGGGTCGAGCTGGGTTTCTACCTCCGCATCGGCGGCCTTCAGGCGCCATTCCGCGATGGCCAGCGCGTCGGCGACGACCGCATGAACATCGACGGCCTCCAGTTGTTCCTCCGGTCGCCGGGCGAAATTGCGCAGATGTCGGGAAATCTTCGTCAGGCGGTCGACGAGGCTGGCGATCCGTTCGACATTCTCTTTCGCCTCCTCGATGCGGCCGCGCTGAAGGAGCACGGTCGTGCTGTCGGCGTAGGCGCTGGCGGCCGCGAGAGGTTGGTTGAACTCGTGGCTGAGCGCTGCCGACATTTGTCCGAGCGCCGCGAGCTTGCCCGCTTCCACGAGATCGGACTGCGTCCGGCGCAGGAGATCTTCGGCGGCCCGTCGATCGGCCACTTCTTTCTTCAGACGCATATTGACGCTGGCGAGCTTGGCGGTCCGCTCGCTGACCCGCTGTTCCAGTTCCACATGCGCCTCGGCACGTGCCCTCTCGCGCTCGGCCAGCCGGTGCCGGCGCTGCTGGAGAGCCGCGAAGGCAAAGCCCCCGATGCCCAGCAGGAACAGCACCGCAAAGCCCACGACCACGCCCAAAAGTCGCGCCGGCGCTCGATCCACCAGCACCCGCACGGTCCAGCCGGCCTCGGGCATCGGCTCCGAGAGGGTGACGAAGCTGCGCAGGACATCCTTCTCCGGAATTTCCACGATGGTCCGATTGCCGGCTTTGAAGCGGGTTGCCCCGAGATCAGGCAATGGCTCGTTTGCGTATCGTCGACTTTCCTCGGTCCGCGACAGGGCATCCGGCGGCCCGCGCTCGAAGATGCGGAAGCGCCAGTCCGGCCGACCGGCCATGAAGATGATGCCCTCGGGGTCGGTCACGATGATTTCGAACTCGCCGCTTGCCCAGGCGGCCTCGAGGGAATCGAGATCCACCTTGATGACGACGATGCCGGCGACCACGCCGTTCGCGCGGACCGGCGCGGAGAAGTAGTAGCCGCGTTTGCCCGACGTCGTGCCCAGGCCGTAGAAGCGTCCCTGCCGTCCTTCGGCCGCGTCCTGGAAATAGGGCCGGTAGCGGAAGTTCTCGCCGACGAAGCTGCCGGGGCCGTTGAAGTTGCTGGCAGCGATCGTTTCGCCGTCGGTCAGCATGAGATAGACGTCCGAGGACGACAGAAGCGAATTGACCGACTTCAGGTAGAGGTTGGCTTCACGGCGGGCCGCCTCGTCGCGGGGCCGTGCCAGAAGAGCGAGCACCTCCGGCCGTTCCGCAACCAGCACGGGCAGAGCCTCGTAGCGCGCGAGGTGTCCCGACAAGGCCGCGGAGGCGAGCCTCAGCGTTCCCGACCCGACGGCCACCGACTGGTCCAGCGCCCGCGCATACGAGTAGACGCCGACGGCCGACGACAACCCGAGGGCGACCAGAAACAAGCCGAACGGTAGCGGCAGATTCGAGAAACGCTTGGATCGGCGCATGGCTTTGCTGTTGCTTCCGAGCGAACTCGGTCGGGCCGGCGCGCAACTCGTCGCCTGCCTCGACCTGGCCGACGAAGCGTCATGCTTCGCCAAATGCTTTGGGAGCGTAGAGTGGCTTGTTCGGTCGCTTCAAGTCTCCTTTTCTGCGAGCTGCCGTGCGACGCCTCGGAAGCTCCGCGAGCCGACCCGCCCTCGGTTTCCGGCCATGCGATGTCCGCTTCATGGCGCCATCAGGCGCCCGGCCGCTGTTGCGTGCCCTTCTGTCGCGACGCTTCTGCACCCGCGATGCCCACGACGACGCATGCAAAGCTTTTGCGGACGACCTGCGGCGCTTGCGCGCGGCAAGCTCTGGCCTCTCATGCCTCCTTCGGCCTATGCCTGTCAGCCCGCGGACATGACCCAGCAACCGAAAGGGAGATTTCCATGCGACTGGTCCGATTCGGCGAATCCGGGGTGGAGAAGCCCGGCCTGATCGACGCCGATAACACCTTGCGCGACCTGTCGGGCGAGATCGACGACATCGCGGGCGCCGTGCTGTCGCGCGCCGGCCTCGAGAAGCTGCGCGCCTTGGACCCGAAGAGCCTGCCCAAGACCGATCCGAGCCACCGCTTGGGCCCCCCGGTCGCGGGCACGCGCAACTTCGTCGCCGTCGGGCGCAACTATGCCGAACACGCGGCCGAGACCGGCTCGGACGTGCCGACCGAGCCGCTTCTCTTCAACAAGGCGGTGTCCTCGATCGCCGGCCCTCGCGACGGCGTCGTGATCCCCAAGGGCTCCTCCAAGGTCGACTGGGAGGTGGAGGTCGCCGTGGTGATCGGCGAGCGCTGCTATCAGGTCACCAAGGCGGAGGCGATGGATTACGTCGCCGGCTTCTGCCTGTGCAACGACGTGTCCGAACGCGCCTGGCAGAAGGATCGCGGCGGCCAGTGGATCAAGGGCAAGAGCGCGCCGGGCTTCGGCCCGCTCGGCCCCTGGCTGGTGACATCGGACGAGATCGAGGATCCGGCCGCCCTGGAGCTGTGGCTCGACGTCAACGGCCAGCGCATGCAGACCGGCACCACGGCCGACATGATCTTCGACTTCGCGACGATCGTCTCCTACGCGTCGGAATTCTTCGCGTTGGAGCCGGGCGATATCGTCACCACCGGCACGCCGCACGGGGTCGGCGCCGGCATGAAGCCGCCGGTCTTTCTGAAGGCCGGGGACATCGTCACCCTCGGCAATCCGAAGCTCGGCGAGCAGCGGCAGGTCTTCGCCGCGGCGGAGTAACCCGGTACGGCTGACGACAAAAGGGCCGGGCAAAAGGGCGGGGCGCACTGGAAGAGACGCGCCCTTCCCCTATTCCTTCTGCGCGTCGGGGCGGGCCGGAACAGCCGTCCGCCCGGCTTCTCGACTGGCAGCAGGAAGGTCCGCCCATGTCCCAGGCCGAAACCGAGCAGAAGCCGAAGAAGCGCGAGACGGCAGCCCGCAAGGCCGCTGCCGCAGCGTCCCTGGAACGCCTGCACCGCCTCAGCCCCGACCGCGTCGCGATCGAGGGCGTCGAGCCGGAGATCGACGGCGGCCGCTTCGCGGTGAAGCGCGTCGAGGGCGAACCGCTCACCGTCACCGCCGACATCTTCTCCGACGGCCACGAGATCATCGCCGCAGCGCTTCTCACGCGCGGTCGGGACGATGCGGGCTGGCGGGAAACGCCCTTCACCTTCGTCGCCAACGACCGCTGGGGCGCGACGGTCACGTTCGAAAAGCCCGGCCCCTACCGCTTCACCATCCTTGCCTGGCGCGACACGTTCGCGACCTGGGCGAGCGATACCAAGAAGAAGAAGGACGCGGGCGTCGACATCGCTCTGGAACTGCGCGAGGGAGCGATCCTTCTCGAAAAGGCATCGGGATCGGGCCGGGGCAGCAAGGACCAGCAGAAGGCCCTGAAGGCCCTGCGCGAGCGCATCGCCAAGCTCGCCGCCAAGGGCGACGGCGCAAGCGTCTACGCCGCCTTCGAGGAGGAGGCGACGATCGCCCTCCTGCGCGATGTCGGCCTTCGCGAGAACCTCTCGTCCTACGGTCGCGAGGTGCCGGTATGGGTGGACCGCGAGCGCGCGGCGTTCTCGTCCTGGTACGAACTGATGCCGCGCTCGCAGTCGGGCGACGTCAACCGCCACGGGACGTTCGACGACGTGATCGCGCGTCTGCCCGACATCCGCGAGATGGGCTTCGACGTCCTTTATTTCCCGCCGATCCACCCGATCGGCAAGACCAACCGCAAGGGCAAGAACAACAACGTCACGGCGCAGGAAGGCGAGCCCGGCAGCCCCTACGCGATCGGCTCACATGAGGGCGGCCACAAGGACCTCCACCCCCAGCTCGGCTCCTTCGCCGACTTCCAGCGCCTCGTGACGCGCGCGGCCGACCACGGGCTGGAGATCGCCATCGACTTCGCCATTCAATGCTCGCCCGACCACCCCTGGATCAAGCAGCATCCCGAATGGTTCGACTGGCGGCCGGACGGCTCGATCAAATATGCCGAGAACCCGCCCAAGAAGTACCAGGACATCGTCAACGTGGACTTCTACCGCGAGGGCGCGATCCCTTCGCTCTGGCAGGAGCTTCTGGACGTCGTCCTGTTCTGGCTGGACAAGGGCGTGCGCATCTTCCGCGTCGACAACCCCCACACCAAGCCCTTCCCCTTCTGGGAATGGCTGATCGCCGAGGTGCGGCTCGTGGATCCCGGCGCCGTGTTCCTGGCCGAGGCCTTCACGCGGCCCAAGCTCATGAAGCGCCTCGCCAAGGTCGGCTACAACCAGTCCTATTCCTACTTCACCTGGCGCAATCAGAAATGGGAACTGCGCGAGTATCTGACCGAGCTGACGCGGGAGGAGTGCGCCGAGTACATGCGGCCGAACTTCTTCGTCAACACGCCGGACATCAACCCGCTCTTCCTCCACACGAGCGGTCGTCCGGGCTTTCGTATCCGGCTCGCGCTGGCGGCGACGCTCGCCGGCAACTACGGCGTCTATTCGGGTTTCGAGCTCTGCGAATCCGAGCCGCTGGTGAAGGGCAAGGAGGAGTACAAGGACTCGGAGAAATACGAGATCCGCGCCTTCGACTGGAAGCGCGAAGGCAACATCCGGGACGACATCGCCTTCTTCAACCGCATCCGCCGCTCCGAACCCGCGCTCAAGGACTTCCGCAACCTCGAGTTCCTGAACTTCTGGAACGACAACGTCCTCTACTACGCCAAGCGCACGCCGGACCGCTCGTCCTACCTCCTCGTCATGGTGAGCCTCGACCCGCACAACCCGCAAGGGGGCCATTTCGAAGTGCCCCTCTGGGAACTCGGACTGGGGGACGAGGCTTCCATCACGGTCGAGGATCTCGTGGACGAGCGCACGTTCACCTGGACGGGCAAGATCCAGCACTGGTGGTTCCGCCCGGATGAGCGGCCCTACGCCGTATTCCGGATCTCCGCCTGATTCGAGCCCTTGCCGTCGCGCGAACACAGGGAAGCGAGAGTGCCAGCATGACCTCTTCATCCTCCAGTCCGGGCAGGACGCCGGTCGACGGCTTCGATGCGGCCTCGGTGCCGTCCGCCGCGCTGATCGAGTTCGCCGGACGCCAGCGCTGGTTCGCCGGGCGCTCCGAGCCGGTCGCGGGCGCGCGTTTCGAGCCGATCGCAGGATCGATCGGTGCGGCCGAACTCGGCGAACTGGTGGTCGCCATCGAGGACGGCGAGGCGCAACGCTACTTCCTGCCGCTCGTCGCGGCGCCGGAAGGGGCCGCCGCGCACAGCCTGGACGCCGGTCCGGCCGGCGGCCTTCTGGCGGATGCCGCGCGTGATCCGGCCTTCGCGGCGGCCGTGGTCGCCTGTCTCGCGAAGGGCGGCGAGGGAGAGGGCGCCCTCGTCGTCCATCGCAGCCAGGCCGCCGCCGAGCGTCTGGCCGCCGTCGCGGGCGTGCCGGCGTCCGAGATCAAGGTCCTGTCGGGCGAGCAGTCCAACACCTCGGTCGGCATCGGCCGCCTCGGCATCCTGAAATTCTACCGCCGCCTGCGCGACGGCGAGCAGCCGGAGCTGGAGGTCACCGCGTTCCTCACCGAGAAGACCGGCTTCACCGGCGCGCCGGCGCTCTACGGCTCGCTGGAGCTGCGCCGGCCGGACGGAAGCCACGCGGCGGTCGCCGCGCTGTTCGAGCGGGTCGCCAACCGGGGCGATGCCTGGGCCGTCGTGACCGACGACCTCGTGGCCGCCTTGTCCGGTGCTCCCGCGCCGGCGGAGACCTTCGACGCCGGCCGCACGCTCGGCCGGCGCACGGGCGAGATGCACGCCGCGCTGGCGACCCGCACCGGCGATCCCGCCTTCGACCCGGAAGCCCTCGACGCCGCTTCGCTTCAGAAGATCGTCGCCGAGGCGCGGCATGAAGCCGGCGAGGCGTTGGACGTCCTCGCCCGCGAAGCCGAGCGCAGCCCGGAGCTGAAGGGCGAGATCGACCGGCTTCTGGCTGCGCGCGCCGAGATCGACGGCTGGTTCGCGGGCTTCACGGCGGTTCCGAGCGGTGGTTGGCGCACGCGCATTCACGGCGACTACCATCTCGGCCAGGTTCTGGTGTCGGGCGAGGACGCGGTGATCCTCGACTTCGAGGGCGAGCCCGGCCGGCCGCTCAACGAGCGCCGCGCCAAGACCTCGCCGCTGCGCGACGTCGCGGGCATGCTGCGATCCTTCGACTACGCCGCCTTCGCCGCGCGCGACCGTCTCGGAGCGGAAGCGGGCGAAGCGGCGCGCGAGGCGGCCGATGCCTGGGCCGCGCGGACGAGCGCGGATTTCCTCAAGGCCTGGGAGGCGGCCAGCGGCGTGTCCCTGGTGGACGAGGCGAACCGCAGGCTCCTCGATCTCTTCGTGCTGCAGAAGGCCTTCTACGAACTGCGCTACGAGGCGGCCATGCGGCCCGCGTGGCTGTCCATCCCCCTCCGGGGCATCGTTTCCCTTCTCGAAAAGCGTCAGGTCGTCCGATGAGCCAGACTGAAACCTCTCCCTCGACCGCGCCGTCCGGCGTCGACCACGGGCTGCATGGCGACGAAGCCCGGGCGCTGGGCGTCGGCCGCCACGAGAATCCGTTCGCGGTGCTCGGCATCCACCGCGCCGAAGGGGGCGCGGTGATCCGCGCCATGCGCCCCGGCGCCGAGCGCGCCGAGGTGATCGACACGTCCGGCAACGTGCTGGGGGCGCTCGAGCGCGGCGAGGTGGACGGCCTCTTCTCGGGCTTCATCGCCGGTGACGTGCCGACCCACCGTTTCCGCTTCGGCCATGGCGACGTGACCTGGGAGGAGGACGACCCCTACCGCTTCGGCACGCTCCTCTCCGACTTCGACGCCTATCTTCTGGCCGAAGGGCGCCACTACAAGCTTTACGAGAAGCTCGGCGCGCATCCCCGCGAAATGGACGGGGTGAAGGGTGTGGCCTTCGCCGTCTGGGCGCCGGACGCGCGGCGCATCTCGGTGGTCGGCAACTTCAACGCCTGGGACGGGCGCCGCCACGTCATGCGCAAGCGCCTTGATACCGGCGTCTTTGAGATCTTCATTCCCGGCCTTCAGCGTGGCGAGGTCTATAAATACGAGATCATCGGCAAGCACGGCGAGGTCCTGCCCTTGAAGGCCGACCCGGTCGGCTTCCGCCAGGAACTCGCGCCCTCCACCGCCTCGATCGTGGACGGCCTCGTCGAGCACGAGTGGAACGACGACGCGTTTCGGGCCAAGCCGCAGGACTGGCAGGGCCGCGAGAAGCCGGTCTCGATCTACGAGGTGCATCTCGGCTCGTGGAAGCGGGGCGAGGGCGACACGTTCCTCGACTACGACGCGCTGGCCGTCGAACTCACCGCCTATGTGAAGGACATGGGCTTCACCCATGTCGAGTTCATGCCGGTCTCCGAGCATCCGTTCTACGGTTCCTGGGGCTATCAGCCGATCGGCCTCTACGCCCCGACCGCGCGCTTCGGCGATCCGGCCGGCTTCGCCCGTCTGGTCGATGCGCTGCATCAGGCCGACATCGGCGTCCTTCTCGACTGGGTGCCCGGCCATTTCCCGACCGACGTCCACGGCCTCGGCCGCTTCGACGGCACGGCGCTCTACGAGCATGCCGACCCGCGCCGCGGCTTCCACAAGGACTGGAATACGCTGATCTACGACTACGGCCGGACGGAGGTGAAGAACTACCTCGTCGCCAACGGGCTCTACTGGCTCGACCGCTTCCATGTCGACGGTCTGCGCGTCGATGCGGTCGCCTCGATGCTCTACCTCGACTATTCGCGCAGCCACGGCGAATGGGAGCCCAACATCCATGGCGGGCGCGAGAACCTCGAGGCCATGGCCTTCCTGAAGGAGACCAACGAGCAGGTCGGGGGGCAGTATCCGAACGCCTCGACCCATGCCGAGGAGTCCACCGCCTTCCCCGACGTGTCGCGCCCGACCTATGCCGGCGGTCTCGGCTTCCACTTCAAGTGGAACATGGGCTGGATGCACGACACCCTGCATTTCATGCAGGAGGACCCGATCAACCGCAAATACCACATGCACCACATGACCTTCGGCATGGTGTATGCGTATTCGGAGAACTTCGTCCTGCCGCTTTCCCACGACGAGGTGGTCTACGGAAAGGGCTCGATCCTCGGCAAGATGCCGGGCGACTGGTGGCAGAAGTTCGCCAACCTCCGGGCCTATTACGGCTTCATGTGGACGCATCCCGGCAAGAAGCTGCTCTTCATGGGCGGCGAGTTCGGCCAGGCGGCGGAATGGAACCACGACCAGTCGCTCGACTGGCACCTCCTCCAGTATCGCGAGCACGAAGGCGTGCAGCGCCTGATCCGCGACCTCAACGCGCTCTACCGCAGCACGCCCGCGCTCTACGAGAACGACTGCGACCCGCACGGCTTCGAATGGGTCGACACGTCCAACGTCGACCAGTCGATCCTGTCGTTCCTGCGCAAGGACAAGCACGGCGGCGCGGCGCTGGTGGTCTGCAATTTCACGCCCAACGTCCATCACGGCTATCGCATCGGCGTGCCGCACGGCGGCTTCTGGGCCGAGGCGATGAACACGGACGCCGAGATCTACGGCGGGTCGAACGTCGGCAACATGGGCGGCAAGGAGGCGGAGGAGATCCACGCCAACGGCCGGCCGTTCTCGCTGTCCTTGAGCCTGCCGCCGCTCTCGACGGTGGTGCTGGTGCCGCGAGAGGGCTGACGCGTCAGGCGGCCAGCGCCGTCTCCTGCTCGACGCGGTTGCGGCCGAGCCGCTTGGCCAGATAGAGCGCCCGGTCGGCGGCGGCCATGGTCGCCTCGTAGCTTCGTTCCATGCTGGAGGCGACGCCGATGCTGACCGTCACCGTCGTGGGGCCGTTCTTGGCTGCGGCGGCCGCCTGGTGGAAGCGCTGGCGCAGGCGATCGGCCATGTTGTGGCCTTCGCGCATGTCGCAGGCGGGGATGAAGGCGGCGAACTCCTCGCCGCCGAGCCGCCCGATGATGGCCGCCGACTTCATCTCGCTTTCGGCGACGCGGGCGAAGAGACGCAGCACCTCGTCGCCCGTCTGGTGGCCGTAGGTGTCGTTGACGGCCTTGAAGTGATCGAGGTCGCAAAGGAGCATGATCCCGGCCGGCGCCCCGGCCTCCGTGGCCGCGTTGACCTGCCGGGTGAAGCTGCGGCGGTTGGCCAGGCCGGTGAGAAAGTCCGTCTGCGAAGCCGCGAGGAGCCGGTTCTCCCCTTCCTCCCGAACCATGGCGAGGAGCGCGATCGGCGCGGCTACGGCATAGAGCACGCCTTCTCCCATCGTGATCAGCGCGAACAACTGGATGAAGGCCGCATCGGCCTGGCTGTCGAGCATCGGCATGGCGATCACGCGCGACATGTAGAGCGCGCCGTGAATGGCGAAGATCGCGATGGCCAGCGGGCGCGAGCGCAAGGGCGCGAGCGAGGGCGCGAGGAGTGCGGTGATGCCGGCGAACTGGATGGTCGCGATCACCAGAGAGGCCATGGCGTGCCATATCGGGAGCGGCAGATTCGGACCGACCCAGAGCCAGAGCAGGGCACCCCCGACGACCGGAAGGGCGGGCGGCGCGACGGATCGGCCGCCGATCTTCGAGATGCCGGAGACCATCAGCCCGTAGCCGGCGAAGAGGCAGAGATTGGACAGGCCGGATCCCAGAATTGCCGGGATGCTCTCGCGCCATGAGACGAGGACCGTTCCAAAAAACAGGAGGAGATAGGCAAGAGCCCAGACGCGCAGGACCCCCTTGCGACGTTCGTTGAACAGGCTTTCACCGAAGGCCAGGGCGCTCGCCACGCACAGGACGGCGCCGCACAGCACGTATATCGTGAACAGATCGACCTGCATGGAACCACAGCCCTCAGCTTCGGGCCGGACTCTGCGCGCGCACGGCACAATGAATCGTTTAGGGGGTCCCGGAGAACGCGCGATCGATCCGCGCGTCCTTAAGGAAGCGTTAGCGGGCCGGGGCGCCGTCGTCCGGCTTCACGGGCACCATGTCCACCGCGTGACGATGGCGCTGCGGACCGGCGGTGATCAGAACCCCGTCGATCGGCGCGACGTCGGCATAGTCGCGCCCGAGCGCGACGAGGACATGGTCGTCGCCGGCTAGGCACCCGTTGGTCGGGTCGAAGCCGATCCAGCCTTCGTCCGGGCCGGTCCAGACCTCGACCCAGGCATGCATGGCGTCGGCGCCCTCAAGGCGCGGCCGGCCGGGCGGCGGCTCGGTGCGCAGGAAGCCGCTGGCATAGGCGGCGGGGATGCCGCAGCCGCGCAGCCCCGCGATCATCATGTGGGAGAAGTCCTGGCAGACGCCGCGCCGCGTGGCGAAGGTCTCCTCGACACCCGTCCCCACGGACGACACGCCGGCCTCGAAGCGGAAGTCCGCCCGGATGCGTCGGGCCAGCGCCAGGAGGGAGAGGCCGATCGGCGCGTCGGCGTCCAGCGTCTCGGCGACATAGGCGGCGACGGCCGGGGAGGGCGCGACGAGATGGCCGGCGCCGCCGAAATGGACCGGGCTGCCGCCGTCCGGGTCGCGGCTCCCGGCCACGAGGCGGCGGATGGCGGCGGGCGGCGGCGTCCGCTCGAGGCGCGGCGCCCGGCGCTCCACCAGGACGCGCGTCGTCAGCTCGATGCGCAGCTCGTCGTGCGGACGGGGCAGGAGGAGGTGGGCCGTCCGGTTGCCGAAGAAGTCGGCTTCCTCGTGCAGCTCTCCGGGCGCCGGCTCGACGCCGAGGCGGCGCGCGAGGACGCGCTGGCCGCGATCCTCCCGCGGCTCGACGCGCAGGATGTGGCGGGCGTCCTTCACCAGTCCGGGATAGTGGTAGGCGATCAGGAGACGGATGTCGTAGATCACGAAAGGGCCTATTCGCTGCCGAAACGCTCGATCGCGCCCTCGGGCGCGACGGCGAAGTAGCGTTCCGACAGAAGGTCGGAAATGTCGCGCAGGTCCTGCGCCACGCGCCGCAGGAAGGCCGGCGTCACCTCCGCCGGGGTTGCGGTTTCCAGGCGCACGTCGAGACGCGCGATACGGCGGGCGCCGCCGTCGAGGCTTTCGCCCGCATGGATGCCGGGCAGGTCGGCCATGGTCCGACGCACGGCGGCCACCTGATAGGCGACGGAGCGCGGGTTGAGCGGATCGAGGATTCCGAGATCCAGCACCGTCTCGCCCTGGAGTTCGACGGAGAAGCGGCGGCGATAGGTGAGGCGGCTGTCGGTGAATTCGAGCAGCGCTTCGAGAACGCCTTCGCCGCCGGCGGCCAGGAAGTCGGCGCAGGCGGCGGCGGTCCCTTCGCCGCGCTCGATCCGCCGCCCGCACTGGAGAAAGCGCCAGCCGGAGAACTGGTACATGTTCTCTTCGACGAGGCCGGAGAAGCCGGCAAGGCGGGTGAGGAGCCGGCCGGCGAGGCTCGGGTGATCGACGGGGGCCGCTTCCCGCCGCGCTTCGCCGAGTAGGTCGGCGACCTCCGCCAGAACCCGCCAGGCATCGGGCGAGAAGCGGTCGCGGATGCGCGAGGCGATGTCGAAGGCCGAGCGGGCGATCCGGTGGAGACCGGCGAGCGGATCGTCGGCCGTAACCCCGGACCGTGTCAGAAGGGCACGGCGCGCGACATCGACGGGGGTCTCGCGCTCCTCGGCGCCCCGCTCCAGTGTGGCGCGCCAGAGGCGGATCGCGATCTCCGTCCGCTCGGCGCTGCGGCCCAGCCAGAAGAGGTTGTCGGCCGCGCGCGCCGGGAGCGAGCCCGGCAGGCGGCGGCGGAAGGTGTTTCCCGGCGACAGAAGCGTGATCGGCGCATCCGGCTCGTCACCGGGAATCCAGACGTCCATCGACCGCCCGCCGGTGCCGATCGCCGGCACTGCGTCGCCGGGCGCGTTGGAGGCGCGGGCGAAACCGCCGGGCATGACCTCCCATCCCGTCGCGGACTGGGACAGGAAGACGCGCAGTGTGACCGGCCGGGCGACGAACACACCGTCCGATTCCATCGGAACGCAGGAAAGCGGCGGAACCCGGCGCGCGACGAGATGGACCGCGTCGTCCGGTGTGCAGGGCAGATCGAGATCGGACGGGGACAGACCGGCCTGTCCGGGAAAGGCGGGACCGAGCTTCCAGTCGCCGTCGGATCGCGCCTCGGCGTGACCCCCGGCATCGCCGCACCAGAGCGTGTCGACCGAAGGGAGCGCCAGCCGCTCGCCGAGCAGCCGTTCGGCCATCGCGCCCTCGAAGGCGGCGAAAGCGGGGGTTTCGAGGATGCCGGAGCCGAGTGCGTTGACGAGGTCGAGATGGCCCGCGCGCACGGCGCGCAGGAGGCCCGGCGTGCCGATCCGCGATTGCGACAGGAGTTCCAGCGGGTCGGCATAGTCGGCGTCGAGACGCCGCCACAGGACGGAGACGGGCTTCAGCCCCTCCACGGTGCGCAGCTTCGCCTCGTCGCCCTGCACCACGAGGTCGCCGCCCTCCAGGAGATGGAAGCCGAGATAGCGGGCGAGATAGGCGTGCTCGAAATAGGTCTCGTTGAACGGGCCGGGCGTCAGGAGGCCGATCCGGGCGCCTTCCTGGTCGTTGAGCGCCTCCAGCGCTTCCCGGAACCGGGCGAAGAAGCCGGCAAGACGGCGCAGGTGGAGCTGGCGGGCAAGGTCCGGCAGGGCGCGGGCGGTGGCGACCCGGTTCTCCAGGGCGAAGCCGGCGCCGGACGGCGCCTGCGCCCGGTCTCCGAGGACGCGCCAGCTGCCGTCCGGCCCGCGGCCGAGATCCACCGCGATGAAGCGGACGAGCGACTTGCCCGACAGTCCTTGGTTTGCCAGTGGCCGAAGGAACTCCGGATTGTGGCCGAGGAGGCGGGCCGGCAGGACGCCCTCGCGGACCAGCGAACGCGGGCCATAGAGGTCGGCGATCAGCCGCTCGAGATAGGTCGCGCGCTGCACCAGCGCGCGCTCCAAGGTGCGCCACTCGCCGGGGTCGATGACGAAGGGCGGGAAGGCGAGGGGCCAGAGGCGAGCGCCGCCGTCCTCGCCGGCGCGGTAGTAGACGCCGGCCTCCCGCAGGTACTGCTCGGCCGTTGCGAACCGCGCTTCGCGCTCTGGCCGCGTGAGTTCGCCGAGCGCCTCCATGACCGGCCGATAGGCGGGGCGAAGGCGGCCGTCCGGAGTGGCCATCTCGTCGAAGGCGCCGGGCAGGGGGCGCCAGGGCGGCCCGCTGTCGGACGTCCGCACGCCTTGCGACTGCGACTGCCGCTGGGACGCGTCAGAGCGCAAGGAAGGCCGGCCGCCGGAGGTCGAGCGTCGTCGGGAAGCTCGGATCGGGGATTTCGGGCGCCGGGCGGAAACCGCCCGGCGTGTGGCCGATGTCCTCGAAGCGGGCCAGACGCCGCGCCTCGGCCTCGTAGGCGTTGACGGGGAACGTGTCGTAGTTGCGCCCGCCGGGATGGGCGACGTGGTAGACGCAGCCGCCGAGCGAGCGGTTCGACCAGCGGTCGAAGATGTCGAAGGTCAGCGGCGCGTGGACGGGGATCGTCGGGTGGAGGCCGGACGCCGGCTGCCAAGCCTTGAAGCGCACGCCGCCGACCGCCGTGCCGCCGTCGATGCCGGGGGCGAGGGGAACCGGCCGCCGGTTGCAGGTGACGGTGTGGCGCGACGGATCGTAGCCCGACAGCTTCACCTGCAGGCGCTCGACGGAGGAGTCCACGAAGCGCACCGTGCCGCCGATCGCGCCCGTCTCGCCCATGACGTGCCAGGGCTCCAGCGCCTGGCGGATTTCCAGCGAGACGCCGCCCTCGCGCTCGACCTTGCCGCAGAAGGGGAAGCGGAACTCCCATTGCGCCTCGAACCATTCGGAGCGGACGGGATAGCCCTCGGCCCCAAGTTCGCCGAGGACGGCGAGGAAGTCGGCCCAAATGAACTCGGGCAGCATGAAGCGGTCGTGGAGCTGCGTGCCCCAGCGCGCGAAGCGGCCCGAAAGGGGGCGGCGCCAGAAGGCGGCGACCATGGCGCGGATCAGGAGCTGCTGGGCGAGACTCATGCGCGCGTCCGGCGGCATCTCGAAGCCGCGGAACTCGACGAGGCCGAGCCGGCCCGTCGGGCCATCGGGCGAATACAGCTTGTCGATGCAGATCTCGGAGCGGTGGGTGTTGCCGGTCACGTCTACCAGGAGGTTGCGGAACAGACGGTCCACCAGCCAGGGCGGCGGGGGCGCGCCCTCGCCGGGGCCGGGCACCTGCGCCATGGCGATCTCCAGCTCGTAGAGCTGGTCGTGGCGGGCCTCGTCGATGCGCGGCGCTTGGCTCGTCGGTCCGACGAAGAGGCCGGAGAAGAGATAGGAGAGCGACGGGTGGCGCTGCCATTGCAGCACCAGCGACTTCAGAAGGTCCGGGCGGCGCAGGAAGGGCGAGTCGGCCGGCGTCGCGCCGCCGACGACGACATGGTTGCCGCCGCCCGTTCCGGCATGGCGCCCGTCCACCATGAACTTGTCGGTGCCGAGCCGCGACTGGCGCGCCGCGTCATAGACCGCCGTCGTGATCTCGACGGCTTCGCTCCAGGAGCGAGCCGGATGGACGTTGACCTCGATGACGCCGGGATCGGGCGCAACGCGCACGACGTCGAGCCGGGGGTCGAAGGGCGGCGGGTAACCCTCGATGCGGACCGGCTGGCCGAGCGCCCGTGCGGCGTCTTCGACGGCCGCGAGAAGGTCCAGATAGGCCTCGACCGTTTCGAGCGGCGGCATGAAGACGTGGAGGATCCCGTCGCGCGGCTCGATGCCGAGCGCGGTGCGCACGGAGCCGCCGATCTCGCCCTGCGCGGAGGCTTCGGGCGGATTCCAGACCGGCGCTGGATCCTGCTTCTCGATGCGAGCTTGGACCTGGCCGAGGGCCTCCGGCTCGGGAAGCGGCGGAAAGGACTGTTGCGGGTCGGCGGGATGGGTGTAGGGGTAGCGGCCCGGCGGGAGATAGGCGAGCGAGGCGAGCGGCAGGCGGTAGCCCATGGCGCTGTCGCCCGGCACCAGGAAGACGTGGCCGCGCCGCGTCGACCAGCGCTCCGACATCCAGCGCGAGGGCAGCGCCTGCCAGGCCTGCACCGGCAGGACCATGCCGACCGGCCTCCCCAAGCCCCGGTCGAAGACCTTGGCGATGCGCGAGCGCTCCTCCGCGTCGTCGAGGCGGGAATCGCCGGGTGTCACGTTCTCGGGCAACTGCGCCTCGCGGGCCAGCCAGTAGGACGGGTCCTCGAAGGTCGGCAGCGCGTTGGCCGGGTCGATCGCCAGCCGCTCGGCGACGCCGCGGATCAGCGTTTCGGCGCCCTCGACGGTGGCGCCCGCCGGCGGCGCCCCGTCGGCGGCGAGCAAGGCGGGATCGCGCCAGATCGGCTTGCCGTCGCGCCGCCAGTAGATCGAATAGGTCCAGCGCGGCAGCGATTCGCCGGGATACCACTTGCCCTGGCCGTGATGGAGGAAGCCGCCCGGCGCGAAGCGCGCCTGGAGGCGGCGGAGGAGGCCGTCGGCGAGGCCCGCCTTCTTCGGACCCGTCGCCTCGGCGTTCCATTCCTCGCTCTCGAAATCGTCGATGGAGACGAAGGTCGGCTCGCCGCCCATGGTGAGGCGCACGTCCATCGCCTCGAGATCGGCATCGACCGCCCGGCCGAGGGCGTCCAGCGCCTCCCAGCTCTCGTCGGAGAAGGGCTTGGAGACGCGCGGCGCCTCCGACATGCGGGTCACGCTCATGTCGAAGTCGAACTCGACCTCGGCGGGGTCGACGCCGCCGACGATGGGGGCAGCCGAGCGGTAATGCGGCGTTGCCGCCAGCGGCACGTGGCTCTCGCCGGTCATCAGGCCCGAGGTCGGGTCGAAGCCGATCCAGCCGGCGCCGGGCACGTAGACCTCGACCCAGGCATGGAGGTCGCAGAAGTCGTAGGCCGTGCCGGCGGGGCCGTCGAGGGCCACCAGGTCGGGCTTGAGCTGGATCAGGTAGCCCGACACGAAGCGGGCGGCGAGCCCGAGATGCCGACAGGCCTGGACCAGGAGCCAGGAGGAATCGCGGCAGGAGCCCGACGCCTTCTCCAGCGTCTCCTCCGGCGTCTGGACGCCCGGCTCCATGCGGATCGTGTAGTCGATCGCCTCCTCGACGCGGCGGTTCAGCGCGACCAGGAAGTCGATCGTGCGCGTCGGGCTGCGGTCCACCGAATGGAGGAAGGACTGGAGGCGCGGCCCCGCCGCTTCCGTCTGAAGATAGGGCTTGAGGTCGGTGGCCAGATCGTCGCCGTAGGCGAAGGGATAGGTCTCCGCCCAGGGTTCGACGAAGAAGTCGAACGGGTTGTAGACCGTCATGTCGGCGAGGAGGTCGACCTCGATGCGCAGCTCGCGCGCCTTTTCGGGGAAGACGACGCGCGCCAGCCAGTTGCCGAACGGGTCCTGCTGCCAGTTGATGAAGTGGCCGGCCGGCTCGATCTTCAGCGAATAGGCCGGCGTGCGGGTGCGCGAATGGGGAGCGGGCCGGAGCCGGATCGTCTGCGGCCCCAAGGTGACCGGCCGGTCGTATCGATAGTGGGTCAGGTGACGGAGCGCAGCGAGGATCGGCATCGGTTCCCGGACATGGCTGGTGGATTCGACCGTCCGCCAGTCTATGCAAAGCCCGCGCCCTCTGGAACTGCTGCAATGCGGCAGATTTCGATTTCACCGGCGATTCCCTCTCTTCCGGTCGCGGGAACCCTTTGTGCGCGACCGTGTTACCGCGCCACACAACCGCCCCGCCCGACATCGGGCGCCGCGAGGGATCGACATGAAGCTGTTTTCCTGCCCGTCCTGCGATCAGGTCGTGTTCTTCAACAACGTGCTGTGCGAGCGCTGCGGTCATGCGCTGGGCTATGAGCCGCGCGCCAACCGCGTCCTGGCGCTGGAGCCGACGGGCACCGACTTCGTCTCGGTCGGGCGCGGCAGCGACGGCTCGCACTGGCGCTACTGCGACAACTACCAGTACGGCGTCTGCAACTGGCTGGTGCCGGCCGACAGCGAGGAACTGCTCTGCCTCGCCGACCGGCACAACATGATGGTGCCGGACCTGTCGAACCCCGACAACCAGGCGCTCTGGGCCAAGATGGAGGCGGCCAAGCACCGGCTCTTCTACACGCTCCTGCGGCTCCGGCTGCCGCTCTACACGCGCGCCGAGTACCCGGAAGGCCTCGGCTTCAAGTTCCTCGCCGACGACCCGGCGACGGGCGAGAAGGTGATGACCGGCCATGCCGACGGCGTCATCACCGTGGCGCTGGCGGAAGCCGACGACGCCGAGCGCGAGAAGCGCCGCACGGCCATGGGCGAGCCCTACCGCACGCTGCTCGGCCATTTCCGTCACGAGGTCGGCCACTGGTACTGGGACATCCTGGTGCGCGACGGCGGCGCGCTGGACGAATGCCGCGCCCTGTTCGGCGACGACAGCCAGGACTACGGCGAGGCTCTCAAGACCCACTATGCCAACGGGCCGAAGCCCAACTGGCAGGAGGAATACGTCTCGTCCTATGCCGCGGTGCACCCGTGGGAGGACTTCGCCGAGACCTGGGCGCACTATCTCCACATCGTGGATTCGCTGGAGGTCGCCGGATCCTGGGGCATGACCATCCACCCGCGGCTCGACCGGGACGGCATCCTGACGACGGATCTCGACTTCAAGGTCTACGACGACGCCACCACGATCGAAGAGATCAACGACGGCTGGCTGGCGGTCAGTCAGGCGCTGAACTCGATGAACCGCGCCATGGGCCTGCAGGACCTCTACCCCTTCGTGCTGTCGCCGACGGTGGTCGCCAAGCTCGGCTTCATCCACGACCTCGTCCACGGCCGGGTCGGCCATGCCGCCCGTCCCGCCGAGCGGGCGGCGCCGGTCGTGACGCAGGCGGGCGGCGCGGCGGCATCGGCCGAGCAGCCGGCGGCCGCCTGATCCGGCGCAGCCGGCTGCGGCATCGTCATCCCGCTATGCAATAAACCGCCGTCCGGCCCCTGCCGGACGGCTCCCCCGCTCCACTTAACGCAACGGCGCCTCGACGGCCGGCAACGGCTCGAAAGGGCGCCACCCACGCGGGCGCGCATGGCTGCCCGCTTCTTCGCATCGGCATGGGGCACGGCGGGCATGAGCGGCGGCGACACCTTCTCCTTCGATACGAGCTGGGGCGCGCGCTATGCGCCCGAGGGCAGCCGTTTCCGGCTCTGGGCACCGAGCGCCCAAAGCGTCGAACTCGCGGTCGCCGAGGTGGACAGCAACGAGCCCGACCACTTCCAGCCGCTGACGAAGGGTGACGACGGCTGGTGGGAGACGGTGGCGACCTCCGTCGGCCCCGGCATGTCATACGGCTACCGGATCGACGGCGAGAAGCTGGTGGCCGACCCCGCCGCCCGCGCCCAGTCCGGCGACGTCCACTGGCTGTCGCGCCTGGTCGATCCGCGCTCGCACCAGTGGCGCACGGCCGACTGGAAGGGCCGGCCCTGGCACGAATGCGTCTTCTACGAGCTGCATGTCGGCACTTTCACCGAGGAAGGCACGTTCGATGCCATCATCCCCAAGCTCGAACACCTGCGCGACATCGGCGTCACCGCGATCGAGCTCCTGCCCGTCGCCCAGTTCGGCGGCCAGCGCGGCTGGGGCTACGACGGCGTGCTGCTCTACTGTCCGCATAAGGTCTATGGCGGGCCGGAAGGGCTGAAACGCCTCGTCGACGCGGCGCACGAGCGCGGGCTGATGGTGTTCCTCGACGTCGTCTACAACCACTTCGGGCCGGACGGGAACTACATCCCGTCCTACATCCCGGAGTTCTTCCACGAGGAGATCTCGACCCCCTGGGGCGCCGCCATCGCCTATGACGAGAAGCCGGTTCGCGACTTCATGATCGAGAACGCACTCTACTGGCTCACCGAATACCGGATCGACGGGCTGCGGCTGGATGCGATCGACTCGATCAAGGACACGACCGACGTGCCGCTGGTGAAGGAACTGGCCGCCCGCGTGCGGGAGGTCGTCACGGACCGCCATGTCCACATCACGACGGAAGACGACCGCAACATCACCTGGCATATCGAGCGCGCGGACGACGGCTCGATTCCCCTCGTGTCGGGCGAATGGAACGACGACTTCCATCATACGGCCCACGTGATCGCGACGAGCGAGCAGGAATCCTACTATACCGACTACTCACCCAAGAGCGCGGAGCAGATGGCGCGCTCGCTCGCAACCGGCTTCGTGTTCCAGGGCGACATGTCGGAGCATCGCGACCGGGAAGTCGGCAACCCGTCCGGCCACCTGCCGCCGACGGCCTTCGTCAACTTCATCCAGAATCACGACCAGATCGGCAACCGCGCCTTCGGCGATCGGCTCCGCTCGCTCTCCTCGGCGCGCGTCTACGACTGCGTGCAGGCGATCCTCCTCCTGTCGCCGCAAATCCCGCTGATGTTTCAGGGCGACGAGTTCGGCGACTGCAACTCGTTCTGCTTCTTCACCGACTTCGACGGCGAGCTCGCGAGCGCGGTGTCGCTCGGGCGGCGCAAGGAGTTCCGCAAGTTCGCGGCCTTCGAGGACGAGGAGGCCGCCGAGGTGTTCCCCGACCCCAACCTCGAACGCACCTTCGAGATCTCGCGCATCGACTGGGATCTCGTGACCCGCCCGATCCAGCGCCGCCGCATGCAGGTGACGACCAAGCTTCTGAAGCAGCGACAGGACGTGCTGATGCCGCTCCTCGACGGCGCGCGAGGGGGCTGCGGGCGCTTCTTCGCCGAGGGCCTTCGCTTGGTGGTGTCGTGGGAGCTGCAGCCGGGCCGCGTCTACCACCTCTTCGCCAACCTGTCGGACGACGCCTGGACGATGCCCGACAGCGCGGAAGCATCGAGGATCGCAGGCTCGGAGATCGTCTACACCAACCACAAGTCGGCGCCGGAGACGCTGGGCACGGGCGAACTGCCGGGAATGACCGTGCTCTTTGCCCTGTCGGACGCGCAGCTCTTCTCGGGAGTGCGCTGATGGCCGGGAACGCGCTCGACCGGCTGGCGGAAAGCCACGGCATCCAGATCCGCTACAAGTCCGAACTCGGCGAGGCGAAGGAGATCCCCGACGCCGCCAAGGCGGCGCTCCTCAAGGTGCTGAAAGTCGATCCGGAAACGGGCGAGGCGGGTTCCTTCGCCGAGGCCGAGCATCGGCCGTCGCTGGCCTGCTCGCTGCCGGAGGGCGCCGACCGGCGGAAGCGGTGGGGCGTCACCTGCCAGCTCTACGCGCTGCGCTCGGCCCGGAGCCTCGGCATAGGAGACTTCGTGGATCTCGGCCACCTCGCCGAGATCGCGGGCGCGGAAGGGGCGAGCTTCGTCGGCGTCAACCCGCTCCACGCGCTGTTCCTGTCGGATGCCGGCCGCTACAGCCCCTATTCGCCCTCCACCCGTCGCTTCCTCAACCCGTTCTACCTCGCGGTCGATGCCCTGCCGGGCGGCGCGCAGGCGATCGAGGCGGCGCGGCAGGAGATGCCGGACGCGTTCGAGGCGCTGGGTGGCGATCTCGTCGACTATGGGGCGATGGGCGCGCTGAAAGCTCGCCTCCTGCGGGCGGTCTATGAGGCCTCGCGGGGCGGGCTCGACGCGGATGCCGACTTCCGGGCCTTCCTCGAAAAGGGCGGCGACGCCCTTCGCGACTTCGCCCTGTTCGAGGCCATCTCGGCGCACATGCGGGCCGAGGGCGGCAGCGCCGGCTGGCACCAGTGGCCCGACGCCTTCCACAAGCGCTCGGGCGAGGCCGTTCGCGCCTTCGAGGCGGGCCACGCCGACGACGTGCGCTTCCACGAGTGGCTGCAGTTCCAGTGCGACCGCCAGCTCGCGGAGGCGCAGCGCCGCGCCAAGGCCGCGGGCATGGCGATCGGCCTCTATCTCGACTTCGCTGTCGGCGTCTCGCCCGACGGGGCGGAGACCTGGGCCGATCCGGACCTGACGGTGCGCGAGGCGCGGGTCGGATCGCCGCCGGACATGTTCAATTCGGACGGGCAGGACTGGGGTCTCGCGCCCCTCTCGCCCCGTGCGCTGGCCGAGCGCAACTACGCCCCGCTCAGCGCCGCCTATGCCGCGCTGATGGAGCATGCCGGCGCGATCCGCATCGACCACGCGATGGGCCTCGCGCGGCTCTGGTGGATCCCCGAGGAGGCCCGATCCGGAGGCGGGGGCTACATGCGCTACCCGCTCGGCGCGATGGTCGATGCCGTCGCGCGCGTCTCGCAGGACAATGGCTGCATCGTCATCGGCGAGGATCTCGGCACCGTGCCGGAGGGCTTCCGCGACGTGATGCACGACGCCAACATCCTCGCCTACAAGGTGCTCTATTTCGAGCGCTGGGAGGACGGGCTGTTCAAGGCGACGGGCGAGTATCCCGAGCGCTCGCTCGCCTGTATCTCGACCCACGATCTCGCGACGCTCGCCGGCTGGTGGCGCGGCGCCGACATCAAGCTGCGCTCGGAGACCGGGCGCCAGGACGAGAAGGCGACACAGCGCGACCTCGCCTCCCGCGCCCGCGAGCGCAAGACCCTGCTCGCGGCCCTCCAATACGAGAACCTCCTGCCGCCCGACCTGATGGCGGCCGCCCGCGACGAGGGCGAACTGCCGCCCGACCTCGGCCAGGACCTCGCGCTCGCCGTGCACCGCTTCGGGGCGCGCACGGGCTCCATGCTCTTCGCCATGCAGGTCGAGGACATGGTGCTCGCCGAGCGCCAGCCCAACCTGCCCGGCACGATGGACGAATATCCCAATTGGCGCATCCGCTCCGATGTCCCCCTCGAGGACCTCGGCTCGGACGAGCGCTTCCAGGCGATGGCGCGCGCGATGCGCCAGGAAAGACCGGAGACCGCATGAGCCGACCCCTCGTCGCAACCTATCGCCTCCAGTTTCGCGAGGGCACGGGCTTCGGGGAGGCCGAAGGGTTGATCCCCTATCTCCGCACGCTCGGCGTCAGCCACCTCTACGCCTCGCCGATCTTTAAGGCATCGCCCGGCTCCACCCACGGCTACGACGTCGTCGACTACAACCATTTCGAGGACGATCTCGGCGGCGACGCGGGCTTCACCAGGCTGTCCGACGCGCTGGGCGCGGCCGATCTCGGCCTGATCCTCGACTTCGTGCCGAACCACATGGGCGTCTCGCCGGCCAACGCCTGGTGGGAGGACGTCCTCCGCTGGGGGCGGGACAGCCATTTCGCCGAGACCTTCGACATTTCCTGGGAGGCCGAGAAGATCCTCGTGCCCACGCTCGGCAAACCCTACGGCGAGGCGCTGAAGGACGGCGACCTGTCGGTGGTCTACAACGAGGAGCGCCGGGAGCTGCGCTTCTCGGCCGGCGGCTACGAGCTGCCGCTCGATCCGCGATCCTTGAGCCATCTCTTCGCCTTCGTCGAGCACGAGGAGCGCGAGCGCATGGTCCGACGCTTCTCGGCCGCCGTGCCGGCCGACGGCGAGGAACTGACCGAGCGCTTCGCCGAGCATGTCGCCGACCCCGGCTTCCTCGCCGCGCTGAAGCGGGGCGTCGAGGCGATCAATGCCGACCGGGATGCGCTCCACAAGCTGCACGAGGCGCAGGCCTGGCGCCTGGCCTGGTGGCGGCTGGCGCGCGAAAAGCTGTCCTATCGCCGCTTCTTCGAGATCGCCGACCTCATCGGCGTGCGTCAGGAGATGCGCCGGGTCTTCCGCGAGTCGCACCGCACGATCCTGCGGCTGGCCCGCGAGCGGCGCCTCGACGGCATCCGCATCGACCATGTCGACGGCGTCGCCGATCCGAAGAACTACCTCGCCGACCTCGCCCGCGCCTTCGAGACGATCGGGCGCGACGTGAAGATCCATGTCGAGAAGATCCTGACCGGCCCCGAGCGCCTGCGCCGCTCCTGGAACATCGCCGGCACCACGGGCTACGAGTTCATCACCGCGCTCTCGGGCCTCTACATCGATGCCTCGAAAGAGGCGGCGATGACGCAAGGCTATGCCGACTTCGTCGGGACGGAGGAGGACCTCCGCCAGATGATCGTCGAGCAGAAGCGGCTGATCTTCAGCCACAACCTCGCGGGCGAGCTCGCCTTCCTCACCGACACCGCCCTTTCGGTCGCCGCGCGCGATCTCGACACGCGCGATTTCGGCCGGGATGCGATGACGCGCTCGATCGTGGAAGTGGCTGCGGCGCTGCCCGTCTACCGCACCTATGCGAGCGTCGACGGCGTGCCCGAGCCCGACATCCGGGTGATCGACGATGCGGTGGCGCTTGCGCAGGCGCGGCGCGAGGTGGAGGCGAACCGGCCGGTCGCCTTTGTCGGACGCCTTCTCAAGCTCGACTTCGAGGACGGCCCGGACGTGACCGGCGCGCTGACCTTCGCCCGGCGCTTCCAGCAGACGACGGGCGCGGTGATGGCCAAGGCCGTCGAGGACACGACCTTCTACCGCTACAACCGCCTGATCGCGCTGAACGAGGTGGGCGGCGAGCCCGACCATTACGGCGCCGACGTTCCCGCCTTCCACGAACAGATGGCGATCCGTCTGGAAGACCAGCCGGAAGGCCTGATGGCCTCGTCCACCCACGACACCAAACGCGGCGAGGACGCCCGAGCTCGCCAATACGCGATCAGCGAGGCGCCGGAGCGCTGGGCCGGGATCGTCGCGAAGGCGGCGAAGGCGATGGCCCCGTGGCGCAAGGATGTGCGCGAGGGGCTGGTCTCTCCCGACCCGGCCATCGAATGGGGCTTCTACCAGGCGCTGCTCGGCGTCATCCCCGCCGACTTCGATCCCGCCGACGAGGCGATGCGCCGGGAACTGTCCGAACGTCTGGCGGCCTTCGCCGAGAAGGGCGCGCGCGAGGCCAAGCGCTACACGACCTGGACGGCGCCCGACGAAGCCTACGAGGGGGCGCTCAAGGGCTTCGTCGAGGCGGCTCTCTCCAAGGCCGAGAGCGGCACCTTCCTCGCCAGCTTCTGGCGGGAGGTTCAGCCCTTCGTCGTCGCGGGCGCGCTGACCTCGCTGTCTCAGACGCTGATCAAGCTCACGGCGCCGGGCGTGCCCGACATCTACCAAGGCACCGAGTTCTACGACCTCAGCCTGGTCGATCCCGACAACCGGCGCAAGATCGACTTCAAGGCGCGCGAAGCCGCCATGACCGACGGACACGGCATCGCCGAGGCTCTGCCCGATTGGCGCGACGGACGGGTGAAGGCCAAGCTGACGGCCGCGGCGCTGAAGGCCCGGATCAAGGCGCCGGCGCTCTTCACCACCGGCCGCTATCTGCCGCTGGACGTGACCGGCGAGAAGCGCGACCACGTGGTGGCCTTCGCCCGGGCCGACGGGGAAGGGCGCTTCGCGATCACGGTCGCGCCGCGCCTGACGCTCGGGCTCCTCGGCGAGGGCGCCGAGGTGCCGATGCCCAGTCCCGAGGCCTGGGGCGACACGGCCGTGCGCCTGCCCTCGCAGCTTTCGGGCGCGCGCTTCGAGGACATCCTCAACCTGAAATCGGTCTCCGGCGCGGCGTCACTGCCGCTGTCGGCGCTCTTGGCGGACCTTCCGGTCGCGCTATTGATAGCCGACTGAACGAGCGGGCGGGCCGATCCGCCCGCTTCCCGCACCGCGCGAAGGAAGCACGCCATGCCGATCCGCACCGTCGTCTGGAACGAGTTCCTCCACGAGCACGAGAACGCGGCAGTCCGCTCCATCTATCCGGACGGCATCCACCGCACGATCGCCGACGCGCTGTCGCAGGACGGCGGGATCGAGGCGACGACGGCGACCCTCGAGGAGCCCGAGCACGGGCTGCCGCAGTCGCGGCTCGACGAGACGGACGTCCTCGTCTGGTGGGGGCACAAGGCGCACGGACGCGTGTCGGACGAGATCGTCGACCGCGTGCAGCAGCGCGTGAACGAGGGCATGGGGCTCCTCGTCCTTCATTCCGGCCATTTCTCAAAGATCTTCAAACGGATGATGGGCACGCCCTGTTCGCTCCGCTGGCGCGAGGCGGGCGAGCGCGAGCGGCTCTGGGTGATCAACCCCTCGCACCCGATCGCCCAAGGCATCGACAAGGCGATCGAGCTGCCGAACTCCGAGATGTACGGGGAGCCGTTCCTGGTGCCGGAGCCGCTGGAGACGGTCTTCGTCTCCTGGTTCGAGGGCGGCGAGGTGTTCCGGTCGGGCCTCACCTACCAGCGCGGGGCGGGGCGCATCTTCTACTTCGAGCCCGGCCACGAGACCTATCCGATCTATCATGACGCCCAGATCCAGACCGTCCTGCGAAATGCGGTGCGCTGGGCCTACAACCCGGCCAAGCCCTGGAAGGACGTCTCCAACGCGCCCAACGTTCCGATCGATCAGGCGCGAGAGAGGATCGAGAAGAAGGGCCTCTCGCTGCACGAGGCCGGCGAGGAGGGCTTCCGGTGAGCGCCGAGAAGCGGATCCTGATCCTCGGCACGGGCGGCATCGCGCATCGTCATGCCGAGCACTTCGCCACCATCCCCGGCTGCAGGCTCGCGGCGGCGGTCGACACCAACGAGGTGCGCGCCCGCCTCTTCGCCGACGAGCATTCGATCCCGGAAGCCTTCGGCTCGCTCGACCAGGCGATCGCCTGGGGTGAGTTCGACGCCGCCGTGAACTCCACGCCGGACGGCGTGCACAAGGCGACGAGCCTCCAGCTGATCGCCGCCGGCAAGCCGGTCTTCTGCGAGAAGCCGCTGGCGGTGAACTACCCGGATGCGCTGGAAATGACGAAGGCGGCGGAGGGCGCCGGTCTCGTCAACATGGTCAACCTCACCTACCGCAACGCCCATGCGCTCCAGATGGCACGGCGCATGGTGGAGGAGGGGCGCATCGGCACGATCCGCCATTTCGAGGCGAGCTACCTCCAGAGCTGGCTGACCAGCCCGCACTGGGGCGACTGGCGCAGCGACGAGCGGTGGCTCTGGCGCCTGTCGTCGGCCCACGGCTCCAAGGGCGTGCTCGGCGATATCGGCATCCACATTCTCGACTTCGCCTGCTTCGGCACGGGTCTCGGCGTCGCCGCGCTCCAGGCCCGGATGAAGACCTACGACAAGGCCGAAGGGGGCCGGATCGGCGCCTATGCGTTCGACGTCAACGACAGCGTGGCGATGACGGTGGAGATGGAGAACGGCGCGCTCGGCACCGTCCACATGACGCGCTACGCTACGGGCAAGCTCAACGACCTGAACCTCGCCATCTACGGCGAGACGGGCGCCCTGCGCATCTGGGCCAACCATCTCGACTCGCGCCTCGAGGCCTGTCTCGGAGCCGATATCGAGACGCAGACCTGGCGCCTCGTGGACTGCCCGGTCACCCCGCGCAACGAGCATCGCTTCGCCATGGCACTGATGTCGGGCGTCAACGGGCAGCCGGACTTCCACCATGCGGCGGAGGTTCAGAAACTGCTCGACCTGTGCTTCGTCTCCGACGCGGAGGGACGCTGGCTGGAGGTCGAGCGGCCGCACTCGGCAGGTTGAGCAACAGCGCGAAAATCTTTTGCGCGTCACGCCGGTTTCACGATTTCGCCGCAATGGGCGATGGCATCGAACCACCATCACGCGGCATGCCCGCCGGTAAAAGAAGATGATCGAAAACAGGGATTTGGCGCCGTTGCGGCGGTGCACATAAACGGACTATCAACCGACATGCGCGATGTTGCGCATGCCGACCGCCCTCAACACGAATACGCGCCCTCCGGGGCAAACGATCGCCAGATCGCGACGCCGGCTCGTCCCTGTTCCCGCACCCTCGAAGCCGCACTGCGATGCATACCGGAATCCTTCTCGCGTTCCTCGCGTACCTCGCCTATTCCTGCTCGGACGCCGCCGCCAAGGCGCTGGGCGCCTCCCATATGCCGGTCTTCGAGATCGGCTTTTTCATCTCCCTCTTCGCGCTGTTTCCGGCTCTGCTTTCGAAGCGCCCGGAGGACACCTGGCGCTCGATCGTCTGCCCCAAGCGCCCCTGGCTGGTGCTGGCCCGCATGGCCACCGGCACGATCGGCGGCATCACAGCCACCTACGCCTTCGTCTCGCTGCCGCTGGCCGAGGCTTACGCGCTGATCTTCCTCCTGCCGGTCTTCGTGGCCGTGCTGTCGGCGCTGTTCCTGAAGGAGGTCGTCGGGCTCGGGCGCTGGGCCTCGTTGCTGGGCGGCCTTGCCGGCGTGCTCCTCGTCGTTCGGCCGGGCTTCAACGCCTTGTCGCTCGGGCATCTGGCGGCGCTCGCCTGCGCCTTCGTCGGCGCGCTCACCGTCATCATCCTGCGCACGCTGGGACCGACGGAGAAGCGGTTGACGCTGGTCGGAGCGGTGCTTCTGGCGGCGATCGGCGTCAACGGCGTCCTGATGATCCCGAACTTCGTGGTCCCGTCCGTCGCGGACGTGCCGATCCTCGTCTTCGGCGGCCTGTGCGCCGGCATCGGCCACATCGCGATCGTCATGGCGGCGCGCGTCACCCAGGCCAGCCGGATCGCGCCCACGCAGTACAGTCAGATCGTCTGGGCCGCCGTGCTCGGCGCCCTGTTCTTCGGCGAGGTGCCGGACCCGATCGCCGTCGCCGGCATGGCGCTCGTCGGCTTCTGCGGCCTCTCGACGCTTGGCGCGGGCTCGGCCGACGCCAAGTCGCCCGCCCGAAGCTGGCGTGCCCGGTTGCTGCGCGCCTGACACGCCCGCCCTCTGGAAATGAAACCCGAGCCCGCCCGCGTCTCCGCGCCGGCGGGCTTCTTCTTGTGGGGTGACCGGCCTATCTCCCGCAGCCGAACCGGTTCTGCAGGAGAGGCATCATGGCCAAGCTCATTCATTCGATGATCCGTGTCCGCGAAGAAGCGCGCTCGGTGGACTTCTACGCCCGCGCCTTCGGGCTGGCGGTCGCCGACCGGCTGGATTTCGAAACCTTCACGCTGGTCTACGTGTCCAACCCGGAAAGCGGCTTCGAGCTGGAACTCACGATCAACAAGGATCGCGACCGGTCCTACGATCTCGGCGACGGCTACGGTCATCTGGCGGTCAGCGTGGCCGACCTCGGCGCGGAACATGCGCGCTTCGAGGCGGAAGGCCTCCAGCCGCAACCCATTCGCGAACTGTCGCATTCGTCCGGAGGCAAGGCGCGCTTCTTCTTCGTCAGCGATCCCGACGGCTACAAGATCGAGGTGCTCGAGCGGAGCTGGCGTTTCGCCTGACGGCGAAAGGACGCGTTCTCCCTCGGCGCGGTGCGGCGCCGCGTTGTTGCATTGCAACCGGCGCCGTTCTGTAATTAGCTCGCCGACCATCAAGTGACTCGTTCCGGGGGGAGCGCTCGTGCCCATATCCAAGATTCTGGTTGCCAATCGCTCCGAGATCGCCATTCGCGTGTTCCGCGCGGCCAACGAACTCGGTCTGAAGACCGTGGCGATCTGGGCGGAGGAGGACAAGTACGCCCTCCATCGCTTCAAGGCGGACGAGAGCTACCAGGTCGGGCGGGGGCCGCACCTTTCCCGCGATCTCGGGCCGATCGAGAGCTACCTGTCGATCGAGGAGGTGATCCGCGTCGCCAAGGAGTCCGGCGCCGACGCGATCCATCCGGGCTACGGCCTTCTGTCGGAAAGCCCGGAATTTGCCGACGCCTGTCGCGAGGCCGGCATCACCTTCATCGGCCCGACGGCGGACACGATGCGCAGGCTCGGCAACAAGGTGGCTGCGCGCAACCTCGCGGTCGAGGTCGGCGTGCCGGTCGTGCCCGCGACCGATCCGCTACCCGACGACATGGAAGAGGTGAAGCGGCTGGCCGACGGGATCGGCTATCCCCTGATGCTGAAGGCGTCCTGGGGCGGCGGCGGGCGCGGCATGCGTGCCATCCGCAAGGCGGAGGACCTCGCGCGCGAGGTGACGGAGGCCAAGCGCGAGGCCAAGGCCGCCTTCGGCAAGGACGAGGTCTATCTCGAGAAGCTCGTCGAGCGCGCCCGCCATGTCGAGGTGCAGATCCTCGGCGACACGCACGGGACGGTGGTGGACCTCTTCGAGCGCGACTGCTCGATCCAGCGCCGCAACCAGAAGGTCGTGGAACGCGCGCCCGCGCCCTATCTCGACGACGCCAGGCGGCGCGAACTCGCCGGATATGCCCGGACGATCTGCGCGGCGACGAACTATGTGGGCGCCGGCACCGTCGAGTTCCTGATGGATGCCGACACGGGCGCCTTCTACTTCATCGAGGTGAACCCGCGCATCCAGGTCGAGCACACCGTCACCGAGGAGGTGACGGGCATCGATATCGTCAAGGCGCAGATCCACATCCTCGACGGCCATGCGATCGGGACGCTCGAAAGCGGCGTTCCGCGGCAGGAGGACATCCGCCTCAACGGCCACGCCCTCCAGTGCCGCATCACGACGGAGGACCCCGAGCAGAACTTCATTCCGGATTACGGCCGCATCACCGCCTATCGTGGCGCGACGGGCTTCGGCATCCGGCTCGACGGCGGCACGGCCTATTCCGGCGCCGTCATCACCCGCTTCTACGACCCGCTTCTGGAGAAGGTCACGGCCTGGGCGCCTTCGCCGGAAGAGGCGATCGCGAGGATGCATCGCGCGCTGCGCGAGTTCCGCATCCGGGGTGTGGCGACCAACCTCACCTTCCTCGAAGCGATCATCACGCACCCGTCCTTTGCCGACAACAGCTACACCACGCGCTTCATCGACACGACGCCGGAACTCTTCGCACAGGTGAAGCGCCGGGATCGCGCGACGAAGCTCCTGACCTATCTTGCGGACGTCACCGTCAACGGCCATCCCGAAACGCGCGGACGCCCGAAGCCGCCGGCGGATGCGCGAAAGCCCGTCGCACCCCGCTTCGACAGGCCAATCCAGCCTGGCACGCGCCAGAAGCTCGAAGAACTCGGAGCCAAGGGCTTCGCCGACTGGATGCGGGCGCAGCGGGAAGTGCTCGTCACCGACACGACGATGCGCGACGGGCACCAGTCGCTTCTCGCGACGCGCGTGCGCACCCACGACATCGTCGGCATCGCCGATGCCTACGCCCGCGCGCTGCCGCAGCTCCTCAGCCTCGAATGCTGGGGTGGGGCGACCTTCGACGTCGCCATGCGTTTCCTCACCGAGGACCCGTGGGAGCGGCTGGCGCTGATCCGCGAAAATGCGCCCAACATCCTTCTCCAGATGCTGCTGCGCGGCTCCAACGGCGTCGGCTACACCAACTATCCCGACAACGTGGTGAAGCGCTTCGTGGCGGAAGCCGCGAGCGGGGGCGTCGATCTCTTCCGCGTCTTCGACTGCCTGAACTGGGTCGAGAACATGCGCGTCTCGATCGACGCGGTGATCGAATCCGGCAAGCTGTGCGAGGGCGCGATCTGCTACACGGGCGACCTCTTCGATCCCGCCCGCTCGAAATACGACCTCAAATACTACGTCGATCTCGCCAAGGAGATGGAGCGCACGGGCGCCCACATCCTCGGCGTGAAGGACATGGCGGGCCTCCTGAAGCCCGCCGCCGCGCGCACACTGATCAAGGCGCTGAAGGAGGAGGTGGGCCTGCCCATCCACCTCCACACGCACGACACGTCCGGCATCGCGGCGGCGACGATCCTTGCAGCCGTAGATGCCGGCGTCGATGCCGTGGACGCGGCGATGGACGCGCTCTCCGGAAATACCTCCCAGGCCTGCCTCGGCTCGCTCAACGAGGCGCTGAAGGGGGCCGAGCGCGACCCCGGCCTCGACCAGGACGCGATCCGCCGCATCTCCTTCTACTGGGAGGCGGTGCGCAACCAGTACGCCGCCTTCGAGAGCGACCTGAAGGGGCCGGCGTCCGAGGTCTATCTCCACGAGATGCCGGGCGGCCAGTTCACCAACCTCAAGGAACAGGCCCGCTCGCTCGGTCTCGACACGCGCTGGCACGAGGTGGCCAAGGCCTATTCGGAAGCGAACCTCATGTTCGGCGACATCGTCAAGGTGACGCCGTCCTCCAAGGTCGTCGGCGACATGGCGCTGATGATGGTGGCGCAGGACCTGTCCGTCGCCGATGTCGAGAACCCGTCGCGCGACATCGCCTTCCCGGACTCCGTCGTCTCCATGCTGCACGGCGATCTCGGCCAGCCGCCGGGTGGATGGCCAGAAGGGCTGCAGCGCAAGGCCTTGAAGGGCGAGGCCCCGATCACCGAGCGCCCCGGCTCGCTGATCCCGGACGCCGATCTCGAGGCCGAGCGTGCGAAGATCGAGGAGAAGCTCGGTCGGAAAGTCACGGATCAGGAGTTCGCCTCCTACCTGATGTATCCGAAGGTCTTCACCGACTTCGCCATGGCCGCCGACACCTACGGCCCGGTCTCGACCCTGCCGACGCCGAACTACTTCTACGGCATCGAGACGGAGGAGGAGATTCTCGTCGACCTCGAACCCGGCAAGACGCTCGTCATCCGCTCGCTCGGCTCGGCCGACACGGACGAGAAGGGCAAGAAGACGGTGTTCTTCGAGCTGAACGGCCAGCCGCGCCGGATCAAGGTGCCGGATCGGGCCAAGGGCTCGGGCTCGGGCGCGGCTCGCCCGAAAGCCGAACCCGGCAACGCGGCCCATGTCGCGGCCCCGATGCCCGGCGTCGTCTCGACGCTCGCCGTGCGGCCGGGACAAACGGTGAAGGCCGGCGACGTCCTCCTCTCCATCGAAGCGATGAAGATGGAAACCGCGCTCCACGCCGAAGCCGACGGCACGGTGGAGGCCGTCCACGTCAGGGCCGGCGACCAGATCGACGCCAAGGACCTCCTCGTCGTGTTCGCGGCGGCCTGACGATGCAGGGCGACCCGGCCTTCTGCCGGGTCTGTCCCGTTTGACGAAACGTGCATGAACGTGCATGAGGTCTCCGGGGAAGGGGGCCTCATGGGCGAAATTCTGCCGAACCTTCTGGCCGAACAGCGCCAGGCCGTGATCCGCGAATGGCTGCAGCGGGACGGGCGCGTCCTGGCGGCGCAGCTCGCCGTCAACTTCGGCGTCTCCGAGGATACGGTGCGCCGAGATCTTCGCGAACTCGCCGCCCGGGACGAGTGCCGCCGGGTCTATGGCGGCGCGCTGCCGCCGGCTCCGCTGGACGGATCGCTCAGCGAGCGCCGGGCGCAGGGCAGGGACCGCAAGACCCTGCTGGGTCGTGCGATCGCGCGCACGATCATGCCGGGTTCGTCCGTCTTCATCGACGCCGGCTCCACCAATCTCGCCGTCGCCGAGGCCCTGCCGGCGGATTCCGGCATCACCGTCATCACCAATGCGCCGTCGATCGCCTGCTCCCTGCAGGACAGGCCGGGCATCTCCGTGGTGCTGCTCGGCGGTCGGCTCGATCCGGCGAGCGGCGCCTGTCTCGGCGCGCAGACGCTGCGCGAGGCGGAGCGGATGAGGCCCTCCGTCCTGGTGCTGGGGGTCTGCGGCGTGGATGCCGAGGCGGGCGTGACCTCCCACGATCTCGAGGAGGCCGACCTCAAGGCATTGCTCGCCGCGCGGGCCGGCGAGATCGCGCTCGCCGCCACCAACGAGAAGATCGGCACGGCCGCATCCTTCTTCGTCGCGCCGATCGATCGGCGGGTGCACCTCTTCGTCGAACACGACTGCCCCGCCGACGCGCTTGCGCCCTTCGAGGCGCTCGGCACCGCCATCACCCGCGCCGAGACGGCGCGCGCCAGCCTGGGAACACGCTCATGACCGCCGACGCGCTTCGTCGCCCCGCATCCTGGCGCGACGCCTGGCCGCGCGAGCGGCTGGCCGTGGCCGGCGCCTTCCTCGCCAACGGGTTCGTGCTCGGCAACTGGACGCCGCAGATTCCGCTGTTCCAGCAGCGGCTGGGCCTGTCGGAGGCGCAGCTCGGCCTGATGATCCTGGCTTTCGGCATCGGCGCCGTGCTCGCCATGCCGCTTCTCGGCGCCGCAACCGCGCGTTTCGGCTCGCGCATGCCAACGCTCGCCATGCACGCGATCCTTGCCCTGTCGCTGCCCGTCCTCGTCCTGGCGCCGAGCGTGGCGGTCGGCGCCGTCGCCATTCTTCTCTTCGGCGCCGCCATGGGCGGCATGGACGTCGCGATGAACGCCAATGCCGTGTCCGTCGAGCGGCGGGGCTCGCGGGCGATCATGTCGTCCTGCCACGGCTTCTGGTCGGTCGGCGGCTTCATCGGCGCCTCGACCGGCGGCTTCCTGATCGTGGCGCTGGGAAGCGTCGGACACTTCCTGCTCGTCGCCGCCATCCTCTTGGTCGCCCTCGTACCGATCGGACGGGTCATGCTGGAAGACCGCGAGGCGAGCGGCCCGGCGGCGCCGACGGCCGAGGCTGGAGAGGCCGGCCCTGCGCCTTCTGCAGCGCGGCTGGCCGTGCTCGGCATCGGCTTCTGTGCTCTGTTCGGCATGGTGCCGGAGGGCGCGACGATCGACTGGAGCGCGATCTACCTGCGCTCCGAACTCGGCGCCGACGTCGCCATGTCCGGCTTCGCCTTTGCGGCCTTCTCGGCGGTGATGGCGCTGTTCCGGTTCCTCGGCGACGGGATCCGCGACCGGCTCGGCGCGGTGCGCACGCTGCGCCTCTCGGCGCTCGCCGGCATCGGCGCGCTCCAGGTGGTGGGTCTGGCGCCCAACCTCGCGGTGGCCATCCTCGGCTTCGCCCTGCTCGGCATCGGCCTGTCCAACATCGCGCCGATCGCCTTCTCGGCAGCCGGCAACGTGCCGGGGCTGAAGCCGGGTGTCGGGATCTCGATGGCGACCACGATCGGCTATTCCGGCATTCTGATCGCGCCGTCGGCCATCGGCTATCTCGCCGAGCATTTCGGCTTTCAGGCGGTCTTTCTGGGCCTCAGCATCTGCCTTCTCGCCATTCTCGCGCTGTCGCCTCTTGCGCGAGGCGCGGATCGGCCGTCGGCACACTGACGTCCGCCGACGGCTGAACGGGGAATGGTCAGATCCGTCCCAGAAGGATCAGGATCAGGACGACGACGAGCAGAAAGCCGAGGATGCCGCTCGGGCCATAGCCCCAGCCGCGCGAATAGCCCCAGCCCGGAAAGGCGCCGATCAGAAGCAGGATTAGAATGATGAGGAGAATGGTGCCGAGAGACATGCGAAACTCCCTGTGACGCGAGACTGCACCTCATCACAACGACGTTATGTCGCAGGGGTTCCGCAGTTCCGTGACGGAACCATCACGGTTCAGATCAGCACGGTGACCCAGATCACCACAAAGAACGTAAAAAGCATGGCAAAGGCGATGGCGGGGCGGTAGCTCCAGCTCCGCGACCAGGGCCACACCGGCACCAAGGCGGCCAGCATCACGAGCGCGAACAGGGCAAAGGCGGCGCCGGGCGTCATCGGATCTCCTAGGTGAGGGGCATTCGGCGGCCGGGATAGGGGGAGGGCGAGCGTCCCGCAAGCCCCGCATGGCCCATGTCACGGTCGCGACACGATGATCCTCTTTTCTTGGGCGCTCCGAACGGCGATATAGGCCTCGATCTCCCTTGCCTCGGGCGGGCCGTCGCACGGCCTCCGCCCCACGACCCTCGAGACGGATTCCGATGACGCTGCAAGCCCCCGTCGAACCGGTCCTGGCCGACCCCCTTCCGCGCCGCCGCACGGTGGGCGTCGATGTCGGCGGCGTCGTCGTCGGCGGCCCGGCTCCGGTCGTCGTCCAGTCGATGACCAACACCGACACGGCGGACGTCGATGCGACGGTGGCGCAGGTCGCCCAGCTTGCGAAGGCGGGCTCGGAGATCGTGCGCATCACGGTGGACCGCAACGAATCGGCCGCCGCCGTGCCGCGCATCCGCGACCGGCTGGCCCGGCTGGGGATCGACGTGCCGCTGGTCGGCGACTTCCACTATATCGGCCACAAGCTGCTCGCCGACCATCCCGACTGCGCGGCGGCGCTGGCCAAGTACCGCATCAATCCCGGCAATGTCGGCTTCAAGGACAAGAAGGACCGGCAGTTCGTCGACATCATCGAGATGGCGATCCGGCACGACAAGCCGGTGCGGATCGGCGTCAACTGGGGCTCGCTCGACCAGGAACTGCTGACGCGGCTGATGGACGAGAACTCGAAGCTCGACCAGCCGCTCGGCGCGCGCGCGGTGATGCGCGAGGCGATCATCCAGTCGGCCCTCCATTCGGCGGCGCTCGCCGAGGAGACGGGCCTCGCCCGCGAGCGGATCATCCTCTCGGCCAAGGTCTCCAACGTGCAGGACCTCATCGCCGTCTATCGCGACCTCTCGCGCCGCACCGACCACGCCCTGCATCTCGGCCTGACCGAGGCCGGCATGGGGTCGAAGGGGATCGTCGCCTCGTCGGCGGCGCTCGGCATCCTCCTGCAGGAGGGCATCGGCGACACGATCCGCGTGTCGCTGACGCCCGAGCCCGGCGGCGACCGCACCAAGGAGGTGCAGGTCGCGCAGGAGATCTTGCAGACCATGGGCTTCCGGCAGTTCATCCCCATCGTCGCGGCCTGCCCCGGCTGCGGGCGCACGACCTCGACGCTCTTCCAGGAACTCGCCGAGACGATCCAGACCGACATCCGCGTGAACATGCCGGTCTGGCGCGAACGCTATCCCGGCGTCGAGGCGCTGTCGGTGGCGGTGATGGGCTGCATCGTGAACGGTCCGGGCGAATCCAAGCACGCCGATATCGGCATCTCGCTGCCCGGTACCGCCGAGGTGCCGTCCGCGCCGGTCTATATGGACGGCGAGAAGGTCGCGACGCTGCGCGGCGCCAACATCGCCGCGGAGTTCCACCAGATGGTGCTCGCCTATATTGACCGCCGCTTCGGGCGGGCCGCCGCGGCGGAATGAGGCGGCGCTTCGGCCTCGTCGCGGCCGTTCTGGCCTTGGGTCTCGCCGGCGCCTCGGCCGCCGAGCCGAAGACCGACCCGCGTGTCGGGCGGATCTGCGACCTGATCGCCGAGAACGCGGCGGCCGTCGGCATGGCGCCCGACTTCTTCGCCCGGCTGATCTGGAAGGAATCGCGCTTCGACGAGGGCGCGCGCTCGCCGGTCGGAGCGCAGGGCATCGCGCAGTTCATGCCCTACACCGCCAAGCAGCGGGGCCTCGCAGACCCCTACGACAAGGAACAGGCGCTGCGCCATTCCGCGACCTACCTTCGCGACCTGCGCGCCGAGCTCGGCTCCTGGGGCCTGGCCGCGGCGGCCTACAACGGCGGCATCAACCGCGTGAAGCGCTGGATGGTCTCAGGCGGGCGCCTGCCTTACGAGACCGAGGACTACGTCTTGTCGATCACGGCCCAACCTGCTGCCTGGTTCCGCGAGGAGAAGCGTGAGGCCGAGGTAAAGCCGCTGGTGGCCGATCTGGAATTTGCGAGCGCCTGCCGCCGCCTGCCGATCCTGCCGACCCGCGCGGTCTTCGCCGTGGCCGAGAGCGCGCCGATGCGGCCCTGGGGCGCTCAGGTCGCGGGCCACCCGAACGAGGCCATCGCGGTGCGCATCTATCGCAAGCTGCAGGACCAGTATCCGGGCGTGCTCGGCGGCGTCGAGCCGATCGTGATGCGCACGCGGCCGATCTCCGGGCCGCGGCGCATCACGGCCGTTCGCGTGGGCGCCGATACGCGCGGTCAGGCGGAAAGCTTCTGCGCGAAATATCGCGGCGTCGGCGGCTCCTGCGTCGTCACGCGCAACCGGTAGGAGGCGGCATGGTCGAGGTCTCCTTGCGCGCCTATCGGTCGGAGGACGTCGATGCGGTCGCCGAGATATGGCACGCCGGCGCGAGCCTGCCCGGTGTCGGACCGCCTTCGCTGCCGCCTCGATCCGAATTCACGCCGCGTGTCGCGACCCATCTTGCGGTTCTTTGCCGGATCGTCGTCGCCGAGCGCTCGAGACTGATCGTCGGCTTCGTCGCGATGACCCCGGACGAGCAGGTGCTCGCCGAACTCTTCGTGCACACGGCGTCGCTCGGCGGCGGCATCGGCCGGCGGCTTCTGGACGAGGCGAAGCGTGCGATGCCCGGCGGCTTCACCCTCTTCACGCGTCCGACCAACACCCGCGCCTGCCGGTTCTACGAGGCCAACGGCCTCAGGCTTCTGCGCACGGACACCCATCCCCGCTTCGGTGACCCGATCGTGTTCTATGGCTGGATGCCGAGCTAGAGCCCGAAATGGCGCAGGAGCGCCATGGCGAGGACGCCGATCGTGACGCTGGCCAGAACCGACAGGCGCAGCGAGAGGAGACCGGAACCGACGATCACCAGCCGCTCGGGCCAGCCGCCGTCGACGAAGACGGGCGTGACGATGGTGATCAGCATGGCCGGAGGCACGGCGTCGAGCGCGGCCTCGACACGCGGCGGAATCCGCTCGAAGCGCGACAGGACGAGATGGCCGGCGACGCGCGTGCCGTAGGTGAGGACGGCGGCCAGAAGGGCGAGGAGCCAAATGTCGTTCACGGCGCGGCCCTTTTCGACGGGGTGCGCAGAACCGCCGCCGCGATGCCGGCAAGGCCGCCGAGCGTCACGTGCCAGGGCGAGCCGAGCGTCAGGTACACCGCGACCGATGCGATGGCGGCCGATGCGAAGACGACGCCAAACCCGTCCCGCCTGCGGAAGCCGAGCGTCAGCGCCAGGAAGTAGATCGGCAGCAGCACGTCGAGCCCGATCGCCCGCTGGTCGCCGATCAGCTTGCCGAAGACGATGCCGGCATAGGTGGCGACGAGCCATACGAGGTAGAGCGCCCCGGCATAGGCGAAGTAGAACCGCTTGGTGAGCGGGCGACGGGCGGCGCGCTCCTCGGCGGCGGCGAAGGTCGGGTCCACCAGAAGATAGAAGGCGAGCGCCTTTTCGGCCGTGTCGAAGCGCCCGAGCCGCCGCCCGATGGAGGCGGAATAAAGAACGTGCCGGAAGTTCAGCGCGACCACGGCGACGAGGATCGACCAGAGCGGCGTGCCGAGCGCCACGAGCTGGAGGATCACGAGCTGCGAGGCCCCGGCATAGATCGCGGCGGAGAAGCCCATCGCCTGAAGGGCCGTCAGCCCCGCGTCGATCGCCAGTGCCCCGAACACCATGCCGAAGGGGACGATGGCGACGAGGACGGGCAGAACCTCGCGCAATGCGTCGGCGATCTCGCCGCCACGGGCGTCCGGCGCTGGGCTCTCGCTCATTTGGCTCGCCATGCGACGAAGCGGGCGGTCTGGCGAAGCGTATCGGCGCGCGTTCCGAAGGGTTCGAGCAGTGCCTCGGCTTCCGCCACCAGCCGGTCGAGCTCGGCGCGGGTCCAGTCGATGCCGCGAAGGGCTGGCAGGGTCTTCTTGCCGCGGGCGGCGTCCTTGCCGGCTGCCTTGCCGAGCGTCGCCGTATCGGCCGTCTCGTCGAGAAGGTCGTCGGCGAGTTGGAAGGCGAGGCCGACGATCTCACCGAAGCGGCGCAGCGCCCGGCGGTCGGCCGGCGCCGCACCGGCCAGCACCGCCCCCGCCTCCGCCGCGAAGGCGATCAGCGCGCCGGTCTTCATGGCCTGCATGCGGGCGATCTCGGCCTCGTCCAGCGTGGTCGTCTCGGCCGCAAGGTCCAGCGCCTGGCCGCCCGCCATGCCGGCCGCTCCCGCCTCGCGCGACAGGAGGCGGATCAGGGTCAGGCGCGCGGCGGGTTCGATCGACGCCTCGCCTTCCGCCAGGAGGCCGAAGGCGAGGGTCAGAAGCGCGTCGCCGGCCAGGATCGCGGTGGCCTCGTCATAGGCGCGGTGGACGGTGGGGCGGCCGCGGCGCAGGTCGTCGTCGTCCATGGCCGGCAGGTCGTCGTGGATCAGCGAATAGCAGTGGATGCATTCCAGCGCCTGTGCGACGGGCGCGGCCTGGGCGGGCTCGGCGCCGAAGAGGCGCGCCGCCTCCTCCACCAGGAAGGGACGCAGCCGCTTGCCGCCGTCGAGAGCCCCGTGGCGCATGGCCGCGAGCAGCCGTTCCGGTGCGCCGGCCAGAAGCAAGGACGTGCCGGACAGGGCGGCGGCCAGACCCGATTCGGTGCGCGCGGCGGCCTGCGACAGGCGCTCCTCGAAGGACGGATCCACGGTCTGCCTCATGATCTGCGCATCCTTTGCGGCCGTCAGGCTGTCTTTCGCTCGCGCGGTTGTGTGTGCCCATCCCCGCGCAAGGCGGCAAGGGGAAAAGCTGCGTTGTTGCCGCGCTTTCCCGTGCTTTGCTAAGGAGGGCGGACACCGCCCGTCGCGCTCCAGGGATGACAGGACACGAATGATCCGACGCATGATCCATGCCGCCGCGTTCGTGATCGTGCTCCTGGCCGCCATCCCGCTGGTGCTGGTGCCGATCTACGCGCTGCCCTTCGTGCGCCCGGTATCCACCCTGATGCTGGCCGAGCATTTCAGCTTCCAGCCCTTCGACCGCGAATGGGTGCCCCTGTCCGAGATTTCGCCCGTGCTGGTGCGCTCGGTGATGATGTCGGAGGACGGGCAGTACTGCTTCCACGGCGGCGTCGACTGGAACGCCATGCGCACCGTCGTGGATCAGGCGATCGGCGACGGGGAGGCGAGCCGCGGCGCCTCCACCATCCCCATGCAGACGGTCAAGAACCTCTTCCTGTGGAACGGCCGGTCCTACCTGAGGAAGGGGTTGGAGCTGCCGCTCGCGATGTATGCCGATCTCGTCTGGTCGAAGAACCGGACCATGGAGATCTATCTCAACATCGCCGAATGGGGGAACGGGATCTACGGCATTGGCGCGGCCTCGCGCTTCTACTTCAACCGGCCGCCCTCGGAGCTCACCCCCCGGCAGGCCGCGCTCCTGGCCGTCTCGCTGCCGTCGCCACTGACCCGCGATCCCGCCAATCCCTCGGCCGGCCTGCGGCGCCTGGCGGGGACGGTGGAGGCGCGCGCACGCGCCTCCGGCGAGTATATCGGCTGCATCGACGGCGTATGAGCTTGGCGGTTTTCGCGGGGCCGCCCCTTTGCAAACCGGGCCGGGTTTGCTATGCGAGCCCTCGATTTCCCGTCAGTGCGAAGGGCAGGATCGATCCGAGGCAAGGGTCGGGCGCCGGTCGTCGGTTCGGGAAGGGCCGGGCGCACGTCGCGCCGACGGCTCGCCAAAGATGAACCTATTGAACGGCACGGGCGCCTTCGCGGAGCCTCGAGCCGACGACCTGAACGGAGAGACCCATGGCCGTCCCCAAGCGAAAGACCTCCCCCTCCAAGCGCGGCATGCGCCGCTCTGCCGACGCGCTCGTCGCGCCGACCTACATCGAGGACAAGAATTCGGGCGAGCTGCGCCGTCCGCACCACATCGATCTGAAGACGGGCATGTACCGCGGCAAGCAGATCCTGACGGTCAAGGAAAACGCCTGATCGTCTCAGGCGCCTTCCACGCATGAAAAAGGGCCGGTCGCCTCGCGCGCCGGCCCTTTTCTGTTCGCGAAATCCGGTCGGGCGTCAGCCCTTCTTGGCGTCCAGCGCTTCCAGCCGGCGCTGCATTTCGGCGAGCTGCTCGCGCATGGCGGCCAGATCGTCCTGGCTCGGCGCCGTGGCTGGAGCGGGGGCGGCGGCGGAATTCGAGCCCTTGGCGCCGTCGGTCGGACCCAGCGCGTTGGCCATGAACGGGTTGAACACGGCCATCGCCTCGCGGAACATCTCCGTGTTGCGGCGCACCTGGGTTTCCATCATCTGCAAGGGGTTGGCCGCCGTGCCGCGGAAGCTTTCCTGCTCGCGCTGGAAGGCGGCCATCGACTGTTCGAGATAGGCGGGCACCACCATCTGCATCTGGTCGCCGTAGAAGCGGATGAGCTGGCGCAGGAACGTGATGGGCATGAGGGTCTGTCCGCCCTTGTTCTCCTGCTCGAAGATGATCTGCGTCAAGACGGCATGGGTGATGTCCTCGCCGGTCTTGGCGTCCTGCACCACGAACTCCTCGTTGCCCTTGACCATGGCGGCGAGGTTCTCGAGCGTGACGTACATCGACGTGCCGGTGTTGTAGAGGCGCCGGTTGGCGTACTTCTTGATGACCGTCGGTTCGTTGCTGCGCGCCATCCGCTCTCTCCCACATGCTGGCAGGCGAGCCGACCGTGGCCGTGCTGCCTCTGCGAAGACTTAGCCACAGTTTCGCTGCGTTTCCAAACGTTCCGCAGCGCACATCCTCGTTTGTCCGCAGACCATTCGCCGTTCATCGTCGGACCCTGCGTCCGGGGACGAGTCGCACGTGTGCCGAATGGACGGGAGCGGCTCCGCAATCTGAAGCTGCAAGGTTTGACAGGCGCCGAACGGGTCTGCGAGATAAGGTCCGGCCGGCGCGGCGAGGCCCGCAGGCATCCTTTTGGGAGGAAAGGCATTCCATGAGCTCTTCTGGACAGTCCATCGTGATCGTCGGCGCCGCGCGCACCCCCGTCGGCTCCTTCAACGGGGCCTTCGCCTCCGTGCCGGCGCACGAGCTCGGGGCTGCCGCCATCACCGCCGCCCTCCAGCGCGCCGGCGTCGAGCCGGGCGAGGTGGACGAGGTGATCCTGGGCCAGGTGCTGAGCGCCGGCGAGGGCCAGAACCCGGCGCGCCAGGCCGCCATGGCGGCGGGCGTGCCCAAGGAGGCGACGGCCTGGGGTCTCAACCAGCTCTGCGGCTCGGGCCTTCGCGCCGTGGCGCTCGGCCTGCAGCAGATCGCGGGCGGCGACGCGCGCATCGTGGTGGCCGGCGGCCAGGAGTCCATGTCCATGGCGCCGCACGTCGCGCATATGCGCGTGGGCACCAAGATGGGCGACCTCAAGCTCGTCGATTCCATGCTCAAGGACGGCCTGATCGACGCCTTCCAGGGCTATCACATGGGCAACACAGCCGAGAACGTCGCCCGCCAGTGGCAGATCACGCGCGACGAGCAGGACGAGTTCGCGGTCGCATCGCAAAACAAGGCGGAGGAGGCCCAGAAGGCCGGCCGCTTCAAGGACGAGATCGCGCCCTTCACGGTGAAGAGCCGCAAGGGCGACGTGGTCGTGTCGGACGACGAGTACATCAAAGCCGGCACCACGCTGGACAAGGTCCAGAAGCTGAAGCCCGCCTTCGACAAGGAAGGCACGGTCACGGCCGGCAACGCGTCCGGCATCAACGACGGCGCGGCGGTGGCGGTGCTGATGAGCGAGGCCGAAGCCTCGCGCCGGGGGCTGACCCCGCTCGCGCGCATCGTGTCCTGGGCGACGGTCGGCGTCGACCCCGCCGTGATGGGCTCCGGCCCGATCCCGGCGTCGCGGAAGGCGCTGGAGAAGGCCGGCTGGTCGATCGACGACCTCGACCTCGTGGAGGCCAACGAGGCCTTCGCGGCCCAGGCCTGCGCGGTCAACAAGGACCTCGGCTGGAACCCGGACATCGTCAACGTCAACGGCGGCGCGATCGCGATCGGCCATCCGATCGGGGCATCCGGCGCTCGCGTCCTCAACACGCTGCTCTTCGAGATGGCCCGCCGCGACGCCAAGCGCGGCCTCGCGACGCTCTGCATCGGCGGCGGCATGGGCGTCGCCATGTGCTTCGAGCGCGGCTGACCCATCGACGGCCGCCGCGCCCCATCGCGGGGCGGCCTCCTTCTCCGACAATCGCATCGGACGACCCGGCGCGGATCCCTTCCGGGACCCGGCAGGTTGTCGCGCATACATGGATGCTCCGGCCGCGGCCGGGGCTTCGACCATCAGGGCATCGATCCAGGGAGGAAAGTGCATGAGCAGGGTTGCGATCGTGACGGGCGGCTCGCGCGGCATCGGCGCCGCGGTATCCAAGGCGCTGAAGGCGGCGGGCTACAAGGTGGCCGCCAACTATGCCGGCAACGAGGATGCCGCGAACGCCTTCAAGGCCGAGACCGGCATCGACGTCTTCAAGTGGGACGTGTCGGACTACGCCTCCTGCGGCGAGGGCATCGCCGCCGTGGAAGCCGCGCTCGGGCCGATCGACATCCTCGTCAACAACGCGGGCATCACCCGCGACGCCATGTTCCACAAGATGACGCCGGAGCAGTGGAACCAAGTCATCGGCACCAACCTGACGGGCGTCTTCAACATGACGCGGCAGGTCTGGGAGGGCATGCGCACGCGAAAGTTCGGGCGCGTGGTCAACATCTCCTCCATCAACGGCCAGAAGGGGCAGGCGGGCCAGGCCAACTATTCCGCGGCCAAGGCCGGTGACATCGGCTTCACCAAGGCGCTGGCGCAGGAGGGCGCGCGCGCCGGCATCACCGTCAACGCGATCTGCCCGGGCTATATCGGCACCGAGATGGTCCGTGCGATCGACGAGAAGGTGCTCAACGAGCGCATCCTGCCGCACATCCCGGTCGGACGGCTCGGCGAACCGGAGGAGATCGCCCGCAGCGTCCTTTATCTCGTGGCCGACGAGGCCGGGTTCATCACCGGCTCGACCCTGACCATCAACGGCGGCCAGTACTTCCACTGAGAGCCCGTCGGGAAGTCCCCGGCGAGCCGACCCGGTGGACTTTCCAGGCAAGCTCTGAGACGCGCCGAGACTTCGATGCCGCACGGGAGGAACCGAAGCGTTTCTCCCGTGTTCTTCCCCGCGATAACGGGCGCACGACTTATTTTCGATCCCGGGCGCCTTCCCGTTTCGTGGAGGATTTCTTATGATCCGCAAGCATCTCACCATCGCCGTCATGGCGGCTGCCGCCATCGCTTCCGCCGCTCCGGCCATGGCACAGGGCATCCAGATCGGCCCCGACGGCGTGCGCATCGTCGACCCGAACAGCCGCCGCGACGACGTGCGTCGCGACGACCGTCGCGGCCGCGAGATCGGCGAGCGCGATGCGGTGCGCATCGCTCGCGCCGAGGGCGTGCGCGAGGTGGACGACGTTCGCCGCACCAGCCGCTCCTACCGCGTGATCGGCGTCGATCGCCGCGGCGACGACATCCAGGTCGACATCGATCGCCGCAGCGGCGACGTGATCGGCGTCCGCTGATCCCGACATCGAGGCAGAGTGAGAAGGGCGGGTCGCATCGGCGGCCCGTCCTTTTTTCACGACGCCCTTCACATGGTCTTGAAGCCGCCACGCGTTCCGGCAAATTTGCCGCCTATGGGACACCGTTTCGCGAGACATCCGTGATGAAGCCTTTGCGCTTTTCCATTCTCTTGGCCGCCGGGCTTCTGGCGGCGGCCGCGCCCGCCGCGGCGCAGACCCTCGAACTCGGGCCGAACGGGCTTCGGGTCCTGCCCGACAACCGGCGCGGTCCGGACTTCGACTACGACCGGTCGCCCCCGCCGCGCCGCGGACCTCCGGGCATCAGCGAGCGGCAGGCCGTGCGCATCGCCCGCTCCGAGGGCATGCGCGAGGTGGACGACGTGTTCCGCCAGCGGCGCACGTTCCGCGTCGAGGGAGCCGACCGCCGCGGCGACGACCTGACCGTGATCATCGATGCCCGCACGGGCGACGTGATCGACGTTCGTTAAGACAAGTTCGGCGGGGAGTTTGCGTTTCGTCCATCGCGACCCACCTATGGTGCGATCATGATGGACAGCCATTTCCCCGCCAAGCCGATGCGCCGAACCGAAGCCGGGGCGGGCGGGCGTGGCGTCACCGCCGTGCTCGGCCCCACCAACACCGGCAAGACCTTTCTGGCGATCGAGCGGATGGTGGCCCATTCGTCGGGCGTCATCGGCCTGCCGCTGCGGCTCCTCGCCCGCGAGGTCTATCAACGGGTGGTGGAGCGGGTTGGCCTTGGCGCCGTCTCGCTGATCACCGGCGAGGAGAAGATCAAGCCGCCCAACGCGCGCTACCAGGTCTGCACCGTCGAGGCGATGCCGCGCGAGCCGGGCGCCGCCTTCGTGGCCATCGACGAGGTGCAGCTCGCCGCCGACCTCGAGCGCGGCCATGTCTTCACCGACCGCATCCTCCATGCGCGCGGGCGCGAGGAGACGCTGCTTCTCGGCTCCTCCACCATGCGCGGCGCGCTGGAGCGCCTCCTGCCCGGTATCCAGTGCGTCACGCGGCCGCGCATGTCGCAGCTTCTCTATGCCGGCTCCAAGAAGATCACTCGCCTGCCGCGCCGCTCGGCGATCGTCGCCTTCTCCACGGAGGAGGTCTATGCGATCGCCGAGCTGATTCGCCGCCAGCGGGGCGGGGCGGCGGTGGTGCTCGGCGCGCTGAGCCCGCGCACCCGCAACGCGCAGGTCGAACTCTACCAGAACGGCGAGGTCGAGTTCTTGGTGGCGACCGACGCGATCGGCATGGGGCTCAATCTCGACGTCGATCACGTCGCCTTCGCGCAGGACTGGAAATACGACGGCTTCCAGTATCGTCAGCTCAACCCCGCCGAATACGGCCAGATCGCCGGCCGCGCGGGGCGGCACGTGCGCGACGGCACGTTCGGCGTGACGGGCCGAGTCGATCCGCTGCCGCAGGAGCTGGCCGAATCGATCGAGGCCCACGACTTCGCATCGGTGAAGGTCGTCCAATGGCGCTCGCGCGCGCTCGACTTCGCCTCGGTCGATGCGCTGAAGGCCAGTCTTGACGCCGCTCCGCCGAGCCCGGAACTCGCCCGCTCGCTGCCGGCCGTGGACCAGCGGGCGCTTGAGTTCCTGTCGCGCGACGAGGCGGTGATGGGGAAGGCCGTAGGCGCCAGGAATGTCGAGCTTCTCTGGGAGGCCTGCAAGCTGCCGGACTACCGACGCATCGCCCCCGCCCAGCATGCCGAGATCATCGCCTCGATCTACGGCGACCTCGTGCGTCGCGGGCATGTGGCCGAGGACTACATGGCCGAGCAGGTCCGGCGGGCGGATCTGGCCGAGGGCGACATCGACACCCTGTCCCAGCGCATCGCCGAAATCCGGACCTGGACCTACATTTCCCACCGTCCGGGATGGCTGGCCGATCCGACACACTGGCAGGAAAAGACCAAGGCAATCGAGGACCGTCTGTCGGACGCGCTGCACGAGCGGTTGACGAAACGCTTCGTAGATCGCAGGACAAGCGTTCTGATGAGGCGGCTGAGAGAGAGCGCATTCATGGAAGCTGAAATCGGCAGCGACGGCACCGTGCGCGTTGAAGGCCACGAGGTCGGTGAGCTGCAGGGGTTCAGGTTCACGCCGGACACCAAGTCCGACGGCCCGGATGCCAAGGCCGTTCGCGCCGCAGCGCAAAAGGCGCTGGGCGGCGAATACGACAAGCGGGCCGAGCGCTTCGCCAACGCGCCGAACGGCGATCTGGCGATCGGGTCCGATGCGCTGCTGCGCTGGCTCGGCGCGCCCGTCGCCTCGCTCACCGCCGGCGACGATCCCCTGAAGCCGCGCGTCGTGCTCCTGGCCGACGAGCAGCTCGCGGGCCCTGCGCGCGACAAGGTGGTCCAGCGCGCCGAGCGCTTCGTCACCTATCAGGTGTCGACGGTGCTCAAGCCGCTCGCCGATCTGCGCGACGCCGAGGGCGTCGAGGGGGCGGCACGGGGCATCGCCTATCGCCTCTACGAGAATTTCGGCCTCCTTCAGCGGCGCGACATCGCCGAGGAAGTGCGCGGCCTCGATCAGGACGCGCGCGCGGCGCTGCGTCGTCTGGGCGTGCGTTTCGGCGCGTACCACATCTTCGTGCCGGCGCTCGTGAAGCCGGCGCCCGCTGCGCTGATGACGCTGCTCTGGGGCATCGCCCATGACGGGCGCGACAAGCCGGGCTTCGGCGAGGTGACGCAGCTCCTGGCGACCGGCCGCACCTCCGTCGCGCCGGACCCGAGCTTCGATCCCATCTTCTACGCCCTGTCGGGTTATCGCCCGCTCGGCCGACGCGCCGTGCGCGTCGATATCCTGGAGCGCCTGGCCGACCTCATCCGTCCGGCGCTTGCCTGGACGCCTTCGGTGCCGAAGCGTCCGGACGGCGCCTATAACGGCCGCGAGTTCATCGTGACGCCGGCCATGATGTCGATCCTCGGCGCCACGGCCGACGACATGGACGAAATCCTCAAAGGTCTCGGATACCGCTCGCATGCGGTGCCGCAGGCCGACGTCGAGGCGGAACTGCGCCGCCAGGACGAGGCGCAGGTGGCCAAGGCTGCGAGTGAGGCGGCTCCCGCGGGGGAAATGGCCTCGGCCGAGCCGCCCGCCGAGGCGGTGCCGGGCGAAGCGGCGGCAGCGGAGCCGGGAGAGGCGACGGCCGAGACTGCCGTTCAGGACGAGCCGGCCCCGGCGCAGGACGCGGCCCCCGAGCCGGAGGCGGCCGACGAGACGGCGCCTGAGCCCGTGGCGGAGGCGCCGGCCGGCGAGGCCGAGCCGGTTTCGGAAGTGGCCGCTTCCGCCGTCGAGGACGGTGCCGCGGCTGAGCCGGTCAAGATGGTGCTTCTTTGGAAGCCGTCGCGCGGCGAGAATCGCGGACGCCCGCAAGGGCGCGGCAACGGGCGTCCGCAAGGGCGTGGCCAGGGCGGGCGCGGCGGCGAGGCTGCGGCCGGAGGCGAGACGGTGGGCGAGCGGAACGGCCAACGCCAGAACCGTGGCGGGGGCGGCCGGCGCGAGGACGGGGAGGGCGGCGAGCGCCGCTTCCCGCGCCGCGACGGCGGCAAGCCGGGCCAGGGTCGGCGCGAGCGTGGCGAAGGCGAGGAGCGGCGCGAGGATCGCGGCGGCCAGGGGCGGGGCGGACGTCCGCCCTTCGGCAAGGAGCGCGAGGGATCGCGTCCCGCCGCCGACGCGCGGCGGCCGGAGCGGGCAAACAAGCCGATCGATCCTGATTCGCCCTTCGCCAAGCTCGCCGCGCTCAAGGACAAGCTGGGCAAGTAGGACAGGCGCATGGCGGCAGGCGAGCAGCGCATCGACAAGTGGCTGTTCTTCGCGCGCGTCGTCAAATCGCGCAGCCTCGCCCAGAAACTCGCCGTATCCGGCGCGGTGCGCGTCAACCGCGAGAAGATCTCGCACGCGGCCCGGCTGGTTCGGCCGGGCGACGTCCTGACGATCTCCGTCCATGATCGTATCCGGGTCTTGAAGGTGCTGGATTCGGGCGAGCGTCGCGGACCGGCGCCCGAAGCGGCGCTCCTGTTCGAGGATCTGACACCGACGCGCGCCCTGGCGCCTGCCGGCCCTTCGACCGAGGAGGGCTGAACCGCGCGAGGTGCAGGCTGAGAAAGACATTCTCCACCTTGCGCAAGAGGCGCTGTTTCTCGCTCTTGCAACATGGAGTGCGAGGCGATACGTCCCGCCTTGGAGCGGTTCCAGGTCCGGAGGGGCCGGCCGCGCCCGCCGTCCGCAACGATCCGCCTGTTTCCGGCGTTGCGGGCCATCAGTTCCGGGAATTCGCCATGACCTATGTCGTCACCGACAATTGCATCCGCTGCAAGTACATGGACTGCGTCGAAGTGTGTCCGGTGGACTGCTTCTACGAGGGCGACAACATGCTCGTCATCCACCCGGACGAATGCATCGACTGCGGCGTGTGCGAGCCCGAATGCCCGGCCGAGGCGATCAAGCCGGACACCGAGCCCAATCTCGACAGCTGGCTGAAGATCAATGCCGAGTATGCCGAGAAGTGGCCCAACATCACCGTGAAGCGCGACGCGCCGGAGGATGCCAAGGCCATGGACGGCGTCGAGGGCAAGTTCGAGAAGTTCTTCTCGCCCGAGCCAGGCCAGGGCGACTGATTCTCCCAAAATTTCCGATTAAGCCGTTGCCCGCACAAGGGATATCGGCGTCGCCCCGCCGTCGCTCGCCCGGATTGCGCGCGGCAAAGCGCTGCACCGCAAGGGTTGCAGGACGCGGCACGCCATATGCGCATTTCGGTTGAAATTTCCAGCGCGATAGGGTATTATTTGTGCAACAGTCGAACGTCGGATGAAGGTCGAAGGACCTGATCCGGCGGCCAAGGTGCTTCTGAAAGGCTCCCCTCCCGCTCCATCCCGTCTTCGCGCCCGCTTCGGGCGTCGATGGGGTTTGCGAAGGAGTTTCCCGAAGTCCCGGACTGCGGCCGGCCTCCAAACCGGAATGCTCAATCCGCGGCCTTCGGGTCGTTTCGTGCATAGCGATCTTCCCCGCTCTGCACAACAGGGAGTTACGCAGCGTATGAGCACTCAGAAGAAGACCTCCCAGCGCCAGGGTTTCAAGACCGGCGAAAGCATCGTCTATCCCGCGCACGGCGTGGGCCAGATCGTTGCGATCGAGGAGCAGGTGGTCGCGGGCATGAAGCTCGAACTCTTCGTGATCGACTTCGAGAAGGACAAGATGCGCCTCAAGGTGCCGGTCGCCAAGGCCGAGGCCGTCGGCATGCGCAAGCTGTCCGAGACCGACTTCGTGGAGCGCGCTCTCAAGGTCGTCCAAGGCCGCGCGCGCGTGAAGCGCACCATGTGGAGCCGCCGCGCGCAGGAATACGACGCCAAGATCAACTCGGGCGACCTGATCTCCATCGCCGAGGTGGTGCGCGATCTCTACCGCGCCGATTCGCAGCCCGAGCAGTCCTATTCCGAGCGTCAGCTCTATGAGGCGGCGCTGGGACGCATGGCGCGCGAGCTCGCGGCCGTCAACGAGGTGAGCGAGACCGAGGCGGTCCGCCTCATCGAGCTGAACCTCAACAAGGGTCCGAAGCGCGGCGCCAAGGTTGCCGACGAGGCGGACGTGGACGAAGAGGACGAGGTCGAGGCCGAACAGGCCGCCTGATTTCCGGATCCTCGATACCGAATGCTGAGCCGGCCCCTGTTTTCAGTGGCCGGCTTTTCTTTGCGCTGCGGCAGTGCTAGGAATCGTCAAGCGGTCGAGCCGTAACTCCCGCCGATTCCCCACTTTTTTCAAATGCCCCTTTCCTCGGAAGGGACCCTGCCTATTTCGCAAAAAAAACTTTGCCCCCTCGGGAACGTTTCCGCGAACCACCCGTTACCGGCCTGAGAGCGCGGTGTCCCGTCGGGGCGCGGCGCCCGAAATCGATCGCGTTCCTGCGTGACATGGAAGGTCCGGACCCATGAAATCCCAATCCACGCGTCGCCACCTCATCCAGGCCGCCATGGCGGCTCCCTATCTGCAGCGGGAAGAGGAATACGAACTGGCGGTGCGCTGGAAGGAGCATCAGGATCAGGCCGCCCTCCACAAGATCACCTCCGCGCACATGCGCCTCGTGATCTCCATGGCCGCGAAGTTCCGCCACTTCGGGCTGGCGATGAACGACCTGATCCAGGAGGGCCATGTCGGCCTTCTCGAAGCGGCCGCCCGGTTCGAGCCGGAACGCGAGGTTCGCTTCTCCACCTACGCCACCTGGTGGATCCGCGCCTCGATCCAGGACTACATCCTGCGCAACTGGTCGATCGTGCGCGGCGGCACGTCCTCGGCGCAGAAGGCGCTGTTCTTCAACCTGCGCCGCCTGCGCGCCCGCCTCAATCAGGGCACCGAGAGCATTTCCTCCACCGAGATGTATCGCGAGATCGCGACGGCGCTGAAGGTTTCCGAAGGCGACGTGGCCTTGATGGATTCGCGCCTGTCGGGTCCCGACTCCTCGCTCAACGCGCCGCTGATGGAGGACGAGTCCGGCTCCGCCGACCGTCAGGACTTCCTCGTCTCCAACGACCCGCTGCCGGACGAGATGGTCTCGGCCTCGATCGACGACGAGCGCCGCGTGGTGTGGCTGCGTTCGGCGCTCGGCGTCCTGTCGGAGCGCGAGCTCAAGATCATCCGCGAGCGCCGCCTCCAGGACGACGGCGCGACGCTGGAGGCTCTCGGCTCCAAGCTCGGCATCTCCAAGGAGCGCGTGCGCCAGATCGAGACGCGTGCCATGGAGAAGCTGCGCGTGGCGCTCCTCCAGGCGAACCCGGACGAGGCGGCCTTCATCGCCTGATCGCGGCGATAGCAACCGTCATGAAAAAGGCCGCTCCCGGGAGCGGCCTTTTTCATGTGCCGTGTCGACCCGCCTATTCGGCGATGATCTTGTAGCGTCCGCCTGTCCGGATGCCCGAGCCGTCCTCCAGGTCGTTGAGGAGGCGGAACATCTCCACCTTGCGGTCCATGCCCTGGATGCGCTCGGCGAGCGAGCGCTCGGTGTCGCCGGGGCGGGCCGTGACGATGCGCACGCGCAGGGGCTTGAGTTGCTCGCGTTCCTCCGGCCCGAGCATGCGGAACGAGCCGGCGATGCCGTTGGCGATCTGCGGCAGGCGCGCCGAAGCGTCGGCGGGAAGCGCCGTCAGGAAGCGGTAGACCTGTCCGCCGACGCGGATCACCGTGACGTTGAACACATAGGAACCGCCGACGGCCTGCGCCGAGGCCGCTTCCAGAGCGCCGATGCGGAAGGGGCGGATCGTGGCGGCGTCGAGCCCGCCGACCCAGCCGCTCTGGATATAGTCGGTGAGCGAGGTCGTGGCGGGCAGGGCGACGCCGTCGAAGCGGATCGCCGTGTCCCCGGGTCCGGTGGCGAGCACCGCCTCGGCGGTGTTGTCGATCACGAAACCGTCCGGCACGCTGAAGGTGATGCCGAGGCCCGGATGAAAGAAGGTCCGCCCGCGCACGTAGCCTTCCGACGCCGTATCCCCGAACAGCATGCCGTCGATGCCGTCGAGATAGCGGTCGCGGTCGGTAACGCCCGTGCCTGGCGGCCCGAAGGCGGACGCATGGCGGCGCGCGAGTTCCACGCGCTGGGGCGCGGCCGGGTGCGAGGCCAGGAAGTCGAGGTTCGGGTTGCTGGCCTGGAAGGCGTTGCGGAACGAGGAGAAACTGTCCATCGCCTTCAGGAAGCGGGCGGCGGCATAGGGGTCGTAGCCGGCATCGCCCGTCTGCTTGATGCCCATGGCGTCGGCCTGCAGCTCCTGGTTGCGGGAGAAGCTGGCCAGATTCAGCCGCCCGCGCGCGAGCGCGGCGCGCGCCGCCGTGGTGTCGCTGGCGAGCACTTCCGTCACCACGCGGCCGGCGAGCTCCGCCGCTTCCTCGCGTTGCTGGCGCTCGATGCCGTGGTTCGCCTTCACGTGCCCCATCTCGTGCGCGAGCACGGCCGCGACCTCGGCTGAATCGTTGGCGAGCGCGAGCAGGCCGCGCGTCACGTAGAGATAGCCGCCCGGCAGAGCGAAGGCGTTGATGTTGGGCGAGTTGAGGACCGTGATCGAATAGGCGCGGCCGGGATCGCTCGACACCGCGTTCAGCTTGCCGACGATGCCGGCCAGCATGCGCTCGAGCTTCGGGTCCGAATAGGCCCCGCCATAGGCGGCCAGGATCCGCGGGTGCTGCGACTTGCCGATGGTGGACTGGGGGTCGTTGGATTGGACCGCCTCGAACGAGACGGGATTGCGGTTGACTGGCGCGACGAGGCTCGATTCGGTGCCGGCGCCGGACGCGACCTCCTCCAGCCCGCCACCCAGCGTGGTGCAGCCGGCTAGAAGCGCGGCGAGCGGCAGCGCGAGCCCCGCGCGCAAGCCGCGCCGGTTCCCGTGTGCCCCCCGTGCCGTCCTGTCAGGCCGCGCCTCGTGCCGCATTCCCGATCTTCCCCCAAGATGCCGATCCGCTCGGGATCGCCTCCGGTCTACCCGATTATCGCGGAACCGTGAAATGGCCGCCACGTCACAGGACGTCGGGAAACGCCGTCGGATTCCACGCTGTCCCCTGGGGCATGAAAGGGACCAAATTAGGATTCCGTTCGCCCGAGATAGGCGGCGACGCTGGGATGGCGCCCCGACAGGACGTCCGCCGGCGATCCCGTCAGCACGATCCGCCCGCCCTCCAGAAAGGCGACGCGATCGGCATGGCCGGCGGCGTCCTGCGGATGATGGGTCACCATGACGATCGTGGGCTTGCGCGAAAGCCGAGACCGCTGCGCGGCGACGAGATCCAGCATGTCGCCGCGCAGCGCCGGCCCGAGTGCAGCGAACGGCTCGTCGAGAAGCAGGATCGGGCGCTCGCGCAGGAAGGCGCGGGCGAGCGCCACGCGCTGGCGCTCGCCGCCCGACAGTTCGCTCGGGCGGCGTTCCTCCAGACCCGCGAGGCCGACTCTGGCGAGGGCCTCGCGCGCCCTGGCCCTCACCGCGGCGGGCAGGCGCCATGTGGGGCTGAGGCCGAGCGCCACGTTGCGTTCGGCCGAGAGGTGCGGAAACAGGTTGTCGTCCTGGAACACCATGCTGACCGGCCGCTCGGCAGGGAGAACGGTCGTCACGTCGCGCCCGTCCAGCCGGACGATCCCCGAGCTTGGCGCGAGGAAGCCGGCCAGGATGTCGAGAAGCGTCGACTTTCCGGCGCCGGACGGGCCGATCACCGCCAGCCATTCGCCCGCCTCGACATGAAGGTCGAAGCGCATCTCCTCCGCTTCATGGCGGAAGGTCGCGGCGTCGAGCTCGATGGCGTTCATGGCATACGCTTTCGTCCGCCGAGGCCACGCTCCGCAAGGAGGATCAGCCCGAGGCACAGGAGCGCGAGGAGAAGCGCGAGCCCTTCCGCATCCGTGGATCGGTATGAGCCCATGCGCTGGAGGAGGAGATAGGGAAGGGTGACGAGGTCGGCATTGCCGAACAGGGCGACCACGCCGAGATCGCCGAGCGAGACAGCCATGCCGAAGGCCCCGGCCAGCGCCAGCGGACGGCGAAGCGCCGGACCTTCCACATGCCGCAGGCGCGCCAGGCCCTGAAGGCCGAGCCCGCGCGCGAGGCGCCCGTGCCGTGCCCCGACCGCCGCGATCTCGGGCGACAGGATGCGCGTCGCATAGGGCACGACGAGGATCGCGTTGCCGATCACGACGATGGCCGGGGCGAAGCGCGCGACGTCGCCGAACGCGCGCAGCGTCAGGAACCAGCCGGCACCGACCACGATGGGCGGCACGACCAGGACGAGGCTGCCGGACAAAGCCAGAAACAGCCCGCCGCCGCGCCCGGCGCCGGCCGCCGCCAGCGCGAGGCACAGGGACAAGGCTAGACCCAGAGCGGAGGCGAGGAGTGCGATGGCGAGGCTGCGCCCGAGCGCGGCCTGGAAAGCGGGATCGATGAGGAGGCGACCGAGATCGGCCTGCAGCCCCGCCCAGAGGATGGCCAGGAGCGGCGCCAGAAGAAAGGCGATGGCGAGCGTCGCGACGATCCCGTCGAACAGCCGCGCCGGCAGAGACGGGCGGTCGAAGCGCCGCGATCCCTGCGCCAGGCCGAAGCCGACGTCGCCCGTGCCGCCGCGCACGAAGGAGGGCAGCAGCAGGAGCGCGACGAGCAGGATCTGGAGGACCGACAGGGTGACGGCCCGCGCCGGATCGAAGTCGTAGCGCAGCGACTGGTAGATCGCGACCTCCAGCGTCGTGGCGCCGGGGCCGCCGCCCAGGACGAGAACCAGCGTGAAGCTCGTCACGCAAAGCATGAACACCAGGCCGGCGGCGGGCCGCAGCGTGCGTGCCAGCGCCGGCAGTTCGATGATGCGGAACGTCGCCCAGCGCGACAACGAGAGCTGGCCCGCCAGCTTCCAGCTTTCCGCCGGCACGCTCGACAGCCCGCCGAGAACGATGCGCGCGACGAGCGGCATGTTGAAGAAGACATGGGCGATCAGGATGCCCGTCAGCCCGTAGATCGAGGGACGGGCGAGGCCGAAGGCGGCAAAGGTATCGGCGACGATCCCATTGCGCCCGAACACCGTGATCAGGCCGAGCGCGCCGACGAGAACGGGAAGCGCCTGCGGCAGGAAGAACAGGCGCAGGATCATGTCTCGCCCGACAAAGCGCATCCGATGGAGCGCCAGCGCCAGCGGCACGCCGAACAGGACCGAGAGAAGCGTGGAGAGCGCGGCCTGGAGGAGGGTGAAGCCGGTGACCGAGCGCAGATAGGGATCGGCCAGCAGTTCCAGCGGCGAGGCCGGCACGATGCCGGCGAGGAGCGGCAGGAGGACGAAGGGCAGGAAGCAGAAGCCGAGCACCAGCCCGGCCGCCGCAAGGCCCAGCCGCCGACGGGCGGATGCGTCCGCCGGCGTCACCGTCGGGCTGATGGCCGCCTCGCTCAGCGGCCGAGGCCCCGAAGCCATTCGGCCGTCCAGGCGGCGCGGTTCGCGGCGACCTCGTCCGCCGGAATTTCCAGCGGGCGCGAAGGCTGGACCAGGGCGCCGAAGGCCTCCGGCAGGGGCTCGCCGGTCGGGGCGGCGGGCAGCGCCCAGTTGCCGGTCGGGATGATGCGCTGGAACTCGGGCGTCAGGATGAAGGCCAGGAACTGCCGCGCGAGCTCGGGATGGCGCGAGGTGCGAAGCGCGCCGGCCAGCTCCACTTGGAGATAGTGTCCTTCCGAGAAGCTCGCCGCCTTGTAGCGCTCGGTGCCCTCCTCGATCGCATGGTAGGCGGGCGAGGTCGTGTAGGACAGGACGATCGGCACCTCGCCCTTGGTGAACAGCCCGTAGGATTCGCTCCAGCCGGGCGTCACCGTCAGGATGCGGCGCGACAGCTCGGACCATTTCGCCTCCGCCTCGTCGCCGAACACCGCCTTCATCCAAAGAAGGAGGCCGAGGCCGGGCGTCGAGGTGCGCGCGTCCTGGATCGCGATCTTCTGTTCGGGATCGCCGGACACCAGTTCGGCGAGGCTCGTCGGCGGATTGGCGATCGTCTCCGAATCGTAGACGAAGGCGAGGTAGGAATAGTCGAAGGGCACGAACGTGTCGTCCGTAAAGCCGCCGGGCACCTGGAGGGGCGAGAGGTCGACGTTCGAGGGCATGAAGAGGCCCGTCGCCTTCAGCTCGGGCACCAGCTCGGCCGTCATGCCCAGAGCGACGTCGGCCTGCGTGCCTTCGCCTTCGAGCTTCAGCCGGTTGAGGATCGCGACGCCGTCGTCCAGCCCGACGAAGCGCAGGTCGCACCCGCACACCGCCTCGAACGCCGCCTCGATACGCGGCCCCGGCCCCCAGTCCGGCGTGAAGCTTTCGTAGGTATAGACCGTGAGAACCGGGCGCTCGGTCCCTTGCGCGAAAGCCGCGACGGGCGGGGCACTGAGCGCGAGAGCGGCAAGGAAGCAGGGGAAACGGCGCATGGCGTGAACTCCTCTTGGCCGGAGTTCCGAAGCACCTTTCGCCGGACGATCCGTCGCGAAAGCTCCCCCATCCCTCCGCCGGTACGACCCGGATCAGGTTCTGCGGGTTGGCGCGGCCATGCGCCTCTCAGCCCGTCTGGGCACCCCGTGTAAGCGGGCGCCACGTTGCCCGGATCGGGGCGCGAGGGCAAGGGGCGGAAGGCCCGTCGCGCGGCGCTCTCCCCAGCCCGGGCGCGATCGGCTATGCGCAAGGGCCATGAGCCGCTTCACCGTCCTTCTCGCCGGTCCGATCCACGTCACGCCCCGCCTCCTGTCGGAGGTCGCCGGAACGCGCGCGATTGCGGCCGATGCCGGCATCGCCCATGCCGCCCGGCTTGGCCTTCATCCGGAGCTCTGGGTCGGCGACTTCGATTCGCACGAGGGCGGCGCGGGCGAGGGCGTGCCCCGGCATGAATGGCCGCGCGACAAGGATCGGACGGACGGCGAGATCGCGATCGACGAGGCCTTCGCGCGCGGAGCGAGCTCGGTGCTGCTCGTCGGCGCCTTCGGCGGTCGCACGGATCATGTGTTCTCCCACCTCGTCGTCGCGCTGCGCGAAAGCGAAGCCGGACGGCCCGTCTTGCTGTTCGACGGGCTCGAATGGGGTGTGCCCCTCCGACCGGGCTCGCAGTCCCTGCCCGCCGAAGCCGGCGCCCAGTTCTCGATCCTGAAGTTCTCCGACCTCCGCGGTCTCTCGATCCGCGGTGCGCGCTTCCCGCTCGACCGCGTCGATATCCCCTTCACCTCCATCCTGACCCAGAGCAACGAGGTCACCGGCGAGATCGAGATCGACCTCGGGGAGGGGCGAGCCCTTCTCCTCCTCCAGGCCGACCCCGCGCGCCGCTGAGCCAAGGCCACTGGCCCTCCCGCAACCGATCGACTATGCTTCGCCGCAGGGTCCCATAGCTCAGCAGGATAGAGCG
>NZ_JAPZDS010000080.1 GCF_029813115.1 Aureimonas sp. SK2
GCGTCAGGTCCGAGACCGCCTTGCGCAACCGCTCGTTCTCTTTCTCGAGGTCCTTCAAACGCTTCACCTGATCCAACTTGAGACCGCCGAACTCCTTGCGCCAACGGTAATATGTGAACGGCGTCACGCTGATCGTGCGGATCGCTTCCGCTACCGGGCGGCCCTGCGAAAGCAACACATCGACCTGCCTCAGCTTGGCGACGATCTCTTCGGGCTTGTGCTTCTTCTGTCCCATTCTCGTGTCCTCCATCGGCTCGAAAGCCTACTTCAGGGAGGACCACTTAGCGTAATCGCAGGTGGCACCTCTCGCCGAGGGTGAAGCGGTTCCCCAAGCTGGTCATCCAGCAACGATCGGTGTTGCCGATAAGGGAAGGAGAACCACGATGCCCTCCTATGCAGCTTTGGATGTGTCGCAGGAGACGACG
>NZ_JAPZDS010000081.1 GCF_029813115.1 Aureimonas sp. SK2
TGATCTGCTGCCTGTTTCCTGGACCGTTTTGAGCTGGAAAATTCCAGTTATGAAGGATGGCCAGGAAGAGGAGCTTGGAATGAAGAGGTCGAAGTTTTCCGAGGCGCTAGACAAGCGTTCGTGTTGAAGCAAGCCGAGGACGGCACGAGCGTCGGCGAGGTGTGCCGCAAGGCCGGGATCAGCGAGGCGACGTTCTACGCTTGGCGCAAGAAGTATGCAGGACTGATGCCGTCCGAGATGCGGCGTCTGCGCCAGCTCGAAGAAGAGAACGCCAAGCTGAAGCGGCTTGTCGCGGACCTTAGCCTCGACAAAGCGATGCTG
>NZ_JAPZDS010000082.1 GCF_029813115.1 Aureimonas sp. SK2
CCGGCTGCTGGAGGCCGTGAGCCGGGCCTATGACGGCGACATCGTAATGATCGACAGCTCTTGTGTCCGCGTCCATCAGCATGGGGCGGCGGGCAAAAAGGGGGGCCTGCCGATCCTTGCATGGGACGTTCAAGAGGCGGCCTGACCACCAAGATCCATGCCCTCGTGGATGCCGAAGGCCGACCCGTGCGGCTCGAACTCACCGCTGGGCAGGCGGGCGACGCACCGGTCGCCACCAAGCTCCTCGAAGCCGTCGCGCCTGGTGCGACCGTTCTCGCGGACAAAGCCTACGACACCGACGGCATCCGCTCGTTT
>NZ_JAPZDS010000083.1 GCF_029813115.1 Aureimonas sp. SK2
TTCAATCTCCTGCGAAGGAGGTTGGCATGCGTCGTCATGAACTGACGGATCACGAGTGGTCGGTGATCGAACCGCTCTTGCCTCGGAACAGCCGCGGCGTGCCCCGTGTGGACGACCGGCGGGTGATCAACGGCATCCTCTGGCGGTTTCGGACCGGCTCGTCCTGGCGGGACGTACCCGAACGCTACGGCCCACGCACCACGCTCTACAACCGCTTCACACGCTGGCGGGCTGCCGGTGTCTGGGA
>NZ_JAPZDS010000084.1 GCF_029813115.1 Aureimonas sp. SK2
GCCAGCGCTCGGGCTCGCGATCGGTATGAAGGCCGGCGCGAACCTCCTCGAGTTCGGCGAAGCCCTGACCACCGAGATGAAGGCCGTCGAGGCGCAACTGCCGATCGGCGTCGGCCTGCATCTCGTCTCCGATCAGCCGCATGTGGTGGAGGAAGCGGTCGGCGGCTTCACGACGGCGCTCGTCGAGGCGATCGTCATCGTGCTCGCCGTGTCGTTCGTCAGCCTCGGCCTGCGCGCCGG
>NZ_JAPZDS010000085.1 GCF_029813115.1 Aureimonas sp. SK2
GTCGCGGCACGGGGCGCCTGGGCCAACATCCCGCCGCGCTCGACGCGAAAGGCTACCTTCGCCTTCAGCCGATGGGTCTATCGCCAACGCAACCTCGTCGAGCGCTTCTTCAACCGCATCAAGCAGATGCGCGGTATTGCAACGCGCTACGACCGAAGGCCTGACAACTTCCTCGCCGCCATCAAACTCGCAGCCGTCCGCATCTGGATCAATGCGTAACGAGTCCGCTCCCTA
>NZ_JAPZDS010000086.1 GCF_029813115.1 Aureimonas sp. SK2
TGCCGCAGAAGAAGCACAAGCCTGAAGAGATCGTCGCCAAGCTCCGGCAGGTCGACATGCTGCTGTCGCAGGGTCGTCCGGTTGCTGAAGCGATCCGTGCGATCGGCGTGACGCCGTTCACGTACTACCGCTGGCGCAAGGAGTATGGTGGGCTGAAGGTCGATCAGGTGAAGCGCCTGAAGGATCTGGAGAAGGAGAACGAGCGTCTTCGCAAGGCGGTCTCCGAC
>NZ_JAPZDS010000087.1 GCF_029813115.1 Aureimonas sp. SK2
GGCCCATGCGCATGTCGCCGGTTGTCGGCCGTCGGCGCCACTTCTGCACGGTCGTCGGGCTGATGCCGTAGCGCTTGGCAGCGGCCCTTACGCTCTCTTGACGTAGCTGGATCGCCCGACGGACTGCCTCTGTCGTGCGGGCGCTTCCATGCAGAACCTGTCCCATAGCGCGACCCTCCCAGCGTAGTGATCAACCGTACCACCACATCGCGGGATCAAACAC
>NZ_JAPZDS010000088.1 GCF_029813115.1 Aureimonas sp. SK2
CCTTTCCGAGGTTACCATTTACCGATGCCCGCAACACGTGGGTTTGGTGGTGGTAAGTTTACCAGTTCTCCGGCAGCAGTGGCCGGAGGTGCATGAGGCCGCCTTGAGCGTTGGGTTGATAGGGTCGACGCGATCGGGTAACGTTTGAACGCTCGCTTGGGCCGTGAGGTCCGGGCGTGCCGCGATGTCCGCGTAGCTCAGCAGGATAGAGCA
>NZ_JAPZDS010000089.1 GCF_029813115.1 Aureimonas sp. SK2
CGCGTCACGCTGATCGACCGCGAACCGGCCCATATCTGGAAGCCCATGCTGCACACGATCGCGGCCGGCACTCAGTCCTCCTCGTTCCAGCAGACCTCTTTTGTCGGGCAGGCCCACGAAAGGGGTTTCGCCTATCAGCCCGGCGAGGCGATCGGCATCGACCGCAAGCAACGGGAGGTTCGGCTGGGGCCGATCGTCGCGGA
>NZ_JAPZDS010000009.1 GCF_029813115.1 Aureimonas sp. SK2
AAGGCTTGCCGCCTGCTGCTCGGTGCGCTGGGAGAGGTCGCCGGCGGCCACCGTGATCTCGGAGAGGCCCGACCGCATGGCGCCGACGGCGGAGACGACCTGTCCGATCGTGTCCTCGAGCTGGGCGACGGACTGGTTGAACTGGGCGCGGATGGGTTCGAACTCGGGCGCGACGGCCCGGTCCATGCGGGCGGTGAGGTCGCCGGCGGCGAGCCTGGTGAAGCCGGCCTCGACGGCATGGACGAAGGCGCGCAGGTCCTCCGCCTTGGCGCTGTCGATCGCCGACTGGCGGTCGCGCTGCTCGGTCTCGCTCCGCCGCCTGGCATCCGCCGCGGCGGCCTCGTTGCGCGCCTTCTCGCCGAGGAAGGTTTGGAAGTCGCCGACCGCCCGGGCGATCTCGCCGACCTCGTCGCGGCGCGCCGCGCCCTGCAGGCGGACGTCGAGATCGCCCTGGGCGAGGGCGCGCATGTTGCTGGACAGGACGCGGATCGGGCGCGACACGGAGAGGACCACGAAGGCGGCGAGCCCGGCCGAGAAGAGGACCCCGACCCCCATCAGCGCCACGAGGATGTGCGTGCTGAAGGCCTCGATGCCGTCCGCCGTCCCGTTCTCCAGCGCGACCGACCGGTCGATCGCCTCCGAGGCGGCTTCCATGCGGCCGGCGAGGACGTCGAAGCGCTGGAGGAAGTCGTCGAGCACGGCCTGCGCCACCGTCTCGCCCCGGCCGATGCGATCGACGATCGCCTCCGCCGCCGCGATATAGTCCTGGAGCGGCGCGACGAGCTCGCCGAGAACGGCCTGGATCTCGGGTTCGGTGGCCAGCCGGCGGTTGGTCTCGATCGCCGACCGGAACTCGGCGGCATGTTCGGCGGTCTCCGCGCGGACCTTGGCGATGTCGATGCCGTATCCGCCGGTCCGGCCGACGATCGCGGACAGGGCATCGGCGCGCAGCGCGTCGTGCATCATGTCGGCCTGCATGTGGTTCTGCAGGATCCGGCCCGCCGCATCCGACCGGTCGAGCGCGGCGCCGAGCCGGCCCATCGACCAGAGGCCCATGCCGATGCCGCCGACCAGGAGGATCAGAACGGCGACGCTCGCCGCCAGAAGCTTCTGCCGAATGGTGTGCAACACGGAGATCCCTCGCAGTCCGACGATGAAGGATCAACGGTAAGCACGATGTGGTTAATCATTTAGATAGCCACCGGTTGCTGCGGGTGCGCGGTGGGGTTTGTGCGGGTATGACGGTGGTGGGGATGGGCGTTGTGTTTGTGCTGACGCTGACCGCGCTGCTCGCGCCGGCGTAGGCGATCATGCTGCCCTCCGGCCCGCCGCGCAACGCGCTGGAACAGCGGTTGCAGGACCGCGTGGACACGCAGATCCAGATCAACCGCGAGCGCGGCTTCTACAGCCCCGGCCAGATCCGCCGCCAGGAGCGCTACGAGCGCCGCCAGCGCGCGGAGCGGCGCTGGGAGCGGGAGGAGAGGCGTCGGTGGGAGCGGGAGGAGCGGCGGCGGGAGGTGTGGTAGATCGAGTTTACAAAGTTGAACCACCGTACAAAAATGGAAGTTTACTTCTAATCGGATTTCTGAGCGCGAAGTGCGGCAGGCAAAAGACGAGAGGACGGACCCTTCCACTTTTGTCGGGGCTTGATCCTTAATGTATCGTCTATAAATTCTTCGCCATAGTCTTTCTTGAGTTTGTCTAGGTATGCTGGCTCGACACCGTTTGCGAACGCTAGAAGCCCAGATAATCTTTCACGATCGGATAGCGATATTGTGCCAATTGACAGGTGATGCAATGCGGATCGTATCCAACGCTTTCTTTCGCTTCCGATTGTGACACGCCCATCATTGGCTAGGGTTAGTCCAGTAACGCGTCGGGAGAAACGAGTTGTTACGAGCGTCGTTTTTTCTTTGTTCAACTGCAGCTTTGGGAAGCCAGCTTCTTTAACTGCTTGACGAATATATTTTTCGATATTCCGCAAATGCCCAGCACGCGGAGCAGAAAACGTCATGTCGTCAGCGTAACGTGTGTACGTCACCTCATCGCGGGAAGCATGTTCCGCTAGTATGGAATCAAAATTATACATAATGACGTTTGAGAGGATAGGTGACGATGGCGCTCCTATCGACAACCGTAAAATTCGGCCGCCAGGTTGCCGCATAAACAAAAGGCGCCTTGTTAAATCGATGTCAAGTTTATCGAGATCAGTAAATTTCCTGCAGTATGTAATCCAGTCGTTCTCTGTTATACTCGGGAAGAAATCTTTGAAATCGAACTTGGCAATTGGAGTATGTCCAGCATGAGGAGTAGCGTTGTCTTTTAAGGATAAGCCAGAGCGGTAAGCGGTAGCCGCCGGATGGCAAGGAAGGAATACGAGGTATTCGCTCACAAGTGCTCGTTGGACAATTTTCAACTCAGCGGATGGCTGCGCAATTTCTCGGGAATCGCCATTCTTTTTAGGAATATAGAATATCTTGTAGCTTTTAGGCGCATCTCTGATAATTCTGAGCAGATTGAGTGGCCCAATGCCTGTAGATTGCGATAGTAAGCCTAGAATCTTAGACATTTTGATCAAAGCCTGCTGCAGCTCGTGAGATGCACCCAAATCTCACGGCATCCGTGTCCTTCCAAAAGGCTCTAGTAATCAACTCAAATTCTTTCCTCCTAATTGACTGGTTGTTAAATGGTAGGCTGGCGGCTTTCTTTTCTATATTTGCAACAAAGAACGTCCTCGTCCCAAGTTTCTCTATGGCAATCCAGCCGATGATCTTTGCGCAATGAAGCAGGTTATGAAGATCGTTCGTCGAGATGTCGACTTGGAAATCCATTAGTATTATATGTAGCTCATCGAAATCCAGCGCCCCGTACAGCTGAATGATGCCGACTGAGAACCTTAGAATATGGCCGTTGACATTTTTTGAGAAAGTAGATTTTTCTTTTATATTTCGTCTTCTATCGACCATGCTGTGATTTACAAGGTCGGTAAAGTTGTTTATATTTATACCGGAGAAGTCGCGAGCATTTTCCATTTCCAGATGTGCGAGATGGAGGACGCAAATCGCGCTGTCTCCATACCTCTCAGCCAAAATCTGAAGTGGCCCAAGTTTTACGAAGGAGTTGTCATTGAAATTCTTATCGTCCACCAAGACGATAAGTCTCTCGGCGATTTCTTCTGAAATTGCGAAAGCGCCAAGTTCCGCAGCGCTTCCATAACTCTCGGAAAACAATAGTATCAAATCTGACAACTGCGCCAAGTCTCTCTCTAGCGAGAGGATGTCGCGATAGTTTGCTGCGGGGAAAAATGCATTAATATCCTCAGCCATTAAGTAGTGAGCTGGAGGAAAAATGCGATCCGCTTCGAGACGCATGAATAAGTCACGAAACGACAGCGGCAGAATGCTTTGCACATCACAAGGCCCTCCGCAGACGAAAATAACGTCCGAAGGGTTGTGGACGCGGACATTGTCCGCATCCACGATTTTATGAAGCGAAGGCAGTAAGTCTTCGCCAATCACTTACCTAGAGGGCTCCGAAGAGTGTGGAGCCTTAAAAAGCAGCGCGGCCCGAAGGGTTTTAAGGATGCACACTCTTCGGAGCCGACCAGAAATTAACCAGTATGGTGATGTCAGACGAAGCATCTGACCATTCATTCGCGTAAGCCTGCCAAACATAGTGCTTGGGTCGTTAATGGTCAATCACCGCCCCGGCCGCCCCGTCTTCGCCTTGCGCCGTCCGCGCTTCTTCTCGTCCGCCGGGTCCTCGTAGCTCCCAAGCCCGATCTTCTCGCGGCGGATGGGCTTGAGGTCGTCGCCGGGCTTCGGGGGGAGGGGGCCTGAGGTGAGGGGCTTCTCCGTGCGGCGGACGGTCATCTCGTCCAGCGAGTTCTTGCGGAACAGGGTGCGGTTGGGCGTCGGCGTGTCGGTGCCGGGACCCATGTCGTCCAGCGAGGGCTTGGCGAAGTAGGAGGCGCCGTCGCCGCGGTCGGAGCGTAGGCCCACGTGGTCGCCGATGGCGGCATGGCCGCGTGTCGTCGGCGGCTTGATGCGGGCGGCGAGCGGTTCGCCGTTGGGGCCGAAGCGCGGGTTCTCCCTATTGCTGCCCGGTCTCTTGCGCGAACCGCCCTTCGACTTGGAGCCCCCGCCGTCCGAGAACATATCGACGTCGAGGTCGCGCGCCATCGGGTCGTCGGCGACGGCGAGCTCCGTGGCCTGGAGGCGCTTGATCTCGTCGCGCAGGCGCGCGGCGGTCTCGAAGTCGAGATCGGCGGCGGCGTGCCGCATCTCCTTTTCTAGGTGCTCCAGATGGCTCTTGAGGTTGTTGCCGACGAGCGCGCCCTCGGCCGCGTGCGCGCCGGTGGGCACGCGGACGTGGTCCTTCTCGTAGTACGAGTCGAGGATGTCGGCGATCTTGGCCTTGACCGATTCCGGCGTGATGCCGTTGGCGGCGTTGTAGGCCTCCTGCTTGTCGCGGCGGCGGTTGGTCTCGGCGATGGCGCGCTCCATCGAGCCCGTCACCTGATCGGCATAGAGGATGACCTTGCCGTCCACGTTGCGCGCGGCGCGGCCGATCGTCTGGATCAGTGAGGTCTCGGAGCGCAGGAAGCCTTCCTTGTCGGCGTCGAGAATGGCGACGAGGCCGCATTCGGGGATGTCGAGGCCCTCGCGCAGGAGGTTGATGCCGACCAGCACGTCGAAGGCGCCGAGCCGGAGGTCGCGGATGATCTCGATGCGCTCCAAGGTGTCGATGTCCGAGTGCATGTAGCGCACGCGGATGCCCTGCTCGTGGAGATACTCGGTGAGGTCCTCGGCCATGCGCTTGGTGAGCACGGTGACGAGGACGCGGTAGCCCTTGGCCGTGGTCTCGCGGATCTCGCCGAGGAGGTCGTCCACCTGGCTCTTGGCCGGTCGGATGTCGATCGGGGGATCGGTGAGGCCGGTCGGGCGGATGACCTGTTCGGCGAAGACGCCGCCGGCTTCCTCCAGCTCCCACTTGCCGGGCGTCGCCGAGACCGCGACGGTGGGCGGGCGCATGGCGTTCCACTCCTCGAAGCGGAGCGGGCGGTTGTCCATGCAGGAGGGGAGGCGGAAGCCGTATTCGGCCAGCGTCGCCTTGCGGCGGAAGTCGCCCCGGTACATGGCGCCGATCTGCGGGATGGTCACGTGGCTCTCGTCGATGAAGACGAGGGCGTTGTCGGGCAGGTATTCGAAGAGCGTCGGCGGCGGGTGGCCGGGCTGGCGGCCGGTGAGATAGCGCGAATAGTTCTCGATGCCGTTGCACGAGCCCGTCGCCTCGATCATCTCGATGTCGAAGGTGACGCGCTGCTCCAGCCGCTGGGCTTCCAGGAGGCGGCCGGCCTTGTTCAGCTCGACGAGCCGGTTCTTCAGCTCCTCCTTGATCGACTTCACGGCCTGCTGCAGCGTCGGGCGCGGCGTGACGTAGTGCGAGTTGGCGTAGATCTTCACCGACTTGAGGTCGTCGGTCTTGGAGCCGGTCAGCGGGTCGAACTCGTGGATCGCCTCGATCTCGTCGCCGAAGAGCGAGATGCGCCAGGCGCGGTCCTCCAGGTGGGCGGGGAAGATCTCGATCGTGTCGCCGCGCACGCGGAACGAGCCGCGCACGAAGTCCATGTCGCGGCGCTTGTATTGCTGGGCCACGAGATCGGCGAGGAGCTGGCGCTGGTCGAGCCGGTCGCCGACCGACATCTGGAAGGTCATCGCCGTGTAGGTCTCGACCGAGCCGATACCGTAGATGCAGGAGACCGAGGCGACGATGATGACGTCGTCGCGCTCGAGCAGCGCGCGCGTCGCGGCGTGGCGCATCCGGTCGATCTGCTCGTTGATCGAGGATTCCTTTTCGATGAACGTGTCGGAGCGCGGGACGTAGGCTTCCGGCTGGTAGTAGTCGTAGTAGGAGACGAAATACTCGACGGCGTTGTCGGGGAAGAAGTTCTTGAACTCGCCGTAGAGCTGGGCCGCCAGCGTCTTGTTGGGCGCGAGGATCAGCGCGGGGCGCTGGGTGCGCTCGATGACGTTGGCGACGGTGAAGGTCTTGCCGGAGCCTGTGACGCCGAGGAGGACCTGCGTCTGGTCGTTGGTCTCGGTGATGCCCGACACGAGGTCGGCGATGGCCGTCGGCTGGTCGCCCTTCGGCTCGTATTCGGAGGCGATGCGGAAGGCCCGGCCGCCTTCGGACTTCGAGGGGCGGTCCGGCCGGTGCGGGATCCACAGCTCGCCGTTCTTGAACAGCGGGTTGCCGGAGGCGATGAGGTCCTGCAGCGCCTGGACGGTGGCCGTGACGCCGCTTTCGGGAAGCGCGGCGGCGTCCTCCAGGCTGACATTCATGCCGGACACGGGGTTGAGGCCGGCGCGGGCGCGCTCCGCCGGCGAAGTCGCGACGCCCATCGAGGTGCCCCTGGCCGTCTTGCCGGGCTTCGACTTCGGCGCGTCGGCCGGGGCAGACGGCTTCTTCGCCTTCTTCGCCGGCGCGGCGGCCTTGCGCTCGGCCTCCTCCTCGAGGTTCTGCGCGATCCGGTCGGCCCAGCCGGACAGGGGGCCGGTGAGGGGCGCGCCCTCGAACTCGGCCTGCGGCGCCTCTCCGAAGCCCGGATGGAGGCGCTCGGAGGCGTCGGAATAATCGAGGAGCGGCGAGCGCTTGGGGGTCGTCTTGGGATCGGCCATGGGGCCGAATATGGGCCGGGAGAGGGGCGGAATAAAGGGGGAACGAAGGGGCGGATGTCCCGCCTGGGATGTCTGCGGATTTCCCTCGCGCCGGTGATGGGCGAAACCCGGAGTGAGACGTTCGTTGTTCGACAAAAGAGATTTGAACTGCCCCTGTTCATCATTCGCTTACCAAGCCGCCCCTATCCTCCCTTTCATCCGCTCGAGTTTCGCGGAACTGAGGGCCAGCCGGATGGTACCGAGTCGAACCGGATGGCGTATCGTCACGCTCGCCGTCGCCGTGTATGCGGCGGCGAGCGCCGACCGCCCGCTCCTCGCCATGGACTTCAAGCCCGTGCCGCCCGCCGACATCCCCGGCGAAGGGATGGTCGCGCGCGACGCGCGGACCGGCGCCCGGCTGGTCTGGGGCGCGCCGGTGCCGCCGGCCTATATCCCGAGCCCTTCGGCGGTGGACGCGGCGCCCGCCTATGCCGCGCCCGAGCCCGTGCAGCCCATGCCCGAACCCGTTCTCGCCGCGCCCGCGCCCGTGCCGGCCGCGCTGCCCGAGCCAGGTCCGGGCGACTACGGCCGGACCTACCCCGTTCAGGAGGCCGCGCCGCCCGCCCTTCAGGAGGCGGCGCTGGAGCCGCTCGGCGCACCGCGCGTGATCGACGACGGCGGTGCGCTGCCGGAGGAGGAGCTGCCCGACAGCGGCTTCGACCCCTGGGAGGGCTTGACCGAGCCAGAGGTGGAGCCGCCGCCGGAGCCCGCGCCCGCTCGCCCGGCCCAGCGCCGGAGCACGGTGCCGAGCTGGGCGTCGCTCGGCGGCGACCGGCCGCTCTCGCCCATCGCCCGGCCGCCACGCGGCGCCCTGGAAAGGGAGACGCCGGACGGCTATCGCCCGATCGCGAAATCCGAGGCCATGTGCCGGCGCGAGCTGAAGAAACTCGGCGTGCGCTTCACCGACATCTCCCCGCTCTCCTCGGGCCGCTCCTGCGGCATCGACGATCCCGTGCGCGTGACGGAGGCCCTGAAGGGCATCGCCATGTTGCCGCCGGCCACGCTGAACTGCCAGACCGCGCTCAACGTCGCCCGCTGGCTGCGCGACGACGTGAAGCCGGCTGCGCGCTGGAAGCTGTGGAAGCAGCCGACCGCGCTGATCAACCTCTCGTCCTATCGCTGCTCGCGCATCGCGGGCTCGCGCACCATCTCCGAGCATGCCGGCGGCAACGCTCTGGATGTCGGCGGCTTCCGCTTCGCGGACGGCTCGGTGGTCAAGGTGGAGCCGAAAGGGCCCTTCGCCTGGCGCGAGAAGCCGTTCCAGAACGAGATCCGGCGCGCGAGCTGCCGGCACTTCGGCACGGTGCTGGGACCCGGCTACAACCGCGCGCACCGCGACCATCTCCACCTCGATTCCAAGGTGCGGCTGCGCCCGGTCTGCAAGTAGGGCGGACCCGGCCGAAGAGCCCGGTTCGGTCCCAGGCAACGAAACGCGTCGCGGCACGTTTTGCGCGGCGTGCGGTATGCCGCCGTACGCCTGCATAGGACACGCTGATGCTGAAGCCCCTGACCCTCGTGGCCGTTCTCATGGCCACAACGGCGCCGATGGCGCACGCGCAGGACTCCGACGACTACGGCGACCGTCTCGAACGGGTCGAGCGAGGCGACGACCGCGGCGATCCGCCGATGCGCGATGTCCGCCGCGGCGACCGCTGGGCGATGGACCGCTACGACCGCGACGAGGATCGCGGCTCGCGCGACTGGGACCGCGATCGCGACGACGACCGCGACCGGAAGGACGACGACCGCGACCGCAAGAAGGACGAGGACAGGGAGCGCGACAAGGATCGTGACCGGGCCGAGATGCGGGACCGCGACGACCGCGGGCCGCGGGATCGCGACGACGACCGGGGGCCGCGCCGCGGCGGGCCGGAAGGTCGGGAAGGCCGCCGCGGGCCGCCGCCCCCGCCGCCGCCGCGCGCCGGCTTCGAGATCAATCTCGGCCCCGGCCAGACCATCCGCGTCGACTGCGGCGACGAGGCCTTCGCCCGCTGCATCGAGGCGGCCAAGCCGATCATCGACGCGGCCCGCGACATGCGGCCCGGCGGCCCGGCCGCCGCGGGCGGGCCGGAAGCGCAGGTGAGGCAGGTTCCGCCGCCGCCGGCCGATCTCGTGGCCCCGCCGGCCGGCGACGCGCCGCCTCCGCCGCCGCAGGCTCCGGCCAACTGACGCACGGAACGCCCTCTCTCCATGGGAGGGCGTTTTCGTTTCCGGTCAGGCGGGGTGCGGCGGCACCGGGGTCGGCTGCCCGGCCTCGTCCAGCGCCACCATCACGAAGCTGCCCTCGGTGACGAGCTCGCGGTGGTCCGAAAGATAGCGGCGCGCCCAAGCTTCCACATGCAGCGTAATCGAGGTGTTGCCCACCTTCTCGATGCGCGCGTAGACGCAGAGCGTGTCGCCGATTTTCACCGGCTTGCGGAAGGCGAGCGACTGGACGGCCGCCGTCACGACCCGCCCGCCGGCCCGCTCGGCGCCCCGGACGCCGGCGGCCAAGTCCATCTGCGACATGACCCAGCCGCCGAAGATGTCGCCCGCCGCATTGCTGTCGGCCGGCATGGCCTGCACGCGGATGATGAGGTCGCCCGTGGGCTGAGAGGCGGAATCGGACATCGGCAAGGTTCCCTGTGGCGGATCCATCCTACAGCGGCCGGCCCGCCTTGCCGACCGGCTTGCCAAACGGCCGGGGACCGGCACACCATGGCCCATGCCGCTTGGGGGACGTAAGATGAAACTGCGCATTCTGGCCGGTGCCGCGCTTCTGGCCGCCCTGTCGCCCGCCGCTGCCGAGAGGGGCGGGTCGTTTCGCGACTGGACCCTGTCCTGCACGCCGGGCCTCCTCTGCACCGCCGCGACCTTTCCGCAGGGTGGCAGGGAGCTGACCAGCTTCGGGCTGGAGCGGGGCGCGTCGGAGGATGCCCCGGTGCGGCTGCTGCTCGGCCTCGGCGAGGATCACGCCCTCTCCGGCGACGTCGCCGTCAAGGTCGATGGGGCGGACACGCTGACCCTGCCGGCATCGGCCTTTACCAAGGACACGGAGACGCAGCTCTCCGCGCGGCACGAGGGAATCCGCGCGATCCTCGTGCCGCGCTTCAAGAACGGGACCAGCGTGGAGGTGACCGCCCGGCTCGGCGGCCGGGACGTCTCGCAGGTCTTCTCCTTGTCGGGCGTCGTCGCCACCTTGCGCAAGATGGACGACGACCAGCGGCGGATCGGCACGCAGACTGCGCTGGTGGACCGCGGCGACAAGCCTTTGCCCGACCGGTCGGCCCTGCCGCAGGACGTCGCGGCGCCGGACGATCTGCCCGCGCCCGTGCGCGCGCTCTGGGAGGGCGCGGGCGGCTGCTCCGACAGGGATCCCGACGCGTTCGGCGACCTCGGCTTCTCCGTTCCCTTCGGCACGGACGCGCGCCTCTTCGTTCTCGCCTGCGGGATGCCGGGTGCCTACAACGCTCCCTCGCGCCTGTTCAGCCTGTCGGGCGACGCGGCGGACATCGTGCCGCTTGCGACGATGACCGCCGACGGGCCGGCCGCCGACCTCATGGCCTGGAACGTCGATCTCCAGGGCGACCGCCTGTCGTCCTTCTTCAAGGGGCGGGGCATCGGCGACTGCGGGCAGACCGCGACCTGGCGGATCGACACGGAGGCGGGCGCCGTAATCCTCACGGAAGCGCGCGAGAAAGCGGACTGCGACGGCGAAGGCGGCGATCCGGCCGAGTGGCCGCTGCTCTGGCCCAAGCGCTGACGAGGCGGTCGGGTCGGTGGAACCGATCGGCGGGAGCGGGCTTTAGCTGACATCGTGACGCACCCGATGGCGGAGCGTCGCAGACATCAGCCAAGAGGTTTGTTCCATGAAGTCCTTCGTTCTCGCCGCCGGCCTTGCCACGCTCCTGAGCGGCGCCGCTCTCGCGCAGACCTCCACGACCCCTGCGACGGACGGTGCCATGGCGCCCGCGACGACGGCGACGACGCCCGCCACGGCCGCGGCCGGCGGACCGTTCTACACCGTGCAGCCGCCCGCCGCCGGCCAGATGGCGATGAGCCACCTCGCCAGCGACCTCGACGACAAGGACGTCTACGGCGCCAACAACGAGAAGATCGGCGAGATCGAGGACTTCGTGATCAATTCCGACGGTACGGTCGCCGCGGCGGTGATCGAGGTCGGTGGCTTCCTCGGCATCGGCGAGAAGGACGTGCTCGTGAACTTCTCCGAGCTGCAGATGGCCATGGACGGCAACAAGATGCGCATCAACGCCCCGACGCTGACGCGCGAAATCCTGACTTCGGCGCCGGACACCGATCTCGACACGCTGTTCCCCGACCACGACTGATCGATCCCGCATCGAACGCAGGAAGGCCCTCGCCGAGAACGGCGAGGGCCTTTTCGTATCTCACGCCGCCGGCAGCCAGTCGCGCGGGCGAAAGCCCGGCAGCGACTCGATCCGGGCGAGCCAGGACTGAACGGCCGGGAAGGCGGCGAGGTCGAAGCCGCCTTCGGGCGCACTGGCGGTGTAGGGATAGAGCGCGATGTCGGCGACGGTGGGCGCCATGCCGCCGAAGAAGGGGGCGCCGGTCAGATGCGTCTCCATGACGCCGAGGGCGCGGTTGCCGCTCTCCAGCGTCAGCGCCATCCGCTCGGGCGTCGCCGCGGCGGCGCGCTCGGGATAGACGGTGAGGGAGCGGCGCCCGGCGATGTTCAACTCGTGCTGGTTCTGCTCGAAGAACATCCAGCGCAGCGTCTGCGCCCGCGCGAACGGGTCGGCGGGCAGGAACGGCGAGCCCTCCCCCAGGAACACGAGGATGGCGTTGGATTCGGCGAGAACCCGGCCGTCCTCGAGTTCGAGCAGCGGGCACTGGCCGACGGGGTTGCGCGCCAGAAAGTCCGGCGTGCGGGTCGATCCGTCGCGCGTCGAGACCTCGTTGTGGCGGAAGGGGCGGCCGAGAAGGGCCATCATGAGGCGCGGCTTGTAGCAGTTGCCGCTGTCCTGCATGCCGTGGATCGTGATCATGGCGGGTCTCCCGTGTCGTGTGCCCGGTACCTGTGCCGCTTCGGGACGCGAAAGACCAATTCCAAATCTGCAACAGATCCATCAGACGGTTCTATCGATCGGGTCGAACGGAAGGCCGCTAAATACTCGATACGATTGGCTCGAGACCGGTTTCGGAAAGCGCCAAAAGCGGCCCTGAGGGACGAAACCATCTAGCGAGACAAAGTCATCGTCATGGGTGATGCGCCGACGAAGACTGGACTCCTGACCGTAGGTCGCTAGGCCCAGTTGGCGAACATATTGCGCCAACTGGTTGTGCAAGATATTTAGGCATCTAGTAGGTCTCGTGTTGAAGAGGATGGAATGGACGGGCGCTCGATCTCCCTTGAAAGCGAGACTGTGATCGACGGCGGTTTGACTTGGACCCCAGCAACCGACTCATTTCATCTCGACGCCAACCTCGCAGTCATCCTGGGTTTCTCCGATCGGGGGCTGGTCGTCGATGGGCCAGTGTTTCGCGCTTGCATTCACCCTGCAGACCGGGAGCGACTTCGAGAACTCGGCAAATCTAGTTTGATATCCCGGAGGCCGGTGAAGACAACCTACGCTTTACGTGATCGATATGGGACTTATCGTGATGTTCGATCGGATGGATTCTGGATCGAAAACGAATCGGGCGAGGTTATTGCTACGTGTCAGCGGATCGTAGAAATCGACTACGCAAACGAGGCCAGAGCCGATCAAGTCGCTGATCTCGCTATCCACATCGTCAAGTTAGTTGCTGGGGCCGAAGGGCAGTCAGCCAAGGCGGTGAGTGAGCAAATCCAAATCCATCTACTTCGCCTGGATGCTGAGGGCAAACCTTAGGGGTGTTCATCTGGATAATGAGCGCAGCCAAGTCCGCAGAGGCAGGGCGCTGTTAGGTTCAGACCGAAAATCGACGACCATTTATCGTTGGCAGATGTTCGCCGAACCTCTGTGCCCGAATGACTGCAACGGTGAGCCGGAGCTTTTCGATTGGTTCGATATGCACTGCGCCCTTTCGTCTTGCGCCGCACCAATGAGCCGACTAGGGTCCGCCCGCCTCGGTCGGCAGCGGGTCCGGCGAGGTCCTTTTCCTCTTCCGACCCGCTTCGTCAGTTTCAGACCGGAGCCGTTCCCATGGCCTTTCTCGCCGCTTCCCTCGACCGCGTGAAGCCCTCCGCCACGATCGCCGTGTCGCAGAAGGCGCGGGAGCTGAAAGCGCAGGGCATGGACGTCATCGGCCTGGGCGCCGGCGAGCCGGACTTCGACACGCCTGACAACATCAAGCAGGCGGCCGTCGAGGCCATCGCACGCGGCGAGACCAAGTACACCCCGATCTCCGGCATCCCGCAGCTGCGCGAGGCGATCTCACGTAAGTTCAAGCGCGAGAACGGGCTCGACTACAAGCCGGAGCAGACGATCGTCTCGACCGGCGGCAAGCACGTCCTCTTCAACGCCTTCATGGCGACGCTGAACCCCGGCGACGAGGTCGTCATCCCCGCGCCCTACTGGGTGAGCTATCCCGAGATGGTGTCGCTGTGCGGCGGCACGCCGGTGGTGGTCGAGACGCGCCAGGAGAACGGCTTCAAGCTGACGGCGGAGGCGCTGGAGCGCGCGATCACGCCGCGCACCAAGTGGTTCCTGTTCAACTCGCCCTCCAATCCGTCGGGCGCGGCCTATACACATGCCGAGCTGAAGGCCCTGACCGACGTGCTGCTCCGCCACGAGCATGTCTGGGTCATGACCGACGACATGTACGAGCACCTCGTCTACGGCGACTTCACCTTCGCCACCCCGGCGCAGGTCGAGCCGGCGCTCTACGACCGGACCATCACCATCAACGGCGTGTCCAAGGCCTATGCGATGACCGGCTGGCGCATCGGCTATGCCGGCGGGCCGCTGAAGCTGATCAAGGCCATGGACATGATCCAGGGCCAGCAGACCTCCGGCGCCTGCTCCATCGCGCAGTGGGCGGCGGTCGAGGCGCTGAACGGCACCCAGGACTTCATCCCCAAGAACCGGGCGATCTTCGAGAAGCGCCGCGACCTCGTGGTGTCCATGCTGAACCAGGCCAGCGGCATCGAGTGCCCCTCGCCGGAAGGGGCGTTCTACGTCTACCCCTCGGTCAAGGGCACGATCGGATCGAAGACGCAAAAGGGCAAGCTGATCGAGACGGACGAGGATTTCGTCACCGCGCTCCTGGAGCAAGAAGGTGTCGCCGTGGTGCACGGCACGGCCTTCGGTCTCGGTCCCAACTTCCGCCTGTCCTACGCGACCTCGGATGCATTGCTGGAGGAGGCCTGCACGCGCATCCAGCGCTTCTGCGGCAGCCTGCAGCGCTGACGCTTCGACACGGACATCGGGAAGGGCGGCGGAGCGATCCGCCGCCCTTTTTTCATGCGAAGGACCAGACGGCGAGGCTGGCCACGGCCGACCCAGCCACGACGAGGAGCGGCGGCGCCTTGGCGAAGCGAAGGGCACCGAAGGCCGCCGCGACGATCAGGGCGTCGAACGCCGAGCCGATCGTGCCGGACAGGCCGAGACCGACGAGGGCTGCGGCCAGGAGGCCGACCACGGCGGCGTTGGCGCCCGTGAGCGCCAGGCGCGCCCCCGCCGACGCGCCGAGCCGCGCCCAGGCGGGAAGGGCCGCGACGAGAAGCAGGAAGCCCGGCAGGAAGATCGCCAGAAGCGCCACGGCCGCCCCGACGAGGGGCGTCGGGGCGGGCGCGGCGAGGGCGCCGAGAAAGGACGCGACGGTGAAGAGCGGGCCGGGCATGGCCTGCGCCGCGCCGTAGCCGGCGAGAAAGGTCGGCATGTCGAGCCAGCCCGGCGCGACGAGTTCAGCCTCCAGCAGCGGCAGCACGACATGGCCCCCGCCGAACACCAGCGCGCCGCTGCGGAAGAAGGCCGCAAACAAGGAGAGAACCGAGCCGGCCGAGGCGAGGAGCGGTGGAAGGAGGGCGAGGATCGCGAAGATGCCGAGCGCGATCCAGCCGGCACGGGCCGACACTGCCAAGCCTGGCGCCGCCGGCGGGGCGCCCGGCGCGGTGCGCCGGCCGAGCATGCGGAAGAGGAGGGCGCCGAGGGCGATGGCCAGGATCTGCGCGAAGGCGCCGGGCAGAAGAAGCACCACGGCGGCGGCGAGGAGCGCAATCGCGGCGCGCGGCAGGTCCGGCGTCAGCGTCCGCGCCATGCCGAGCACCGCGTCGGCCACGACTGCGACGGCCGCAAGCTTCAGGCCGTGGAGAAGCGCCGCGCTCGCCGGGCCGTCGAGACCGGCCGTACCGAGCGCGAAGGCGAGCATGAGGACGGCGGAGGGGAAGGTGAAGCCCGCAAAGGCCGCCAGCGCTCCGAGCGGGCCGGCCCGCGTCAGGCCGATCGCGAAGCCGACCTGGCTGGAGGTCGGGCCTGGCAGGAACTGGCACAGCGCCACGAGGTCGGCATAGGCCGCGTCGTCCAGCCAGCGGCGCTTCTCGACGAAGGCGCGTCGGAAATAGCCGAGATGGGCGATCGGCCCGCCGAACGAGGTCAGGCCGAGCGCCAGGAAGGCGAGGAAGACGGCTCCGGCGCCGTTCGGCCGGTCTGGGGCTCTCATCGTCATTCCGGTCTCATATGTCGATTCGATGAGAGACGGATGACAGGCGGACGTGCCGGGGCGGCCGCAAGAAAAAAGCCGGGCTCACGAAGAACCCGGCCGAAAAATAAGGGGCTTTCGAAAAAGCAAACCCTTGGGAGGAAACGGTCGGGAGCGAAGCAGCTTGGGAGGAGGTAAGCCCTCCGCGACCCGACTGATAATGAATATATATCGCGAATGACGGCGGACCAGCGTTCAAAGGGCATGTCTGCCATGCAGTGAGCGCATGCAACATTTGCGTGTGCGAAAGGGTGTCGCCCACGATCCGTCGATATGCGACTCGCTTAGTAGGACCAGGTCCGCGCCTTGCCGATCAGGAAGTCGCGGAACACCTTGAGCTTGGCCGCGTCGCGCAGCTGCTCGGGATAGCAGAGGTAGGTGTCGAAGGACGCGAGATCGAGGTCGGGCAGGACCTGGACGAGCTTGGTGTCCTTGTCGATCATGTAGTCCGGCAGGAGGGCGAGGCCGATGCCGCGCTCGATGGCCGAGCGCATGGCCATGAGATTGTTGATCTGCAGGATCGAGGAGCGGCTCTGCCCCTCGGGCAGGCCCGCCGTTTCCAGCGCGTTGAGGTTGCGCAGATAGTTCGGGGCCGGCTCGCCGAAGGTGATGATCCGGTGCCGGTCGAGGTCCTCCACCGTCTCCGGCGTGCCGTGGCGCGCGAGATAGGAGGGCGCTGCATAGACGTGGAGATGCACGGTGAAGAGCCGGCGCTGGATGAGGTCCGGCTGCTGGGGCTGGCGCAGGCGGATGGCCGCGTCCGCCTTTCGCATCGTGAGGTCGATCTCCTCGTTGTCGAAGACGAGCTGGAGTTCGAGTTCGGGATAGAGCTCGAGGAACTCCTGGGCGCGCTGGGTCAGCCAGCCGGAGCCGAGGCCGACGGTGGTCGTCACCCGCAACTTGCCCTGCGGCTTCTCGCGCGTCTCGGTGAGCTGCATGCGCACCGTTTCCAGCCGTTTCAGGACGTCGGTCGCGGTCTCGTAGAGGAGTTCTCCGGGTTCGGACAGGACAAGGCCGCGCGCATGCCGGTGGAAGAGCGGCGCGCCGATCTCCTGCTCCAGCGCGGCCACCTGACGCGAGATGGCCGACTGCGACAGGTTCAGCGTGTTCGCGGCATGGGTGAACGACCCGGCTTCGGCGGCTGCGTGAAAGATCCGCAGCTTGTCCCAGTCGAGCGCCATCGTCTTCCCAGCCTCCCCCGAAGCGTTGAACGGTTTTTATTCGGCAGCCTGCCGTGTGTCGGAGACGGCCTGCGCGGTGAGCCAGCGCTCAGCCTCCAGCGCGGCCATGCAGCCGAGGCCGGCGGCCGTGACCGCCTGGCGGAAGACGTCGTCCGCCACGTCGCCGGCGGCGAACACGCCCTCGATCGAGGTGCGCGTGGTGCCGGGCTCGACCCAGAGGTAGCCGCCGTCCTTCTGGCGGAGCTGCGTGCCGAACACTTCCGTCGCCGGCGCATGGCCGATGGCCACGAAGACCCCGTCGGTGGAGACGTCCTGCGTCGATCCGTCGATCCGGCTCTTGAGGCGCACACCCGTCACCGACTTCATCGGCTTGGTGCTTCCGAGGATCTCGGCGACCTCGGAGTTCCAGATCACCTTGACGTTGTCCTTGGCGAAGAGGCGGTTCTGCAGGATGCGCTCGGCGCGGAACCCGTCGCGGCGATGCACCACCGTCACGGAGCGCGCGATGTTGGACAGGTAGAGCGCTTCTTCGACGGCCGTGTTGCCGCCGCCGACCACGACCACGTCCTTGCCGCGGTAGAAGAAGCCGTCGCAGGTGGCGCAGGCCGAGACGCCGAAGCCCTGGAAGGCGGCCTCCGATTCGAGGCCGAGCCAGCGCGCCTGGGCGCCCGTCGCGATGATCACGGCGTCGGCGGTGTAGGTCGTGCCGGAATCGCCGCGGAAGGTGAAGGGCCGGCGCGACAGGTCGGCCTCCACGATCAGGTCGGCCGCCATCTCGGCGCCGACGTTGAGCGCCTGCTGCTTCATCTCCTCCATCAGGAACGGGCCGGCGATCGGGTCGCGGTAGCCGGGATAGTTCTCGACGTCGGAGGTGATGGTGAGCTGGCCGCCTTCCTGGAGCCCAGCGACGAGGAGCGGCTTCATCATGGCGCGCGCGGCGTAGATCGCGGCCGTGTATCCGGCCGGGCCGGAGCCGATGACGAGGATTTCCGCGTGGCGCTGGGTCATGACGAGACTCTGGGCTATCCGATACCGAGCCGGACATGGCCCCGGCACTCCCCCTCTTCAATAGATCACCCAAGGCACGGCCACAACACGATCCGTTGCCTCCATGCAACAGGTGCCGGCCGAACGCCGGGCGGGGTGGACGGGATTCGGGGCGGTCGCTATGGTCCGCCCTCTTTCAGCGACGAACCCGAGGGAGGGCGCATGAAGATCCAGTCATCGATCCGTCCCCCCGCAGGACTGCGACCGCTCGCGCCCTCGGCCTGAGCCCGTCCCAGCCTCCCTTCGTCGCCGGCTCTCCCGGCTCCGCTCCGATTCGTTGATGGCCCGTCCGCGCCCTTGAAAGGGTGCCCGCGGGCAGGGACGGCGCTCGTCGCCGTGTTGATCCATGTCCGAGATACATCCGAAGGATCGCGCCGGCGCGATCCGCAGAACGTTGCGCTTCACTGTTTCCAACTGGCGGGACGAGCGCCCGCTCGCCTTCTCCGTGGCCGGCTGCATCACGCTGGCGACGCTCGCCGACATCCTGATCCCGTTCTATGCCGGGCGCCTCGTCGACGCGCTGGCGGTGACCGGCGGGGAGCGGACCCTGGCGCCCGCTCTAGAGGCCTTGGGGGCGATGGCCGTTCTCGGCGCCGTCTTCGTGGTTGCGCGCCATTGCGCCTGGGCGAGCGTCGTCCCGATGACGCTGCGCATCATGTCCAGGGTCGGACAGGGCACGTTCGGCCGTGTGCAGCACTTCTCCGCGAGCTGGCACGCCAACAGCTTCTCCGGCTCGGTGGTGCGCCAGATCACGCGCGGCATGTGGGCGCTCGACCTCCTGCACGACATCCTGCTCCTGGCCCTGCTCCCCTCCGTGGTGGTGCTGGTTGGCACGGTGGCGCTCCTCAGCGTCCAATGGCCGGTGATGGGTCTCGCCATGGGCGTCGGCGCGCTGGTCTATGTCGGGATGACGATCCTACTCTCGACGCGCTGGGTCGCGCCCATGTCGCGCATCTCCAACCGGCTGGACACGCGGGTCGGCGGCGTGATCGCCGATGCGCTCGCCTGCAACGGCGTCGTCAAGGCGTTCGGGGCGGAGGCGCGCGAGGAGGCGCGGCTGGGCGAGGCGCTGGGCGCCTGGGCGGTCGGCACTCGCCGCACCTGGATGCGGGGCACATGGCTCGGCACGCTCCAGACGGTCGTGCTCTGGGCCATCCGCATCGGGATCGCGGGCGTCGCGGTTCTCCTGTGGTGGCGCGGCCAGGCCTCGCCCGGCGACGTGACCTATATCCTGACGACCTACTTCGTGCTGCACGGATACCTCCGCGACATCGGCATGCATGTCAGCAACCTCCAGCGCTCGGTGAACGAGCTGGAGGAACTGGTGGACCTGCACGACGAGCGGCCAGAAATCCGGGACGTGCCGAACGCGCCGGCCATCGCGGCCGGACCGGGCGAGATCCGCTTCGAGAACGTGCGCTTCCACTACGGCAAGCACGCGGTGCCGCTCTACGACGGCCTGTCGGTGACGATCCCGGCGGGTCAGCGCGTCGGTCTGGTCGGCCCGTCGGGCTCCGGCAAGACGACCTTCGTCAAGCTGATCCAGCGCCTGCACGACGTGGCGGGCGGACGGGTGATGCTGGACGGGCAGGACGTCGCCTCCGTCGCCCAGGTCTCGCTGCGGCGGCGGATCGCGGTGGTGCCGCAGGAATCGATCCTGTTCCACCGGACGCTCGCCGAGAACATCGCCTATGGCCGCCCCGAGGCGAGCCGGGACGAGATCGAGGCGGCGGCGCGGCTCGCCCATGCCGACGCCTTCATCGCGCGCATGCCGGAGGGCTACGACACGCTGGTCGGCGAGCGGGGCGTGAAGCTGTCGGGCGGCGAGCGCCAGCGGATCGCGCTGGCCCGCGCCTTCCTCGCGGACGCACCGATCCTGGTCCTGGACGAGGCGACCTCGGCGCTGGATTCCCAGTCCGAGCACCTGATCCAGGCGGCCACCGAGCGGCTGATGGCGGGGCGCACGGCCCTCGTCATCGCGCATCGCCTCTCGACGGTGCGTGCGCTCGACCGGATCCTCGTCTTCGACCGCGGGCGGATCGTCGAGGACGGAGCGCCGGGCGAGCTGATGCTCAAATCCGGTGGTCTCTACCGCGCGTTGGTCGAGCAGCAGTCGGCGGGCATGATCGGCGGGTAGGGCATAACCGGCAGCCGGCGCGGGGGAAGACTTGTGTCCCCCGCGCCGCCCCCTCTAGAAGCAACATGGGGTCGGCCGGCGGGGGCGGCGCGACCGCTTTTTGGGGACGTCGCGCCATCTTCAGGACCATCAGCCACGTGGCCGCGATCTTCGGGTTGATCCTGGCAGGAACCATGATTCTGCCCGCCTTGGTGGATCTGTCGGACGGCAACCCGGACTGGGTCGTGTTTGTCGGGACAGGTGGCGTGGTCGCGGCCGTCTGCACGCTCATCGCGGTGGCGACGCGCGGGGCGAGCGTGCGCTCGACGCCGCGCGTCGGCTTTCTTCTCGTCACCACGATCTGGCTGGTCGGCGCGGTCATCGGGGCGCTGCCGCTCTACTTCGCGGAAGCCGATCGCCCCTTCGCGGCCGCCGTCTTCGAGGCGATATCGGGCCTGACCACCACCGGCGCAACGACGATCTCGGGGCTCGACGCCCTGCCGCGCGGGCTGCTTCTCTGGCGCTCGCTGCTCAACTTCATCGGTGGCGTCGGGATCGTCGTGATGGCGCTCCTGATCCTGCCGTCGTTGCGGGTCGGCGGCATGGCGCTGTTCCAGATGGAAAGCTCGGATCGGTCCAGCAAGCTCCTGCCGCGCATCAGTCAGCTCGCCTCCGGGATCGTCGCGGTCTACGGATCCATGACGCTGGTCTGCGCGCTGCTCTACTACACGTTCGGCATGAGCCTCTTCGATGCCTTCAACCACGCCATGTCGACGCTGGCGACGGGTGGCTTCTCCACGCATGACGAGAGTATCGGCTTCTTCCAAAGCGACGCAATCCTGCTCGTGTCGACCGTCTTTATGATCGCGGGATCGCTACCCTTCGTGCTCTACATCCGCATCTTCCTGCCCCGGCGGTTTCAGAGGTGGCGCGATCCACAGGTGGTGCTGTTTCTCGCGCTCTGCGTGGTGCTGACGCTCTCGCTCGCGGTGACGCGGGTCGTCATCAACGAGGTGCCGGTACGCGAGGCGCTCATCTCCTCCGCGTTCAACCTCGTTTCCATCATCACCACGACCGGCTACGTCTCGGAGGATTTCACCCTCTGGTCGAACGCGGCCATCGGCATCTTCTTCCTCGCCATGTTTATCGGGGGCTGCGCGGGATCGACGGCGGGCGGTATCAAGGTCAACCGCATCATTATCCTCTACGCGCTGGTAAGCGCGAATTTCGCGCGCGTGATCCGGCCCCATTCGGTGCAGCGTCTGAAATACGGGCACGACGACATCTCGATCGAGACGCTGCAGAGCGTGACGATCTTTATCTTCCTGTTCTTCCTGTCGCTGCTTCTCGGCACCACGGCGCTTTCGATCTGCGGGCTGGAGCTTCTGACGGCGTTCTCGGCCGCGCTGACCGCCATCGGCAACGTCGGACCGGGGTTCGGGCAGGTCGTCGGTCCGGCCGGCAACTTCTCCACCCTTTCCGATCCCGCGCTCTGGATCCTCTCCTTCCTGATGCTGATCGGGCGACTGGAGATCGTCACCGTGCTGGTGATCCTGTCGCCCGGCTTCTGGAGGGATTAGAGAATGTCCCGCCGGATTCCCGGGTCGGCTGGCCGGTCCCTGCCAACGCCGGACTTCGTTGCCGAACCTCGCCGCTGCCCCCGGCATCGACTGCGTTCGTCGCCTCGCCGACGCCGGCCGGTCCTCGTCCAGCCTCAACCGATAATCCGGTAGGACACTCTCATGCGAGCGGTCTTCGTCAATCTCGACCGGGCGGCAGAGCGCCGGGCCTTCATGGAGGGGCAGGGGGAGCGGCTCGGCGTGCCGCTCGAACGCGTTCGGGCGGTGGAGACGGGGGATATCTCCGCCGATTTGGACGCGCGGCTTAACGGGCGCTGGGAGCGGCCGCTCAGCGGCCCGGAACTCGGCTGCTTCCTGTCTCACCATGCGATCTGGGAGGACGTGGCGCGAGCGGACGGCCCGGTGCTGGTGCTGGAGGACGACGCGGTTCTGTCGCGGCGTCTGCCGGACGCACTCCCCGTGCTTGGGGGGTTCGGGGAGGCGGACTTCCTCAACCTGGAGAGCTTCGACCGCAAGCGGTTCGCGTCGCGACGAACGCGTGATCTCGGCGGAATCGCGGTGCGGCGGATGTATCGCGACAAGTCGGGCTCGGCCGGCTACCTCCTCTGGCCCTCAGGGGCACGCAAGCTCCTCCTGCGGACGGAGCGGCGCGGCGCGGCGCCGGTGGACGCGTTCCTGCACGGCTTTGCGGGGCTCGCGTCCTGGCAGGCGGAGCCGGCGCTGGTGGTGCAGGCGCATATCCTTGAAGCGCGGGGGCTAGCGGCGGGCATCGATCCTGCGACCTCGATCCAGGCGGTGCGGACGCGGCCGCCGCTCACCCGCGCCAACCTGCCCTTCGCGCTGCGCCGCCTCGCGACGCAGGTCGGCCTCCTGCGCTACCACCTGATGCGGCTGGGACCGGCGCGCTATGCGCGCACGCCGATCGTGGACGAGGACTTCGGCTGAGCCTCGGCCCAGAGGCGCTCGTAGACGGCGATGATCTCGTCGGCTTCGCGGGCGAGCGGGAACTCGGCCCGGGCCTTGACGAGCGCGGCCTCGGCGGCCGCGGCGCGGCGCGGCTCGTCGGCGAGGAAAGGCTCGATCGCGGCCGTCAGGGCGGGCAGGTCGTCCGGCGGCACGATCGCGCCGCAGCCGTGCGTCACGACGTCCGAGAAGACGCCGACATTGGCGGCGACCACGGGCACGCCGCAGGACATCGCCTCCAGCGGCGTCAGGCCGAAACCTTCCCACCGCTGGGGCGCGATGAAAAGGTCGAGCGCTCGGTACCAGTACTCGATGTCGCGGTGCTCGCCGACGAAGAGGATGCGGTCCTGGAGGCCTGCGCTCGCGACCTTCGCCTTCAATTCGGTCTCAAACCCCTGATGCTCGGCCGTCGCGCGGCCGGCGACGATGGCCTGCCAGCCGGGATGATGGGGAAGAAGGGTGATCATCGCCTCGACGAAGAGATCGGTGCCCTTCTGGTGGCGCACGCGACCGAAGCAGCCGACGGTGCGCTTCGTCGGATCGAGGCGGAGTTCGGAACGCGCGGCTTCTGCTCCCTTGGGATGGGGCCGGAAGCGGTCGAGGTCGATGCCGTGGTGGATCACCATGTGGGGCACGGTGAGATAGGCGCCGGAGCGCGCGGAGGTCGCGATCACGGCGTCCATCCGACCGATCAGCCAGCTTGTGTATCCGGTGTGGCGGCGCTGCGAGGCGGAGGTGAAGACGAGGCGCAGCGGCATGCGCAGCACGTCGCGCAGGAGGATGCCGGGCAGCATTTCTACATTGCGCCGCGCGTGCCAGATGCGGAAGGGCTTGGCCGCAGGGCGCCTCCAGAAATAGAGGAGGTCGCGCCAGCGCAGCTTCGGCAGATGGGACGGCAGGCCGGGTCCGAGCGCAGCGATCGGCAGGCGTTTGGCCTGCTCGGGCACGAGCTGGACGATGGTCGAGGTCACGCCGGACAGCCGGCGCTTGAAGTTGGGTGCGACGACGAGGAGATCGCGGACGGGCGGAAGGTGCAAAGACAAGTGGCTCAGACCGCCGGCGCTGCCGGCGTCAGACCCGTTCCGTCATAGATATCGGTCAACGGCAAGACGAGGGGGGGCGGGCCGAGGTCGATCGCGAGATTTCCGCGCAGGATGTCGTCTTGGGACACGAGGCGCCCGCCGTCGTCGCGAAGCCACAGGCTGACCCGCACTTCCGATTGCGAGACGCAGACATATTGGCGGATGGAGGCGACCCCCTCGTAGTCCCGCAGCTTGCGGGTCTGGTCGTACCAGCCCGTCGATTGCGAAAGGACCTCGAAAACGACGCGGGGCTCCGAGGCGTCGTGCGCCTCGGGCCGGAACGGACCGCAATCGATGGTCACGTCGGGGTAGCGTACGTTTCCGGTCTTGACGATCGGAATGCGCAGATCCGAGCCGCTCGGGCGGCAGGGCGAATTGCGCAGAAGCGGGCGCAGACTGGAAACGAGGTTGGCGGCGATGAGCGCATGGGCCTGGGTACCGCCGGCCATGAGGATCGCCTGACCCTCGACCAACTCGTAGCGCCGCTCTTGATCCCGCTCCCAAAGGAGGAAGTCGGGGAAGCTCCAGACCCTGGCTCTCGCCTCGCTCATCGCCTTCCGCCGTTCAAACCCAGCGCAGTTCCAGAATCTCGTAGGACCGCGCGCCGCCGGGTGCGGCGACTTCCACCGTATCGCCTTCGCCCTTGCCGATCAGGGCGCGGGCGATGGGGGAGGAGATCGAGATGCGGCCCTGCTTCACGTCGGCTTCCTGGTCGCCGACGATCTGGTAGACCTTCTCCTCCTCGGTGTCCTCGTCCACGAGCTTGACCGTCGCGCCGAACTTGACGCGGTCGCCGGAGAGCTTCGAGACGTCGATCACCTCGGCGCGGGCCGTCAGGTCCTCGAGCTCGGCGATGCGGCCCTCGTTGAGGCTCTGCGCTTCCTTGGCGGAATGATACTCGGCGTTTTCCGACAGGTCGCCATGGGCGCGGGCCTCGGAGATCGCCTCGACGATCCGCGGGCGTTCCTCCTGCTGGCGGCGGCGGAGCTCCTCCTTCAGGGACTCGAAGCCGGCACTCGTCATCGGGACCTTTTCCATGTCCTCAACCCTTACCTGTCGCGGCATCCGGCTTGCGGGCCGGAGGCTCTCTCGTGGAGTCCGCCCAGCGCAAGAGGCCGAGCCGGACATAAGAAGGGCCGGCCCCCGGCGGGGACCAGCCGCAATTCATTCGCGAGGCCCGAACGGGAAGGCCGGAGCCTTCCCTGGAAATCAGGCTGCCGAGAAGTAGGATTGCAGGGATCGAACTTCAAGGCTGCCGGCCTTCAGGGCCGCGATCGCCTCGGCCGCGGCCTCCATGCCGGCCAGTGTCGTGTAGTACGGCACCTTGTGCATGAGGGCGGCGCGTCGCAGCGACCGGGAGTCGGACAGGGCCTTGGCGCCCTCCGTCGTGTTGAGCACCACCTGCACCTGCCGGTTGCGGATAGCATCCTCGATATGCGGGCGGCCTTCAAGCACCTTGTTGACCTTCTCCGCCGCGACGCCGTTCTCGGCGAGGAAGCGGTGGGTGCCCTCGGTCGCCGAGATCCGGAAGCCGAGTTCGGCCATGCGGCGCACGGTCGGCAGCATCTTCTCCTTGTCGCCGTTGCGCACCGAGACGAAGAGCGTGCCCTCGCGCGGCAGATCGACCGAGGCGCCGAGCTGGGACTTGGCGAAGGCCAGCGCATAGCCGCGGTCGAGGCCCATGACCTCGCCGGTCGAGCGCATCTCGGGGCCGAGAAGCGTGTCGACGCCGGGGAAGCGGGCGAAGGGGAAGACCGCTTCCTTGACGGCGATGTGGCGGAGATTCTTCACGTCCGGCTTGCCGCCATAGGCGTTGAACGCGGCCTCCAGCGTCTCGCCGGCCATGATGCGCGCGGCGATCTTGGCGACCGGGGAGCCGATCGTCTTGGCGACGAAGGGCACGGTGCGCGAGGCGCGCGGGTTCACCTCGAGGACGTAGATGTCTCCGTCCTTGATCGCGAACTGGACGTTCATCAACCCGCCGACCTTCAGCGCCAGCGCCATCTCGCGCGTCTGACGCTCCAGCTCGTCGGTGATCTCGCGCGACAGCGAATGGACGGGGAGCGAGCAGGCCGAATCGCCCGAATGGATGCCGGCCTCCTCGATATGCTCCATGATGCCGGCGACGAACGTGTCGGCGCCGTCGGACAGGCAGTCGACGTCGACTTCCGTCGCATCCGAGAGATAGCTGTCGATCAGCACCGGCGACTTGCCGGAGACGACGACCGCCTCCTTCATGTAGCGTTCGAACTGCGTGTCGCCGCGCACGATCTCCATCGCCCGGCCGCCGAGCACGTAGGACGGGCGGATGACGACGGGGTAGCCGATGCGCTCGACGATGGTGCGCGCTTCCTCGACCGAACGGGCGATGCCGTTGTTGGGCTGGCGCAGGTTCAGGTCGTGGAGGAGCTTCTGGAAGCGGTCGCGGTCTTCCGCGAGGTCGATCGCGTCCGGGCTCGTGCCGAGGATCGGGATGCCAGCCTCTTCCAGCGCTTCGGCGAGCTTCAGCGGGGTCTGGCCGCCGAACTGCACGATGACGCCGTGCAGCCTGCCGCGGCTCTTCTCGACGCGCAGGATCTCCAGAACGTCCTCGGCCGTCAGCGGCTCGAAGTAGAGCCGGTCCGACGTGTCGTAGTCGGTCGAGACGGTCTCGGGGTTGCAGTTGACCATGATGGCTTCGAGGCCGGCGTCACGGAGCGCGAAGGCCGCGTGACAGCAGCAGTAGTCGAACTCGATGCCCTGGCCGATCCGGTTCGGGCCGCCGCCGAGGATGACGACCTTCTTGCGGTCCGACACGCCGGCCTCGGAGCGCACCTCGCCCGCGAAGGGCCGCTCGTAGGTCGAGTACATGTAGGGGGTCGGCGAGGCGAACTCGGCCGCACAGGTGTCGATGCGCTTGAAGACCGGGTGGACGTCGAGCCGCTCGCGCAGCGCCTTCACCTCGGCCTCGGACTGGCCCGAGAGCTTGGCGAGCCGCGCGTCGGAGAAGCCGGCGGACTTCAGGAAGCGCAGGTTGTCGACGTCGGCGGGAAGGCCGTGCTCCTTGACGCGCGTCTCCAGGTCGATGATCGCCTTGAAGCGGTCGATGAACCAGGGGTCGATCTTGGAGGAGCGGTGCACCTGTTCCTTGGTGGCGCCCTCGCGCAGCGCCTGCGCGACCATGCGCAGGCGGTCCGGCGTCGGCACGCCGAGCGCGGCGCGGATGGCGTTCTTGTCGTCGCCTTCGCCGAGGCCCGGAATCTCGATCTCGTCGAGCCCGTCGAGGCCGGTCTCCAGGCCGCGGAGGGCCTTCTGGAGCGATTCCTCGAAGGTACGGCCGATCGCCATGACCTCGCCGACCGACTTCATGGCGGTGGTCAGGACCGGCGAGGCGCCGGGGAACTTCTCGAAGGCGAAGCGCGGGATCTTGGTGACGACGTAGTCGATCGACGGCTCGAACGAGGCCGGCGTGGCGCCGCCCGTGATGTCGTTCTTGAGTTCGTCCAGCGTGTAGCCGACCGCGAGCTTGGCCGCGATCTTGGCGATCGGGAAGCCGGTCGCCTTGGAGGCCAGCGCCGACGAGCGCGACACGCGCGGGTTCATCTCGATGACGACGAGGCGGCCGTTCTCCGGGTTCACCGCGAACTGGACGTTGGAGCCGCCGGTCTCGACGCCGATCTCGCGCAGGACCGCGATCGAGGCGTTGCGCATGACCTGATACTCTTTGTCGGTCAGCGTCAGGGCGGGGGCGACGGTGATCGAGTCGCCCGTGTGGACGCCCATCGGATCGACGTTCTCGATCGAGCACACGATGATGCAGTTGTCGGCGCGATCGCGCACGACCTCCATCTCGTATTCCTTCCAGCCGAGCACCGATTCCTCGATCAGCACCTCGGTGGTGGGGGAGGCGTCGAGGCCGCCCTCGATGATCTCGAAGAACTCCGAGCGATTGTAGGCGATGCCGCCGCCCGTGCCGCCCATGGTGAAGGAGGGGCGGATGATGGCGGGCAGGCCGACATGCTCCAGCGCTTCCGCCGCCGCGCCCATGGCACGGGCCATGTAGCGCTGCTTGCGGTCGGTCTCGCCGAGGTTCCACTCGGTTTCCAGCGCCGCCAGCGCCTCGTCGCGCGCGGGGCCGGCCTCGGTGGTGCGGATCGTCTCGGCGCGCTTCTCCTCGTGGGCGAGGCGGTCGGCCTGCTTGGCCTCCGTGGCGTTGGCGAGATAGGAGCGCGGCGTTTCCAGACCGATCTTGGCCATGGCCTCGCGGAAGAGGGCGCGGTCTTCGGCCTTGTCGATGGCGGTCGCGTCGGCGCCGATCATCTCGACATTGTACTTGTCGAGCACGCCCATGCGCTTGAGCGAGAGCGCGGTGTTCAGCGCGGTCTGGCCGCCCATGGTCGGCAGGATCGCATCCGGCCGCTCCTTGGCGATGATCTTGGCGACCACTTCGGGCGTGATCGGCTCGATATAGGTGGCGTCGGCGAGATCGGGATCGGTCATGATCGTCGCCGGGTTGGAATTGACGAGGACGATCCGGTAGCCCTCGTCGCGCAGCGCCTTGCAGGCCTGCGTTCCGGAATAGTCGAACTCGCAGGCCTGCCCGATGATGATCGGACCCGCGCCGATGATGAGGATCGTCTTGAGGTCGTCGCGTTTGGGCATGGCGGTCCGTCTTCGTTTCGTGCGCGCGGATGGCCTCGGCCGCTTGAGGCGGACGAGGGTCAGAGGCGAGGCATTCTTCAGGCTAAGGCCGGCTTATAGGGAAAGCCGTGCCAAGGCGAAAGGGTGAACCGTCAGTCGAGCGCGGCTATTGTGGATGGATCGGCCGCCGGTCCGGCCCGGCCGAGGATGTCGGCGGCACTTCGCGGCACCGGACGCCCGTCGTAACGCCGTACGCCGAGCGACAGGGCGAGGCAGGCGAGTTCCACCGATCGGGGTATCTCGACGCGCTTACCGTCGCGGTCGCCCTTCTCGTAATATTGGATCACCCGCTTCTTCAGCCCCAGCCGGTCGGCCGCGTCCTTCTGCTTCCATCCGAGAGAACGTCGCCATTGCCGGAAGGCGTCGGAATCCATCGTCGAACTCATTCGCTCGTTGTCGTTCAGGCCGGCTTAAACTTCGCGGCGCAAGCTGTTTGCGTGCCGGATCGAACCCGATACCAGATCGATGAGACGGGACAAGAAAAATGCACACTGTGCGCCACGACGGCATTGCCAAGGCGCACGATGTGCACATCTTATAGTCGTGAGGGTCCGGCCGACCTTCGATCAACGAGGACCGAAAACCCGAAAGGAAACACACGCCATGCTTGCCGACCTCATCGTCAGCCGCTCCGCTCTGGGCGCCGACCGCGGCCGGGACGATCTCCACCGCCATGCCACGTTCTCGTGCGCCATCCGAGCGATGGTGCGCCGCGTGCTCCACTTGTTCAAGGCCGTATGACAGTTCCCAAGACACCCGGATTCCCAGGGGGTGAAAACGAATAAGGGCGCCGGATACACTCCGGCGCCCTTATTCGTTTCAGACAAGGGAAGGCCGCCTCAGGCCGCCTTCTTGGCCCGGTGCCCGTCGATCATCTCGAAGAAGCGGGCGAACAGGTAGTGCGAGTCCTGCGGGCCGGGCGAGGCTTCCGGGTGGTGCTGCACCGAGAAGACCGGCGCGTCCTTCATGCGCAGGCCGCAGTTCGTGCCGTCGAACAGCGAGACATGCGTCTCCTCGACGCCGGCGGGCAGCGAGTCGGCCGCGACCGCGAAGCCGTGGTTCATCGACACGATCTCGACCTTGCCGGTGGTGAAGTCCTTCACGGGATGGTTCGCGCCGTGATGGCCCTGGTGCATCTTCTCCGTGCGTCCGCCGAGCGCCAGGGCCAGGAGCTGGTGGCCGAGGCAGATGCCGAACATGGGAATGCCGGTCTTGGAGAGTTCGCGGATGACGGCGACGGCATATTCGCCCGTCGCCGCCGGATCGCCCGGTCCGTTGGACAGGAAGATGCCGTCGGGCTCGTGCTTCAGCACGTCGGCGGCACTGGCCGTCGGCGGCACGATGACGACGCGCGCGCCGTGGCCCGACATGAGGCGCAGGATGTTGCGCTTGGCGCCGTAGTCGATGGCGACGATCGTATAGGCGGGCTCCTGGCCCGAGCCGTAGCCGGCGTTCCAGACCCAGGGGCCTTCGGTCCAGACCTCCGTGCGTTCGGAGGCGGCGTCCTTGGCGAGGTCGAGGCCTTCGAGGCCGCTCCAGGCGGCGGCCTTGGCGCGCAGGGCCTCGATGTCGAAGACGCCGTCCGGATTGTGGGCGATCACGGCGTTGGGCATGCCCTTCTCGCGGATCAGGGCGGTGAGGGCGCGCGTGTCGACGCCCGAGAGCGCCACGACGCCCCGCTTCTTCAGCCAGGCGTCGAGGCCTCCGGCCGAGCGGTAGTTCGAGGGCGCCGAGACCTCGGCGCGGAAGATCGCGCCGACCGCGCCGACATTGTTGTCGGGCACGAGATCCTCGATGTCCTCGTCGTTGGCGCCGACATTGCCGATATGCGGGAAGGTGAAGGTGACGATCTGCTTGGCGTAGGAGGGATCGGTCAGGATTTCCTGGTAGCCGGTCAGCGACGTGTTGAAACAGACCTCGCCGAGCGCCTCTCCGATGGCGCCGATGCCGTCGCCTTCGATCACCGTGCCGTCGGCCAGCACGAGCAGGGCCGTGGGCTTTCTCTGCGTCCAGGCGTCGCTCATCGTCTCTACTCCTAGGATTCCATCGGGGGCCGTCGGCACACGGAGCGCGGGCGCACCCTTCCGGAGCGTCCATATCGCGCCATCGGCGCCCGCGCGCAACCCTCCTGCGATGCATGCCTGTGGAGCATGACACGCATGCGCTTGCCAAAGCGCGGAAGCGTCATTAATCGTTCATCAACCTTTTCGAGGGGCGCCGGCAGGCAGAACCGGTGGACGCACGAGTTATCCACGGGATTCCACAGGCGCAAAGCTCCGGACCGCTTCCGGTCATCCGAAACATCACCATCTTCCCACAAGCTGACACGGCCATTGTCGTCCTTCCTGGACGGGGGCCGGCTCGCGATCCGGCGTGACAGACGGGCCCGAGTGGACGAACAGGACGAGTTGGAATGCGCGATCAGATCGCAGACGCATTGCAGGCGGCCATGGCAAGCGGCGACAAACGCCGGATCGCGACGCTTCGCCTCGTCGCCGCCGCGCTGAAGGACAAGGAAATCGCCTATCGCGAGGCTGGAAAGGGCCGGCCGGAAGATGCCGACATCGCCTCGCTCCTTCAATGCATGTTGCGCCATCGAGAGGCGGCCGAGACCAAGCTTCGCGAAGAGGGTCGCGTCGACGAGGCGGCCGCCGAGCGCGAGATCATGGACGTGATCCGCAGCCTTATGCCCGCACCCGTGTCGACCGGCGAGATCGAGGCCGCCTGCCGGCAGATCGTCTCGGACACCGGCTCCAAGGGCCTGCGCGACGTCGGCCGCTGCATGAACGCGCTGAAGGAGCGCTACCAGGACAAGCTCAACCTCATCGAGGCCGGCAGCGTGATGCGCGGCCTCCTGAGCTAGGCCGCCCGGCCCGCCAGGACCGCCTCCCAATCCGCCTTGGCGAGGCGGAAGCACTGCCAGTCCGTCGGCGTGCCCGCGAGATCGAGCCGGGCGTCATAGGCGTGGACGGCGCCGAGCTTTGCCGTCGCCTTCTGCGAGCGGATGTTGCTCGGGGCGATGTGAAACCAGACCTCGCCGAAATGGGCGAAGGCGTGCGTCAGCATCAGCGACTTCATCTCGAAATTCGCGACGCCGCCCCAATGCGTCCTGTCGAGGAACGTGAAGCCGATGGAGATCGCGTCGCGTTGGTCGGGCGCGACGTAGAAGCGCGAAGCGCCGACGATCCGCCCCTCCGATCGATCCTCCACCGCCACGGCGCCGCCGAGGTCGATCAGCATGCGGAAATAGGGCTCGAAGACCTCGCGCTGCCAACGGGTCGTCGCGGGATGGCCGGCCCAGATCTCCGGGTCGGACGCCGCCGCATGAAGCCCGTCGAGATCGGCGCTCACAAGCTTGCGCACGGTCAGCTTCGGGCCGACGAGCGTGGCCCCGGGATCGAAGCCGGGCGCGGTCATCCCGCCGTCCGTTCCGCCAGTTCGCGCGCGGCCGCCTCGTGGTAGCGGATCACCTCGCGCACCACGAAGGCGAGGTACTTCTCGGCGAAATCCGGGTCGAGCTGGGCAGCGGCCGCCAGCTCCCGCAGGCGCGCGACCTGGCGCTTCTCGCGCGCGGGGTCGGCGGGGGGCAGGTCGTTCTCGGCCTTGAGCACGCCGACGCGCTGCGTGCAGCGGAAGCGCTCGGCCAGCATGTGGATGATCGCCGCGTCGATGTTGTCGATCGAGTTCCGCAACGACTGCAGCTCGGGCAGGATGGCGGGGGTCTGGTCCATGGCGTTCCGGTATCCGGCGTTTCTCTCCGACACCCGGCTTAAGCGTCCAAGCCCGATCCGTCAAAGCGTGCCGCCGCCTGTGGAACGGGTGGACAAGCGGCACTGGATTGGAAAAACTGTGGCATTCGTCCGGCCGGATGACGATATGTCCGCCATGCGCTTTCCACCCCAGTTCCTCGACGAGATCCGTGCCCGCGTTCCCATCTCGGACGTCATCGGCAGACGCGTGGTCTGGGACCGGCGCAAGACTCAAAGCTCCAAGGGCGACTGGTGGGCCTGCTGTCCGTTCCACGGCGAGAAGTCTCCGTCCTTCCACTGCGAGGACGCCAAGGGCCGCTACCATTGCTTCGGCTGCGGCGTGTCGGGCGACCATTTCCGCTTCCTCACCGAGCTCGAAGGCATGAGCTTTCCGGAGGCCGTGGAGAAGCTGGCGGCCGAAGCCGGGCTCCCCATGCCGGCGCGAGACCGCGACGAGGAGCGGCGGCAGGAAACGCAGGCGACGCTGATCGACGCCCTGCGCCTTGCCGCCGAGTTCTTCCGCCAGACCTTGCAGGAAGCCGACGGCGCCAAGGCGCGGGCCTACCTACGCGATCGCGGCATCAATCCGATCGTGCAGAAGGCCTTCGGCCTCGGCTTCGCGCCCGACAGCCGCAACCGGCTGAAGGAATTCCTGGCGGCCAAGGGCGTCGGCAAGGCGGAGATCGAAGGTGCGGGGCTCGTGGTCCACGGCGAGGGGATCGCCGTCTCCTACGACCGGTTCCGCGACCGGGTGATGTTCCCGATCCTCGACATCCGCGAGCGTCCGATCGCCTTCGGCGGGCGCGCCATGGCGCCGGGCGTGCCGGCCAAGTACCTGAACTCGCCGGAAACCGACGTCTTCCACAAGGGGCAGGTGCTCTACAACCTCGCCTCCGCCCGCCGGGCGGCGAAGGGCTCCAACACGCTTATAGTCGCCGAAGGCTACATGGACGTGATCGCCCTCCACCAGGGCGGCTTCGAGAACGCCGTCGCGCCGCTCGGCACGGCACTGACCGAACGCCAGCTCGACCTCCTGTGGCGCACGGTGCCCGAACCCATCCTCTGCTTCGACGGCGACGCGGCGGGCCTGAAGGCGGCCAACCGCGCGGCCGAACTCGCCTTGCCGCTGCTGCGTCCCGGCCGTTCCCTGCGCTTCGCGCTTCTGCCGGAGGGCAAGGATCCCGACGATCTCCTGCGCGCCTCCGGAGCGGAGGCGATGCGCGAGGTGCTGGACCGCGCGCGTCCGCTCGCCGACCTCGTGTGGATGCGCGAGACGGGCGGCGGCAGCTTCGACACGCCGGAGCGCCGCGCCGAGCTGGAAGGGCGCCTCAAGGGCCTGATGCGCCAGATCGGCGACGAGAGCGTGCGCCGCCACTATCTCCAGGACGTGGAGGAGCGTTTGGCCGGCTTCTTCGGCCCGGCGCCGGCGCGCGGCGGCGGAAGAGGCGGATGGAACGGCAAGCGAGGCGAGGAGGGCCGGGGCGGCGGCGGGTTCTCCGGGCGGCGCGGCGCAGCGCCGGGCGCCGGGCGACGCTCGCCCGTGTCCGACCGGCTGGCGCGCAGCGCGCTTCTCGGCGGCGGAGCCAAGGCGAGCGCGGCGCCGATGCGCGAGATGTCGATCCTGGTCGGCTTCGTGAACCACCCGCTGCTGCTGCGCGAGGCCTTCGACTATTTCGCGGACCTCGAGCTCACGAGCCCCGAGCTGGAGCGCCTGCGCTCGGCGGTGATCGACGTCTATGCCGACGGCCAGCCTCATTCGCGCGACGAGATCCTCGCCGAGCTCGACCGCCGGATGCTTCTGGAGCCCTTCCAGGCCTGCGAGGCGAAGCTCCAGGGGGTGCGGCTGTGGAGCTTCCTGGCGAGCGCCGCACTGGAAGACGCGCGCGAAGCCGTGCGCCAGGCCCTGCACTTGCAGCACCGATACCTGTCACTACATAGGGAGCTCCGGGCGGCCGAGGCCGCGCTGGCCACCGAAGGCGACAACGTCGCGCATGCGCAGCTCGTCGAGATCCACCGGGAAATCAACAATTTGGCGGGAACCGAGGCGCTGATAGACGGGTTTGGACTGCTGTCTGGCCGGCCGGCCAAGGGTATCTGAGTTCCGTTGGCGCACCGTCTGGCACGGGAGCGTCGAGCCCGCGAATCGAGCTGCGTCGCGTCAAGCCCTTGACTTCGCGGCGGATAAGAAGAAACACGCATCGGCCGGACGCCGGTGCCGGTCCATGCCGGACCGGTCGGATCCGCCGGTTGGAATGGGAATGAACCGACCGATCGACCCTGACCACGTTTCGGTCATGGTTAATCGATCATTCACGGCCGGCGGTTAAGGCTGGCGGAATGGCGCGCGGGAGGCGCCGCTTTCCGCGAGCCGCACCGCGCCAGATGGAGACGAATGCACATGGCGACGAAAGTCAAGGAAGGCGAGGCGGCCGTCGAGGAGCGTCAGGAGACGCCTGACAGTCCTCTGCTGGACCTGTCGGACGACGCCGTCAAGAAGATGATCAAGGCCGCCAAGAAGCGCGGCTTCGTCTCCATGGAGAAGCTCAACTCGGTCCTCTCGGCCGAGGACATCACGTCCGAGCAGATAGAAGACCTCATGTCGATGCTGTCGGACATGGGCATCAACGTCGTCGAGGACGAGGAAGGCGACAACGAGGAAGAGAAGGAGTCCGAGGAGTCCGGATCGACCGAGGTCGCCGAGGCCAGCTCGGGCGCCGTCGCCACCACGACCAAGAAGGAAGCGTCCGACCGGACGGACGATCCCGTGCGCATGTACCTGCGCGAGATGGGGTCGGTCGAGCTCCTGTCGCGCGAGGGCGAGATCGCTATCGCCAAGCGCATCGAGGCTGGTCGCGAGACGATGATCGCGGGCCTTTGCGAGAGCCCGCTGACCTTCCAGGCCATCATCATCTGGCGTGAGGAGCTCAACGAGGGCAACATCATGCTGCGCGAGGTCGTCGACCTCGAGGCGACCTATGCCGGCCCTGAGGCCAAGATGCCGAGCGCGCCCGCCGAGGGCGCCGGGGACAGCGCCGCGCCCGCGCCGAACGGCGAGCTGCGCCCCGGCGAGGAGGAAGAGGACGACGAGGACGACCTCGAGAACTCGCTCTCGCTCGCCGCGATGGAGGCCGAGATCCGCCCGCAGGTCATGGAGACCTTCGACGCGATCGCCGAGAACTACAAGCGGCTGCGCAAGCTGCAGGACCAGCAGGTCGAGAACCGTCTGGCCGCTCAAGGGACGCTGTCGTCGTCGCAGGAACGCTCCTATCGCAAGCTGAAGGAAGACCTCGTCGCGGCGGTGAAGGGCCTGTCCCTCAACCAGAACCGCATCGACGCGCTGGTCGCCCAGCTCTACGACATCAACAAGCGGCTCGTCGGCAACGAGGGCAAGCTCCTGCGCCTGGCCGAGAGCCACGGCGTCAAGCGCGACGAGTTCCTCCAGAGCTACCAGGGCTCCGAGCTCGACCCGAACTGGACGCAGTCGATCGCGAACCTTTCGGGCAAGGGCTGGCTGAAGTTCGTCCAGAACGAGAAGGACGGGATCCGCAATCTCCGACAGGAGATCCAGAACCTCGCCACCGAGACGGGCCTCGAAATCACCGAGTTCCGCCGCATCGTCCATATGGTGCAGAAGGGCGAGCGCGAGGCCCGGCAGGCCAAGAAGGAGATGGTCGAGGCGAACCTGCGCCTCGTGATCTCCATCGCCAAGAAGTACACGAACCGCGGCCTGCAGTTCCTGGATCTCATCCAGGAGGGGAACATCGGCCTGATGAAGGCCGTGGACAAGTTCGAGTACCGTCGGGGCTACAAGTTCTCGACCTATGCGACGTGGTGGATCCGGCAGGCCATCACCCGATCGATCGCCGACCAGGCGCGGACCATCCGCATCCCGGTCCACATGATCGAGACGATCAACAAGATCGTGCGCACCTCGCGCCAGATGCTGCACGAGATCGGCCGCGAGCCGACCCCGGAGGAACTGGCCGAGAAGCTGGCGATGCCGCTTGAAAAGGTCCGCAAGGTTCTGAAGATCGCCAAGGAGCCGATCTCGCTCGAAACGCCGGTGGGCGACGAGGAGGATTCGCATCTCGGCGACTTCATCGAGGACAAGAACGCGATCCTGCCGATCGACGCGGCGATCCAGGCGAATCTCCGCGAGACGACGACGCGCGTGCTCGCCTCGCTGACGCCTCGCGAGGAGCGCGTCCTGCGCATGCGCTTCGGCATCGGCATGAACACCGACCACACGCTGGAAGAGGTCGGCCAGCAGTTCTCGGTGACGCGCGAGCGTATCCGCCAGATCGAGGCCAAGGCCCTGCGCAAGCTCAAGCACCCGAGCCGCTCGCGCAAGCTGCGCAGCTTCCTCGACAGCTGACCGAAGTCGATAGACGCACAAAAAAGGGCGCTCCCGAGGGAGCGCCCTTTTTCGTTGGATGGAGGGGCTCAGGCCGTGGCGGCGTGCGTGCGCTCGGCGGTGCGCACGGAGCGGGTGCGGCGCGACAGGAGCGCGGCCACCATCATGGCGCCGATCACGGTGACATGCTCCGTGGCGGTATGGAAATGGCCGACGGCGTCGGGGCCGGTCATGTTCCAGAAGTCGTGGACGAGGAGGATCGTCAGGCCGGTGAAGGTGGCCAGCATCCCCGCACCGAGCCACGCGGCGCGGTCGATAATGATGAGCGCGGAGCCGACGATCTGCACGAGAGCGACGAGGATCGCGACCAGCATGGGCGGCGAGAAGCCGAAGTAAGCCATTTCGGCCGAGGCCGCGTCGAGGTCGGCGAGCTTGGCGAGGCCGCTGCCCCAGAAGCAGAAGGTGAGGATCACCCGCGCGAAGGGCGGAAACCAGCGGGTGTCGAGAAGCTGGGCGATGGCGGACGGCATGATGGCGTTTCCCGTTGCGGCCGGCACCGTGCGGCCGGGTCGCAAGGAGCCATAGGCCCTGCGCGTTTCACGCGCATTTCCTGGCTTGCGGGTTGTGTGTCTTGAGGAGGTCGTCCTTGGGCATCGGCCGTGCGAGATGGTAGCCTTGGAACTGCGTGCAGCCCGCGGCCTTGGCGAGGAGAAGCTGCCGCTCGGTCTCGATGCCCTCGGCCACCACCGCGAGGCGCATGGCGTTGGCAAGGCTGGCCAGCGCCGAGACGAAGACGTTGTCCGTCTCGCTTTCGCCGAGGCGCGCGATGTAGCTGCGGTCGATCTTGATCGAGTCCACCGGCAGATGCCGGAGGTAGTCGAAGCCGGAGAAGCCGGTGCCGAAGTCGTCCAACGCGATGCGGATGCCCATGTCGCGCAGCGCCTGGAGGCGGCGGCAAATGTCGGGCGTCGCCTGCACGGCGGCCGATTCGGTGAGTTCCAGCGTCAGGAGGCGGGACGGGTGGCCGGTTTCCTCCAGCACCCGCGCCACCATGGCGACGACGTCGTCGCGCCGTAGCTGGTTGGCCGAGACGTTGACGGAGATGCGCAGGCCCGGGAACGCCCGTGCGTCGGCGAGCGCCCGGCGCAGCACCCACTCGCCGAGCTGGTCGATCAGCGCCGTGCTTTCGGCGATCGGAATGAAGCGGGCGGGCGAGATGTTGCCGCGCGACGGGCTCTGCCAGCGCAGGAGCGCCTCCGCGGCCACGATCTGGCCGTCCGGCCCGGTGATGGGCTGGTAGTGGAGGTCGAGCTCGTTAAGCAGGATCGCGGCGCGCAGTTCGCGCTCGATCAACCGGCGGTGCTTGAGCTCCGCCAGCATCTCGGCGTCGAACACGGCGGTCTGGTTGCGCCCCGCGCTCTTCGCGACATACAGCGCGACGTCGGCGAACTGCATGGCTTCCGTGAGGTAGACCGTGCGCAGCGGGATCATGACCGCGCCGAGGCTCGCCGACAGGGACAGGTGCCGTCCGCCCGCCATCACGGGCTTGTTCAGCGCGGCGCAGAAGGCGCTGCCGAAGGCGATGGCCGCCTCCTCGCCGGCACAGGGCATGACCAAGGCGAACTCGTCGCCGCCAAGTCGTCCGATCACGGCGTTCGGTGCGAGCCCTACAAGGGTTTGCGCGAGATGGGACAGGGCGAAGTCGCCCGCCCGATGGCCGAAGCTGTCGTTCAGGGTCTTCAGGTTGTCCATGTCGATCGCGAAGAAGGCGAGGGGGGCGCCCGCGCTGCGGTTCTTCACGATCTCGCCCGCCGCCTCCAGAAAGGCGCGGCGCGTCAGGACGCCGGTGATCTCGTCCATCACGTGGCGCTGGACGAGGGCTTCCTGGTCGGCGTGGAGATCGGCGAGTTCGCGGCGTAGCGTGTCCGCCCTGCCGCGAAGACCGAGGGTCTGGCCGTAGGAGAGCGCAAGCGCGGCCAGGACGACCGGCACGAGGGTTGGCTTCAGCGACAGGCACCCGACGAGAAGGGCAATCCAGACGAACGCGACGGGAGCCGCGCCGCGGCCGGAGCCGAGCGCAAGGCCCATTCGAGCGTTCCAGAACGACGTGATCCGACCCATGCAGAGCTTCACCAATGGAATCGGCGGCAGACTACAGGCGTTTGGTGAACGCCTTTCGACGGACCAGGCTCATCTTCCCTTAGGATGAACGAGGGATGAACGGGGCGAACGGGCGCAGTTCAGATGGGCGGGCCTATCCCTTGTCCCACGACGCGCCACCGGCGCGGGCCATTTACGGGAGACATCCGATGCTGTCCTGCCTTCTGCGTTCCACGCTTGTCGCAGCCACGCTGCTCGGCTCGCTCGGCGCCGCTTCGGCCGCCCCGCGCGAGGCGGCCGGCGCCGTGACCCTCGTCGACCATCGCGGCGAGCGCCACGATCGCTGGGACCGCCACGACCGGCGAGACCGCTGGGAGCACCGCGGTCCGCATCGCGGCGACCGCTGGCATCGCGAGGCGCGCCGTGGGCCGGGCTGCGCTCCGGGCCTCGCCCTGCGCAAGGCGCGCGATCTCGGCGTCCGCAGTGCCGACATCGTGCGCGTCGGCCGCAATTCGGTGGTCGTCGCCGGCTTCAAGCGCGGCTACCCGACCTTGCTCCGCTTCGCCCAGGAGCGCGGCTGCCCGGTGATCGGCTACCGCTGACGGGCGTGCGATCGCGGCATCAAAAGAGGGGGCGGCCCGTTGGCCGCCCCCTTTTTCGTTTTCAGGGCTGGAGTTCGTAGACGATCCGCACGTCGCTCGTGACCATGCTCTCGCCGACCTCCACCGGCACCTTCGATGCGCTTGCGGGCGCGGCCATGCGCAGCTCGCCGAAGGGCATGGGCGGCGGCGGGGGGAAGGCCGAGCCCGCCACGTCCTCGATCGTCACGACGCGCCCGAGCTTCAGGCCGGCCGCTTCCGCGAGCGTCTCGGCGCTGGCCCGCGCCTCGCGCACGGCCTCGCGCCGCGCCTCGTTGCGCAGGCCCGAATCGTCCTCGATCTGGAAGGCGATCGAGCCGCCCTCGTTGACGCCGAGCTGCACGGCCTTGTCGAGGAGTTCGCCGAGCCGTGCGAGATCGCGGACCTTGACCGACAAGGTGTTGCGCACCTCGTAGCCGGTCACGACCGGCGGGGCCTGCGTGCCGTCGCTCCGGTTCTCGTAGCGGTACTGCGGGGCGATCTGGAAGCCCGACGTCTGCAGGTCTCGCGCCTCGACGCCGAAGCCGGACATCGCGCCGCGCACGGCCTCCATCGCGTCGTTGGCCTGCGCCAGAGCCTCGGCGGCCGTCGGCGCCGAGCGCATCACGGTGAGCTGCGTCACCGCGAGGTCGGGCGTCCCGCTGGCGTGGCCCTCGCCCGTGACGCTGATGCGGGCGGGCGCGGGGGGCGCGGCCGGCGGCTCGCCTTGAGCGAAGGCGCGGCCGGACAGGGCGAGGCCGAAGGCGAGCGGGGCGAGAAGGCGGACTGCGGACAAGGGCCGATTCTCCTGATTGAGGATTCGATGCCCCGCGTCTGTCGCCGACGAATGCGGCGAAACGCCAGCGGCCGCCCCCTCAACGCTCGGCCATCAGGCTCCGAAGCTCGGTCGCGCCGTCGTTGGCGGCGCAGAGATTGAGGAGATTGGCGTGGCGAAAGCGCGGATTGCCTGTGACCTCGCGGCCGACCCAGTCCGGCACGGCGAAGGGCTGGTCGGGATGGTCGAGCTCGACCTCGGCCCAGACGAGGCCGGCGAGCGGCCCCTTGAAGACGTCGACCTCCCAGGTTCGACCCTCGTGCGGGACGATGTGCCGATCCTTCTCGATGATCTGGCCGGTGCAGACGTCGGTCATCAGGCGCTCGGCGTCACACAGGGGGATCTCGTATTCGAACTCGGGGCGCGAGATGCCGGAACGTGCGCCCTTCACAGTCAGCCAGGCCCGTTCGCCGTCCTGGCGCACGCGCACCTTGCCATTGGCGCCCTGGCTGACGAGGCCGTCGCGAAAGGAGCGGACGCGCACCGTCCGCTCGCGCCAGGCATTGCCGATCACGAGAAACTTGCGCTCGATTTCGAGATGCATGCGGTTCCTTCGTGCGCTTCGGACCGCCTCGCGATCCTCGGCCTCCCTGGAGACAGTCCAAGGTCCCCTGTCGTCTCGCGGCTCCTTGTCATCAACCGCGCGGGAAGGCAATTCCTTAGAGGCGACGGCGTTCCCGTTTCTCCACCCCGCGATCCTGCCGCACCGCGCCGGAGGACATCGCGCATCCGGTTTCGGGGAAGGGCCGTGAGCCTGGGTTCCGGGCCTCGAGCCCGAGAGCGAGCGATCCCCGCAATTCACAGGCTCGTCGCACCATCGGTCCGATCCACCGGCTCTGGACAGGCGGGCGGTCCGGAGGGCATCACAAGCCGATCGGTAGTCCTGCCTGACGATCGACGGGCAGACCGGACGGAGGGAAGACGGTTGGCGGATCGACGACCCCTTGCATCGCGCGACACCGGCTGGGCGCGCCGGATCGCGCAGGGCCTGTCGCGCAGCGGTATGACGCCGAACGCGATCTCGGCGGCGGGTATTCCCTTCGCGGCGCTCGGCGGCCTCGCCTTCGCCTTCGCGCCCGAGCGGCCCCTCCTGTTCCTGGCGGGCGCGCTCCTCGTGCAGCTTCGGCTCCTGTGCAATCTCTTCGACGGGATGGTCGCGGTGGAAGGCGGCCGGGGCGGGCCGACGGGCGTCCTGTTCAACGAGATCCCCGACCGGTTCGAGGACAGTTTCATCCTGATCGGCTTCGGATACGCTTCGGGCTTTCCCGAGCTCGGCTTCGCGGCGGCGCTCCTGGCGGTGCTGACCGCCTATCTCAGGGTTATGGGCGCCTCGCTCGGGCTCGGTCAGGACTTCTCCGGACCCATGGCCAAGCCCCAGCGTATGGCGGCGGTGACGATCGGGGCCGTCCTCGCCTTCGCCGAAGCGCTCGCATTCGGCACGCTCCGGGTGCCGGTCGTGGTGCTCGCCGTCGTCGTGCTCGGCACGGCCTGGACGGCGGGAGCGCGCATCGCGCGCATGGCGGCGCGGCTGCGGGAGAGCGCATGATCGACCATCTTCTCGTCGGCTTGACGCGCTTCCTCGTCGGCGGGCGGCCGGAATGGCGGGGCACGCAGCCCGCCACCCGCCAGCGCATCTACTTCGCCAACCACGGCAGCCATCTCGACACGATCCTGATCTGGGCGGCGCTGCCGAAACCATTGCGGGCCACGACCCATCCCGTCGCCGCCGCCGACTATTGGGGGCGCGGCGCCCTGCGGCGGCAGATCGCGATCGGCCTTCTCAACTCCGTGCTGGTCGACCGGTCCGGGACCGCCGACAAGGTGAGCCTGATGGCGCCGCTGGAGGCGGAACTCGCGCGCGGCCATTCGCTGGTGATCTTTCCCGAAGGCACGCGCGGCGAGAGCGCCCTGCCGGGGCCGTTCAAGTCCGGCCTCTACTGGCTCGCGCGAGCGCACCCACGGGCGGAACTCGTGCCGGTCTATCTCGGCAATCTCAGCCGAGCCTTTCCGCGCGGCGCCTTCCTGCCGGTGCCGATCTCCTGCCACGTCCGCTTCGGCGCGCCGATCCGGCTGGAGGAGGGCGAGGCGAAGGAGAGCTTTCTCGAGCGCGCCCGCGTCGCCGTGACCGATCTCGCATGAGGCCGTGATGGATCCGCAACTTCTCACGCTCTTCGCCGGGCTCGTCGTCGTTCTCGGGGTTGCCTCGGCGGTCGGACACGTCCTGCGCCGCCGCGTTCGCTCGCCCGAGGCCCACGCTACCGTCGAAAACCTCAACGCGCGTATCCGCGCCTGGTGGCTGATGGTGGCGATCTTCGCGCTCGCCTTCACCTTCGGACCGGCGGTGACGCTGATCCTCTTCGCGCTGACGTCGTTCTACTGCCTGCGCGAGTTCATCTCGCTCACCCCCACCCGCGCGGCCGACCACAGGGCGCTCGCCTTCGCCTTTTACGTCTTCCTGCCGCTGCAATACGGGCTGATCTGGGTGGACTGGCAGTCGCTCTTCTCGATCGCCATCCCCGTCTACGCCTTTCTGCTCCTCCCCGTTCTGGCGGTGCTCCGGCACGAGACGGACGAATTCCTCGGTCGCACCGCTCGCGTGCAATGGGCGCTGATGCTCACCGTCTACTGCATCAGCCACGCGCCGGCGCTCCTGATCCTCGACATTCCCGGCTTCAAGGGCCGCAACGTCCTGCTCCTGTTCTTCTTGGTGACGGTGGTCCAGGCGAGCGACGTCCTGCAATACGTCTTCGGCAAGCTGTTCGGGCGGCGCAAGATCGCGCCGGTGGTCAGCCCCAACAAGACTTGGGAAGGGTTCCTCGGCGGCGGCGCGTCGGCGGTGCTGCTCGGCGCGGCCCTGTCCTTCGCCACGCCCTTCACGCCGCTCCAGGCGGCCGGCATGGCGGCGGCCATCGTCCTCGCCGGCTTCTGCGGCGGTCTGGTGCTCTCAGCGGTCAAGCGCTCGATGGGCGCCAAGGACTGGGGCACCATGATCTCGGGCCATGGCGGGGCGCTGGACCGGATGGATTCCGTGTCCTACGCCGCGCCGCTCTTCTTCCACCTGACGAACTACTACTTCGCCACGTGACCCCTCACGCGCCCCATCCGACGACGCCCTTGATCTCGAGGAACTCGTCGAGGCCGAACTCGGCATATTCGCGCCCGTTGCCGGACTGCTTGTAGCCGCCGAAGGGGGCGCCGGCGTCCCAGGCGGGGTAGTTGAGGTAGACGTTGCCCGAGCGCATCCGCCGCGCCACGGAGCGGGCGCGTTCCGGATCGGCCGACTGGACATAGGAGGCAAGGCCGTAGACCGTGTCGTTGGCGAGCTCCACCGCCTCGTCCTCGCTCCCGTAGGAGAGGATCGACAGGACCGGGCCGAAGATCTCCTCGCGGGCGATTGTCATGTCGGGCGTGACGTCGGCGAACACGGTCGGGCGAACGAAGTAGCCGCGGTTGAGCCCGTCCGGGCGGCCGGGGCCGCCGGCGACGAGGCGCGCGCCCTCGCGGATGCCGGTCTCGATCAGCCCTTGGATCTTGTCGTACTGCGCCTGGCTGACCACGGGTCCGAGCTGCGTCGCCGGGGCGTCGGCCGGGCCGACCTTGAAGGCGCCGGCGGCGCGCGCGGCGATATCGGCCGCCTCGTCGTGGCGGTCGGCCGGCACGAACATGCGTGTCGGCGCGTTGCAGCTCTGGCCCGAATTGCCGAAGCAGCCCTGGACGCCCCTCGTCACCGCCGTCTCCAGATCGACGTCGGGCAGGAGGATGTTGGCGGACTTGCCGCCGAGTTCCTGGTGGACGCGCTTGATCGTGTCGGCGGCCGACTTGGCGACAGCCACGCCGGCGCGGGTCGAGCCGGTAAAGGACATCATGTCGATGCCGGGATGGCGCGACATGGCGTCGCCCACCGTCGGCCCGTCGCCGTTGACGAGGTTGAAAACGCCCTTCGGCAAGCCCGCCTCGTCGCAGATTTCGGCGAAGAGCAGGCCGCTCATCGGCGCGATCTCGGAGGGCTTCAGCACCATGGTGCAGCCGGCGGCGAGCGCGGGCGCCACCTTGCACATGATCTGGTTCATCGGCCAGTTCCACGGCGTGATCATGCCGACGACGCCGATGGGCTCGCGCGCGATCAGCGTCGTGCCGCGCATCTCCTCGAAGACGTGGGTCTCCAGCGTCTCGATCATCTTGGAAAGGTGCGCCGTGCCGATGCCAGCCTGGGACGCGAGAGCGAAGGGCAGGGGCGCGCCCATCTCGCGGCTGATCGCCTCGGCCATCTCCGGCAGGCGCGCCTTGTAGGCGGCGAGGAGCCGGCGCATCAGGGCGAGGCGCTCCTCGCGGGACGTCTGCGAATAGGTGTCGAAGGCGCGGCGGGCGGCGGCCACGGCCCGATCGACGTCGGCGGGCGTGCCCAGCGCGATCTCGGCAAAGGCCTCCTCGGTGGACGGGTCGATCACGGGAAGCCGTGTGCCTCCGGCCGGGTCCACCCAGGCGCCGTCGATGTAGAACTGCAGGGCGTGGGTCATGCATGAGTCTCCCGGTCGCGTCGCCCGAGACTTGGCGCAGAAAAGCCCGGCGGTCCAGCCGCCGGGCCTTTCACAGACCGGGGAGCGGCTCAGCGGCGATGGCGTCGGGCGAGGTCCACGAGGATGGCGACAAGCACGACGAGACCGACGATCACCCGCTGCCAGAAGCCGGAGACGTTGAGAAGCACGGTGCCGTTGGCGAGCATGGCGAGGAGCAGAGCGCCGAGCGCGGTGCCGACGATGGTGCCCTGGCCGCCGCGAAGGCTGGTGCCGCCGATGATGGCCGCCGTGATCGCCTGGAGCATCCAGCCTTCGCCGACCGACGGCTGGCCGGCGTCCATGCGGCTGGCATAGAGCATGCCGGCCATGGCCGCGAACATGCCGGCAAGCCCGTAGACCATAAACTCGACCCGGCGGATGCGGATGCCGACGAGGACGGCCGCGTCGCGGTTGCCGCCGATGGCGAAGATGTTGCGGCCGAACTTGGTGTTGCGCAGCACCCAGATCAGGATGGCCGCCGAGACGAGGAAGAACCAGACCGGAACGGGAAGGCCGAGGAATTCGCCCTGGCCGAAGACGCGGAAACCCGCGCCCAGCGGTCGGATCGGATAGCCCTCGGTGATGACCAGCGTCATGCCGGCGAAGATCTCGCCGGAGGCCAGCGTCACGATGAACGGATTGAGCTTCAGGTAGGCGATGAAGAAGCCGTTGACGAGGCCGAGGCACAGGCCGAACAGGCAGGCGAGGGGGATCACCAGCCAGGGATGGACGCCGAGCGAGGTGAGAAGCAGCGAGCCGACGATGGCCGACAGGCCGGCCGCGGCGCCCACCGACAGGTCGATGCCCCCGAGGAGAAGCACCAGCGTCTGGCCCAGCGCCACGAGGCCGACGAAGGCGGCCGCGCGGGCGACCACCGTCAGGTTGTAGGCCGAGAGGAAGTTCGGCGCGGCGATCGACAGGATGATGGCGAAGAGGCCGAGCGCGATCAGGATGCCACTGGCCTCCCAGCCCTTGAAGCGGGACCAGATGGAGGGCGAAGCGGCGCGGGCCCGCGCGGGAGACCCAAGAGCGGCGTTGGTCATGGCTCGGGGTGCCTTTCGGTCGGGAAGGGTGGGGCGCTTCGGCGCGTCAGCTCATGGCGAGGCGCAGGAGAGCTTCCTGCGTCATATCCTCGGTACGCGGGGTGCCTTTGACGCGGCCCTCGTGCATCACGAGGATGCGGTCGGAGACATTCAGCACCTCCTCCAGCTCGGACGAGATGTAGACGATGGAGAGACCTGCCGACGTCAGGCTGTCGAGCACGCCCTGGATCTCGGACTTGGCGGCGACGTCGATGCCGCGGGTCGGCTCGTCGAGGATCAGGATCTTCGCGTTCTTGGCGAGCCAGCGGCCCAGGATGACCTTCTGCTGGTTGCCGCCCGACAGCGAGGTGATCGGGTCGGAGGCCGAGCCGATCTTGATGCGCAGACGATCGACATAGTTGTCCACCGTGCGTGCCATGCCGCGGAAGTCCATCCAGGCCGGGCCGCGGAAGCGGTCGAGCGTGGCGATGGTCAGGTTCTCGGCGATCGAGAGGAGCGGGAAGATGCCCTCCTGCTTGCGCTCCTCGGGCAGATAGACGAGGCCGCGGGCGATCGCGTCCGTCGGGTCGGCGACGGGCCGCGCGTCTCCGAAGATCTCGACCGTGCCCGACTTCGCCCTGGTCAGGCCGAAGATGCACTTGGCGACCTCCGTGCGTCCGGCGCCGACAAGACCGGAGACGCCGAGCACCTCGCCCTCGTGCAAGGTGAACGAGACGTCCTCGAACTCGCCGGGACGCGTCAGGCCGCTGACCTTCAAGACCACCGGTCGGTCGTCGAGGCGCCGGGGCGTGTGGGTGGAGAGCGCGACCTCGCGGCCCGCCATCATGGCGACCATCTCGTGCTTGGAGGTCCGCTTCGGAACGAGTTCGCCGACATAGGCGCCGTCGCGCAGGACCGAAATGCGGTCCGACAGGTCGAGGATCTCGTCCAGGCGATGGGAAATGTAGAAGGCCGAGCCGCCCCCGTCGCGGAAGCGGCGGATGAAGGCGTAGAGCTTTTCGGTCTCGCGCGTCGTCAGCGCCGCCGTCGGCTCGTCGAAGATCAGGATCCGGGCCTTGGTGGCGACGGCCCGGGCGATCTGGACGAGCTGCTGCTGCGCCTTCGACAGCTCGCCCGCCCGCGCGTCTCCCGCGATCGTGTCGTCCACGGCGTGAAGGTGGGTGAGGGCTTCCTCGCGCGTCGCCTTCCAGTCGATGGCGGGGCCGCGCGTAATCTCGGCGCCGAGCATGATGTTCTCGGCAACGGTGAGCGCGGGGACGAGGTTGATCTCCTGCGGGGCGATGGCGATCCCTGCGTCCTGCGCCTCGCCCGGCGAATGGAAGTGTACCTCCGCGCCGCCGACGAGGAGCTGGCCGGCGGTCGGGCGAAGGCGGCCGCAGATGATGTTCATCAGGGTCGACTTGCCGGCGCCGTTTTCGCCGATGATCGCATGGACCTCGCCGGGGCGGATCGAGACGGATACGCCCTTGAGAGCCTGCACGACGCCGAAGCTCTTCGATACGTTTCTCGCCTCGAAGGCGGTGGCCATCGCGTCCATCTCAACCTCCTGCTTCCTCCAGATGGAAGGGGCCGATGGTCCGGCCCCACCCTTCCCGATCTCAGAGATTGTCCTTGGTGATGAGGCGCGAGCCCGTATTGTGATCCATCGGGATCGTATGGTTCTGGTTCATTGCGACCAGATACTTCACGGCCGAGTAGCCGATGTCCCACTGGCGCTGGGCCTTGAGCGCGGTGATGACGCCTTCCTTCACGAAGTCCACGGCCTCGGGGAGGTCGTCCATGCCCACGATCGCCACATCTCCCGCCTTTCCGGCGTTCTGAACGGCGCGGGCGATGCCGATCGGGTTCGAGGCGTTGGAGCCGAAGAAGCCCTTGATGTCCGGATGAGCCTGGAGGGCGTTCTCGGTCAGCGAGACGGCCTCCTCGAGGACGTCGTTGTCGGGCTGCTCGAACACGATCTTGACGTTCGGGAAGTCCTCCAGCGCCTTCTTGAAGCCCTTGATGCGCTCGACGTGGTCGGTGGCGGTCAGCGATCCGGACAGGATGCCCACCTCGCCCTCGCCGCCGATATGCTCGGCCAGGTACTTGCCGAGGTCGTAGCCGTCGCCATAGCTGTCCTTCTGGCCGACGAAGGCGAAGTCCGGCGAGCAGAAGGAGTTGAAGGTGATCGTGTTGACGCCGGCTTCCTTGGCTTCGGTCAGGAGCTGGACGTTGGTCGCCTGATCGAGGCAGGCGACGGCGAGGCCGTCGGGGGCGCGGCCGATATTGGCCTCGATGCGCTGGTTCTGGTCGGCGACGTCGGCCTGCGGCGGCTGGTCCCAGATCATGTTGATCTTGATGCCCTGCTTGGCGAGCTCGTCCACCGCGTACTGGCCGCCCTGGCGCACGACGTCGTACCAGGGATGGATCACCTTCGGGATGAAGACGAAGGTCAGTTCCTTGTCGATCGGCTTGATGAGGTCTTCCTGCCCCTCAGCCAGGGCGGGCGCGGCGGCGCCGACCAGCATGGAGCCGAGAACGAGGGCGGACCAGAATCCGTTGCGCATGTCGTCTTCCTCCCGAAAGGGGCGCCTCCCGCCCCGAAACCTGCGATCCGCAGGCCACGCGACGCGGCCCGTCTCTCCCGAGGCCCGCGCGTTCCCATTGGTCTCGCGCACTTTTGGATCGGCGTCAATACATTTGAACTGCGATGTGCCAAATGTTCATCTTGCCAACTTTGCTCGGGACTCTGTTCGTCCGTTCCGGTAAGGCCGGTTTTGCTGAGCCTTCGGCAGTGCATGTCGTGTCGGACCGAAGCTTACCACAATTCGGGTGGCGCTAAACTTTTGGTGTTTACAAAACACAAATATGCAAGGTAGATCGAAGCCAACTTTGGCTCCATCGGATGGTTCGTCATGAAAGCTGCCCTCCTGCGCGCTCCCAACGACGTCCTGTTCGGCGACGTCGCCGACCCGGCCCCGGAGCGCGGCGACCTCGTCCTCAAGGTGCGCGCCGCCACCATCTGCGGCACCGACATCCGCATCGTCAGCGGGCGCAAGACCATGGGCGTGCGCTACCCGTCGGTTCTCGGCCACGAATTTTCCGGCGAGATCGTTGATGCCGGCGGCTCCTCCCGCTTCAAGGCGGGCGACGCCGTCTGCGTCGATCCCGCCATCGCCTGCGGCCACTGCGCCTATTGCCGACGCGGCCTGGAGAACGTCTGCGAGAATCTCACCGCCATCGGCTACGAGGTGGACGGGGCCTTCGCCGAATACATCCGCATTCCCGGCCGCGCGCTGGAGACGGGGAACGTCTTCGCGATGCCGGACGGCGTCTCCTTCGAGGAGGCGGCGCTCGCCGAGCCGCTGGCCTGCGTCATCAACGGGCAGGAGAAGGTCGGTGTCGAGCGCGGCGACGTCGTCGCCATCCTCGGCTCGGGGCCGATCGGGCTCCTCCACGTCAAGGTCGCGCGCCTGTCCGGCGCCCGCCGCATCATCGTGTCGGAGCCGAATGCGGCACGCCGCGATGCGGCGCTGAACGCCGGGGCCGACGTCGTGGTCGATCCGGCAAACGAAGACCTGAAAGCCATCGTAAGGGCCGAATCGGGCGGCATCGGCGCCGATGCCGTGATCGTCGCCATCGGTGTGCCTTCGCTCGCCAACGACGCGCTGGGCCTCGCGCGCCCGCGCGGCCGCGTGTCGCTCTTCGCCGGCTTCGACAAGGGCGAGATGGCGCCGCTCGACGTCAACGCCATCCACTACAACGAGCTGATCGTCACCGGCTCCTTCGGCCTGACGCGCCTCCAGTTCGAGAAGTCGCTGAACCTGATCGCGTCCGGACAGCTCGACACCAAGCCGTTCCTGACGCATCGTTTCGCTCTTCCGGCGATCGGCGAGGCGCTGGAAACCGCCGCGCGCGGCGATGCCATCAAGGTCGCCATCGTATCCTGATCATGAGCTTGAATGCCCCCAAAGCCACCCGCCACTTCCCGGTCGTCGTCATCGGCGCCGGCATCAACGGCATCGGCACCTTCCGCGATCTCTGCCTGCAGGGCGTGGACTGCCTGCTGATCGACCGCGGCGACTTCTGCTCGGGCGCGAGCGAGGCGTCCTCGCGCCTGATGCATGGCGGGCTGAAATATCTGGAGACCGGCGAGTTCCGGCTGGTGCGCCAGTCGGCGGAGGAGCGCAACATCCTCCTTCGCAACGCGCCGCACTTCGTGACGCCCCTGGAAACCGCACTGCCCGTCCGCTCCTGGTTCGGCGGCATCGTACCGTCGATCAAGCGGTTCCTGGGGCTCAAGGCCAGGCTCAACGACCGCGGCGCGATCATCACCAAGCTCGGCCTCACGATGTACGACGCCTTCGGCCGGCGCTTCCGCACCATGCCGGTGCATCGTTTCATCGGCGGCGCCCGTGCACGCCGGGAACTCGAGGGCCTCGATCCCGCGATCACCGCCGTCGGCCTCTACTACGAGGCCCGCCTCGACCATGCCGAGCGGCTGGGGCTGGAACTCGTCCTCGACGCGCTGTCCGACAATCCCCGCAGCGAGGCCCGCAGCTACACCACGGTGCGCTCGGCTGCCGGGGGCGCGGTCGAGATCGAGGACGTTCTGACCGGCGCGCGCGAATGGGTGCGCGCCGACCTCGTCGTCAACGCCGGCGGCGCCTGGATCGACGGCGTCAATGCCGCGCTCGGGCTCAACACGCGCCACATGGGCGGCACCAAGGGCAGCCACGTCGTCGTGGAGCATCCTGAGCTCCTCGAAGCGCTGGGCGGGCGCATGGTCTATTTCGGTTCTGCCGACGGCCGCGTGAACCTCCTCTACCCGTTCAAGGGCCGGGTACTGATCGGCTCGACCGATATTCCGATCAGTCATCCCGACGAGGCCCGCGTGAGCGAGGCGGAGATCGCCTACATGATCGGCGTCGTCTCGGAGGTCTTCCCGCGTATCGCGATCCGCCGCGAGGACGTGGTCTACGCCTTCTGCGGTGTGCGCCCGCTGCCCAATGCCGATGTCGACGATCCCGGCGCGATCAGCCGCGACCACTCGATCGCCGAGGAGCGCCTGCCTGGAACCGACGTGCCCGTCCTCTCGCTGATCGGCGGCAAGTGGACGACCTATCGCGGCTTCTCGGAAGAGGTGACGGACAAGGTGCTCGCCCGGCTCGGGCGCGCCCGCCGCGCCTCGACGGCCGAGCTCGCCATCGGGGGCGGCCGCGGGTTCCCGGTGGACGAGGGCGGACGCCGCGCGCTGGTGCACGAACTTGCGACACTCGCCGGCTCGCCCGAGCCCGTGGGCGAACGCCTCCTGCGGCGCTACGGCACCAGGGCCGGCGCCATCGCCGCCGCGATCGGCGGCTCGGACGGCCGAACGCTCGGAGCCGCGCCCGACCACCATGTCGCCGAGATCGCCTGGATCGCGGCCAACGAGAGGGTCCGCACCGCGGACGACATCCTGCGCCGGCGCACGGACCTCGCTCTGTCGGGGGCGGTGACGCCGGCGCTTCGCGACGAGGTGGAGGCGATCCGCCTCGCCGCCGCCTGAACCATCATCCGCCGGATCGGGAAGGGATCCGTCATTCCTGGGAGGAGAGCGCGATGCGCTACGATTATTCGTCGATCGGCTTCTACACGTTCGACTGCCTGGGCCGCCCCGTCGGCACGATCCCGGCGGGCGGGGGCACGCAGTTCATCGAGGAGATCGACCTCGCCGTCTCGGGGGCGGCGGGCGCGGCCGTCGTCGCGGCCGCCAAGCACGGGCTGAAGTGCCTCGCGGTCGGCGGCGTCGGCGACGACCTGATGGCCGGCTGGGTGCTCGATCGGATGGCCCATTTCGGCGTCGACATCTCCACCATGCAGCGTCTCGAGGGCGTCGGTACCTCGACCTCCATCGTTCTGACGCGTGCCGACGGCTCGCGCCCGGCGCTCCACATGAAGGGCGCGACCGGCGCCTTCGTGATCACCGAGGACATGTGGGACCAGGTCCTCGACGCGACCGTCGTCCATATCGGCGGCGTCGGCCTGATGGACCGGATGGACGGGCCCCCAAGCGCCCGTCTCTTCGCGGAAGCCAAGCGGCGCGGTGCAATCACGACGGTGGACGTCTTCGCGGCCGCCGAGAAGGATCTCGCCAACGTCGTCGGTCTCCTGCCGCATACGGACTACTTCCTGCCCTCGATCGAGGAAGCGCGTGTCCTGTCGGGGCTGGAGGACATCGAGGACGTGTCGCGCTTCTTCCTCGACAAGGGCGTGGCGTGCTGCATCCTGACGCTCGGCGAGAACGGCGCCTATTATCGCCATGCCAACGGCGACCGCTTCCTGATGCCGGCCTTCGACATCGAGATGGTGTGTTCCTGCGGCTGCGGCGACGCGTTCAACGCCGGCATCGCCACGGGCCTCGTGCGCGGTATGGACCCCGAATCCATGGTCCGCTTCGCCCAGGCGACCTCGGCGCAGAACGCGCTCGGCCTCGGCAGCCAGGCGGGCGTCACCTCCTTCGAGAAGACGCTGGAGTTCACCAGGCGCCCGACCCGGCCGGCGGAGATCGAGATCCAAGGCCTGGACCGCACGGCGGCCTGAGCGCGGACGATGGCGCAGGGCGCTCTCCTCCCGCCGATCCCAAGGGGCTGACCGGTGGGCTGGCGCGCACGCGGCGGCTCGCCTGGGCTGTCCGGACAGGCGGGGGAGGGGGTAGACCCGAAGGAGACGATTTCCTCGGGCGAAAGTCAGGCCGTGTCCACCACCGACAGCGACGACATCAAGGCGCGCGCCGCCTGGCTCTACTACATGGAGGGCCTGACCCAGGATCAGGTCGCCAAGATCCTGGGCCTCACCCGCACGCGCGTCCTGCGCATGCTGGCGGCCGCGCGGGAGGACGGCACGGTGCAGATCCGCGTGACCGCGCCGATCGCCCGCTGCGCGCGGCTGGAACGGGAGGTCCGCGCCCGTTTCGACATGGAGCGCGTGGTGGTGGTGCCCGATCCGCAGGACGAGGCGCGACTGCCGGCCATGATCGGCGCGGCGCTCGGCCAGCTCCTGCCCGACCTCGTCGCCGACGGCATGACGATCGGGCTCGGCTGGGGACGCACGCTCTCCACTTCTCTGCCCTTCGTGGAGCCGATGGACTACGCGCGCTCCACCACGATCTCGATGCTGGGCGGGCTGACGCATGTCAGCCTGTCCAACCCGTCCGAGTTCGCCTGGCGTTTCGCCGACCGGATCGGCGGCGACTGCTACATGCTGGCCTGCCCGGTCTTCGCGCCGGACAAGGCGACACGCGACGCGCTCCTCGCCCATCGCGGGATCGCCGAGGTGTTCCGGCGCACCGACCGGATGGACCTCGCGATTCTCTCGGTCGGCGACTTCACGCGCGATTCGATCTTCGTCCACTACGGGCTTCTGGAACGCGCCGATCTCGACAGCCTGGAGCGGGCAGGGGCGGTCGGCGACATTCTCTGCCGCTTCATCGACGCGGAAGGGCGCGTCCTCGACCATTCGGTCAACGACCGGGTCCTGGCCGTCGATCCCCGCCGGCTCGTGGACGCGCGCCGCACGGTGCTCGCCAGCGGCGGCTGGTCGAAGTTCCCCGCGATCCGAGCGGCCATGAAGCTGCTGACGCCCGAAATCCTCGTGACCGACGAGCGAACGGCCGAACGCCTGCTCGACGGCAGAAAATCCGTCGGCGAACGATTTTGAACTCTTGTCTTTATAAAGAGACAAATGTACTTTGCTTCCCATGGGAGGAACAGCGATGATGATTCTTCAGGTTGGCCTCGCGGCCGAGCTCCAGGCCTATGCCGACAAGAACGGCCCGGTGACCGTGGGCCTCGCGGGCTCCGGCCAGATGGGCACCGACATGGTCGTGCAGCTCACCCTGATGCCGGGCGTGCGCCTCGGCGCCCTGTCCGAGCTGAACGTCGCGGGGGCGGAAGCCGCGCTGCGCATGGCAGGCACCGAGTTCGTCCATGCCGCGGGCGTCAACGACATCGACCGTGCCATCGAGGGCGGCAAGGTCGCGCTGACCGAGGACTTTAAGGCGCTCTGCGCCTCCGGCCATATCGATGTCATCATCGACGCGACCGGCAACCCGAACGTCGGCACGTTGATCGCGCTGGAGGCGTTCCGGAACGGCAAGCATGTCGTGATGCTCAACGTCGAGGCCGACATCACGATCGGCCGGTTCCTGCGCGAGGAAGCCGCCAAGGCCGGCGTCGTCTACACGGGCGCGGCGGGCGACGAGCCGGCGGCGACGATCGAGATCATCGGTTTCGCCCAGTCGCTGGGCTTCGACATCGTCTGCGCCGGCAAGGGCAAGAACAACCCCCTGAAGTTCGACGCGACACCGGACGCCTACGAGGACGAGGCGCGCCGGCGCAATATGAACGCCCGCATGCTGGTCGAGTTCGTGGACGGCTCCAAGACCATGATCGAGATGGTCGCGGTCGCCAACGCGACGGGGCTCGTGCCGGATGTTCCGGGGATGCATGGGCCTGCCGCCACGCGTGACGAGCTGGCCTCGGTGCTCTGCACCAGGGAGGACGGCGGCGTCCTCTCGGGCACGGGCAAGGTCGACTACTCCATCGGCAAGGGCGTCGCGCCCGGCGTCTTCTGCATCGTGAAGCCCAGGCACGATCGCGTGCTCGAGCGCATGAGCGATCTCAAGATGGGTCCCGGCCCGAACTACACGATCTTCCGCCCCTATCACCTGACCTCGCTGGAAGTGCCGCTTTCCGCGGTGCGCGCGGTGATGAAGGGCGCGCCAGACCTCATCCCCGCCGATCGCCCGGTCGCCGAGTGCGTCACGCTCGCCAAGCGCGACCTCAACCCCGGCGATACGCTCGGCAAGATCGGCGAGTACGACTATCGCGGCTTCGCAATGACCTGGGAAGGCGCCCGCGACGAGGGCGCCCTGCCGCTGGGGCTGGCGGAGCGGGCGCGTGTCATCAAGCCGATCAAGGCCGGCGAGAAGCTGACCTATGCCAATTGCGAGCCGGACGACAGCCTGGTGATCACCCAGATCCGCCGACGTCTCGACCAGGCCGACGGGCGCTTCGCCACGGCCGCCGAATAACCGGATCAGGAGACAGGTCGCATGTCCGCCATCCCCAAGGCTGCCGATGTCGCCGAGGCCGCGCCGCAGGCAAGCGGCGGGCGCGAGGGCGACAACCGCCCCTTCGCCTTCCGCCATTTCGAGCCGGCCGTCCTCAAGGACGCGCTGCGCCAGATGCACCTGATCCGCCGCTTCGAGGAAGGCGCGGAGGAAAGCTACATGCGCGGCCTGATCCACGGCACGATGCACCTGTCGATCGGCCAGGAGGCCTCGGCGGTCGGGATCTGCCTGCCCCTGACGGATACCGACCAGATCACCTCGACCCATCGCGGCCATGGGCATTGCATCGCCAAGGGCGCGGAGGTCGGGCGGATGTTCGCCGAGTTCTTCGGCAAGGAGACCGGATATTGCCGCGGCCGCGGCGGCTCCATGCACATCGCGGACGTGACCAAAGGCAATCTCGGCGCCAATGGCATCGTCGGCGGCGGCCTGCCCATCGCGGTGGGCGCGGCGCTCTCCATGAAGATGCAGAAGCGTCCCGACGTCGTCGTCTCCTTCTTCGGCGACGGCGCCAACAACGAGGGCGCCTTCCACGAGGCGCTCAACATGGCCTCGATCTGGAAGCTGCCGGTCGTTTTCGTCTGCGAGAACAACAAGTACGGCATGTCGGTCTCGACCGAACGCTCCACGGCGGTCAAGAACATCGCCGACCGCGCCGTGGCCTATTCGATGCCGGGCGTGACGGTGGACGGCAATTCGCTGTCGGACGTCTCGGAAGCCTCCGTCACCGCCATCGAGCGGGCGCGGCGCGGCGAGGGGCCGACCCTCATCGAGTGCAAGACCTATCGCCACCGCGGCCACTCCAAGAGCGACCGCAATCGCTATCGCACGAAGGAAGAGATCGACGACTGGATCTCCAAGGATCCGATCGGCCGCTTCGAGGCCGAACTGATCCAGTACGGCATCGTGACCGACGGCGAGGTCGAAGGCATCCGCGCCGATGTCGAGCGCGAGATCGCGGAAGGGATCGAGTTCGCCAAGAACTCCCCGTCGCCCGACCCATCCGACGCGACCCGTTTCGTCTACACCGCCTGACCGGCGACCCCCAAGGAATCCCCCGGATGAGCGAACTTGCGAACGCGGCTGGCGGCCGCGAGCTTTCCTATGCCCAGGCGATCCAGGAAGCGATCGCCATCGCTATGGAGGAGGACCCTCGTGTCTTCATCATGGGCGAGGATATCGGCGTCTACGGCGGCGCCTTCCAGGTGACGGGCGACCTCGTCCATCGCTTCGGCGCCGATCGCGTGATCGACACGCCGATCGCCGAACTCGGCGGCGCGGGCGTTGCGGTGGGGGCGGCGCTCACAGGCATGAAGCCGATCTACGAGTTCCAGTTCTCCGATTTCGCGACGCTGGCGATGGAGCAGATCGTCAACCAGGCGGCCAAGCTCCGCTTCATGCTGGGCGGCAACGTCTCGGTGCCGCTGGTCATGCGCTTTCCGGCGGGCTCGGGCACGGGCGCGGCCGCCCAGCACTCCCAGAGCCTCGAGGCCTGGCTCGGCCACGTCCCCGGCCTGAAGGTGCTCCAGCCCTCCACCCCGCACGATGCCAAGGGCATGCTGCTCGCCGCGATCGACGATCCCGATCCGGTGATGATCTTCGAGCACAAGATTCTCTACAAGTCGAAGGGCATCGTCCCCGAGGGCCGTTACACCGTGCCGATCGGCAAGGCGGCGGTGGTGCGCGAGGGCAGGGACCTGACGATCGTCGCGTCCGCCATCATGGTCCACAAGGCGCTGGCGGCGGCCGAGGAACTGGCCAAGGACGGCATCGACGTCGAGGTCGTGGACCTTCGCACCGTGCGCCCGATGGACCGCGAGACCATCATCGCGAGCGTGATGAAGACCGGCCGCCTCGTCTGCGTCTACGAGGGCGTCAAGACGCTCGGCGTCGGCGCCGAGATCTCGGCGATGATCGCCGAGTCGGAAGCCTTCGACTATCTCGACGCGCCGATCCTGCGGCTCGGCGGCGCGGAGGCGCCGATCCCCTACAACCCCGAGCTCGAGAAGGCGGTCGTGCCGCAGGTCGAGGGCATCGTCGCGGCCGTGCGCAAGCTGGCCCGCCGGGAGCGCTGAGCCATGCCGACCGAAGTGATCCTGCCCAAGGTCGATATGGACATGGCGACCGGCCAGATCTCGCGCTGGTTCTACAAGGAAGGCGACACCATCAAGAAGGGCGAGCCGCTCTTCGAGATCGAGACCGACAAGGCGGCCATGGAAGTGGATGCGCCTGCCAGCGGAACGCTGCGCAACGTCACCGGCACGGAAGGTGTCGACATCGCCGTCGGTGCGCCGGTCGCCTGGATCTTCGCCGAAGGCGAGGCCTTCGACGGGCGGCCCACCGGGGCAGCGTCCGAGGTCAAGGGCGGGCCCGATCCGGATGTCGAGACGGATTCCAAACCCGCCTCGACGGACATTGCCACGGCAGCGGCCAACGGCGGGAAGTCATGCTGCGCCAAACCCGCCGAGGGCGAGCGCCGGGGCGTTCGTGCGACGCCGCTCGCCCGCCGCATCGCCCGCGAACGCGGCATCGACCTCGCTTCGGTGTCCGGCACGGGACCGCTTGGCCGCATCGGCCGCGAGGACGTGGAACAGGCCGCCTCGTCGCGCGGCGGGGCGCCGGCCGCGCCCGCACCGGCCGGCGAGCGGCCCCAGCCCGTCGCCGCCCGCGCGCCCGAACCTGTCCCGGCGCCACGCCAGACGGCGTCCATGGCGGATGCCGCGACGCCGCTTGCGGTCGTGCGCCTGCGCGAAGGGCAGGGCGTGCCCGTCGTGATGATCCACGGTTTCGGCTCGGAATCGGCGAGCTGGCGTCCGCTGCTCGGCGAGATGACGGAAGGCGGACCGGTTCTCGGCATCGACCTCGCCGGCCACGGCGGTTCGCTGGCCCAGGAAGCGGACGGGTTCGACGCGCTGGTCTCCGGCGTCGAGGAGACGCTGATCGCGCTCGGCGTCGGGACCTGCCACCTCGTCGGCCACTCCCTCGGCGGTGCCGTCGCGGCAGCCGTGGCCTCGGGCACGGCGACCGACGTCCGCTCGCTCATGCTCCTGTCGCCGGCCGGCTTCGGCCCGGACATCGACACCGGCTTCACCGAAGGCTTCGCCCGCGCGACCGACGAGGCGCCGGTCCGCGCCTGGCTGCGCCATCTGGTGGCCGACCCCGCGGTCCTCTCCGACGGCCTCGTGCGGGCGACCGCGCGCGGGCGCGCCGACGGCCGCCAGGCGGAGGCGCAGACCAAGCTGGGCTCGACGCTCTTCTCCAACGGCGCGCAATACGTGTCGGTCCGCGACCTCCTCGCCGGCCTGTCCATGCCGGTGAAGATCGTCGCGGGCACCGAAGATCGTGTGGTGCCGGCACGTCACTTTGCCGGCCTGCCCGGGCGGATCGCCTTGCATCTCTTCCCGCGCACGGGACATATGCCGCAGATCGAGCAGAAGGGCGACGTCGCCCGCCTGCTGCGCGAGCTGACACGCTGACGGCTTGGGCGGGGACGGTTCCGTCCCGACCCGAAGGACCGTCCTTCCGGCCGGTTCGGGCGACCGGGCCGGCCGGAAGCGCGTTCGGCTCTGGAATGGACCTGCGGGGAGGCCGGCATGGCGGAATTCGACGGCATCATCTTCGACTGCGACGGCGTTCTGGTCGACAGCGAGGTCCTCGCCCGCCGGGCCATGCAGTCGGTCTACCGCCAGGCCGGCATCGACGTCTCGGCCGACATGGTCAATGCCGTTGTCGGCATGAAGTTCGCCGACATCCTAGCCTCCATCGAGACCCGGACCGGGCGCTCGCTGGCGAAGGAATACCACCCGCAGTTCTGGACGGAGACCAAGGCACTCTTCACGGCCGAACTCGCCCCGACCCCCGGCATCGTCGCCTTCCTGGAAGCCTCGACGCTGCCGCGCTGCGTTGCGTCCTCCTCCGACCACGAGCGCATCCGCCACAGCCTCAAGGTGACCGGGCTCGACCGCTTCTTTTCCGACGATGCGATCTTCTCCTCGCACGACGTGAAGCGCGGCAAGCCGGAGCCCGACCTCGTGCTTCACGCGGCGAGCCGCATGGGCTTCGACCCTGCGCGCTCGCTGGTGATCGAGGATTCGCGCTTCGGCATCATGGGCGCCAAGGCCGCCGGCATGGTCGCCTACGGCTTTCTCGGCGGCGCCCATCTCCTCGCCAACACTGGCGATGCGCTTCGCGATGCCGGCGCCGATTTCGTGGCCCGTACCTACGACGAGATCGCCGCGGAAATGGTGCGCGGAGGCCGCCGGATGGAGATTCAACGAGATCCGTCTCGGGGTTAATTCCGCTCCGCCCGCAGGTTTTTCTCCAACCGCCCATACGGACTAGAGCTTTGTTGCGATCCGTCGCTGTCACGCCGCGCACCATGGTCTCGGCGGCACGTCGTCGCGATCATCGGCGGACAAGCTCGACCGCGAGGCGCAATCTCAGATGCGCCGGCGGCCCGTGACCAACTGGTAGACCACGACGATCACGGCGATCACCAGCAGGAGATGAATAAGCCCTCCGGCAACATGGAAGACAAATCCCCCAAGGATCCAGAGGACGAAGAGAATGACGGCGATCGTCCACAGCATGACAGTTCCTCGATTGCGACCTCAGCAGTCTCTCGAAAACGTGAGGTGACCGGGTTGCGTTCCCGCCGATCCTAATCGTCGGCCGAAATCCAACGCGCCGATCCGGCGGACAAGGCGCATGATCTGCCGCCACCGGGCGGCGACCCACGTCCGGCGCCCGGTGGCCGCTTCTTCCGACTCGTCGACCTCCGGAGAGCGTGTTCCGGCCGCGACCCGAGCGCGACGACGTCCACGGCGAAGGAAGCCCGGCCCTTCCGGTGGGCCTTGGCTCCGTTTCGGCGGGTGTCGCCACGCTGGGACGTGCCGCCGGCGCGCCGCTTCTACCCGAAACGCCGCCAAGGGCCACGAAGCAGGTCACTTCAAAGGCTCGTCGATACCGGAGGGAAAGCGCGACGAGGCGCAAGGGGCGCGGCAAGCGGAGACGCACGGTGGCGGGGCCTCTCGCGTCCTGCCCTGCCGACAACACCGCGCGGGTCGCCTGAGGCGGGGCACCTTCCGCTCGTCCACGGAGGGTCGCCTCCGGCGGCCCGATGCGTGGTTTCCACCAAGGGGGCACAAGTCCCGGCCGCTCGAAGCGGGGCTCTATTTTCCGGCGTGCCGGATCGCTCGCCTCCTCAGATCTCCGTCACGCATTTCTTGGCGCGGGGGATCGAGGCGGCGCTCATGGAGAGCTCGGTGACGCCGTTCTCGACGAAGAAGGGGATGAGGTCGGGGCGGGCGGCGGCCTCGCCGCACACGCCGATCCAGATGCCGGCCTCGCGCGCGGCGCCCGCCGCCATGCGGATCGCGGCCAGCACCGCCGGATGCTCCGTGCGGTTGAGCTTGGCGACACGCGGGTTCAGGCGGTCGGCGGCCATGACGTACTGGGTGAGGTCGTTGGTGCCGACGGAAAAGAAGTCCACCTCGCGCGCGATCTCGGCGGCGACGAACACCGCCGCGGGGGTCTCGATCATCACGCCCAGCTCGAACGCGCCGTGGGCTTGGCCGCCGGCGTCGAGTTCCGCGCGGCATTCGTCGAGCAGCGCGCGCACCGCCCGCACTTCGCCGACATCGGCGATCATCGGCAGGAGAATCTTGACGTTGCCGACGATGCTGGCGCGCAGGAGCGCGCGAAGCTGCGGCTTGAAGACGTCCGGCCGCTCCAGGCACATGCGCACGCCGCGCCAGCCGAGGAACGGGTTGTCCTCGTGCTCGAAGTCGATGCCGGCGACCGGCTTGTCGCCGCCGATGTCGAGCGTCCGGATCACCACCGGGTGCGGCGCGAAGGCCTGCGCAAGCGTCGTGTAGGTCTCGGCCTGCTCGTCTTCGCCGGGCAGGGTCCGGCGTTCCATGAACAGGAACTCCGTGCGGAACAGGCCGACGCCCATGGCGCCCGCCTTCTGCGCGGCCTCGATCTCGGCGAGCGAGCCGAGATTGGCGGCGATCTCGATGCGCCGGCCGTCGCGGGTCGTCGGCTCGACCGTGCGATAGGCTTCCAGTGCGGTGCGCTCGGCGGCTTCGCGGGCGATCGCGCCCCGGAAACGCTCGGCCTCAGCAGCGTCGGGGTCGAGCGCGACCGCGCCGGTGGAGCCGTCGAGGGCGATCGTCCGGACCGCCTTCAGGCGCGCCTCGTCGGCCGAAAACCCGAGAACGGCGGGAATGCCGTGGGCGCGGGCCATGATCGCGACATGGCTCGTCGCCGCGCCCTTGCGGCAGACGATCCCGCCGATGTCGGCGAGCGTCGCCTTGGCGAGGTCGAGCGCGGCGATCTCGTCCGCCACGATGACCGAACCCCTTGGCATGTCCGCGAGCGTCATGTCGCGCCGGCCGAGAAGGGTGAGCGTGATGGCGCGCGTGACCGAGCGGATGTCCTCGGCGCGGGCGCGAAGATACGGGTCGGCCAGCGCCTCGAAGCTCGCCGCGATCGTCCGGCCGGCCTCCGACACGGCGCTCGCCGCATCCTGCCCCGCCGCGATCCCGCTTTCGACGGAACCGATGAACTCGGCGTCCTCGGCCACTTCCACCAGCGCATCGATGATGGCCGCGTCGTCGCGCTTGAGGCCGGGCCGCGCCTTGGCGTCGCGGAAGGACTGGACGGTGCCGGCGAGGGCTTGGCGGTAGCGCCGGCGTTCGGCCTCGCGCTCTTCCGGCGGGACCGTGCAGGGCTGGATGTCGAGCGCGGCGGGAAAGAAGGCGAAGGCCGGCCCGATCGCCGTCCCCTCGCTGGCCGGCACGCCGCGATCGGGCGAGGCGCACGCCGGAGTCACGGCGGGGGCCGCGGGCTTGCCGGTGGCCGTCAAGTCGATGTCGCCGGCGTCCGGCGTCTGGAGAAAGGTCGCGAGCGCCGAGACGGCGTCGGCGGCGTCCTCGCCCTCGGCGCGAAGTGTCGCCTCGTCGTTCTCCTTCACGCCGAGCAGCATCAGCTTGACCGCGCTCGTGGCGCTGGCGCCGCGCCCGTTGCAGCGGATCTCGACCTCGCAGGAAAAGCTCTTGGCCAGCTTCACGAACTGCGTCGCCGGGCGGGCATGGAGACCGTCGTGCACGCGCACGACGACGGAGCGCTCGATCATGGCTCGAAATCCGGTGTCGAAGGTCTTTGGGGTCAGTCGCCGATGGCGATGGTCGCGCCGGGCTGAAGCGCTCGGGCCAGCATCTCGCCGTCGACCGGGCTCGCGGTCAGCTCGCCGGGGCGCTCGGGCGCGGCCGCGCCGTTGAAGTTGATGACGACATGGCCGATGTCGCGCACCTTGGCCCAGGCGAGCTCGCCGATGCCGGTGAGGCGGGCTTCCACGGAGCCGATACGGATCGGCACGCCGGGCGCGGGCGCTCCGGTCGACGGCTCGCCCTCGACGGCGTGCATCACCGACACCTCGGCGAGCTCCGGCGGCGCGCCGTCCGCGAACAGGATCAGCACGCCGCCTTCCAGAAGGTCGGGAACGTCGGGACCGACGGCGGTGACGCGGGTGCGGAGGTATTGGGTCATGGAAATCCTCGGGCGGACGATGGCCGCTGGAAAGGGGCCGGGCGGGCGGGCCGCCCGGCCGGAGCGATCAGAGGAGGAAGCTCGCGCCCCAGGCGATCAGCACAGCGATCGGACCGGTGATCTGGCGGCTGATCAGGACGGCCGGCACTCCGATCTCGATCGTCTTGGGCTTCGCCTCGCCGAGCGCGAGGCCGACGGGCACGAAGTCGCAGCCGACCTGTGCGTTGTAGGCGAACAGCGCCGGCAGGGCCATCGCCGGGGCGATGGTGCCGTTGGCGATCTGCGGGCCGATGATCGCGACGCCGATGACCTGCGCGATGACGGCGCCCGGTCCGAGGATCGGCGACAGGAAGGGCAGGGCGCAGATGGCCGACAGGACCACGAGGCCGAGGATGTTGTTGGCGAGCGGCCCGAGCGGCGCGGCGAGGAGATCGCCGATGCCGGTGTAGAGGATGATGCCGATCAGCATGGTCACGAAGGCCATGAACGGCAGGACGTTGCGCACCACCATGTCGATCGTGCGCCGGCCGGCATTGAAGAAGATGCCGACCGCCCGGCCCATGACGCGGCCGACGGAGGTGATCGCGCCGATCAGCCCGCCCTGGTTGGAGGCCGGCATCGCGCCGCCGAGGGCTGCCGTCGCTTCGGCAGGCGAGGCGAACGAGCGCGGCGCGGCGGTCGGCTGGCCCATGGCGGCGGGCGAGGCGGTCTGCTGGCCGGCCGGGGCGGCGGAACCGTCGGCGGGCGCCATGTCGTCCGGCGTCACGCCGGAGACGTAGATGTCCTCGGTGATGAACTGGGCGAGCGGACCCGACTGGCCGACCGGCATGATGTTGATGGTGGGAATGCGCTTGCGGGCATAGACGCCGCAGCGGGCGGTGCCGCCGCAGTCGATCACGACGGCGGCCATCTCCGATTCCAGCGGCGGGTTGCGGAAGCCGTCGACGACGGTCGCGCCGGTCAGCTCGGCGAGGCGCTGGGCGACGGGCGGGATGCCGCCGCCGGTCACCGCCACGATCTTGTCGCGTTCGGGCGTCGGCTGGATCACCAGCGGGCCGCCCCAGCCGCCCTTGCCCTGCGAGACGCGAATGGCCTTGAAGGTCTTGTTCATCGGTCGATCTCCCCCCAAAGGCCTTAGAGCGTCACGCCTTCGCGCGCGGCGAGGAAGCGCGTGACGCGCTCGGTGACGATGCCGCGCAGGAGGATCACCACCACGCCGACGAGGAAGTAGTAGATCGCGAGATTGATGTGGTAGCCGGCCGGGATGACGCCCCGGTTTTCGAGTTCCAGAAGCGCCACCAGCACGCCGCCCCACACGAAGTACTCGCCGGCATTGGCGTGCGGGAAGAGGCCGAGGATCGGGTGGCAGAAGGAGACGGCCGAATCGTAGAAGGCCGGCTTGTGCTTCTCCTCCAGGAAGGTCCCGAAGGTATAAGCCATCGGGTTGGTGAGGAAGAACATGGAAAGCACGGGCAGCACGGTGTAGCGCGTCAGGGCGATGCGGCCTGCCTTCTGGGCGAGCCCGTGGACGCGCTCCTCACCGATCATGCCGGTGAGGGCGTAGAAGGCGGTCATCAGCACGACCAGCGTCGGGATGATGCCGGTGACGAAGCCGAGAAAGACCTCGCCGCCCTTCTGGAAGACGCCGATGAAGTGGCGGCCGATCGTCGCCAGCCAGCCGAGCTGCTCTTCCTGGTTGCCGGACGCGGAGAGCTGCTGCACGCGCCGGGCGTATTCGTCGGCCGAGATCGCACCACCGCCCGAGGCCGGAGCGGTGGCGGCCGCCGTGCCGGCGGCGCCCGGATCGGTCGCCTGGGCCAGAAGGGACGCGCCCGCGTGGGCCGCGTCCGCGGCACCCCCGCCGTGATGGGCGGCGAGATCGGCCAGCGGGGCGACCAGCGCCGTGTCGCCCAGGGTCTGGGCGTGGACGGCGCCGTGCGCGGCGAGGTCCGCCGCTCCTTGCGCCAGCATCATCATCGTCAGCATGCTCGGCCCTCCCAGCCGTGCCCGAACGGGCGTTGCGACGTTTCGGTTGTCTGGAAAATCGAAGGCCCGCCGATCAGGCGGGCAGGGCGCCGCCGAGGCCAGGCTCCTCATTCAGAGTCTGGCGCGAGCGGACCTGCGCCACCTGGTCGAGGGCGCTGAGGATCGCTGCAGCGAGCGGCTCGCGCCGCCGCCCTTCCGCATCGCTGCGGACGTCGGAGGCCGAGCGGCCCTCGAGCTCCTCGAGGCGCCGCGCCTTGGCGAAGACGGTACGGCCCTGCAGGCTGGTCGCCCGTCGCACCGTGCCGTCGGGCGCCACCACGATCATCGCGATCGCCGCGCCCTTGAGCGCGCCGCCGCCCTTTCCGACACCCAACCAGCCGTCATCGGACGAGTTGCTGAGGTCGCGAAACGCGTCGCGGTAGCGGCGTACCTGGATCACGGTGCCGACGCATTGGAGCGCCCATGCCAGCGCCAGAAGCGCCAGCGCGACCTGCCATCCCGTCATTTCATCCTCCTCCGGAACGCTGGCCTCCCGGTTCCGTCGAGGCAAATGAACATTTGACTTGTATCGTGTCAATATGTTCCAAAAATTCGATCCACAGCGGCCGAGTGCGGTCAGTCGAGAAGGCGGCGAGCGGTGGTTTCGTCCGTGACGAGAACCGTGGGTCTCAGGAAGGCGAGCGTGGCGCGCAGGATGTCGATCTTATCCGGTCCGCCCGAGGCGAGGATACGCTCGGGCGCACGCCGAATCGCCCCCATGTCCGCCGACACGATCCGCTCGTTGATCGGATGCTCCACCAGGGCGCCGTCGCGGTCCAGAAAATGAAACAGGAGGTCCCCCACTGCCCCGGCCTTTTCGAGGGAGCGGCGGTCGGTTTCGGCGATGTAGCCGGTGCGAAAGGTCGTGGCGTTGCGCGCGATGCCGCCGACGCTCAACACCACGAGGTCGAGCTTGGCAGCCATGTCGAGGGTGGAGCGCAGGCCGCAGCGATCCACCAGGGCGGTCTTGGTCTCGAGACTGTCGACGATGGCCGGCGCGCTGAGAAGGAACGCGTCGCCGTTGAAGATCTGGGCGAAGCGCCAGACGAACTCGGCAGGGTTGAAGCGATGGGCCTGGCTGATGCCGCCGAGCAGCGAGACGACCCGCATGTCCTCCAGCGCTCGCGGCTCGATAAAGGGCAGGGAGTCCAGAAGCGTGCGCCCCCAGCCGAGGCCGACCGACATGCCGCTGCCGACCGCATCGGACAGGACCGCGCCGATGGCCGCGCTGATGGCGGGCGAGGGATCCTCGCTGAGGCCCGGCGCGGGCGCGACCACGGCGCTCCGCAGCCCGAAGCGCGCCTCGAGCGCGCGCTCCGTCGCCGTCAGTTCCGCCAGCGCGCCGGACAGGGACACGCGCACCTCGCCGCGGGCGCGCGCTTCGGCGAGAAGCCGCACCACGCTGACGCGGCCGATGTCGAGCGCGGCGGCGATGTCGCTCTGCGTCATCTCCTCGACATAGTACATCCAGGCGGCGCGAACCCGCATCCGGTCGGCCCTCGTGCCCGAGGCCGGCGCCTCGGCGCCGTTCTTGGACCGCCCCTTCATCGCCCGCCCCGTTTCGCGTCGGCCGGAACACGATCTCGCGCGTTGCCGTCACACTCGCGCGCAATGCCTGCAAAACGTCTCATGCTTCAGCCGATCGTATGATACTCGTTGCGACAACGTGGAGAGACCCATGCTGCCTCATCCCCATAATCTGACGTTGCCCCTGCGGGAAGGGATCCGCGATCTTCGCACGGCGATTCGCCTGGAGGCGGCTTCGGGAACCCTGTCGGCGCGGCTGCTCGGGTCGCCCGAGCCGACCCGGCGACTGGCGCAGGTCGCCGACGGCGTGCTGACGCGGGCGGAGCGGGTGGCCGGACGCGTCCTGCCGCGCGGCTCGGCCGATGCGACACGCGCGCTGGATCGGCTGGCCGCGTCCTTGTGGCCCGGTGCGGCGCCGGTCGAGAGCGCCGACCTCTATGCGCTCTGCCGGACGGTTCTGGCGCTTGGCGGGCCGAACGATGCCGTCGTGTCGGAACTGCGCCTCGCGATGGCCGCCGAGACGCTGGCGGTCCCCGGCGGAGACGACGACACCATGTGCCTCGCCGCACGAGCGGCCGGTCGCCTTGCGGCCGTGGGCGCCGTACGTCCGTGCCTGACCAGCGCGTTCGGTCCGGTGGACCCGGAAGAGGGCGCTACCGCCAACGACTGCATGGCGCTGACCGTCTGGCTGGCGGTGCTGGTGCGGCGCGACAGCGGGGCGCCGGGCGAGCTCGCGCTCCTGGCGGCGCAGCGGGTGGTGGAGGCGGAAGGCGCGGACTGGCGCGCGATGCTGCGCGACGGGCGCTTCGCCGACCTGGCCGCTGCCTGGCGCGCGACCGTCCCCTATCTTCCCTGAGCCATCACCGGAAAGGTCGGCCCTCGTGAACGAACCCGTCCTGACGTTAAGCTTCGATGCGCCCACCTCCGGCGGTCGCCAGGAACTGCGGCGCTCGATCCGGCGGCTGGGCGACTTCTCGCGCACGGTGGACACGGCGCTCGGCCAGTTCAACACGCGCTACGGCGTGAACCTCGCGCTGACGCGGCGAAGCCTTACCCGCGCCTTCCTGGAATGGGTGCGCCGGTTCGACGCCGAGCGGGTTCTGGCTGGTCGCGACCGCCGAGACTTCAGCCACTTCGCGGCCGGCATCCTTCTCGCGAGTCTGATCCGCAACCGGCCGGTGACCGCTAGCGAAGGTCCGTCCGCCGCGCGAGGCCTGGTGCGGCCGGAGGAGGCGCTGGTCGCCTTCTGGCCGGAGGGCGTGTTCTATTTCGAGTTCTGCATCACGGTTCTCGACAAGGTTCTCGCCGAACAGGACCTCGAAGGGATCCATCTGTCGGCGGAGGCGCTGGAGCTGCGGTCCTGGGCTTCGTTCCGCGAGAACGTTGCCAGCGACCCTGACCTTGCGATCCCGTTCCTCGACCTGTTCCTCGGCGGTGACCCGAACTGGGACTTCCCGAAGGCGGCCCGCTTCCGCTCGGCGCTGAAGGGCCGGATGCTGGACTGGGACAAGCGGTTGGAGAAGCCCGGGAGGGGCTGAGGCGTCAGATCATCGCCGCCACGCGATCCCAGGCGCGTGACAGGTGGCGGGCGAGGATCTCGGCCAGCGCTTCGCCGTCCCGCTTCTCCAGGGCCGCAATCATCTCCTCGTGCTCGGCCACGGCCGCCGCCCATTTCTCCGGACCCTCGTGGCCGATGAAGCGCACGCGCTTCAGCCGCATCTGCAGCCCGGCATGGACATGGGCCAGTGCCGCGTTGCCCGACAGCTCGACGATCCGCGTGTGGATCTCCTGGTTCAGCTTGTAATAGGCGAGGCGGTCGCGCGCCTGATAGCGTTCGACCATCGCATCGTGGGCGCGCCGGACGGCCGCGATCCCCGCGTCGCTTCCCGCCTCGCAGGCGAGGCGCCCGGCCAGGTGCTCCAGCTCCCGGATCACGACCAGCATGTCGTGGACATCCTTGCGGTCGAAGCGCCGCACCACCGCGCCGCGGCTCGGCACCAGCTCCACCAGCCCTTCGCTTGCCAGATACTTGATCGCCTCGCGCAGAGGCGTGCGCGACACGCCGAGCGCTTCGCCGAGCTGTCCCTCATGCAGGCGGGTGCCGGGCTCCAGTGCGCCCTCGATGATCATGTCGCGCAGGCGGTTGACGATCGTGTCGTGCAGCGACGTGCGCGAGATGCGGCCGAGATCCGGGGCGCCCGCAAGATCGATCGGGCGCGGCACCGACACACTATCGCTCATCGATCCCTCCCGGTGGCGTGACGCATTCGATGGCCGCAGCGGCAGGGCCGGCGGCGTCTCGCTCACAGACATCATAAAGGCGGCAATGCGTCAAACGCGAATGCTGTATGCAGAATACAAAATGAAAAAGGCTTGATGCGTGTGTGCGGATGCGCTAGCCCTGTCGCCAAGCTTCATTCGGGAGAATTGGGAATGGCTTCTGCGACCAACGGCACTGAGCGTCCGATCGTGGCCCTCGCCATGGGCGACCCTGCCGGCATCAGCCCGGAACTGACCGCCATGCTTCTGGCCGATCCGGAGACGATCGAGCGCGCCCGCGTCGTGGTGTTCGGCGACCGTCGCATTCTCGACCGTGGCGCCCAGGAGGCCGGCGTCACCCTCGATCTCGGCGAGGCTGCCAATGTCGCATCGATCGGCGACGGGTCCCGTCCCGTGATGATCGATCTCAAGAACCTCGCGGTCGAGGACGTGCGCCGGGGCGAGGCGACGCTGGAGGGCGGCACCTTCGCCACCACCAACTTCCGTCGGGCGCTCGAAATGGCCCATGCCGGCCAGGCCGACGCCGTGATCTTCACGCCCTTCAACAAGCAGGCGATGCGCCACGCCTATCCCGGCTACGACGACGAGATCCGCTTCGTGGTCGACGTCACCGGCTTCAAGGGCAAGGTCCGCGAGTTCAACGTTCTGGAGAAGGTCTGGAACGCGCGCGTCACCTCGCACATCCCGCTGAAGGAGGTCTCCGACCACCTCTCGGTCGAGGCGATCCTGGCCGAGGTGAAGCTGACCCACGACTGCCTCAAGCAGTCGGGCATCGAGCGGCCTCGCATCGCGATCAACGGTCTCAACCCGCATGCCGGTGACGGCGGCGCCTTCGGCATGGAGGAGATCGAGATCATCGAGCCCGCCGTGCGCGCCGCCAAGGAGGCGGGCTACGAGGTGGACGGGCCGTTCCCCGCCGACACGGTCTTCCTGCGCGCCTTCAAGGAAGGCTGGCACGCGGTGCTGACCATGTATCACGACCAGGGGCAGATCGCGATGAAGCTGATCGGCTTCGACAAGGGCGTCACTATGATGGGCGGCCTGCCGTTCCCGCTCTGCACGCCGGCCCATGGCACGGCCTACGACATTGCCGGAAAGGGCAAGGCCGATCTCGGCGCGACGCGCGAGGCCTTCCGCCTGGCCGTGCGCATGGCCAACCAGCGCCGCACGCTGGCCGCGGCCGCCGAATAAGGGGCGGCGGCCCAGCCGCCCGCCATCCAGCGTCCGCATGCGTCAGGGAGGATTGCGCATGTCCTTGAGCGCCGAGCGAAAGCTCGACCGAACCAACTGGCCGATCGCGGCCGCGATGATCCAGTATCCCGGCCTCCTGCCGGACGGCCGGTCCACGCAGGACCAGTCGGCCGAGGAATGGTCGGCGACGCTGGCCGACGTCGCGGATGCGGGCTTCACCGAACTCGATCCGACCGACGGCTGGCTGCGGATCGCCGACCTCGAGCCCTCCCGGCTGGACGAGTTCCTGGGCGTCGTCGCCAGCCACGGGCTCACGATTCCCGCGATCTCGACGGCCCGCAAGAACCTGGTCGACCCGGCTTTGGGCGAGGCGCATGTCGCCTATGGTCACCGCGTGCTCGACACGGCTGCCAAGGTCGGCGCGAGTGCGGTCTCCTTCGGCTTCTTCGGGCCGCTGACGGACGCACAGAGACAAGCGCTCTGGTTCTGGACCGTCCAGGGCGATCGCAACCCAACGGATGCGGAAACCTGGACACTCGCCGTGACGCGCCTGCGCGAACTCGGCCGCCACGCCGCCGATCTCGGCGTCGAGATCTCGCTGGAGATGTACGAGGACACGCTGATCGGCACGGCCGACGGCGCGGTGCGCTTCGTTACCGAAGTCGATCTGCCGAACGTCAAGATCAATGCCGACATCGGCAACCTGATCCGCCTCCACCGGCCGGTCGAGCACTGGCAAGCGATGATGGAGAAGATCGCGCCCTTCGCCGGCTTCTGGCACGTCAAGAACTACACGCGCATCGAGGACGAGACGACGGGCGCGATCATGACCGCACCGGCACCCCTCGAATTCGGCACGATCAATTACCGCACCGCCATCCGCATGGCGCTGGCCCACGGCTTCCGCTCGCCCTTCCTGGTCGAGCACTACGGCGGCGATGGCCTGTCGGTCAGCGCCACCAATCGCGACTATCTTCGCCGCATCCTTCCGCGACCGGAGACCACGGCATGACCCTCATCCACGACGAACCCGAACGCTTCGCTAAGGACGCGTTGGAAGGCTTCTGCGACGTCAACGCCCATCTCGTGCACCATGTGCGCGGCGGCGCTGTGCGGGCGACGCAGACGCCGGCCGGCAAGGTCGCGCTCGTGATCGGCGGCGGCTCCGGCCACTACCCGGCCTTCGGCGGCTATGTCGGCGTCGGCTTGGCCGATGCGACGGTCGCCGGCGACGTCTTCGCCTCGCCTTCCACGGAGTCGGTCGCCCGCATCTGCCGCCAGGCCCATCGCGGTTCCGGCATCGTGCTCGGCTTCGGCAACTATGCCGGCGACGTCCTCAACTTCGGCGCGGCGGCGACGCGGCTGCGGGGCGAGGGGATCGACGTGCGGGTGCTGGCCGTCACCGACGACGTGGCGAGCGCGCCGAAGGAGACGCCGGAACTTCGCCGCGGCGTCGCGGGCGACGTGCCGGTGTTCAAGATCGCCGGCGCGGCGGCGGAAGCCGGCATGAGCCTCGACGAGGTCGAGCGGCTGGCCCGGCATGCCAACGCACGCACGCAGTCCCTCGGCATCGCCTTTTCCGGATGCACCCTGCCGGGCGCCGACGCGCCGCTCTTCACCGTCGAGACGGGCAAGGTCGCCGTCGGCCTCGGCATCCACGGCGAGCCAGGCATCCGCGACGAGAAGGCCGTGTCGGCCAAGGCGCTCGCCGACCTTCTGGTCGATCCGCTGCTGGCCGAGCGCCCGACCCACGCGAACGGGCGCGTGGCCGCGCTCCTCAACGGGCTCGGAGCCACCAAGTACGAGGAGCTCTTCGTCCTCTGGACCCACGTCGCCCGTCGCCTGCGGGGTGCCGGCCTGACTTTGGTGCAGCCCGAGGTCGGCGAGTTCGTCACCAGCCTCGACATGGCCGGCTGCTCGCTCACCATCACCTGGCTCGACGACGAACTGGAGCCGCTCTGGCTGGCGCCCGCGCACGGTGCCGCCTTCCGGCGCGGCACCGTGGAGCCGCGCCCAACCGCGCAGAAGCCCGTCGAGGCGAATGCCGAGGCGCTCTCCTTCGCGCCGGCTTCCGATGCCTCGCGCCAGGATGCAGCCAAGGCCTACGCCATCGTCGAGCGGCTGGCGGCGGTGCTGGCCGAGGCCGAGGACGAGCTCGGCCGTATCGACGCGGTGGCCGGCGACGGCGACCACGGGCAGGGCATGCGCCGCGGTTCGGCGGCCGCCGCCGAAGCCGCGCGCAAGGCGCTGGCCGCCGGTGCCGGGGCGGGCTCGCTCCTCGCCCATGCGGGCGACCGTTGGGCGGACACGGCCGGCGGCACGTCCGGCGCGATCTGGGGCCTGCTCCTGCGCGGCTTCGGCACGGCGCTCGGCGACGAGGCCCCGGTGGAGGCGACCGCCGTCGCCCGCGCCGCCTCGACCGCCCGCGAGGCCGTCACCACGCTCGGCCGCGCCCGTGTCGGCGACAAGACGCTGGTCGATGCGCTGGTGCCCTTTGTCGACACGCTCGACGCCGAGGTGAAGGGCGGGGCGCGTCTGCGCGATGCGTGGAGCCGTGCCGCCGCGGCGGCGACGCGGGCCGCCGACGAGACCGCCAAGCTGACCCCCCGCCTCGGCCGCGCGCGCCCGCTCGCCGCCAAGAGCATCGGCCATCCCGACGCCGGCGCGGTGTCGCTCGCACTTTGCGCGCGGACCGTTGGGGAGGCTCTGAACGCCGGCTAGCCGGTCCGCCTATCGCCCGGACGATGACCGTCAGGGCACTTCCTTTCCTTCAACGATCCGTCTGGGAGGCATGATCCAATGAAGCTCTTCGCAACCACCGCCCTGGTGACCCTCGCTCTCGCCGCGCCCGCCGTGGCGCAGTGGGCTCCGACCAAGCCCGTCGAGTTCATCGCGGCGGGCGGCGCCGGCGGCGGCACCGACCAGTTCGCGCGCCAGATCCAGGCCGCGATCGCCAAGGAGAACCTGTCGCCCACCAACGTCGTGGTGTCGAACAAGGGCGGCGGCTCGGGCGCGGAAGCCTTCATCTACGGGGCCGGCTCGAAGGGCGACGAGCACAAGCTGATCTTCGGCACGTCCAACGAGTGGCAACTGCCGCTGGTGACGCGCCTCGGCTACAAGTCCGAGGACTTGATCCCGGTCGCCACCATGGCCGTCGACGAGTTCGTGGTGTGGGTGCAGGCCGACAGCCCCTACAACACGATCATGGATCTCGTGGAAGCGGGCAAGGCGAACCCCGGCAAGATCCGCTTCGGCGGTTCGCAGTCCAAGGACGTGGACCAGACGCTGGTGCGCCGCATCGAAGCCGCGACATCAGCCAAGTTCCTCTACATCCCCTTCAAGTCGGGCTCGGAAGCCGCCGTCCAGCTCGCCGGCAACCATATCGACGCCAACACCAACAACCCGGCCGAGAACGTCGGCCAATGGCGCGCGGGCCAGGCCAAGCCGCTCTGCGTGATGTCGGACGAGCGCATGGCCGACACGACCAAGGTCACCGAGACGCAGTCGTGGAACGACATCCCGACCTGCCGCGAGCAGGGGCTGCAGGTGGACGCCTACCAGATGCCGCGCACCGTCTTCGCCCCGGCCGACGTGCCGGCCGAGGCGATCGCCTGGTACACCGACCTCCTGAAGAAGGTCTCCGAGACGCCTGAGTTCAAGGCCTATCTCGAGAACACCTCGCAGACCGCCCGCTTCATGACGGGCGAGGACTTCAAGTCCTACATCGCCGCCGACGTCGAGCGCTCTCGCCAGCAGTTCGAAGCCGACGGCTGGCTCGTCAACTAAGGCGAATGCGGGAAACGGGGTGGCCGCCGACCGGCCGCCCCTTCCGCACAACCGTCCTGCAAGGGGAGGAGGACGCGCGATGGTCACCCGTCGTCACATCGAAGTCGCGACCGGGCTTTCGGCCGCCATCCTGGGGTCCGTCACGGCCTATGGAAGCTTGGAGAACGGTATCGGCTGGACCGACTTCGGTCCGGCGGCCGGCTATTTCCCGTTTCGGATCGGGATCATCCTGGTCGTGCTCGGTCTCGTCATCGCCGTGAAGTACGGGCTGACGGGGCGCCGCCGCGCGCCGGCCAATCTCGAGGCGCAGGCGGCCGGCGGCGCCGTCGCCCTTCACGAGCCGACCGGGCTCGACGAGCGGTTCCTGGAGGACGGGGCGCTCGGGCGCATCGCCTCCGTCTTCGTGCCGACAGCCGTCTCGGCCGCGCTGATCCCTTGGCTCGGCGTCTACCTCTCCGGCGCGCTGTTCCTCGTCTTCTCGATGATGACGCTCGGCAAGGTCGGCCTGGTGAAGGCGGTGACGATCTCGGTCGCGACGATGGCCGTATTCTTCGTCACCTTCGAGTTCTGGTTCCAGGTGCCGCTCGCCAAGGGCGTCGTCATGCCGCTGCTCGGCATCTACTGAGGAGACAGCCATCATGGCCGATATCGCCAATCTCATGCACGGCTTCTCCGTCGCCTTCTCCTTCTATCATGTCGCGCTGATCGTCATGGGCGTGCTGCTCGGCATCCTGGTCGGCGTCCTGCCGGGTCTCGGCGCGCCCAACGGCGTGACGCTGCTCCTGCCGCTCACCTTCACCATGGACCCGGTGTCGGCGATCATCCTCCTGTCGTCCATGTACTGGGGCGCGCTGTTCGGCGGATCGACCACCTCGATCCTCTTCAACATTCCCGGCGAGCCGTCGTCCGTGGCCACCACCTTCGACGGCTACCCCATGGCCAAGCAGGGTAGGGCGACCGAAGCCCTGTCGACGGCCTTCTTCTCGTCCGGCGTCGGCGCCTTGACGGGGGTCCTCGTCATCACGCTCCTTGCCGGCTGGATCGCGGAGTTCGCGCTCCGGTTCTCCAGCCCGGAATTCTTCGCGATCTACCTTCTCGCCTTCTGCTCCTTCATCGGGCTCGGCGGCGGCGATCCTTTGAAGGCCGCCGTGTCGCTTCTGGCGGGTCTCGCTTTCGCAACTGTCGGCATGGACACGGTGTCGGGAGAGCTGCGTCTTACCTTCGGCTGGCCGGACCTCCTGCGCGGCATTTCGTTCCTCGTCGCCGTGATCGGCCTCTTCGGCATCGGCGAGCTGCTGCTCACCGTGCAGGAAGAGCTGAAGTTCAAGGGCGTCTCGTCCAAGATCGAGGTGCGCGAAATCTTCAAGGCGCTCGCCCGCCTGCCGCACTACTGGGTGACCTTCGTCCGCTCCGCCGCCGTCGGCGTCTGGATGGGCATCACGCCGGGCGGTCCGACCGCGGCTTCCTTCATGAGCTACGGCCTCGGCCGGCGCTTCGGCAAGTACGGGAAGAACTTCGGCAAGGGCGAGCCGGAGGGCGTGATCGCGCCGGAAGTGGCCGACCATTCGGCCGGCACCTCGGCGCTGCTGCCCATGCTCGCACTCGGCGTGCCGGGCTCGGCGACGGCGGCCGTCATGATGGGCGGCCTGATGATCTGGGGCCTTCAGCCCGGCCCGCTTCTCTTCGTCGAGCAGCCCGACTTCGTCTGGGGCCTGATCGCCTCGATGTACCTCTCCAACATCATCGCCGTGGTGCTCGTGCTCGCCACCGTGCCGCTCTTCGCCTCGATCCTGCGCATCCCCTTCGGCATCATCGGCCCGATCATCATCGTGGTCTGCCTGATCGGCGCCTATACGGTCGCGAACGCCGAGTTCGACGTGATGATGGCGGTGGCCTTCGGCATCGTCGGCTACGTGTTCAAGCGTCTGGACTATCCGATCGCGCCGCTGGTGCTGGCCATGGTGCTCGGCGACAAGGCCGAGGACGCCTTCCGCCAGTCCATGCTCTATTCCGGCGGGTCGCTTTCGATCTTCTGGTCCAACGGGCTCGTCGGCACGCTGATGGCGCTGGCGATCCTGCTCCTCGGCTGGCCGTTGATCTCCAGGGCGATCTCGATGATGAAGCCCGCCCGGGCCGTGTAACCGGGCGGTTGCCGCAGACAAGAAGAAGGGGGCGCCGATGCGGTGCCCCCTTCTTGCATATCAGGCCGCGAGTTCCCGCGGTCGCTTGGCGTCGAAGGCCGCCGCGATCAGGGTGCGGGTATAGTCTTCGCGCGGCGCGGAAAAGATCGTCTCCGTCGCGCCTTCCTCGACCAGCCTGCCGTCCTTCATCACGAGAATATGGTCGGAGATCGCGCGGATCACCGCGAGATCGTGGCTGATGAAGACATAGGACAGGCCGTGCTCGCGCTGCAGCTTGCGCAGGAGTTCGACGATCTGCACCTGCACCGAACGGTCGAGCGCCGATGTCGGCTCGTCCAGAACCACGACTTTGGGCTTCAGGATCATCGCGCGGGCGATGGCGATGCGCTGGCGCTGGCCGCCCGAGAACTCGTGCGGATAGCGGTTGCGCGCTTCCGGCGGCAGGCCGACCTCTTCGAGCGCCGCGGCGGCGCGCCGCGAGCGCTCGGCCGCCGAGAGCGACGGTTCGTGCACGAGCAGGCCTTCGGTGACGATCTCGCCGACGGTGAGGCGGGGGCTCAGCGAGCCGAACGGGTCCTGGAACATCAGCTGCAGCTCGCGCCGCAAGGGCCGCATGCGGCGCCGGTCGTGGCCGGTGATGTCCTGCCCCTCGAAGCGGTAGCGGCCCTCGCTCTTCAGGAGGCGCAGGATGGCGCGCCCCAGCGTCGACTTGCCCGAGCCCGATTCGCCGACGACCCCGATCGTCTGGCCGCTCTTCAGGTCGAGCGAGACGTGATCCACCGCACGGAACGTGTCCGGCCCCTTGGCGAAGAGGCCCTTCGATCCGCGCAGGTCGTAGTCCACCACCACCTCCCTTGCCGAGAGGACGACCGGCGCGGTCTCGGGGACCGGAGCCTTGCCGCCCTGCGGCTCGGCGGCGAGCAGCATCTTCGTATAGTCGTGCTGCGGCGTGGAGAAGATCGTCTCGGTCGCCCCTTCCTCGACCACCTCGCCGCGCCGCATGACGACGACGCGGCCGGCGAAGTGCCGGACGACGCCGAGGTCGTGGGTGATCAGGAGGATCGCCATGCCGAGCCGCTTCTGCAGGTCGGCGAGGAGCCGGAGGATCTGCGCCTGCACGGTGACGTCGAGCGCCGTCGTTGGCTCGTCGGCGATCAGGAGTTCGGGGTCGTTGGCGAGCGCCATCGCGATCATCACCCGCTGGCGCTGGCCGCCCGACAGCTCGTGCGGAAAGCTGTCGATCCGCCGCTCCGGCTCCGGGATGCCGACGAGGCGCAGGAGTTCCAGCACCCGCGTTCGCACCGCCGAGCCGCGCTTGCCCGAATGGTGGCGGATCACCTCGCCGATCTGCCGGCCCACGGGGTAAAGCGGGTCGAGCGAGGTCATCGGCTCCTGAAAGATCATCGAGATCTTCGCGCCGCGATAGCGGTTGAGCTGGCGGGGCGGAAGGCCGAGGATCTCCTCGCCGCGATAGCGCGCCGAGCCGGAGGCGTGGCCGTTGGCGGCGAGAAGGCCCATCACGGCCATCATGGTCTGGCTCTTGCCTGAGCCCGATTCGCCGACGACCGCTAGCGTCTCGCCGGGAGCGACGTCGAAGGACACGCCCTTGACGGCCTGGAGCGTGCCGTCCTCGGTGTCGAAGCCGACCTGAAGGTCGCGGATGGAAAGCACCGTTTCCGTCATGGTCAGCGGTCCCTCGGATCGAAGGCGTCGCGCAAGCCGTCGCCGATGAAGTTGAGGGCGAAGAGCGTCACGCAGAACAGGATGGCCGGAAAGATCAGGAGCCAGGGCGCGGCCTGGATCGACTGCGCCCCGTCCGAGATCAGCGCGCCCCAGCTCGTCAGCGGCGCCTGGACGCCGAGCCCAAGGAAGGACAGGAAGCTTTCGAGCAGGATCACCTTCGGCACCACGATGGTGACGAAGACGACGACCGGGCCGATCGTGTTGGGCACGATGTGGCGCCGGACGATCTGGCGATCGGTGAGGCCCATGGCCTCGGCCGCCGCCACGAACTCGCGCCGCTTGATGGAGAGCGTCTGGCCCCGCACGATGCGCGCCATGTCGAGCCATTCCACGAGGCCGATCGCCACGAAGATCAACACGAAGGAGCGCCCGAAGAAGGCGACCAGCATGATGACCATGAAGACGAAGGGCAGCGAGTAGAGGATCTCGACGAGGCGCATCATCAGGTTGTCGACGCGGCCGCCGACATAGCCCGACACCGCGCCGTAGGTGACGCCGATGACCAGCGACACGAGGCTGGCGAGAACGCCGATCACGAGCGAGATCTGCCCGCCGACCATGGTGCGCACCATCAGGTCGCGCCCGTTGCCGTCCGTGCCGAAGGGGAAATAGGTCTGCCCGACGGTGCCGGAGACGACCAGCTCTCGTCCGTCCTCGCGCGTTTCCGCGACCTCGGCACCGGTGCCGAGTTCGCCGGCCCGATCGAAATAGCGCAGGACACGCGGGTCGATGGGCTCGTCCGAGCGGATGGTCGCGAGGTATCGGCCGTCCTCCACGTCGAAGGCGACGAGGTCGACGCGCGCGCGCTGGGCGACGTTCTCGACCGCGCCTTGCAGGTTCTCCTCGCGCGGCCATGCCTCCAGCGAGGGCGGTACCGACACGTAGGACTGAAACACCTGGTCGTAGCGGTGGTCGGTGAACTGCGGACCGAGGAAGGAGAACAGCGAGACCAGGATCAGGATGACGAAACCGGCCATGGCCGCGCGGTTGCGGCGCAGACGCAGGAGCGCGAGCTGGAAGAGCGAGCGGCCCCGCACATCCTGCACGGCGGCGGGCGCATCGCCCGGAAGCGGGCCGGGATCGGGCGTGGTGGAGGCGAGGTCAGTCATGGCGGATCCTCGGGTCGAGGAAGGCGTAGAGGAGATCGACGAGGAGGTTGAAGCCGATGATGAAGACCGAGATCAGCACCACCGTGCCCATGACCAGCGTGTAGTCGCGATTGAGCGCCCCTTCGACGAAGTAGCGGCCGACGCCCGGGATGGTGAACAGCGTCTCGACCACCGTCGAGCCGGTGAGAAGCGCCGCGCAGCAGGGCGCGAGATAGGTGACGGCCGGCAGCATCGCCCCGCGCATGGCGTGGGTCACGACGACCGAGCGCCAGGGCAGGCCGTAGGCTTTCGCCGTGCGCACATGGTCGGTGCGCATCGCCTCGATCATCGAGCCGCGTGTGAGGCGCGCGAACACGGCGAGTTGGGGAAGCCCCAGCGCGATCACGGGCAGAACGAGGTTGCGGAACGAGCCGTCACCCCAGCCGCCGGCCGGGACGAGCGAGAAGGTGATGGCGAAGATCAGCGTCAGGACCGGGCCGACCACGAAGTTCGGCACGGTGATGCCGACGGTGGCGACGCCCATCACGAGATAGTCCACCCAGCCGTTCTGGCGCAGCGCCGCGACGACGCCGGCGATCGTGCCGCCGATCACGGCGAAGCCGAGCGCCCAGAGGCCGAGCGTCACGGAATAGGGCAGGGCCTGGAGGATCAGTTCGGCGACCGAGTAGTCGCGGTAGATGAAGCTCGGGCCGAAGTCGCCGTGCAGGACGTTGGTGAGATAGGTCCAGTATTGGACGACCAGCGGCTGGTCGAGCTGGTAGGTGGCCATGAGGTTGGCCATGGTGGAGGGCGGCAGTGGGCGTTCCAGGTTGAACGGCCCGCCGGGGGCCATGCGCATCAGGAAGAACGAGATGGTGACGACGATGAACAGCGTCGGCACCGCGCTGAGGAGGCGGCCGAGGACGAAACGGGTCATGGAGGAGGTTCTCTCGAAAGGGGCGGACGGCCCGCAGGCCGCCCGCCGCGCCGCTCGTTAGCGGTTGACCGAGAGGTACTTCGACAGGTGCTCGTCGGCGGCGTTGTCGCCCCAGCCGGAGACCTTGTTCGAGACGAGCCAGAGCGAGGCCGAGTTGAGGAGCGGGACGATCGGCTGTTCCTTGAGGATCAGCGTCTCGGCCTGGTGCAGGATCTCTGCGCGCTTGGCCGGATCCTGCTCCTCGTAGGAAGAGGCCATCAAGCGGTCGTAATCCGGGTTCGACCACTTGGAATAGTTGAACGTCTTGTTGCCGGTCGTCGTCAGCGCCAGGAAGTTCTCGGCGTCGGCATAGTCGGCCACCCAGCCGGCGCGCGCCACGTTGAACGTGCCGCCTTCCTGAAGATAGGCGTAGTGCGAGGCCACGTCGGAGTTCTGCAGCGTCACGTTGGCGCCGAACTGTGTGCGCCACATGTCGGCTATGGCGGTGGCCACACGCTCGTGGTTGGTGTTGGTGTTGTAGCGGATCGAGATGTTGAGCGGCTTGCCGCCCTCGCCGTAGCCCGCGTCCTTGAGCAGGCGCAGCGCCTCGTCCTCGCGGTCGAGCTGGTCCAGCGAGGCGTAGGTGGGCTCGCTCGGGGTCTCGTAGGCGGGAATGCCGGGCGGCACGAAGGAAAGGGTCGGCAGGCGCGCGCCCTGGAAGATCTCCTTCGACAGGAACTCGCGGTCGATCGCCATGGAGAGCGCGTTGCGCACGTTGACGTCGTCGAAGGGCGCGGTGCGGGTGTCGAAGGCGTAGTACTCCGTGGAGAGCTTGGGCGTCACGCGGACCTGGTCGCCGAACTCGCGCTTCAGGAAGTCGAGCTGGTCGGCCGCGAAGTCGAAGGTCATGTCGAGTTCGCCGGCCTGGAAACGCCGCTGCGCGGCCGCCGCGTCGTCGATCGGGTAGAAGATCACCTCGTTGAGCTTCACGTTCGCCGCGTCCCAGTATTCCGGGTTCTTGGTGACGGTGATGTGGTCGTTGGCGACCTGCTCGGTCAGCTTGAAGGCGCCGTTCGAGACCATCACCCCCGGCCGGACGAAATTGTCGCCCTGAGCCTCAACCGTGGCGGGATGGACGGGCAGGCCGGTCTGGTGGGCGAGAAGCTCTATGAAGAAGGGCGTCGGCCGCTCCAGCGTGATCTCGAGCGTCTTGTCGTCCACGGCGCGCACACCGAGCTGGTCGAGCGGCACTTCGCCCTTGTTGGCCTTTTCGGCGTTCTTGATCGGGTAGAGAATGTTGGCGTAGGGCGCGGCGGTCTTCGGGTCCTGGATGCGGCGCATGGAGAACACGAAGTCCTCCGCCTTCACCGGGTCGCCGTTCGACCAGTTCGCGTCCGCCCGGATCTTGAACGTGTAGACCGTGCCGTCGTCCGAGACCTGCCAGCTTTCGGCGGCGCCCGGTACGATCTTGCCGTTCGGGTCGTAGATCGTCAGGCCTTCGTAGAGATCCTTCAGGACGAAGGCCTCGATGTTCACCGAGGTCCGCGCCTGGTCCAGCGTCTGCGGCTCGCCCGCGTTGCCCCGATGCAGGGTCTGGGCGAAGGCGGTGCCCGCCAGCAGCGTCGAGGAGAGGAGGGCGGCGCCGAGAAGGGCGCGGATCGGACGAAGGGTCATCGCGTGACGTCTCCATTTCGGTTGGTCGCCGGGAACCCGCGAATCGCCGCAGGCTCGACCGGTCGAGCGGAAACCGAAGTTCAAGCACGTCGTCGCGAGCGGAGGCAAGTCGCACCGCTCGACTGTTGTCCCCGGCGATCGACTTGGACGGGAGAGCACATAAAGCCTCGTGAGTGCGCTCCACGGCGGGGCTCGACTTGCGGCGTCGCGCCGATATATTGCCATCGAACGACGCCAAGCTGCTTCCCGACCCTTCCGTTGCTGGCGACTGAGGGGCAAAGATGTCGCACGCTCCTCTCGCAACGTTGATGGGCTCGCGGCGGTCCTTGCGCGCCGGCAAGGGGCGTGCTTCGTCCCGCCTTGTGGCACGGGGCGCTTGGAGCATGATCGCACCCGTCCCGGTCCCGGATGCCGCGAGATGGGCGGCCCACGGCCCGATGGAGTGTTCTTGCGCCCGCAGTTCGCCTTTCCTCCCGCCCTCCAGCGGTTGCACAACGTTCTGCCGCCGCTTGCGGGGCTCGCCATCCTGGCGCTGGTGGCTGCGGCCCTCGGAGGCGGAGACGTGGTGCGGCGGCTGGCGCAGGCCGATCCCCTTTTCGTCACACTGGCGGTTCTCGCTGTCCAGCCGCAGATCGTCCTGTCGGCGCTGCGCTGGCGCTTCATCTCGCAACGCCTCGGCCAGCCGCTTCCGATCGGCCGCGCGGTGGGGGAATACTACCTCGCCACCCTCCTCAACCAGGTACTGCCCGGCGGCGTCGCGGGAGATGCGGTGCGTGTGGTGCGTGCCGCCCGCGAGGGCGGGGACGGGCGCTGGACCGGCCGCGCCGGCCAGGCGGTGGTGCTCGATCGGCTGTCCGGTCAGATCGTGCTGTTCGCCGTCGCCGGTTTCGGCCTTCTCCTCGCGCCCGTCGTCTTCGGGGTCGCGCCTCCCGGCGGGCTCGGCCTGCTCGTCGTGCTGGGCCTCGCGGGAGGCCTCGGGCTCGCGGCCTACGGCATCCTGCGGTTCATGGGCGAGCGGGCGGCCCGGTTTCGGCGCGCCTTTCGACCGGTCATGGCCGAGACCTTCCTGCGTCGCGGCGCCTGGGGCGTGCAAGGTGCGACTTCGGCCGGCGTCGTCGGGTCCTATCTCGCGGTGTTCGCCCTGGCGGCCGCGGCCGTCGGCACACCGCTGGGGTTGGCGGCGACGGTGCTCCTCGTGCCGCTGGTGCTCCTGTCCATGCTGCTGCCCCTGTCGGTCGGCGGCTGGGGGCTGCGCGAAGCCGCCGCCGCCGCGATCCTGCCGATCGCGGGGCTGCGTCCGGACGCGGCCTTTGCCGCCAGCGTCGTCTACGGCATCGCCTCGCTGGCGGGCGCCCTGCCGGGCCTCGTCGTGCTCCTGCGCCATGCGCTGGCCGGTCGGCGGGCGGCCGCCTGACGAGCCTCTCAGCCTGCCGGCGGCAGCGCGAGGACGTCCCAGTGGCCGACCTGGCAGGCCGTGGTCCCTGTCCGCCGCGCCTCGGCCCATTCGGCGAGCCGCGCAGCCTCGACCTGACCGGTCTCCTTCACCGCTCCGACGAACCCGCCGAGCAGCGCATCGTGAAGCGGCTTGTCGGCAGGACCCAGCCGCCAAGGGCTCGGAACCGTCCGGACGCTGTAGCCACGCGCTTCGAAAGCGATCCGCAGCGCCCGCGCGGCGCCGGGTCCCAGCGCAGGACCGAGCCCCTTGTCGCCGGTCTGATGCGCGTTGAAGGCGCCCAGCACGGCGACGTCGCCTTCCAGCGGCGGATCCCATTCCATCCGCCCGTCGTAGTTCAGGGCGGCGTAGAGCCCGATCCGCTCGACCGCCAGGATCTCGGCGACCCGCTCCACCAGGGCTTGCGAGGCGAGGTCGAACAGCGCGGAGGCCGTGATCAGCCGGGCGCCCGCCACGACGGCCGGCGAAAGATCGGCGAGGTCGGCCTCCATCCGCTCGACGTCGCCGAAGCCGCCGAGCCGGGAGACGGCGGCCTCCAGAAGGCGCGGGTCGTGGTCCACCAGCCGCCAGCGGATCGGCACGTCGGCTCCGAAGGCGCGCAGCGTCGAACCGGTGCCCGATCCGAGATCGACGGCGAGCGGCGTGCTGCCGGCCGAGCGAAGGTGAGCCCGCGCGGCGTCGAGCAGCGAACGGTCCCGCGCGGCATGGTCGGCGGGTTCGCGCAGATCGAGCCAGGTCGTGTCGAAGCCGCTCATCGTACCGCCTCCAGGGTTTCGGACAGGATGCGGGCCGAAGCCTCCCACGTCGGCAGCGCGTCCGCGGCTTCCAGCGCGCCGTCGGCCAGCGCCTGCCGTAGCGAGGCATCCTCCAGAAGCGCGCCCAGCGCGCCGGCAAAACCGTCGGCGTCGCCGGGGCCGACGAGAATGCCGGCGCTCGGCGGCACGACGTCCGCCACCGCGCCGCCGTCGCAGCCCACCACGGGCAGGCCATGGACCATCGCCTCCGCGAAGGCCATGCCGTAGCCCTCGAAGCGCGAGGGAAGCGCGAAGATGTCGGCGCCGCGATACTCGGCCCCGATATCGGGCACGGCGCCAGCGAGGGTTACGCGGCCTTCCAGCCCCGCGGCTTCGATGCGGGCCGCGAGCGCCCGGGCCGTGGCGGGATCGGCGGTCCGGCTGCCGACGATGCGGCAGCGCCATGGTACATCGGCAAGCCGTTCCAGCGCGTCCACGAGGAGGGCATGGTCCTTGCGCGGGATCAGCGCGCCGACCGACAGGATCATCGGGATGCGGAAGCCCCCGCGTACGGGAGGAACGGCCGGACGCTCGGTGCCGGGCGGCGCGACGCTGATCGCCGTATCGACCCCGAAGCCGACCGCCAGCAGTCGCGCCGTGGCGGGGCTCGTCGCCACCACCGCGCGCGCATGCGACAGCGCCTCGCGCTCGCTATGGCGCAGGGCCTCGGCGACGGGCGGGGCGAGCCCGTCCTCCAACGCCAGCGGATGGTGGACCAGCGCCACGAGGCGCAGCCGCCTGCCTTCCCGCCGAGCGAGATCGGCCAGGGCGCCGAAGGCGAGCCCGTCCACCAGGGCCAGCGCCCCGTCCGGCAAGCCCGCAAAGGCTGCTGCAGCCTCGGCCAGATCCCCGGGGCCGGGCATCGGAAACGAGGCTGGCAGGGAGAGGAGTTGCACCCGCCAGCCGAGCGCGCCGAGCTCGGCGATCATGCGCCGATCGTAGCCGTAGCCGCCGCTGGGGCTCGCGAGATCGCCGGGGATGGCGAAGACGAGATCGCGCTCCGGCGCCGCGTTCAAAGCGCTCCCTCGTACCAGGCCCGCGCGACGTGGCTCTCGTGGAGCGTCACGCGGATGCGCCGGATGCGTGCGCCGCCGGCCCCGAAGGCACCCGCGCGGATGCGGCCGGCGAGCATGTCGAAGACGTGGCGCGCCAGGACCTCCGTGGTCGTGACCTTGCCTCGGAAGATCTCCAGCGCATCCAGATTCTGATAGTTCAGCGGCGCCAGGACCTCTTTCAGCGTCGCTATGGCGAGGCCCATGTCGACCCCGAGCCCGTCCTCGTCGACGTCGTCGCTGAAGAAGGCGGCGTCCACCTCGAAGGTCGCGCCGTGCAGGCCTTGCGCCGGGCCGAAGACCGGCCGTGGCAGCGAATGGGCGATCATGATGTGGTCACGGACTTCGACGGCGTACATGGAGGGGCTTTCCGAAGGAGGAGGACGTCAGTCCGCGTAGCGGATGCGGTGGCAGAGCGTGTCGGGATCGGACAGAATCGCGGCGTAGTCGCGGGCGAGGTCGCCGAAATCGCTTTGCCCGGAAAACAGGCGATCGAGAAGCGGGTCGGCGAGGAGGCGAAGTGCCGCATCGAGCCGGCGCGCATGGGTCCAGCGGGCCTGCCTGTCGGCCGGGATCCGGCCGACCTGCGAGGACACGATGGAGAGCCGGCGTGAATGAAAGGCGCCGCCCAGCGGTACGGCGACGGGCCTCGTGCCGAACCAGCTCGCCTCGACCACGCGCGCCTCGACGCCGGCGCAGGCCAGCGCCACGGCAAGGCCCTCCGGGTGGCCGGACGCGTGGACGACCATGTCGAGATCGCTTGGCGCCCGGTCCGGCGGAGCGAGTTCGCAGCCCCAGCCCTCGAGGCGCCGCAGCCGCGCGGCGTTCGGATCGAGAAGCGCAATCTCCGTGCCGGGAACGCGGGCGGCGAGATAGGCGACCAGAGAGCCGATCAGCCCGGCACCGACCACGCCGACGCGGTCCCCAGGGCCGATGCCGGCGTCCCAGACGATGTTGAGCGCCGTTTCCATGAAGGGTGCGAGCACCGCGCGCTCGGGGGGCACGCCGGCCGGAACGGGGCGCAAGGCGGCGGCCGGCGCCGCGAAGCGGTCTTGGTGCGGATGGAGGCAGAACACCGTTCGGCCGACCAAGGCGTCCGGCCCGCTCTCCACGGTGCCGACGGCGCTGTAGCCGTATTTCACCGGAAACGGGAAATCGCCTTCCTGGAGGGGCGCGCGCATCCGCGCGAACTCCTCCGGCGGCACGCGCCCTTCGAAGACCAGCCGTTCCGTGCCGCGGCTGATCGCACCGAAGAGGCTGCGCACGCGGCAGTCGAAGCTCGGATCGGCCAGGGCGACGCTTCGACGCATCTGCACCTCGCCGGCATCCGTGATCCAGAGCGCAAGCCCGGCATCCTCAATGGTTTGCTGGGTATCGATCTCTTCCGCTCCTCATTCGCGTCTGCCTCGACGAACGCGTGCTTCACGCGGATGTTCTGAGCGCAATCTGGATAAAGATCGGGCGTCGTCTAGCTGTCATGAACAGGCGCGCGGCTGATAGGACGACCATCATCGGCCCCTGTGCGAGAGTTCCGAGGAGTTGCGTGCGATGGAAAAGGGCAGTTCCGACATCCTGTTCGGCGGCGACGATTTTGCGGACGCCGCGAAGGTGAACACCGAGCGGGCCGTTTCGGAGTTGCGATACGGGCGGCCGGTGCTGGTCGCCACGGGCGACGCCCGCTTCGCCGTCCTCGCCGTCGATGCGGCGGCGCCCGGCGATGTCGATCGCTTCTTCGGCACCGAGCCGGGCGAGACCAGCCTCTTTCTCAGCGCGCACCGGGCACGCGCCCTTGGGCTCTCCACGATCGGTCCGGTCTGCCTCGCAACGGGGCGGCAATCCTTCGCCGATCTCTCGCGCCTCGCCTTCGCACCGGACCTTCGGACCGACGCCGCCTGGCGTCCGGCTTCCGAACTCGCCTGCCTCGCCGATCTCGCGCGTCTCGCGCTCCTCCTGCCGGCCTTCCTGGTGCGGCCGGCCCGCGTGGAGGACGCCTCGCTCGCCCGCTGTCTGTCTGTGGACGAGGTCGAAATCCGCGCGGCGCTCGCCGAGGAGAGCCGGTTCACCGAGGTCGCCCGGACGCCCGTTCCCCTGCGCGACATCTCCGACTGCCGCTTCGTCGTGTTTCGCGGCGGTCTCGCGCAGCGCGACCAGCTCGCCATCGTGGTCGGCGAGCCGGACACCTCGCACCCCGTGCCCGTGCGCATCCACTCGTCCTGCATCACCGGTGACCTCTTCGGCTCGCTGAAATGCGACTGCGGCGACCAGCTCCGCGAGGGGCTGCAGCTTATCGCCCAGCGCGGCGGCGGCGTGCTCCTTTATCTCGATCAGGAAGGGCGGGGCACCGGCCTTGCCGCCAAGATGCGGGCCTATGCGCTGCAGCACGAGGGTTTCGACACGATCGACGCCGATGCGCAGATCGGCTTCGAGCCCGACGGGCGGCGCTACGGGGCGGCGGTGGCGATGCTGCGCGGGCTCGGCATCGGCTCCGTCGAGCTTCTGACCAACAACCCGACCAAGATCGCCGCGCTCCAGGCCGCGGGTATCGAGGTGCGCGCCCGCACCGCGGTGATCGGCACCGTGACCGCCGAGAACCAGGGCTATCTCGTCACCAAGGCGCGGCGCGCCGGCCACCTTCTCGACTGGCCGGCAATCGCGGCCAAGCTCGGCTGATCCCCCATGCGCTTCGACCCCATCCGCATGCCCCGGGGCGGGGCGCCGCATCTGTCCCTTCCCCGCCGGCCCATGGCCGCCGCGCTCCCCCACGCCTGCACGACGCTCGCCGCCACGGCGCTGACGATGACGGTGGCCGCGAGCGTCCTCGTCGCGCAGGCGGTCATGGCCTGGCCGCTCCTGCCGCTGTCGCTGGCGCTGTTCCTGCCGGTCGCCGGTTTCGTCGTGTGGCGCATCGACGACCACCCGCATGACCGCTTCGGCCCGGCCAACATCGTGACAGCGGCGCGCGGCGGCATGGCGGCGCTGATCGGCGCCTCCGCCTGGGAATACGGAGCACTGACACCGGCCGACAGTCACCTGCAATGGGCGCTGGCCGCGACCGTCCTCCTGGCGCTGTCGCTGGATGGGATCGACGGCTTTCTGGCGCGCCGCACCGGACTCGCCTCGCGCTTCGGCGAGCGCTTCGACATGGAGGTGGACGCCTATCTCATCCTGATGCTCTGCGCCCTGGCGTTCGCCAGCGGCAAAGCGGGCGTCTTCGTCTTCGCCATCGGGTTGATGCGCTACGCCTTCGTCGCCGCCGCGGCCTTCGACCCGCGGCTTGCCCGCCCGCTTCCGCCGTCCCTCCGGCGCAAGACCGTCTGCGTTCTCCAGATCGCGCTTCTCTGCCTCGTCCTCCTGCCGCCGGTCGTGCCGCCGCTGTCGCAGGCGCTGGCGGCGCTGGCGCTGGCGGCGCTGGCGCTGGCGCTCCTCGCGTGGTCCTTCGCGGTGGATGTCCGAATTCTCGTGCGGGTACGGGCATGAGCGGGTCGCTCCTGGAGCGCCTCGGCGTCGATCCGGCGACGCTCGGCCTCTGGCGGTCCATTCTCGTCTACAACGGGCAGCCCTGGCGGCGGCGAGCGCTGGAGCGCTTTTTCGGCACCCTGATCCGGCCGGGCGACCTCGCCTTCGATATCGGTGCCCATGTTGGGAGCCGCAGCCGGGCCATGGCGAGGGCGGGAGCGCGCGTCGTCGCCTTCGAGCCCCAGCCGCTGTTTGCCGACTATCTCGCGAAACGGCTCGATGCGCGCGCCGTCCGGCTCGACCGCCGGGCCGTCGGAAGCAACCCCGGCCGGGCGGAACTCGCCGTTTCGGCCCGCCATCCGACGGTCTCGACCCTGTCCAGCGAATGGCGGGACCGCGTCGCGAGCGATGAGGGCTTTCGCAACGTCGAGTGGGGCGGGCGGGCCGAGGTCGAGGTTTCGACGCTCGACCTCCTGATCGCCGAGCACGGCGAGCCCGCCTTCTGCAAGATCGACGTCGAGGGGCACGAGGCCGAGGTTCTCGCCGGACTGTCGCGCCCCTTGCGCTGCATCGCCTTCGAATACACGCCCGCGACGCTCGACCTCGCCTTCCGCTGCCTCGACAGGCTCGGCCAGCTCGGGTCCTATCGCTTCAACATCGTGATCGGCGAGGAGGCGGAGTTCCGGCTGCCGGAATGGCTGCCCGACACGGCATTCCGCGCGCGGCTGAGCGAGGAGGCGGCGCGCAATCGACGCTCGGGCGACGTCTACGCACGCCTGGCGGAGAGCGGCGCTTGAGCCAGCGGGCCGTTATGGCTCCGACCGGGCGCGCTTCCAGCCGCGGGTGGCCGGCGGCCCGCGTCGCGTTCGGGCTTCTCCTGCTTCTCGCCGCCCTCGCACTTCCCGACCGGCCGGCCGGCGTCGGAAGCGTCCGCTTTCCGGTGGAGTGGTTCTGGATCGCCGGTCTTCTGGCGCTGGCAAGGGGGCGCGTCTTCGCCCTTCTGACAGCGCTCCTGCTCGCGCTGGTGGCGGCGATCACCGTCCTGAGGCTCGCCGACTGGGGCACGCTGCTCGCCTTTTCCCGTCCGTTCGATCCCGTGGTGGATCGGTCGATCCTCGTCGCCGGATGGCATCTCCTGTCGGGTACGATCGGGGACGGGCGGGCGCTTCTGGCCATCGGCGCCGCGCTGGCAGCCTTCGCCGCCGGTGTCGCGCTTCTGTCCTACGGGCTCGCGGGACTTCGGCGGCTCGGCATCCGCGCGAGGAAACAACTGGCCGGCGCGGCCCTTGCGGCGGGTCTGGCGGCCACGGGGCTCCTCCTTGTGACGCCCGCCGCCCTGCCGCTGTCGGCCGGGTTCTCGTCCTATGCCGGCGCGAAGTTCGCGGCGGCGCGTCGGTCCTATGCCGCGCAGGCCGAATTCGCGCGCGAGATGGCGGTCGATCCGCTTGAGGATGCGCGACCGGACGCTCTCCTGTCGGCCCTCCAGGGGCACGACGTCCTTCTTGTCTTCGTCGAATCCTACGGTCGAAGCGCTTTGGAGAATCCCCTGTTGGCGCCGCGCACGCTGTCGCGGCTGCAATCGGTCGAGACGGAGCTGGCGGCAGCCGGCGTTTCGGCGCGCAGCGGCTGGATGGGCTCGCCGATTGCCGGAGGGCAGAGCTGGCTCGCGCACGGCACGATCCTGTCGGGCCTCCTAGTCGACAATCAGATCCGCTACGAGAGCCTGATCGGGAGCGACCGCGAGAGCCTCAACGCCTTGTTCCGCGAGGCCGGCTGGCGGACGGTCGCCGTGATGCCGGCCATCACTATGCCCTGGCCGGAGGCGCGATGGTTCGGCTACGACGAGGTGCTGGCCGCGAAGGATCTCGGCTATCGCGGCCTGCCGTTCAACTGGGTGACGATGCCCGACCAGTTCACGCTCCACCGGATCGGCGAGATCCTCGATCGCTCCGCGCAGCCCGTCATGCTCCAGACGGCGCTGATCTCAAGCCACGCGCCCTGGACGCCGATCCCGCACATGGTGCCCTGGGAGACGGTCGGCGACGGCCGCGTGTTCGACGAACAGGCCCGGAGTGGCGAGGCCCCGGAGGTGCTCTGGAGGAACCACGACCGCGTGCGCGAGAACTACGGCCTGTCGATCGACTACGCGCTGGAAGCCGTCGGCTCCTTCGTCGCGCGCTTCGCGCGCAGCGCCGTGGTCGTGGTGGTGGGCGACCATCAGCCGGCCGAACTCGTGACCGGTCCCGGCGCCTCGCGCGACGTGCCCGTCCATGTCCTGTCGAACGACCCCGACATTCTTCGTCGGCTGGACGGCTGGGGGTGGACGGACGGCATGATTCCGGCCGCGAATGCGACGAGCGTTCCGATGAGCGCCTTCCGCGAGCGCTTCGTGCGCGCCATGAGCGGTGCGGGAGGGGCGACATGACTGCGCTTCCCGTATCCAAAACGGTTTGGGACGCTCTTCTGAGGATGCGCGGCGGCGTGGCGGAGGACGACTTCGCCGGCGATCCGGCCTGGGACCTCTACGCGCCGCTGGCCCGCCGCAGCGGCGGCTCCTTCGTCGTCGCGCAGGTCGGGCAGAGCCTCGACGGGCGCGTCGCGACGGTGGACGGCGACGCCGCGCCGATCTCCGGTCCGGACGGCTTTGCCCATCTCCACCGCCTGCGCGCCCTGTCCGATGCCGTCGTGGTCGGCGCCGGCTGCGTCGTCGCGGACGATCCCCGTCTCACCGTGCGCGAGGTCGCGGGACCCTCGCCGGTGCGGGTGATCATCGATCCGAGCGGCCGCGTGCCGGCCGGGGCGCGCAGCCTCTCGGGCGAGGGGATCACCATTCTGGTGCGGGCGGAGGAGTGCGACGCGCCCGCGCCGTGCGAGACGATCTGCCTGCCGCGCGGTCCCGGCGGGCGCCTCTGCCCGCAGGCGCTGATCGCGGCGCTGGCCGACCGCGGCCTGCACCACCTCCTGATCGAGGGCGGGGCGGCGACGATCCGGCATTTCCTGGAAAGCGGCCAGGTGGACCGGCTCCATGTGACGATCGCGCCGATCATCATCGGCTCCGGCGCGCCCGGACTGTCGCTCCAGCCGATCTCGCATCTCTCGCAGGCCCTGCGCCCGCGCTGCCGAACGGTCGATCTCGGCAGCGACCTCCTGTTCGACTGCGCCTTCGACCGGGGTCGATAGTCTACTCCACGAAGACGCGCGTCGTGGCGGCGCTGCCGGCGGAATCCACCACCGAGATGTCCAGGAAGCCCGGCTCGCTCGGCCGCCAGGCGGCCTGACGGTCGAACAAGCCGGTGAGGGCCGCGTGCCCGTCGACATACCAGGTGAAGGGCGGGCGACCGTTGCGCACCTTGAGGCTGAGCGCGGCCGGGGCGCTCTCGGCGAGGCCGAGCTCGATCCGGGCGGCATTCGGCGGAAACACGATCTCGGGCGCGTCGGCGCGCGTCGCCGTGCCCTTCGGCGACAGGTGGCGCATGGCGGGCGGGAGGCGCGCGGTATCGGCGAGGATGCCGGGCGGAGGACCGGACAGCCGAGCGGGCGGGCCGATCCGCGCGAAGACGTCGCGCATCACGGGGACGGCCGCATCCTGGCCGACGAGGCCCGGCACCGGCGCGCCATCGGGCCGGCCCAGCCAGACGCCGACGACATGGCGCCCGTCGAAGGCCAGCGTCCAGGCGTCGCGATAGCCGAAGGAGGTGCCGGTCTTGTAGGCGATCGTGCCGGGCGGTCCCTTGGCCGTCGAGGGTGCGCCGGCGAGGATCGAGGCGAGGTACCACGCCGCCTGTTCCGACAGGATGCGCCTAACGGGTCCGGCTTCGAGGGCCGTTCCGGCGTCGATGCGCAGCGGCTTGGCGAGGCCGCCGTTGGCGATGCCAGCATAGACCCGCACGAGGTCTTCCAGGGAAATGCCGAGGCCCCCGAGCCCGATCGCGAGGCCCGGCAGGGTGCGGTTGCCGAGTTCGAGGCTGGCGCCGGTGCGCCGGATGCGGCTGACGAGGCGCGAGGGGCCGACGGCCACGAGGAGTTCCACGGCCGGCAGGTTGCGTGAGAGCTGGAGCGCCCGGCGGGCCGTGAGCGTGCCCTCGAACCGCCCGTCGAAATTGCCGGGCGTGTAGCCCGCAAAGGAGGTGGGCCGGTCCTCCATCAGCGATTCGGGATGGGCGATGCCGCGCTCGAAAGCGAGGCCGAAGATCAGCGGTTTCAACGTCGAGCCCGGCGAGCGCTGCGCCTTCGTGAGGTCGACATAACCTTGGCGCCCGGCATCGAACACATCGGGCGAGCCGACCGAGGCCAGAATCTCGCCCGTCGCGTGATCGGCGACGACGAGCGCGAGGCTTTGCGGGCGGGGCAGGGTCGCCGCCTTCTCCCGCGCATAGGCCTCGAGCCGGGCCTGGAGCGCCGCGTCGATCGTCAGCCGCGCGCTGCCCAGGCCCTGGCGCTCGTGCAGCGTGCGCTCGCGCGCCTCGCTCGCGGCATGGGCGGCCAGCATGGGCATCGCGCGGCGGCGCGTCGGGACCGGCTCGCGCTTGGCGCGGGCCACGTCGGCCGCCGGCAGGATGCCGATCTCGGCCATCCGGTCGAGCACGCGGTCGCGCGCCGCCCGTGCCCGCTCGGGATGAAGGTCCGGACGCAGGCGCTCGGGCGATTGGGGCAGCGCGACGAGGAGCGCCGCTTCGCCGGCCGTCAGCCGCTTCGGCTCGTGGCCGAACCAGACGAGGCTCGCCGCGCGGATGCCCTCGACATTGCCGCCATAAGGCGCGAGCCGGAGATAGAGCGCCAGGATCTCGTCCTTGGACAGCGCGCGCTCCAGCGCCAGCGCCCCGAGGAACTGGCGGCCTTTGGCGAAAAAACTGCCCGTGGGCAGCCGCTCGTCGAGGCGCGCCACCTGCATGGTCAGCGTCGACCCGCCGCCGACGATCCGGCCGTGGTGCAGGGAATCGAGGGCGGAGCGCGCCAGCGTCAAGGCGTCGATGCCGCCATGCGTGCGGAAGCGCTTGTCCTCCCAGGCTTCCAGGATCGTGACGAAGCGGGGGTCGACATCCCCGACGCCGGCCGCCATGCGCCAGCGCCCGTCGGAGGCGGCGAAGGCGCGCAGCAGGGCGCCGTCGCGCGCCTCCACCACGAAGCCGGTCTCGGGCTCCCGGATCGCGGCCGCGCGCGAGGCGACGGCGCGCTCCAACTGCCACCAGCCGGAGAGGGCGGCGGCCAGCAGGAGCGTCAGCCCGAGCCCTGCGCCGAGGATCCGCCGCCGTGCCATCTTCAGCGGAGCGGGCCGACAACCGACACGTGCCCTTCCTCCGTGCGCCCGCGCCGCTCGGGCCGGTACATATCCTCGACGATGGCGGCGGGATGGACGAACTCGCCGGGCGACAGGGCGCGCACGATATAGGCGAAACGGTAGGGCTCGGTGGAGCCTTCGGCCTTATCGACAGCAGCCAGGAAGCGGTCGGCGCGTAACTCGGTATGCGCGGCCTCGCCGGTGAGTTCCAGGAAGTCGAGCGCCGCGACGTCGCCGCCCTTCAGGATCGACGGGTTGTCGATGGCAAGGCCCGCCGGCAGCGGGTCGTCGATCATCAGCCGCGCGGCCGCCTTGTCCACCGGCAGGACGTCGATCACCGCGACCAGCCGATCGCCTTGCGCGATGGCGGCGGGGTCGGCCTCCTCACCCTCCAGTGTGTAGTAGGCGCGGGTGATCTCGTAGCCTGAGGCCTCGGCCGGCGGCGCGACCAGCGGCACGCCCGCGACCGTCACGGCCGCCGAGACCGGCGCCTCGCCCCGGTTGCGGATCCGGATCGGGGTGGCGAGGCGGGCGGCGTCGAGCGTCTGCGAATAGCCGCCTTCGCGCGGCGCTCCATCCACGTCGAGCTCGGGCGGCTGGCTGGCCAGCGCCGCATGGGCGGCGAGCAGCGACCACACGTCTTCTTGCGTCGAGGTGTAGTGCTTGGCCGCCCGCTCCGTGCCGACCTTGGCGAGAAGCGGCTGAAGGTCGACGCCGCCGACGCCCGTTTCGAGCGCCAGGGTCGCGACCGCCGCGCCGTCGCGCAAGGGAGTGCCGTAGTCGTCGCGGGCCGGGACGTCGGTCCCGCTCGCGGCATGGGCCGCAGCAAGTCGCATCAGCGTTTCGGCGCGGGCCGCGTCGCCGTAGAAGGAGAGGGCGGAGGCAAGCTGCGCCTGCGCGAGCGGCGTCTTGAAGCCGCCCGCCTCGTTGTCGGCGGTGTAGCGCAGGTCGCCGATCGCCGCGCGGCCGTTGCGGGCGAGCACGTAATAGGCATAGGCCGCCTTCGACCAGTCCGGCTGGTCGGGCAGGTAGGCGATCTGGTTGGCGAGGTTGTCGAGCGCCAGGGTGAAGCTTTCCTGCGGCACGTCGTGGCCGGTCTCGCGGGCGCGGGTCAGGAAGTCCGTGACATAGGCGTCGAGCCAGAGGTCGCCGCCGCCGGGTGACCAGAGGCCGAAGCTGCCCGCCGAATCCTGGTTGGCGAGGACGCCCCGGATCGCGGTCGCCACGCGCTCGGACACGTCGTCCGTGCCGGGAAGGCCGGCGGCAAGCACCGTCTGGTCGAGATAGAGGAGGGGGAGGGCGCGGCTCGTGAGCTGCTCCGTGCAGCCATAGGGATAGAGGTCGAGCGCCGCCACGACGCCGGCGACGTCGAAGCCACCGAAGCGGGTCACCGACAGGGTGGCGCGCCCGGTGTCCGGCTGGAAATCGGCGACGACGTCGGAGCCGAGTTCCAGCGAGCCTCCGGCCACGATCTCGAAGCGACTCTTCTTCACCTCGCGCGGCTGGATGGAGCGGACGGGAAGCGAGAAGCTCTTGGTCAGCGTCTCGCCGTCGGGCGTCACGACGGCGAGTTCCATGGCGCCATCGCCCGGCGCGACGGCTTCCACCGGCACGAGGAGCCGGGCGCGGCCGCCCTCGGTCAGCTCGATGTCGGCCTCGGCATTGGCCTCGATCCGCAGTGCCTCGCCTCCGCCCGAGAGCGCGAGGTGGACCCGGCCCGCCGGCCCTTCCACATGGTTGAGGTCGATCTGGATACGCGAGCGGTCGCCGGGGCTGAGGAAGGTCGGCCGGCTGACCTGCGCCACCACGGGATCCCGCACCAGAACGTCCGCATCCGCCTCGCCGACGCCGGACTTCGACCAGGCGACGGCCATCAGCTTCAAGGTGCCGTTGAAGTCGGGAATTTCGAGCGGGACGGTGGCGCGCCCATCCGCATCCGCCGTCACGACCCCGGAGAAGAGGGCGACGAGGTCGTCCATCGGCGGCGGGCGCGAGCCGTCCGCCCCGGCGTCGCCGCCAGAGCGCACCGAGCCGGGCGCTCCCTGCATCCGGTCGATCAGGCGGGAATAGAGGTCGCGGATCTCGACGCCGAGGCGCCGCTGACCGAAATAGTGGTCCTGCGGCGAGGGCGGCGCGAACTCAGTGATGTTGAGGATGCCGACATCGACGGCGGCGAGCGTCAGGTAGGCCGTCTCGCCCGGCTGGACGTTGGCGAGCTGTACGTCGACGTTCAGAACGTCGCGCGGCGCGATGCGCTCCGGTGCCGACAGCGAGACCGAGAGCGCCCGCTCGCCCGGCTCGACGCCGGCATGGGCAAGGCCGAGAGCCCGTCCGGGCATGCGCTTCTCGGCGAGGTCCATCGGGCGGTAGAAAATGGCGGCGACATAGGCGCTCGGCCCCCAGTCGCGCGTCACCGGAAGGCTCACGTCCACGCCCTCGGCCGGGATGTCGGCCGAGACGCTGGCGACCACGCGCTCGCCCATGACCAGCACTTGCGCCTTGCCGGCGAAGCGCGGCTCGATGTGGACCGTGGCCGTGTCGCCGACGCGGTAGCGTGGCTTGTCGAGCGAGAGCTTGAGGACGTCGGGCGTTTCCATCGAGCTCGGGGCGACGTACCAGCCGGCCTCGAAGGCGACGCTCGTGGGCAGGGCGTCCGGCGCGGGGTCGTTCAGCACGAGTTCGTAGCTGCCCCAGGCGACGGGGACGGTGAGGCGCGCCGGCGCGTCGGCGGGCACGGCGAGCGTGCCGCTGCCCACGCGCTCCTTGCGCTGCGTGGTCTCGTAGTTCCAGCGGCCGTTGACGGAATACCACTGGAAGTCGGTCGTCACCTTGTTCAACACCCATCCGATGCTCTCGCGCCCGATCCGCGCGCCGTCGGGACCGAGCGCGACGATCTCGAAGCCGGCCTCGGCGTTCTCGCCGACCGCGCCGTCGAAGAGGGGGCGAAGGCCGAGGCGCGTCTTGGTGCCGAGGAGAGGACGCATCTGCGAGCGCTCCACCGGCCGTCCGCCCGCGTCGGTCACGCGAAGTTGGACGGAGGCTTGGAGCGGCTTCGTCGTCACCGGCGGCTCGAACGGGGCGAGGACGATCGTGGCCGTGCCGTCCTCGGCGGTCGGGTCCGCCTCGAAGGGAAGGCGCGTCGGCGTCGGCGCGTCGTCGGCCAGGCCGAAGCGGAAGCCGGGATAGGCGGCAAGGCCATCGGCGGCAGAGAGCACCGTCTCGCCGGACACGCCGAGCCCCGCCGCCGGCGCGCCGAAGAGATAGCGGACGGCGACGTCGAGGTTCGGCGGCGCGGCCGGGTCGATCGGCGCATCGGGCAGGGCGAGGTCGAAGTCGATCTTCTCCGGCTCGAAGTCCTCGACGCGCAGGGAGGTGGAGGCAAGCGCCGGCTGCTTGGGGTCGGTGTGGAGCGCCAGCGTCCAGAGCCCGCGCATCGCGCCGGCGGGGAGGGGAAGGTCGAAGGCGAGGCCCCCGGCCTGCGAAGCCTGGAGCAGGAGGCGCCGGTCCTCGACGCCGTCCGGCCGCTTGAGAATCGCGGTCATGGAGAGGCCCTCCACCGCCGCGCCGCGACCGTCGCGCATCAGGGCCGTCAGGTGGGCGGTGTCGCCCGCCCGGTAGATGCCGCGTTCGGGCGTCAGGAAGACGTCGAGCGCGCCGGCCGGTTCCCGGCCTTCGACGCCCCGGTCCGTCAGGTCGAAGGGCGCGGCGGTCATGTCGAGAAAGGAGAAGTCGCCGTCGGCTCGGGTCGCCATCAGCAGCGCCGGCCGGTCGCCGCCCGTGCCCTTGAGAAGACCGGGCGAGAGGCGCGCATGGCCGGCGGCGTCGGTCTCGGCGGTGCCCAGGATCTCGTTGTTGACGGCGACGAGGTCGAGCTTGACGCCCCCCATCGGCTCGGCGGAGCCGAGCGAGCGGGCGAAGACGTGGAACCCGTCGGCGCCTGCAAAGCTCGTCAGACCGACATCGGTGAGGACGAACCATTGCGTAGCGGGCGCCTCGTCGCCGGCGCGCGCGTTCTTGGCCTTGGCCGACAGGATATAGACGCCGGGCTTGCGCTCGGGGAGGATCGCGGCCACCGGAATGGCCGTCGTCACCTCTTCGTTGGCGGTGCGCTTCACGTCCACGGCGCCGGTCCAGACCGTCTCGCCGTCGGTCTCGTTCACCTCGTCCAGCGTGTAGCTTTCGAGCTGCGTCAGGAAGCGGCCGGCGCCGATCGTGCGCGCCAGCGCCCGGTCGCCGACGCGCAGGAGTCGAGCCTCGATCGTGTCGGTGTTGATGCTGGTGACCGGGATCGAGGCCTCGCCGCCGGCCGGCAGCACATAGGCGTTGCCCGACAGGCGCACGGACGGGTCGCGGTCGCGCACATAGACGGAGCTCTCGACGTTCTTCGCGAGCACCTCGCCGCTTTCCGACGGGATGCCCTTGCGCGCGACGATCCGGTAGCGGGAGCCGTGCGTCACGCCCTCGACGCAGATCTGCGAGCCCGAGGCCGAGACGGGCAGCGTGTCGCCGCCCTCCACCTGAACGTAGTCGCACGCCGCTTCGCCGGATGTGATCGACGCGTTCAAGGGCTCGGAGAACGTCAGGCAGATGCGGGGCGACGAGGCGTTGTTGTCGACCGTGTTGCCCATGATACGGAAGCCGTGTTCGGCGAGCGCCGCGTCGAGGCTCTTGCGCGCGTCCGGCCGTTCCTGGATGGCGAGGGCCGCCCGCCAGGTGCGGATCGCCTCCTTCCAGTTCTCGTCCGCTGCAAAGCCCTGGGCCAGGAAATCGAGGGCCGCCGCCTTTTCGCGGTCTTCGCCCGCCGTGAGATAGGCGTTGACGGCGGAGGACTGCCGTAGCGCCTTCGCGTCCTGCGCGGCCTGATAGTCGTCCGACGTGAAGGAGAGGCTGGCGAGCGCGAGGCCGAGCCAGGCACGCCCCGAGGACGGATCGCGTCGCAGCGCCTCGCGATAGGCCGCCATGGCGGCGGCGTAGTCCCGACGCTCCAGCGCCGCGTCGGCATAGGGCCACAGCGCCTCGCCGGCTGGGATCGCGGCGTCGCGCTCCTCTTCGGCAAGGCCGAGCCGGACGCTGCGTGCGGCGTCGAGATCGAGGCGGGGAAGCTTTGCAAGTTCGGCGCTGCGCTGGCGCTCGCGCTCTTCCAGCTCGCCGGGCGCGGCGGCGACCGCGATGCGGCCCGACACGACGCCGGGCGCCGCCCGAAGCTCGCCCGCCTCGCTTTTGAGGAAGCACCAGCCCTTGGACGTGTTGAAGGTGAAGGCCTGGCACTGATTGTCCGACAGGCAGGCCGTCTCGCACAGGTTCTGGTCGACGTCCTTCAGGATGTCGAAGTCATGGCCGTAGTAGTCGGCATCGGGGGCAGGGACGATCGTTCGCTCGGGCATCTGTGCCTGGACCGGGGCGTCGGATGCCGCCGCGATCAGACCCCAGGCGAAAATGCCGGCGAGAATCCTTGCGGTGCGGCCCATGATCGCCTCCTCCGTTCCCCGACGGGAGCCTAGAGCCTGTTATGTACCTTGGATAGGTGTTGTGTCGGATCCGCGAGGTTCGGCCCGGCTGCAGGGAAGAGAAATCGCCGTCCGCTGGTCCTGGGAGGGAAAAGCTTTCATGCGTTGAATGCGAGTCGGAAGTTTAAACCCCTTTTAGGAACTCGCGTCCTACACCTTCAATCCATGGTAGCAAGTCTCGAGTCGATCATCGGCCGCGCGCGGGCGTCGGCCTTGCGTTTCCGTCGCGACAGGTCGGGCGCCGCGGCCGTGGAGTTCGCGCTGGTCGCGCTGCCCTTCTTCTTTCTGCTCTTTGCGATGATCGAGACGGCCCTCGCCACCACTGCGGGCGTGATGCTGAACCATGCCGTCAACGTCGCCGCGCGTCAGGTGATGACCGGCGCCGTCCAGAAGGCGGACACGGATGCCGACGCGTTCCGCCGGAAGATCTGCGGTGACATCTCCATGCTGATGTCCTGCGACCGGCTGTCGCTGGACGTGCGCACCTTTCCTGCAGGCCAGGCCATCCCAGTGACGGTCACGCTGCGCGACGGTGCGGTCGATCGCGACAATTTCTGCTTCAATCCCGGCGGCCAGGACACGATCACGGTGATCCGCGCCTATTACGAATGGCCGTGGACCGCGGCGATGCTCAGCCGCCTGATGGAGGGCACCAAGGGCAACGCGGTCCTCGGGGCCACCGCGGCCTTCCTGAACGAGCCGTTCGGCGGCGCGACTTCCACCAAGGCCAATTGCTGAGGACCGGCGGCGATGTCGAAGACCAAGCGGTCGTCCCGCCCCCGTCTGATCCGCGACCGCAAGGGCGCCGCCGCGGTCGAGTTCGCGATGATCCTCCCGGTCATGTTGCTTCTCTATATCGGCACGTTCGAGGCCTCGGACGCGCTGATCACGAAACGGCGGGTGGACAACGCCGCGGAGACTGTGGGCGGCATCGTCGCCCGCTCGCCGGAAATGGACGACACGCGCATGCGCAACGTCCTCCTGATCTCCGACGCCATCGTCGGCAGACCCGGCGACAGGAAGCCCGAGATCACCATCACCACGGTGAAGACCGACGCCAACGGCAAGGCGACCGTCGACTGGTCACGCAAGGGCACCGCCGTCGCGGCCACCCGCGGCACTCCTTATTCGCTTCCCCCCGACCTCAAGGATCTGACCAACGCCTACTTCGTCTTCGCCAAGGTCACCTACCGCTATGTCCCGCTGATCGGGCTCGGCGGAGAGTTCGGAGCGCTGGACTTCGAGCGGACCTTCGCCTTTCGGCCGCGAAAGGGCTCCGAGATTGCGTGGAAATGATCGCCTCTCCCGATCCGATGGAGGACCTGTCGTGAATCCGATCTCCTCCATGCGCCGCGACAGAAGCGGCAACGTCGCGATGATGTTCGGCCTGCTTCTCCCCGTCGTCATCGTGACGGCAGGCATGGCGGTCGACACGGCCAATGTCGAAGGCGCCAAATGGAGCATGCAGCGCTCCGTGGACGCGGCAGCGCTCGGGGCCGCCAAGGAATATGGCCGCACGCAGGACCCCGCCGAGCTTGAGCGGTGGGCCAAGGCCCTGTTCTTCTCGAACGAGGGACACGACGCCAGCGACAACACCGTCTTCACCTATCAGGGCGTTAGCCGGGTCGACGGCAACAACGTCCTCAGCGTGAAGGCGACGCGCGACGAGCCGACCTTCTTCGGCAGCGCCGTGAAGCTCGTCACGAAGGGGAAAGTCAATCTCGAAACCTGGCGTCTGGAAGTGACCAGCGAGGTCGTCGTCTCCAACCGCTCGATCGAACTGGCGCTGGTGCTCGACAATTCGGGCTCGATGAATAACCCCCCGCTCGGCGGAGTTACACCGAAGATCACAACTCTGCGTGACGCATCCCAGAAACTTGTCGAGCAGATGCTGGCGCCTCAGCCGCTAGCCAACTCGAAAGATCCAGTTCGAATTTCCGTCGTGCCCTTCGCCGCATCGGTCAATGTCGGTGCAAAAAGTCCGCCGCCCTCGTGGATGGATACGGCAGGCCTCAGCCCTTCCAACCATGATGACTTCGACTGGAAGGTGCCGGGATTGACGCTGCCGACGTCCAAGTTCACGATTTTTACAAAGCTCGGATTGCGCAATTCCAACTGGAAGTGGAAAGGCTGCGTTCAATCGCGTCCTTCGGGATACGCGATCACGGATGACGCGCCGACCGTAATCGATCCCGCCACGCTCTTCGTGCCCTTCCTGGCTCCGTCGGAATACAACTGGGGAGGAACACTCGTATCTCAGAAGAACGATTATCTCCCAATATCTGCGTATGCGAACGACAATGACGCGCTTCGAGCGCAAAGGGACATAACGCGGTATCTGAACGCTACGGCTTACGCCGACTTCAATACTGACAAGGGTCCCAATAGGGGATGCACCACCGCAGCCATCACGCCGCTGACGGCTACGCAGTCCACCGCCGTAGCCGCCGTTCAAGGCATGATTGCAAGCGGCGGAACGAACATCGCCGAAGGTCTAGCCTGGGGATGGCGCACCCTCACCAGCGGGGAACCCTTCTCGGAAGGGCGCGCGCGGGGCACGAAGGATAATCTCAAGGTCATCGTCCTCATGACGGACGGCGAGAACACCTACAACGCCTCGTATACGAACGGCGACCAGATCGAACTGACGAACGCCAACCGCTCGCAGTTCGGCACATACGGCTATGGTCAGTTCATGGAGACGAAGAGCGGGGTGGAGAAGATCCGGACGGGCCGCATGTTCGACGCCACCAAGGCGACCACGCCCAGAGCCAACATCTCCAGCATCACTGCGGCCATGAACGAGACCATGAGTCTCACCTGCGAGAACATCAAGAAGGACGGCACCAACGACGACGGTGGCGACGGCGTGGTCATCTTCTCCATCGCCTTCGACCTGAAGGACGGCAGCCCGATCAAGGAGCGCCTGCGCGCCTGCGCTTCCAATGGTATCGACGGAAAGGGCGCCAAGCTCTACTACGACGCCAAGAACTCCAACGATCTCCTGCGAGCCTTCGCGACCATCACCGACGAAATCTCGGCCCTGCGCATCGCGCGCTGACGGTCTCGGGGACAATCAGCGCCGCCATCGACGTCGACCGTCTCCTTCGTCATGAAGCGCGATCCGGCCCACACGCGAACGGAACCGCTTCCGCCACCTCGGCGGACGCGCCGCGCCGGCCGAAGGGGCGTCCCTCCAGAGCGGCGCCAGTCGGGCGGGGGATCGGCAGCTCATGAAGCGTGTCCGATAAGCGACCGCCACGGTCGGCTTGACCGAGGTTTTGGCCGGCAATGGGGGATGCGGGCGAGCGGGGGAGCCCGAGGCTCTGGAGCCCCTCCGCTCAGGGCATCAGTGGGCTCTTGCGAGTTTCAGGAAGTCTTCCAGCCTGTCGGCAAACGTCCGCTCTTCGATCTCCGGATCCGGTTCTGACGGAGCCAGTGCGAAAGCGGAGAGGACGTCGTCCTCTTCAGGCCTCGGCTGAGTTGCGACGATGTCGCTGGTCGTCAGAGTATCCATCTTGCGTTCCCTTCGTTCGAATGGTCGTGGGTCCTGCACGGCTCCTGGGTTCGGGTCGCCCATATCATGCGACCACTGTGATAGATTGATGGATCACGGCGTGTGTTGCAATGACGCATTTGCGTGATCGCGCAGCGATCGCGCCGCGTCGTGTGCGATCTGTCTGTTGTTGCAGGGCATTTTCTGCAAGCAAGGGCGTAGCGAAAGCCGGTCTCACAGTCTAACGACACGCCTTGCGAGGCGGGATCAGACCAGTGCCAGCACGCGGGCCGGGCCACCGGTTCCGCCCTTGTGCTTCGGCGCGCCGACGAACACCGTGGCCCCCGTCACCGGGAGTTCCTCCAGGTTGTTCATGCACTCGATGCCGTAGCGGCCCCCCGGCAGCCACGACGTGTGGACGGCGAAGTCCGCCGAATTGCCGGGATCGAGCGACAGCGTATCGACGCCGATGGCGGCGACGTTCCGTTCAGCGAGAAGGTCGGTCGCCGACTTGCCGAAGCCGGGAAAGGCGAACTGTCCCGCCTCGTTGTTGCGAAAGGACGGGGTGCCGACCTTCCCGGCCCAACCCGAACGCATGGCGACGCACGCTCCCGCAGGAATCTCGCCATTGGCCGAGACGAAGGCTTCGACGTCTTCCGCCTCCACCGTGGCGTTGGGATCGTCAGCCGCCTTCGCGGTGATGTCGATGATGCAGAGCGGGCAGACGAGGCTCTGGGGCTCCAACTCGTCGACGCTCGCGCCGTCCTTGCTGAAATGCAGCGGAGCGTCGATATGGGTTCCCGTGTGCTCGAAGATCGTGAGCTTGAAGAGCTGGTAGCCGCTCTTGTCGAAGTTCACGGCTTCCTCGGCGACGATGCCGGGGGCGCCGTCGAAGGTCGGGAACTGCCCATCATAGGCATGGGTGAGATCGACCACGCGTCCGCTTGTCTGCGCAAGCGCGGGGCGCGGCGAGACGAGGCCGGAGGCGAGCGATGCGCCGGCCGCGGCCGACGCGCCCCAGAAGAACGACCGGCGGGACAGCATGGAGCTCTTCACGCTTTCGATGACGCACTGGTGGCACATGCTGATCCATCTCCATGATGCCGGAACCGACGCTCACGAAGACTAGGCTGGGTGCTTTCGCTTCCGCAAGCGGTCGTTCCGGGCGAATTCCGCGTTCGGCAGTCGCGATCCAAGGATGGCGTGAGGGAGGGAATGACTGTAGCGCGCAAAAAAAGGGGGTGCGACGCCCGCGGTCGCACCCCCTTTTCCGAGCGAGTGGCGAAAATCAGTTGGCCGGAGCCGGGGTCGCGGAGCCCGACGACGCGCCGCCGGCCGGGGCCGCGGGGGAGCCGACATTGATGTCCGGCGTATCGACGGTGATATTGGTCGTCCCGCCGCCCGCACTCGAGCCGACGCCCGTGCCAAGATTGCCGCCGAACAGGAAGAAGCCGCCGATCACCAGGGCGACGACGACGATCCCCGCGATGAACCAGCCGGAGCCGCCGCTGCGGCCACGATCGGTCACGACGACGGTGCGATCCACGTCGCGGTCGACGGGGCGCTCGTCACGGCTGTAGGAAGTCGACATAGTTGAACCCTCTCGATTGGCAGAGGAGCCCAGCGAGGCCGCCTCCGATACACAGTCCCATCGGGCAGGGAATGCGCATCCCATCTCGGGGTTGCATGCGCGATCACTAACGCTGGAGCGGGTGAGCCGAAGCGGGCGCCCTCAAACCCTCGCTTCTCCCCCGTGCTCGATGCGCATTCCCGTCTCGCCGTCGAAGACGTGGATATGCTCGACCGGGGCAAGGATGCGCAGGCGCCCGCCTGCCTTCCAATCGCCGTAGCCGGGCCTGTAGGCCTTCAGGGCGACGTCGCCGAAACGCAGATGGACGATGGTCCCGACGCCCGTCGGTTCGACCAGTTCCACATCGCAGTCGATCGCGTCCGTCGCCTCGGGATCGGCGAAGACGATGTGTTCGGGACGGATGCCGATCGTCAGCGCTCGGCCGTCGGCGATGCCGAGTTCGGCGAGCGGTATGGCGGCATGGCCGGCGTCGAGATGCGGCGGCCGTCCTTCGTCGCCCTTTCGAAAGGTGCCGGAGACGAAGTTCATCGCCGGCGAGCCGATGAAGCCGGCGACGAAGCGGTTGGCCGGGCGCTGGTAGAGGTCGAGCGGGGTGCCGATCTGCTGGATGCGGCCGGCGTCGAGCGCGACGATCCGGTCGGCCAGGGTCATGGCCTCGATCTGGTCGTGGGTCACGTAGATGGAGGTGGCGCCAAGGCGCTGGTGGAGCTTCTTGATCTCGGCCCGCATCTGCTCGCGGAGCCGGGCGTCGAGGTTGGACAAGGGCTCGTCGAACAGGAAGGCCTGCGGCTGGCGCACGATCGCGCGCCCCATGGCCACACGCTGGCGCTGGCCGCCCGAAAGAGCGCGCGGCTTGCGGTCGGTCAGCTTCGAAAGCCCCAACGTCTCGGCAGCACCCTTCACGGCCTTGGCGATGCGTTCCTTCGCGGTCTTCCGGAGCTTCAGGCTGTAGCTCATGTTCCCGGCGACACTCATGTGCGGGTAGAGCGCGTAGGACTGGAACACCATGGCGATGTTCCGGTCCTTGGGCTCCATGTCGTTCACGCGCTGGCCCGCGATCAGGATGTCACCGGACGTGGTCTCCTCCAGGCCGGCGATCATCCGCAGGAGCGTCGACTTTCCGCAGCCCGACGGACCCACCAGGACGACGAACTCGCCGCTCCTGATCTGGAGGTCCACCGGCTGCAGGACATGGATGGGTCCGAAGGATTTCTGGACGGCTTTGAGATCGATCGTGGCCATGTCGTTCGTGCCCTTCAGCCTTTGACCGCGCCGGCCGTAAGGCCCTGCACGAGGAAGCGCTGGATGAGGAGGAAGAAGAGGAGCGCCGGGATCAGCGCCAGGACGCCGGCCGCCATCATCTGTCCGAAGTTGACGCCGAACTTGGACACGAAGGACAGGAGCCCCACCGGAAAGGTGCTGGCATCCGTCTTGGAGATCAGCATGAGCGCGAACAGGAGTTCGCTCCAGGCAGCCGTGAAGACGAAGCCGAGCGTCGCGGCCATGCCGGGCAGCGTCAGCGGCACGATGATCTCGCGAAAGGCCTGGAAGCGGCTGGCACCGTCGATCATCGCCGCCTCATCGAGATCCTTCGGGATGGCGTCGAAGAAGGACTGCATCAGGAAGACGGCGAAGGGCACGTTGAAGGCGGTGTAGACGATGACGAGGCCGGTCAGGCTGTTGGTGAGGCCGAGCGGCGCCAGCATGCGGAAGATCGGAGCGATCAGCATCACTAGCGGGAACATCTGCGTCACCAGCATCAGCCCGATCAGCCACAGCTTGCCGCGGAACCGGAAGCGCGACATCGCGTAGCCGGCGCCGGCCGCGATCAGGGTCACGATCACGGCGGTCGACAGGGAGACGATCAAGCTGTTTCGGAAGAACAGCGGAAAATCGCTGTTCCGGAGCACGAAGGCGAAGTGTTCGAAGCTCGTGCGCGACGGCCACAGCCGCACCCCTTCGCTGTAGAGAAGGGCGTTCGGCGTGACCGAGACCTTGAGCAGCCAGAACAGCGGAAACAGCGCGACGGCGATATAGAGGAGGATGGCGGTGCGGTGGGCAATGGTGCCGGCAAGGCGCCGGTGTGCGACGGCGGCCATGGGTCAGGACCTGTTCAGGAGCATCTGGCGCAGGCTCACGAGGAGCAGCGAATAGATCATCAGGAGCATGAGCAACACGAGCGCGATGGCCGAGGCGTAGCCGAAATCGAGGCGACGGAATGCGGTGGTGAAGATGTAGCTCGCGACGATCTGCGTCCGGTCGGCCGGCCCGCCATTGGTCATCACGACGATGAGGTCGGCGAAGTTGGCGATCCAAACGGTGCGGAGGAGAATGGTGATCGCGATCGTCGGCGCCAGGAACGGCAGGGTGATCGAGCGGAAGCGCTCGATCGCGCCCGCCCCGTCGATCGCGGCGGCCTCGTAGATGTCGCGCGGGATGGACTGGAGCGCGGCGAGCAGCGTGATCGCGAAAAAGGGTATGCCCCACCAGACGTTGGCGACGATCGGTCCCCACATGGCGAGGTCGGGATCGGCGAGGATGTTCGACGGTGTGTCCATCAGGCCGAGTGCCGTGAGCCAGTGCGGAATCGGCCCGACCACGGGATTGAACAGCCAGGCCCAATCGAGGCCGGACAGGAAGCTCGGCACGGCCCAGGGCAGGAAGACGAGCGCCTGCGCGATCCCTCGGCCCGCGAAGGGGCGGTTCAGGAGAAGCGCAAGGATCAGGCCGAACACGAACTGAAGCGTCACCGAGGTGACCGTCCAGAACACCGTGTTGCCGAGGGCCAGGCGGAAGTTCCGGTCCGAGGCGAGCGTCACGAAGTGCTGGAGGCCGACGAAGCCGCCGCTGAACGGATTGAGCAGCCGTATGTCGCGGAAGGCGTAGGAAATCCCGACCACCAGCGGCACCAGCATCACCGTGACGATCAGGATCACGGCCGGCGCGGCATAGAGATAGGGCTGCAGGCTGGTCGTCCAGCTCCGGCGCAGGGCTTGCGGGGCAGGCGGGACGCCTGTCTGGCCTATGGCGGTCATGGGCTCTTCGCCGAGGTCTGGAGGAGAGGTGGGGGGCGGCCGGGCCGCCTCCCGCAGGCGATGGTGCGGATCAGTTGCCCATCTGCTTCTTCTTGGCGGCGGTGAGGTAGTCCGCCCATTGCTTGGCAAGGTCCTCCGGCGAGATCGAACCCAGAAGCGCTTCCTGACTGGTCTTGATCACCAGCGAATCCTTGAAGAAGGCGAATTCCTCGAGGTCGGTCGGCATCACGGTCGGCACGACGTTCGGATCGGAGAGCTGTTCGAACCAACCCTTGAACTTGTCCTGCGCGTAGAACGGGTCCTGTTCGGCCGACTTGTGGACGGGCAGGGCGCCCGTGCGCTTGTTCCAGGCGAGATTCCCTTCGGGGCCTTCCAGCGCCGCGATCAGCTTCCAGGCGAGGTCCTTGTGCTCGCTGGCGGCGAACATCGACCAGCCGGCATAGCCGATGGTCGGGAAGGCCTTGCCGGACGGACCCTTGGGCATGGGCGCGACGCCGTACTGCTCGGGCGTCAAGTGCTCGTCGATGGCGATCAGCGCGTCCGGGTCCTGATCGAGCATCGCGCAGGTGCCGGAATAGAAGCCCGCCACGATCTCGTTGAAGCCCCAGTTGATGGAGTCCTTCGGCGCATGGCCGTTCTTGTAGAGATCGACCACGTAGGTCAGGCCCTCGACCCAGCCGGGTTCGGTGAAGGTCGAGGTTCCGTCCTCCTTGAAGAAGGTGTTGTCGCCGTTCGCGGTCGCGCCGAACATCACCCAGCCGTTGAGCCCGCCCGGGCCGCCACGGAGGCAGTAGGCCGCCTTGCCGGCCGCCTTGATCTTCTCCGCGGCGGCCGTGAACTCGTCGAGCGTCTTCGGCGGCGCCTCGACGCCGGCCGCCTTGAACACGTCCTTGTTGTAGAACATGGCCCGCAGATAGAAGCCGTAGGGCAGCATATAGGCCGTGTTGTCGACCGCGCGGCCGAACTGGAGCGCCCGGTCGTTCAGGCCGGCCGTGTACTGCCAGTCCTTCAGGTAGGGCTCGAGATTCTCCAGCGCGCCGTTCTTGGCGTAGAGCGCCAGCCAAGTGTCGGGCATCTCCACGACGTCCGGCGTCTCGCCGGCCGAGACGGTGGTCGCGAACTGCTCGAAGGCCTGGCCCCAGGGCAGCGACGTGATCTCGACCGTGACGCCGGGGTTCTCGGCCTCGAAGCCCTTCACGATCTCCCGGAGCGTGGCCGTGCGCTCGGGGCTGGTGATCACCTCCGTCAACTTGAGGGTTTGGGCCAACGCCGGGCCGGCGCCGAGGCCGGCCAGCATGGTGGCGGTGAGAAGCGTCCTGATCATGCCATTCCTCCTTGGGTTGTCGTGGTGTCGGGTCAGAGCGTGGCGGCCGCGATGGCCGCTTCGATGTCGGCCCAGAGAAGCTCGGTGCCTTCGAGGCCGACATGCAGGCGCACGGATTTCGGATGGATGCCGAAGGCGACCGCCGAGTTGGGCTGCGCCGCCTGAGCGCGGACGATGGCGCCCGGCACGATAAGGCTTTCGTGCCCACCCCAACTGACGCCGAGACTGAAGGTCGAGAGCGCGTTCGTGAAACGGGCGATGTCGATGCCCTCGCGGAACACGAAGGAGAACAGGCCGGACGTGCCGCGCAGGCCAGGCGGCAGGGCGTTGCCGAGACCGGGATGGGCGACGCTCTCGACCGCCGCATGCGCCTTCAGGCGCTGGGCGACCGCCAGTCCCGACGCCTCGTGCGCCTTCATGCGGATGGGGAGCGTGCGAAGGCCCCGGATCAGGAGCCAGCCCTCGAACGGCGACAGCTTGCCGCCGAGATAGGGATGCGTCTCGCCCCGGATGCGCCCGACAAGGGGTGCCGGACCCGCCACCACGCCCGCCACCACGTCGCTATGGCCGCCGAGATATTTCGAGGCCGAATGCAGGACGAGATCGACGCCGAGCGCGATCGGGTTCTGGAAGACCGGAGAGGCCCAGGAATTGTCGATGACGGTCATGACGCCAGCGTCGCGCGCGAGGGCGGCGAGCGCGCCGACGTCGTGCGCCTCCATCACCCAGCTCGTCGGGCTCTCCATGTAGAAGAGCCTGGCGCCTGGCAGCGCCGCTTTCACGGCCGTCTCGTCCAGCCCGTCGACATAGTCGACCTGGATGCCCATGCGCCGGGCGAAGGTCTCGAACAGGCGGTAGGCGTCGGGATAGACGTTGCGGACCGCCAGGATGCGCTCGCCCGGCGAAACGAAGGTCAGGACCGTGGAGGAGATCGCCGCCATGCCGCTGGCGAAGGACAAGGCGTCCTCCGTGCCTTCGAGCGCTGCCACCTTCTCCTCGAAGATGCGCGTCGTCGGATTCAACCCGCGCGAATAGGCCGGACGCTGCTTGAGGCCGCGATAGACCTCTTCCATTTCCGCGTAGGATTCGAAGGTGAAGAGCGACGTCTGCACGATGGGGGGCACCACCGCCGCATAGGCGTTGGGTGCATCGTGTGCGACGATGCCGGCCGCATGGTCGAGCCAGTCCATCCCGTCGATCATTGGGACATGTCCTTGATGTCTTCCTCGACGATGGCGAGGATTTCGAGCGTCTTCTCGCGCGCGGCCGCCGGATCGCGGGCTTGGATGGCGTCGAAGAGTTCGCGGTGGAACGGGAAGGAGCGGCGGGCAAAGTCCGGCCGGTCGAAGGGCTTGTCGAAGAAGAGCTCGAAGGCCTCCCGCATCTGCTCCAGAAGCTGGCCGAAAAGCGGGTTGCGGGTCGCCTCGTAGATCGAAAGATGGAAGGCGAGATCCTCGCGACCCGCGGTCCCCTTTTCCAGGTGGACGCGTTCCATCTCCTCCAGCGTCTCGCGCATCCTTTCGATGTCGGCCGCCTTGGCACGGACGGCGGCCAGCATGCTCGCCTCGACCTCCAGCCCGCGCCGCACGTCGAGGGTGCGCAGGAGGCCGTCGCGTACCGGTCCGGGATCGAAGGAAAGCGGAAGGTGGACGGTCGCGGCCGAAATGCTCCGACGCAGGAACGAACCGCTGCCCCGCCGCGTCTCGATCACGCCCAGCGCCTGGAAGTGACGCATGACCTCGCGCACCGTCGAGCGCCCGATGCCCAGCGCACCCATCAGCTCGTGTTCCGTCGGCAGGCGCTCGGCCGGCTTGAGCCCGGCCTGCGCGATGTAGTTCGCGACGATGTCGATCGCGGCGCGCGTGCGGTTGGCAGGGGGCAGGCGGGCGAGCCCGTCGGTCACGTTCGATCCCTTCCACAACCAGTTCGGCAAAAGTTGTCAGACAGCAGACATCGTGGCGCTGGCGGAGTCAACCGGCTGGAATTGGGTCGGCGGGACTCAGCGGTCTGCAACTTCTTCAAAAGCGCAGGAAGGCAGCTGGTTTGCGGGTTCCGTCGCAGGGAATCAGTTTTGGTTGATTCGAGCTACACGTGAGCCGCGTGCTAGGCCGATGGCAACGACGTTGCCTGAAGGCGACGCAGGGAGGACCATATGAGCACCACCGCGAACGCTGCGCCCGCGCACGTCGTCGCCGATCGCGACGACCCCTATCACCTGACCAGCGAGGGCATCATGGAGCCCCCGACCGGCTGGGCTCATTCGCTGAAACATCTGGGGCCGGGCCTGATCCTGTCGGCATCGATCGTGGGTTCGGGCGAACTGATCGCCACCACGACGCTCGGCGCCCGGACGGGCTTCGTTCTTCTCTGGATGGTCATCTTCTCGACCTTCGTGAAGGTCGCGGTGCAGATCGAGCTCGCCCGCTGGACCATCTCGACGGGCCAACCAGCCTTGACCGGCTACAACAAGGTGCCCCCGCATTTCGGCCGGGTCGGCTGGATCAACGTGCTCTGGGCCATCATGGCGCTGACCAAGATCCTGCAGATCGGCGGTGTCGTCGGCGGGGCCGCCGTGGCCCTGTCGATCCTTCTGCCGATCGGCGGCGATCCCCTGGGCGGCACGTCGATCACCATCTGGACGCTCGTCACGGTCTTCACCTCGATCGTCCTTCTGTATTCGAATCGCTATTCGCTTATCGAACGCGGCGCCGTGCTTCTCGTCGTCGTCTTCTCGATCGGCACCATCGTCATCGCGCTCGGCCTGCCCGCGACGCCCTACGCCTATTCGGTCGACGACGTGCTGTCGGGGCTGACGCTGGCCATTCCCGCCGGCGCGATCGGCATCGCCATCGCGATGTTCGGCATCACAGGCGTCGGGGCGGACGAACTCACCTTCTACACCTATTGGTGCGTCGAAAAGGGATACGCCCGCTATGTCGGCCCGAACGACGGGTCGGAGGCTTGGAAGCGGCGCGCGCGGGGCTGGATCTCGGTGATGTACAAGGACGCCTTCGTGTCCTGGTGCATCTACACGTTCGGCACGCTTGCCTTCTACATCATGGGTGCCGCCGTGCTGCATCCGCAGGGGCTCGTGCCGGCGGGCAACGACATGATCGGGACCGTGTCGCGCATGTATACCGACACGCTCGGCGACTGGGCGGGGACGCTCTTCCTTGTCGGCGCGGTCGCCGTTCTCGGCTCGACGCTCTGGGCCTCGATCCCGAGCTGGTCCCGTATGTACACCAACCTCCTGGCCGAGTTCGGCGTGGTGGACTGGCGCAACACGCGACAGCGATTGAAGTGGATCCGGATCTTCACGGTCGGCCTACCGATCGTCTGGGGTACGGCGTATCTGTTCATCCAGTCGCCCGTCCTGATGATCCAGATCGGCGGCGTCTCGACCGGCATCTTCCTCCTCGCGGCCGTGATCGCCACCTGGTACCTGCGCAACACCGAGACCGATCCCGCCATTCGGGGCGGCAGGGGCTTCAACATCCTTCTCGCCATCTCCTCGGTCGCGATCGTGCTCCTCGGCATCTACACCGGCGCCAACGTCCTCGGGCTCGTCGCGCGCTAGCATGGCGACCGACGCGCATTCATATCGGAGGCGTCCATGAAACGAATTGCGATCGTCGGCTGCGGAACCGTCGGGGCCTCGTGGGCGCTCGTCTTCGCTCGGGCCGGACTGGAGGTGATGCTCTTCGACGAGGCGCCCGGCGCAGCCGATCGGGCGCACGAGAGCGTCCGGGGTCGGCTCGACGCCGACGGCGGCCCTATGACGGCGAAGATAACCGTGGCCGACTGCCTGGAACGGGCGGTCGCCGACTGCGACTACGTGCAGGAAAGCGCACCCGAGCGGCTGGAGATCAAGCGCCCGCTCCATCAGCGCCTCGATACGCTCGTGCCGCCGACCGCGATCGTGGCGAGTTCGACATCGGGGTTTCCGGCTTCGGCCTTCACCGAGCCCCTGGCCCACCGCCGGCGCTGCCTGGTCGTCCACCCGATCAACCCGCCGCATCTGATCCCGCTGGTGGAGATCGTGCCCGCGCCCTGGACCGACCCGAGCGTCGTGGAGCGCTCGGCCGCGCTGATGCGCGACGTGGGTCAGTCACCGGTCAGGTTGTCACGCGAGATCAATGGCTTTCTCGTAAACCGCTTGCAGAGCGCCATTCTCGGCGAGGCGTTCCGGCTGGTCGAGGACGGCATCTGCAGCGTCGACGACGTCGACCGCGCCGTCTCGGACGGGCTTGGACTGCGTTGGTTCTTCATGGGCCCGTTCGAGACGATCGACCTCAACGCGCGGGAGGGCATCGCGGAGTACTGCCGCAACCTCGGGCCGATGTATCGCACGCTCGCCGAAGAGCAGGCCGACCCGCGCGATTGGAGTGAGACCCTTGTCGCCGACGTCGAGCGGCAACGACGGCTCTATACGAAGGCCGACGACCTTGCCGCCCGGCGGCAATGGCGCGACCGCTGCCTGACGCTTCTTGTGGAGGCCAAGCGGCAGGCGCTGGGAAACGCCGCAGCCGGCGGCGGCAAGCCGACGGACCTCTGATCCCCCGTTCCGCCGATCAGAGCCGTCGAGGCTTCATCTGAAGCCTCGATCCCCCAAGAGGTCGGCCCGTTCCCGGTCCGAGCGGCGGTCGATCGTCAAATGCGCCTTGTAGGGATCAGCCGCAAGGCGAAGCGCGGCAGCCGATGCCGGGAAGTCGAGGTCCTGCGGCGGTAGCCCGACGGCATGGGGATCAAAGGCCGCCGGCCGCCGTAAACTCCCGCGCACCCAAGCGGCACCGGGATCTACCGCACGATCGGTAGCGTTTCGATCAGGGCTCCTGCTGCGCGCGCGGGAACCATCCCAGCCCGGCCCGCGTGTCGGCGCGCGGGCGGTATTCGCAGCCGATCCAGCCGTCGTAGCCCGCCGCGTCCAGACGCTCGAACAGCCAGGGGTAGTTGACCTCGCCCTGGTCCGGCTCGTGCCGTTCCGGTACCGAGGCAATCTGGATGTGACCGACGGTTTCGCGGTGAGCCTCGAACAGGCGCCACAGATCGCCGTCCATGATCTGGGCGTGGTAGAAGTCCATCTGGACCTTGAGGTTCGGCGCGCCGATCTCGCGCACGAGTGCATGCGCTTCGCGCTGGTGGTTCAGAAGGTAGCCCGGCATATCGCGCGTGTTGATCGGCTCGATCAGAAGCGTCAGCCCTTCTTCGGCGAGCCGATGCGCCGCATGGGCGATGTTGGCCTTGTAGACATTCAAATGCGCATTCCTGTCGGCGCCTTCAGGCAGAATGCCCGCCATAGCGTGGAGACGCTGGCAGCCGAGCGCTTTCGCGTAGTCGATCGCGGTCTCGACGCTGTCGGCGAAATCGGCTTCCCGGCCCGGCAGCCCCGCAATGCCGCGCTCACCTGCCGACCAGTCGCCTGGCGGTAGATTGAACAGGGCCTGCGTCAGACCATGGGCTTTCAGTGCGTCCGCGATCTCGGACGCATCCCATTCGTAGGGGAACAGGAACTCGACGCCGGAAAAGCCGACCTCAGCGGCCTCGGCGAAGCGCTCCAGGAAGGGTACTTCGTTGAACATCATGGTGAGATTGGCGGCAAAGCGCGGCATCGTGACTTCCTTGCTGGGACTGTCGCTACCAGATGGCGTTGAAGGCTTCGCGCAGAGGCTGGATCTCCGCATCTCCGAGCGTGCGCACCGCTTGCCCCCGCAGGAGAAGCACAAGCCGGGCCGTTTCCTCCAGTTCCTCCATGGCGCTCTGCGCGGCTTCCAACGTCGGTCCCGAAACCACAGGCCCATGATTGGCAAGAAGAACGCTCGAGCGATGCGGCGCCACCTTCGCGACAGCCTCACCCATCGCCGGATCGCCTGGCCGGAAATAGGGTAGCAAGGGCAAGCGGCCGACGCGCATCACGAAGTATGGGGTGATAGGCTCGATGCAGGAGTCCTCGTTCAAGCCTTCGAGGCAGGAGAGGGCAGTGGCGTGCGTCGCGTGCAGATGCACCACTGCGCCAGCTTCTGGTCGATTCTCGTAGAAGGCGCGATGCAGGAACGATTCCTTGGTCGGCTTGTCTCCGCTGACGAGCCTGCCGCCCCAGTCCAGCTTCGAGATGCGGGCTGGATCGAGATTGCCGAGCGCCACGTTGGTTGGCGTCATCAGCCAGCCGTCGTCGAGCCTGGCGCTGAGATTGCCGGACGTGCCGGGGGCGAGGCCGAGGGCGCGGAACTCGCGTCCCATCCGGCAGATCGACTCGCGCAGACGGCTTTCGGAACTGAGGCTCATGGCAGCACCTCGAACGCCCGGGTGAGGAAGTCGGGCCCACCGAAATTGCCGGACTTGAGCGCCAGCGCCAGCGGTTCACGGGTTCCCGTGGCCTGCGTCCATGGCACGCCGGGGTCGATGGTCGGTCCGATCCTGAGACCTGTCACGCCGAGCGCGCCGACCACCGCACCGGACGTCTCCCCACCGGCGACCACGATGCGGCGGACGCCGTGATCGGCCACGAGGCGCCGCGCGAGCGTGGCCAGGGCGCGCTCGACGATCTCGCCCGACGCCTCGACGCCAAAGCGCGACTGCACTTCGCGAAGCCGCTCGGCCGGCATGGAGGCGTAGAGAAGGACCGGACCGCCGTCGAGCCTCTCGCTCGCGAAGGCGGCCAGCGCTCCCACATGCGCCTCGAAGTCGGTAAAGAGCGCCTCGACCTCCACAGCCATTGACGGGACATGCGACCTGGCGGCCTCGATCTGGGCAAGCGTCGCGCGCGAGCAGCTTCCCGCCAGGATCAGCGCACGGCCTTCGATCCTGTCCAGCGCATCGGCATTGGAGCGCGGTGCGAACCCCGGGAACGTCGCCGGTAAGGTGAGGCCAAGGCCGGAGCCGCCGGTGACGAGCTTCAGATCGCGCGTTCCCTCTGCGATGGCGCGGAGGTCGGCAAGGTCGAGCGTGTCGCATATCGCGATGCCGAAGCCTTCCCGACGCAACTCGGCAACGCGTGTCGCTACGGTCTCGCCGCCCCTGCCGGTCGCATCATGGCTGATCAGGCCGACCCTTCGGCTCGTCTGCGGCTGCAACACGCGCGGCAGGAACGCGTCGCGCATCGGCGTCAGTGGATGATCCTGCATTCCGCTTTCGTTGAGCAGGACGTCGTTGGCGAAGAGATATCCGTTGTAGACCGTTCGGCGATTGGCCGGCAGCGCGGGCGCGGCAATGGTGAAGTCCTCGCCAAGCGCCTCCAGAAGGGCGTCGCTCACGGGGCCGATGTTTCCCCGATCGGTGGAATCGAACGTGGAGCAGTACTTGAAGTAGAATCGGTCTGCGCCCTGCGCTTGAAGCCATTCCAAGGCGTCCAGCGACTGTCGTACGGCTTCCCGTGGGTCGATGGTTCGGGTCTTGAGGGACACCACGACCGCATCGCAATCGGCGGCGAGCGCATCGGCCGGGACGCCGATGGTCTGCACCACCGCCATGCCGGCCGAGACGAGCTGGCTGGCGAGGTCCGTGGCGCCGGTGAAGTCGTCGGCGATGCAGCCGAGGCGGACTCTGACGGTCATGGCTCAGTTCCCCTTCCGCGGCAGGTCGACGCCCGGAAAGATCTTGACGACGGCCGCGTCGTCCTCTCGGCCAAGGCCCATGGCCGAAGCCTGGGTGAACATGGTCAGCGCCTGCGCGGCCAGAGGCAGCGGGAACTTGCGGGCCAGCGCGCTGTTGTGCACGAGGCCGAGATCCTTGACGAAAATGTCCACCGCCGAGCGCGGTGCGAAATCATCCTCCAGAATATGGGGAACGCGGTTCTCGAACATGAAAGAGTTGCCGGCGCTCGCGGTGATGACCTCGAACAGCGCCTTCGGGTCGCATCCTCCCGAGATGCCGTAGGCCATCGCTTCTGCCGCGGCGGCGATATGGACGCCGGCAAGCAGTTGGTTGACGAGCTTGACCTGGGATCCGGCTCCGATCTCGGTGCCGAGGTTGAAGACCCGTGCGGCGACGGCGTCGAAGGCGGGACGAGCCCTCTCGAAAGCTGCCGGCGGACCGGACGCCATCACCGTGATCTGTCCGGCATGGGCCTTGGCCGAGCCGCCGGAGATCGGTCCGTCGATGAAGAGGACGTCGCTCGCCGCGATCTCGGCGGCCAGCGCCTTGACCGCGTCGGGCGCACAGGTGGCGCACTGGATCACGACGGAGCCGGGTGCCATCGCGCCGACCGCGCCGCCGGCGCCCGCCAGCACGGCTTCCGCCTGCTGCATGTTGACCACGACGCAGAACAGGACGTCGACCTTGCTGCCGATCTCGGCGGGCGAGGCGGCAATGTGGCCGCCTTCGCCCTTCAGCGCCTTGCAGGCGGCTGGGTTCAGGTCGCAGCCCCATGTCTCGATGCCCGCGCGCGCGAGCGACAGGGCCATGCCGAGCCCCATCGAGCCGAGGCCGATCACGCCGGCGCGGATTGGCACATGCTGGTCAGACATGGCGTTCAGTCCCTTGCTGTCTTCAATCCTGGAATGGGGGGCTTGCCGGCGATGCGATCGAACCTGCGCAGGCTCGAAGCCGCCGCTCGGCGCCGGCCAGATGAGCGGCCATCGCACCGGCGGCCCAGTCGCCTTCTGCCGCCGAAACAGCAAGGAGGATGCGCCGGTGCTCCCGATGCACTTCGTCGCGCAGCGCGGGGTCGCGACGCTCGTTGGCGCGGGTGGAGCGCATGGCCTGCAGAAGCACGCTCTGGCAGGCCTCATGCATCTGAAGGAGGTAGGGATTGTCGGCCGCCTCGGCGATCAGGCGGTGGAAGAGCATGTCCTCCGCGACTCCATCCCGGCCCTCCCGTTCCGCATGGATGACGGCCTCGCTCGCCGCGCGCATCGCGTCCAGTTTCTCGGTCGAGCGGCGGATCGCCGCCAGTCGCGTCGCCTCGCATTCGACCGCTCGGCGCAGTTCGATCATCCGCACCACGGTCTCGGTGGAGTCGGTCGGCAGAGCAAGACGCAGTTCCAGCCGGGGCTGGGCAGTGACGTAAGAGCCCGAACCGCGCCGGGACTCGGCCAGATCCTGGCTCCGAAGGATGGCGATCGCCTCGCGAACGGACGGGCGGCTGAGCCCGTATTGCGCGCTCAGCTCGGCCTCGGTCGGGAGCTTCGCGCCCGCCTTCCGCTCACCGGCCAGGATCTCGCGGCGCAACTCGGCCGCGAGGCGTTGCGACTGGGCCTTCGATCCCTCGTGCGGCTCCGTCCGCTTGGTCTTCATGGTCGCCCCAATCATAGGCACCGCCACTCAACTCAGACATTCTCGCCTCTCAAACTCCGAGTTGTAAGACAACATAGCGGCAGAGCGCCTCTTGAGCCAGGGCTTTCTGCAGGCGTCGCTGATTGACCAGCCCACGGCGAAGCGCTCTGCCGGCCAACGAGCCGGGCAAAGCCTTATCGGAACAGAACTGCCGCTGAATTGACGCCATTCTCGGGGAGCACCATCGTGCTCCCGACCGCCCATGTCGGGCGGGGAAATGACCTAGTTGTCAGACTTCCTGCGCGACCTTGCAACGCCGCAGCCGATCGTTCGGATCAGTGGTCTCGAGGGGCGGATCTGCGTCCGACATGATCGAAACTGTATGGGACGCCTTGCGATCCGACGAGGCGATCGGCGGCGGCCCGCTCGAAATCCTGTGCGAGGTCCTCGACGGAGATCCGCGAGAACTGATCGAGGAGACGAGCCTCCGCCTCCTTGAGTGTCGCGTCGATACGCGCGTCCACAGCCTTTTCGACGAGGCATTCGGAGGGATCGACGCCTGGGCCGATGTTGAACAGGGGTGGTGCCCCGACGGCCTCGTAGACATCGCGCAGGGACACCTCCGCCAGCGGCCTTGTGAGCTGCCAGCCTCCGCCATGCCCCTTCTCGGACGAGACGATTCCTCGATCCCGGAGTCCCCCCATCATCCGTCGAACCACGACGGCATTCGTGGAGATCATGGTCGAGATCTCGTCGGACGTCGCACGAGGGACGTGTCGGTCCAAATGGATCAGCACGTGCAGGATGCGGGAGATGCGAAGGTCGCGGGGCATGGGTCAGTCCTTCCGTTGCCGCCGTCCGTCCTAACAGGCGTCATGCAACGTGGAAAGTTTCATGTCTTGCCGTGCTTTCCGTGATCATGTAACTCGTCTTGTGGCATGACGAGCGAAGGAGCCGGGATTATGGACTACGACGTCGTCGTCATCGGAGGAAGCTTCGCGGGCCTGTCCGCGGCCATGCAACTGGCAAGGGCCCGGCGCCGGGTCCTCGTCCTCGACACGGATGCCCCGCGCAACCGCTACGCGGCGACTTCGCACGGCTTTCCGGGGCAGGATGGTCGGCGCCCGGCCGAAATCAATGCAACCCTGCGCGCCGACCTTCTTGCCTATCCGACCGTGACGTTCCGCACCGAAGCGGCGGTCGCCGCTGAAGGGCGCGATGGCGAGTTCCGGGTCTCTTTGGCCGCGGGCGACGAGGTCGCGGCGCGCCGGCTCGTCCTTGCCTACGGTGTTCGCGATACGCTGCCCGATCTTCCGGGGCTGGCCGAGCGCTGGGGTGTCAGCGTCCTGCATTGTCCATACTGTCATGGCTACGAACTCGGCCAGCGACCCCTCGGGGTTCTGGCGCGAAGTGAAGCGGCGTTTCATCAGGCGATGCTTCTTCCCGACTGGGGCGCCACGACGCTTCTCACGCAAGCGGCATTCACGCCGACGTCGGATGAACTCCGATTGCTCGGCCTACGGGGCGTGACGATCGAGACGACACCCGTGACAGGCCTGATCGGCACTTCTCCCAATCTCGAGGCGGTGCAGCTTGCCGACGGGCGGACGATCCCGCTCGCCGGGCTCTTCGTCGCTCCACTGACGGCCCCCGCCGGCGATCTCGCTCGCCAACTCGGCTGCAGGACGAAGGAGGGGCCAACGGGACCCTATGTGGAGGTCGACGCCATGCAGGCGACGACTGTCGCGGGCGTCTTTGCCGCCGGGGACCTCGCCAGCCCCATGCCGAACGCGACCCTCGCCTCGGCTGCCGGCGTTCTGGCCGGCGGCGCTGCACATCGCTCGCTCGTGTTCGACGCCGCGTTGGCCGCAGCCTGAATGGAGGCGTCGATGCAAACGGAGGCGTTTTGGAACGACCGCTACCGCCAGGGCTCGCCCTTGTCTTCCGGAAGGCCTGGACTGGCGTTCAGCCTGTTTGCCGGACCGCTCCAACCCGGACGGGCACTGGAACTCGGCTGCGGCAAAGGGGACGACGCCGTCTGGCTGGCGCGTCAGGGCTGGGACGTGACGGCGGTCGACGTTTCGACCGTGGCGCTCGAACTGGCCGGGCGCAACGCCGACAAGGCCGGCATGGCGGGGCGCGTTCGTTTCGAAGCGCACGATCTCGCCCAGTCGTTCCCGGCCGGCGCATTCGACCTCGTCGTCGCCAGCTTCCTGCAATCCCCACAAGAATGGCCCCGTGCCGAAACCCTGGCGCGTGCCGCGACGTCCGTGACGCGGGGAGGGCACTTCCTCGTCATCGAGCACGGATCGCGCGGATCCTGGTCCGCCGCGTCGGAGGATCAGCGGTTCGCAACGGCGGACGAGACCTTCGCGGCGTTGCGGCTTGCGCCCCGCGCATGGCGGATCCGTGGCCTGTGCCCGATCGCACGCATGGCGGAGTGGCCGGACGGGACGAGCGCCACGCTGGTCGACAACGTCATCTTCTTGCAGCGCAGGATCTGACACCTTCTGGAAGTCCCCATCTCGGCAAGGCAGGGGCTATGTCGAGGTGAAGTTCGAAGAGGCCTGCTTCCGCGTCTCAACTGATGGCAAGGGGGGCGTTAAGCCGATCAGTTTTCCCGCAGCCGGGAGCGATGTGGAGCGGTCGAACTGGCGTAGGACGCGGCGGAACCGAAGGCGAGTGCGTCGTCCAGGCCTCGTCCCTGCCGGACAGCGATGTATCGACCATGCGGACCATGGATGTGGACACCATTCCGCGACGACGACCCGGAGCCTTCTGGCAGCAGGGTGCATAATGTTCGGGTTGTAGAGGGGTAGGAAGCGCGATCTGCCGCATGTCGAGGGGCGCGACTTCTGGGATCGGGCGCACCATCTCCTTTTCATGTCGGAGCTGACAGTCTGGTTTGATGGATCCTGCCCTTTGTGCAGACGGGAGATCGCGCTGATGCGCCGCCTCGATCGGCGGGGCGTGATCCGCTTCGTCGATGTCGACCAGGCCGAGTCGGCGACATGCCCGCTCGACCGGGGCGAACTCCTCGACCGCTTCCACGCATCGGAGAACGGACGCCTGCTCAGCGGCGCGGAAGCCTTTGCGGCCATGTGGCGGGCCATTCCGATCCTTCGCCCGCTCGGGCTCGCGTTCCGGGGCCCGTTCGCATCCGCGCTGCTTGAGCGCTTCTACCGGGCCTTCCTGCGAGCGCGCCCGTCGCTGCAGAAATTTGCCCACCGTCTGGAGCGCCCATGAGACCGAAGCCCGAGCCGATCGCCGCGGGCCAGGAGAGCGTCTGGTCCTTCCCCAGACCCGCCATCGCCCAGCCGACCGAAGCCCGCATCGTCATCGAGCATCGGGGGCACCGGATCGCCGACAGCCGGCGGACGATCCGAACGCTCGAGACCAGCCATCCGCCCAGCTATTACATCCCCACGGACGATATCGAACCCGGCATCTTGCGCCGGGCTGAGGGCAGTTCCTTCTGCGAATGGAAGGGGGCGGCGGTCTACTGGGACGTCGTGGTGGACGGCCACGTGCTGGAGCGCGTCGGATGGAGCTATCCGTCGCCAACACCCTCCTTCGCCATCCTGAAGGATCACGTCGCCTTCTACGCGCGGCCGTTCGACCGCTGCTCCGTCGACGGGCAGATCGTAACGCCGCAGGCCGGCGGGTTCTATGGCGGATGGATCACCGACGGCTTCGCAGGCCCGTTCAAGGGCGGAGCTGGCAGCGCGGGATGGTGAGACGATGAGTACAAGAGACGGCGGCACGAAGGGGCGGCCGGTGCCGAGCGGTCGTCTGTCGCGGCTCGGACAGTTCGGGCGGCTCGCCGGCGGTCTTGCTGGCGGCCTGCTCGCAGAGGGCGCCCGGCGTCTTGCCGACGGCGAGCGCCCCGCCATGCGTGACATGCTGTTGACGCCCGGCAACCTCATGCGCGTCGCCGACCGTCTGTCGCACCTGCGCGGCGCGGCGATGAAGCTCGGGCAGATGATCTCGATGGACGCGGGCGACGCGCTGCCCGTCGAACTCTCCCAACTCATGGCCCGGCTTCGCGCCCAGGCCGATCCCATGCCGCCGGTTCAGCTTCAGCGCATGCTCGCTGCCGAATGGGGTCAGGAGTGGCGCATCCGCTTCCAGAGGTTCGACGACAAGCCCATCGCCGCGGCATCCATCGGGCAGGTCCACCGCGCGGTGACGCTGGACGGACGCGAGCTGGCGATCAAGGTCCAGTATCCCGGCGTTCGCGGGAGCATCGACGCCGATGTCGACAATGTTGCGACACTCCTGCGCGTTTCAGGCCTCCTGCCGCCCAAGCTCGACATCACTCCGCTCTTGGCCGAGGCGAAGGTACAACTGCACGAGGAGACCGACTATCGGCGTGAAGGCGTCCAGATGGAAGCCTATGGGCATCTCCTCGCTGGCAGCGACGCTTACGTGGTACCGGCTTTGGCGCCGGACTTCACGACCGACAGCATCCTGGCCATGTCGTTCGTCGAGGGTGTGCCGATCGAGGAGATGGTCGGCGCCCGGCAGTCCGAGCGCGATCGCATCGCCGCCCTCCTGATCGATCTGGTTCTCGACGAACTCTTCCGCTTCGGGGTGATGCAGACCGATCCGAACTTCGCGAACTTTCGCTACCAGCCGGCGACGGGGAGGGTCGTCCTTCTCGATTTCGGCGCGACGCGCCCGGTCTCGCCAGCGACGGCGCAGGCCTATCGCTGGCTGCTGGCTGCCGGCCTCTCCAGAGACGGCGGAGCGGTGAAGAAGGCCGCAGTGGACGCAGGCTTCCTCGGCGCGGCGGCCGTCCGGCGACACGGGGATCTGATCGATCGCATGATCGGGCTCATCCTGGCCGAAGCGTCGAAGAGTGAGGCCTTCGACTTCTCCGACCGGCGCGTCCTCGCCCTCCTTCGCGATCAGGCCGCCACGGTGGCAGGCGACCGCGAGACCTGGCATGTCCCGCCGACCGACACGCTCTTCGCGCAACGAAAGATCAGCGGGATCGCGCTTCTCGCGGCGCGTCTGGAGGCCCGCGTCGACGTGCGGTCGATGGTCGCCAGGCACATCGGCGTGGACCCGACAGGGGTTTGACAACCGCCCCATTCGATTGAATGGCATCGTCTCCCAGCGTGAGGCGGCGGCTGTAGGACGCGCAGCGTCGCCAAAATCACTGTGTAGCGCGGCGGTAACCGGGACCGAGCTTCGGCCAATCGGAGGCGCGGCGCATCGACGTCTCCAAGCGTTCGCCGCAATTCGGGCAGCGGTGGCGCAGGGTCATCGGCATCCGGGCTCTTCCCTCAAATTCGCGAAATGTTCCCTCAACAATTTCCGACCGCCCCATGAGCGGCGGTCGGTTTTCGTTATTGCCGTCCGGTTGCGACCTTTCGGACGCCGCTGGAGGTGAGCGAACTTCCTGCGGGATCAAGCGAACCTTTGCGACGCCGAGCGAAATTCGTGCGACGCAGCCCGACTCGCATGTCGTTTGGATCCGACTCGCGAACTGTATGGATCTGACTCGAATGCTTTTTGGATGGATATAATAATGGCGGAGCGGGTGGGCCCGGCAGGACTCGAACCTGCAACCAAGCGGTTATGAGCCGCCGGCTCTAACCATTGAGCTACAGGCCCGACCCGAGGCGGAAGGCCTATCGTAAAGGCGGCAGTAGCTCAAGCGGGCGGCCAGACGATGGACGCTATTTCGCGGCCCCCGCCGGGCAGGTTAGAGCTTCGGGAAACAGTCGGTGCTTGGCGCCGGCGCCGGCAACGAGGAAATCCCATGGTATCGGATCTATCCCACCGCATTCTCGCCGGCCAGGGGCGTCGGCCCGCCGATCTCGTGATCCGCGACGTGGGGCTGCTCGATCTCGTCACAGGTGCGGTGGAGACAACCGACATTGCGGTCGTCGGCGACCGGATCGTCGGGATCTTCGGACGCTACGAGGGCGAGCGAGTGATCGAAGGGCAGGGGCGTTTCGCCGTTCCCGGCTTCATCGACACGCATCTCCACATCGAGTCTTCGCTGGTTTCCCCGTTGGAATTCGATCGATGCGTGCTGCCGCGGGGGGTCACCACAGTCTTCTGCGATCCCCACGAGATCGCCAACGTGCTCGGCGCGGAAGGTCTTTCATACTTTGCCGCCTGCGCCGAGGCGAGCGTGATGGACATCCGCATCAACCTGTCCTCCTGCGTTCCCGCGACGCCCTTCGAGACGGCGGCTGCCCGGCTTGAGATCGAGGATCTTCTGCCGTTCCTCGCCCATCCAAAGGTTCATGGCCTTGCCGAGATGATGAATTACCCCGGCGTCCTCAATCTCGACCCCGGTATCCTCGCCAAGCTCGGAGCGTTTTCGGATCGGCATGTCGACGGTCATGCACCTCTCCTGCGCGGCGCCGCGCTGAACGGTTACCTTGCCGCCGGCATCCGCACCGACCACGAGGCGACCAGCGCCTCCGAGGCGATGGAGAAAATAAGGAAGGGCATGGCGATCCTCATCCGCGAGGGGTCGGCTTCCAAGGATCTCGACGCCCTGGCCGAAATTCTCAATGCTGACACATCCGCTTTCGTGGCCCTCTGCACCGACGACCGCAGTCCTCTCGACATCGTCGAGGAGGGGCATCTGGACGCCATGATCCGGCGACTCATCGCCAAGGGCTGCCCTGCGCACCATGTTTATCGCGCGGCATCGCTTTCCGCGGCGCGCATCTTCGGCCTATCCGATCGCGGCATGATCGCGCCTGGCTGGCGTGCCGATATGGTGCTGCTCGATGATCTGAAGGCCTGTCGGGTGTCAGGCGTCATCGCCGGCGGGCGATTGGTGGAGCCGGCGATTTTCGCGGCGCGAGGGGTTGTGGCGCCTGTGGGGCTCGACTCGATGAAGGCGGCTCCGGTATCGCCGGAGCAGTTCCGTCAGCCGGCCGGGCACGGCAATGGGGCCGTTCCGGTGATCGGCGTCAAGGCGGGCCTCCTTCTTACCGCGGCGCTGGAGGCGACACTTGCGGAATTGGACGGCGAATGGCAGCCCGACCTCTCCGGCGACGTTCTGAAACTGGCCGTCGTGGAACGCCATGGGCGGAACGGCAATGTGGGGCTCGGCTTCGTCAACGGCTTCGGCCTACAGCGGGGCGCGATCGCATCCTCGGTCGGTCATGACAGCCACAACATCACGGTGGTCGGCACCAATGCCGCAGATATGGCCGCTGCAGTGAACGGCGTCATCGAACGCGGCGGCGGCTTCGCGGTCGCGGATGAGGAGCGGGTGACGGCCGCGCTCGCTCTTCCGATGGCCGGCCTCATGAGCCTCCAATCCTTCGAAGCTGTCGTCCATGACCTCGAAACGCTCGTAGCTGCCGCTCGTGCGCTCGGCTGCACGCTTCCGGAGCCCTTCCTCCAACTGGCTTTCCTGGCTCTCCCAGTGATCCCCCACCTCAAGCTCACCGATCGCGGCCTCTTCGATGTCGATCGTTTCGCGTTCGTGTATTCAGAAGAGGCCTGACGGGAGGGGTGGCTGGGGCGCCTGGATTCGAACCAGGGGATGGCGGTACCAAAAACCGCTGCCTTACCGCTTGGCTACGCCCCAAGAACCAACGATCAGCGAGCGCCTCTATAGTCGCTCGCTGCGCCCGGCGCAAGGAAGCGGGATCGCGCGGAATCCTGTTGCACGTGGCGTCCTGTCCCGCTATAGACCCACTCGGCCACGGAGTGTAGCGCAGTCTGGTAGCGCACCTCGTTCGGGACGAGGGGGTCGCAGGTTCAAATCCTGCCACTCCGACCAGCCAACCCCCTGAAAACAAAGCGGTTTTCGAAAGCTTCCCGAGAGCTTGGGGCGGCACCGCGACAGAAACCGCGACAGATACAACGCCGGAAACCCCGGTCGAAACGGTCAGTTTCGAAGCCAGGGCATGCTTCCGGCATCGTGATTCCCTCCCACGCAACATTCGACGGCGGCCGCTTGGTTCTCGCTGCAACCGTCGCTACCATTCCCAATGTCGCAAAGAGCATTCTGGTCGTCCGCCCCTGTCGAGGCCCGACCGCCAGGGCGACCGGGCCGGACAGGCGGCCCGTCGGCAGGACACCTCGGGTGGGATCGGACCCTTCAAGCTAACGAGCCGCTTCTACTGCCAACGCCCCGGCCATCGAGCCGGGGCTTTCTCGTTCTCGGATCCCGCCGGCGGTTTTGCGCACGCGCCCCGGCGCCCCATGCTGGTCCTCCACCCCTGAAGGAGAGCACCATGCCCGACCCGAACTCCGATGCCATATACGCCGCCCTCGAACGCGAGTTCGGCGGCCCGATTCACGGCTGGCCGCTCCCCGACGGGAGTGTGATGTCCAGGATTCGAATCAACCCCGCACTCGCAGCCGTCGGTCTACCCTCTGCCGATGACGAATTCGCTGGGCGTTTCATGGATGAACTCCAGCACGGCCAGATCGACGAGGACTTCGGCGGCTTCCTGTGGCGGTGCTGGTGCGCCGCGCTGGAGATCCCGAACGAGTTCCTCGAACGCTACGGGCGGGCGTCCGCACCTCAGGCAGCCTGATGATTCCCGCCGGCGGATCACTCCCGTTTTTTGACGCCAGCCCGCCGGCGCCTCACGCTCTCAGTAGGCCGCTGGGGAGCGGCCTCCACGAGGGAGCGAAATCCATGAACACCATCCAGATCTCCGACCGCGTCGCCCGCACGATCGCCGCCTTGGATTTCGGCGCGCCGGAGGCGGCCACCTCGACCGACGCGGAGCCGATGCCCGCCAGCGTCGCCCGCACGCTGGCCGCGCTGGACCACGGCGCACCCGTCGCGGCCGCCCCGGTCGACGCGGTGCCGCCCAGCGTCCGTCGGATCGCCGCGTTGCTCGGCTGCTCGGTCGAAGCCGCCGCTTACATCGACGCCCTCGAGACCCGCGTCGCCCGGCTCGAGGAGAAGGTGTCCGAGCTGCGGTTCGACGTCCGCAAGGCCCGGAGGGCTGCGTAATGGGTGGTCAGTGCGCACGAGATCGCCGAGATCAGCGGATGTTTGACGATCTATGGAAGCGGGTGTGCTTCTACCGCGATATAGAGTTCAAGAACTACTCCGAGGCTCTGGGCCTCGCGAAGCGTCGGTATGGGGAGACATGCTCGAAGGCTACGTCCCTTTGGATCGAAACTGGAGCGGACAACACAGACGCTTTGAAGCCCTTGGTCGAAGCCAAAGCAGCATACGAACAGGCCCTCATACAGATCAACGGTGACTGGGGTCAGTACCAGACGGATACCGCGAACCTAGCTCGGTCAGCCAGATGGGGTGAGATCAGCATGGCGCAGGCCAACGCCGCACTGACCTCCATGCATGAACCTACGTTCGCAAGATGGCTTTCTTGGGCACCCTGACCCATGCCTTCGACGACCACCAGCCCCGGCCACCGTGCCGGGGCTTTCGCGTTTACGAGTCTCACACCACGCGAGACACCCTGACTTGACGCCTGCCCATCCGACGCCGCACAAGGCGTGATGTTCTCGCGCACGCTCATACGCCGCCGCATCGCCTGACGGCCCCGCTCCCGGGGCCGCGCCCACGCGCACCCTGATACGAGAGCGAGACGATGCCCGAGATCTTCTTCACGGCGGACCACCACTTCGGCCACCTGAACATCATCGACCACTGCAAGCGCCCGTTCTCGTCCGTCGACGAGATGACCGAGGAGCTGGTCGCCCGCTGGAACGCAGTCGTTGGCCCGCACGACGATGTCTGGCACCTTGGCGACTTCGCTTGCCGGATGAAGCCTGGGGCGCTGGAGCGCGTCTTCCGCCGTCTGCGAGGCCGCAAGCACCTGATCGTCGGTAACCACGACGACAAGCACGTGCGCCGTCTCCCTTGGTCTTCGGAGCCGAAGGACCGCCGGCACGTGAAGGTGCCGGGCGAGGCGCTGCCCGTCGTGTGCGACCACTACAGCATGCGGGCGTGGCCCAAGTCGCACTACGGTGCCGTCCACCTGTACGGCCACTCGCACGGCGCGCTGCCCGGCCTCGGACGCAGCCTCGACGTCGGCGTCGACTGCTGGGACTTCAGGCCCGTCACGCTCGAAGAGCTGCGCCCGACGTTGGAGCGGCAGTTCGAGGAGTTCGAACGTCAACGCGAGGTCGCGCGGCTGTTCCGCGAGCGCGCAGCGCGCGGGGATCCATCGGCCGCGTTGGAGATCCTGCGGCGCGCGCCGAACGTCTCGCCGGAGCCGGGCGACGAGCTGCGAAACCTCCGGGAGGGCGACTACGACCAAGCGCTGGAGGTCGGCCTGCGGACGAAGCTGTTCAAGCAGCCGGCAGATCCGCTGGGCTACGACACAAGCGATCCCGCCTACCTCCAGCGAATGGCCGCAGACGCGCTCGCGGGCCGCGGCGAGGAGGCGGCCGAGGCGGAGGCCAACCGGGTGGCGCTGCTGCTCGGGCTCCGGAAGACGACGGTGGTCATGGACCCGGCAGTGATGGGCGGCGAGCCGCACGTGTCGGGGACGGCGGTGCCGGCCCGTGCCGTGCTGGAGGCGATCCGAGATGGTCAGCTCGATTTCGAGGTCCGCTCGGCGTTCCCTACGTTGCCTGAGGACGGGGTCGACGCCGTGCGGGCTTGGGCGGACGACCGGGGCGAGTAGTAGGAGTCTCGGGTTAGGGGAGACTGCGGCCGGGCGTCGCGCCGCTGCTGGGGCGCGGCTCCTATCAATTCCAGCGATGGTCACGCGGTAGATACGGATGCTACGCCTTCGGTGCAGAACTCCTGAGGTTGCCCGTGCTCGACACCATCTTCGACCCCGCCCAGACCGAGCAACTCTACCACGACCTGCGGCGCGCGAACTCGGAGGCGGCCAAGAAGGAGCGGTTCCTCACCTACGTCACCAACGTTTTCCGCGACGACGCCAAGGTGCAGGACTTCATCCGCGACATGGCGATGGGCGCCGAGACGTCGGTCGCGAACATCACGCGGGACGGCAGGGCTGCCCGAGGGCGCGCCGACAGTCAGACCGACACGGTCATCATCGAATGGGAGAGGGACCTCGCGCGGACGGGCGACCACGCGAAGGAGCAGCTCCGCGAGTACCTGGAGGGCAACTGGCGATCCGGGCAGGAGTACAAGTTCACCCTGTTGTCCACGGACGGTGTGCGCTGGCGCCGCTATGCCCCCGACTGGTCCCTCGTGTCAGTCGACGACCTCATGGGGCAGAGCTTCCAGCTTCGAGAGGTCCAGTCGTTCGAACTGGCGCCATCCAACTTCGGCGAGTTCCCCTTCTTCCTCGACGAGGTCCTGTTCGCCGACGAGGCCAAGGCGGCGACGCTGGAGAACATCCGCGCCGACTTCGGCGACACGTCGCGCGCCTTCATCAACTCCATGACGGCGCTGAACCGATGCCTGCCCGCCCTCGAGCGACAGAGCGAGCTCAAGGTCGCCTACGAGCAGTGGAACCGCTTCCTCTCGATCGCCTACGGCCAGTTCGACAACTCGCCAAAGCTCTTCCTCGTCCACACCTACCTGTCCGTCTTCGCCAAGTTCATCGCCTACTCCGTAATCACGAAGGAGACCGCGGCCGACGACGACACGATCCGGGACGTCCTGTCGGGGAGGATCTTCGACCGCCTGAACGTCGAGCGGTTCGTCGAGGACGACTTCTTCCACTGGGTCGCGTCGGATGAGTTCCTGGCCACCCTTCGCCCCATGTTCCGAGAGATCGGTCGGCAGATCGACTCGTACGACTTCACGAACGTTCGCGAGGACATACTCAAGGGTGTCTACCAAGAGCTGATCGACCTCGAGACGCGCCACGCCCTCGGCGAGTACTACACGCCCGACTGGCTCTGCGAACGGGTCATGGAGGAGCTGCCGCTCGAGCCTACCTCCTCGATCCTAGACCCGGCGTGCGGCAGCGGTTCCTTCCTGCGGGCCGCCATCGCACGTATGCGGGAGCAGTTCCCGGACGTCGGCGCGGAGAAGCTGGCGGAACAGGTCGTCGGCATCGACATCCACCCGCTGTCGGTACTGATCGCTAAGACCACGGTCCTGCTGTCGCTGGGAGACTCGGTCCGGCGGGCGCGGCGTCCCGTGACGCTCCACATCTACTTGGCCAACAGCCTGCTCGTGCCGCGCGGCACGGCCGACCTCTTCGAGTCCACCTTCCAGGTCTCCGTCGACAACGGCACCTATGCCATCGACACGCGCGGCGTGTCGTCCCCGGAGGCGTTCGACGCCCTCATCACGTTCTGCGACGACCTCGTCGACAGATACCCCGAGGCGCTGCCCCGCGAGCGGTTCCTCCGACTCGGCGCCTCGATCTTCAATGCCGGGCAGTCGGCGGATCTTCCCGGCCAGCTCTACGACATCTACCACGCCATGTGGGTCGCCCGTGACGAGGGCCGCGACAGCATCTGGAAATTCATCCTCCAGAACTCCTACAAGCCCATCTTCCTGATGGGCCGCTTCGATTTCGTCGTCGGCAATCCCCCGTGGCTGACCTATGCCGGGGTGACGAACGGCGACTACCAGAACCTCCTCCGCACGCTCTCCGACCACTACCGGGTCACGCCGGAAAACCGCGCCAACTTCCCCCACCTCGAGATCGCCGCGATCTTCCTCGCGCATGCGGTCAACTACTTCATGAAGCGGAGCGGCCGCCTGGCGTTCGTCCTGCCGCGCAGCTTCATGTCCGCTGACCAGCACGAGGCCACGCGGGCGGGCAACGTCGCGGGCCTGCGCCTCTCGGCGGTGTGGGACCTCAACGACGTCGCGCCGCTGTTCCGCGTGCCGTGCTGCGTCTTGTTCGCCCTGCACGGGGCGGAAGCCAAGGGGGAGAACGCCCTTCCGGAGGTCGGCATCGAGGGCTACTCGGTGTCGGGGCGCCTGCGCCGCGCGCAGGTCCACCTTTCTGAAGCGCGTGCGGCCCTGAAGTGGACGAAGCGGCGGTGGCACTACTCCCGGCTCCAGAGCACCAAGAGGCGCACCAAGTCCGCGCTGACGGCGACGGCGGGCGATGCCCTCGCGGGAGTGAACGCGTACACCTCCAAGTTCACGCAGGGCGCCACGATCGTGCCCCGCAACTTTTTCTTCGTCGACCTCGACCAGCGCGTCGACGACGGCGAGGACCTTCGCGACCGCGTTCTCGCCCTCAAGACGGCTGCTGCGGCCGAGCGTGAGGCCAAGAAGCCGTGGAAGGGGCTTGAGATCCGGGAGCGGGCCGAAGGCTCGCTGCTGTTCCGGACCGCCATCTCTCGCAACATCGTGCCGTTCGCGCTGGTGGCGCCGCCGTTGGTCCTCCTGCCTGTCGTGGAGGAGGATGGTAAGTTCGCCGTGCTCGACCCCGACGCATTGATGGCGAAGGGCTTCCGGTTCGCCAGCTCCTGGTTCTCGGCCGCCGAGGAGCACTGGAACGCCGAGCGGACGGAGCGAAACGCAGGCAACACGTTGGGAAGCTACCTGAACTGGCAATCCAAGCTCACAGGGCAGAACCCGAGGGCGCGCTACCTTGTCCTCTACACGTCGTCGGCCACGGACGCCTCCGCCGTGGTCCTTGACCGCCAAGCGTCCGACCACCCGTTCGTCATCGACCACAAGGCCTACTGGTGTGAGACGAAGACCGCGCAGGAAGCCCACTACCTCGCCGCGTTCATCAACTCCGGCTACGCGAACGAGGCCATCAAGGAATTCCAGTCGCGTGGCTTGTTCGGCCCGCGCGACATCCACAAGACCATCGTCAAGGTGCCGTTCCCGCGGTTCAAGGCGTCCGAGGCAGACCATGCCGAGCTGGCTAGGCTGGGACGGGCCTGCGCCGCGATCGCCGAGCGGGTCGTGAAGTCCGAGGACGACACCGACCTCCAGCCCAGGGCGCTGGGCCGGATCCGCTCGCGCATCAGGAGGGAGATGGCGGACGAGATGGACATGGTCGACCGCCTCGTCGAACGCCTTTCCCGAGGGCAGGACAAGTCGAAAGCAGGGGACAAGCCCGCCCGGCCATCGAAGCGGCGCCCGAGGGCCTCTGGCCTCTTCGACTGACGGCCGGCTTCAAGCCGCCCTCAGTTCGCCGGGCGCCGCGCTGCGGGCGGCATCGATGGCCGCCAGGAGGCGCGTTGCGACCCATCTGAGAATGTTGCATGCGCTCTCGGGTGGCTTGTCGTCAGCCGCCGGCGGCCGTCTCCTTTACGCAGGAGGCCCCCATGACCGACGACGCCCACCCCCTCTACGACCCCGTCGAAGCCGAACTCGATCGCCTCGAGCGCACCGTCCTAGGCGAGCTGCCGGACGACGACGACTGGCACGACGTCGATGCACTCGCCGACGCCTGACCGCCGCGCGTTAACGGTTCGCCGGCGATGTCCGAAGGCCAGCGTTGACGCCAAGTGCCGGGCCCTCCAGGTTCCCGATCCAGATCAGGAGGCGACCATGGCATTCACGAACCCCAGCGCAGTTCAGAGCAGCGCTCTCGCATTCGGCGCGATGGGTGCCTTCGTGGCCCACCAGACCCTCTTCGGCTTGCTTGAAGCCGTCCGTGACGCGCGCAACGCCCGCGCCGAGGCGCATGCCTACCACGCTTGGGACAGCGCCCTCGGCGAGGCCCGCCACAGCGCCGCGCAGATGGGCAACCTTGCCAAGGCTGCCGTCGAGGCCGCGCTCGACGCGCAAGACGAAGCCGACGCGCTCCGCGCCGAGGTCGCCCGCCTGCGCCGCGCCGTCGACCAGCGCGACGATGTCATTCGTTCGCTGGCCGCCTGATGCGTTCGGATCTCTTCGTCGACTACGGCCTCCACGCCCTGCACGAGTGGCCGGAAGCGCAGGACGCCGCCCTCGCGCTTCTGGCGGCTCGCAGGGATGGCCGCGAGAGGCGCGAAGCCGAAGCGGGCGGGTCATCGGCACCCCCCCAACGAAGAGGAGTCTCGGACCAGCCGAGACTCCTGAAGCGACGTCGGGGACATGGGCACAGGTACCGGGCTGCGGGGAGGAGTCTTCGGTCGCCCGAGACTCGTCAGGCGTAGGCCATCGGCCTCGGTGCCGGAGCCCCGAACCAGTCTTCGAGTTCGCGAGACTCCTCCTGTGCCGGGGCCGGGGAGAACGCCTGGTTCGCGAACGCCCGCACCGTCGCGACGACATACGGGAACGCCGCAGGCGCCGCGTCCACCCGCCCGGCGTCGACCAGCAACTTGATCCACGCATCCTGGTTGGCGAGCGCGTACTCACGGCTGAGGCCCGGCAGCGTGAGAGGCGTCGACGGGATGGGGCGGCAGTTGTTCGCGAAGGTCGTCTGGATGCATACCGACAGCAGCCGCATGTCGAGGTCCGCCCGTGAGAGGCAAAGGAGGTCGTAGTAGTCCTTAATCCTCGTGTTCGCGGACCCGAACTGGACGATCGCGTGCAGCTTGTCGGCGGCCATCGCCTCCAGCGGATAGGTCAACATCTTCACGGCCGGCAGGCCCGGCAGCATGGACGGCCGCTCGACCAGACGCATGCCCGGCGACCGCTCGCCGCCGACCCAGCAGTCGACCTCGAAGTTGACGCGGGTCCGCCCGAGCCACGCGACGACGCGCACCTTCTCGCCGCCGGGCTCACCGTCCGGACGCCAGAGGGTCTTGCGGGCGCCGAACTCGAGGCGGATGCCGACACCAGCGACCTCGGCGGCGGCGCGGTCGAGGAGATCGCGCAGATCATCGAGGCGGTCGAGGTGCAGGTGGAGGTCGAGGTCCTTGGACGGACGGACCCAGTCGGAGATCCGGTCGTCGAGGAGGACGAGGGCGCTGCCCTTGAGCGCGACGGCGCCCTCGTCGGCGACGCGCCCGACGGCGGCGAGGAGCTGCTCGCGGCACAGCATGCTCAGGAAACGGTCGGGGGCAATGCCCCGGTTGCGCGATATTGCGTTGGACTTGTCCGACAGCCGTGCGCCGAGTTCGAAAGTGGTGGTCATCGTGGTCGTGCTCCCCTGATCACGCGGTGAGCGTGCGGGCCGGGGGAGCAAGTGACGAACCGCCGGCGGATCAGGCGGCGGCGAGGTCGTCCATGGCGTGGTAGGTCTCGGTCGTGCCGCGCCAGCCGCGCTGCCACCAGAGGAGCGAGAGCTGGAAACCCGATGCGGGCCACGGCTTGGGCGGCGTCGGCATGTGGAGCATGCCCCGGAGACCGAAGCCCGCGTCCTGCGCCAGCCGCACTCGGGCCCTGGTGTAGGCGTGGTTCGCGGTGACGAGGAACACCACGTTGTCGGCGATTGTCATGGCGTGCGCCATGAAGGGCCGAATCTCGGACCACGGTGGGTTCGTCACCACCCAGTCGACGCGCTCCACCCAGTCGTAGAAGTTCCGCCCCTCGGCGACCTCGCACCAGAGCGGCTCGCAGTGAGCGGGAATGCGGTCGAAGAAGGCTCCCCGCCCGCGCGCGGGGTCGAGGACCCGGCCGTAGAGCGGCAGCAGGCGCATCGCCATGTCGGCATAAGAACCGGGTGTGTAGACGAGGTCGGTGTCGGCGCCCGTCGTGCCGGGCAGCGGCTGGTGTCGCATGGTGGTCTCCCCGAAGGGATGGCCCCTTCGGGTACTGTACTCCCGTACATCTCGGGGGGCGTCAAACCGCCGGCGGGCGGTGGCCCGGCTGGGGCAACTGATGCTGATTCTCGATTCCAAAATTTTCAGACGGAGGCCCGGTGCCGCCGCTAATGAACCCCCAGCCCGCACCCCCCTCCCGGGACCCCGGCGCCTCCCGCCCCGCCGGCGACCCCGCCCCGCTACGAGTCTCGCTTAGCCCTAGACTCTTCCCAAGGCGAAGGGGGCGACCCATCGCTGGGCCGCCCCCTCGTTCGATCGTTCGACGCGCGCCAGGCAAACGAAAGCCCCGGCTCGATGGCCGGGGCTTTGGGTGTCTCTCTCTGGATGATGTCGGCGATCAGGCTGCTCGGAGCGCCTCGCCCATCACGGTCCCGAACTCTGCCTCGAAAGCCGCTTGCGCTTCGGCCAGCGCCTTCCGCGAGTTCATGACGGACTCGGTTGCGCTGACCAGAAGCTGCCGGAGGGCCTCGATCTGGCTGTCGATCGCCGACATCATGAATTCGTGCGTCTCGTTCATTGTCTCTCTCCCTCGGATCGGAGCCGCTCCCCAGCGACATCCTGCAATCAGCGTTGGGCGCCGGCGGGCTGGCGTCAAATCCGGACGAAATCCGCCGGCAGACCCGCCGACCCCGCGAACATCACCCCATCACCAGCCGCAGCCCGTCGCCCTTCCGGCGCCTGACCCGCTCGGCGAACCCCTCGACCACCGACACCTCCTCGCGCCCAGCCAGCTCCGCCTCGGACAGCTCCGGCTCCCGACGCCTGCACGGTTCGACACCGAGCGCCCCGCCGCCCAGCCCGCGCGCCAGCCGCCCACAGGTGAGGCCGCCGGCCGCCGCGAGGCGATCGAGGTCGTGCGGGCGCAGCCGCAGGAGCCAGCTCACCTGGTCTGGGGACAACGCCTCGAGGGACACCTGCCTGCGGTCCGTCGCCGACGCGCGGGCGTAGGCGAACACGGTCGCGGACACCGGGTCCGTACCGTCCGGCCTCGGCTCCAGGTCGGACGGCAGCGCGCCGGGGAGAGCGCGCCCCTTGCCGCGCTTGGCGACCAGCTCGGCGATCTCTGACGCGGTGTCGGGCGTCGGCTCCGGCTCGGGCGGCAGGGGGATGGAGGCGCCGCCTCCGCCGCCGAGCATCCGGCCTGGCAGGGACCACGTCCATTGGACAGTCCACCACGCGAGTTCGAGGCCCTTCGCGGCGAGGTGGGCGGCGGCCGAGGCGAAGGCGCGGGCGGCGTTGATGATGGCGGCGAGCATGGGTGGTGTCTCCCTCGTGTAGGCGTCGAGCGTTGTGGGAGGCGACGCGAGGGACAAGGCGACCGAGGAATCCATGAGGTCGATCGCATTTGAGTGAAAGGATTCAGGAGCCCTGGGGATTCGGCTGCCATGGTGGTCGCACCAGAAAGGGGATCCTCTAACCAACGCCGACCTTCCGTTCGAAAAGCGTCCCGTCATTCAAGCCCCTTTCCCGCAAGGGACGCAGCCCCCATTCCGGTGGCTGCGGAATGAACGGAAGGAGAATTAAATGGTCCACGACCCGACGTTCGAGGTGACCTCGGACGACCCGGCCGTCCGCGACGCCGTACGCACCCACTTTTACGCGGTGCAGACGGTGCACGCGGAGACGACCAACCCGATGGCCGCCTTCGTCGGAAACGACGAGGCACCGTCGCACGTGCTGTCCGTCGGCGGACACCTGCACTCCGTACGAGTGGGGTGGAGCAAGCAGGAATTCGAGAAGGTCCTCCGGGACGAGGTCTTGAACGTCCTGGGCGCTCCGGAGCTGGTGAACACGCCGGCGTTCGCCAGGATGGACGTGAAGGCGATCCGTTTGGCCGTTGTCCTCGCCACGCGCGAGGGAGACGAGCTGGACGCTCTGCCGCTGTTGACCCCGACGCTGGCGGCTGAAGTCCGTCGCCTCGCCGGATGTTACGTATGGAACCAGTGGGCACACGACTACGTGCAGACGGAACTGCGCAAGGGCCTCGCGGCGTCCATGACGGCGCTCGGTCCCGACCCGCAGCCGATGTCGCCCTGGGACATCGAAGAAGTGGCTCTCGCGACGCGTGCGTTCCGATAGCCACTGAAATCTAACTGAAGGAGGCCCCGGTGGAAATGCCGGGGTCTTCGTCGTCTCAGGCCCGCCATCCACACAGCGTGGTGCCGTGCCTACCTGCGCTGAAGGAGGCTAGAAGAACAGCCCGAGCAACTCGATGATCTTCTGCCGAGCCACCCCAGCGAGCGTTCCCATTCCCTCTTGCATGCCCTTCTCAGCCGCCTTCCCGGCGGCGCGGCCCAGCGCGTCCCCCGCCTTCTTCAGCATGCCCTTCTCGACGAGAGGGGCTTTCAATATGGCCAAGGTAGTCTCGAGGATGGCGATGAGCTGCGCCTTCTCGAGAGGCGTCAGGGCCTGCTCGTCGGGCGGCGCATTGGACCTTTCGACCTGCGCGACGATGCTGTCCAGCAGGGATGCGATCATCTCGATCTTCCGACGGATGTCGCTCCCCATCGGGACGGGCACCCACCGCTCGGCAGTCACCGCGAGGGAGAGCGCCTGTCCGTTGTCGGTAGGCGCATCCGCAGGGGGAGACCCGGCTTGGGCATCGTCCACTTCGATATCGTCCGCCTCGTCGACGGGATCCTGGCTGTCGGTAAGTTGGTCTTGGCTGCGGAGATAGCTTCGCACGCGTCCAGCGACGACACGCGCCGTCTGCCGCGACACCTGTCCTCGCATCTTCACGAACTTCGACAGGACGGCTGGCTCTAGCCCGAGCGGGTTGCCGTTGTATGCCGTCTGCTGCCAGTCGTTCAACTCGATGACCGCAGCGCAGATCTCTGGGATGTCTTCGACGTCGATCGTCTGCCCGTCGAGATCGTCAAGTTCCGCGATGCCCCGCTCGATGACGTCGAGAAGGCGGTGGACGTCGTCGAGAGGGAGGTCGGACATGCGGTAGGCCAGCCGATGGAGGGGTGGCCACAATGCACCGTCGGACGTCTTGGTGCGAGACTGCTACGCCCGCCATCCACACCGCGCGGCGCCGTGCCTGTTATGCTCGACGACCTGCCTGACGAGGTCGTCCGACGCGCTCTCGACCTCCGCCGCCGACGGCCGGATCGCCCGCCAGCCGTCGCAGCCAGACGGGTTACCCGTCGTCGCGCACCCAGCCAGCGAACTCATCGCGGCGAGCGCGAGCACCGAGAGCGTCAACTTCGTCATCGGTTCGGTTCCGGCTTCGGAGGTCATCGAGGGAGTCTCGCGTCTGCCGAGACTCCTCGGCGGCACGCCCGGCGCCATACACGCGGGCAACAATGCCGAGCGCGACGAGGGCTCCGGCCCCGGCGGCCGTGAGCCAGCGGCCGGCGCGGGTGGTGGTGAGCCAGGCGAGGGCGGCGGTCACGCGGCGACGCCTTCATAGGTCCGGCGGGACTTCAGCCACTCGTAGCCGGCATAAGCGAGGGCGGCGACACCGACCAGCCCGGCCACGGCGACAAGACCGGAGGCCAACACCTCGGCGGCGTTCGCCAGCGACGGGATCCCGGCGACCTTCCCGGCGAGGCCGCCCACCTGCGCGGCGGCGGCTTCGAGCTGCTCCTTGGCCTGCCCGAGCGTGACGGCGGCCGCCGTGGCGGTCGCGACCTTGCCGACGTTCGGCAGCTCGGCGACGGGCGTGGAGGTGAGGTTCTCGCGCTCGCCCTGAAGGTGCTTCTCAAGGTGGCTCCAGGTCTCCGGCCCGACGACACCGTCGGCCTTCGCCTTGTGCGCCTTTTGGTAGGCAACCACTGCGCGCTTGACGTTCGGGCCGAAGTCGCCGTCCACCTTGAGCCGGGCGCCGGTCCTGTTGAGGAGTCGCTGGAGTTCGCGGACGCGGGCGCCCGACGAACCCATGCGCAGCATCCCGGCCGACACCTCCGGGGTGTCGGCGCCGTACTTCTCGGCGGCGGCCGCGAGCTTGGTGTCGTACTTGTTCTGGCGGTATGCCGGGCCGTTGTAGCCGCGCGCGAAGGCGGTCCAGTCGCCGCGCTGGAGTTCGTCGACCAAGCCGAAGGCGGCGCAGTAGTCGAAGATCAGCTCGAGCTGCCCTTCGAGGCCCGCCGTCGCCTTCGCGAGGATGTCCTGCGGGGACTTGAGGCCGAACACGCGCCAGTGCGACCCCAGCACCTGCCCGACGCCCCACGAGCATGCGGCCGTCGCGGCGTCCTCGTCGATCTCGCAGGCGCGCCGCCAGAGATCGTACCGGGCCTGCTGCGACTTCGGATTCTTGATGCCGCCCTTGGCCTCGGTCTTCGACGAGGCGAGGCCCTGTCGGACGGCGCGGTCTCGCTGGTCCCCGGACAGGAAGCGATAGAAAAGGTGGCCCTCGAAACGGCAGAGCGGCCAGAGGAGCTTCCGGCCGAAGCGGTCGGTCACCTCCGTGAAGGCCTTCCCGCCGGACTCGACGTCGACCACCGCGCGGACGTGCGCGACGGGGACGGAGTGCCGCTCGGCGAGGCGGTCGACGATGGCCGCGAGGCTGGACGGCGCGCTCACGAGATCACCAGCCTTGCGCGCAGCCCGATGGCCTCGGCGATCGCGTGCAACCTGTTGATCCCAAAATTGTGGTCGTCCCGCATGATCGACGCAATGTCTGCCGCGCGGATCGACGTGTGCCGCCGGGCGATGTCGGCCGTCGCGATCTTCTCGCGCTGGATCTTCTCCCTGATCGCGGCGGCCAGCACCTCGCGGTCCCGGAGCGCTTGCCTCGGCGTGTACTTGTCCGGGATGGTGGGCGTCGTCTTGGACATGGGCGGTGGCGGCTCGGCGTGCGGGGATCGTTCGAGGATTCAGGCGGTTGCGCCGTGCAACTTTCCAGTACGCCGGGCGCTCGCGGCGAGGAGTCACGCTGCGAGCGAGACTCCTTCTTGGCCACGGGCCTCGGCCCACGCCCGGCCGTCGGGATGCATGCACAGGAGCGCGCGCTTGCCGGACGGGTAGATGACGACGTGCCCGTTCGCCCACGCGCCGGGTCCGCGATCGTTGTAGCCCTGCGACAGCGAGGCGGAGACGCCCGCCACGTAGACGCCCTCGACGATCTTGGGTGAGTGAGTGTGGGCGGACACCACCTTGTCGCCGAGGCGCCGAAACTGGTTCGGCGACCCCCGGCTGCCGGAGATGCCGATGTCTCCGTGAAGCCCGCACTCCACGCCGGCTATCCGGAGGCCGCGCCCGTAGCCCACGAAGTCGACGACGTTGTCGTACCCGCCGACGGCGCCCATCGCGTGCCGGATCGGGTTGAAGGTGTCGTCCCGTCGCCGAATTGCGCGCAGCCAAGCGGCGTTCAGCTCGGCGTGGTAGTAGGCGTTTTCCTCGTCCTCGGCGGCCTTCAGATCGCGCAACCAGCGTGTGAGGGCATCGTCGTGATTGCTCTCCACCTGATGCGTCTGGCACCACGGGCGCGAGGTGGCAACGAGGAAGGCGGCCGCCGCGTGGACTTCCTCCTCCACGTTCGTCGTCCCGGCGGCGAGCATGCGCGCCCTGCTGTGGACCGAACCCCGGTCGTGGTGGTTCCGGCGACGGAAGTCGAGGACGTCGTGCCGGACCTGGTGCGCTGGCCGCAGGAGGTCGATGAGGCAGTCGCTCGTCACCTGACGGTTGGTGCGGACGTCGATGCCCCACGTCGCCAGCGCGATGTTGGGGTCCATGGCCGCTTGATGGTCGTCCCCGCAGACGAGGGCGGCGACCGCGTGGCCGTAGGTGACCACCCCGCTGTCCACGCGGGCGGTCAGGTCTTGGAAGCTGCCGTCGTCCTCGGCCGCGAGTTCGCGGATGAAGACCTCGCCATCGACGTCGATCTCGATGAGGAGCGCGCCGTAGGTGTGATGAAAGAGCGCCCGGCGACCGGATGCCCGAGGCGTGTAACTCGGCAGCGTGCAGCACCCGGTCGACTGGACGTAGCGCGGCGGGCGGCCGGGCATCCGGGGGATCGTTTCCAAGGCCCTGCGCGCGTGCGGGATAACGACGTGACCGCCGCCGTTGACGGTGTGCCAGCCCGCGAGCGGGTTGGCCGTCGTCGGCAGGATGTTCGCGTCGCCGACGATCAGGAGGTCCGGCCCGAGCTGGACGCGGCCGAACTCTAGGTAAGGCTGGAGTTCGGCGGCATAGACGCCCGTCGCGACCGCGTGGTCCTCGAACAAACCCAACTGGTAAGTGAAACCCCCGACTGCGAGCTGCGCGTCGAGGTGGGCGGCGTAGGCGGTGAGGTTGCGCCAGAAGCCCTCGTGGACGGGTGTGTCGTCCTGGGCGGCGGTCAGGATCAGGCGGCTGACCACGCCGCGCGGTACGTCGACCGAGCGCGTGGCGACCTTGCTGATGCGGATGGGCTTCCGCTTCCCCTCGGCCGCCGGCTCCGCCTTCGGAGCCTCCGGCACGACCTCCGGCGCCGTCTTACCCCGCCGCGCCTGCCGCAGCTCGTTGTCCGACGGCAACCCCCGGATCGCCCGAACGGCTTCGGACGCCCGGCCGTACGACCACCCCAGCGCGGCCGCGATCTGCCTGAGCGGGGTGCCCGCCGCGTGGAGCGGCTGGGCGGCTGCCTGATCCTCGAGGGATCCTCTGATGAATGAGGCGGCGGGCATCAGGAGATCACCCCGGCGGCGCGCAGGTGCTGGCGGAGGCTCTCGGTGACGCGGGCGCGCTTGACGCGGGCGTCGTCCCGGCGGCGGCGTCCGGCGACCGCGTCGCTGTCGAGGCCCTTGATGGCCCGTGCCGCCTCGGACACCCGTCCGTACGGCCAGCCGAGGAGGCGCATGCACTCCCGATACGTGTGTCCGGCGACGAGGAGCGGCGACAGCTCCCTCTGATCCCCGACCGATCCCAGCTCTCTTCTCATCGCGCGTTCTCCCCGCTCGCCCCCGCGCCACTGCTTAAAGTGGTCGCAGTTCAAGCGTTGTCGCCGGCGGAGACCGCGTAAAGGCAAATCGCAACAGCGACTTAGAGGGAAATCACGCCAAACGAGGGGACGCGATATGAGGTGGTCGGCGTCGGTCAACGGAGTTTGTCGATCGCGTGTGCGTGATCAGGTGCGCGGCGGGCCGCTGCGGTCGCTCCGGGACTGCGACAGCTCGACGATGCGATCGAGACGGTCGCCGAGCCTGTTCATCGATGCCGAGATCTCGTCGCGCATGCTGCGGAGCGCGTCGGCCTGCACGTACTTGCTTGCGACCTCCAACCTGAAGGCGCCCAGCTCGCGCTCGATGACGTCCGACTTCGCCTTCGCGGCGGCGGCGGACTCGGCGGTGCGCGAGTAGTTCATCGCGGTGCGAGCGACGTAGGCCACGACGCCGAGCATCGCGAGCAGCGTGCCCCAGGGCAGGAACTTCAGGATTTCGGCTTCCACGGCGCGGGTCGCTTTCAGGGGATCGAGGAGCGCCGGGGCGCGTTGACTCCGAGAGGGCGCGATGTCGCCGCAACATTCGAGGTTTCCGATGCCAAAATCCGTTGCCGCACTCCGGCGGGAGGACCAGCTCGGGGAGCTGCTGGGCTGCGCGTACGACGCCCGCGCGTTGGCGGACCGCCTGCACCACACGACTGGCGACCCGGCGCTCGCGAGCGCGGTGCGGCGGCTGGATGAGGCGGCGGCGGATCTGGAGAGGGTGACTCTGCGGCCTAGGCTGCGGCTGGTTCGGGATTGACGGGCGCCGTAGCTTCTTCTCAGATCTTCGGCGGGAGTCGGGGGGATGGAAATGGCACGCTTGAACTGGAGTCGACCGCGCCGAGACATGAGCAGCCTGTCGCCCGCAAGCACTGACCCGACGGCGGTGTTCCGCGCCCACCCCAAGCCCGAGAAGCGCTGGGGCAGCGCGAAGCTCCTGCCGGAGAAGCCGAGGCCGGAGATCGCGCTCGCCCCCATGGACAAGATGTTCGTGCAGCAATGCGCGAAGGCCGAACGCCGAGGTGAGTTCGACCCGATGGTCCTCCCCGGCAATTCGCCGAAGAAGGTGAGGGCCAAGGTTGCCGAGGCAGGTGGTCCGCTGGCGTGGATCCTTGAAAGCGAACTACGCGAGAGGCTGTTCGTCGAACTCGTCGGGAAAGGGCCGTTGCGTCGGTCTACCGCTTCAACCCCGGCGGCCACTTCCCGCTGACGTAGCTGTACACAGTCATGTCGACGCCTTTGAACGTCACGATGACCATGTTCGACAGCGCGTAAAGCTTTTTGCCGCCCATCCGAACCAGCGTCGTCTCCCCGCCGAAGTCGAGCACCTCGACGCGGACGTCGTCCTCGTACTCCAGTTCGATGCAACCCGGCCCGGCGTCGTAGCCGACGTTGGCCTTCGTTGTGCAGAGGACCGCGCCGCCCTTGATGGTGCCGGGCAGGTTCACGGGCTTCGCGGCGGCCGGAGCGGCGGCGAGGACGAGAGCGGCGACGGCCGCCAAGGCGAACTTCAGCATGGGAGGCTCCTTCCCGGGAGAGGAGAGCACGCCGAGGTTAAAGTGTCGTGGGCTCGGATGCCGTCGGCTTCGCATTCGGGCAGACGAGGCGGCGGATTTGGAGAGGGCGATCCTACGGCCGTGTCTGCGGCCGTAGGATCGCCTCGGCAAGGTTGACGAGTCCCGAATGCTGCCGTTCGAGTCCGGGGTCCCGTTTTAACCGGGCTCTCATCGCCTCGGCATAAAATGTGGGCATGACCGCTACGCTTCTTCAGCTCGCCTCTAGCCACTCCGTTGGCTTCGTCCTCACGTCGCTCGTCATCTGCCTCGTCGCCGGATGGCTGCTCGGCAAGCTGATGGGTCGCGTTGCCGATGCGAAGCCCGCGCGCAGGCCGCAATGGCTCGCAGGGACCGCGATCGTAGCCGGGCTCGGGGTCTGGACCACCCACTTCATCGCCATGCTCGGCTACCGTCCGGACATGATGTTGTCGTACGACGGGTTGACCACGACCGTGTCGGCTGTCGTCGCTGTCCTGGCGGTTGGTGTTCCGTTAGCCGTCACGCCTCTCTTGGCTTCCTGGCGGTGGCGTGCCGTTCTGGGAGCCGTCGCCGGCCTCGGTGTCGGCGCGATGCACTACTCGGGCATGATGGCCCTCGAAGGGTGCCTCCAGACCCATTCGCCCGTTGCGGCGGGGCTGGCTGCCCTCATCGGTTCCTTCTTACTCGCGCTGGCCTCCGGGCTGCCCTCGCGGATTGCCACTCCCCGGGTGGTCTGCGGCCTGTTCACGCTCGCGGTCTGCGGCGCCCACTTCACAGGGATTGCCGGGACGAACCTCGAGACGATCGCCGGGCAGGGAATCCTCGCCCACGAGAACGTCACGCTCAGCGTCATCACCGCCGTCGGCGCCGCCGTCCTCTTCCTCGGCGCCTTCCTGACGATTCTGACGGCGCAGCGCTTCGAGGCGCAGGAACGGGCGCACTCGGCCGTCCTCTCGACGGCGCTCCACAACATGTCGAACGGCCTGGCCTTCATCGACGCCGAGCAACGCCTCGGCCTCTTCAACAGGCGGTTCCTCGAGATCTGCAAGCTGCCGACGGACGGACTGCGTGCCGGCATGAGCCGCCTCGAGTTCATCGACGCGCTCGACGGAGCCAATGGCTGGGACGCCGAACGACGCGCCAAGATCGAGAAGCTCATCGCCCACTGGTCCACGATGGTCGAGGAGGAGGCGGTCGAACACGTCACGGCAGACGGCCGGACGATCGAAGTGACGTGCCGCCACGTCGAGGCCGGCGGCGTCGTCCTGACGTTCGACGACGTGACGAAGGATCGCGCGGCGCAGAGCCGGATCGCCGAACTCGCCTTTCTTGACCCGCTGACCAAGCTCGCCAACCGCCGTGCGTTCAACGCCCGGATGGAACGCGACTTCCACCCCAAGCAGCGCTTCAAGCTTCTCCTTATCGACCTCGACCGCTTCAAGCCCGTGAACGACACCTACGGCCATGGCGTCGGCGATCTGCTCTTGGTGCAGGTCGCCGAACGGCTGGCCGCCATCGCCGGAACCGACGGAGCCGCCGCGCGCCTCGGGGGCGACGAGTTCGCCGTGCTCGCCTACGGCGATCTCTATCAGGCGACCGATGTCGCAGAGCGTATCTTAGAAGCTATGAGTCGCCCATTCGAGATCGGGGACATCAAGGTCAGCATCGGATGCAGCATCGGCATGTGCTGCACGGACGACGCCAAGGATCCGGCCGAGCTCATGCAGCTTTCGGACATCGCTCTGTACGAAGCCAAGCGCGGCGGGCGTGCACGAGCAAGCTGCTACACTCGTGGTATGTTCGAAGCGGTTTCCGAGCGCGTCCAGCTCGAGACCGACATGCGGACAGCGATCGAGCGGGGCGAGATACATCTTGCCTACCAGCCCGTCCTCGCGCTCGCCGACGACCGCGTCATCGGCTACGAGGCCCTCATCCGGTGGGACCATCCGCAACTCGGGTCCGTCTCGCCCGCCCGGTTCATCCCGCTGGCGGAGGAGACCGGGCAGATCGTCGAGATCGGAGCGTGGGTGCTGCGTGAAGCGTGCCGACAGGCCGCGGAGCTTGCCGATGACGCCTACGTCGCGGTGAACGTCTCGCCCGTCCAGTTCCGCTCCCCACTGCTGCTATCCCACTTGACGCAGGCACTCAGCTCGAGCGGGCTGCCCGCCCGCCGCCTCGAGATCGAATTGACGGAAACGGCGATCGTCGAGGACGGGCCAAAGATCGCTGAGATGCTCGGGGCGATCCGGCGCCTCGGGGTGTCGGTTGCCATGGACGACTTCGGGACGGGGTACTCCTCGCTCTCGCACCTTCGCGACTTCCCGCTCGACCGCATCAAGGTGGATCGCTCGTTCGTCGCGACGGCGGAGACGGACCGCCACTCGATGGCGGTGCTGGAGGGCATCACCCACATCGCCAAGAAGCTCGACATCGCGATCCTGGCCGAGGGCGTCGAGACGACGTCGCAGTTGGAGTTGCTCCGTGACATCGGATGCGACGCGATCCAGGGGTATCTGGTGGGGCGGCCCGAGCGGATGTCGCAGGACGACAACTTACGCCTGTCTGCCTGACCAGCGGAAGGGCTGGGTCGAACGTCACGTCCCCGCCGAGTTTGCAGGCTCGGCCGCCTCCGCGTCCGGCACCGTCACCGACACAAACGCCGCGCTGACATCGATCTTGGTGCCCGGTGCGCTTCCGATGACCGTGAAATCCTGCGAGGACTCACCCCGGCCCGCGCGGATGTCCGCTGCGCGAAGGACGCGGACGCTCGTAGGCCGGGTCGCCTTCTTCAACGCGCGGACGAGCTGGCGGGTAGACGACGAACTCATGCTTCGGACTCCAAGTCGATCTGGCGGGGCAGCGCGAGCGGTCGGCACGTCACCCGCAGTCTCCGGGACAGCAGGTCCTCCTGCCGGAGCAAATCGTAGCCCACCACAAGCTGCGTCGCCCGCGTCGACAACGCCGCCTCCGGATCGTCGGCGACGAACATGGCCGCCAACTGCCCGGCCGCCTGATTGCTCCACTCGAACACGCGCGGCGTCGCGATCCGCAACGCCATCGCGTTGACGGGCGTCGACGCCGACTTGCCCGACACCTTATAGACGAGGTCGCCCGTCTGCTCGTCGAACTCCTCGTCCGGAGGCAGCGCGGCTTTCCCGTCGCCCGGCACGCAGCCGACGGTGAACGAGGCGACCCGGTTGCCGTCCCCGTCGGCGGACAGCTCAAGGTCCATGACCTTCCCCACGAGCGCGGCGCCGGAGATGTACCTTCCGGCAACCCGGATCTCGTCGTCGACGGTGATCTCGCGCGCCAGCTCCCAAGGGATCTCGCCCGAGAACCGGACGCACTGCGCCTGAAGGAGCGCTTCCCGCTCGAGCATGTGGAGCGCGACGTTGACGGTCCTCGCACCTCGGTCGGTGTCGACGTAGCTGGACCGCCGCGCGTCGAGGGGGACGTCCTTCTCGGCGCGCTCCCACAGCACCACGCCCGCCGTCGTCTTGGCGCGGAAGGTCGTCCCTTCGACGGTGTGCGGACGGACGCAGGACCACGCCTTGCCGTTCGCGAGCGCCCGGTCGCCCACGTCGTACTTGCGGGACTCCAGCGTCTCCTCATCTTCCCACGCCCATTCCGGCGTCGTCTCGTCGGTCGTTAGCCCCGAAATCTGCACGGTCTCCACGGTCTCCCGGCGGTCGTCCCCCACGACGGGCTGGAGGCCGAGCGGCAGGAAAAGTTCAACGACCTCCTCGCGCTGCTGCGAGTAGTCGTGCTGCGCATGCAGGAGGCACCGTAGCGTATGCGGCCGGACGGTCAGGCTGGCTCCTTCGACCCCGGTGCCGGGCGCCTCGACGTTGGTGGCGCCGCCCGGGCCGAGGTCCTCGACCGTCGCCTCGGCCCAGCTCCACCCGGTGTCGCTGCCGATGGAGTCGCCGGGCTTCGGGAAGGAGGCGATGAAGTCCGGCCACGTATACGTGGAGACGACGAAGGGGCCGCCTTGAACGGGGGACGATTGCTTGTCCTGCGACGACTGGGTGAAATCGAAAACAAGCCTCCGGCGCAGCATAGGCACCGGGCTCTCTGTCAGGCTCATCGACAGGCTGTCGTCAAACACCTCGCTGCCGATGTCGAACGTCCGCGTGCCCCGGATCAAATTGGTCGTCCGAAGCTCGAGCGTCCGCCTGTCCCAGTACCAGTCGACCGGGCGCGCGCTAATGGCCGTCGACGGATCCTCGGAGGCGTCGCGCCCGTGAAAGAGCGGGTCGTAACGGTCGTCGTCCGTGCGCAGCGTGTCGGCGTACGCGCGCTGCACTTCGTCGTCGGACGGAGGCAGACAGAGGAACTGGCAGACGATGTGGTCCGTCCCGAACTCGCTGGGCACGCCGTTGATCCTGCCGCGCGCGAGCTGAACGGCGACGGCATCGTCCGGCCCGCGCTCGGAGAAGACGGCGTAGCGGTCCTGCCGCGCGAGCAAGCCGCCCACGCCGGGGTTGTCGATCTCCACCTCGACGACCGATGCCTGCCCGGCCGTGTCGCGGATCTTCAGGCCATAGACCTCGAAGTCCTCGATCGCGTGCCGCGCGGGATCGAAAGGCTCGTCCCAGCGGGATAGCCAAGCCATGAAGTTCATCCGCCCACCTCCGCGAGCGAGATGCTCCAGCTCGTCGACGCCGCGCCGCCCGTCTCGGCCTCGTCCTGTGTCCACGCCTCCGTCACCATGAGCGTCAGCACCGGGCGGTAGTGCAGGCGCACCAGCCCGTCAGCGGGCTTCGCCAACGTGACGACGCGGCCAACGACGCTGAGAGGCACCGGGAGACCTTGGCTGTCGCGCGTCCGGACGGAGCCGGGGTGCGGGTCGCGGACCAGCGTCACCGTCGTGCCGCCGTTCCCGACGTAGTCGCCGAGTTCCGAGACGGGGACGATGGTGACGATGGTGCCCGCCCAGAGGCGGCTGAGGGCCGGGGGTTGGACGTCGTCGGAGCTGATCTCGAGTTCGTACAGATTGAACTCCGGCCTTCCGGTGTGCCGGAGGCGGCCGTTGATCGTGCGGCGCCGCTGCCCGTTCTCGATGGGGCGCAGGCTCTCACGCACCGCGAGGCCGGAGCCTTCGCCGAGGCCGAGCGCGGGGAACAGGATGGACGAAGGCGTGCTCACCGAAGGCCTCCTGCGGTGCGGGCTTCGGCGAGCGCGCGGTTGAGGTCGTCGACGGCGCTGCGAGTGCCCTGGAAGGCAGCCGTCCGGCTCCCGACGTTGAAGTTCACGTTCACGGTGTCGGTCGAGCCGCCGCCGCGCTTGAGTTCCCAAATCCTGTCCATGTCGAGCGTGCGGCCGTCCGACATAAGTGCGTCGCCCGTGCGGACCGGGATCTCGGGCGCCTTGGGCTTGGCGGCTAGCGCGGCGAGGTGGCGGTCGTGGAGAGCGTTGTTACTGTTCCGCAGGTTGGTCAGCGCGTCGTTGAACTCCGCGTCGTCGCGGGCCTGCATGCCGCTGTACTCGTAGAACTTCTGGCCCGCCCATTTGCCGACCTGCGCACCCGCCCACGCGGCGCCCGCAAGCAGCGCGATCTGGGGGATCATGCGTGCGAGGTTGGTCATGGAGCCGACGATGCCCGTCAAGAAACCCTGAATCCCTGCGCCGAGGGTACCTGCCATGCCCATGGCGAACAGGCGCCCGAACCCGGTGATGAGCAGGCCGATGGTCGTCACCATCACGTTGAGGATACCAGAGATCCGGAGAAGGCCGAGGAACAGGGCGAACTGCAACGGGTCCATGCCCAGCAGCGCGCGCACCGGGGTGGTCGCCCAGATGACCCAGTCGAGCACGCCCCGGAATTTCTCCCAAGCGCCTTTCATAGCCTCCCAGAAGCGAAGAGCCGCCGTCCGGAGGAGCACCAGCTCGGCCTTGAACTTCGCGATCGTCGGCGACTCGACCTGCGCGCTGTCCCCGTCGCGAAGGACCTCCCAGACGTCGGCGAACGCCTGCCGGATCGGGCGCAGGAACTCGGCGACGCGGGCCTGGAAGGCGGCGATCTTCGCCTCGATCAGCGCCATCGCCTGCTCGGCGGAGAGCTGCGAGAACGCGAGCAGCGCGGCCACGCTGTCGATGACCGCCTGCTTCAGGACTTCCACGACCGCGAGGACGACGGCCTTCGCGGCGTCGAACTGGGGCGGGAGAGCCGCGATGTAGGCGGGCAGCTTGCTGACGATGCCCACGATCGCCATCACGCCGTCGCGCATTACGATGATCCAACCGTGCTGGACAACGTGGTCCAGCCCGAGAAACGCCGCCCAGACTTGGGTGAGGATCGACAAGAAGCCGACCCACCCGCGAGCGAGGGCACCCACGAGGCCGCCCCCGCCGGAGCCCACGAGCGTCGTCAGCACGGCGATCGTCGCGTGGATCGCGCGCATCACCTCGTACACCCAAGAGCGTTCGATGCTGATGTAGTCGCCCGCAAGGTAGCGGCCGACGTCGGCGAACACCCCGAGCAGCGTGTGCATCGACCGGACGACGTAGCCGGACATCATGGGAATGATCCGCAACACGCCGACTGCGCCGCGCATGGACTTCATCACGCGGTCCCAGCCGCCAGCGAAGTGCTTGGCGAAGACCTCCCGGTTCTTCGAGATCCACTCGGCCAGCGCCTTCGTGGTCTGCGTGAAGCCGGGCATCAAGTGACGCGAGACCGCCAGCGCGAGGCCGCGGAAGCTGAGCACGAGGTCGTTGATGGCGGACTTGAACTCTCCGACCATCTTGACGTCGGCATCGGTCGCAATGGCGCCGAATCCCTTCGCCCGTTCGGACGCGGCCGCGATGCTGGCGGCGCCGCCTCCATCCATGAACTTCTGCATCTGGGCGCCGTCGTCACCGAAGACATCGGCGAACGCCTTGGTCCGGTCCTTCGCCGAGAGCCGCTTCGTGGCGAGGTCGAGGTCCTTTAGGACGTCGACGGTGTCGCGCACCTTTCCGGATGCGTCCGTCGCCTCGACGCCCATCTTTTCGAAGAGGGCCGCACTCTCGCCTCCCGCCGCCGCGTCGCGCAGCTTGTCCCGGAGGGAGGTGACCGCCGCCTCTGCCTTCCCGGCCTCGAACCCGAATGTGGTCGCCGCACCGGACAGGCCAGTCGCGTTCTCGCGGCTCGCGCCCGTCTCGGTCTCGGCGACCTGCTGGTTGTTGACGGTGTTGACGGCAATCGCCGCCGAGCCGCCTCCGACGAGGGCGCCCGCGCCAAGCCCGGCGACGCCCGCGACGGCGACGCCCGCCGCCGTGCCCGCGACGGCAATCGCGGCGAGGATGGCTAGGAATTTCGCTCCCGTCACGGCCATGCGGACGCCCGCGCGGGTCGCCGCTCGCGTCACGCGGTCGAGGGCGCCGGATACCTTCTTCAGGGCGGCGGCCGTCGCGCGGATCATCAACTGCGTCGCGGGACCGAAGGCATGCCTCAGGGCACGGCCAGCCGCGCGGGCGGCGTTCGCGACGGCGCCCGCCGCCTGCTTGACCTTCCGCGCGAACGCAACCAAGCCCGCCGCAGCCTGGGTGAGGCCCGTGAGCTGGAGGAGCGCGCTGATGGTTGAGGAGATGCTCACGGCGTGATGGCCTTCCAGGCTGCCTTGTCGCCGTTGGTGCCAACGGCGGCGGCGACGGCCGCGAGATACAGGTCCGCCCGGTCGTCATCCGCCCGGCGGCGGGCTTCCCAAGCGAGTTGCTTGGGCGACAGAGAGCCGGGGTCCGGCATGCCCGCCGCCCGAAGCCGCGAGGCGACGGACACGAGGACCGTTAGCGTGTCGTCGGCTAGGCGGCCTTGCGGATACGCTTGCCGGCGGGCGCCGCTGCCGGGGCTTCGGCCATCCCGGCGACGCCCGCCAGCTTGGTCAGCCGAGCGAAAAAAGGCTCGATGCCCTCCGGTGCCGTCAGTTGGATCGTCGCGTGGACGAGCGGGATGAGGACGTCGTCCGGCAGGCGCGCGATGACCGCCTCATAGTCCGCCGACGGCTTGCCCGCCGCCGCCGCCACGAGGGCGGCGACCGCCTCGGGGCCGCTGTCGAGGAGGACGTCGAGGATGGAGGCCTCATCGGCCTCGCCTCCGATGAGCGCCGCCTTGAGCGCCGGAAAGCGCCGCAGGATCCGCAGGCACTCCACGAGCGTGACGGGGCGCAGCGGCACGGTCAGGGCGCCGGCCGTGACGGGCTGGAAGCCGGACGAGGCTACGGCCTCGAGCTGGGCGAGAAGGTCGTCTGTCAAGGTATCCCCTCCAGGATGGTGATGATGTCGGGCCGGGCGGTTCGCTCCGCCCGGCGGTGGGCGGCGGTCAGGTCTTGGGAATGACGACCACGCGGCCGTATTCCTGCCCGGCGGGCTTGCCGTTCACGGCGTAGACGGAGCCGTTCAAGCCGAAGTTCGAGAACTCGTCGCCGCCCACGAAGGCGAAGCCCTCGGACGGGCGCAGCTCGACATCCCAGAACTCGGCCAGCCAGTTGAATGGGCCTTCCGCGCCGAGTTCGCGCCACGTGAGCTTGCACCGGAGCCCCTGCGTCGAAAGGATGCCGAATGCCTGCCGGGCCGCCGACTCCGGAATGGCCGCCGCCGAGAAGGTGATGGCGATGTTGGTGGTGACCGCGCCGTCGGGGATGCGGATGACCTCGAGGCGACCGGAGGCGACGTCGAAGGTGTAGTGGACGTTCAGCTCGTACGCCTTCGGCGTCCCGGACGCGCCGTCCGTCACCGACGCGACCGTCGCGTCGAAGGCTTCGAGGTCGAAGATGTCGCCGACACGCGGGTCCTCGAACTCGAGGGTCGTGGACTCGATGGCGGTCTGGACCAGGTTGCTTTCGGCGGATGCCATAAAGAGCGCCGCCAGCGTGTAGCGGTTCATGGTCGCGAGCGTCATCGACAGGGTCAGGCTGTCGGCGAAGACGGTCTTCTTCCGGAGCCGCGAGCGCGGGAACGACTTCGACCTGAACTCGGACTCGGTCAGCTCGGTCTCCGAGGAGAACTCCACGACCTCGGAGAACACGAACTCCCGGTCCGAGCCGAGCGGCTTGATGGTGAGCTGCCCACGCGGGCAGAACAGACCTTCAATCGGGGGCGGCGTGAAGACAGCGGAACCAGAGCTGACGGCCATGCGGGAAGTCCTTTAGCGGTGGGTGTCGGGCCGCCCCTCGGTCGACGTGACCGCGAGGGCGTACGAAAGGGTGAGGACGCCGTAGACGGCATCGCCGCCCCCAGCACCGAAGCCGGGGGACGTGGTCGTCAGCCGCCATTCGGCGACGGTGAAGGGCAGGAAGTCCGGCCCCGCGAGCGCGGCCTCGACCTCGACCGACGCGTCGTCGAGCGCCGCCTCGAGGTCGTCCGTCGTGCCGACGTCGACGACCAGCTCGACCTCGACGACGATGTTCCGGCGAACCCGACGCGGGCGGTTGCCGACATGATCCGACGGCGCGGTCTCGGAGACGACGACCACCGCCATGGGCAAGTCGTGCGCCTGGAAGTCCCGCAGCTTGCGCGACCCGGCATGCACGCGGCCGCCGACCGACGGCACGGCCGCCTTCAAGCGGTCGATGACGGCGGTGCGGACGAGGGTGCGAAGGTGAGGCAAGGGCGGCCGGGGTCGGGTGTCTGGTCTCCGGATGGTGACCTTGCCCCGGCGCAACTTTCGACATCGCGCGGCTACTTCGCGTAGAGGGGCACCGAGATCATGACGCCGCCGTCCGGCTCGCAGTCGCTCACGCCGTACGAAACCCCGCCGACGATGATGAAGTCCCGGTTGTCGAATACCGACTTGAGAGGCCGCCCCGGCGCGAGCCGCTGGGCGTCCGCGACCGCGACAGACAGCGTCGGGCGGGCGTCGGCGATCTGCGCGCCGCTGAGGTCGACCGGGGCGTACTCCGCGTTGAAGAGCGCGGGGATGCTGACGGGCGTCGGGTCGTCGTGGCGGATCCAGAGGACGGGCGGGGCCGCCCGGTCTCGGAAGGCGGCCAGGAAGATGCGGGCCATCGGCTGGAGGACGGTGGCGGGCATCAGGTGGTGGCCTGCGGGGCGGGGGCTTCGCCCGGCACCTCGGGCTGGGGCGGCTGGGGTGGCGGCGAGTAGGTGCCGTCGGCGGCTCGGGTCCACCCGATCCAGGCGTCTGCCGCCTTGCCCGTGCGGCGGGTGACGAGCGTCTCGTCGTCGGACGGCGCGCGGCCGACGACGGCGTTGGTGACGAGGCCGCTCTCGCGGTCGACGACGAGGTACACGGTACCGCTCACTGGACTGTCTCCCAGACGTAGTAGCGTAGGCGGACCTCGCCTCGGCCGCCCGTACCGGGCATGCCGTACGACGACGCTCCGCCGCCGCCCCCGGGCGCGCCGCCGTTACCCGCCGCATAGCTGTCGAGTCCGGCGCCGCCACCGGAACCGTATTCCCAGTGATCGCGGGCATCGAGACCGGACTGACCGTTGACCCCGCCATTGAGCGAGTGCCGCGGGCGGTAGGAGTTGGACGCGCCTCCAAAGGTCTGCTCGATGGGGTTGTAGTAGGTGCCGCCGCCCGCCCCGGGGCCGCGAGGGCCGTATGCCAACCCCGCGCTGTAGCTCTGTCCGACAGGTTGCTCAGACCCTGGCATCGCCTGGCCGGGGCCGCCAGATACAAGCCCGCCCGCCGCCTGGACGAAGTTCCCGAATCTTGTCCAGCCGCCGTTGGCCCCGGGGACCCCTCCAGCACCGATGCTGACGGGCTCCGTGACCCCGAAGTCGTCGGCGGAGAAGGTGTCGACGGCAATGGTGCCGGGCGTCGCGCCAGCGCCGCCGTACTGCCGGAGCTTCTGGCCGCCGCCGCCCGCGCCGACGCACTCGACCTCGATCTCGAGCGCGGTCGACGGGATGCCCACGAGATAGGGGGCGGCTAGGGCCGTCGCCTTGTCCCACGTGCCCGACGACAGGATGCGTTCGGCTCCGAGGAAGCGGCGGCGCATGAAGCCGCCGCCGGGCGCCGGGCCGGAGCCGCCCCCGTCGCCACCCGGCGGATAGCTGGGATTCATCATCGCGTCAGGCCTCCAGCAGCCGGACCGTCGCCGACCCGGAGACCGCGCGGAACGACAGCTCGGCGTTGCGGGAGACGGCGTGCGTGGCGGTGCCCTTGGCGTAGAGCAGCAGGCTGCCCGCGTTCGCCGGGCCGCCCACGCCGTAGTAGACGTCGGCCGAGGTGGTGAGCTGCACGAGGGTCGTCTCCGTGCCGACGGCATGCGACGTCGCCGCGCCCGACGCGACGTCGAACACGGTGACTGGGCCGCCGAGCGGCATCGCGGGGACAGGGGAGAAGTTCGGGCCGGCGAGAGCCAGCTTTGCGCGGGGCGACGCGGCCATCGGTCAGGCTCCGGATGTCGGAAGATCAGGTGGGGCGGCGCTGGAGGAGGGCGCGCCGCCCCGGGCGATCCGCAGCCGTTAGCTGCGGATGTGGACGATCGACTCGATGCGGGTGCAGTAGTGGATCGAGTTCGACTCGGCGCAGAGGTCGACACCGCGCCCGAAGGGCTTCGGCTCAGCCGACATGTACAGCGGGAGGCCGATGGTGTTCGCCGCCTCTACGGTGTCCGCCGGCGCGTAGCGGACCTGAAGCAGGCCGTCGAGGTCCGGCACCAGGATGGACTCATCGGGGGCGATGAACCGGATCTCGCCGTTCGGCGTGACGATGTAGCCGCGGTGGTAGCTGATCACCTCGACGTTCGACGCCAGCATGAAGCCCGCCTCACGCAGGTCCTCGCGGAGCGCAGCGCCGTCGTTCCAGCGGTCGTACGACGCCTTGACCGACGCGTGGCCGATGCAGGCCAGGTGGAAGTCCGAACCCTGGATCCACTTCCAGCGGCGCGGACGGAGGTTGCCCAACGCGCGCTCGCCCTTCTGGACGGCCTTGATGACCTCCGACCTGACATCGGTGTTCGGGTTCGTGAGGTCGATGACGTGGGTCGTCTTCGGCTTCTTGAAGAAGTCGTACCAGTCGGCCAGCACCGTGCCGTCGGCGTCGAGGAGCAGCCCGTTCAGCGCGCCGGCGCGCTGGTACTCGTGGGTCGTCTCCATGTCGCGACGCATGGCGATCTGCTTGTCCTCGATCGCCCCGGCGACCGTCTCCATCTCGCTGTCGGAGCCGAAGGCGCGGACGCTCTGGACCTCGGTCGCGAGGACCGAGTCGTAGAGCGGGTAGTGCGGGACCGGAATGGCCTTCGCCCGGCGGGTGTCGCGCCTGGTCGACTGAGGGGCGGCGCCGCGCGGCTGCGACTGGACGAGTCCGATGACGCCGTCGCGCTCCTCGATCGTGGCCGTCAGGGTCGTGATGCCCTGGGCGTGCCACTTGAACCAGCGGCCGAGATCCTCGGGGGCGTTCGGCAGCTTGTTGATCGAGTTCGTCAGCGTGGTGAAGGTGAAGAGATCGGAATGGTTGAGCACGGCGTGCGTCTCCTGAAGGATGTGGGGGAGGACCGCGCTCAGCGGACCTTGATGCCGACGGCCGCGAGGGCGGCGACGGCGGAGGCGGCGGCCGCCGGGACGGTCGGGAGCGTCAGCTCGTGGCGCTTGACCTCGGCATCGGACTCGATGACGGCCGCCTCGACGCCCGTCAGCGGCGCGGCGTCCGTCGCGTCCACGTGGCGGCAGAGGACGAAAGCCGTCTCGGCGCCGACGTACGGGATCGCGAACCCGGTCGGGTCGCCAGCGACTTCCTCGGCCTCGAGCACGGTGCCCGCCTGGTAGTCGGCGCCTGCCTTGAGGACGACCTTGCCGCGCGAGCGGAAGCCGTTGGCCTCCGCGAGGAGGAAGGCTTCGTCCGGGTTGTAGGGAGTGAGCCAGTCGGCCATGTGATGATATCTCCGGGGGAAAGGGGTTCAGCGCGACTGGCGGTCAGCGCTTGTTGAGGGCGGCGTAGAGCGCGCGGGTGTCGAGGATCTCGGTCGCCGCCTGCTTCGGGGCGGGCTTGACCTCCGGCGCGGGCGTCGAGGCGCCACGCTTGAGGACCTCGGCGCGGACGGCCGTGCGGATCTCCGCGCTGCGGGTGCCGAGAGCCGCGAGGTCGTCGGCGAGCTTCAGGACGTCGGCGCCCCAGGACTGGGCGACCGACCGGATCGCGGCGAACTGCGAGCGCTCCGCCTTCTCGTCGGCCGTCTCGGCATCCTTGGCCTTATCGGCGGCTTCCTTGTCGGCCTTCGCCTTCGCGGCCTTCGCCTTCTCCTCGTCGGTCTCGTCCTCGTCGGTCTTCTCGACCTTCGGCTCGGCGGCGCCGAGCGCGCGGAGGCGGACGGCGGCGGCGCGCGCGGAGATGGCGGCGTCGGTCCCGGCGGGGATGTCGGCGGGAAGGGCGGCGACGGCCTCGTCGGCGGCGGTCTGGGCGGCTTCGGCCGCAGCGAGAAGGGCTTCGAGGTCCACGGTGTCTTCCTGCTTGGGAGTTGTCGCCGGGTCTGCGAGCATGCGCACGGTCGGCGGGGAATGGGCGGGCTTCGCCCCGGAACGGACGCTCGCGTTCGGGTCGGCACCGATGGGCACGAGGCTGGCTTCGAGCAGCGTCCAGCGCGTCGCGCGCGCCAGCGGAACGTCGCCCGTGCGGGCAACCAGCTCGTATTCATGCACCACGTACCCGGCGCTCAGGTTCGGGTGGAAACCCTCGGCCATCTCGGCGACGATCTCAGCCCGGCTCGGCTTCACGCGCGCCGAGATGACGATGCAGTCGCCCAGCCCGGCGACGGTCTCCGCGCGGATCTCGTCGACCTGCCCGAGGTGATGCTCGATGCCCCACGAGCAGTGGCTGTCGAGGAGCGGCATCCCCCGCGCGCGGGAGAGGTCCACGCCGGAGGTCAGCAGGACCTCGTCGACCTCGATGTAGTCGTCGCCCGTCGGGGCCGGGATCCAAGTCCTGACCGGATGCTCGCTGGTGAGGATCGCCTGGAAGGTCCGGGCCTCCACGACGACGCTCGACGGCCCGCGCGAGAGGGCGCGGGTCGACATCAGGGCGGCGGTCGGGGTGGCGGGCTGCGGCACGAAAAAGGCCTCACGAAGGGATCGTGAGGCCAGTCAGCCGCCGCCCGGCGCAACTTTCGACGGCGACCCCGAGGCCGCCGTCATATTTTTTCGGAGGGCGTGCGCGGGGCCGCCCGGCGCCTCAGAAGCCGAAAGCGTACATCGCTCTGCGGTGGTCAACGTTTAGACGGCTCCGGTGCCCCTCGACCACTTCGAAGGCCACCTGCGCGTAGCCGGGGTGCTTTTGGCGCACGGCCGCAGGGAGCCGGGTAACCGCCTCGCCGACGCGCTGCCAGCGCTTGCCCAGCAGGCGGCGAGCGTGAACGTCTTCGACAATGGCGAAGAGGACGTCGCGCAGCTCCTGCGGCCACTCCGCCGCCTCGGTGTCGGCGGCGGCGAGGGTTACCCCGTGGTGAGCGAGCCTCGCCTTGCAGGCTTCCTGTCCGTCCTCGTTGCCGGGGATGTGGAAGTGGACGTCGCGGCTCTTCTCGACGCCGCCCGAGAACGCGGCCATCTCCGCCGCGATGGACTCCATGTGCGCGTCGTACTCGTCGTCCGCGAGGAAGAGTCCGAGGTCGAAGGTGGCCGTCGTGGTCGTGGATGTCGTGAGCATGGTGCGTCTCCCCTGTCGCTTCTCAAGCGTCAGGCGCCGGCGGGCAGGGACCTAATCACAAGCGTGCGATCGCTAGCTACCGAAACGACGGGCATGGGCGTGTCCTTGCTTTAAGTGGAACACGGGAATCTAGTGTCGCTCCATCGGGATGCGGCGTGAGGGGCTCGATGACCGTCGAACGACTGATAGGCATCATCGTCGACTACGAGGAGCGAGACGGCCGCGCCAAGCGCTCCAAGATCAAAGAGGTCTACGGAGCCGGGTTCGAAGGCGCCATCCGCGATGCCGGGGAGCGGGGGCTCGCGGATGACCTGCCGGACGGTACGGTCGGACTGACATCAGAGGGGCGTAAACTCAGCAAAGAGAATCCATCAGGAAGCGTTAACGATTTAGCGCCTAAACTGATGGACGGACACGGAGACAATTCGCGTTGAAACCCTCTCTCGATCCAGACGCATTGGCCGTGCCCTTGTTCGTCGTCGACGTCGAGGATGGCGCGCGTTTCCGGTTTGCCCACATGAACGAGGCGGCGGAGCGGGAGTTCGGACTCTCGTCCTCGCGCATCATCGGGCAGCTCTTCGGCGATTGCCTCAGCGGCCGAGTGGCCGACCTCTTGACCGCGCGCTACGAGGCATGCGTCAGGTCGGGCGTGGCATGCGAGTTCGAGGACTACGCGGACCTGATCGACGGCCGGAGGTGGTTTCGCACAACCCTTTCTCCGGAGCATGACCCGGTCACAGGGCAGGTCGTGCGCATCGTCGCGGTGTCCCAGAACATCACAGGGATCAAGCGGCGGCATGCCGAGCTGACGGCCTTCGCGCACCAAGACCCTCTCACCGGATTGGCGAACCGACGTCTCTTCGACGTCATCTCGCAGGATGCGGCCGCCGAGGCCGTGTACACCAACGCCGGGTTCGCACTCCTCGTCGCGGACCTGGACGACCTGAAAGGCATCAACGACGCCCACGGCCACCGCGTCGGCGACGAGGCGATCCGGTGCGTCGCCGACGCGCTTGCGTCCTGCTGCCGAGCGGGGGAAACCGTGGCCCGCGTGGGGGGCGACGAGTTCCACCTCCTGCTCCGCGAGACGACGTCGACGGGGCTGTCGGCGCGCGTCGAGGCGATCGTCGCGGCCGTCTCCGCCGGCGCGGGTTCCATCGACCACCCGGACACGATCAGCGTCAGCGTCGGCGGAGCAATCTGGCGCCCCGGCACCGAACTGGACGCCGCCTTGGTCGATGCCGACGTCGAGATGTACCGGGCCAAGAAGGCGCGGAAGTCGTCGCCTGGCCCAACCCGAGGGACAAACTCGGGCCGTCACGATTTTGATGGGCGCCGTCGCCGCGTCTAGCCCGATCTGTTTTATCAACCATCGCCGCAAGCCTTCGCGGCCGCCGCCTGTGCCTCACGATTCGCCTTCACGATGGCGACCCGCTCCGGCGTGCCGCCGAGCGAGGTGACGACAAGGCGGCTGCCCGCCTCCAGCGACATCCGTACGATCGCGGCGCACGGCGCGCCGCCGCCGGCGGACACCCACTCGATCTTGCCGCCGAACGGCGCGCCCGTCGCCCCAATGCCGAGCGGCTCCATCTCTCCGCCCGCGCCGTCGCGGACCTCATCGCGCTTGCCCTTGGCCGCCGGGCCGAAGGTCGCTGCCGCCCGCCCGTCGGCGTAGTAGAGGACGGCCGCCAGCCCGTCCGGACCCCGGCAGAAGTGCGCAAACTCGTCCTCGCGGATGTCGACGCTGCGACAGGAGGCGACGTCGGTGTAGGTGGACTTCATCGACGCGGCCGAGGCCGGCATGGAGGAAGCGAGGGTGGCGAGGGCGAGGAGGACGACGGCTGCGCGCATTGAGACTCCGAGCAAAGGTTTGTCAGACCTTGCCCCGGGACGTCGTAAGGCGGTGTTTCCGCAATCCATCAAGTTGCCGGCTTCTCTCCCTCAAACGAAAACGGGCGGCACCCAATCGGATGCCGCCCGTCCAACGCGTCCCATCGGGGAACGTCAGTCGCGGTTCTCGTAGGAGAACGTCGGAGCGTTGGTCAGCTCCTCCTTGTTCGTGTTCACCATGGCGCGCAGCGTGCCGTTCTGGTCAGCCAGCACGATGCTGGAGGGGTCGAGAAGCACGTAGCGGTCGCCGATGCCGAGGAAGCCGCCGACGCTGACGACGACGCCGCTGATCGTCTTGCCGTCCTTGATCACGAGGTCCTCGATCTCGCCGATGTCCTCGTTCTGGTTGTTGTAGACGTCGAGGTCCTCGAGGCGCGACGCCATGATGTCGGCTTCCGAGATCGTGACGTACTTCAGGGCGACGGTGGCCGAGGTGCCCATCATCATGCCGCCGGACATCTCGCCCGTGGTGGCTCCGGGTGCCGGGGCAGCCGTCGCCATCGGGGCGGCGGGCGTCGTGGTCGCGGCAGGAGCGGCAGGCGTCGTGGTGGTCGCCGGGGCCGCCGGGGTGGCCGTCTGCGCCATCGCGGACGAGGCGGCGAGGATTGCTGCGGCGGCGGTCAGGGCAAATTTCATCGTGAGTTCCAAAGGTTGGCCGGATCGCTTGTGGCCCGGCTTCCCTTCGTCAACAAACGCGCGGCGGAATGGTTCACATTTTTGCCACAAGGCGACGGACGCGGGAGGCCGTCCGGCGCCCTGCCGCTACGCCGCCTCCGCCTCCTCGATCCTCTCCACCGTCTCGGAGATTTCCGCCTCGACGATGTCCTTGACCCGCTGGCCGGGATCCGATGGCGCCGGGGCCGCCGCATCTGCTCCCGGGTACACCGTGTAGGCCAGCTCCAGCTTGTCGGCCCGCGCCTTGTCCCGCGCGTTCTCGAGGTCAATCTTCTCGACATCGTCCCCCATGAGGGCGACGCCGCGCTTGCGCGACAGAAGCCCGGCCGAGATGGCGGCGGCGACGGCGGTGACTTCCTGCACCGGGTGGATGTGACCGCGAGCCGGGGACACCCATTCCACGCGCATGTAGTCGCGCTTGCGGGCGTTCACGGGCGGCGTCCACCTGCCGGACGTGATCGCGGTCTCGACGAACCGCCTCCAGGTCGGCTTGCAAAGCTGTTGCACGACCATGTGGTACTGGAGGCTCTCGATCAGGCGCCCGACCTCCAGCATCATCGCGCGGTACTGGCGGTCCGACACCTTCTCGAAGTTGAGCGTCAGGTGCTCGTACGCCAGCCCAACCGAGACGGCCGCCATCGAGATGTTCTCGCGGCGGTACGGCCCGTAGTTTGCGTCCGAAGACGGCGGCTGCGAGAAGGTGACCTTGTAGCCGGGCGGCAGCTCGACCCACGTGTTCGGTTCGAGCGGCTGGAGCATCGCCCCCTCGTCGTCGGCGGGCAGCGCGCCCGGCACCGAGCCGTCGTCATCGATGGGCCGCTCGTAGAAGCCGCCGTAGGTGGAGGTGCCCTTCTTCCGCTCCAGCTCCGCGATGTCGTACGTCCGCAGCGCGTCGAAGGTATTCAATGCCGGGGCCGCCCACGGCACGCCGCGCGTGTCGCCCGGCCGCTCCGGAAGGTACATTAGGATGACGTCGCGCGCCGGGACAGGTTCGGGCATCAGTGCGTTGGTGCGCCCGGTCCAGTCGGACGGGTGGTGACGGTAGATGTGGTAGGCCGTCACGCGATCGATGGCGTCGCGCTCCACGCCGCCGACGATCCAGTTTCCGTTCGCCGCCTGCTGGGTCAGCGTCAGGGGAAGGTGGTCGCCTTCCATCATCTGCAACTGAAGCGGCACGGCGTCCATGTCGTCGTCGCGGCGCTCGCGGAACCGGAACAGCACCTCGCCGGACAGCGAGGCGGTGAACACGGCATGCCACTGCATCCCGTAGAAATCGAGCTGCCCCCGCGAGTCCGCCTGCTCGACCCAGTCCTCCCAAAGCTCGGCGAGGTCGGGGTACGGAATGATGGGTTTTACGCCGTAGTGGATGACGTTGTTCGCGACCTGGCGCATCGCCTGTCGGTAGAGCGGGTCGTTCCGGTAGGTGTGGCGGCTTCGGCGCCGGATGACCTCGTGCTCTCCGAGCGCGCCGTTCGGGCCGACGTCGGCCGAGGCCTCAACGCGCGGCGACCGGGAGGCGGCTTCGTACGCCGTCCGACCCGCGCGAAACATCGCCGACGCTCCGAAGAACGCCGAGCGCATGGAGGACATCACCCGGCTGGCGACGCGGGTCGCGCGGGCGGGCGGGGACGGAGCGACCGGAGCGGAAGCGGCCTCGCCGATGGAGCGGTTGGCCTTCGCCATGTCAGTAGCCTCTCAGGGGAATGGGGCGGACGTGCCGGACGCGGGGACGCGGCTGCGCGCCGTCACACTCGTCGAGCCGCTCGTAGAGGTCGCGCAGCACGCTGATCGCGTCGGCGCGTCGGACGTAGACGACGGTGCCGGCCGCCGAGTAGCCGACGGACTGCGCACCCGTCGTCAGGCCCTCCTCGAGTCCGCGGATGGCGACGACGAGTTCGTCTCGGGTCCAGGTTCTGAACAGGCGCATGCGGGTCATCCCCATCTCGAGACGCGCATCGCGCGCGGGCGGCGGACCACCGGAGGCGGTCGGGAGGGCGGTGGCGGCGGCGGTGCCGGAGGCTCCGACGCCGCGACACGGACGGGTGCCATCGGCGGCGCGGCAGGTGCCGCATCGCGCGCTTCGGTGGCGGGTTCGATGTCCGTCGCCTCGGCCTGCGCGCTACGGTCGGGGCCTCCGTAGGCGTCGGAGATCTCGCCCGTCTCCGGGTCGTGGGCGGGATCCCTGCTGATCCCGGCTCGGTCCGCTGCGACATTCAAGTCGCGCCAGCGCAGGAAGGACTGCTTCAGCCCGCAGAGCGCGGCGTAGGAGTAGATGAGGCAGTCCCAGGGCTCCCCGGTGTTCGCCTTCGACTTCCGCATCCAGAACTTGCGGCCGCGCTTGTCGACGACGAACTTCTCGGCCGTCAGCCCCTTGAAGTAATCCTCGGGGAGCGACGACGGGAACGTCGGACCATCAGGCCCCGTCACCTTCAGCTTGCGCCCGACGGCGTCCTTCGCGAGCTGGGTGTCGATCATGTAGAACGACATCCCCTTGGCCTTGTCGCGCGAGACCTTCTTCGGCCACACCGCCGGAGAGCGGCTGCCCAAGGCGTTGTTCTTCCCCTTGATCGCCCAGACGTTTCGCTTGATGCGCTGGTGCGCGTACAGCTTGGTCGCGTCCCCGAAATGGCCGCCCATGTCGTTGGCGCTTGCCTGAACGAAGTGCTCCGAACCGTCGCGCTTCCGGAAACCGCGCTGGAGGATCGCGTCGAGCGCGGCGTCGGCATCTGGCGTTCCCGGCTCCCCGGCGACGATCCAGTGTCCGATGACGCGCGGCATCTCGTGACGGCTCCAGCCGACCACGGTTACCTCGCGGGAGGCGATCGTCTCGATTTCGGAACCTTCCTTGTTCGTCTGGGTGTCGACCCCGGCCGTCATCACCACGACGTCGTCCGGCACCTCGGCGGGGTACGGCACCGTCATGGCGTGGGCGGCGTCGGCGTCCATCCCGCCGCCGGACAGGTCATCCCACGGCTCCCCGGCGAAGTTGTTGATCCACGCCTTCAGCTTCTCCGGGTCGCCCTGCGCCGCCAGCCAGCGCTGCGCGATGTTCGCCCAGTTCGCTTTCGGCGCCTGGGAGAGCCACTGCGGCCAGTGGTAGCCGTAGTTGCCCGGCACCTTGGGGATCTGGTGGACATAATGGCCGAGGTCGTCCATCCGGACCTTCTCGGTCTCGTCGATGTCCTTCTCGCAATGGACGCAGACGTACCAGCACCGGGTGACGACGCCGCGCGCGTCGACGTCGTACTTGAACCCGTGCTTGATCTTCGGACCGCCCCAGACGAGTTCCTGGAACTGGCCGCAGTGCGGACAAGGAACGTGGTAGACGCCCTTCGTCGACTCCTGCCACGCCTTCTCGCCGATGGTGTCGCGGTGCGTCGGCGAGGACCCGGCGTAGACCTTCGAGTCCCAGAAGTCGGTGCCGCGCTCGCGGAACAGGTCGAACTTGTTGCCCTGGTCCTTCTCGCCGCCGCGACCCTGCCAAGCCTCGGCGTTGACCTCGTCGCAGAAGATATGCCTGCCTTTGATGCGCCGGGCCGCGTCGTCGGACGCGGCGCCGCGCATGTAGAGGATGCCGCCGTTCCGGTACATGTGGAGATCCCACTTGTCCTGCGGCTGCCCGCGCGCGGGCGTGCGGATGATGGCCGCGAACGCCGGGATGTCCCTCGTCCGAGGGTCGATGTTCTCGTCGTAGAACCCTTGCGCGTCGTCGTCCGTCGGCTGCACGTAGATGACGCGCGAGCCGAGGTAGGTGACGGAGTAGCAGGTGAGGAAGCTGGTCAGCATGGACCAGCCGACCTGCGTTCCCTTTCGGACAGTCACCTGCGAGCAGTCGGGGTCCATCAGCCTGTTGGCCGGCTCGCGCTGGTAGCCGCGCAGCGTGACCTGACCCGACTTCGAGGACTCGCCGTTCGCGAGTCGCACGTTCTGCGAGATCCACTCCGACGGCAGGAGGGGCGGCGGGATCTGGAGGACGTCGTTGCGCAACGAATCCATGGCGCGCGCGAACGCGGCCTCGCCCGTGTGCACGGGGAGGCTCTCGAGCCGGATCTCGTCTGCGACCGCCGACATGGTCACCCGGCGGACGGGGCCGCCCCGCCGTCCGTGCGCAGGGCGGATAGGGCACCGGACACCGCCTCGTCGACGATCTCCTTCACGCGCTTGGCGACCTTGCGCTCGACTTGGCCGGCGGCGGTGTCGCCGATGCCCGTCAGGCGGCCCCGGATCTCCGCGTAGTCGGCGGCAACGCGATCAAGCATGACGCTGGTGCGCGACAGGGTGCCCATGATCTCCGCCGCCTCGGCCTCAGCTATGATGGCCTGCGCCACGGCCCGGCGCCGCTTGGCTTCGCCCTCGGTGACCGCACCATCCGGCCCGGCGCCCAGCTTCTCGGCGGCGGCCTCGGCGGAACGGCGCTCCAACCAGCGGACGACCTCAGCGACATCGAGCGCCCACTCCCGCCCGGTATCGCGGTCCGCCTTCTCGACAAAGGGGCAGCCTTGGTCAAGCCACTTCTTGACCGTGTTGCGGTCCCGGTCGAGGGCGCCGGCGATCTGCGAGAGGGACATCTGCCGGCCGCGCGCGGCGTCTCGGCGGGAGGGTGCCGCGTGCGTGCCGACGTCGGTCGGGTTCAGCACCCCCTCGGGCTGTTTGGCGGTCTTGGGCATGCGGCGGGATCCCCTGTTCTCAGGGGATGCCGACACGTCCGCGTGCAACATTCGACGGCGGGGTGCTGATGCCGAACCGCCGAAACCAAGAATGTTGACGGCGACGGGGTGAGGGCGCCCGTTACCCCTTACTCCGGCGCCGCGCCCCCGCTCGGCCGCCCCGTACCGTTCAGCGTCCCTCTCTCCGCGATCAACGCCATCTCCCGCGCCCCGATGTCCCCCGCCGCCGGGTTCTCGAGGATGTGCAGCTCGATGCCCCGCCCGGCGCGCACGGCGTCCGCCAACGCGACATGGATGCGCCGGAACCCGGTCGCGTTCCCCGCGCGGTATCCCCGCCCGCCCAACAGGTTGCCGACGTTCCGGCTGTACTCCCGCGTAGGCCGGGTGCCGCGCGTGTAGCGACCGACGTAGCTTCCAACGCCCTCGATGATCCACTCGTAGATGCCCGGCATCTCGAGCGACGCCCCGTCGTGGACGGTCAGCGCGAACCACGGGTCGGGCAGCGCCATGGGCGTCTGCCCCGTGAGGGCTGCCAGCTCCGCGACGCGTCGGAGGATGCGCGGGAGCAGCCCGCTCTCGAACGCGGACGCGAGCGTGCCCTCCGAAAAGCGGTCGCCCCGGATCAGCGTCGTCAGAAGCTTCGCGAGCTGACGGACGCCTGCCGCCTCCACGGCGCCGGGGTCGCGCCGGAGCCGGGTCGCTTCCTCGCCGCCATGCCAGTCGCCCCACGAGAAGTCGGACGGCACCCACCCGCCGTCGTACGCCGCCTGCACGAAGGCCTGCGCTGGCTCCGACAGCGAGAAGAACGGCATCTGGATCGCGCCGCCGTCCATCGGCTGGCCGCCGCCCCAATCGCCGAAGCGGAAGCCGTCGGCCGCAAAGGTCTCGGCGAACGGAGCGAGCGCTGTCAGGTCGGGGTTCATGCGGCGCCGGATGATCCGGCCGGCCTGGGTGTCCGGCCCGACGTTGATGGACCGCATGGAGTCGGTGACCAGCCGAATCCGGTCGCCGTCGTCCGCGAGGCCCCAGCCGGCGTGGCTGCGGAACAAGACGACCTGCGCGCCCTCGGCCGCCCGCTCCCGGACGAACTCGATCGCGAGTTGGGACGACGGCAGCGCCGCGATGAGGTCTGCCGTGATGGGGGACGACGTCCGGGAATGGTAGGCGACGATCTCGACGCACGCGACGCGCTGCGCGAGGGACGACATCGCCTCGTCGAACGTCCAGCCGTCGGCGACCAGCCCGTCGGCGAGCGCGGCGAACTTCGGCCACCACCACCTGAAGGCGCCCGCGTTCGCGATCTCGGGATCGATGGACCAGAAGGGCGACGCGAGAGGGGACTGCCGGAGCCCGGCCAGCTTCAGGGCGCGCGTCACCGTCCTGTCGCCCTCATCGAGCCAGTTGCCGGGATCGAGGCCGGGGTTCAAGAGGCACAGGACGATGTCCGCGCGGCGGAGGTCGCCGACGAACGGCTGCGGGACGAGCGATGCCTGGAGCCGGGACCGCTCGCGGCGGAACTCGGCGATGACGGCAGCTTGGTTCTCCGGGGCGTCCCAGCGCACGCGCTCAACGTAACGCGCCTGCCGAAGGACTGCCTCATCCGTGGGATGGACCCAGTGGCGGCCGCCCTCGAAGCCGCCCCAGAACTCGATCAGCTTGTCCGTCGCCTCGCCCATGCCGTCATCCCCTTGCGTTGCGGGACATTCTACGGACGGAAGGACGGCGGGGAAGCCTCCGGCGGCGACCTTGATGCTGGAACAGTTTTCCAAAATTTCTGAACGGCGACCGGGTGCCGCCGCAAACTAACCCCCACGGGCGCCCCCATCCAGGGACCCCCGGCGCCTACCCCGACGCGCCGTCCCGCGCCGCGCGCAGCTCCCGGATCTCGTCGAGCATCCCGTCCACGATCTCGGCCGCCTCGTGCTGGGCGATCCACGCGCCGCAACGGTCATCGACCCGCCGGACGACGCCGTTGACGGGGATGAAGCTGTGCCTTGGGACGGCGCCGAACCGTTGCCACCAGTCGATGTCGGTAACACCCTCGCTCGTCGCTCTCATCCGCGTTCAACCCTCGACCCGCTGCGGGTTGTACCACCGGACACGGCCGCCGTGCTTCTCGATGACGGCGAGAACGGTCTGGATCGAGACGTAGCCGTAGACCGTCTGGGTAGGGGCGGTCTCGTCGTCTGCCCACCTCGCCAGTAGGGGCTCTGGCTCCGATGGGAAGCCAACCTCGACGTGCGTGCACACGAGGTCATTGTCGTAGACGCTGTACATCATCGGGCTGTCTTGGACGGACATGCGGAAGCCGTCGGCGCAGACGACATGGTTGCGCTGCCAATGGACGAGGGGGCGACCGCTTAGAACCATGCGGTCGTCCCCCATCAAGCTGCCCGCATCGGGGAACAACTGGTTGACCGGAATGTCCCACACGCGGTCGGCGTTCGCCCAGCGCGTGCGCCAATCGATGAAGTCCTCCTGCGAGACCTCATCGGCGGCGTCGTCGGGAATGGCGGTCAGGTCGTCCATGGCATCGTCCTCGTCTTGAGGATCAAGCCTGCTTGCCGGCGGAGGCTGGCGCAACGGCGCCCGGCCTGCGGCGCGTGCTGCATCAGGCCGCCTCGCGGACCTCTCGGCTACGCTCCATAGCTGCCGTCTTGAGCTGCGCGACGAAGGCCGCGTCCAGCCGCTTGCGCGCCGCCTCGACCTCACGCGCGAGGCAAGGCACCTCCAGGTGCTCGTAGACGTATGCGGACAGCCTTCCGCCGTCCGCCCGAGGCGGTCCGAACCCCTCGTAGACGAGACTGGCACGAGCCGACGTTTCGACCGGGCCGGCGCCGGGGTACTTGGCGGCAAGGCGGGCGGCGAATGCCTCGCGGATCGTCCTGATCCCGTAGCAGTCCTCTGAGGCCGCCCGTCCGACGTAGTGCAGGAAGGAGGAACCGACCTCCAGCCTCGTCGTCATCAAGGCGCGCGGCACGCCCCGGATGGTGGCCATGATGGTCACGGTCGCGCTCTCGGTGATGACGCTGCCGTCGTCCCAGGTGTACACGTGGTTCTCGCTCATCGATGTCTCCCTCATCTCGACAGGAGACAAGCGTGGTTGCCGGCGAAGCCGAGTGCAAACGAGGATGGGACGGGAGCCATCACGACGCCGTGATGACGTTCGGCCCATTGAGAAGGCGACCACGTCGGCCCGGTGGGTCCGCCGCGCAATCCGTTGACCGAGCCGTGCCGGGTCTCACATTCCGAAAAGTCCGCCAGATGGATTTTTCGGAATGTGAGAAAGGGGGCGACGCCCTTCCGAATGCCGACCCGCAGGGGATGGCAATGCTTACGAATCCCCCTCGATTTGCTATGCATGGGCCAGCAAACTCCCTCCGGAGCATCGAGTGTCCCACGACTTCCAGCCCGACCTCGACCTGATCGCCAGCATCCCGGCGGTGCCGTCGATCCTTGACGTCGTGTGCCAGATGACGGGAATGGGGTGCGGCGTCGTTGCTCGGGTGACGGCGGATCGCTGGGTCGCGTGCTCCACGCGCGACGAGGCGGGGTTCGGCCTAGTGCCGGGCAGCGAGCTGAAGATCGACACCACCTTTTGCCGCGAGATCCGACTGCGGAAAGAGCCCGTGATCATCGAGCATGCTGCGGAGGACGCTGCCTATTGCGACCACCCGTCGCCCGTCATGTACGGCTTCCAGAGCTACGCCTCGTTCCCTATCGTGCTGCCCGACGGGACCGTCTACGGCACGCTATGTGTGATCGACCCAAACCCCCGGACACTGAAGACGCCGCAGATCATCAACAGCTTCAAGTTGTTCGCCGAACTCATCGCCTACCATCTGGACTCCGCGTTGAAGGTGGCGGCCATGCAGCGGCTGCTGGACGACCAGCGCGACTGGCAGCGCAGTCAGCGAGTCCTCCAGCGGGAGTTGTCGCACCGGATGAAGAACACGCTCGCGATGGTACAGGCCGTCGTGACGCAGAGCCTGCGCAACGCGGACTCGCTTGACGACGCGGCGCGTCGGGCTACCGAGCGCATCCAAGCTCTCGGCCGGGCGCAGGACATGCTGACGGAGACGAACTGGGAGACGGCGCAGGTGGCGGACGTCGTCTCCGCAGCCATCGCACCCCATCACGACGGCGGGCATCGCTTCACGGTCGCCGGGCCGCCTGTCGCCCTCACGGCGCAGCAGGCGATGGGCCTCGCGCTTGCCATCCACGAGCTGGCGACCAACGCCACGAAGTACGGCGCCCTGTCGAACGAGCACGGGCACGTCTTCATCGCGTGGGAGGACGGTGCGGACCGCTTCCGCTTCACTTGGAGGGAAAGCGGCGGCCCGCCCGTCGTTGCTCCGGAAAGGCAAGGGTTCGGGTCGCGGTTGACCGCTCGTGTCGTGCCCACATATTTCTCCGGCACCGCTAACCTTGCGTATCCGGTTGAGGGCATAGAATACAGCCTCGAAGGTAGCGTGTGAGACGCAGGAGGCGAAGATTTCCTTTTCAGTTGAACTCTTTAACCTCCCGACGGCTTAGGGCCAGATGGCGCAATCCTTCAACCCAAGCCAACTTGCCGTTCTTGTCGTCGAGGACGAGCCGCTGCTCCTGATGGACGCGATCGACCTCATCGAGGAAGCCGGGTTCGTCGCCTACGGAGCGTCGAACGCGGACGAGGCGATCCGCATGCTGGAGCGGCATTCGGACATCCGGGTCCTTTTCACAGACGTCGACATGCCGGGGTCGATGGACGGCCTGAAGCTGGCGCGCGCGGTGCGCGACCGATGGCCCCCGGTGTCGATCATCGTGGCGTCCGGCCACGTGCGGGTCACTAAGGAGGACATGCCCGAGAACGGGCTGTTCTTCGCGAAGCCATATCCGCCGAAGAGCGTGATCGCCGCGCTGAACCGGATTGCAGAGCAGGTGACCCGCTGAGCTGAGCTTAGATTCCGGGAAGTCCGTCAGATCGACTTCTTGGAACGTCAGAGGGGGCCGAGACCCGCAAGTCTCGACCCCCTTTCATTCCTGCCGGCCGCGTCCCGTCGGCGGCGGCCGGGGCGGTCGCTGCCCGGAAGCGCGACCCCTTATGCGGCGCCGAGGCCTTCCGGCCCGGCATTCTCCGGCACGCTCTTCGGCATCCGCTCGGGATGTCGTCCCCCAAAATTGGACAGGGCTGCGCATGGCAGCGGCGGGGCGCCTCACTTTCGGCCGGCTCGGGCAACCCTGACGAAACGCTCGCCGACCGCTATGCAAGATTCGAGATCGCATGGGAGGCCAGCATGACATTCGTCGACACCGAGGAAGGGCACACCGCACCGCGCGCCACGTCCGCCGACATCGACCGCCTCCGCTACATCGCGACGACGGCGACGGCGAAGCTGTTCGCGCAGATCGCAGGCGGGCGTATTCGATGCGAGAGCGAGGCGACCCTCCAACTCCACCTCGGCCGGATCATCGCGACGGTCGCCGACCTCGAACTGGTCGACAGCCGAGAGACGATCTCCATTGAGCTGGAGAAGCCCCTGGCGGACCCGAACGGGTCGCGCGGGCGGATCGACATCTGGTTCCAGATTACCGACCGCGACGGGGTCGAGGCCCGGTGCGCGGTCGAGCTAAAGTTCTTCAAGAAGGCCCGCCAGCGGGAGCCCAACAACCGTTACGACGTCTTCAGCGACATCGCCCGGCTGGAGCGCTGCGCCGACGTCGCCGATGTCGGCTTCATGCTCGTCGGCACCGACCATCCCCACTACGCGACCCATCCGCGCTATAGCGAGAACACGCAGGACTTCGACTTCCGGGATGGACGCGCGTATCGAAGCGGCAGTGAACTCGTCTACAGGACAGAAAGGCCTTACGGTTCGCCCATCACGCTTGAGGGCGACTACCAGTTCACCTGGACCGTCCTGCCGTCTCCGCCGAGCTTCGGCTACATGCTGCTGGAGGTCGCCCCGCAGATGGTCGCCGCCGCACCCGCCGCCGGGGATGCGGAAGGTGAATGACATGCGCGACCAGCACGCCACGGCATCCAGCCTCCGGGAGCGCATCCTCGAGCATTCCCTCGTCGCCGACATGTGGCGGCTTCTCTGGAAGGCGGGGATCACCGATGTCGAGATCCTGCGCTCTGAGTTCGACGGCTACGGCTACGACCTCGTCATCGCGTGGGGCGTCGTCGTTCGGCACGTGCAGCTCAAGGCGGGCCGCCTGAAGAACCCCGGCAACTTCGACATCGTGACGTCGCTTGCGGACAAGCCTTCCGGCTGCGTCGTCTACCTCGACGTCGATGACGCTCTCGATGTCCGAGCCTACTGGTACTTCGGCGCCGCGCCCGGCGAGCCGATGCTGTCGCTGGAGGGGTACCGCCCGGCTCGGCGCATCGGTCGGACGGCGGAAGGCGTGCGGCCGGATCGGAAGAACCATGTCCGGCTGCGGGGGAGCGGTTTCGAGAAGCTGGACGGTCTGGAGCACCTAGTCGAGAGGCTCCTGGGGCGGACCGACGGCGGCGAGTGATCTGGGAGACCTCTACAGTTTCAATCTCGACCTTCGCGCCGTCTTCACCTTCTCCGGCCACGATGGCTTGATGACACCGCGCCGCTTCAACCCATCCGACAATCGCCCTCGCCAGCCCTTCGGCCGAAGCGGCCGGACACCGACGCCGCGCCGCGCCCGCCGCTTCCGCACCCCGCGCAGGCGTCTCCACGACGTCGCGCTCGGCGCCGGAATGGTCGTCGCCCTACTTGGGCTCGCGGCAGCCGAGGACCGTGGCTGGCTCGGCTGGGTCGACCGTGCCGACGCCTGGGTCGACGGCATGCGCGCGCCATGGTCATCCGGTCCGGCGGCGACGCCCGTCGCCGCGCGGCACGTGCCGCTCTGCCCACCGGAGTACCGACGCGGGGGAGGCGGCGTCACCTGCATCACGGATGGCGACTCCGGCGTGGCTGACGGCGAGCCCTGGAGGCTCACGACGCGGTCCGGCGGCGTTGACGCGCCCGAGGTCGGCCGACCGGAATGCGCCGCCGAGCGCACGGCTGGGGACCGGGCGACGCGACGGCTTCAGGCGTTGATGTCCGGCGGCTACACGATGTCGGGCGGGAGCGCCGACAAGCACGGCCGGCGGCTCGTCACCGTGACGCTGGCTGATGGGGGGGACGCCGGAGAGGTGCTCATTGGCGAGGGGCTGGCGCAGCCATGGCCGACTTCTGGGAATCCGTGGTGCTGAAATTGACCCACCCTCGGCGGCATGCTGAGATGGAGAACTGTCAACGCTTGGCCTTCTTTGAACGCTTCGATGCCTTCGGCTGCTTCGCGGTGAGCGTCTTGCTAACGAGCGATCGCACGGACGACGAGAGGGCCGTGACTTCCTTAGGAGAGGGAAGCTCTGTGGCTGCCTTTTCCATGGCCGCCTTTACCATGGCGGACGCCTCCTTGACCTTGGCCTCCTCCGCTCGCGCCGCAGCCAACTCGGCAAGCGCGCTGCCAACGCGCTGGCTCGACAGGCGCCCGGCGTTCTCCGTCATCTTCATCAACCGTGCGAGGACGTGCTGTGCCTGTGGTGCCGTGCGCTCTTCCTGGGCCACAATCACCACCGTTTTCTTCAGGCGACGCTTTAGGATGGGCTTGGCGACGACGGGGAAGCTACAAAGACTGCCGGGGGCGGCCTGCTTCCCGGGTTCGTCACCCATCACCTTGCGCTTCCGTCCTGGGCCTCCCTTATGGCTGAAGAACCCGCTTCCGGCGTGAACAATGGTTCCGCCGCCTAGATATGAATTCCTGCCCATCCACCCTCACTCCCACGCGGTCGCAAATTGACACGCGTCAGCGGGCAGGAACACTGGATTCTTTCATGCTCTGGCATGAGCGTCTCCCCAGCGTCGCTGTCCGAGGCTCACCCGCAAGGGGGACGGGCGCATGTGCACCAGCTCCGCGCTGGTCTAGTAAATCACGGTAAGGCACGCCTACCGAGCCATAGCAGTCGACTGGCCCCACTGGCATCCGCCATGCGCCACCGACACCCCCGGCGCGCCGGGCGGGCTTCAAGCCTCCCGGCGCGCGACCCCACTCGCTGGTGATTGGGCGTGGGACAGCCAGCGCCACCGGAAATGTTTTCCGGTCCCGGCGGGGATGCCGGGATGCGAGGACGATCCCTGAAGAGCTGCGCCCCGAGACCGCACGACGGTCGGACGCCCGCGAAAGCGGGCGCCGTCTTTTCAGGCAGCGGCTTGCACTCCAGCCGGGGCAACGGGCGCGTTCCTCGCCGCCCAGATGACTTGGAGGGTATGCTCCGCAACGGCCGCGTTCATGCGGGTGACCGCGTGGTCGGAAAAGCTGGGGAACTTGCTCTTCCCGTGCTCGAACGTGTGCTGGCACTTCGGGTCAGCGTCAATACCCGCAAACCGACGCACCGCAGCCGCCTTCGGTGGTGTCAGCTTGCACTTCTCCGCCAACTGCGTCGCGCTCATGTGGAAGCGGTTCCGGAGGTCGATCTCCCGCACCGCTCCGGCCTCGGCGGGATCGTCCCCAGCAACCAGCTTCACCGGGGCGCCTGCCTTCTTCGAGATCGTGACGTTGATGTTGGGGCCGACCCCGGTCGTGACCGCCTGAAGGGCGACAAGTCGAGGGAACACGTCGGCCACCTCCTTCCCGCCGCGGATCGCGTTCAGGACCCGCTCGATGTCCTTCTCGGACACCTGCACGTCGTCGGCGACGTGGGATTCCATGGCGAGCATGGAGCGGATGCGGCCCTTGGCCTCGTCCTGCGCGCGTCTCCCCGGTGCAAGGAGGTCTGCGACCAGCTTGTACTCGCGGTCGATTAGGAAGTCGAAGTCCCCCGCCGGCATCGTTGAGACGGGCAGGACGCGCGTCGGCAGGTGCTCCGACAGGCTGTCGCCGAGGTTCCGTTGCAGGACTGCGTCGAAGGCCGTCACCAGCGCCCGGGTGTGCAGGTACAGGATGTCCTCCGACACGAAGACGATCCAATGCTGCGCGGCGTCTCGCATGGCGTCGACCGCCTTGAACACGCCCGCCTCATCCGCTGTGACGCCGCAGTGCATCTTCGCAAGGTTCGCGCACTTCTCGAAGCCGTAGGCGGTGCCCTTGTCCTTGTCGAACACGGCCACCTTCTTCTGAACGAGTGCGGCCTTCAGGAGCATCTCGGTGGCGTGCTGGAGGTGCAGCAAGACCGTCGTAAGTCTGCCGTCCTCGTGGAAGGAGTTGAAAGTCGTCATCGCCGAGCGCAGCGAGCAGATGGCCTTCAGCTTCAGAGTGCGGGCATCGCGAACCAACTTCACGGAGGCATCCTGTCGAATCAACGGGAGCCTGCATTCTACCCACTCGTGTGGCGCGTGGTCAGGCCGCGGCAGTCACGACGCCGCCCTCGCGCGCAGCGCCGCCAGCTCCTGCGCCACCCGCCGCGCGATGGCGGCGTCCGCGAGCGAATCGACGACGACACGGATGCTGCCGACGTCGATGACGTAGCGCGGCCGCACCGACACTTCCGCCGCCTCACCGACGGCGCTCACGGCCGCCTCCGGTCGGTCGGCTCGGACAGCCCGGAGGCCGTCTCCCTGCGCACCGCGCGAAGGAGTTCGCAGATCACGTCGTTCTCGATCTCCCGCTGCCTCGCCGCGCGCAGCCAAGCCCCCATGAACTCTCCGAAGGTCATCGGCCGCGCCAGCAAGGTCTGGAGTTCGCGCTTCCTCTTCAGGGCTGCCAAATGGGTCTCGATGTCGAAAGGCTTGGGCTCCTCGGCTTCGGTGTTGTTCGTCATGAGCGGGCGGCCGACCGCGAGGACGGGCGGCGTGAGGGACGTGGTCCCGAGCGTGTTGCCGCTGGGGCCGATGGGGATGTCGCCGCCGCAGACGTCGGTGATGGTCGCCCGGTTGAGCGGCCGCCGGGTACTGAAGATCTGGCCTTCCATCACGCCACCTCCCTCGCGCCCACCACCACCGCCCGCTCGCCCTCCGGTACCGACAGCAGAGCCTCGACGACGCCGAGCGACCTGCCGAGCAGCACCACCGCGTCCGACGCCGCGCACGGCTCTGCGCATCGACGCGTCGCCGCGAACTGCGAGTTGCCCATGCCGACCGCCGCGTCCTCCCACAGGGACGCGTCGCTGAGGTAGCCGAGCCGGACGTTGCAGAGATGGGAGATGTTGTCGCCCATGCCGCGTAGTATCTCGGCGACGTCCCGGACATCGACCGGGTCGGTGCCAAGGATCTTGATGGCGGCACGCAGGCCCTCGCGGGAGCGGCGGGCGATCTTGCCGGACGTCGGCTCGATGGCGAGGAGCAGCCGCTTGGCTCGGGCCTCGCCCGTGACGGCGAACCAGTTGCGGACGACGTTGGCCTGGATGGCCTCCGGCGACAGGGCCGGGATCCGGACCGGGCGAAGGCGGACGGTGCTGGCGGTGGCGTGCATGGCGGCTCTCCCTCGGGACTTGAGGAAAGCGTGGTTGCCGGCGAGGCGGGCGTCAAATGGCTGGCGGGCACCGCCGCGAAACGTGGCTGAAAGTAACTCCTCGCGTTACTTCCATGGGCGACGGATGGCTTATGTCGGCGGTCTCCCAGCTAGATCTAGCGCTCGAATCGCCAAAAACGTCTACAATTAGCGGCAACCTGGGGATAAGTGCCCTCTGAGGCTTCCCAGAACAGATCGCGAACTCTACGTTCCGCTTCGAAAGGAGACGCTATTGAGCGAGCCAATCGAAGTACCCGAAAGTGCATTCGAGAATAAACCCTGGTTCCCAACCTTTCCTGCTCCGGACCTCGTGCGCGAGATCAAGGAGCACATCAAAACGAAGGGTGACCCGCACCTGTGGTGGGGACACACCCACACCACGCCGCCGATGGGCGGACGCATCGTCTACCTCGACGAGTTCGACGTCCCGACCTTCGGGGTGACGATGGACCGGGTCGCGCCCTGTCCCTGCTGCACGCCGCGGCATCGCAAGTACAAGTCGGGCGGCAAGATCGCCTGGTTTCCCGACGAGGCCGTCATCCGCCTCATCGGGCCGCAATGCTACAAGAGCCTCGACGCCGAAGGGCACGAACTCGCCGAGCACGAGTTCCGCGAGCGGCAGCGCCGGGAGAAGTACGCCCGGTACCTGATCACCCAGTTGCCCCTGCTGCCCGAGATCGTGAGGACGGGTGACGAGGTCCTCGAGATGGCGAAGGCGGCCGACGAGTTCCGCGAAACCCTCCAGCGCCGTCTCGCGAACACGTTGTTCCTCCGCCTGTGGGAGAACGTGCGCAACGGCGTCCTGAACCTGATCGTCCGAACCCGGGAGATCAGGGCCGGGGCGGACGGCGACCACCAGATGCGGACGGTCGACAAGCACGAGCGATACGCGACCATCGAGGGCTGGGAGGTGCTCGACCCGAGGGCGACCAAGATCGCCCCGACGCTGAAGCGCAACATCGACCGCCTTCAGGTCATGCGGTTCGAGCTGGGGCAGAAGCAGGACGTCCGCGACGCTGACGACCTCACCCTTCGCCGGGCGGCCCAGACGATGGCGAACGCGAGGAAGGTCATCGCCGCCGCGATCGACCGCATCGCGCTGGAGCGCAAGATCGTATCTCCCATGACGGTCGCGACGCTTCGGACATGGGGGCAACTCGACGCGGCCACGCTCAAGTTCAGTCTCCGCCGGAACGGGCGGGACCTGCTCGTCGGGCGCGATCGCGACCATTGCTGTCCTATCCGCATCCCGCCGGAGATGGAGCGAACGCTTCCCGTCCTGCCGCACTTGGCGGACGAGTAGGCCGCGTCGTTGCCCGGAGCCGCCACGACGGCTCCGGGCAATCCGGCATCGTCACGCACGAACCGCAGCCGTGCGCAGCCTTAGGAAGCCTGCGGCCGAGTCCATGGTTGGCACCGTGGCGCCATCGCGCGCGCCGTCAGTGGCGGCCGCCGGCGAGCTGGGGCGGGCGGGGCCAAGATTCCGCCATCACGCTTCCGTGATCCGAGACGAATTCGAAAAATGCAAAGTCATGTCTGCGTTCGTCAACTTAGTTGGCGCAACAGATCTGGAAGACGTGTGTCCAGATGTCAACAGGTCGATGGGATAAATTCTACAGCGTCTCTGATGCCGTCAACATCCTTTGCGAGGCATAAGTACTGAGGCAAGTCGAGCGCCAGAGGGAGGGTGCTTGCGTCCGAGGATGTGGCGGCACATCCTTTTCTTCAGGCGACTTGCGCGGGTGGGTCGCCGGGGGCAGCAAGCCCGAAGGAGACGGACAATGACCATCACCAACACCGCCGAGCTGCGCAAAGCCATCGCCGAAGGCTTCGACTACGGCTCCGTGGACGGAAACACGCGGCTGGCCATCCTGCGCGAGTTCTACGACGTGACCTACGACGTGACCGACGAGGAGTTCGAGGCGACCTACCGCGACGTGCTCAAGCAGCAGGAACACTACATCGCCGTCGCCGTCCACGTCGGGTCCGGCAACGTGTTCGCGGTGCGTGCCATCCAGAACAACGACTTCACCACGGAGGACATGTTGTCCATCCAGAAGGCCATCGGCTGGGATGTCGGCGAAGAGGTCGACCTCTACCGCATCCTCGTCGGGGAGGACCGCAGCGCGGCGGAGTACGAGATCTGGTTCATGCCGGACGGCGACTACAGCGCCTACGACGGCGAGCACGTCCGCGAGTTCGGCCAGTTCTACGCCTACTACCGCAACCGCGCCCTCCGGCAGGCCGCCTGACACGGACATCGGCGCGGAGCTTCGGCTCCGCGCCCGCCATCCAGCCGCCCGTCACGGGGCTGCTGGGCGACGGGCGGCAGCGCACGCGACGGGCCGGCGGATCCGGTCATGAGGGAGACACGACGATGAAGAGCAAGGCACACAGCGCCATCGAGGCCGCAGCCGAGGCAGCGGGGGCCACGAGCGTCACGCAGGACCACCACACGACAGTGGTCGGCTACAAGGGCAGCGAGATCCGGATCAAGATGGACATGTCGCCGAGGGGCGGCTGGTCGATCGCGGTCGACGGACGGGACGAGGGCGCCAAGAAGGCGCCGTCGGCAGCCTTCAAGGCCGCCGTCAAACTGGTGGACGACCGCCTCGCGTCCGAGGCGGCTCACGTCGAGGCGGTGTACGCCGTCGCGGAAGTGGCAGGGGCCGAGATCGAGTCCCTCGAGGTCGACCGGGTCGCGCTGTCCTACAAGGGCCACACGGTCACGGCCGTTCGCGAGGACAAGCCGTCCACCGTCTCCGTCCGGTACGCGTGGACCGTGAGCATCGACGGAACGCCGAAGTGGATCTGCGCGAGCGTCGCGACGGTGCTCAAGGGCGCGATCGACAGCATCGACGAACAGGTCCCAGTGGCCACCCTGTACAACCCCCAGCCGGACAACCGCGTGGCCAGCCAATTCCAGCCCGTCTCCGAGCTGCGGGCGCTCCTCAAGACCATGCCGGTCGCCCTTCACGACGAAGGTCCCGTAGAGGGATGGGGCACGACAACCTTCCTCGACATCGACATCGCGGAAGGGTCCGCGCGGCTGGGCAGCGAGTACCTCAGGGACAGCGTTGCCTGGCTCACCGCGCACGGGTACGTGCACCGCATTCGCTTGGCCGACGGCACGTCCGGCGTCCGTCTCGCCGCTGCCCTGGACGTGGCCGAGGCCCGGCTCGAGGACGTGGTCGCGGCGTTCGAGGAGGAGAGCGGATGGGGCGGCCTCGCCAGCGAGCAGGCCAAGGCCACCTTTCGGGAGATCTGCCAGCCAGTTCTCGAGCTGTCGGGTTCAGAACCCGAGAAGGCGGCCGCATGACCGCCGCCGCCCGCTACAATGCTATCCGCCGACGCCTGCGTCTCACGCAGGCGGAGGTAGCCGAGGCGACGGGCTACAGCCTCGGCTACGTCTCGAAATGGGGCCACGCAGGCCAGACGGCCAAGGACCCGCCCGATGCCGCCGTCGACCGCCTCGCGCAACTCCTGCGGGAGCGCGGGGCGAAGGATCTCGAGTTGCTGGAAGGAGAGGCCGCATGAGCCGAGAGCAAGCCGCCACCGCGATCAGCGCCGCAATGGAAGCAGGACTGAGGGCGACCTACGACCCGGCGACAGGGAAGCTGGGTCTCCGGCACGATAAGACGCCCGTCGCCGAAGTCTGGTACGACGACGAGAGCGGAGCCTGGGTTCGCGCGAGCAAGTTCAAGCGGACGATGTGGCAGGGCGACCTCGACCGGGAAGACGTCGCGCGAAACCCCAAACGCTACATCAGCGCCCATTGCCACTCGCTCGCGGATCTGGTCGGCGTGGGCGCCCCGACCTTTCCCGATGCCCTCGCGGCGCTGGGCGGCGAGGAAGCCATCAAGGCGATGGCCGACAAAGCTGCGAAGGACGCGCGCTACGTTCCGTACTACGATCCGAACTGGTGAGGGACCGGGCCGCCTGAAAGGGCGGCCTTCCTCATTTCCTGAGCCGCCTCTTCAGGTCCGCCGCCCGCCGGGCCTCCCTGCGCGCCTGCACCTTGGCCTTCGCCGCACGCTCCGCCTCGGCGGCCGCCGCCACCTCGCGGACCCGCGACAGCTCCCATTCGTAGGCCGCGCCCCAGCCGCGCTCCCAGGCGTCCGCGAGGACCGGGTGCTCCGGCCGAGGCGCCGCCTCCGGCTCGACGACGCCCATCTCGACGCGCGCGGCGAGCGAGCCGATGTCCTCGGCAGCCTCGATCTCCTCGGGCGACACGGACGGCCACTCGCGGTCCGGCGTCGGCGGTCGGGGCGGCGGCGGGCGAGGGGTCGGGTCGCGCTCGACCGACGGGACGTAACGCTCGACCTGCGCGGCGACCCAAGCCGCGAGGCGGGCCTCCTCCGCGCGCAGCGCGTCGCCTTGGAGCGAGAGATCAGCTAGGCGGCGGGCAAGGCTGAAGCCGGGGAGCCTCGGGAGGCCAACGGCAAGCCATTCCGGGATGTCGTTCTCGCCGCTCCTCCAGCGCTTCATCGCCATACGGTCGATGCGCTTGCCTGTCGCGCGACCTCCCTTGTCGCGAGGCTTCAGGCGGACCAGGTCCGTGGCGAACTCGACCTCCCATTTCTCGCGACCGTCGTAGATCTCCTCGGCGATCGCCCAGATGACGTTGGGATCCGCGCGGTCGACATGCGGCCAGTAGCGCTTCAGCAGCTTCAGGTCGTCTTCGGAAGGATGAGTCTCGTTCATGGTGAGACTGCTCGCACCGGGCGCCGGGATTCGCAACCCGCCGTCACTTCTTCCCGCCGCGCCCCGCCAGCACGCGCGCGATCTCGCGGTCCAACTCGCGCCCGAACTCGCGCTGCGAGGCGAACAGCCTGTAGCTTCGCCGGACGGTCTCCTCGAAGCGGAAGATCTTCCGGTACCTGGCGACTGGCTGGACTTTGAGGAGCAGGATCGGGCTGCCGTCGTGCTTGCGCGGCCGGCGCCAGTAGCCCTTTACGCCGTTCACCTCGCCGAAGAAGACGCCGCCCTTCTTCCCGTACACCGCCCCGGCGGCGCGCGCCGACTTCCGCGCGGCCTTCTCCCGCCTGTTCTTCGTCGACAGCCGCCGGGACTCCCCGCGCGGCACGCCGCCGTAACGGTCCGGCCGGAGGGCGTACGTGAAGAGGTCTCGCGGGCCGGATCCGCCGTCCTCGCCCGTGCGCCGGACGCCGCCCTCGATCTGGCGGTAGAGGTAGCTGGCCGCTGGCTCCTTGATGAAGACCGACGCCGACGCCGACGCTGCGTTGCCGCCCCGGATGCGCGCGGGCCGCATGTCGAACGCCTTCGCCGTCATGGGCTTCGGGCGGTCGAAGACATCGATCGCGTGCTCCTTGAGTGCGACCACCGCCTCGCGGGCCGCCCGGTTCGTAACAGCGGCCGCAGCGCGGGAGATGGCCTTGCGCGCGATCGCGTTCATGTCGCGCGTGAAGCTGGCGTGGTCGATGTCGAAGCGGAAGCCGATGGGGGTGACGGAGGGCATGGACGGCACCGGGGCGGGAGGAGTCTCGGGTTAGCTGAGACTTTTCGGGCGCAAGATGCGAGGGCGGATTGCAACCGGGCGTTAGGGCTGCTTGGCAATCGCAACGATCGTTTACGCCTCCGACACCACTAAAGCGCGAATACGGACAAGCCGCGGCGGGCGGTCGGAGCGAATGAAATGAAGGCGATTCTCTACACAGCGGCGGCGATCATGCTCTCGCTGACGGCGGCTGCGGCCGAAACCTGCGAAGGCCAAGGTATGGTCTGGTCTGGCAAGCAGGGCAAGAACGAGGTTCGTCTCTACACGCCGCCTTCGTCGCCCGCGGGAACCTACATTTTCGAGGGCATGACTGGCGGGAAGCCGTCGTGGCGGGTCGAAGCTGACTACGCGTGCTCCAACGGCGACGTGATTTGCTCGCTCAGCATCCCCCTGCTGGGGGAGCGCAGCTCGTTGGATGTGGACGAGGAGTCGATCTACGAAGGGGGCAGCCCCAAGTACCTGATCTTCGCGAACCTCAGCCAGCACGTCGCGTACGCCCAGCGCTCGGGAGGTGCCGTTCAGATCAAACGTTATGACAAGAAGGCGTCCGGCGAGACTGTCGCGCTGCCGAACTCGTATGCGTTCAAGGGGTGCGGCTCGCCGCCCGAACGCCGAGCGTTTTCAGCAACAACAACATTCTCGAAGTCCAACCCGTTCGATGGCCTTTGGCGCCATCCCGAGAGCTCGTGCGAGTTCGCCGATGCCGACAACGGCCCGGCCATGAGGATCAAGGGACGCGATCTGGGAATGCTTGAGAGCGGATGCCGGATCGGGAAGGTACGACACGGCAAGTCGTCGACCAAAGCGGACATGGTCTGCCAAGGCTACGACATGGAATGGAAGGAGACGATCGAGCGGATCCACCGGACAGGGGAGATCCGGAAGGGGAACGCCGAGGACGGAATCTACCCCTTCGTTCTATGCGACAAGGACAACGGCTCCGCTTTCCAACGGTAGGCAGCGGCCGTAGTTGTCGGTGGCGAGGCAGACAAAGGAACTTATAGCTTCCAGTCCTCCCACGCGGCGACCACGGGTTGCACGACGAGGTCGGGGCGCGCGGTCGCTCACGAGTCCACGTTGTCGAGGAAGTGCTCGCCATAGCCGTTCTTGAACATGAGTTCGCCGTCGTAGACGAGCGAACCGGGCGGGCATTCGCCGAGTGGGCAAGTCCAGCCGCCCGGATTGAGGACGAGGCGCCTCACGACGAACGCTCCGCCGCGAGCGCAGCCGAGGCATAGTCACGCATCTGCTGCGCCGAGTAGTGGCCCTCGTGGCGCACGCCATAACCGCCAACCGGAGGAAGCAGCGGCAACTCCTCCCGCTGGCGGTGGCGGCGTTCCATCTGGGCCAACTGCTCGGGAATGTGGATCACTTGGGGAGCGGCGAGGTCACGCCGGACGTCGGGCACGTCGGCGTAAGCGAACCGCGCCGCCTCCTCCACGTGGGCGCCCACGAGGTCCGCCGCCTCCTGCTGCTCGATGTACGCCACGATGAGGCAGTCGTCGTCGTAGTCCGGCCGGGTCGGGATCGAGAACCTCGGGCCGACGTCGTAGCTTTGCCGCTCGCCGTCGCGCCCGAAGCTGCCGGCAATGAGGCGGCGGGCGACGTCGCGGGCCTCGGCGTGGGAGATCGTGCGGGTGGTGTTCGGGGACTGGGTCATCGCGGAAACCTGCCTCTGAAGAAGTCGTCGAGTGCGTCGGGGCGGCTGCCGAGGGCCACGTCGAGGACGCGGCGTGCATCGCGAGCGCGGTCCGCTAGCTTGTCGCGGACGCGCTCGGCTCGATCGACGGCAGCCTCCGCCCGCACGGGATCCGCGCGGGCGGCATCGAGGTCGGCGGCGAGGCTGGCGAGGGTGCGGGTGTGGAGGACGTTCATGCCGCCACTCCTGCGTTCTCGGCTGTCTTCTCGCAGCCCCGACAGAATGGCATGCCTGGCCTGTCGGTATTCGAGGGCGAGACGACCCTCGCAACTCTAGCACCGCCGGCGGGGGGCTTGCCTTCCCAGCCCCACTCGTGGCCGGCCGCCCGCACCTCGCCCTCGAGGCTCTCGAGGTAGTCGGCCGTCCGGGGGCAGGCGAGCCGGACCAGCGCCTTCTCGCCGCGATGCGCGTAGGCCCCGCAGAGGCACTCGCCCGACATGCCGAGCGTCTCGGCGACGGGGTTCCGCGCGACGCCGTGCGCGCGCAGGTAGTCCATGAACTGCGTCTTGGACCACCAGTAGAGCGGGTTGACCCACATCTGCGAGCCGACGAAATTGATGTTCCGTTCGCCGTAGCCCATCCGGACCATAGACTCGTCGTGATAGATCCCGGTCGCGATCAGGACCTTGTCCGCACGCTTCTGCTTCGCGCGCTTGACCAGCAGCCGGACCGGGCGCTCCTTGAGGCGGCTGTACATCTTGCGGTGATGGCCGGGGCCGGGGAAGCTGTACTGGAGGACCATCTCGCGGTAGTCCTGGCCGCAGTCCTCCTTCGCGCGGATCTCGTCCAGCGGCCAGCCGTACTTCGCGCAAGTCCGGCGCACGAACTCGCGCGTCGCCTCAATGCCGATGCCCGTGTTCGCGTGAAAGACCCGGCAGCCGGGCACGTTGGTCATCATCCAGTGCGCGGTCGCCAGCGAGGTGTCGCCGCCCGACATCGCCGCGTAGATCGCGACGGGCCTGTGCGACATCGCCTCGGCGATGATGTCCTCGGGAGCGCGGGCGGCGTTCATGGCGACACCTGCTTTCCCAGCTCCTGCGAGCCGAAGCCCCCGGCCCACGCCATCCAGATCGTCTCGCGGGAATGCCGGGTCGTGAGGAACTCCCCGTCGCAGACCTCCCCGCGCACGACGTGCAGCTCACCCTTCGGGATGGGCATCCCCGACCAGTGGTCCCGGTGCTCCCACCGGCCGCGCACGACCTTCGACGACAGCACGCGGACGTCGCCGTCGTCGCCCTCGAAAGGCTCGACCGACAGCAGCTCGTCGTCCGTCAGCAGGGCCGCGCGGCGCCGGATCTCGTCGAGGAGGCCGGGGATGTAGACGCCCGCCTCGGCGGCTTCGGCGAGTTCGAAGTCGTCCATTTCGGGCGGCGGGATATCCGTCTCGAACTCCTCAGCCTCGGCAACCGCCTCTGGCGACGCAGAGGCGGCCACCACCATGAGGGCGGCGAGCTGCTCAGGAGTGGGGGCGGCGGTCATGCGGCCTCCGTCACGGCCTCGAGGCGATCGACGGATCTGGTGAAGTCGAAGTAGCCTCTGACCGCGTCCTCGACCGCGTGGAACTTATCCTCCGCGACCTGCAACCGGGCCTCGGCGGCATTCAGCCTCACCACCGCTTCCGAGCGGGAGATACTCATTTCAACGAACGCCGCGTGCAGTTCCTCCCACTCGACGCCGGAACGGCCTGCACGGGCTTCCGAAGCACGTGCGCGGGCGGTGGCGGTCTCAAGGGCGGCCTCCGCCAGCACGGCGCGCTGGTCGAGACGGCAGAGCTGCATGACCAGCATGCCGACGCCGTCCTGTGTCGACCGGAGGCGCACCCAGACGTTCCCGTTGCCTTCGACATCGCCGATGGGGACGACGGTCTCGCAAGAGAACTCGTCGGCGCGAAGACCGCAGACGATCTCGTGCGCGTCGTGGGCGGTGCGCTCGGCGGCCTCGGCGCGAGAGAGGGCGGCGTCGAGGTCGCTCGTCAGCCGGGCGACGTCCTTCTCCCGAAGGCGGCGCTCGCCTTCCACATGCCGAAGCTTGGCCTCCGCCTGAAGCGCGCGCTCCTCCAGCCGAGCGATGTGCCCCCGGATCTCCTCGATGCCGTTCCAAGTCGACCGGACCCTGACGGGGAAGCGGTCGCCGTCGAAGGGGATCGCAGCCTCGAAGCTGAAATCGATGATGCCTGGGTTCTGGGCGACTTCCTGCGCGCCGTAGAGGACGCGCTTGGGGTCGGCGATGGTCGATGCGCCGGACATCAGCGGAAACCTCCGGCGCTCTTCGCGCTGGCAAGTGCCTTGCGCAGGTCGTCGATGACGCTGGCGGCGGCTGTCGTCTCGAAGGTGTTGCCGCCGTACGTCAGCCGCACCTTAGACCCTTCGACCGACACGGTCGCGCCGTCGCTGGAGACGGCGAAGGGCGCCGCGCCCTCGATCGCGGCAGCCGCCAGCGCGTCTACGGGATCGACGGCCGTCATCGGGAACTCGCCGACGACGGCTGCCGCGACCAGAGTGTCGATGTCTAGCCCCGGCTCGACCGGGCCACCGTCGTCCTGTGCTGCGTCGGACACGTCCGACGCCGTTTCGCCCTCGGTCGCCGCCAGCCGCGCGGCGATCAACGGCCACGCGTTGAGGACGCCCGCGATGAAGTTGGCCGCCGCGCCGTCGAAGCCAGCCTTCTGGCCGGCGATGCCCTGGCAGAGGCGGACAGGCCAGTGATGCTTGTCCGTTGGGTCGGTGTCGAGCTGACGAACCTCCCAGCCGGCCGAGTGCAGGATGGCGTCGTACGGCCCGGCCGGAATCCCCGCGAAGGCGGCGTTCAGTGCTTCGAGGTCGACCTCGCTGTCGTCGGTCGCGACAACGCCCGTGAAGGCTGCGCGGAAGGCGGCGTCCCGGCGGGCCGTGGCGAGGAGTTCGGCGTACTCGGCGTTGGGCAGCGTAATCGTGTCTTCGCGCACGAGCTCGGCCGCCTTGCACTCCGCGATCAGGGCCTCAGCGTGGGCCTTACGGTGCTTCAGCTCGGCGAGCGACGGCACCGCCTCAAGCGCAGAGCGCGAAATGAACCCGGCCGACGGACCGCTCCCGACGACCGGACCTTCGCGCAGCCCCTCGTCACCGTCGTCGCCCTCGATGTCGTCGAACTCGCCCACGTTGGCCGCCCATTCCTCGTTAACCGACTCGATGGTGGCGAGAGCAGCATCCCGGGTGCGCTCGATCGCGTCCCGCACCGCATACCCGACATCGTCGTCGCGGAGGGCCGCTGGGGTGTACGAGGACTCGCTGCGGCGGAGCACGGTCGTCGTGTGCAGCGGGCTGTCGCCGTAAACCGTGTAGACGGTCGCGCCGACGCGGACGGTAATGTCGTCGTCGGTGACCGTGATATCCGGCGCGTCGAGGCCGTACGACCCTTCGTACACCTGCTTGCGCACCATCGCCGCCTGCTCGGCATCGAGCACCAGCCCGGCGTCGGTCACGATCTTGTCGCGCTTGATCTGCTTCTTCTTCGGCATAGCCGTCTCCCCCGTCAGCCCTCCTTCGGGTTCCTCCCGGGGTGCCCCGGCCGCGCACGACTGCGACCGGGGCGGGGGAGAGCCGGGAAGGGGAAGGAGAACCACGACCCGGCACCCACGATGCTGGGTGCCGGCGGAGCGGGGCGCAAACCGCCGGCGGGCGGATCGCGCCAAATCCGTTGACCGGACTAGGCGGGGCCTGGGGAAGTTTTTTCGCGGGCGAGGAAGGCGGGGAGCATCGCGCCGGCGGCGGCGTACATGAGCACGCCATCGCGCAGCATGATGTCGGATTCGTAGAGATAGCCGCCGAGCCGGGCCATGGCCCATTCGTCCGTGCCGACCTCCTCGATCGCCTTTTCGACGCCGCTCGACAGCTCGAGATAGGCGTGGTGCAGCACGGCGACCGCCAGCCGGGTGTCCTCGGCGGGGACGTACTCGCCCGCTTCCAGGCGTCGGATCACGGAGCTGACGGAGTAGAGCACGGGCGTGGTCCTCAATGCAGGGTGCGGGCTTCGCCCTCGGGCGCGTCGTCCGGCTCCCAGAGGAGGTCCGAGATCTCCGCGAGCGCGTCCGGATGGAGACGGACCGAGGGTACATCGCCGGCGGACTTGGCGACGCCTTCAAGTTCGGCGACGGCCGCGCGGACGCGGCGCTCGGCCCCGGTGCGCAGCGCGTGCTCGCGGAGCCAGCCCGCGAGGAGGAGGACGGCGACCGCGGTGCCGGGGCTGCCGGAGATGAGGGCGGCGCCGGAGGTAGCGAGGGTCGCCGCGAGGAGGAGGCGTCGGGTCATTCGGTGCCCGGTCCGAGTTCGATGTTCCGCACGCGCTGCTCGAGGTCCTGGTAGAACCTAGTCAGCGTCGACATGCCGCCCTCCTGCTTCTTTACCCTGTCCTCAAGGCTTTCGAGGCGAGGCGCGAATTGCGTCTCGATGACGTTCAGTATGTCGGTCAGGCGGCGGTGGAACTCGCGGATCGCTTCAAACATGCTCCAGCTCAAGCCGGGCACTTCGTCGGACGCGATGTTGTCGTTGACCCACTCGCTCACGCTCTCGGTCAGGCCGGGACCGCCGAAGCGGCCGTACACGGCCTCGCGGAAGTCAATCAGGACGTCGAGGATGGACATCTCCGCGTCCCGCAGGACCTGCGTGGCCTGGGTCATCCCGGCGTCGCCGAAGACGACGGCATCGCCGTGGGTGACCGCGCGGATGTCCCCTAGGGACGTCTGGAGGTCCGGCCCGAAGAACGGGCCTTGCGTGGCGAACGGATTCTCGTCCGGCCCGCCGCCGTCCTCGGCCAGCGGGTGCAACGCGTCCGTCGGTCCCGGGGCGCCGGGGCGCGTCGGCGACGCGAAGGCCGCGCGGAGGTCCTGCACGGCGGCGAAAAGGCTCTTGAGCTGGTCGTCCTTGGCATCGGTGTACACCGTCTTGTGGTCGACCAGCGTCGGCTCGGGGACGACGCCCGGTGTGGTCGTGCCGTCCGGGTTGGTCGTCGGCGGGCCTGCCGGCGGGGGGATGACCTCGGGCAGGATGCCGCCCTCGAAGACGTCCTCGACGAAGTGGTCCGGCACACCGGACCCGCCGCCCCCGCCGGGCTGCTTCTTGTCGCGGTCGCGCCAGAGCACGGCAAGCTTCGCCGCGTCCGCCGTGCGGGAGGTCTCCATCTCGAACGGCATGCGTCAGCCCTCCCGCGTCTGGCGGGGGCGCAGCATCCGGTCGCGGCGCCGCGCGGCGAATCCCGGCCGGGGCGCGAGCACGATGCCGAGGCGGGTGAGGATCGCCTGGAGTTCGGCGGCGAGACGCTCGCGCTCGGCGCGGTCCTCAGCGGCGGCGATCTGGCCGGGGGACGGCGCGGGCTTCTCTGGCGTGTCGGTCATGGATCAGGCCTCCCGGGGCGCGGCGACGGGGTGGCAGGAACCGACGGCCTGTCCGCCGCCGGCGGGGCGCAGGGCCGTCGCGATGGGCTGGGCGGCTGCTTCGCATGCGGCGGCGGAGGCGAAGCCGCTGACGGCAAGCGTCGTGCATGCGGGCGGCGGGCCGCCGGGCGTCGGCGTGGGGCAGACAGACAGGGCGAGCGTGAAGAGGGTCGAGATGAACATGGAGGCCTCCGGTCGGTCCTCCATTGCGCCTCGCCGGCGGTGCAACTTTCCAGCCACGCGGTGAGCCGGGGCAACGCTCACCGCAAGGCCGGAGTAATGCCCGTAAACCGCCCCCTACGCCCCCGACGGACCTTCAGAGGCCGCCCAGTAGCGGCGCTCTGCGTCAGCGCGACGGCGACGGGCCTTGGCCTCGTCCGGCAGCGTGTAGAGGGACAGCCGCTCGAAGGATTCAGCCGGGTCGAATCCCTGCTTCTTCAGGACTCCGTAGGCGGTGAGCATGAGCCGCTGGTACGAGGCCGCCTCAGGGCTGTCGGGCTTCCGTTTCGCGGCGCCCGCCATCTTCCGGACGGCGACTGCCAACGACTGGATGACGGCCCGCGTTTCCGGTGCGCCGCGCGGCGCGTCGGCTGCCGCCTTGGCCTTCAGCCGGGCGCGGTAGCGTCGCTGCTCCATCGCATGTTTCGACGTCGTCATCTTCCCGGCCCTCCCTCTCACCTCGTGAGTATGGGCGGCGGGGGTGCAAGGGACGATCAGGCCGACGGGGTCGTCAGTCGCTCCGCCGTAAGCACCTTCGGCCGGAGCGTCCCGGTCTTCGCCCGGATGCGAGCCGTCGAGGCAACGCCGGGGCGACCGGGGAAAGCCTTATGCACGGCACGCTGAATTTCATCCGCCCCCGGCCCGTCGACGGCCAACAGAAGGATCGCCGCGTCGGCCAGCGCCTCTCGGATCGCGGCGTCGGATGCCTCCGGCCGTCCGGCGGCCTTCGCCTCCTTGGCCCTCGCGCGCTGCCGCCTCTTGCTCTCCCGGTCGTACGCCGTCCTGTCGGCTGGCGACAGTTCTCGCACCGTCGGCTTTGCCCCCGCCTTCAGCGCCTTGTAGAGGGCCGCCAGCGCCTCGGTCTGCGGGTCCTTCGTCGTCTCGGTCATGTCGTCCTCCCTGTCGGCACATCTTCAGCGTGGGGCGCCGGCAGGCAAAACGCAACCTGTCGTCGGACATGTCCGACACGAAAAAAGTCGGCCCTGGAACGGGCTTCATTCCCTCCGGGAGAGACCCTCCCTGTTCGTCGGCGAACGCGCGAGCGAGGATCCCATCAGCGCGGAGCGCGAAGGCTTCCGGCGGCGCGAGCGGGAGACCTCCTTCGCGGGAGCGTCGGCGACACCTCGCGGAGAGGGGGACGACGGGGAAGGGTCGGACGACCTGCCGCGCAGCGGGAAAGGCGCGGGGCGCGACGGGAAGGGGCGGGGCGGTTCTCGTCGGCACGGCCTTGCCCAAAACCCCGCGAAGCGGCACGGCAATCGAGAGACCCTCGCGGAGCGGCTGTCGGCTGGCTCGCGCGTCGGGATCCTAAAGGCGCGAGCGGGAGGACTCCTGCACGGGGAGAATCCTACAGGGGCCAGAGCCCTCGTTGACTCATACTTAGTATCGTCCAGACGGGTCGGTCAAAAACCCCCGGTTTTCTGCGTTTTTCGAGGGCATTTGAACGCGCATCGCACGGAACTGACTCCTTTTCGTCGCGCATCGCACGGAGTCGCGAGCGGGTTCGAGGAGCGCGGGGTCGGCATGCCGCCGGAGGTCCGGCGACCGCCCGCCGGCGGAGCGTCCGTTGTCTCATACTTAGTATCGTCCGAGCGGAATGTTGACCGCGCCGCGTTCTGCCTTCCTTTCTGGGAGGTATTTGAACGCGCATCGCCCGACCCCTCTGCCATTTGGACGCGAGTTGCCCCGTCAGCCTTGCGCCGAGCTTCGGCTCGATCCAGCATTTCAATGCGCCCTCGCAAGAGCGCGCGACGGAATGGGGAGCGGAAGGCAATGGGCATGCGGGCACTGGGAACTCAGCGCAAGGCGACGACACGGTACGTGCGCCTAGAGAACGCGGGCGTCGCCCTTGTCGAGGCCGAGGGCCTGGAGGTCGGCAAGCGCGAGCGCGGCCTGTTCCCGCCCGCGGCGGGCGGCAGTTTCAAGGAGGCGTTCAAGGACCACGCGTCCTTCCTCCGTGTGTCGCCGACGTCGCCGCGCCCGGCGGAGATGCTGGACCACATCACCGTGTCCGGCGGGACGGCGCTCACGGCGCAGGACTGGGCCATCCACGAGATCCTGATGTCGGCCGCCTACGATGCCGCCACCAATCCGGTGATCCCCGGCGACGAGGCCCAGATCGTCGGCGGCGAGATGCAGGTCCGCATGGGGGATCTCCTCGTTGCCCTCGGGCCGAACGCGCGGCGCAAGAACGTGCTCAAGTCACTCCGCGCGCTCCGGATGACCGAGATCTCTTACGGCACGCCGGGCGGACGGACCTACGCCAACGTCCCCATGCTCGTCGGCTGGCACGAGACGGAAGAGGACGGCGAGGACTTCGTCGTCTTCATGCTCCCGTCGCCCATCTGGAGGCTTCTCACCAGCCAGCGCTCCTACGCCAATCTCGAGCTGCGCGCGCTAGCCGGAATGGCGACCCGCTACGGGATCTTCCTCTACCGCCACCTCGCGCTCCGCTTCGCGCGCGTCACTTGGAACCCGGACGCGCCGGACCACGAGATCGAGCTGACCCCCGAGGACGCCGCGAGGGTCATCGGCTTCGACGAGTCGCCCGTGGTCATGGGGCGCCTGACGACGGCCCTCAAGCGCGCCGTCGAGGACCTCGCGGGCAAGCGCGGCGGACGCGACCGCTCCGACGCCGAGGAGGTCGCCCGGCGCGGAGTCCGCGCCTTCGCCGTCGAGTACCTCGAACCCCGTCACCGCGTGGGGAAGGGCAACCCCATCGCCGCCTACCGCCTGAAGGTGACGACCCGCGCGCCGGAGCTGCACCGCGGCCGCTCGAACGGCGTCTCTGCGCAACTGCGCCAGTACGTCGGCGCGCCCGACGACCCATGGCTGCGCGTCAACTCCCACGTCTGGGCGAAGGCGGCGACGTTGGCGTTCAAGCACAAGAGGGCGGCCATGGCTCCGTGGCTCTTCAAGGCGTGGCTCGTGGCGCTCGAAGAGGCTCTCGTCGCGGCTCCGGTCACCCCCGAGTACGGCCGCCGTATGTGCCGAGGCGGACGGCTCCTCCGGCTCATTCGCGCCGAGGGACCGGACCGGGCGGCGTACGCCTTCGCTGTCGAGGAGATCGAGAACCCCGACCTGCTGGACCTCATTGAGATCGTCGGCACATACAAGGCCGGCGACATCGAGAAGGCGGCGGACGCGGCCAGACGGAAGCGCGTCGCCGACTGGAAGAACCCGGACCGCAAGCAGCGCATGAAGCCCCTCCCGAAGGGGCCGACGAAGGAGGAGCGCGAGGCCGCCGAGGCTGAGCGGAAGGCCGCCATCGTGGCCGAGCGGACGGCTCGGTTCGAGGGCGCGAACGTCGTCGAGCTGGACGTCCGGTTCGGGCGGGCGGAGGACGCGAAGATCACCGCCGAGGGGTTCAAGCGCTACGCCTGGCCCGGCTCCAGGAAGGTCGAGATCAGGCTGTCATACCGCGCCGGGGACAACATGCGCGTCGTCTCGGCGGGCTGGCACGCGGCGACGCCGGAGTTCCTCGAGGGGCTGGTCTCCACGCGGTCGGACGACTTCTCCGGCTACCGCCCGCTCTACGACGCGGAGGCCGTCCAGCCCGAGGCGGCACCGCCCAAGCCGCGTCGGCCGGGCTTTCTCCCCGGGAGCCACCAGCCGAAGTCGGCCGGCGTCGAGGTCATCACCTACCCGATGCCGACGGCTGCCGCCGTCGGGGCCCTGACCGACGACTGCCCTTTCTGAGGCGAGCTGCCCGGCGATCGTTACCCGTTAACCCTGCCGGCGCCCGCAACGAACCGGGCGCCTAGACGCCGTCCGCCGAGCCCGCTACGTCTGCCTTCACAACCCGGAGCCGCCCCATGCAGGACACCCTCTCGATACGCTGACCGCCGCCGCGCTGTCCCTCATCGCACTCACGCGGTGAGCCGTATCTCGAGAGAGGAGACCTCCATGCCGCCCCGCCGCCTCGGCGCACCGCTCCGCCGCCCGCTCGACATCCGCCGCCTCGCGGCCCAGACGCTGCTTAACGACTTGGAAGACGCGGCGCCCGCGCCCGCCGCCGACGCGGACCTCGTGACGTTGACGCGTTGGAGCGTCAGCGGGATGGGCGGCGTTGCGCACTTGATGGGCCTCGACGATTGGGGCCACGTGGTGGCCGTCCACATCCTCGCCATCGCGTCGGACGGCACTTGGGCGCAGCGCGTCGACGGAAGCTACGTCCGGCTGGCCGACCCTTGGCCGCTGCCGCTGGCTCGCACCCCAGGAGACGCCCAATGAGCCGCCTCCCTCTGACCGAACTCGAACGCGCCGACCTCGAGGCGACGGCCTCGCTCTACGAGTCCGTCGTCGCCGACCTTCGCGACGTCCTCGCGCGCGGCTGGCCGTCGAAGGAAGAGCTGGCCGAGGCCGGGGCGCCGCTGCTCGACGCGTGGCTCCACTCCCTGCGTTCGGTGCCGAACCTGGAGGGGATGCCCATCGGTCATCCGCACCTGAAAGGTTGGACGCGCACCTCGTCGCTGCATGCGCTCTGCGTTCGGGGCGGCGTCGCGCGGACGCAGAGCCGCTGGTACCGTCTCGGCGAGGCTTTCGTCGGTCCTGTCGGCGGAGACGACGATCGCGTCTTCCCGACCTGCGAGGTGCGCTGATGGAGTTCGACATCACGGACGACCAGCGGAAGATCCTGCTCCAGCAGGCGGCGCGCCACGAGGAACTCGCCGCCGCGCTGCGCGAGCTGGCCGAGTTCGGACGCCCGAGCGACGAACGCATCGCGACCGCTCCGGTCGTCGAGGGCTGGCGGTGGGACACGGCCGAATGCCTGACCGTGAGGGGGAGCTGGCACGACGGGCGCGACGGTCACATCGACGGCAACCTGGGTTCGGCGATCGCGAACATGCCTGACATGAGCGCGATCCTGACGATCCGCGGGTGGTATCGCCTCGGCGTGCCGGACGACGTGCGCGCGCCGACGTCGGGAGCGGTCCAGTGATGCGCCTGTCGCCGCACCCCGACGGTCTCCGCGACCGCGCCGCCGAGTTGGAGCGCATGGCGAGGGACCTCCGGCAGATCGCCGACGGCGACTGGCCGCCCGCCCACGAAGGCTTCCGTCTCGACGACTGGGCGCTCTCGGCCCGCCCGGTCGATGCGCTCGTCGGCATCCGGAGCGGCAGCGGCAAGCGGATCGTCACCCCGCAGTTGCTGGTCCTCGACGAGGAGCGCGGACTGGCCCGCTGCACGCATCGGACGTGGACTCTTGGACGCAAGAGCGAGGGCGACGCCTGATGCCCCTCATACGCCCACGCATAGCCAACGCCTGACGGCATCCGGTCTCCGGCCGGGTGCCCGACACCCCGCAACGAGGAGACCGCCCTGATGTCCGATAACCAGAACCGCGACGACCCGCTTGCGCCGTACCAGCACCTCCTGCGCGGCGCCTTCGACGTGAGCCCGCCTACGGGCTGGGAGCCGCTCGTGGCCCGGCTGCTCGCGCGCATCGAAGCCGCGCTCGCGCCCGAGGAGCGCGCCGAGTTCCGCATCTCGCAGGTGAAGGAGAAGTTCGCGCAGTTGAGGGTCTACCACAACGGCGGCGAGGCCATCGAAGCCCTCGTCGACGAGGCGGACGCGGAGGCCCGGCGCACGTGCCAAGTCTGCGGGCAGCCGGGTCGCCGCCAGCCGGGCGGGTGGCTCGCGATCCTTTGCGACGAGCACAACAAGAGGCAGTTCTGATGCGCCTCTGGATCTTGAGCGACCTCCATCTCCGTGACCGGGGCGAAGCCTTCCGCATTCCGGAGGCCGACGTTGCCGTCGTCGCGGGCGACATCGGCGAGGGTCTCGGCGACACCGTGCGCTGGCTCGCCGAGCGCGTCGGGCGCCGCATGCCCGTCGTGCTCGTTGCCGGGAACCATGAGTTTTACGGCTCGTCCGTCGCCGAACAGTTTCTGCTGGCGCGCCGGGTCATTGCCGAGGGCGGCGGCGAAGGCGTCCACCTTCTCGAAAACGAGGCCGTCGTCATCGGCGGCACCCGGTTCGTCGGGGCGACGCTGTGGACCGACTACCGAGCGCGCGTCGGCGACAAGGTCGGGGCCGACGCGGATCGCGAGGTCGCGTGGAGCCAGGATGTCGCCGAGCGCTTGCTCATGGACCACTTCACGATCCGCGTCGGCGACGGGGCGGCGCGGCGTCGCTGGATGCCCCGCGACGCCGTGCAGGCGCATGCCCGGTCACGCGCGTTCATCGAGGGCGAGCTGGCGGTCCCGTTCGACGGGCCGACGGTGGTCGTCACGCACCACGCTCCGCACCCGGGCGCGGTGTCTCCGCAGTACGCCGGGTCGTCCCTCAATCCCGCTTTCGTGTCTGACCTGTCCGACGTCATTTCAGCCGGACGACCGGAGGCGTGGGTGTTCGGGCACGTCCACTCGAGCCACGACTACCATGTCGGCGACACCCGGCTCCTCTGCAATCCTCGCGGCTACGTGCAGGGCGGGCAGGTCGAGAACCCAGACTTCGATCCCCGCCGCGTCGTCGGCATCGAGAAGCGTCGGGATCCGGTGGCGGCCGTCGACGAGGCATGGTTGGCTCCCTACCGCGAGGAGATCGCGGAGACCGTGCGGGAGACCTACGGCGCGGCGACGTTCCGGGTGCTGGGCCACGTGCCCGTGCTCTGGTCGTCCTGGGAGTGCGACCATGGCGCCGTGCTCGTCGAGCTGCCCGGCGGCCGGCGCGAGTTCGTGATCGTCGGTGCGACGGCGCACGGCGGGGCGGTCGACCTGCGCGAGCGGGTCGTCGAGTACCGACGGACGGCGAACGCGACGGAGGCGCTCCTGCGGCTGCGGGAGGAGTCTTGCGGTGGGGGAGACTCGTGATGGGCGACGGGGAGGACGACATCCGGCTGCCGGAGGAGTCTCCGGTGGAGGGAGACTCCTCCGAGGAGGGCTGGCCGATGGTGCGCGCGCGGATGTTCGCCGCCGCGCGCGAGCGGGCGGACCGGACCATTCGGGAAAGCCGCGCCCGGCGGCAGGCGGCGCTTGAGGGGCAGCTTGAGGTGTACGAGCTGGGGCGCTTGATCCACGGGGCGGTGGAGGAGTCTCGCCAGCGTGGAGACTCCATGAGCGTGGAGGAGGCTCTCGGGATGCTCGCGGCGTTCGGTGAGACGAAGCATTGACGAGGAAGTGCCGCAGGTTGCCTACGGCTATCAGAAGTAGAGTGCGGCGGACGCCAAGCCCGCGAAGCCTTTGTCCGTCAACAAAGCCGACCGCGCATTTTGCAATGTTCTGGAACTCGACTTCGAAAAAAGTTCGATACCGTCGTTGACGCCGCGACAGATACGGGGAACCATTCGGCATGACCCAAGCGACGTACCAGCTAACTGTTGACAAGATCAGCGTCGACTTCGAGACGCTGACGAACCCGCATCCGGACGCGCCGCTGTCGCTCGACGTCGCGGTGTGCCTGCCGGAGCTCGGCGGCAATGGGATCGAGCCGTCGGCGACGTGGTCGGTGAAGATGCTCCGGGGGGCGATCTCCCGTGGCGAGCTGCGGCCCATGCGGGTCGGGAAGAACCTGTTCGTGACGCGGGCCATCGTCCGCGAGTGGAGAGAAGAATGCCGCGTCCGAGAAAGCCAGCGCGCCTCTGGCTCGAGCCGGAGCGCCGCGACAAGTCGGGGCGCGTCAGCCATGCCGCCACTTGGGTCATCCGAGACGCCTCCGGCAAGCACCGCACTGGCTGCGGCGAGGATGACATTCTCGGCGCTCAGAGAGCGCTCGCGGACCACATCGCGCGCCAGCATGCCGACGCCGTCCCGGTCGCCAACAAGTCAGCCGACGGCACGCTGATCGCCGACGTCCTCTCGTACTACGTCAGGGACGCGGGTGACGAGATCCGGCGGCCCCGGGAACTGATCGCCCGCATGGAGCGGCTGCTCTCGTGGTGGGGCGACCGGAGCCTCGGCGCCGTCAACCGCGCCTCCTGCAAGGCGTACGAGCGCGACCGCGGTTCGAAGTCGGCTGCGCGCCGCGAGCTGGAGGACCTGCGCTCGGCCATCAACCTCTACATCGCCGACGGACTCTGCCGCGAGGCAGTCAAGGTCACGCTGCCGACGAAGCACAAGGCTCGCGTCGCCCACTTCACCCGCGACCAGGTCGCCCAGATGATCTGGCACTGCTGGCGGACGCGCGAGGAGCAGGTGATCCATGTCGGCGCCCGCAGGGGGGAGACGACCCTCACCAAGAAGCGTCCGCTCCGGCACCTGATCCCGTTCATTTTGACGGCGGTCTACACGGGCACGCGGTCGAGCCGCATCTGGCAGGCCTCGTTCGAACCCGAAGAGGGCCGCCCGTGGGTCGACCTCGAGGGCGGCGTCTTCCACCGTCTCGCCGACGAGGAGGAGGAGATGGCGAACAAGCGCGCCGGGACGATCGCGATCCCGGAGCGGCTGCTCGCGCACATGCGGCGGTGGAAGCGCGGCGGCAAGCTGCCGGGCGGCAAGGCCCGCAAGCCGCAGGCGTTCCTCTGCGAGTACCGGGGTCGCCCGGCGGACCCGAAGCGCGCGCTGTCCGGCGTGATGGACGATGTCTTCGGCGAGGACCACAAGTTCGTGCGCCACACCTTCCGGCACACTTGCGCGACGTGGCTGCTCTGGGCGGGCGAGGACATCAACGACGTGGCGGCCTACATGTCGATGACGCGCGAGATGGTCGAGAAGGTCTACGGCCACCACCACCCCGACGCCCACGTGTCCGTCGGCACGTCGTTCTCGACGGGCAAGGCGGGACGGCGCGTCGGACGGAACAGGCGCGAACGAAACGAGGTACCGCGACAGTTCGCGACAGAAACACCGGGAACGAAGGGTGAAAAGCGGGCACCGGGCAATGAGGCAAACCCCGTTGCGGCAGGGGTTTGAAGGTGGCACACTATTGTTCGGGACGAGGGGGTCGCAGGTTCAAATCCTGCCACTCCGACCACCCCACTCCGCTGCATCCTTTGATTTCCTAGTCAGTTTGCCTGCCAGCCGCTTCCTACGGTACAAAAGGGCGGTATCGCCGGTCGGACGGATCTCGTCGCAACGGCGCCGAGCCTCTGCCTGCCTCCATCCGGCGGCAATGGCACGGAGACGAACGGCGATGTCGTGGTCTTCGCGCTCCCGGTATCGACACCGGAGATCGCGATCTCCATGCAATGGCACCCGCGGATGGACGCCGATCCGGCCCACCGCTGGCTGCGGGAGCTGGTGAAGGCAACCTGTCGTGTCGATCGCGACCGATAGGCGCATGTCTGACGCCTTCATACGCCCATGAACCTTCCATCAAGGCAGAAAGGCGCCACCGTTCACGTGTATCGTCTGGCCCGTAATGTACCGCGCCTCCGGCCCGCAGAGGAACAAGACCGCACTCGCCACCTCTTCGGATGTGCCCCGGCGAGCAAGCAATGTCGCGGAGTTGGCATGGTGGGCTGGCGCGGTCGGGGAGGATGTTCCGCCGCGCTCGGTCTCGATCAGGCCAGGCGAGACGAGATTGACGGTCACGCCATCCGCGCCAAGTTCGTGTGCGAGCGCCTTGGTCAGTCCGTCGAGCCCAGCTTTCGCCACGACGACATGCGCGCGGCGACTAGCACCCGTATAGGCCGACAGCCCGCCGATATTGACAATAGTGCCGGCACTGCTTGAGCGAAGATACGGAGCTGCGACCTTCGCCAGGAGGAACGGACCGTCCAGGGCCGTGGCCATCACCTCCCGCCATTCGGAGAAGCTCAGTTCCGCGAGCGGCGTTTCGCGACGGATGGCTGCGTTGTTGACGAGGATGTCGAGCCGGCCGAAGGCTTCGATCGTCTCCGACACGTACCTCGCCACATCTTCCTCGCGTCCAACATCCCCCAGGATGACACGGCAGCGGCCGCCCAACCGGAAGATGTCCTCGGCTACCCGATCGGCCCCTTCGCGATCGGCGCGCGTCGCGATCGCCACGTCGGCACCGGCACCCGCGAGGGCCAGGGCGATCGCTCGGCCGATATTTCGCGCAGCCCCGGTGACGAGGGCGGTGCGGCCGGACAGGGGACGGGCGGTAGACGTCAAGCGTTCTGCCTCTTCAGCGGGGAAGGGGGCCGGGGCCCTAGCTGGTTCCTCGGCCGAAAACCGAGTCAGGACGGAGAGCGTCCGGCTTGCGGCTCGATCGCGGCGAGGAGCCGCTTCTTCGCCCGGTCGACATGCCGCCAATGCGCAAGGAAAGCGCGCTCGCCGTCGCCGGACGCCAAGGCATCGACCATTTCGCGGTGCTCGCGGTTCGAGACGGCGAGGCCGCCGCCTTGAACAAGGCTGCGGGCGCGGAACAGATGAAGCTTGTCTACGAAGCGCCGATATTCCGCCGCCAGCGTGCGGTTGCCTGCACTGTCGACGATGAAGCTGTGGAAGGCGAGGTTCTGCGGATAATACGCGTCGAAGGCTCCGGCTGCTGCCGATCTATCCATATCGTCGAGGAAGCCAGTCAGGCGGGCCAGGATTTCGTCGGTCATCTTCTCGGCCAGCAGCCGCCCGGCCTGGGCGAACAGCGCCGAGCGGACGTCGTATATCTCGACGGCCTCTTCACGCGTCAGTTGGCGCACGAAGACGCCGCGATTGCGCACGGCTTCGACGAGGCCCTTCGCCTCCAGGCTCCGCGTCGCTTCGCGGATCGGCCCCCGGCTCGTGCCGAAGCGGTTGGCGAGATGGATCTCGTTGATCCGCGTTCCGGGCTCGAGTTCGCCGCTGAGGATCAGGCGTTCAATTTCACCCACGAGCGCGCTCGTGAGCGACGTGCTCTTCACGATCGCCAGATCGTCCGAATACGAGGTCGTCGTGAGGCTCATGGCCGGTGCGCCTGTTGTTGACAGTCTGGTGCGTTATGGAGACTGGACCGGCCGGGTGCAATGCGGGCTCCCGGCCGTCCTGTCCCCGCGGGGATGCGTGGGCAGGGGACATGCGGCGGGCCGCTCCCTGCTCCTATGCCGGCTACTCGTATGTCGGCTACTCGGCTGCGGCCGCCATTGCGCGGGTGCTCGGCGCCGCCGCAGCCTGCGCCAGCTTGCCGGCGTCCGCCAGTTCGGGCAGACGCCATGTCATCTCCATGAGGTTCGACGTCGACGTCTTCCCGATCACGGGCTCAGCCTGCCGCTCGAACTTCTCGATCAGCTGTTCGTTCGAAAGCGGCCGATGAATGGAGCCGAGCGCATGCTCGACGAAGCGGGTCACCGTGCGTCCGTCGGCCAGATCGACCTCGATCGCCACCTGGTCCTCGTGGATCGTCGTATCAGTCGTCGCGGTGACCTTGCGTCGCAGAGCCACGAGTTCGGGCGCGTTCGCCGCCTCGTCGGTGAAGGCGGTCGGCGACCCGTCGCCACGCAGGAGCGCGCAGGCCGCGGAATGGAAGACGCTGAACTTCGACTCCAGACCGGTGCGGGGTTCGGTCTTGCCCGTCAGTTCGAGAACCAATGGATGCGTGCGCAGCCGCACCGCCGAGGCGCCCGCCATCACCTCGGCACCGTATTCGTGCCGCAGCTGCCTGCACCCGTCGATCGTGGGATGAATGACGATGCCGCAGGCAAAGGGCTTGTAGGAGTTGAGCGCCGCCTCCCAGATCTCGCCGAGCCCGCCAAGGATCTGGGAATAGTCCTGCTTGGTCGAAAGGACGTTGGCAAAGCCCCTAGGTGCCTCGATCGCACGCTCGGAGGAGTCGAAACCGGCTTCGGCGAGGAACGCGGCCATCAGCCCATTTTGGGCAGCACGCCCCGGATGGAAGCTCTTGGTCATCGTGCCGAACATTTCGCGAAGGCCCGACGCCTGCGTTGCGGCGAGCCCAAGCGCCCAGGCGGCGCGTTGCACGTCTAGACCGAGAAGGCGGGAGACCCCGGCGGCCGCACCGAAGATACCTGCCGTGCCGGTGATGTGCCAGCCGCGATCATAGTGATCGGGATAGACGGCGTTGCCGATCCGGCATTCCACCTCGATCCCGGTGATCAGCGCCTCGAGGAAGCGACGGCCATCGACAGGACGATACTCGGCGACGGCCAGCAGCGCCGAAGCCACGGGCCCGGCGGGATGGATGATGGTCTTCAGGTGCGTGTCGTCATAGTCCAGGACGTGGCTCGTAATGCCGTTGAGGAGGGCTGCATGCGGCACGTCCAGACGTTCGCTACGACCAGGCAGGCTTGCCTGGGCGGGGCCCGCAAAGAGCCGGATCGCGGCGAGGGCACGGTCTGCGGTCTCGTGCGTAGCCCCGCCGACCGCGCAGCCCAGCCAATTGAAGAAAGTTCGCACGCCCTCGTCGCGCACCGACGACGGCAGATCGGCGAGATCTCGCGGGGCGGCGATCCATTCGGCGAGCTGCCGGGTGACGTGTGTCTCAGTCATGGGGGCGATCCTTGTTGGGCTACTGGCATCGACCGATGCAATGACCGCTTGCTGAAGCGGCAGCGAGAATAGCGGCGACCCAATGCTTTGACCGCCAATCGGATAGTTTGTCAACTGTCGACAATAATCAGGAAGCTTTAGATCGCCGTCGGGGGTTGCCTGCGATACCCTGGGCGACGCGCGAAACCCATGAAAGCAAGAATTCCTCTGCGAGGGTTTGCGCAGCCGATCCGCCTCCTGCATAAGGAGACACATCTTCTCGACGGCAAACTGTTGACAGTTTACGATTTTGGGAGCAGCCTAAGGAGTATCGGGGCTGGGAGGCCCCTTGTGCCTGGACGCCATCGCCCGTCCGGACACGACAGATCCAGCATCACAAGGGAGGACTACCATGAAGCGACATGTTCGAAATGCCATGCGCCGGATGGGCGCGATAGGTGGAGCGGTGCTCCTGTCGATCTCGGTCCTCGGGGGCGGGGCCGCTCATGCGCAGGAGGACTTCCCCTCGCGCCCGATCAATGTCGTCGTTCCCTTCAAGACCGGCGGCTACAACGATCGCCTCGCCCGCGCCTTCGCACCGTATATCGAACGCGAACTCGGCCAGCCGCTGGTGGTGATCAACCAGGAGGGCGCTGGAACGCAGCTCGGGCACACCTACGCTTTGCAGCAGGACCCCGACGGTTACACGATCCTCTGCACCTCCCTGTCGCCCTTCATCCCGCTCACGATCCTTCTTCAGAACGCCCCCTACAAAGTCGAGGATTTCGCGGTCCTTAATCTTCCCTCCCGAGACTATACATTCGCCGCGACCAGGGCCGACAGCGAGATCGCGAGCCTTCCCGCCGCGCTGGCGCAGCTGAAGGCGGATCCCCGCAGCCTGTCGATCGGCGTGCAGCCGGCCTCCGCGGACTACGTCAACATGATGCTGACGATGAAGGCGGCCGGCGTCGATACAGACAAGCTGCGCATCGTGACCTACGATGGCGGCGGACCGGTGCGGAATGCGGCGGCGGGCGGGCAGGTCGATCTCGCTTTCGTCGGCGGCGAAGGGTTCGTTCCCTTGAAGGCCAAGATCAAGCCGCTGGCGGTCTATGCGAAGAAGGCGCCGGACTGGTGGCCCGACGCTCCGACGATCGCTTCGGTGGGCATCCAGCAGGAAGTGGTCGACGGATCGCAGCGCGGGTGGGTCGTTGCCTCCGCCGTGAAGACCGAGAACCCCGCGGCCTATGCCAAGCTTCTCGATGCGATCGAAAAGGCGTCCAAGAACCCCGAGGCCATCGAGGCGCTTCGCCTGCAGGAGCTGTCGGCCACCTAGTACGGCCCGGAGGCGTCGACGAAAGCCTTCCTCGACAACGTGGCGATCATGAAGAAGCACGAGGCGCTCCTGCGCGGCGACTGAGCGTCGTCCGCGCCCTGCAAGGCCGCCCGCTCACGCCGACGGCGCGATGGGCGGCCACGGTCCCGCCTGCTTCCCGATGACCTGGAGTTTCCCCATGCGCATCCTGCGTCAGCAATACCACGTCGATTGGCTGCATCTCGCCTTCGTCACGATCCTCGCCGCCTTCGTGCTCTGGTACCTTCTGGATGCGCGCTCGGTCTCGCTCAGCATCAACAACCTTCTGCTCGTGCAGCCGCTGTCGATCGCGCTCCTCCTTCTATACTTCGTGATCGTGCCCCAGTGCTTCCGGCGAGCCGACGCCGAGCCGGTTCCCGAACTCGCCTCCTTCGACGATCCGCTGCAGCCCAAGCTTCCCGAGGGGCGGGCGATGGGCCGCGTCGCCATGCTCGGTATCGCGCTCGGCCTATTCGTCTTCACGTTGAAGATCGTGGGCTTCGACGTCGGCATCCTCCTCTTCTCGCTCGCCACGATGCTGATCTGCGGCGAGCGCCGCCCCCTGGCGCTCATCCTCTATCCGCTCGCCGTGGCGGTGGTCACCGTCTACGGCTTCCGGGCGCTCATGCCCTATCCCATGGCCACCGCGCTCCTATGAGCCGCGCCAGCGCAAGGACATCCGCATCATGATCGACATGGACGCTCTTTCAGGAGCCGTCGGGATCATGGCCTCCTCGGCCGGATCCTGGGGCTGGATCGTTCCCGGCCTCATCGTTGGGCTCATCTTCAGCGCCATTCCCGGCGTTTCCATCACCATGGCCATGGCGGTCGTCCTGCCCATGTCCCTCTACATGGACTTCTTCCCCGCGATCGTCTTTCTGACGTCGGTCTACACGGGCGCCGGCTTCGGCGGATCGGTCCCGGCGATCCTCATGAACATTCCAGGCTCGCCTTCGTCATACGCCACGACCTTCGACGGATACGCCATGTCGAAGAAGGGCGAGCACAACGAGGCGCTCGGCTACGCGCTCTTCGCCTCGACGATCTGCGGCATCTTCGGATACCTCCTGCTTCTCGTCGTGGTGGAGCCGCTGGCCAACGTCGTCCTCATGATCGGACCGCTCGAGATGTTCGCCGTAGCGGTCTGGGGCATGCTGCTGATCGGCTCGCTCGGCTCGAAATACATCACGCGCGGCCTCTTCGCCGCCGCCTTCGGCCTGCTTCTTGGTGGCATCGGCATGAACACGGCCGGCTTCGTGCGCGGCACGATGGGCATGCCGAGCCTTCTCGACGGCATCTCCCCGATCCCCGCCATGATCGGCCTACTCGCCTCCGGACAGCTCCTGTCGCTGACGGGTAAGGATTACATCATCGAATCGGAGGGCTCGCGCGAGGTCTCTCTGCGTCGCATCCTCAAAGGCTGCTGGAACACGTTCCGCCATCCGGGCGTCCTCGTGCGCGGATCGATCATCGGCATCGTGATCGGTGCGGTGCCGGGGGTCGGGTCCTCGCTCGGCAACCTGATCGCCTATGCCGAGACCAAGCGCACCTCCAAGGACCCGTCGAGCTTCGGCAAGGGCAACCCGAAGGGCGTCATCGCGGCGGAATCGGCAGTCGCGAGTTCCGAGGGCGGCTCGATGGCCACGATGCTGGCGCTCGGCATTCCCGGCGGCGGAGCGACGGCGATCCTGCTCGCGGCCTTCATGATGCACAACATCGTGCCGGGTCCGCAGTTCATCGAGACGCAGAAGGACATGGTCTACGCGATCATCCTGAACAACATCGTCCAGGCGATCGTGCTCCTCGTCGTCGGCATCGGCTTCATCTACGCCGTGTCCAACATCGTGCGGGTGCGCACCCGGTTCATCCTGCCGGCGATCCTCGTCATCGCGACGATGGGCACCTATGCCGTGGAAGGCTCGATCTCCGGTCCGATCACCCTCTTTGTCTTCTCGCTGATCGGCTTCCTGCTCGTGAAGTTCGACTATCCCGTCGCTGCGGTCGTCGTTGGCCTTCTCCTCGGCAGCATGCTGGAAACCGAGTTCCTGCGCTCCTACCAGCTTTCCGGCGGCGATCCGACCTATCTGTTCGAGCGCCCCGGGGCGATGGCGATCTTCGCCATCATGATCTTCTCGATGGCGATGACGGCCTGGGGGAAGCGCAAGCAGGCCCTGGCCGAGGAAGCAGAGACCGCCGCCATGGAGGCGCTGTCGCGCCAGGCGGACGTGCCGGAGCGTCAAGTCGATCTGGACGGACGGGCAATCGGCCGTACTTGACGGTGAAATGCGTCGACTGTTTTGATTGAGTCTTGATGGCAGCCCGGCTCGAGTTCATTGGAGCCGGGCTGCCGTCATTGCGCGTCGGAGGACGAAAATTTTGCTTTCCGGTAGATCTCGACAACAGCCGTGCCCTCGTCGGCATGCTTCAGCACGAATGCGATCTGCGCCTCGGTGAACTCCGACTTCTGCATGAATCTTTCGGTCCTGACCCGGACTCTGGCCCAAGTGTCATGAGAGTTCTCGGGCTCTTCTTGGTCCTGACCCGTGAAGCTGGTCCGGGCGGAGTGAGAATTTTCGGGCACGATTCCTCAAGGAGAGGAGAGACCGGATTCCTAAGAAGCGGTTCACGAACGAACAGATCGCCTTTGCCCTGCGGCAGCCGGAGACCGGCACTCTGGTTGGCGAAATCTGCCGGAAGATGGGCGTTGCGAAAGCGACGTTCTAGCTATGGAAGAAGGTTTACGCCGGGAGGACCGGCTGCGCGGGCGTGGACCTTCGTCGTAAAGCCGCCGCGGCTTCGACCAAAGCCCTGCGAACAGGTCCCCCTTTTAGCGCCTGCGGCCTTCGAATGGCCGCGAACGGTGGTGGAGGCGATCATGTGCTGCCAGTCGTCGGTCAGCCCCAGCTCGACCAGCGTTTCCAACAGAGCGTCCTAGATGCCCTGTTCGGCCCAGCGGCGAAACCGGACGTAGACCGAGTTCCACTTTCCGTAGCGCTCAGCATGTCGCGCCACGGGCAGCCGGCCCGCAGGACAAACAGCATGCCGTCCAGGAACTGACGGTTGTCGTGGGACGGGCGAGCCTTGCGACCTCGCTCGCTCAGCAAAAGCACACCGGTCACCGACCATTCGGCGTCCGTCAGGTCGCCTCGCGCTAAAGCTGCCTCCAAAAGGCAGCCTTGAATCAGACCTCAGCCCATCCGTGAACCCACTATGTCAACAGGACTTAGGTGTTTGGTCCCAGCATGTCGTGGCGCGGCATGCTGGCGCCAAACACCTAGGCTGCCGCGCCTGCGTTGAGCGTGGGAAACTCCCGTGCCATGTGGTCGATGAGCGCACGTACGGCGGGCGGCAGTCCGCGCCGGGTGGTGAAGACCAAGTGGACGATGCCGTCCCGGCTTCGCCAGTTTGCGAAGACGCGGACGAGCTTGCCGGCCGCCACATATGACGCACAGGCGTGATCGGGCAGAAGGGCGACGCCCAGCCCGTCTGCCGCGGCATCGCACAGGGCAGCATAATCGGCGCAGGTCATGCGGGGCTCGTGCCGCATCACGTGCGTCGTGCCATCTTCACCCTCCAGCGTCCACGTCGTCTCGCCAACGTCGTCGCTTGTGCCGAGCGTTGGCAGCGCCGCGAGGTCCGCGATGTCGCGGCCGAGAGCGCTCGCGATCCGTGGGCTAGCGACGAGGATCCAGCGCGAGCGCCCGAGCGAGCGCATGGTCAGGGAGGCATCGCTTGTCAAAGCGTGGCGGACGCGGAGCGCGAGGTCCACCCGCTCCTCGATCAAATCGACGGCGCGATCCGTTACGACGAGCTGGAGCCGGACGTTCGGGAAGCGTTGAAGGAACCGTCGCGCGATGGCGGACACGACCTTCACGAGATTGGGCGGGCAACTCATCCGGATCAGCCCATGCGGCTCGCCCTGCGCTTCGGCGACCAAGGCCTCGGCACGCTCGGCCTCCAGCATCATGGCACGACATCGCTCGTAGAATGTCTGACCGACCTCGGTCACGCGAAAGCGGCGGCTGGACCGTTCGATCAGGCGCACACCGAGCCGGGCCTCCAGCGCAGCGATCCGCCGGCTCAGCTTCGACTTGGGTTCGCGCAGGGCCCGGCCTGCTGCGGTGTAGTCGCCATGAGCGACCACCTCGGCAAAGTAGACGTAGTCGTTGAGATCGTGGCGCATCATCGTTCTCCGAATGGAACGCTATGTGCCACAATTGCCGTCTGTCGGCATCATCGTTGACGGCTCATCTCTTTCGGCAGCGGTGCACGGGGCGTCGAGCGAAGGAAAGCGACGATGACGAACAGGTTCCAGAACAAGGTCGTGGTGGTGACGGGTGCAACGAGTGGTATCGGGCTCGCTGCCGCCAAGGCGTTCTCGCAGGAAGGCGCGTCCGTCTTCATCACCGGTCGCCGCCAGGAAACGTTGGACGCGGCTGTGAAGGAGATCGGCGGGCGTGTCACGGGGGTGCGCGGCGACATGGCGAAGCTTGCCGACATCGATCGGCTCTACGACGCCATCCAGCAGCAGCATGATCAGATCGACGTCATCTATGCCAATGCAGGCGGTGGCGAGTTCGCGCCCCTCGGTGCGATCACCGAAGAGCAGTTCGACGCAACCTTCGACACCAACGTGAAGGGTACGCTCTTCACCGTGCAGAAGGCTCTGCCGCTCCTGAAGGACGGGGCATCGGTGGTGCTGACGGGGTCGACCGCCGGCAGCGAGGGAACGCCGGCCTTCAGCGTCTATTCCGCAAGCAAGGCTGCGGTGCGTAACTTCGCCCGCAACTGGATCCTCGATCTGAAGGACCGCCGCATTCGAGTCAACGTCGTCAGCCCCGGCGCAACGCGCACCCCGGGCCTTGTTGGGCTGGCAGGAGAGGACGCTGGCAAGCAACGCGAACTCCTCGATTTCCTCGGCACGCGCATTCCCCTTGGCCGCGTCGGCGAAGCGCAGGAGATCGCCAACGCGGTCCTGTTCCTAGCATCCGACGAGGCAAGCTTCGTCAACGGCGTCGAGTTCTTCGTCGATGGCGGCCAGGCGCAGGTCTGACAGGGCGGAAAGACGTCGCTGCCTTGGTTGCAGAGCGACATCGGGCAGCGATGTCGCTTCGAAGAGCCATCAGCTCCTATCGAACCGTTCCATGCCCTGCATCATACAGGCGCCTTCCCCGGAATCGGACGCTCAGAAGCAAGCCGGACGTCCCTACGCCGCCTTCTCTTCCTCAATCGTGAGATCGCGCAGCAGACCATGGACCTGATCGCCGTTGAGGCGGGCTATGTCGAAGCCGCTGGAGGGGCCGATACCTGCAAAACGCTCCGAATCGACATCGGACAGACCGACAAAGCCCATTGCCCAGTTCGGGAAGCTGCGACCGGCGATCGGATCGAGGGCGAGCAACGAGACGTCGCCATGCCGCTCGTCCTGCTGGATCCGCTCGAAGGCCGCTTCAATCGTATCGAGAGGGCCTTCCAGGACCTGTGCGAAGCAGCCGGCATTAAACAGAAGCGCTCCGGTGATCCCATCCCGGCCGTTGTTCGCCCTGCTTTTCGCGAGGATGTCGTCGATGTCGGCGGCAAACGCGGCGGCGTCTCCGGAGATGTGGTTGCGGCTGTAGTAGACGAGCCGATGCAGGGTCTCAGTCATCAGGAGTTTCCTTTCCAGGCTTGGGGAGGCTCGCTTAGGAACGATGCGACGCGGTTTGCCGGCATCGGCCGCCCAGTCAGGTAGCCCTGGACATGGGTGCACCGCTCGTCTCGGATGCGGGCGAGTTGCTCGGCCGTCTCGACGCCCTCGGCCGTGATCGCCATGCCAAGGCTGGCGCCGAGACCCGCGACGGCGCGCAGGATGGCTTCGTTGTCAGCATTGGCATTGGCGACGAAGGAGCGATCAATCTTGATCTTGTTGAACGGGAACTTCTGAAGATAACTGAGGGACGAGTACCCGGTGCCGAAGTCATCCATCGAGATCTTCACCCCGATGTCCCGCAGGGCGGCGAGCGTCTCCAGAACGTTGTCCGTGTCATCGAGCAAAGCGCCTTCGGTGATCTCGAGCTCCAGTCGATGGGCCGGCAGGCCCGACTTGCCAAGGGCGGAGGCGACCGTTTCGAGCAGCGTGTCCGCCTTGAACTGGAGAGGCGAGACGTTCACCGCGACGATGAGGTCCCCCGGCCAGGACGCAGCCTCCATACAGGCAGTTCGCAGCACCCATTCTCCGATCTTGACGATCAGGCCGTTCTCTTCGGCAAGTGGGATAAATTCGAGTGGCGGCACATTACCCTTTACCGGGTGCTTCCAGCGGAGAAGCGCCTCGAACCCGATACAGGTATCGGTCGCCAGATCGAGGAAAGGCTGGAAGTTCAGCTCGAACTGCCTCAGCGCAAGCGCACGGCGCAGGTCGATCTCCATTTCCCGACGCCGCTGCAGGAGCTCGTCCATTCCGGCCTCGAACAGCCGGTATCGGCCCCGACCGGCGCGCTTGGCCTCGTAGAGCGCCAGGTCGCCGTTGCGCAGCATATCGCGGGCCTGGGTGACATCGCCCTGGAGGACAACGCCGACGCTTGCGCCGATGTTGATGGTGTGGCCGCTCAGGACGTAGGTTCGCCCCACGAGATCCACAATGCGAGCGGCCAGCTTCTCGGCATCGGCGGCCTCGCGGACGCCGTGCTGGAGGACGACGAACTCGTCGCCTGCCAGACGCGCGACGATGTCGCCCTTCCGGCAAGCGTTGACAAGACGATCGGCGACCTTCTTCAACAGGAGGTCGCCGATCCCATGGCCCAGCGTATCGTTGATGATCTTGAAGCGATCGAGGTCGATGCAGTGAACCGCGACTGACGACCCGCCGCCGGTTGCTATGGCACCCGTCAGCTGTGACATGAACATGCTGCGTTTGGGGAGCCCCGTCAGATCGTCGAGGTCCGTCGCGACCGGAGGTCTACCCTGTTCGCTGGATGGTCGAAGATCGACGACGTACCTGCCGTCACCGAGCGGAGCCAGAAGCGCGTCGAAACTTGCGTCCTGCTTCGTTGTCACGATCATCGGCGACCTCTGAGCCGCCTCCGACGAGGGTAGTGCGAACCCGGCCAAGAGATCGCGGATGTTCAGCCCGAGAATCCAACCGCCGAAAGAAGCCTCGGCCGCAGCGTTGGCGTAGGTCACGCTTCCGTCCGCACCCGTCGCGAGCACCGGATGAGGAAGATTCTGAAGAATGCACTCCAGTGCAGGGGCATCGAGCGGATGACCTGCTGCCGTCGACTTCAAGGGATCGGGAACGTTCATGGCGGCGTCCGCATCATGGCAAGGCAGATCGACCTTCGCATGCAAAGGTTAGCAAGTCAGAAGCGGCTATTCCGAATGCCCCGTCTCGCAATCGCTGCGTGTGCCAGCGGTTAGCGATGTG